>NZ_CP089436.1:1690802-2023183 GCF_021228595.1 Bacillus sp. FCW2 | reverse complement strand
ACAGTCAGGTGCTTTTTTTACGCATTCAAAAAACGCTTTTCGTCTTCATCATAGCGGATCGGGGCTTGTGAAAATTCCTGCTTCTCAAACAATGTGCGTTCAGGTTCTTTTATCGGCAGGCTGTAAACCCGTCCCGCCAGTATGTCCAGATCCAGAGCGGGATGAGAGAAAGAAGAGAGCTTGCTGACGAGAGGTGCGGTAAGCTCTTTTTTCTTTGCCGACAGGTACGCCTGTCCTTTTTTCGTCATTCCGAGAAGACGGATATAAGGAGCGCTTGAAGGCTGCAAGAGCCGATGCATGTCTTCTTTTTTCGTCCGTGTCAGAATGTGCGTGTTCATCCGCTGCAGCCTCGTCCACGTGTATCGTTTTGTTTTCAATCGTTCCATCATTTCGCGATAGGATCGGGCTTGTCTGATGGTGCGCAGAATTCTGTGCTCAAGGCCTTCTTCCACTTCATAGATTCGGCTCAATTCTTCAGCGGAAAGAGTGCTGAGGCTGTATTTTACATATGAAAAATAGTCTTCCGTGCTGTGCCATATTCCGTATGAATTTCTGTATGCCTCCAGCTGACGCGCAGATGCTTCCGGGAGAAAGCTCTTTGCGGCCGCCGTTCCTTTTTCTATCAGCGCTCTCCGGATGCTTGTTGCGCTGGCTATCCGGCTGTTATCTCCGGGAAGCTCGGCGTCATGATATTGGGAAGCGATTCTGGCTGTTGTATAAGGCTTCATAGCGGAACCGGAGGTGTGTATCGCTCTAACGTAGTGAAAACCGAGAATATTGTTCGGCTTGGACAAATCGAGCATGTCCCGCCCTTTGAATATGTGTGAAAAAGCTTTTGAGGCGGCGGCCGGATAGCTGAGACCCTTTTTCAGCTCCTCTTTCAGAATCAGGCTGCAGTCATCTTCCTTTCGGCTGAACGCTTCAGACGCTTCAATAAAGGGTTCGATCCGCCCGTTTTCGCTGCCGAAAAACAAGCTGCTGCATCCTAAATGATGAAGAAGCGAAACGCTGCCGCGCGCGAATAATTCCGCTTTTTGTACGGCATATATATAAGGGAGCTCAATGACGATATCCACGCCGTTTTCCAGCGCCATTTTTGTCCGGGCCCACTTTGAGACGGCGGCCGGTTCCCCGCGCTGCAAAAAAGGGCCGCTCATCACCGCCGCCGCGACGCTGCTGTCCGTTTTGATTTTTGCTTGTTCCGCATGATAGCGGTGTCCGTTATGAAAGGGATTATATTCAACAACCAGGCCGACTGCTTTCATATTTGTCCCGCCTTTCTTGCTATGTTTTGCTTCGTGTGGTACATTTGCAAATGAAGTGCATATTTTAGTCCGTTTCGTTTAGTGTATGCATAGCCTATCCGGCTGTCAACGATTGCATGACGGCGGCATTATGCTGTAAAGAAAAAATATTGACAAAAACATTCTGAAAAGCTATAATCATGTTTGTTGCTTTCCTGAGGTGATACAAATGAAATGGACGATTTATCAGCTTCATCAAATGGCGAAAAAGAGCTTTGAATTTGATGAAACAGTTGAGTTAAATGAGCTGACAAAATTGAATTCTGACATCCGCCGCATTTCTCCCGTCCGGGTGAAGGGCCACGCGGAGATTGAATCCAAGCAAGTTTCGTTTGACTTTACGATTTCAGGCGAAATGGTTTTGCCGTGCTCAAGAACTTTAGTTGATGTGCCGTATCCATTTACAATCGCGACAAAAGAACTGTTTAGATTTCATAAGTCGGATGATATAGAAGATGAGGACGTTCATATTGCTGAAGACGATACCGTCGACTTAACTCCGATCGTAAAAGAAGAGATTCTTTTAGAAATTCCTATGCAAGTCTTTTGTGAAACTGAACAAAAAGAAGGAGCCGCTCCCCAAGTGGGGAAGGATTGGCAAGTGATTTCTGAGGAAGACAAGAAAAATCAAATCGACCCCAGACTTGCGGATCTGAAAAAGCTCTTAACACAAGATGATGAATCTTAACTCTTTAAGGAGGTGGGAATAATGGCTGTACCTTTTAGAAGAACTTCTAAAATGAAAAAAAGATTGCGCCGTACACATTTCAAACTAAATGTACCTGGTATGACAGAATGCCCGTCATGCGGAGAGATGAAATTGTCTCACCGTGTATGTAAAGCATGCGGATCATACAACGGCAAAGACATAAATGTTAAAAGCAATTAATGTATGAAGAAAAGCGCGGGAATCTCGGTTCCTGCGCTTTTCTTTTTTTTGCCCCTCCGGCCTGCTTCCGCCGAAAAAATTGTGAGCGCCAGTAGTCTATCTAATCTATCAGCGGCATATGTATGAGGTAAATGAGCAAATATGGAGGGAGATACGATTGACGATAACGAGACAAGACGCGTGGACGCAAGATGAAGATTTGCTGCTGGCCGAAGTGGTGCTCAGGCATATTCGGGAAGGCGGGACCCAGCTTTCCGCTTTTGAAGAAGTCGGCAGAGCGCTGACGAGAACGGCTGCCGCCTGCGGGTTCAGATGGAATTCTTATGTCAGAAAACAATATCAGTCAGGGATAGAACTGGCGAAAAAACAGCGGAAGGAATTAAGAAAGCAGATCGGGGTGCATTCCGCCAATATGCCGGGAACCGTCAAACAGCCTCCGATCCGCAGGGCGGAAGGAGAAAAAGAGCTGTCCATTGATGATGTCATTTTGTTTCTGCAGCAATTTAAAGAGTCGCCGGCCGCAGCGGATGTGCGTCATGAAAAAGAAAAACTCACAGAACAGCTGACCGCGCTGCAAAAAGAAGTCGAGGATCTGCGTGAGGAAAATGAAAGCTTGAGAAACAAGCTGGAGATGACGGAAGAAGATTATAAAGCGTTAATTGACATTATGGACAGAGCGAGAAGGATGGTAAATTCAAAAGAAGACGACAGAAAATCGGCGCAGAGCCTGTAAAATGAACCGGCCTGGGGGCGGCGGCCCGGCCGGTTTTTTATTATGCCGTTTCTCCGGATGTCATTTCACCGTCCATATCGGGATGCCAGATATAAGGATTTTCTCCTTTATCACGCGCCATATCATATTTAACGGGCTCAAAATTCATCTTATCCCAGAAATCTGCTGATTTCATGCGTGAATTTGTCCTGATCGGCATTCTGAAGGATTTTGCAAAATCAACAAGCGCTTTTCCGTATCCGTTGTTTTGATAGCCCGGAAGAACCTCAAGCTTCCAAAGTTCCAAAAAGTCCTGACGCTGATCAAAATACGGATTCGTGCCTCCGTTTACCTGATATAAACTCATTCTCGCCACTAGTTTATCCCCGAAGTAAATCCCGTAAAAAGGCGAGGTGCTGTCATTTTCAATGATATTATCCTGAAGATCTTCAAGCATCGACAGCTCCTGCATCCCGTATTCCTTAAACCTTTTAAATTCTTCGAGTGTCTTAAAGTTGATGAGCAGTCGCTCTATTTTCAACACAAACTCCCCCTTTGTTGTGTTCTACCATTATTGTAAACGCTTTAATTGAAAATTCCAACTATAATATGCTTGCCAGTCTTTTTGCTCAAAACGAAATTGAAGTAATTTGCGGCGGCTTCTGCTATGATAATATGGAAAAATGCAGATATAGGGTGTGACAGTGTGAAAATCGGAATTATCGGCGGCGGAGCGGTAGGCCTTTTATGTGCTTACTACTTATCGTCCCGCCATCAGGTAACGGTCATTACGCGGCGGACGGAGCAGGCTGATGCGATTAACTCAGGCGGTATACGGCTTTTGAAAGACGGAATAGAATGTACGGCGGCATGCAGAGCGCAAACAGGCATCACTTCCGGATTCGACCTTTTAATCGCAGCCGTTAAACAGCATCAGCTCAGTGCTGTGCTGCGGGATCTTGAGACGATAAAAGGGACGAATGTGCTGTTTTTGCAAAACGGCATGGGACACATACACGACATGAAAGATTGGCAAACAGATCATTCGCTTTATGCCGGCACAGTTGAGCACGGAGCAAAAAAGATATCAGATCATGCCGTTGAACATACGGGAGCGGGAGCCGTAAGATGGAGTGTATTCAGCGCATCCCGGCCGGAAACGATCAAAAGCATCTTTTCCGGCATGCACCGGGATTTTCCCGTATATGATGAAAACGACTGGTATCGGCTGTTAACGGGAAAACTGATCATAAATGTATGCATCAACCCGTTAACTGCATTGCTGCGCGTGAAAAACGGAGAGCTGTTAAGAAATGACGCTTACAAAAAGTATATGAGAAACGTATTTGAAGAAGCGGAGACAATTCTTGGCCTCGCCGATAGAGAAAAAGCGTGGAACAAGGTTTGCGAAGTGTGCAGACTGACGGAAAAAAATCATTCTTCCATGCTCGTCGATATCATGGCAGGCAGGCGGACAGAGGTTGATGCGATTATCGGCTACCTTGTAAAAGAAGCGGAAAGCTGCGGATTGCCGGCCGTTCATCTCACGTTTTTACACCGCAGCATAAAAGCGTTAGAAAGAAACTGAAACAAAGTCTTTTGAGGTTTTCCGGTAACATGCTATACTCATTTCGGAAACCTAACTATTTATTGGAGAAAGGAAGTTCCAGACAGATGCAGCTAACTGAACTTTCCATCAAAAGTCAAAATAAGTTTGTGCAGCACTATATAGATGGAGAAAACATGTCTTCATTTTTTGATTATGATATTCATTCAGAGGACGTATGGCAAAAGCGGCTCCATGACTTGTCTTCGCGGCCGTTTGCCAGAGAGGAATTAGCGGATTATTTATCCTCCTATCACGAAAAATTTCACTCCGCCGCCATGCAGGCCTCCATCGAAAAACTGAGAGATCCAAAAAGCGCAGCGGTTGTAGGCGGCCAGCAGGCCGGTCTTTTAACGGGGCCTCTTTACACCATACATAAAATTATCTCCATTATCGTACTTGCCAGACAGCAGGAAGAGGCGTTACAGATTCCTGTCGTTCCGATTTTCTGGGTGGCGGGTGAAGATCACGATCTGGAAGAAATCAATTTTGTGCATACGTCAACAGAGAATAAAGGTCCGGTGAAACAGAAACTGCCGCAGTCGTACTGGAAAAAAACATCGGCGGCTAAAACCGAGCTTGATCAGGAAAAATGCGCGGCTTGGATTGATGAAGTGTTCGCTGCTTTTGAGGAAACGGATCACACAAACACACTCCTTCAAAACGTGAAGCGATGTTTACGCTCATCAGAGACATTCACGGACTTTTTTGAGCTGTTGATCGCCGACTTGTTTCAAGAAGAAGGCCTTATTCTGATGAATTCGGGAGATCCGGGGATTAAAAAGCTCGAAACGGGTATGTTTCAGCAGATTTTAAAACACAATCATGAGCTTGCCAAAGCCGTTTCAGACCAGCAGCGTTTTATGCGGGAAGCCGGTTATCAACCGATTATTGAATCGGACAAAGATCAGGCCAATCTGTTTTACGAACATGAGGGAGAGCGTTTCTTAATTGAAAAAGAAAACGGCGTTTTTGTCATTAAGGAGCTTGACCTGAAGTGGACGAACGACGAGCTTCATTCCCATATGGAAGAAAAACCGGAATGTTTCAGCAATAACGTTGTGACAAGGCCGCTTATGCAGGAGTTTCTCATCCCGACTCTGGCGTTTATCGCGGGACCGGGGGAGATCAATTATTGGGGTGAGCTGAAGCAGGCTTTCTCATTAATGGGCTTTCGCATGACGCCGGTAGTGCCGAGACTGAACATTACGATTCTTGAGCGCCATATTGAAAAGAAGCTTTCAGAACGGAATATCCCGCTTCAGGAAGCGATCGAACACGGCACCGGACACCTGAAAGACAATTATTTTGAAGAGCAGATTCCGGAAGAGTTTTCTTCTGTAATGGAGCAGGCGAAGTCTCAGATTGAAGCTGTCCATAAAAGCGCAAGGGACGAAGCGCTGAAGGTCGATTCAAGCCTTGAGCCGCTCTTACAGAAGAATGCCGCTTTCATTCAAGATCAGCTCTTGTTTTTAGAACGGACGGTAACGAAAAGAATTGAAGAAAAAGAAGGCTTTGTGCTGCGTGACTATGAAAGAATCCAAAACAGCATCAGACCGCTCGGCGCTCCGCAGGAACGGATTTGGAATGTGATGTATTATCTGAACCGCTACGGTCCAAAATTCTTCACAACCTTCAAACATCTGCCATTTTCTTTTCAAAACCAACATCAGATTGTCAAACTTTGAAATAAAGTTTTAAAGAACCCTGAATAGTTCAGGGTTTTTTTTTATGTGTAAACAGTGTAAAATGAGGTTGTGGAGAGAAGTGGCGGATAGTGGTGAGTTTAGGGGAGAAAGTGGGGGTCCTTATCATGTTTATGGGTGAATACCGGCATACAATTGATGCAAAGGGCCGCATGATCGTACCCGCAAAATTCAGAGAAGGCCTCGGTGAGCAGTTTGTGCTGACCAGAGGACTGGACCAATGCCTTTTCGGCTATCCGATGAATGAATGGAAGCTGATTGAAGAAAAGCTGAAGGCTCTGCCGCTCACCAAAAAAGACGCCCGCGCATTTACCCGATTCTTTTTTTCCGGTGCGACCGAATGCGAACTGGACAAGCAGGGAAGGGTTAATATTGCGTCATCTCTTCTGAATTACGCAAAACTGGAAAAAGAATGTGTTGTCATCGGGGTTTCCAATCGAATTGAATTGTGGAGTAAGGTAATATGGGAACAATACACAGAAGAGCAAGAAGATTCATTCGCTGAAATTGCTGAAAACATGATTGGATTTGATATATAATGGATCTTCGTGCATCACAACAACAACTGACAATTCAATTCATTCCTTATAAAGGTGGGACCGACACAAATGTTTCAGCATAAGACAGTACTTCTTCGTGAAACCGTCGACGGTTTAAATATCAAACCGGACGGAACCTATGTGGACTGCACCCTTGGCGGCGCCGGGCACAGTACATATTTATTGCAGCAATTATCGGAAAAAGGACGCTTGATCGCCCTTGACCAAGATGACACAGCACTTGAAAACGCAAAGAAAACATTGTCCGAATACAAAGGACAGCTTATTCTGGTGAAAAGCAACTTTCGTTATTTAAAAGAGTGTTTACATGAACACGGCATTACGAGTGTCGACGGAATTTTATTTGATTTAGGAGTATCCTCTCCGCAGCTTGATACACCGGAACGGGGATTCAGCTATCATCATGACGCACCGCTGGACATGAGGATGGACCAGTCGGCCGCCCTTACGGCGAAAGAAGTCGTAAATGAATGGCGGTATGAGGACCTTGTGAGGATTTTCTTTAAATACGGAGAAGAAAAATTCAGCAAGCAGATCGCCCGAAAAATTGAAGAGGCTAGAGAAAAATCGCCTATTCAAACAACCGGCCAACTGGTCGATCTAATAAAGGACGCGATACCGGCTCCGGCGAGAAGAAGCGGAGGTCATCCGGCCAAACGTGTATTCCAAGCCATTCGAATCGCCGTAAACGACGAGCTTCAAGTATTTGAAGAGGCCCTCTTGCAAGCGATAGAGGTGCTGAAGCCGGGCGGAAGGGTGTCTGTGATCACTTTTCACTCGCTGGAAGACAGAATGTGCAAGACGACATTCAAGGAAAAATCATCACTTCCCGAACTGCCTCCGGGTCTTCCCGTGATACCGGAAGAATTTGAACCGGAATTAAAACTGATTACGAGAAAGCCCATTACGGCATCAAAAGAGGAGCTTGAAGAAAATAACCGCGCCCGGTCAGCGAAGCTCCGCATTGCGGAGAAACGAAAATAACGGGCAGCAAATGACAACATTAAAGGAGGTCATCAGCCTATGAGCAACTTAGCTTACCAGCAGGAAAAACAACAACGGCCAGTGATAAGTCCCGAAAAAAAGGTGATTGTCAAAAAAAGGGCTTCCATTACACTCGGGGAAAAGGTGCTGCTCGTCCTGTTTGCCATTGCCGTTCTCTCCACATCAATGTTTATCGTATCAAAGGCATACGCGGCGTACCAATCCAATATTGAGGTGCAAAAACTGGAGGAGAAAGTATCTGAGAAGAATAAGCAGATCGGTGATCTCGAAAAGACGGCTGCTGACTTAAGCCAGCCGCAGCGCCTGATGGATATCGCCAAAAAGCACGGTTTGAATCTGAAAGATAAAAAAGTGAAAAACATACAGGAATGATAACCCATGCCGAAAAAAAATAAGTTTATGAACAGAGGAGCAGCGATACTCAGTATTTGTTTCGCTCTCTTTTTCTTTGTCATTCTCGGGAGAATGGCGTACATTCAATTAACCGGTAAAGCAAACGGTGTAGAACTTGCAACAAAAGCGACCGAGCAGCACGAAAAAAAGCGGACGATAGAAGCGAGCCGCGGCTCTATTCTTGACCGGAACGGCAAAGTGCTTGCAGAGGACACGGCGACATATAAGCTCATTGCCGTGCTTGATAAAAAGATGACGACCGACAAGAAGCATCCTCAGCATGTCAAAGACAAAGAGAAAACGGCGGAAAAACTGGCGACCGTTATCAATCTTGATAAAAGCGAGATTCTGGACATCTTAAACAGGGATGGCGCGAAGCAGGTGGAATTCGGTTCAGCCGGCCGCGATATCTCTTATGCGAAAAAACAAAAGATCGAAAAAATGAATCTTCCGGGTATTTCTTTCTTAAGAGATACGAAGCGCTACTATCCGAACGGCATATTTTTGTCAAATGTTCTCGGCTATGCCGATGTGAATGAAAAAACAAACGAGATACAGGGCTCTTTAGGGCTTGAAAAAATACTGAACAACTATCTGACGGAACGCGACGGATCTGTCACTTACGAAAGTGATAAATCCGGCTGGAAACTTCCGAACAGCAAAGAAAAAATCACCGCACCTAAAAACGGTGACAATGTATATTTAACCATTGATCAGAAAATTCAAACCTTTTTAGAAGACAGCATGACGAAAGTAGCGGAAAAATATAAACCGAAAAAAATTATGGCGGCTGTCGTAGAACCGAAAACAGGCAAAGTGCTTGCGATGGGGCAGCGTCCGAGTTTCGACCCGAATATCAGAAACGTCACCAATTATTACAACGACTTAGTGTCGTACGCGTATGAACCGGGTTCAACGATGAAGATCTTTACGCTTGCCGCGGCGATTCAGGAAAATGTGTTTTCCGCAAACGAGAAATATAAATCAGGAACATATAAAGTGGGAGGCGGGCCTGTTAAAGATTGGAACGATGGCGCCGGATGGGGTATGACAAGCTTCCGTGACGGCCTCATGAGGTCATCCAATGTTGCTTTCGCCAAACTGGCCAACGAAAAACTGGGGTTTGACCGGTTTAATGAGTACCTGCACAAATTCGGGCTCTATCAAAAAACAGGGATTGATCTGCCCGGTGAAGTATCAAGTAAAATTAACTACAAATATGATTTTGACAAAGCGTCTACGGCTTACGGCCAAGCATCGGCGATAACGCCGATCCAGCAGCTTCAGGCCGTCACGGCGATTGCCAATAACGGCAAAATGATGAAACCTTACGTCATTGATCATATTGTCGACCCCGATACGAAAAAAGTCGTCAAGCAGACAAAACCAGAGCAAGTAGGCACGCCGATTTCAGCCGATACGGCGAAAAAAGTCCGGAACCTGCTCGGAGAAGTCGTGACGTCAGACATCGGAACGGGAAAACCTTATAAAATTGAAGGATTTGACGTCGCGGGTAAAACGGGAACCGCGCAAATCGCCGGGACGGGCGGATATTTAAAGGGAACGAGCAACTATGTGTTTTCATTCATGGGCATGGCGCCGAAAAATGATCCTAAGCTCGTCATCTATGTAGCCGTGCAGCAGCCGCAATTAAAAGCGGGTCAAAGCAGCTCTGATCCTGTCGCGGAAATCTTTAACCCGACGATGAAAAACAGCCTCCACTACCTGAATATTGAACCGACGGAAAAAACAGATTCCGGTCAGGAAGAAACGAAAAGCCAAAAGATGCCTGACCTGACAGATAAGACGGTCAAGAGCGCTGAGAAGGAAGCGAAAAATGAACATCTCACACCGATTGTCATTGGCAGCGATGTTGCCGTAAAAGAGCAGTATCCGACAGCTGGAGAAGATGTGATCACCAATCAGAAAATCTTCTTAAAAACAGACGGAAAGATGACGATGCCGGATATGTCCGGATGGTCGAGACGGGAAGTGCTTCAATTCAGCAAAGTATCAGGTATTCACATTGATGTGAGCGGTGAAGGTTACGCTTCAAGCCAAAGTGTGAAAAAAGGCAAAGAACTGAAAGAAAATACCGTGATCAAGGTGAAATTTAAAAATCCTGATTAACGGGACAGAGAAGTCCGCGGATGCCCGCGGGCTTCTTTTTTATACGCCGCCGTTCTATGTGTCCAAGCTGAGGCATAAATTGAAACAAGCCTAAATAAGGAGTGGACGGTCCCTTGCGCGTTTCAAATGTAACGGTTCGAAAACGTTTATTACTGGTTTTGCTTTTTGGCGTAATCATTTTTTTGATCATTGACAGCAGATTAGGCTATGTCCAATTTGTGATGGGAGAAAAGCTGACTTCACTGGCTAAGGATTCCTGGAGCCGGAATTTGCCGTTTGAGCCTGAGCGGGGAGAGATTCTTGACCGAAACGGCGTGAAGCTGGCTACTAATAAAAGCGCGCCGACCGTCTTTGTCGTACCGCGCCAGATCCAAAATCCCATAAAAACGGGCAAGCTTCTCGCGTCAGTTTTAAATATGTCGGAAGAGAAGGTCTACAAACACATTACTAAGAAAACCTCCATAGAAAAAATCTCACCCGAGGGGCGGAAAATTTCCAATAAAAAAGCGAAAGAAATCAAAGCGCTCGACTTAAAGGGGGTTTATGTGGCTGAAGACAGCATCCGCCATTATCCGTACGGAAGCTTTTTGTCCCATGTTCTCGGTTTTGCCGGTATTGATAACCAGGGCCTTCTCGGATTGGAGGCTTATTATGATGATGACTTAAAAGGTGTAAAGGGATCTGTGAAATTTTATACGGATGCCAAGGGGAAGAAAATGCCTGATGAAGCGGATGATTACAACCCTCCGAAAGACGGACTTGATATGAAATTGACGATTGATGCCAAGGTTCAGACGATTATAGAAAGGGAGCTCGACAATGCAGCGGCGAAATATAACCCGGATGGAATGATTGCGGTCGCAATGAATCCGAAAAACGGGGAAGTGCTCGGCATGTCAAGCCGTCCTGATTTTGATCCGGCTGACTATCAATCGGTGGATCCGTCCGTTTACAACCGGAACCTGCCGGTATGGAGCACATATGAACCGGGTTCGACCTTTAAGATTATTACGCTTGCGGCGGCTCTCCAAGAGCAAAAAGTAAACTTGCAAAGAGACCACTTTTATGACAAAGGATTTGCCGAGGTCGACGGCGCCCGCCTCCGATGCTGGAAAAAGGGCGGCCACGGTTCGCAATCTTATCTTGAAGTCGTTCAAAATTCCTGCAACCCCGGGTTTGTACAGCTGGGGGAACGGCTCGGAAAACAAAAGCTGTTTCAATATATTAAGGACTTCGGCTTTGGAAAGAAAACAGGCATTGATCTGCAAGGGGAAGGAACGGGGATCTTATTCCCGCTTGACAGAGTCGGACCGGTCGAACAGGCGACAACCGCTTTCGGACAAGGGGTTTCCGTCACGCCGATTCAGCAGGTGGCAGCCGTTTCCGCGGCAATAAACGGCGGAACGCTTTATACTCCGTTTATCGCCAAAGAGTGGGTTGATCCCGTTACGAAAAAAACCGTTAAGAAACAATCGCCGATTGCGAAAAGGCAAGTTATTTCCCAGGAAACGTCAAAGCAGATCAGATATGCTTTAGAAAGCGTCGTCGCTCAGGGAACGGGGCGGAATGCCTTTGTGGAAGGATATCGCGTCGGCGGAAAAACAGGTACCGCACAAAAGGTTAAAGACGGCAAATATCTCGAAAACAACCATATCGTCTCCTTTATCGGTTTTGCGCCGGCTGATGACCCGAGCCTTGTCGTATATGTCGCGGTTGATAATCCGAAAGGTACGATTCAATTCGGGGGAACCGTCGCCGCGCCGATTGTCGGAAATATGATGAGAGACAGTCTGCCTGAGCTCGGCGTCAAACCGCGAAAAAATCAAATCGAGAAAAAATATCAATGGAACGACACAAAAACAATAGAGGTTCCGAATGTTGTAGGGATGTCTGTCTCTGATCTTGAGTCGCTGCTTGTCAATTTGAATATAGACTCCTCAGGAAAAGGAAGCAAAATTGTGAAACAATCACCTGCAGCCGGAACGAAAGTAAAAGAAGGCTCAAAGATCCGTGTTTACTTGAGTGAAGAATGAGTCTTTTTGAGGCAGCCGATTGTTTTCGGCTGCCTCTTATCATAAAGAGAAAAAAAGAAGATAACTTTTAAGATTAACTGGATGTATCCTTTTATTTACGCTAAAATATGAACTGTATGTTTAAAAGCCATTCTGACTTTTATAAACGGTTATCATGATAAAAGAATGAATAGAATTTCTGAGAGGTTTGATACAATGAAACTTACAAAGCTGCTTACATATTTAATGGCCGAACCTGTTCAAAATGACTTTCATGACCCTGACATAACTTCAATTGAGATGGACTCCAGGGAAGTGAGAAAAGGGAGTCTTTTTGTATGTATAAAAGGGTATACGGTAGACGGACATGATTTCGCCCAAAAAGCCGCAGAAAACGGCGCAGCGGCCATCGTTGCCGAGAAAGAGCTTGACGTCGATGTTCCTGTCATTATCGTCCGCCGGTCACAGCGGGCGCTCAGCGTTCTTTCTGACGCGTTTTACGGGCAGCCGACAAAGCAGCTTCAGCTTATCGGCATCACCGGCACAAACGGCAAAACATCAACGACGCACATGGTTGATGAGATTTTCAAAAAAGCGGGAAGGCAGACCGGTTTAATCGGAACGATGTACATTAAAATCGGGGATGAGACATTCCCGGTCAAAAATACAACGCCCGAAAGCGTCACACTGCAAAAAACGTTCAAGAAAATGAATGATGAGCATGTTGACACAGCTATTATGGAAGTGTCTTCTCACGCTCTGTCACTCGGCAGGGTTCACGGCTGCGATTATGATATCGCCGTATTCACGAACCTGACGCAGGACCATTTAGACTATCACAAGACGATGGAAGACTACAGACAGGCTAAAAGCCTCCTGTTTTCCCAGCTGGGCGGCTCCTTTAACCACGAAAAGCCGAAGCGGGCCGTTTTAAACGCAGATGACAAAGCCAGTGCTTATTTTGAAAAAGTGACGGCGGCGCACATCCTTACATACGGAATCGAGAACGATGCCGATGTCATGGCGAAACAAATCGAGATCTCTGCGCAAGGCACAAGCTTTGAACTCGTTACGCCAAAAGGAACAAAGCAGATCACGGTTTCACTCGTCGGCCGCTTCAACGTGTATAACGTACTGGCTGCAGCGGCGACAGCGATCGCAGCGGGTCTGCCGTTTGATACGATCACAAGCGCTCTTGAAGAGCTGCAAGGTGTCAGAGGCCGGTTTGAACTGGTGAATCATAATCAGCCGTTTCCTGTGATCGTCGATTACGCGCACACGCCTGACAGTCTGGAAAACGTTCTGAATACATGTAAAGACATGACAGAGGGCAAGCTTTTCGTCGTCGTCGGATGCGGCGGAGACCGGGACAAAACGAAACGCCCGAAAATGGCGGAAATTGCGGTGCGGATTGCCGACGAACCGATTTTTACTTCAGATAACCCGAGAAGCGAGGACCCGCTGGCCATATTAAGAGATATGGAAAGAGGGGTAGAAGGCACTTACTATCACAGTATCGCAAACCGCGAGCAGGCTATCTTTTTTGCCATTGCCAACGCGAAAAAGGGAGATGTGGTTCTGATTGCCGGGAAAGGGCATGAAACCTATCAGCAGATCGGCAATGAAACATTCGACTTTGATGACGCCGAAGTAGCGGGTAGAGCTATTGTTGAGCTGAATAAAAAGTAAAACAGGAAAGAGTGTTAGAATGAGGGAAATGAAAAGAATTACGGGGACACAATGTGAATATGATAAATACGTATGTCGTTTGAACGAAACGGGAGGAGAAAAGAGCAATGCTTGAGCAAGTGATTTTATTTACAATAATAATGGGATTTTTAATCAGTGTTCTGATATCTCCGATTCTTATCCCGTTTTTAAGACGTTTAAAATTCGGCCAAAGTATCAGGGAAGAGGGGCCGAAATCACATATGAAAAAATCAGGGACGCCGACGATGGGCGGAGTCATGATTATCGTATCCATCGCCATTACGGCGATTGTCATGACGCAGAAATTTTCGCATCTGAGCGCGGAAATGTTTCTTCTGCTGTTTGTCACGATCGGATACGGCCTGCTCGGCTTTCTGGATGACTATATTAAAGTAGTAATGAAACGGAATCTCGGATTGACGTCGAAGCAGAAATTGATCGGCCAGATCATTATTGCCATTGTATTTTACGGAGTATATCATTATTGCCATTTTTCAACCGGCATCCGGGTGCCGGGCACACATCTGTCAATCGATCTCGGCTGGGGATACTTTATCCTCGTTCTCTTTATGCTTGTCGGAGGTTCAAATGCCGTCAACCTGACAGACGGTCTGGACGGTCTCTTGTCCGGTACCGCGGCTATCGCATTCGGCGCTTTCGCCATCCTTGCATGGAACCAGTCACAATATGACGTTGCGATTTTCTCGGTTGCCGTTGTCGGCGCCGTTCTCGGTTTTCTTGTATTCAATGCCCATCCCGCCAAGGTATTTATGGGGGATACCGGTTCGCTTGCGCTCGGAGGAGCGATCGTGACCGTTGCCATTCTGACGAAGCTTGAAATTCTGCTCGTCATTATCGGCGGAGTATTTGTTATTGAGACCTTATCTGTTATCTTACAAGTCATCAGCTTTAAAACGACAGGAAAACGAATCTTTAAGATGAGTCCGCTTCACCACCATTACGAATTGGTCGGATGGTCTGAATGGAGAGTTGTCGTCACATTCTGGACTGCGGGACTGCTGCTTGCCGTTTTAGGAATTTACATCGAGGTGTGGTTATAAGTGGAAAACGAACTTTTTTTGCAAAAACAAAACTTTCTGGTCCTCGGACTGGCGAAAAGCGGATATGCGGCTGCGTCGATTCTTCATGAAAAAGGCGTTAACGTCGTCGTGAATGATCAAAAAGCCTTTGAAGAGAACGAACCTGCCCAAAGGCTTGCAGAAAGAGGAATTGAAGTCATCTGCGGTGAGCATCCGACGTCACTTTTTGATCAGCATCACATTACCATTCTGATCAAAAATCCCGGAATCCCGTATGAAAATATCATGGTGGAGGAAGCGCAAAGAAGAGGCATCCCGGTCTGGACGGAAATCGAGCTTGCGTATTATATCACCAATGCAAAATTCATCGGCATTACAGGTTCAAACGGGAAAACAACAACGACGACCCTGATTTATGAAATGCTGAAAGCTGACTCGATAAAGGCGCTGATCGCAGGGAATATCGGCACTGTCGCCAGTGAAGTGGCTTATCATGCTGACGGTGATGAATGGATCGTCACAGAGCTTTCTTCGTTCCAGCTTATGGGGACTCATGCGTTCAGACCTGAAATCGGCCTGATTTTAAATGTATTCGACGCTCATTTGGATTATCATCACAGCCGTGAAAACTATGAAAAAGCCAAGCAGAACGTGTATCTTCATCAGCTTGAGAGTGATACGGCCATCGTGAATCAAAGCGATGAAACAGTCGTGCGGCTTGCCGAAAGCGGAAAAGCCGGCACCGTTCCGTTTTCAGTTCACCAGGAACTGTCAAGCGGCGCATTCATTAAAGACGGAATGCTGATGTTCGGCAATGAAGCGATTCTGCCTGTTGATGACATCGTACTGCCGGGCGCGCACAATTTAGAAAATATATTGGCCGCTGTAGCCGCGGCAAAAACGGCGGGCGCGTCTAATAAAGCGATTCAGAAGGTGCTGACAAGCTTTACCGGTGTCAAACACCGTCTGCAGTATGTAACTGCGATCCAGAATCGTAAATTTTATAATGACAGCAAAGCGACGAATATTTTGGCCACAAGCAAAGCGCTCTCCGCATTCAAAGCACCGGTTATTCTGCTTGCAGGCGGACTGGACCGCGGCAACGGTTTTGACGACCTGAAACCGTATATGGACAATGTCAAAGCGGTCCTGGCGTTCGGACAGACAGCGCCGAAGATAGAAAAACTGGGCAATGAGCTGGGAATACAACATGTCAAACGTGTCGATAATGTTGAACAAGCAGTATCTGCGGCGTTTGCGCTCTCAAATGAAGGAGACGTCATCCTCTTGTCACCCGCGTGTGCAAGCTGGGATCAGTTCAAAACATTTGAAGAACGCGGTGACATGTTTATAGATGCCGTGCATATGCTTAAGTAAGGGCTTGTCTCTGTTCATCGGCAGCCCTAAATGACTTATGCTTGGGGTGTCGATTGCTTTGACTACTAAAAAAACAGCGCCTGATTTGTTATTAGTTATCATTACGTTATTGCTTTTAACAATAGGATTAATTATGGTCTACAGTGCAAGTGCGGTATGGGCGGATTATAAATTTGACGACTCGTTTTTCTTCGCGAAACGGCAGCTGCTGTTTGCGGGGATCGGCGTCATTGCCATGTTTTTCATTATGAATGTGGATTATTGGACATGGCGCACATGGTCGAAGCTGCTTCTGATCATTTGCTTTTTTCTGCTTGTGCTTGTGCTGATTCCGGGAGTCGGAATGGTGCGGAACGGTTCAAGAAGCTGGATCGGAGTGGGAGCGTTCAGCATTCAGCCTTCGGAGTTTATGAAACTCGCGATGATCGCGTTTCTGGCTAAATTTCTTTCTGAAAAACAGAAGAATATTACGTCATTCAGACGCGGATTCGTTCCCGCGCTCGGAATCGTGTTTTCTGCATTTATTATTATTATGTGCCAGCCAGACCTGGGAACGGGGACGGTAATGGTGGGCACGTGCATCGTGATGATTTTTGTTTCCGGTGCGCGAATCGCTCATTTTGCGTTCCTCGGACTCATCGGTTTAAGCGGATTTGCGGCACTAGTTCTGTCCGCTCCTTATCGGATTAAACGGATTACCTCTTACTTAAACCCGTGGGAGGATCCGCTTGGAAGCGGATTTCAGATCATTCAGTCGCTCTATGCCGTAGGTCCGGGCGGTCTGTTCGGGATGGGGCTCGGCCAAAGCCGGCAAAAGTTTTTTTACCTGCCGGAGCCGCAAACCGATTTCATTTTTGCTATTTTATCTGAGGAACTCGGCTTTATCGGCGGTTCGCTCATATTGCTGCTGTTCAGTATTTTATTATGGCGGGGCGTCAGGATTGCCCTCGGCGCGCCGGATTTATACGGAAGCTTTGTCGCCATCGGTATTATTTCTATGATAGCTATTCAAGTCATGATTAATATCGGCGTTGTGACGGGGCTGATCCCGGTAACAGGAATTACGCTGCCGTTTTTAAGCTACGGAGGCTCATCACTGACGCTGATGCTCGCAGCGGTCGGCGTGCTTTTAAATGTCAGCCGGTACTCGAGGTATTGATCTGTATCTTGCCTCATCACTCATGATTTATTCGTTATCTATAAAAAAACAGACAACATCAATAACCCTGTCCTAAAAAACAGGGTTATCGCTATGTGATTAAGGGGGACATACGAATGCGTATTGCAGTAAGCGGAGGCGGAACCGGAGGACATATTTATCCGGCCCTGGCCTTTATTAAAGAAGTTCAGCGCCGGCATCCGGATGTGGAATTTTTGTATATCGGAACAGAGAACGGTCTTGAGAAAAAAATTGTTGAACGGGAAAATATTCCGTTTCGCGCCATTGAAATTACAGGTTTCAAACGAAAACTTTCTTTTGAAAATGTAAAAACCGTCATGCGTTTCTTAAAAGGCGTGACGAAAAGCAAATCATATTTAAAAGAGTTTAAACCGGATGCCGTTATCGGTACAGGCGGCTATGTATGCGGTCCGGTCGTATACGCGGCGGCAAAAATGGGGATTCCGACGATCATTCATGAGCAAAACAGCCTGCCCGGCATCACAAATAAGTTTCTCTCGAAATATGTTAATAAGGTGGCAATTTGCTTTGAAGAGGCAAAATCGCATTTTCCTGCTGAAAAAGTTGTGTTTACGGGAAACCCGAGAGCCTCTGAAGTCGTCTCAATTAAGACAGGCCGCTCATTAACTGAGTGCGGGCTGAAAGACAATCAAAAAACGGTGCTCATTTTCGGCGGAAGCAGAGGCGCGGCTCCCATTAACCGTGCCGTTATAGAGATGCAGGAAGAATTGAAAACGAGACCTTACCAAGTCCTTTATATTACCGGGGAAGTGCATTACGAGAAGGTAACGGCTGAGCTGAAAGGCGGAAAAGCCGCTGATAACATGGTGACAAAACCGTTTTTGCACCAAATGCCGGAGTACTTACAATCAATTGATGTCATTGTGGCAAGAGCCGGAGCGACGACGATTGCGGAGATCACCGCTCTCGGCATTCCGAGCGTGCTTATTCCGAGCCCGTATGTGACAGCCAATCACCAGGAAGTCAATGCGAAGGCGCTCAGCCAGCATGACGCTGCAATCGTACTGAAGGAAACCGAGCTCAGCGGAGAAAAACTGATCGCTGCGCTGGACAAAATCGTCATGAATGAAGAAACCTTAAAAGACATGAGTGAGCGGACAAAATCACTCGGTGTTCCGGATGCGGCAGCCAGACTGTACAGTATCATGGAAGACATAAAAAAATAGAGCAAATGGAATGCGGAGGTTTATGATGGAGAACGTAATTCAGGAATTAAGAGACCGCGAAGTCGGCAAAGTGCTGGAACAAGAACCGCTCGCGAACCATACAACGATGAAAATCGGCGGTCCGGCGGACATTTTGATCATCCCCAACCGTGTGGAAGCGGTCAAAGATATTATGGATATTGTGAAGAAACATGATCTGCCATGGACGGTTATCGGCCGCGGTTCAAATCTGCTCGTGCTTGATGAAGGCATAAGAGGAGTTGTCATCAAACTGGGCGCGGGTCTGGATCATTTGGAGATTGACGGTGATCAAGTGACGGTCGGAGGCGGCTATTCGGTCGTCCGGCTTGCGACTTCCATGAGTAAAAAAGGAATGTCCGGTCTCGAATTTGCAGCGGGCATTCCCGGATCAATCGGCGGAGCCGTCTATATGAATGCCGGGGCGCACGGATCTGATATGAGTGAGATTCTTGTGAAAGCCCGTATCTTATTTGAAGACGGCACAATCGAGTGGCTGACAAACGAAGAGATGGATTTCAGCTACAGAACGTCTGTTTTGCAGAAAAAACGCCCCGGTGTCTGTCTCGAGGCAGTTCTTCAGCTTGAGCAGAAGGAACGGGAAGCCATTACGGCGCAAATGCAGCAGAACAAAGATTACAGAAAAAATACTCAGCCGTATTCAAGCCCCTGCGCCGGAAGCATATTCAGAAATCCGCTGCCGAATCATGCCGGAAACCTCGTTGAAAAAGCGGGATTAAAAGGACATCAGATCGGCGGAGCGAAAGTATCCGAAATGCACGGGAATTTTATCGTCAATGCCGGCGGAGCGACTGCCAAGGACGTTCTAGACCTGATTGAGTATGTGAAAAAGACAATCCGTGAGCAGTATGATGTTGACATGCATACAGAAGTTGAAATCATCGGAGGGAATCGTTAAAAGGTTCTCTGATTACATGAGCTCATGTGATATACTTTTAACAAATGTCAAACGGCATCACAGCATGCCGTTTGTTTTTCAATCAGACGAATGTCAAGCTGTTTCATTCTTAGTGAGGTGGACAGGCAGTGAACCCAAATCATGAAAGAGAAAAAATCGTAAATATTGAAGAGCGGATTCCGAAAATCAAAGAGCAGCGGAAACAAAAAGCAAACCGCCGGCTGATTTCATTCATTGTGCTCTTTTTTATGATGGTGCTGATCATCGTGTACTTGCAGATGCCGATCAGCAAAGTGTCTTCTGTCACCGTTTCCGGAAACGAAAACGTGTCTGTAAAAGAGATCAACGCGCTTTCTGATATACATAACGGACAAACCGAGTTCTGGAGTCTGAACAAGAAACAAACAGAAGAAAAGATTGAGCAGAATAAGCTGGTGAAAAAGGCGGAACTTGCAAAAGTATTTCCTAACAAAGTCAGCATTCACATTGAAGAATACAAGACGATCGCGTATCTGCAGCGACATGATGTGTATTATGAAGTGCTCGAAAACGGCACTGTGCTGCCGAACGAAGTCACACCGGATGACGCGGGCCCGATTTTGGTTGACTGGACAAACGCGAAAAAGCGGGTCAAAATGGCGGAGCAGCTTGATAAGCTTTCCGGTTCGCTAAAGCAGTCGATTTCTGAAATCTATTATACACCGGTAAAAATGGATCAGGACCGGATCAAGCTGTATATGAACGACGGGTATGTAGTTACCGCTTCTATTAAAACGTTTGCCGGCCGGATGAAGACCTATCCTTCTATCGTTTCCCAGCTGGACGGCGGGAAAAAGGGGATTATCCACTTAGAAGTCGCTACGTATTTTGAAGAATTTAACAAAGGTAAATCCGGCAAGAAAAAAGAAAATGATTAATAGTTCTAAAGAACTAATTTAAAGGTGATTCAAAAGAATCTATTACAATCAGCGGGGCAGCCGATATAACCGATAGCGGAATCATTATGACTATGTTTGTTTTTGCCCGGGATATGGCTGCCGGACAAGCGGAAAATTCTCAATGCAATGGGCGTGTCTTCTGCAATGAGCATTGCATTTGGAATTTTCCTCCTGTTTCTTCTTTTTTCGGATGTTTCTGGCAATATCTATAGCTTTTCTGGAGGTTCATCTTAGTGTAGACTAATGGAAAGCGGGTATATTTGCATCTGGTTTGCACATTATGGCACCGTGACAGGAAATCTTACGGTAAGGTGGGCCGTCTCTAAAAAAAATAAAAAAAATGCGATATAAAAGAGGATATACATAGAATATAACGAATAGTTTCATTAAACATAAATTGTGAGAAATCAGATAAGAATTTGTTGATGCTGTTGTTTTTGTTACACACTTGTAAAGCCACATTCATTGTATTGTTGTTCCGCAAATAATAGAATAGAATTTGATCGAAATGTGAGGAGGTGCCATAGAATGAACAACAATGAACTTTACGTCAGTCTTGACATCGGTACGTCCAATACAAAAGTGATCGTCGGAGAAATGACAGATGATTCCCTTAACATTATCGGAGTGGGAAATGTACCGTCTGAAGGGTTGAAAAAAGGCTCAATCGTTGATATAGATGAAACCGTTCATTCTATAAGAAAAGCGTTTGACCAAGCTGAAAGAATGGTAGGTTTTCCGCTGAAAAAAGCCATTGTCGGCGTTAATGGAAATTATATTCATATTCAAGATACGAACGGCGTTGTCGCTGTTTCCAGTGAAAACAAAGAAATTCACGTTGAAGACGTCCGCAGGGTAATGGAAGCGGCACAGGTCGTGTCAGTTCCGCATGAGCAGCTGATCGTTGACGTCGTTCCTAAACAGTTTATCGTTGACGGAAGAGACGAAATTACCGATCCGAAAAAAATGCTCGGCGTGCGCCTGGAAGTAGAAGGCACGCTGATTACCGGCTCCAAAACGATCTTACATAATTTACTTCGCTGTGTGGAGAGAGCGGGCGTTGAAATTACTGATATCTGCCTGCAGCCGCTTGCGGCCGGTTCGGCGGCTTTGTCAAAAGACGAAAAAAACCTCGGAGTCGCCATGATTGATATCGGAGGCGGCTCGACGACGGTGGCGGTATTTGAACAGGGGCACCTGAAGGAGACAGCCGTCATTCCGCTCGGAGGCGAAAACATCACGAAAGATGTATCGATCGGATTGCGCACTTCCACCGAAGAGGCTGAAAGAGTAAAAAAACAATTCGGACATGCATTCTATGATGAGGCTTCAGAAGATGAAGTATTTGAAGTCACCGTCATAGGAACGAATCAAAAGCAATCTTTTACACAGCAGGAAATTGCCAATATTATTGAAGCAAGAGTGGAAGAGATTCTTGAGATTGCCGCAGCCGAAATTGAGCATATGGGAATTACAGATCTGCCCGGCGGCTTTGTGCTGACCGGCGGACAGGCCGCAATGCCCGGAGTGCTTTCATTGGCACAGGAAGTGCTGAGGCACAATGTAAGGGTCGCAAGCCCGAATTATATCGGTGTAAGAGACCCTCAGTATATGACGGGTGTCGGCTTGATACAATTTGCCTGCCGAAATGCCAGAATTCAGGGAAGAAAAATAGGCTTTCATATGCCGGAAGAAGCCGTGCAGGAAATCGCGGTCTCTCACGAAGAAGAACATCATCAGCGGCCAGAGGCGCAGCAGCGTCCAAAAGCAAAACAAAAAACACAAGCCGAACACAACAAACCGAGCAAAATGAAAAAACTATTAAGCATGTTTTGGGAATAGATTGATAGTCATTCGGCAGATTAGGAGGATTTAGCATGTTGGATTTCGAAACAAACATAGACGGCTTAGCATCAATTAAAGTAATCGGAGTAGGAGGCGGCGGTAATAACGCGGTCAACCGAATGATTGAAAATGAAGTACAGGGTGTAGAGTACATTGCGGTAAACACGGACGCGCAAGCTCTTAACCTGTCAAAAGCGGAAGTGAAAATGCAGATCGGGGAAAAGCTGACCCGCGGTCTCGGAGCGGGAGCGAATCCGGAAGTCGGCAAAAAAGCCGCTGAAGAAAGTAAGGAACAAATCGAAGAAGCGCTAAAAGGCGCTGACATGGTGTTCGTTACAGCCGGAATGGGAGGCGGTACCGGAACGGGAGCCGCACCGGTTATCGCGCAAATCGCAAAGGACTTAGGCGCTTTGACTGTCGGTGTCGTAACAAGACCGTTTACATTTGAAGGAAGAAAACGCCAGCTGCAGGCTGCAGGCGGTATCACGGCAATGAAAGAAGCCGTTGACACACTGATCGTTATTCCGAATGACCGCATTCTTGAAATTGTCGATAAAAACACACCGATGCTTGAAGCATTCCGTGAAGCTGATAACGTGCTTCGCCAAGGGGTGCAAGGTATCTCTGACCTCATCGCAACGCCTGGTTTAATCAACTTGGACTTTGCCGATGTCAAAACCATTATGTCCAACAAAGGTTCAGCATTGATGGGTATCGGGATCGCTACGGGCGAAAGCCGTGCTGCTGAAGCCGCCAAAAAGGCGATCTCCAGTCCGTTACTGGAAGCGGCAATCGACGGAGCGCAAGGTGTTTTGATGAACATTACGGGAGGTACAAACCTGAGCCTCTACGAAGTGCAGGAAGCAGCCGACATCGTCGCTTCTGCATCTGACCCTGATGTCAACATGATTTTCGGTTCAGTTATCAATGAAAATCTGAAAGATGAAATCGTCGTCACCGTTATTGCGACCGGTTTTATCGAACAGGAAAAAGATGACTCAAAACCGCAGCGCCCGACTTTAAACCAAGGATTGAAGTCTCAAAGCCAAAACGCTGCGAAACGTGAGCCGAAACGAGAAGAAACACAGCATCAAAACACGGCGAACCGCCATACATCACAGCCGGCGGATGATGCCCTCGACATTCCTACATTTTTAAGAAACCGCAACAAACGCGGCTGATGTAAAAAAGGACAAGACCACATGGTTTTGTCCTTTTTCTTTTTTGTGCCAGTCTTCCTTCCTATCCCCATGATCTATACAGTGAAAAAAGAAACTTTATACCTATGACGAATTGATTGTTTTTTAGTTTCATACGGCTTTCTACAGAATGTGACAATATCTGGATGGAAGATTGTCTACATTTAACGTACAGCATCGAAATGACAAACGATTCCAATTGTGAAGGAGGGATACACATTTTATAGGGCGTTACCAAATAAGGGGGGATACGATTGAAGAAAAAAACGAGAAACAGATGGACAGGCTCCGTTTTAAGCGCGATTGTCGTCAGTTCCCTGTTGTTTCCGGGTGCAGCCGGAGCGAACAGCACACCGGGGGCAGTTTCTTTCACCAAAGATCTTTCTTCCTCTAAGAGCATTCAGCATAAGATTTCCGATTCAGTCAAGAAGCGTTTTGAAAAAAATGATAAAGTCACGTTTCTTATCAAATTTAAAGAGAAAGCCAATACGAAAAAAGCGGTCAAAGAAGCAGAAAAAAACGCCAAGTCTCAATCGCTTTCCGCAGCAAAAATCGAATATCAAAAGCGGTCAGCCGTCGTTTCTTCTTTAAAACTGGCGGCTCATGATGCGCAGCAGAATCTGAAAACATATTTGGAAAAACAAAAAAAGAAAGGCAAGGCTGATCACATCCATTCCTATTATATTGTCAACGGAATGGCAGTCACTGCTTCGAAAGAGGTAATGGAAAAAGCCGCCTCATTTCCTGAAGTAGAAAAAGTTCTTCCGAATGAAAAACGTCAGCTTACTCAACGACAATCAATAGCTCCTTTTCAAATGAAGAAAAAACAAAAAGAGATCAAAGCAAAGGAAGGCATCGAATGGAATATCAGCCAAATTGATGCGCCGCAGGCCTGGGCCTCAGGATACGACGGAACCGGCACGGTTGTCGCCTCCATTGATACGGGAGTTCAGTGGGATCATCCGGCGCTTAAGGAAAAATACCGGGGTTACGATCCTGAAAATCCCGCAACGCCGAATCATGAGATGAACTGGTATGATGCCGTGTCCCATAAAGACGCTCCCTACGATGATCTTGAACACGGCACTCATGTAACAGGGACCATGACGGGTTCAGAACCTGACGGCTCAAATCAAATCGGTGTGGCTCCGGGGGCGAAATGGATCGCAGTAAAAGCATTTTCAGATGACGGAGGAACCGATGCCGATATTTTGGATGCCGGTGAATGGGTGCTCGCGCCTAAAGATAAAAACGGCACGCCGCATCCCGAGATGGCGCCGGATGTTGTTAATAATTCCTGGGCAGGCGGTTCGGGAATGGACGAGTGGTACCGCGATATGGTGAATGCGTGGAGAGCGGCAGGGATTTTTCCGGAATTCTCTGCGGGAAATGAAGACTTATTTACACCGGGAGGACCGGGTTCAATCGCAAATCCGGCCAATTATCCTGAAGCATTTGCGACAGGTGCGACTGACATCGACAAGAAACTCGCTGATTTCTCACTTCAAGGCCCCTCACCGTATCATGAAACAAAACCGGACATTTCGGCTCCGGGAGTGAATATCCGTTCTTCGATTCCTGGAGGAACATACGAAGGCGGCTGGGACGGAACTTCAATGGCCGGGCCGCATGTGGCGGCGACGGCGGCTTTGTTAAGGCAGGCAAACGCCTCTATTACGGTCGATGAAATGGAAGACGTTTTGACGCGCACCGCGGAAAAGCTGACAGATTCCGTTTTTCCGGAATCACCGAATAACGGTTACGGCCACGGTCTCGTTAACGCTTTTGATGCCGTTTCTGCCGTAACGGACGGAATCGGAAGCGTAGAAGGCAAGGTCTCTTCTGCGGGCGAAGATCACAATCCGCCCAGCTTTCACCATGAACCGGTCTCAGTGGCTTACAAAGGGGCAAACCTTCCGTTAACGGTTACAGCAGAAGACGATGTAAGCGTAACTGAAGTCATCCTTTCCTATCAGTTTGATGAAGGAGAGTGGAAAACGACAGCCGCCGTTCAAAAAAGCGGTGATGAAAAAAAGGGAACATACCAGGCGGAAATTCCGGATGTAACGGGAAGCAAGATAAGTTATAAATGGACCATAAAAGATTTCGGAGGTCATTCTGTAGAATCTGATACGTACCGGGCTGACGTGAAACCGAGCGTTACGGCGGGATACAAAGAGGATTTTGAATCACAGCCGGCGGGCTGGTCCAGTTACGGGACACATGACCAATGGGAATGGGGTACCCCGGGTTCAGGGCCCGGCACCGCATTTTCCGGAGATAAAGTGTATGCGACGAATCTGTCCGGCCCTTATGCCGATTCAGCCAACATGAATTTGGTAATGCCTCCGATTCAAGTTCCGGAAACAGGAAGGCTGTTTTTGCAATTTAAAAGCTGGCACAAGCTCGAAGAATTTTTTGATTACGGGTATGTGTTCGTTCTGCCGGAAGGAAAATCAAATTGGGAGCAGGCGGCCGTTTACAATGGTGACTCCGCAGGATGGAACGATGAAGAGGCTGATTTATCTGCGTATAAAGGCCAAAACATAAAGCTCATGTTTAATATGCAGTCAGACGAAGTACTGAATGAAGACGGATGGTATATCGATGATGTCCGGCTTTCAAGCAGCCCTCTCGGCAAGGCGGCCAAAAAAAATAAACACAAAAGACAAACACCTCCCGGCCACCTGAAGAAAAAAGCCGTCAGTCCGAAACAGGCCAAACCGGCAGTGAAATCACCCGGAAAAAGAGTGAAACGTGAAACAAACCTCCTGCCGCTCAGAGCGCAAATCAGTGTCTCCGAGACGGGGAAATCCGTATATTCCGACCCTGCAAGCGGAAGCTACAGCCTGTCACATAAGGCGGGAAGCTATACGCTGAAAGCCGAGGCTTACGGATTTAAGTCCGCTTCGAAACAAGTTTCTATTCAATCAGACAAAACCGCACAGGCAGACTTTACACTGGAGCAAATGCCGTCCGGCACGCTAAAAGGAACCATCACCAATCAGTCAACAGGTAAACCGGTAAAAGGGGCTGCGCTTTATGTGGCTGAGGATGCCGCAATTGAACCGGCGGTGACAAACGATAAAGGGGAATATTCGCTTAAGGCGTACGAAGGCTCCTACACAATCAAAGTAGCGGCAAAAGGCTTTTACAATAGCGAATTTTCTGTTGACATCAAAGGGGATGCTGAAAAAAACGTCAAGCTTAAGCCGTATATCGGTTATGAAGGGGAAATTGCCTATGATAACGGGACGGAAGAAGCCGCGCTGTCATATTTTAAAGCCGGCAGCAAATCTGCCGTTAAGATGACGCTTAAAGACGGAAAAGAACACGGTATGCTGACGGGAGGCCTTTTTAAATTTTGGGGCGCCGACTGGCCTGATCCGGGAGGTACCGAATTTCAAGCAGAAGTATATGATGCATCCGGCCCTGATGGAGCTCCGGGCAGCAAAATTGCCGGCCCGTTCCAAGCTGAAGCGCTTCGAAACGGCGAATGGACCAAAGTGGATCTCAGCTCAAAAGGAATCGCGGTAGGAAAGGATTTTTATCTTGTGTTCCGCCAGACGAAACCCGATCCTTATACACCTGCCCTGTCATCTGATGACGGCAGTCCGTACTCGAACAGAAACTGGCAATACCTCGACGGCCGCTGGTCAAAAGCCGATAAATCAGACGGAAACTATATGATCAGAGCTTTGGTCGACTACGAAGCTTCTGTGCCTGACATAACGTCGCCTGAAGACCGATCATTTACAAACAAAAAGTCAATCACGGTGAAAGGAACGGCTTCACCAAAAACCGCTGTCCGTCTTACCAATAACGGTAAAACCGCCGCTGAAACGAAAGCAGATGCAGACGGCAATTTCCAGGCCGATGTCACACTCACTAAAGATGCCAATCGGCTGACGGCGGCATCTGTGACAGACAGCGGGTCAACCGATGAGTCACGCCCTGTCACGGTCATACTAGATGAGGATAAGCCGGATGTGACGATTGACAGTCCGGCAAACGGTGATAAAACAAATAAAGAAGCAGTGACTGTAAAAGGAAAAGTGCACGACGCCCATTTAAAATGGGTAAAGGTGAACGGAAAAAAAGCTGAAGTAAATAACGGTTCTTATCAAGCGAGAACCCTTCTGGAAAACGGCAGCAATGAGATCAAGGTCACGGCCTCAGATGAAGCGGGTAACAAAACAACGAAAAAGACGGTAATCGATGTCAATTACAATGCTCCCGTCATTTCCGGATTGGTTCCCGGAGCGGATAAGGAATTAAAAGCCGGAGAATCAGTGAAAATCGCTTTTTCAAGCGGAAAGAAATTAGACGCTTCCTTCGTGATCCGTCTGCCTCTGACAAACGCCCGGGCAGGGAGCCAAAACGCAACAGAGCTTCCGCTGAGAGAAATTTCTCCGGGACGATATGAGGGTTACTGGACGGCGACTTCTTCCATCAAAGCAAGCGGAGCAAAAATTGACGTTATCGCAAGAGATGACTACGGAAATGAAACGAGACAGACGGCTAAAGGAAAACTTTATATCAATGAGTAAAAACAGAGCGCTGCCAAATCACGGCAGCGCTTTTTTAGTTTAAGGGGACAATAGGAAATCAACCCTTTCGGCCCTCGACAAATAAAACGGTTATCCCTTAAAAATTGTACTTTACCCTCAACATTAATTGACAGACTTTCCCACAGAGCTTGCTTTATACTTATGAAACAAGAGAGAGAAACAGATAAGTAAGACAAAAGAGGAAAGGGGTCAGATGTGAAAATCTATCTGGATGTCATTTGGCTGTTGAACTTTTGTTTTGATTCTCTTTTGCTTTTATTGACCGCCTTTATTTTAAAACGCCAGGTGAAAAAAAGAAGAGTGGCCGCCGGCGGTTTCATCGGGTCAGCCATTGTGCTTCTGATGTTTACGCCTGTTTCTCCCTTTGTGGAGCATCCGGCGGGAAAAATGGCGTTTTCAGTAGTCATCGTGCTTACGGCTTTTGGCTTTAAACGGTTCCGATACTTTTTTCAAAATTTGTTCGCCTTTTATTTCGCGACTTTTCTCGTCGGCGGGGGAATGATCGGCGTACATTCCCTGCTGCAGACAGAATCAATTGTGCAGCAAGGCGTAATGGTCACAAGCCAGACCGGATTCGGCGACCCGATCAGCTGGATGTTTGTAGTTATCGGATTTCCGGCCATATGGTTTTTTTCGAAAAAGAGAATTGAAGACATCGAGACGAAGTCCATTCAGTACGATGAACTTGTCATGGTGCAGGCGGAATTCAGCGGACAGACAATCCGCGCGAAAGGATTGGTGGATTCCGGGAATCAGCTGTATGATCCGCTGACAAAAACGCCGGTCATGATCCTTTGCATTGACAAATTCGCTCCGATTCTCAGCGAAAAGGAAACGGACCTCATCAAATCCGCCAGTCCGCTTGAAGTGATAGAGCAGCTTGATGATTCGTTCCGCCATGCGGATAAGCTGAGGCTGATTCCGTACAGGGGCGTCGGCCAGGACAATCAATTTTTACTCTGTTTAAAGCCGGATTACGTCACGATTTTAACAAAAGACGAAATGATCGCTTGTGAAAAATGCCTGATCGGCATCAGCACGAAACCATTATCCGCGGACGGTGAATTTGACGGAATCGTTCATCCGAAGATGCTGACAGGGAAGGCTGTAAAACATGTTTCCTGACGAAAAGTCTGTTATTCATCATACTCAAAATGCATTGTATTTAGAAGGGGGAGGAAGATGAAAAAACTTAAGCTGCGTCTGACATATTTGTGGTATAAATGGCTGATGAAACTCGGACTGAAAAGCGATGAAGTATATTACATAGGAGGAAGCGAGGCGCTGCCGCCGCCTTTGTCTAAAGAAGAGGAGCAGGTGCTCTTATTAAAGCTGCCGAGCGGGGATCAGGCGGCGCGGGCCATCCTGATTGAGAGAAACTTACGTCTTGTCGTTTACATTGCCCGCAAATTCGAAAACACCGGCATCAATATTGAGGACTTAATCAGCATCGGCACCATCGGTTTGATCAAAGCGGTAAACACTTTTAATCCGGAAAAGAAAATCAAACTCGCCACCTATGCATCGCGATGTATCGAAAACGAAATTTTAATGTACTTGCGCCGTAACAACAAAATCCGTTCAGAGGTATCCTTTGATGAACCGCTGAACATTGATTGGGACGGAAACGAACTGCTGCTTTCGGATGTGCTCGGCACAGATGATGATATTATTACAAAAGACATTGAAGCCAATGTGGATAAAAAACTTCTGAAAAAAGCGCTTGAGCAATTAAACGAAAGAGAAAAGCAGATTATGGAACTGCGTTTCGGGCTTGTCGGAGAAGAAGAAAAAACACAAAAAGATGTAGCCGACATGATGGGGATTTCACAATCTTATATCTCCCGGCTCGAAAAGCGGATTATCAAAAGACTGAGAAAAGAGTTTAACAAAATGGTGTAAAATTTTTTCCATCTGACAGCCCTTACTGCTGCAAGGATTGCCGCAACCGGATGTTTATTTCTGTAAAATGGCGGTGCATATTTTTCCCACCCGAGGAGATACTTAACGTTGTACAGCAGCTCCTAGTGGGAGGGAAAAACGTGTCAAGAAATAAAGTCGAAATTTGCGGGGTGGATACCTCCAAATTACCGGTGCTCAAGAATGAAGAGATGAGAAAGCTGTTTAGGCAATTACAGGATGAGGGCGATGATTCAGCGAGGGAAAAGCTTGTAAACGGCAATCTGCGCCTTGTCTTAAGCGTCATTCAGAGGTTTAACAACAGAGGAGAGTATGTTGATGACTTATTTCAGGTCGGCTGCATCGGACTAATGAAATCCATTGATAATTTTGACCTAAGCCATAATGTTAAGTTTTCAACATACGCTGTACCGATGATCATCGGAGAAATCCGCAGATATTTGCGGGATAATAATCCGATCCGCGTCTCGAGGTCGCTTCGCGATATCGCATATAAAGCGCTTCAAGTAAGAGAGCGGTTAATCAGTGAGACAAGCAGGGAGCCGACAGCAGAGGAAATCGCCAAAGTTCTTGAAGTGCCCCATGAAGAAATTGTGTTTGCCCTTGACGCCATCCAGGATCCGGTTTCACTGTTTGAGCCGATTTATAATGACGGCGGCGATCCGATTTACGTGATGGACCAGATCAGCGATGAGCGCAACAAGGATACACAATGGATTGAGGAGCTGGCTCTGAAAGAAGGCATGAGAAGACTGAACGAACGGGAAAAAATGATTTTGCGAAAGCGCTTTTTCCAAGGGAAAACCCAAATGGAAGTCGCTGAAGAAATCGGCATATCCCAAGCTCAGGTCTCAAGGCTTGAAAAGGCAGCCATTAAACAAATGAATAAGAATATCCATCAATAACGGAAAAAGCCTTTAAACCTTGTTTAAAGGCTTTTTTCATGCGATGGTTTACGTTTGCAAAGAAGTGATGTATTCTAATGTGTAAAAGTTTTTAGAAAATTTAAATAAAGCAAACGGGGGAAACTGCAATGATTTTACAGCTGGACAGTGTGTCATTAAAAAGAAACGGGAAATGGATTTTGAAAGATATCAACTGGCGCGTCGAGAAAAACGAAAATTGGGTGCTGTACGGATTAAACGGAGCCGGGAAAACGGCTTTGCTGAATATGTTATGCTCTTATTACTTCCCCACTTCAGGAGAGATGCAGGTGCTCGGCCATCAATTCGGCAAAACAGAGCTCGGTGACAGGCTCAGAAGGAAAATCGGCCTTGTTTCGGCAGGTCTTCAGCACAAATTATATGCCGCGGACTCCGCTTTTGAAATCGCCCTCAGCGGCGCGTACGCCTCAATCGGGCTGTACGAAACTCCGAGTGAGCAAGTAAGGGAAAAAGCGATCGGTCTTCTGAAGGATTTGGGCGCCATCGGTTATGCCGACAGACGGTATGAAACATTATCACAAGGGGAAAGACAAAGAGCGCTGATTGCGCGGGCGCTTATGGCTGATCCGGAACTGCTGATTTTGGACGAACCCGTGACGGGTCTTGATTTTATGGCAAGGGAGCAGCTGCTGGACACGATTACGTCGATCGCCGAAAAAGAAAATGCGCCGTCCATCCTTTATGTCACCCATCACGCTGAAGAAATTCTGCCGGTATTTGATCAGGCGCTGCTTTTAAAACAGGGCGAGGTGTTCGCCTCCGGGAAAATCAGGGACATGCTTTCTGACGAGCGGCTTACAGCGTTTTTCGATATGCCTGTCAATGTCTTATGGAACAATGGCCGCCCGTTTTTAACACGTGCAAATGAGGCATCATCCGTAAAATAACATAAATTCACCCTGGGGGTGCTGCCACGCGGCTGAGAGAGACGTTGTCTCAACCCTTAACGGACCTGATCCGGATCATGCCGGCGGAGGGAAGCGGTGAAAAAAGCGGAGGAAGATCCGTTTTTTACCCGTTTCATTTCATGAATGAACGGGTTTTTTGATACAGCCAAAGGGGAGATTTCCAATGCATCAGATTGATATGCTGTTACACCAGGCGGAGAAACGGCGGCACGACTTCATACATATTGCTGAAAGACTGATAGCCTTTCCCACTCCGGCCCCGCCAGCAAGAAATACGGCAGAAGCCCAAAAGTGGGTGGCCGGCTTTTTAAAAGAAACGGGCTGCTCGGTCGATATGTGGGATGTGTATCCGGAAGACCCGAATGTAGTCGGTGTTTTAGAAGGGACAGATTCAAGCAGGCATCAAAGCCTGATTTTAAACGGACACATTGATGTGGCAGAAGCCGGGGGCGAAGACTGGCACTCTGACCCGTTTCAGCCGCTCGTAAAAGACGGCATGCTGATCGGAAGGGGCGCCGCTGATATGAAAGGGGGATTGGCGTGTGTTCTTTTCTCTCTGAAGCTGATCCATGATGCCGGCATTAAGCTTCCGGGCGACCTCATTGTACAGTCTGTAATCGGAGAAGAAGTCGGTGAGGCGGGGACGCTGGAATGCTGCAAACGCGGCTACCACGCGGATTTTGCGGTTGTCGCGGATACGAGCAGCCTGCATATTCAAGGGCAGGGCGGTGTCATCACCGGCTGGATAGAATTGAAAAGCAAACAAACATTTCATGACGGCATGAGGCGCAATATGATTCATGCGGGCGGAGGCACATTCGGAGCGAGCGCCATCGAAAAAATGGCGAAAATCATCGCTGCCTTGGGAGAGCTGGAGCGCCACTGGGCGGTAACGAAAAGCTATCCCGGCTTTGCGACCGGCACCAATACGATCAACCCCGCCGTCATTGAAGGCGGAAGACACGCAGCGTTTGTCGCCGATGAATGCCGGTTATGGATCACCGTCCACTTTTATCCGAACGAAACGCACGAACAAGCAGCCGCAGAAATCGAAGACTATATTAATCGTGTCGCTGACAGTGATCTGTGGCTCAAAGAAAACAGGCCGGTGTTCAAATGGGGCGGATCTTCGATGATTGAAGACAGAGGAGAGGTGTTCCCGGCGCTGAAAATCGACCCGGACCATCCGGCAGTTTCTGTCTTGGCTGCATCACACTCAGCCGTCAAAAAACAGGAGCCCGTCATTGATGTTTCCCAAACCGTAACAGACGGAGGGTGGCTTTATCATGCCGGGATTCCGAGCGTCATATACGGCCCCGGCGATTTAAAAAACGCCCACTCCGTAAACGAGGAAGTGTCCGTTGATGAGCTTATGGACTATACGAAAATCATACTGAGATTTATCCTCGGCTGGTGCAGCCGCAAAAAAGATTGCCCGATGTGACAAGGTTCAGCCCGGCCGTTCATATAATAGGAAAAAGAACGGGCAAAGGGCGTGATACGGATGATCAGCATATCTGAATTTCAAATAAAAGATGTGGTAAACGTGTCGAACGGAAAAAAACTCGGAAGCATCGGTGATATTGATATTAACGTGACAACGGGAAAAATTCAGGCGATTATTTTAGGCGGAAGCGGAAAAGTTCTCGGTTTTTTCGGAAAAGAAGAGGAAATGATCATTCCTTGGCGAAATATAGTTAAAATTGGGGAAGATGTCATCTTAGTGCGTGTAAATGAACCAAAGGGGGGAGCGTAATCCTCCCTTCACTTGTAAAAAGCCGGAAATCTCAATGTTTCCGGCACATTTATTTATCTCATTTTTCAATCAGCCGCTAAACGTATGCTTAAAATTGTGTTAAAATGAGTGGGAAATTACGCTTTTTTAATGTTTGTCGAAAGGTTGGATCTCCATGAATACATATCACCCGTTTAGTCTTACCACCCCCTCGGCACTCATGATAGAAGACTGGAACTGTGTGAATCAGCTTAACACAAAGGTCATCGCCGGATTCACGACGAAAAACGGCGGGGTCAGCAATCCTCCGTATGAGTCATTAAATACCGGATTGCACGTCCGGGACGAAGCTCATGATGTTGTGACAAACCGTGAAGTCATAGCGTCCTTATGCGGTACTGATCTGGATTCCTGGGTGTTCGCCGACCAGACACATGAAAACCGCGTCCGGCGCGTGACAGCCGGGGATAAAGGAAAAGGAGCGAGAGACTATTCTTCCGCATTCCGCGGGACGGACGGGCTCTACACGAAAGATGCGAATCTTTTTTTGGCCCTTTGTTTTGCGGACTGTGTGCCCTTGTATTTTTATGACCCGGTGAAATCCATTATCGGCGCTGCCCATGCCGGATGGAAGGGGACGGTCAAACAAATCGGACGCATCATGACGGAACGCTGGGTAAACGAAGAAGGCTCCCGTTTAACAGATATTCAGGCTGTCATCGGTCCGTCCATCAGCGCGGGAAGCTATACAGTCGACGACCGCGTCATCAATGAAGTGCGGGCGCTGCCTTTTACGGCTGAATCCGCCATATGCGAAACGGAAAAAGGCCAGTATCAGCTTGATTTAAAAGAGGTCAACCGTCTTCTTCTGATACATTGCGGCATTCCGGAAGAAAACATTTCAGTCAGCGGTTTATGCACCGAACGAGAGCGTGAACTATTCTTTTCACACCGCCGCGACAAAGGGAAAACGGGACGCATGATGTCCTTTATCGGAATGAAGGAGGCGTAAGATCTTGCGTGTTGCTGATCAATTACGACATATAAACGAAAGAATAAACGAAGCATGTAACAGATCGGGCCGAAGCCCCGAAGATGTTACCGTCATCGCGGTTACAAAATACGTATCAGCCGAAAGGGCTCAAGAGGCCGTTGATGCCGGTATTACAAGTCTGGGAGAAAACCGGGATGCCGAGCTTATCCGTAAGCAGGAAGTCATCAAAGGCAGCCCGGAGTGGCACTTTATCGGCAGTCTTCAGTCCAGAAAGGTGAAGGCCGTCGTTGACCGTGTGTCTTATATTCATTCCTTAGACAGACTGTCATTGGCAAAAGAGATTGAAAAACGGGCGCAGCATACGGTTCGCTGTTTTGTGCAGGTGAATACTTCGCTTGAGCCGTCTAAGCACGGTTTGAAAACAGAGGAGGTCATCCCCTTTATCAGAGAGCTTTCTGAGTTTAGAAACATTTCTGTAGAGGGCCTGATGACGATGGCTCCCCTGACAGACGATACAGAAACGATCAGAGCCTGCTTCCGGCAATTGCGTGATCTGAGGGATCAGGTGCAAAAACTGAATCTGACAAACGCACCGTGCCGGGAACTGTCAATGGGCATGTCAAATGATTATGAAATCGCTGTTGAAGAGGGCGCAACTTTTATCAGAATCGGCTCTTCATTAGTCGGAAATGAACCGGGGGGTGTAAACAAATGAGCATGAAAAATAAACTGAAAAACTTTTTCTCAATGGATGAGGAGGAGTACGAGTACGAATACATTGAAACGGAGCAGGATCATCCGGAAGAGCATGAACAGCAGAAAGATAAACAGCCTGCTTACGCTCAGAAGCCGCAGGGCAAGCAGAACGTAGTAAGCTTGCAAAGTGTTCAGAAATCCTCTAAAGTGGTGTTGAGTGAACCGCGTGTATATGCGGAAGCGCAGGAAATCGCCGATCATTTAAAGAACAGGCGGGCGGTTGTCGTCAATCTGCAGCGCATCCAGCATGATCAGGCGAAAAGAATCGTCGACTTTTTAAGCGGTACCGTCTACGCCATCGGCGGCGACATTCAGAGAATCGGTTCAGATATTTTTCTGTGCACGCCTGATAATGTCGACGTTTCCGGCACGATTTCGGAGCTTATAAATGAAGACGAACATCAGAGGTGGTAAAGCAGGATGATTCTTTATCAAATTTTTTCCGTTCTGAGTTATTTAATTTACATCTACTCGTTTGCCCTGATCATCTATATCTTTATGTCATGGGTGCCGAGTACGAGAGAAACGGCGGTCGGACGGTTTCTCGCAGCGATTTGCGAACCGTATTTAGAGCCGTTCAGAAGGATCATTCCGCCCATTGCCATGCTGGATATATCCCCGATTGTAGCGATTATCGTGCTTCGGTTTGCCACGACGGGACTTTGGGGCCTATACCGCATGATCGCAATGTATACTTGAATGCGACAGTTTGATACGGGCTTGGCACCAGCCAAGCCTCTTTACATAGAAAGGAAAGAACATGAGCGATATTTACCAGCACTTCAGACAAGACGAGCGGCCTTTTATTGATCAGGCGCTTGAATGGAAACAGATTGTCCTGGACCAGTATCTGATGAAGCTGACTGATTTCTTAGATCCCAGAGAACAGGTGATTGTAAAAGCCGTTATCGGCGACGCCTGCGGTCTTGCGTTTTTCGGAGGATATGACAGAGCTGAGCGCAAACGCGCGATTTTATACCCTGAATATATGGAACCTGAACAGGATGATTTTGAGCTTCGGGCTTTTGACGTTCAATACGCTGAAAAATTCGTCAGCATTGACCACCGCTCTCTTCTCGGATCATTAATGGGGATCGGCTTAAAGCGGCAGAAATACGGCGATCTGATTTTCTCAGAGGAAGCCGTGCAGCTCATCGTCTCCGGTGAAATCGCCGATTTTGTCAGCACTCAGCTGACCAAAGCGGGCAAAGCGCCGGTAAAGCTTGAGAAAATCGAGCTTTCCGCTCTTCACATTCCCGCTTCAGATGTCGAAATAAGGGATGACACGGTTTCTTCATTGCGTCTCGACGCCGTCTGCGCTTCAATGAGCAGGCAATCCCGTCAGAAAGCGCAGGCGCTTGTGAAAAACGGGCTCGTTAAGGTGAATTGGAAAGCCATTGAAGATCCGTCTTATCAGGTTGCTGAAGGGGACATGCTCTCGATTCGCGGCTTCGGACGATGCAGTTTGGCAAAAGTTGACGGAAAAACGAAAAAAGACAAATGGAAAGTTACATTTGAACGGCAAAAATGAGTCGTTTTTTCAGTTTTTTTCTCCATCTGTGCCGTATTTGTTTTATAATGTGAACTAGATAACCGTACTGAAATGTAAAAATGGAGGTGGCAATATGCCATTAACGCCGAATGATATCCATAACAAAACGTTTACAAAAGGTTTTCGCGGATATGATGAAGATGAAGTAAATGAATTTTTAATGCAGGTCAGAAAAGATTACGAAATCGCACTCCGTAAAAAAACGGAGCTTGAGGCGAAAGTGAACGAGCTGGACGAAAAAATCGGCCACTTTGCCAATATCGAAGAAACGCTGAATAAATCAATTCTCGTAGCCCAGGAAGCCGCAGAAGACGTAAAGCGCAACTCGCAGAAAGAAGCGAAGCTGATCGTCCGTGAAGCAGAAAAAAATGCTGATCGCATCATCAATGAGTCGCTTTCCAAATCAAGAAAAATCGCAATGGAAATTGAAGAGCTGAAAAAACAGTCTAAAGTCTTCAGAACACGTTTCCAAATGCTGATTGAGGCGCAGCTCGACCTGCTGAAGAACGATGATTGGGATCATCTGCTGGAATATGAAGTCGACGCGGTTTTTGAGGAAAAAGAATAATTTTCTGATTTTCTTGACATTCTCTGGCCCGTTCGAATATAATACGTTCATAAATTCAGATGAAAAGACGATTGAAAGGGACCGGCATGACTCAAAACAGGCTATAAAGCGACCCGGGGAAGGTGAAAGCCCGGGATGGCCGGAATCATGCGGATCAGCCCTTTAGTTTCCTTTCTGAACCGAGAGTAGGAAAGGACGTTCCATCACGTTACGATGTTCGAGAGGAAAAGACGGATGATCCGTTTTTTCTAAAAGGGTGGTACCGCGAGATAAGCTTTCTCGTCCCTTATGGGATGAGAGGGCTTTTTTTATTTTCTGAAAAATGTTGTGGAGGAATGAAAATGGATTACAAAGATACGCTGTTAATGCCGAAAACAGATTTTCCGATGCGCGGAAATCTGCCGAATCGTGAGCCGGACATGCAAAAAGACTGGGAGGAGCAGGACATTTACCGTCTTGTTCAAGAACGGACGAAAGACCGCCCGAAATTCGTGCTGCATGACGGACCTCCTTATGCAAACGGAGACATCCACATGGGCCATGCCCTGAACAAAATCCTGAAAGACTTCATCGTCCGCTATAAATCAATGAGCGGCTACAACGCACCGTACGTGCCGGGCTGGGATACGCACGGACTGCCGATTGAAACGGCGCTGACGAAAAACAAAAAGGTCAACCGCAAAGAAATGTCAGTAGCGGAATTCCGCAAACTATGCGAAGAGTACGCTTGGAAGCAAATCGAGGGACAGCGTGAGCAATTCAAACGTCTTGGTGTCCGCGGTGACTGGGAAAACCCATACGTGACATTAAAACCGGAATACGAAGCGCAGCAAATCCGCGTATTTGGTGAAATGGCAAAACGAGGCTACATTTACAAAGGCCTTAAACCGGTTAACTGGTCACCTTCAAGTGAGTCTGCTCTGGCTGAAGCCGAGATCGAATATCAAGACAAACGTTCAGCATCTATTTACGTCGCTTTTGGTGTAAAAGACGGAAAAGGCGTTCTTGAAAACGGCGAGCGCATCATCATTTGGACAACAACGCCTTGGACAATTCCGGCGAACCTCGGAATCTCAGTGCACCCTGATCTTGAGTACAGCGTGATTGCAGTAGGTGAAGACCGCTTTGTCGTAGCAAGTGCCTTAGTCGAAAGTGTTGCATCAGCATGCGGATTTGATCAGTATGAAGTGACAAGAACGGTCAAAGGAAAAGACCTTGAGAACATTACCGCTGAACACCCGCTATATGGCAGAGACTCTCTCGTTATGCTTGGTGAACACGTAACAACTGATGCCGGAACAGGCTGTGTTCATACAGCGCCAGGACATGGGGAAGATGACTTTATCATTGGCCAAAAATACGGTTTAGATGTGCTTTGCCCGGTCGATGAAAAAGGTGTAATGACAAGCGAAGCTCCTGGGTTTGAAGGCATGTTCTATGATGATGCAAACAAAGCGATCACACAGCAGCTCGATGAAAAAGGCGCACTTGTGAAGCTTGAATTCATTACTCATTCTTATCCGCATGATTGGAGAACAAAAAAACCAACCATTTTCAGAGCGACAGCGCAATGGTTTGCGTCTATTAAAGATTTCAGATCAGACCTGCTGGATGCCATTAAAGAAACCAAATGGGTTCCTGAATGGGGTGAGCAGCGTTTGCACAACATGGTTCGGGACCGCGGAGACTGGTGTATTTCCAGACAGCGTGCGTGGGGTGTGCCGATTCCGGTATTTTACGCTGAAAACGGAGAACCGATTATTACAGATGAAACCATTGAACATGTTTCTGAATTGTTCAGACAGCACGGATCAAACATTTGGTTTGAAAAAGAAGCAAAGGATCTTCTTCCGGAAGGCTTTACGCATCCTGGCAGCCCGAACGGCACATTTACAAAAGAACAGGATATCATGGATGTTTGGTTTGATTCAGGCTCTTCACATCAAGCAGTACTTGAAGAACGTGATGACCTCGTTCGCCCGGCTGATTTATACCTAGAGGGATCTGACCAATATCGCGGCTGGTTTAACTCTTCTCTTTCTACAGCAGTAGCCGTAACAGGAAAAGCGCCGTATAAAGGTGTGCTCAGCCATGGGTTCGCACTGGATGGAGAAGGACGCAAGATGAGTAAATCAATCGGTAACGTTGTTGTTCCGGCTAAAGTCATGAAACAGCTTGGTGCCGACATCTTAAGATTATGGGTATCGTCAGTGGATTATCAGGCGGACGTTCGCGTGTCTGACGCCATTCTGAAGCAGGTTGCGGAAGTATACCGGAAAGTCCGCAACACGTTCCGCTTCCTTCACGGCAACCTGTTCGATTTCAATCCAAGTGTCAATGCCGTTGATGTAAAAGATCTCCGCGAAGTGGATCAATATATGCTGATCAAGCTGAATAAGCTGATTGATAAGGTGAAAAAAGCGTACGATGAATATGAATTTGCGGTGGTTTATCACAGCATTCACAATTTCTGTACGATCGAGCTCAGCTCCTTCTATCTTGATTTTGCAAAAGATGTTGTGTACATCGAGCATGCGGATCATCCGGACCGCCGCAGCATGCAGACCGTCTTTTATGAAACGCTGCTGGCGTTAGTGAAGCTGACGGCGCCGATTCTCCCGCATACGGCGGATGAAATGTGGTCTCACTTATCATTTGTTGAAGAAGCAAGCGTGCAGCTGACAGATATGCCGGAAACCATTGCTGTTCCGGACAGTCAAGCGACAGAAGAAAAGTTCGACCGCTTCATGGAGCTTCGAAACGACGTGCTGAAAGCTTTGGAAACAGCCCGTAACGAAAAAATTATCGGAAGATCATTGGAAGCGAGCCTGACTTTGTATCCGAACAAAGAAAACCGCGACCTCTTGTCATCCATTAAAGAAAACATCGCGCAGCTGTTTATCGTCTCAGAACTGACAGTAAAAGACGAAAGTGAAGCGCCTGAAAACGCGCAAAGTTTCACAACAGGAAAAATGACCGTAGAAAAAGCGGAAGGCCAGATGTGTGAGCGTTCCCGCGTCATTTCTAAAGATGTCGGAGCCAATCCGAAATATCCGACATTATCACTGCGCAATGCAGAAATCGTTGAAAAATATTATCAAAAATAATAAATGGGAAAGCGCCCGGTGTCAGCCGGGCGCTTTTTTACATGCCAGCAATGTCATCGATTAGAACGACAGGAAAAATCTTATGGGCTTCAAATGGCGCTCTGGGGGCAACAATAAAGCCATAACATCAAGAGCAGGAGTTGTGATGAATGAATGATCAACTGACCGCAATCCACACGGAGCTTCTCATGATGAAAGAAGAACTTCAATCAAGATTATTCGAATATTCTTGCTTTCAAATGTCAGCATCTGTTGAACCTTCAATGAACGACCAAGAAGCAACTCTGATCTATCATATAAAAGAAGAACTTCAGGACGTTCTTCTTGCCCTGTCTAAGTTTGAAAACAATACGTACGGTTATTGTGAAAAAACAGGCGCCCCCATTCCGATTGAAAAACTTGCGGTGTTGCCGACGGCCAGAACCGCTGATGATTTTTATTATCCCGCTCAATTTGAAAAGAAAACCCTTCCATATTGGGAACCCGGAGATTATGCATATGATCAGGCGCTGTATGAGTGACAGCGTCTGTTTGCATGCGCTTATGATCTGCCTTTACTCTGGCATCTTTTACTGATAAAATTCATAAAGGATAAAAGTAACTGTATACTGGAGGAACGTGTGTGCTTTATTATCTTATCGCTCTTTTTATTATTATTGCCGACCAATTGACCAAATGGCTTGTCGTCAGCCATATGGAATTGGGACAAAGCATACCTGTCATCAATCAGGTGCTTTATATCACATCTCATCGCAACACGGGAGCGGCGTGGGGGATTTTAGCCGGCCAAATGTGGTTTTTCTACGTCATTACCATCGCCGTGATTATCGGAATCGTTTATTACATACAGCGTTATGCAAAAGGGCAGATGTTACTCGGAATTTCTCTCGGCTTAATGCTGGGCGGTGCGGCCGGAAACTTTATTGACCGGGCAGCGCGCCAGGAAGTGGTGGATTTTATTCATGTCATCATCGTGGATTATCACTATCCGATTTTTAATATCGCGGACTCCTCACTGTGCGTCGGTGTAATACTTTTATTTATTCATATGCTGTTTGACAGCGGTAAAAAGAAGGAGCAATAACATGAATCAATTTGAGATAACCGTTCAGCCTGAACAAAAGAGCGAACGGATTGATAAATTTTTGGCTTCAACGGGAGAAAACTGGTCACGCACTCAAGTGCAGCAATGGGTAAAAGAGGGACTGGTATCCGTTAATGGCAAATCCGTAAAAGCGAACTACAAAATGCAGCCCGGCGATCAGGTAAACGTCACCATTCCTGAACCGGAAGAACTGGACGTGCTTGCGGAGCCGATGGATTTGGACATTTACTATGAGGATCAGGACGTCTTGGTTGTGAACAAACCGCGGGGCATGGTTGTACACCCGGCGCCCGGCCATGTGACAGGGACGCTTGTAAACGGATTGATGGCTCACTGCAACGACCTTTCCGGCATTAACGGCGTCATGCGCCCGGGAATCGTCCACCGTATTGATAAAGATACTTCCGGTCTGTTAATGGTCGCTAAAAACGATATGGCGCATGAATCACTCGTTAATCAGCTCGTCAATAAAACCGTGACCAGAAAGTACACAGCGGTTGTCCACGGGATGATTTCACATGATGACGGAACGATTGACGCTCCGATCGGGAGAGATAAAAAAGACCGTCAAAGCATGACCGTAACAAGAGAAAGCAGCAAAAACGCAGTTACGCATTTCCACGTGCTTGAGCGTTTTCAAGATTTCACGCTCGTAGAGTGCCGTCTTGAGACCGGAAGAACGCATCAGATCCGTGTTCATATGAAATATATCGGGTTTCCTTTGGCAGGCGATCCGAAATACGGACCGAGAAAAACCGTTGATTTTAACGGTCAGGCGCTTCATGCCGGAATATTAGGTTTTGACCACCCGCGGACGGGCGAATACATTGAGTTTGAAGCGCCCCTTCCTGAAGATATGAAAAAACTCATTGAAGATTTAAGAAATAGCCATTGACAGCGAGTTTCTTTTCTGAAATAATAAAAACAAGCTGAATAGATTCTTTAACACAGTCCAGAGAGGCTGAGAAGGATAACGGATAGGACAGAAGAGATACACGTGTGTCTTCGTCCTGGAAAGGAACCCCTCTATGCTCTGGCAGGAGGGGTTTTTTCTTCTTATATACGAATGGAGAGGTGTCACGAGTGAATCAAAAAGCTGTTATTCTCGACGAACAGGCCATCAGAAGGGCGCTCACAAGGATAGCCCATGAAATGATCGAACGGAATAAAGGAATGTATGACTGCATTCTTGTAGGAATTAAAACAAGAGGCATTTATTTAGCGAAGCGGCTGGCCGAGCGGATCGAACAGATTGAAGGGAATCCGGTCACCGTCGGGGAAATCGATATCACCCTTTACCGTGACGATCTCACGAAAAAAACGAGCAATGAAGAGCCGCTTGTAAAAGGCGCGGACATTCCGGCCGATATCACAGACCAAAAGGTCATTGTGGTTGATGATGTGCTTTATACCGGCCGGACGGTGAGAGCTGCGATGGATGCCCTCGTTGATGTCGGGCGGCCGTCATCAATACAGCTTGCCGTGCTTGTCGACAGAGGGCACCGGGAACTGCCGATCAGAGCGGACTATATCGGGAAAAACATTCCGACCTCAAAAGCTGAAAAAGTGATGGTTCAGCTGAGCGAAGTTGATCAGACTGATATGGTCGCCATTTATGAAAATGAATAATCACCCTTTTTAAATGCATTCCAGAGAGTTTGCAAAGAGGATTTTAAAACACAAAGCCGGGCGGATCGACGCGGCCGGGTTTTGTATGCCTCTTTGCGCAAAAAGCAAAGAGGTTTTTTTATACCATTTGAAAGTCAACCGGGAGGAAAACGCCATGAGTAAGAAAAAAGTAAACCTGGGAGTCAGGGACGTCCCCAATCCATTGTCCTGGCTGTCATTCAGCCTGCAGCATTTATTCGCCATGTTCGGCTCAACCATACTCGTGCCGAAACTGGTCGGAATGAGCCCGGCAGTGGCGCTTGTCACGAGCGGAATCGGGACACTCGCCTATCTCTTGGTGACAAAAGGCCAGATTCCCGCTTATCTCGGCTCATCATTCGCCTTTATATCACCGATTATCTTGGTGAAGGCGACGGGAGGGCCGGGGGCTGCCATGGTCGGCGCTTTCCTGGCGGGAATTGTGTACGGCCTGATCGCACTTCTCATCAGGCAGCTTGGAACGGGGTGGCTGATGAAGCTGCTGCCCCCGGTGGTCGTCGGGCCGGTCATCATCGTCATCGGCCTCGGACTGGCAAGCACAGCCGTCAATATGGCAATGTATGCTGATCCGAATGCGAAGGAACTCGTCTACAGCTTGAAACATTTCAGTGTAGCCGGCGTCACTTTGGCAATCACCATTATCTGCGCCATCTTTTTACGGGGATTTTTAAGCCTGATTCCGGTATTGATCGGCATTATAGGCGGATATCTGTTTGCGCTGACACAGGGCATCGTCAATTTTCAGCCGGTCATTGATGCAAAATGGTTCGCCGCTCCTGAATTTATCATCCCTTTCAAAGACTATACGCCGTCAGTGACATTGGGCATTGCGGCTGCGATGGTGCCGGTCGCTTTCGTGACGATGTCAGAACATATCGGCCACCAAATGGTGCTGAGTAAAGTCGTCGGACAGGATTTCATTAAAAAGCCGGGACTGCACCGCTCCATAATGGGGGACAGCGTAGCGACGATTATCGCTTCGTTAATCGGCGGCCCGCCGACGACAACATACGGCGAAAACATCGGTGTACTGGCAATTACGAGAGTTTTCAGCGTCTTTGTCATCGGCGGCGCGGGTGTGATTGCGCTGTGCTTCGGATTTATCGGAAAAGTATCAGCGCTGATCAGCTCTGTTCCGTCCGCGGTTATGGGAGGCGTTTCCTTCCTGCTCTTCGGAATTATCGCCTCCAGCGGCTTAAGAATGCTGATTGACAACAACATTGATTATGAAAACAAGAGAAATTTAATTATCACATCCGTCATCCTCGTGATCGGCGTCGGAGGGGCTTTTATTCAAGTATCAAAAGGCGGGTTCCAAATATCCGGCATGGCGCTTGCGGCAATCGTCGGAGTCATCCTGAACCTCATCCTGCCGCATGCAAATGAAGAAGACGCGATTGCATCAGAAAAACAAAATCATATGTAAAACCTTTTAAAGAAAGTCCAGAGAGGCTTGGAAGGGTTATAACGGGAAGAAGCTGTACGCTGCTTCTCTCTTTAACCGCACCCCGAGTCTATAGACCGGGGTGTTTTTTACGGCCTTCAAGCGGAAACGGAGGAGAAAAACATGAATCATTTAACGGCGATGTCTGAACTGAGCACGGCTGAAATTACAGAACTGCTGTGTGAGGCAAAAGCGATAAAAGAGGGAACAGTCCGCCCCGATCTCGCGGGAAAATTTGTTGCGAATCTGTTTTTTGAACCGAGCACGAGAACGCGGTTCAGTTTTGAAGTGGCGGAAAAGAAACTCGGAATGAACGTGCTCAGCTTAGACGATACGAGCACAAGCGTTCAAAAAGGCGAGTCCTTATATGACACGGTCAAAACACTGGAATCAATCGGAGCGGACGCCTGCGTCATCCGGCACAGCACGGATGAATATTACAAAGATCTGACCGGCAGAGTCAATATTCCGATCTTAAACGCCGGCGACGGCTGCGGCCAGCACCCGACTCAGTCATTACTCGATTTAATGACGATTCAAGAGGAATTTGAGACCTTTCAGGGCCTGACGGTTTCCATTCATGGCGATATCAAACACAGCAGGGTGGCAAGGTCGAATGCCGAGGTGCTGACAAGGCTCGGCGCACGCGTGCTGTTTTCTGGTCCGCCGCAATGGCAGGATGAGAAAAACGCCTTCGGCACCTGTGTTCAGACGGATGAAGCCATACAAGCTTCAGATGTCGTCATGCTGCTCCGCATCCAAAATGAAAGGCATCAGACAGAAGCCGACCAAAAAGGCTACCTGGAAGCATACGGGCTGACCGCAAAGCGGGCGGGGAGCATGAAGCGGCATGCCATCATCATGCATCCCGCACCGGTGAACAGAGGAGTCGAAATTGACACAACATTAGTTGAATGCGGAAAATCAAGAATCTTTAAACAAATGGAAAATGGTGTGTATATCAGAATGGCAGTCTTAAAAAGAGCACTGCAAACCAATGTGAAAAGGGGAGAAGCGGCTTATGTCTTATCTCATTAAAAACGGCTGGATGTTAAATGAACAAGGAGAAAAAGTGGTACAGGATATCCGGGTAACGGGTGAATTCATTACGGAAACCGGGCTTCTGACAGCGAAAGACGGAGAAACGGTGATCGACGCTGAGGGACTGTTCGTTTCACCGGGGCTCGTAGACCTTCATGTCCACTTCAGAGAACCGGGCGGCGAGGAAAAAGAAACCATTGAGACGGGCTCTAAAGCCGCGGCGCGGGGCGGCTTTACCACAGTCGCAGCCATGCCGAATACAAGACCGGTGCCGGATACGAAAGAGCAGATGGAATGGCTGCAAAACCGGATCAAAGAAACCTCATCTGTCAGGGTCCTTCCTTACGCATCCATTACGATCAGACAAACCGGCGAAGAAATGACAGATTTTGAGGCGCTTCATGAAGCGGGCGCATTCGCCTTCACCGATGACGGCGTCGGCGTTCAGACGGCCGGAATGATGTATGAAGCCATGAAACGGGCGGCTTCAATGAATAAAGCGATTGTCGCTCATTGTGAGGATAACTCGCTTATTTACGGAGGAAGCGTGCATGAAGGATCTTTTTCAAAAGCGAACGGCCTGAACGGCATACCTTCCATTTGTGAAGCGGTACATATCGCCCGTGACGTCCTGCTAGCGGAAGCGGCGGACTGCCATTACCATGTGTGTCATATCAGCACGAAAGAATCCGTCAGAGCCGTAAGAGACGCAAAAAAAGCGGGAATCCGCGTGACGGCGGAAGTGTCGCCGCACCACCTGCTGCTTTGTGACGAAGATATCCCGGGACTTGATACCAATTTTAAAATGAATCCGCCGCTTCGCAGCAAAGAGGACAGAGAGGCGCTGATTGAAGGGCTGTTAGACGGTACGATTGATTTCATCGCCACTGACCATGCGCCGCATACAGAAGAAGAGAAAAACACGGATATGAAGCTTGCGCCTTTCGGTATCGTCGGTTTAGAAACAGCCTTTCCGCTTCTGTACACACATTTTGTGAAAAACGGGACGTGGACGCTGAAGCAGCTGGTTGATTTCATGACGGTAAAACCTTGCGAGGCATTCGGTCTTCCGTACGGAAAGCTTGCACCGGGGGCGCCGGCTGACATTACCCTGATTGATCTGGAAAAAGAAGCGGCCATTGACAAAGATACATTTTTATCTAAAGGAAAAAATACGCCATTCAACAAGATGAAGTGCTTCGGCTGGCCTGTTGCAACGATGGCTGCCGGTAAGCTTGCATACGAAGAAGGGAGACTCGTCAAATGAAAAGAAGACTAGTGCTGGAAAATGGAGCGGTATTTGAGGGTGAAGCATTCGGGAGCCTGGAACATACCGCGGGTGAAGTTGTATTCAACACGGGAATGACCGGTTATCAGGAAATTTTATCAGACCCTTCTTACTGCGGGCAGATCGTGACGCTGACGTATCCTCTGATCGGCAACTACGGAATTAACAGAGATGACTTTGAATCCATCACTCCTTTTGTAAAAGGGCTGATCGTAAAAGAACTGTGCGAGCTGCCTTCCAACTGGCGTTCGGCTTACACGCTTGACGAGTATTTGAAAATGAAAAATATCCCCGGCTTACAAGGGATTGACACGAGAAAGCTCACAAGAATGATCCGCACGGCCGGCGCATTAAAAGGAACGTTTGCTTCAAGTGAGGAGAATGTCGGAGAGGTTCTTGCAAGGCTGAAAGAAACGGAACTGCCGAGAAATCAAGTCGCTCAAGTATCTGCGAAAACGGCATATCCGAGTCCGGGCCGCGGCAAACGCATCGTACTCGTCGATTTCGGTATGAAGCACGGCATTTTAAGAGAGTTAAACAAAAGAAAATGCGATGTCATCGTTGTGCCGTACAATGTAACGGCGGAAGAAGTGCTTCAGCTCAAGCCGGACGGCATCATGCTTTCTAACGGACCCGGAGATCCGAAAGATGTGCCGGAAGCCATTGAAATGATAAAAGGCATACTCGGGAAGGTGCCGTTATTCGGAATCTGCCTCGGCCACCAATTATTTGCGCTGGCATCCGGAGCGGAAACGGAAAAAATGAAATTCGGACACAGGGGTTCCAATCATCCGGTTAAAGAGCTTGCGACAGGGAAAGTCGCTTTAACCGCCCAAAACCACGGATATACAGTTTCTTCAATAGATAAGACAGAGCTTGAAGTGACGCACATTGCGATCAATGATCAAACGATCGAAGGACTCAAGCATAAAACATTGCCGGCATTTACGGTTCAGTACCACCCTGAAGCTTCACCGGGGCCGGAAGACGCCAATCATTTATTTGACAGATTCATTGACTTGATCGAAACAACTGAGAAAGAAGGGGAAGCGGTATGCCAAAACGCGTAGATATTAAAAAGATTTTAGTGATCGGATCAGGCCCGATTATTATCGGACAGGCGGCGGAATTTGATTATGCGGGCACACAGGCGTGTCTCGCTTTAAAGGAAGAAGGCTATGAAGTCGTTCTCGTCAACTCGAATCCGGCAACGATTATGACGGATACGGAAATGGCTGATCGGGTATACATAGAGCCGCTGACGCCGGAGTTTCTCACGCGTATTATCAGAAAAGAACAGCCGGACGCCATCCTGCCGACTCTGGGAGGACAGACCGGACTGAACCTTGCCGTCGAGCTGTCTGAACTCGGGGTTCTTGAGGAATGCGGGGTGGAAGTGCTCGGCACAAAGCTGTCCGCCATCCAGCAGGCGGAAGACCGCGACTTATTCCGTACGCTGATGAATGAGCTGAATGAACCGGTGCCGGAAAGTGAGATCATCCGCACTCTACAGGAAGCCGAGGAATTTGTCGGCCGGATCGGGTTTCCGGTTATCGTGCGCCCCGCTTACACATTAGGCGGAACGGGCGGCGGCATCTGCTCGAATGAAGCAGAACTGAAAGAGATCGTCGAAAACGGATTAAAACTCAGCCCCGTCCATCAGTGCCTTCTGGAAAAAAGCATTGCCGGTTACAAAGAGATCGAATATGAAGTCATGAGAGACAGCAGAGATCACGCGATCGTCGTCTGCAACATGGAAAATATCGATCCGGTCGGCATCCACACGGGAGACAGCATCGTCGTTGCCCCGAGCCAGACTTTGAGCGACCGGGAATACCAGCTTTTGCGCAATGTTTCATTAAAGCTGATCCGCGCGCTCGGCATTGAAGGCGGCTGTAATGTTCAGCTCGCGCTCGATCCCGACAGCTTCCAATATTACATTATCGAAGTGAATCCGCGGGTGAGCCGCTCATCTGCCCTCGCTTCAAAAGCGACGGGTTACCCGATCGCAAAGCTTGCGGCGAAAATCGCAGTCGGGCTTTCTCTTGATGAAATGATGAATCCCGTAACGGGAAAAACATATGCGGCTTTTGAGCCCGCGCTTGACTATGTCGTTTCTAAAATCCCGCGCTGGCCGTTCGACAAATTTGAGTCGGCAAACCGCAGGCTCGGGACGCAAATGAAAGCCACCGGAGAGGTCATGGCCATCGGACGCACCCTTGAAGAATCGCTGTTAAAGGCGGTCCGCTCACTGGAAGCCGATGTCTATCACCTGGAACTGAAGGATGCGGAAGAGATTTCGGACGGACTTTTGGAAAAACGGATCAGAAAAGCCGGGGATGAACGCCTGTTTTATCTTGCTGAAGCGTTCAGAAGAGGCTATACAGTGGAGCAGCTTCATGAGTTTTCCGCAATTGACGTATTCTTTTTGCACAAGCTCTGGAAGCTGGTCGCTTTTGAAACAGAGTTGAAAGCGGAAAAAGGCAGCCTCGCCGTCCTTCAGACAGCGAAGGAACTCGGTTTCTCCGACAAATATATCAGCCGGGAATGGAATATGCCGGAACAAGAGCTGTACCAAATGCGAAAAGAAGCAGACATCAAGCCTGTATATAAAATGGTGGATACATGTGCGGCGGAATTCGAATCAGAAACCCCGTACTTCTACAGCACATATGAGGAAGAGAACGAGTCTGAGGTTACTTCAAGAAAAAGCGTCGTCGTCCTCGGTTCCGGGCCGATCCGTATCGGACAGGGCGTCGAATTTGACTATGCGACCGTTCATTCTGTCTGGGCGATCAAGCAGGCAGGCTATGAAGCGATTATTATCAACAACAATCCTGAGACGGTGTCCACTGATTTCAGCATATCAGACAAACTGTATTTTGAACCGCTAACGGTTGAAGATGTCATGCACATCATCGATTTGGAACAGCCGGAAGGCGTTGTTGTCCAATTCGGCGGCCAGACGGCGATCAATCTTGCGGAAGAATTGAGCGCCCGCGGCGTCAAAATTCTCGGCACATCACTAGAAGATTTAGACCGTGCGGAAGACCGGGATAAGTTCGAGCAGGCGCTTGAGGCGCTGAATGTGCCGCAGCCGCTCGGAAAAACCGCCGTGTCGGTGAACGAAGCTGTCAAAATCGCCGCATCCATCGGCTATCCGGTACTTGTCCGCCCTTCGTATGTGCTCGGCGGCCGGGCGATGGAAATCGTCTATCACGAAGAAGAGCTGCTTCACTATATGAAAAATGCGGTCAAAATCAACCCGCAGCATCCGGTGTTAATCGACCGTTATCTGACGGGGAAAGAAATCGAAGTCGATGCCGTATCTGACGGCGAAACAGTCGTTATTCCGGGAATTATGGAGCATATCGAGCGGGCCGGCGTCCATTCAGGGGATTCAATCGCCGTCTATCCGCCTCAGTCTTTAAGCGAAGACATAAAGAAAAAAATCGAACAATACACTGTAGCCTTGGCAAAAGGCCTTAACATCATCGGGTTGCTGAACATCCAGTTCGTACTGTCGAAAGGCGAGGTGTATGTGCTTGAGGTAAATCCGCGGTCAAGCAGAACCGTGCCGTTCTTAAGCAAAATCACAAAAATCCCAATGGCGAACCTGGCGACAAAGGTCATTCTCGGCCAAAAGCTTGCTGATTTCGGCTATCAAGAGGGGCTGCAGCCTGAACAGCAGGGGGTATTCGTGAAAGCGCCTGTCTTCTCATTCGCGAAGCTGAGAAGAGTGGATATTACGTTAGGCCCTGAAATGAAGTCGACGGGAGAGGTCATGGGCAAAGATTCAACCTTGGAAAAAGCGCTCTATAAAGCGCTGATTGCTTCTGGCATTCAAATCCCGAACTACGGCTCAGTGCTGTTGACTGTTGCCGATAAAGATAAAGAAGAAGGACTGCTGATCGCCAAGCGGTTCCACGCCATCGGCTATAAAATCTTGGCAACGGAAGGAACGGCGGCTTATTTGAAAGACGCTCAGATTCCGGCTCAGGTCGTCGGGAAAATCGGCGAAGAAGGGAAAAATCTGCTCGATGTCATCAGAAACGGCGAAGCGCAATTTGTCATCAATACGCTGACAAAGGGCAAACAGCCGGCCAGAGACGGCTTCAGAATCCGCCGCGAATCCGTTGAGAACGGAGTCGCCTGCCTGACATCTTTAGATACGGCCGAAGCCATTTTGCGGGTACTGGAAAGCATGACATTCCGGGCGGATCATATGCCTGCATCCGAAACCAATCAAAAGGCGGCAGTCACGATATGAAGAAAGCGCATTTGACTGTTCAATCCAACTTAGAAATTGCCGACCGGATTTATAAGATGGTGCTGAAAGGAGAGCTTGTCCGGCACCTTACCGAGCCGGGTCAATTTCTTCATCTGAAGGTGAGTGACGCGGTCACGCCGCTATTAAGAAGACCGCTCAGCATTGCGGACGTCAATTTCGCCGCGAATGAAGTATCCGTTATCTACAGAGCTGACGGTGAGGGAACGCGTCTTTTGTCCGAGAAAAAAGAGGGCGGCAGGATAGACGTTCTCGGCCCTCTCGGCAACGGATTCCCCGTCCGGCGGATTGAACCCGGCAAAACCGCGCTGTTAGTCGGAGGCGGAGTCGGGGTTCCGCCTTTGCAGGAACTGTCAAAGCGCCTGACGGAAAAAGGCGTAAACGTCATTCATGTGCTTGGATTTCAATCAGCAAAGGATGTTTTTTACGAACAGGAATGTCGTGCGTACGGAGACACCTATGTGGCGACGGCTGACGGAACATATGGAGAGAAAGGATTTGTCACCGATATCATCCGTGAAAAGCAGCTCGAATTCGATGTCCTGCTAAGCTGCGGACCGACACCGATGCTGAAAGCTCTGAAGCAGCAGTACGGCCATAAAGAGGTTTACCTTTCGATGGAAGAGCGGATGGGCTGCGGCATCGGGGCCTGCTTCGCCTGCGTGTGCCGCACGGGTGAAAGCGATACATCCTATGTAAAGGTCTGCCTTGACGGGCCGGTATTTAAAGCTGAGGAGGTGGCGCTGTAATGTTAGAAGTGAATCTGCCGGGTCTCCAATTGAAAAATCCGATCATCCCCGCTTCCGGATGTTTCGGTTTCGGGAAAGAATATGCCGGATTTTACGATTTATCATGCCTCGGAGGCATTATGATTAAAGCCACGACGAACGAAGCCCGCTTCGGAAATCCGACGCCGAGAGTGGCGGAGACAAGCGCGGGAATGCTGAATGCCATCGGACTGCAAAATCCCGGCCTTGAGCATGTGCTCAATCATGAGCTGCCTTGGCTCGAACAATTTGACACGCCGATTATCGCAAATGTCGCCGGTTCTCAGGTGGACGACTATAAAGAAGTGGCCGAGCACATCAGCCAAGCTCCGAATGTGCATGCGCTTGAGCTTAACATTTCATGTCCGAATGTCAAAACGGGGGGGATTGCTTTTGGCACTGATCCCGTCATGGCGGCCGAACTGACAAAAGCGGTGAAAGAAGTTTCCGCAGTGCCTGTGTATGTGAAGCTTTCGCCTAATGTCGCAAACATAACCGAAATTGCCAAAGCGATTGAAGCGGCCGGTGCTGACGGTCTGACGATGATTAATACACTCATCGGGATGAGGCTCGATCTCAAGACGGGACGGCCGATCTTAGCAAATAAAACGGGCGGACTGTCAGGCCCGGCGATCAAACCGGTCGCCATCCGGATGGTATACGAAGTCAGCCAGGCCGTTCAAATCCCGATTATCGGGATGGGCGGCGTTCAGACCGCAGAGGATGCATTAGAATTTCTTCTTGCGGGAGCGAGTGCGGTTGCCGTCGGCACGGCGAACTTCGTCAATCCGTTCGTCTGCCCGGAAATCATAGAACAGCTCCCCCGTGTGCTGCGCCAACACGGCTTTCAATCTGTAAGTGAATGCATCGGAAGGAGCTGGAAACATGAAAAACAACCTGCCCATCATCGCGCTTGATTTTGCATCAGGGGAAGAGACTTTAACGTTTTTAGACTTGTTTGAAAAGGAAAGGCTTTTTGTCAAAACGGGGATGGAACTTTTTTATCAGGAAGGCCCCGCCATCATTCACCAATTAAAAGAACGGAATTGTGATATATTTTTAGATTTAAAGCTTCATGATATCCCGACTACGGTCAATAAAGCGATGAAGCGGCTTGCCGGCCTCGGCGTTGATCTCGTCAATGTGCATGCGGCAGGGGGCGCACGCATGATGCGCGCGGCCCTAGAGGGGCTTGAAGAAGGCACGCCGGCCGGCAGAAAACGCCCGTCTTTAATCGCGGTGACTCAGCTGACCAGCACTTCAGAGCAGGTGGCGAAGGAAGAGCTTCTGCTGCATAAGCCGCTGTTAGAAACGGTTGTGCATTACGGCAAAATGGCGGAAGAGTGCGGGCTGGACGGAGTGGTATGTTCGGTACATGAAACAAAAGCCATTTATGAAGCGGTCCGGCCTTCATTTCTGACAGTCACACCGGGCATCCGCACGGCCAGTGACGCAGCTGACGATCAAGTCCGGACGGCGACTCCGTCATTTGCGAAAGAAAACGGTTCGTCAGCCATCGTCGTGGGCCGCTCAATTACAAAAGCGGAAAACCCCGTTAAAGCATATGAAGCAATTAAACTGGAATGGGAGGGCGTTCGCCGATGAAACAGGCTATCGCAAAACATCTATTACACATTGAAGCTGTCTTTTTACGCCCGAATGAGCCGTTTACGTGGGCGAGCGGCATTTTATCACCGATCTATTGTGACAACCGTCTGACATTGTCGTATCCAAAAGTGAGAAATGATGTGGCGGACGGGCTCGGCAAACTGCTGAAAGAGCATTTTCCCGAGGCGGAGATGATCGCGGGCACTGCAACGGCGGGCATTCCGCATGCTGCGCTTCTCGCAGATCGTACAGGCGCGCCGATGTGCTACGTCAGAAGCAAACCGAAAGCGCACGGCAAAGGAAATCAAATAGAAGGCGCCATTAAGAAAGGACAAAAAACAGTCGTGATTGAAGACTTGATTTCTACCGGGGGCAGCGTGCTTGAAGCTGCGGCGGCCCTTCAAAGAGAGGGCGCGGAAGTCCTCGGCGTCATTTCCATTTTTACATACGGACTGCCGAAAGCAAAAGAAGCCTTTAAAAAAGCGGGTCTTCCTTATTACTCGTTAACGGATTATGACACGCTGATTGAAGTCGCGCTTGCAAACGGAACGATACATTCAGATGACATTGAAAAACTGAAATCATGGAAATTGAATCCCGAATCAAAAGATTGGTTTAAAAAATAATGACAATAAAAACAGGCCTCAGGGCCTGTTTTATTATTCCTATCAAAAAACTCGGGTTGACTTCTGTTAGAATTGTGCTAAAATTTAGTACAAATCTAAAAAGCTTATCAAGAGCGGCTGAGGGACTGGACCGATGACGCCCGGCAACCTGCGTGAATTGCAAGGTGCCGCATCCAGAAAAATGCACAGCATTTTGAAGATAAGGGCTATACCGGGTCATTGTCTTTCATTCCGCTGGATTGAAAGTTTTTTATATGAAAAAAAGATTGAGGGATAAGACAACCGGCAGAAAACAACAGCTGTTTGATTGTCTCCGGGAGGAGGAAAGAAAAAATGCTAACGTATGACACATGGGAAGAGCCGGCGATTACATTTCCGGAAGACGATTCCTATAAAGGCGCGCTGTCCGTTTTAAAATGGGCATACGGCCACTACGGAGACCAGCTTGTTTACGCGTGCAGCTTCGGGATTGAAGGCATCGTCCTGATCGATTTAATTTCTAAAGTAAAGAAAGACGCGGAAATCGTGTTTCTTGATACGGGTCTTCACTTTAAAGAAACATTTGAAACGATCGAAAAAGTGAAAGAGCGTTACCCGGGGCTGAACATTATCCTGAAAAAGCCAAGCCTTACTCTTGAGGAACAGGCCGAGGCTCACGGAGATAAACTGTGGGAAAGAGAACCGAACCAGTGCTGCTACATCAGAAAAATTCTGCCGTTAAGAGAAGCGCTCGCGGGGCATCCGGCATGGCTGTCCGGTCTTCGCCGGGATCAAGGGCCGAGCCGGGCGAATACGAATTTCCTGAATAAAGACGACAAGTTTCAATCAATTAAAGTATGCCCGCTGATCCATTGGACATGGAAAGACATCTGGAGATATACTTCCAAGCATGAGCTGGATTACAATATCCTCCACGATCAGGGGTATCCGAGCATCGGCTGTGAACCGTGCACTTCACCTGCGTTTACCGCGGAAGATTTGCGGAGCGGCAGATGGAACGGCATGGCGAAAACAGAATGCGGACTGCATGAATAAAGGAGCTGCTCGATGGAATTAGCCGCTATTTTATTCTGCCTGTTTTTTGCCATGAATATCGGAGCCAGCGGAGCCGCGGCTTCAATGGGAGTCGCTTACGGGTCCGGCGCCGTTAAAAAGAAAACGTATGCGCTGATCATCTGCGCGGCCGGAGTCCTGTCAGGGGCGGTTATCGGCGGCGGTGAAGTTGTTAAGACGATCAGCGGCGGAATCATTCCCGAACAAACCATTACGCTCACCATTGTCTGCATTATTATCGGATCGGCGGCGCTATCGTTATTCACGGCGAATGTGCTCGGCATTCCGCTGTCGACGAGTGAGGTCACTGTCGGGGCGATTGTCGGTGTCGGCGTCGCGTACAAAGTATTGTTTTTACAGCATCTTTTGGTCATCGTGAGTTTTTGGGTGCTTGTACCGTTTGTCGCGTTCTGTTTCACGTTTCTCGTCTCGAAGGTATTCAGTTCTCTGAATATTCGAGTCATTTCGAATCGGAAACAGAAGATTTTAGGGATTGTGCTGCTGATTGCGGGGTTTTGGGAAGCTTTTTCAGCCGGAATGAATAATGTCGCAAATGCAGTGGGCCCTCTGGTTGCTGCGGGCGTGCTCAGCGTGTCCAAAGGAACGCTGTACGGAGGCATCTTTGTCGCTCTCGGCGCTCTGCTTTTAGGACGTAAAGTGCTTGAAACCAACGGGAAAAAGATTACGAGATTTTCAGCCGGAGAAGGCATACTGCTTTCAGGAACCGGCGCGGGGCTTGTCATTATCAGTTCCGTCTTCGGTCTGCCGGTCCCATTGGCGCAAGTCACATCATCATCAATTATCGGTATCGGAATGGCCAAAAACGGGCCGAACGTTTTTCATAAAGAAGTCGTGAAAACGATGCTCAAAGTATGGGTCGTTTCGCCGTTTTTGTCACTATCGATTTCGTATCTGCTTGTCTCCCTGCTGTTAAAAGGAGATTACTATTCCATCTTTATGATGGCCAGCGTGCTTTTGGCAGCTGGCGGAGCCGCCAGTCTGATGAAAGCCATCCGAAAAGAGAAACGCTCTGTCCATGAACAAGGCGGGGGCATTTAACTATTAATCTGAGTTTATTTATCTGTTAACTGGGAGGAATCATGTATTATGAGTTTAGCACCGCACGGAGGAACATTAATTAACCGGGTGAATGAGCAGTATGATCTTACATCCGTCCAAAAAGAAATTGAGCTTGATTTGATTTCGTTCGCTGATTTAGAGCTGATCGGCATCGGGGGGTACAGCCCGATTGAAGGATTTTTCACAGAAAAAGATTACGTGTCAGTCGTTGAAAGTATGCGTCTGGCATCCGGGGTTGTCTGGTCCTTGCCGATCACGCTTCCGGTCGATTCAGAAAAAGCGGCTGAGCTTGCCGTCGGCGACACGGTGAAACTGACTTACGGCGGAGAAACATATGGCGTCGTCGACATCGAAGATATTTATACGCCGGATAAACAAAAAGAAGCTGTTCACGTATATAAAACCGATGATGCCGCGCATCCGGGCGTGAAAAAATTATTTTCACGCGGCGATACGTATATCGGCGGGCCGATCACATTAGTTAAAAAAGCGTCAAAGCAGTTTCCCGAGTTTACATTTGAACCTGCCGATACAAGACGAAGCTTCGAAGAAAAGGGCTGGAAAACCATCGTCGGTTTCCAAACGAGAAATCCGGTTCACCGCGCCCACGAATATATCCAAAAAACCGCGCTTGAGACGGTTGACGGCCTGTTTTTGAACCCGCTCGTCGGTGAAACAAAATCAGATGACATTCCGGCGGATGTCAGAATGGAAAGCTACCAGGTGCTGCTCGATCATTATTATCCGAAAGACCGTGTTTTCCTCGGCGTATTTTTGGCGGCAATGCGGTATGCGGGGCCGAGAGAAGCCATTTTCCACGCGCTTGTCCGCAAAAACTACGGCTGCACGCATTTTATCGTCGGCCGCGATCATGCCGGCGTCGGTGATTACTACGGCACATATGAAGCGCAAGAGCTGTTTGATCAATTTACAGCGGATGAACTCGGGATTACACCGATGAAATTCGAGCACAGCTTCTTCTGCCGGAAATGCGGCAACATGGGAACGGCCAAAACATGCCCGCATGACAGAGAAGACCACGTCATTCTGTCAGGAACAAAGGTTAGAGAAATGCTGCGAAGCGGCGTCATGCCGCCGGCGGAATTCAGCCGTCCTGAAGTTGTCGAGGTGTTGATTAAAGGGCTGAAAACGAAAGAAGAAGCAGGCGTTTCTTAAGGAGGAAAATAGAGTGACAAATCGTGATATCGTGTGGCATGAAGCCTCAATAACGAAAGAAGAATACCAGCAGAAAAACAAGCATAAAAGCTCTATCCTCTGGCTGACGGGCTTAAGCGGTTCAGGGAAATCCACGATTGCAAACGCCGCAGCGCGCGAGCTGTTTGAACAAGGCTATCAAGTCATCGTGCTTGATGGTGATAACATCCGCCACGGCTTAAACAAGGACTTAGGTTTTTCCGATGATGACCGCAAGGAAAATATACGCCGAATCGGGGAAGTGGCGAAGCTTTTCGTTCAGCAGGGAACCATCGTCATCACGGCTTTTATTTCTCCGTTCCGTGAGGACAGAGATCAGGTGAGAGAGCTTGTGGCAGAGGGCGAATTTAATGAAATCTATGTGAAATGCGACCTCGATATATGTGAAAAACGCGATCCGAAAGGTTTATATAAAAAAGCAAGAAATGGTGAAATTCCGTTCTTTACGGGGATCGACTCACCGTATGAAGAGCCGAAAGCGCCTGAGCTCGTACTTGATTCAGGCAAATGTGAACGCGAAGAATGCACCGGAAGACTGGTTGACTTTGTGAAAAACAGCTTAGCATAATAGGTCCAAAAAGGCCGCGCAATCAGCCGGATATCCCCCCTAATGGCGGGATATGGTAAAATAGCTGAAGTGCGGCCTCGCGGCTGTTCTGGGAAGATTTCAAAACGGATCGGGGAGACATGCTATGGGGAAAGTATTTATCGTTGGAGCCGGTCCGGGAGATCCGGACTTATTAACGGTCAAGGCAATGAAAGCCATACAGAAAGCGGACGTTATATTATATGACAGATTGGTAAGCAAAGAGATTTTACAGTATGCCGGAGAAGAAGCGGATCTGATTTACTGCGGCAAGCTCCCGGATTTTCACATTATGAAACAGGATACGATCAACCGTTTCCTTGTGAAGTATGCGAAAAAAGGAAAAACCGTTGTAAGGCTAAAGGGGGGCGACCCGTTTGTTTTCGGCCGCGGAGGCGAAGAAGCGGAGGCTCTCGCGCAAAACGCCATTCCGTTTGAGATCGTTCCCGGCATTACATCAGGAATCGCGGCTGCTGCTTATGCCGGCATTCCCGTGACGCACAGAGAGGCGAGCTCCAATGTCGCATTCGTTACGGGGCATTATAAACAAGAAGACGACTTTGAAGAAAAATGGAAAGCGCTGGCGACGGGTATTGATACGCTGGTGATTTATATGGGAATTAAAAATATCCGGCAGATTGAAAGAATGCTGCTGGAAAACGGCAGAGACGCCGGCACCCCGGCAGCCTTTATTCATTGGGGAACGACGGACAGGCAAAAAACAGTCGTCTGCACCGTCGGCACGCTTTCAGACACAGTGATAAAAGAAGAAATCAAAAACCCGAGCTTAATTGTTATCGGTGATGTCGTCAATTATCACTGCAAACTGGACTGGTATGCATCTGAACAGAAAAATCTGGATTTGAGCGAGGCGTTGTAAATGAAGCAGGCGATTTTATACATCGGGCACGGAAGCAGGCTGAAAAAAGCGCAGACAGAGTCGGCGGCGTTTTTAAAAGGGTGCATGCCGCACGCTGACGCTCCCATTCAGGAAATCTGTTTTTTAGAACTGCAGGAACCGTCTATTGAAGCGGGATTTGAAGCATGTGTCAGACAAGGCGCCACTCATATTGCGGCCGTGCCTTTGCTGCTGTTGACCGCTGCCCACGCAAAACATGACATTCCGGCTGAAATCGCCCGTGCGGCGGCCCTGCATCCCGATATAAAAGTGACATATGGTGTTCCGATCGGAGTGGACGATGAAGTTGTAAAAGCGGTGCATCATCGCATTGAAGATACCGGAGTGCCCATTGAGCAGGCGAAAGTGGTGCTGATCGGAAGAGGAAGCACAGATCCGGCAGTTAAAAACGCAGTCAGTAAGATTGCCGGAAAACTTGAGGCGATTACACCTGTTAAAGAAGTCATCCCTTGTTTTTTAACAGCATGTGACCCGCACTATAAAGAAGTGTTTGCCGGCCTTGAAGAGGATGACGGAGCACCCGTTTTTATCGTTCCATATCTTCTGTTTACCGGGCTTTTAATGACTGAGATTGAACGGGAAGTTCAAAAGCTTCAAACGATCAATCAAAATGTTCATCTCGCTTCATACTTAGGTTTTCACCCGCATATTAAGCAGGCGTTTTTGAACCGTGTGTCAGAAGCTGTTCGAAACCCCGGCGGCCAGTTTGATTTTAAGGGGGGACAGTATGCTGCCTCTGCACATTAATCTAAGCGGAAAAAGAATTATCATCGCGGGCGGAGGCAATGTTGCCTTAAGAAGGCTCAAAACGGTGCTTCCGGAAGGCGCGGATATTACTGTAATCAGTCCCGATGCCCTGCCTGAAATTAAACAGCTGGCGGATGAAGGACGTATTCGCTGGGTTTCCCGTAAAATTGAAATGAAGGATCTCGCGCCCGCTTTTTTCATCATTGCCGCGACAAATGACCGCAGCGTGAATCAGGAGATAGCCGCGACCGCTTCTGAAACGCAGCTGGTCAATTGTGTAAGCGAGGCTGAACAGGGCAGCGTGTATATGCCGAAGATCATCCGCAAAGGTCGCATTCAAGTATCCGTATCAACAAGCGGCGCAAGCCCGGCACATACGAAAAGACTGGCTGAGGACATAGAGCCTCTCATTACTGCTGATTTGGCTGAAGAAGTGGATCGTTTATTTGAGAAAAGAAGAAGATCATAAAAAACACCTTGTCTGTCATCAGGCAGGGTATTTTTTATACTGTCCTGACAGTCCCCGAATGTGAACAATTCAAAACGAAAGCGGGCAGTTTGAATGTTATATGCCGACAAGCGGTCAGGATTGCGAAGTGACGCGGAATATGTATCTGGTCCCGATGCCGCCTGGATTCCGCCCGCATATAAAGGAAAGGTCAGAGACCCGCCCGGATGTGCTCAGGTTCGGCGAGGGAAGGTGACAGTATCCGCCGCCAAATCAGGTGTGACCGTTTTAATCAGAGACGGCCCCGGCGGATCAGGCAGACATGACGGGAAACTGATCAGATACTGTAAAGATCGGTTCTGACGGCTGGGAGAGTTTCGTCACCGTTTATAAGTAATAAAAAACACCTCCAAGCTGAGTGCGGGTTTCAGCTTGGAGGTGCGTTTATTTTTTCAGCCGTATGACAAGGTCGGCATCAGGTGTGACAAATACGGTATGCTGGCTGTCATAGGTGACAAATCCGGGCTTTGCGCCGTTTGGCTTTTTCACGTGTCTGATTTTTGTATAATCAACGGGAACGGAGCCGGCATCTTTCGCCTTGGAAAAATAAGCGGCGATCGCAGCCGCCTCCAGTATGGATTGTTCATCCGGATCGCTGCTTTTAATCACAACGTGGGAACCCGGAATGTCTTTCGTGTGGAACCATAAATCATCCCTTGCGGCAGCTTTTGTCGTTAAGTATTCATTTTGTTTATTGTTTTTGCCGACAAGAATCGTCAATCCCCGTGAAGATTCATATTGCTCCAAAACAGGAACGTGCTGCTTCTGCTTTTTCTGTCCTCGCTGCTGTTTCGGTCGCAGATATTTGCCTTCCACAAGCTCTTCCCTTATTTCGTGAATATCCTTTGTGGAGGCGGAGGAGAGCTGCTGGATCAGCTGATCGAAATAAGCGATTTCCTCCTCGGCCAGACGGATCTGTTCTTTTACCACCTCGACGGAATTCTTCGCCTTTTGATACTTTGTAAAATACATCTGCGCGTTTTCTGACGGTGTTTTATTCGGATTTAAAGGGATGGTCACTGTTTTACTTTCTTCATCATAATAATTGATGACTTCCGCTTCTTTGTCACCTTTTTTCAGCATATACAAATTCGCCGTCAGCAGTTCGCCGTATAGCTGGAATTCCTTCGCGTTCTCTGAGTAGTCGAGCGTCTTTTCCAGCTTTTTTATCTTATTGGCGTTCTTTTTCCGTTCATTTGCGACAAACCGCTCGAGATCCTGAGCCTGCTGTTTGACGCGGTCGCGTTCCGCCTTGCCGAAATAAAACCGGTCCAACAGCTCACTCAGTGAGTGAAAGGTGCGCTCCTCTCCGTTTACATGTGTGAGAGACAGGAGATAAAAGTATTCCTTTCCGCCGGCTGTTGTAATGTTTGGTGTAAACCTGCAATCTTTCACGGCATGGAACATTTCAATCAGCGTCTTCGGCAGCGTTATTTTGTTAGCGAGACCCGCTCTGTGAACGGCTTCTTTTGCAAACAGCGGAGAAACACCGGAGAAATGTCTGACGATCTGCTGGTCAAGCCGTCCTTCCTGAAAACTGAGATAACGCAAAACGTCTTCTTCGTCCGCGGCGAGCGGCGAAATTTTTTCCTGAGCGGGAGGAAGCTTGTAATCATAGCCCGGCAGAACGGTCCGGTAGCTGTTCATCGACGGAGATAAATGTTTCAGCCCGTCGATGATGGCTCCTTCTCCGTCAGTCAGGATAATATTGCTGTGCCGCCCCATAATTTCAACATACAGCGTTCTTACGGTTTCGTCGCCGATTTCATTTCTGCTTTTTATGCGGAATATCATAATCCGGTCTAATCCGGCCTGTTCTATTTTCTCAATAAATCCGCCTTCTATATGCTTTCTGAGCAGCGTACAAAACATCGGCGGCTCGCTCGGATTTTCATAGGCCTGATTCGTCATGTGCACCCGTGAATAGCTCGGATGCGCCGATAATAATAATTTATGGTTTTTTCCGTTAGCGCGGATATGGAATATCACATCGTGCTTAAAAGGCTGATGGACTCTCGTGATCCGGCCTCCGGCAATCCGGCTGTTTAATTCATGTGTCATTCCGTATGTAAACATGCCATCAAAAGACATATAAAACACCCTTTCCTTCTTCCTGCATTCGATAATTATAGCATGAAAAGGGACGAGTCAGAATAAGCTTGTTTACAGAGTGACATCTCTAAAGCGAGGCAGGGGAGTGGACGAGAAGAATGAAGTTTCATGAAATGGGACAAACCGATTTGCTGAAAGCAACAAATACGTCCATTAAACAGGGGTTGACCGAAAAAGAGGTGAAAAAACGCCTTGAAAAGCACGGACCGAACGAGCTTCAGGAGGGCAAGAGGACACCGGCGATCGCCGTGTTTTTCGCCCAATTTAAAGATTTTATGGTGCTCGTGCTGCTGGCGGCAACCTTAATATCCGGGTTTTTAGGCGAATATGTAGATGCCGTAGCGATTATGGCGATTGTATTTGTCAATGGGGTTCTCGGTTTTTTTCAAGAGCGGCGGGCGGAAAAGTCTTTACACGCATTAAAAGAGCTGTCAACGCCGTATGTGTCAGCGTTGCGGGACGGGAGCTGGAAGAAAATTCAGTCCAAGGAGCTCGTTCCCGGCGATATCATGAAATTTTCAAGCGGCGACCGGATTGGCGCGGATGTGCGGATCGTTGAAGCGAAAAGCCTTGAAATTGAGGAATCGGCGCTGACCGGGGAATCAATTCCGGTGGTTAAACAAGCTGATAAACTGAGAAAGCCGGATGTTTCGTTAGGCGACATCAGCAATATGGCGTTTATGGGTACGATCGTAACGCGCGGCAGCGGTATCGGCGTCGTCGTCGGTACAGGAATGAATACGGCAATGGGGAAAATCGCCGATATGCTGGAATCCGCCGGCAGCCTTTCAACACCGCTGCAGCGAAGGCTTGAAGAGCTCGGCAAAATTTTAATTATAGTCGCGCTCCTTTTAACGGTATTGGTCGTTGCAGTCGGCGTCTTACAGGGACATGAGCTTTACAGCATGTTTTTGGCCGGGGTGTCATTGGCCGTCGCCGCGATTCCGGAAGGGCTTCCCGCCATTGTTACGGTGGCATTATCAATCGGCGTCCAGCGCATGATCAAACAAAAATCAATTGTCAGAAAGCTCCCGGCGGTTGAAACATTGGGCTGCGCCTCTGTCATTTGTTCTGATAAAACCGGCACGCTGACACAAAACAAAATGACCGTCACCCATATGTGGTCAGGGGGAAAAACATTTAAAGTGTCAGGCATCGGCTATGAGCCGGAGGGCGTTTTCACCCGAGATGAGCGGGAAATCAAGCTGAAAGATGAGAAGATTCTTGAACAGATGCTGGTTTTCGGCGCGTTGTGCAACACATCCGAAATCGCACTGAAAGACGGCCATTATGTACTCGACGGCGATCCGACAGAAGGAGCGCTGCTGACGGCTGCAAGAAAGGGCGGCTATTCAAACGATTGGCTCAGCGGGCAATACCGCGTGGTTGCCGAGTTTCCGTTTGACTCCGTCCGCAAAATGATGACCGTCATTGTAGAGGATAAGGAAAAAAAGCAGTTCGTCATCACTAAAGGAGCGCCCGATGTGCTGATTGACCGCTCGTCACATCTGATGTACGACGCAAGAAGCGCGCCATTTTCAGGAGAAAAGAAAGCAGAAACGGAAGCGGTTCTGAAAGAGCTGGCGTCGCAAGCTTTGCGTACGATCGCGATTGCTTATAAACCGCTTAAGCCCGGAGAAAAGCCGACAATGGAGCAGGCGGAAAAAAATCTGACGATGCTCGGCTTGTCAGGCATGATTGATCCGCCCCGTCCGGAGGTCAGACAGGCGATTAAAGAATGCCGTGAAGCCGGCATTAAAACGGTTATGATCACAGGGGATCACGTCGAAACGGCAAAGGCCATTGCAAAAGATTTGCGTCTTCTTCCGAAAAAGGGGCGTGTGATGGACGGCAAGACGCTGAATGAGCTTACGGAGAAAGAACTTATCGAAACGGTCGATGATGTCTACGTCTTCGCACGCGTGTCGCCTGAACATAAATTGAAAATCGTCAAAGCGTTCCAGGAAAACGGACACGTCGTCGCCATGACGGGAGACGGGGTTAATGACGCGCCGGCCATAAAGCAGGCAGATATCGGTGTTGCCATGGGCGTGACGGGAACCGATGTGGCAAAGGAAGCCTCTTCTCTCATTCTGGTAGATGATAACTTTGCTACGATTAAATCAGCCATAAAAGAGGGACGGAATATCTATGAAAATATAAGAAAATTCGTCCGGTATTTGCTCGCCTCCAACGTCGGTGAAATTTTAGTGATGCTGTTTGCGATGCTTCTCGCTCTGCCGCTGCCGCTCGTTCCGATTCAGATATTGTGGGTGAACTTAGTCACTGACGGGCTGCCGGCGATGGCCCTCGGTATGGATCAGCCGGAAGGAGATCTGATGAGGCGGAAGCCGCGGCATCCGAAAGAAGGAGTGTTTGCGCGAAAACTGGGCTGGAAAGTCGTATCAAGAGGGTTTTTAATCGGAGCCGCAACCATTTTAGCGTTTATCATCGTCTATCACCGCAATCCTGAAAATCTGCCCTACGCACAGACCGTTGCATTCGCGACTCTTGTCCTGGCTCAGCTTATACACGTGTTTGACTGCCGGAGCGAAACGTCTGTTTTCTCCCGGAATCCGTTTGAAAATATCTATCTGCTCGGCGCCATCATTTCTTCTATCTTCCTGATGGTCATCGTCATCTATTATCCGCCGCTGCAGCCGATTTTCAAAACAGTGCCGATTACGCCGGGCGATTGGATGCTGATTATCGGTATGTCGGGCATACCTACTTTTTTGCTGGCGGGTTCACTTTTGACAAGAAAAAAATAATTCCATATGATATAATCTTAGGGGTAATAGCATGTCTATTGCCCTTTTATTTTGATAACGGGAAAGAATTGGGTGTTTCATATGATACGGAGTATGACAGGCTTCGGCAGCGCAAGCAGCACAAAAGGCGATCTCTCGGCAACCGTTGAATTGAAATCCGTCAATTACCGGTTCAAAGAAGTGAACGCCCGCCTGCCACGGCCTTTGCTATATGTAGAGGATAAGCTGAAACAAACGATATTGCAGCATATACAGCGCGGAAGAGTAGAGCTGTTTCTCACTGTAAACAGTGACGCGCTCATAAAAAGAAGCCTGAACATCGATTGGGAGCTCCTTGATGAATATGTGAGCGCCGCACGCGTCATGAAAGAGCGCTACAGCCTGGCCGCAGAACCCGATGCAATGGATTTCTTTAAATTTGAACATATTGCGCAGATACACGAAGAACAGATGCGTGATGACAAGCTTGAAGAAGTCATCAGGGAAGCCGCTGAGCTGGCTGTAAAGGAACTTTGTGACATGAGGGAAAAAGAAGGACGGCTTTTGGCGGAAGACTGCTTTCTGCACATTGAGCGGCTTGAGACGCTGTCCGAACAGGTGAAAGAGCGCGCTTCGGCCGTTGTTATTCAATACCGCGAGCGTCTTTACGCCCGAATGAAGGAATGGACGGAGGACGCACTCGACGAAAGCAGGCTGATCACGGAATGCGCCATTTTCGCCGACCGTTCTGATATTACGGAAGAAATTACCAGATTGAAGAGCCATTTTGTTCAATTCCGTGATATATTAAAAGAAGGCGGGGCAGTCGGCCGCAAACTTGATTTCCTTGTTCAGGAGCTTAACCGGGAAGCGAACACGATCGGCTCAAAAGCCAATGATCATCAAATCACAAAGCTTGTCGTTGAAATGAAAAGTTCTATTGAAAAATTGAAGGAACAAGTGCAAAATATAGAATAGCGACTGTGCGTATTGTTTACAGACGGTCTCTTCAGGTTACACTAGAGACGTCTATTTTACAGGGGGAACGTAGAAGATGACGATTAAACTGATTAATATCGGATTTGGCAATATCATCTCCGCCAATCGGATGATTTCGATTGTCAGCCCGGAGTCTGCGCCAATAAAGCGAATGATCCAGGATGCAAGAGACCGCGGAATGCTAATAGACGCTACATACGGACGAAGAACCCGTGCAGTTGTCGTCATGGATAGTGATCACATTATCTTATCTGCCGTCCAGCCTGAGACAGTTGCACACAGACTTTCTGTGAAAGAAGAAATTATGGATGAAGGGCAGGGGTAATTGCCGCATGAAAGAAAGAGGGTTATTAATCGTTCTCTCAGGTCCCTCCGGAGTTGGAAAAGGAACGGTTCGGCAAGCAATATTTTCACAACAGGACACAAAATTTGAATACTCAATTTCAGTCACGACGAGAAACCCGAGAGAGGGCGAGGTCGACGGCGTCGATTATTTCTTTAAATCCAGAGATGAATTCGAACGCATGATTGAAAACAACAAACTGCTTGAGTGGGCGGAATATGTCGGCAACTATTACGGAACGCCCGTTGATTATGTCGAACAGACGCTTCAAGAAGGAAAAGACGTCTTCTTAGAGATTGAAGTGCAGGGCGCGCTCCAAGTGCGGAATGCATTTCCGGAAGGCCTGTTTATCTTCTTAGCGCCGCCGAGTCTTTCTGAACTGAAAAACAGAATCGTGACAAGAGGGACTGAAACCGACGATTTAATCGAAAACAGAATGAATGCCGCAAAAGCTGAAATCGAAATGATGGACGCGTATGATTATGTCGTTGAAAACGACGATATCCAAACGGCTTGCGATAAGATTAACGCAATCGTTCTCGCCGAGCACTTAAAACGTGAACGCGTCGCTCCGAGATATAAGAAAATGCTGGAGGTAGAATAACTTATGTTAGATCCGTCAATTGACTCTTTAATGAATAAATTAGATTCTAAATATACGCTGGTGACCGTGTCTGCAAGACGCGCGCGTGAAATGCAGATCAAAAAAGACCAGCAGATTGAACATACCATTTCTCACAAATATGTAGGCAAAGCTTTAGAAGAAATTGACGCGGGCCTGCTTTCGTTTGAAAGAGAAGACAGCGAATAACAAGCACACGTAGCAACCTATCTCTACATAGGTTGTTATTTTTTTCCGTTTGGGATTTGTCCAATGCTTTCATAAAGGGGAGAAGACTTCATGAAAAACCGAAACATTTTGCTATGCGTAAGCGGAGGAATTGCCGTTTATAAAGCTTCCGCACTCACGAGCAAGCTGGTTCAGGCCGGCGCAAACGTCAAAGTGATTATGACTGAGTCCGCGCGTGAGTTTGTTTCTCCGCTGACATTTCAGGCGCTGAGCCGGAATGAAGTGTATACAGATACATTTAATGAACAAAATCCGAAGGTGATTTCTCATATTGATGCCGCTGACTGGGCGGATTTAATTATTGTCGCGCCCGCTACGGCAAATATCATCGGCAAGCTTGCCAACGGAATTGCTGACGATATGCTCACAACGACGGTGCTGGCGGCTGAGGCCCCGGTCTGGGTGGCGCCTGCGATGAATGTCCATATGTATGATCATCCGGCGGTGAAACGGAACATCTCTGTGCTTTATCACGACGGGGTCCGCTTTATCGAGCCGAGTGAAGGCTATTTGGCATGCGGATATGTCGGCAAAGGAAGGCTGGAGGAGCCGGAGCTTATTGTTGAGCGTGTCAGAGAGCATTTTAAGGAGCCTGAAGACGATGCGCCGCTGAAAGGAAAACATATTGTCATTACGGCCGGTCCGACGCGCGAAGCCGTGGACCCTGTCCGCTTCTTCACAAATAAATCCACCGGCAAAATGGGCTACGCCGCTGCTGAAGCCGCCGTCCGTCTCGGGGCGCGGGTGACGCTGATTTCAGGCCCGGTGTCAATAGAGCCGCCAGTCGGGCTGTATCAGTTTCTTCCTGTGCAATCGGCAGCCGATATGAGAGAAGCCGTGCTTTCTGTGTTTGATTCATGCGACATGGTGATTAAGACGGCGGCCGTGGCCGATTTTACGCCGGCGGCTGTTTCTGATCACAAAATGAAGAAGAAAGACGGTTCGCTCGTGATCGAATTCAACCGTACGGCAGACATACTGAAAGAACTCGGCGAACGGAAGACACACCAGCTGCTGGTCGGATTTGCGGCTGAAACGCAAGACGTCGAACGCTATGCGCGCAGAAAACTCGAACAGAAAAACCTTGATATGATCGTTGCGAATGATGTGAAAGCGGAAGGGGCCGGATTTGGCACGGATACGAATGTCGTCACCTTCTATTTCCGGGACGGAAGAAAACGGGAGCTTGCGCTTATGTCTAAACTTGACGTTTCCTTTGAAATGCTGAAGGAAATGACCGCTTTGAAAGCCGAGGACCGAAAACCGGTATGAATGTAGCAGAAGTCATTGTCGATGTCAGCTCCAAAAACATTGACAGACCCTTTGATTACAAAATTCCCGATCATTTAAAAGGGATGATCGAAGTCGGCATGCGGGTGATTGTCCCGTTTGGCCCGCGCAAGCTTCAAGGATTTGTGACCGGTTTGAAAGATTCGTCTGAATTAAACGGCGGCTCAATGAAGGAAGTCGAGAAGCTTCTTGATTTGACGCCCGTTCTGACTGAGGAACTGATGCAGCTGTCTTCATGGCTTTCTGACAAAACGCTGTCGTTTAAAATTACGGCGCTTCAGGCAATGCTGCCCGCCGCACTGAAGGCGAAGTACGAGAAAGAGCTGAAAGTCGTTGACGAAGAAGCGCTGACACCGGACATCAAACAGCTTTTCAGGAATCAAAGAAGTCTTCTGTACTCGGATATTACCGATGAAAGCATTCTTTCGTCACTTCAGAAATTCGTGCGCAAAGGAAGCATTGATGTCACATATAAAGTCGCCCAAAAAACGAATAAAAAAATGATCCGCATGATCGAAGCGGGGGCAGACAAAGAAGAACTCGCCCGGCACGCAGATTCATTGACAAAGCAGGCTTCTAAACAGCTCGCCGTGCTTACTTATTTTATCGGCGGGGGAGCAAAGATTTCCGCGGCCGAGCTTTGCAAAAAGACCGATTCCAGTTCCGCGACGCTGAAAACGCTTCTTAAAAAGGGGCTTCTTACGGAAAGCTTTGAGGAGGTTTACCGCGATCCCTATCAGGACAGAATGTTCAAAAAAACAGAGCCGCTCTCTCTTACAGAAGAGCAGCGGGCTGCTTTTGAGCCGATTAAACAAGCCGTAGCCGACCATGTCCATCACGTCTTTCTGCTTCACGGCGTCACTGGAAGCGGCAAAACGGAAATTTACCTGCAATCCATTGAAAAAGTGCTGGCAAAAGGACAAGAAGCCATCGTGCTCGTTCCGGAAATCTCGTTGACACCGCAAATGGTCAACCGTTTTAAAGGCCGCTTCGGCTCGCAGGTTGCGGTCATGCACAGCGGATTATCCACAGGTGAAAAATACGATGAATGGCGGAAGATTCAGCGCAAGGAAGTCCGGCTTGTCGTCGGAGCCAGATCGGCCATCTTTGCCCCGTTTGAAAATCTCGGCATGATCATTATTGATGAAGAGCACGAATCTTCCTATAAGCAGGAGGAAATGCCGCGGTATCATGCAAAGGACGTAGCCATCCGCCGGGCCGAGCATCACAGCTGTCCGGTCGTCCTCGGGAGCGCCACGCCGACATTAGAGTCATTTGCGCGGGCGAAAAAAGGTGTTTATGAGCTGCTTCCGTTAAAACATCGCGTAAATCGCCAGCTCATGCCTGACGTTTCTCTCGTTGATATGAGAGAAGAACTGAGAAACGGCAACAGATCAATGTTTTCAAGAGAGCTGATGGAACAGCTGGAAGAGAAGCTTGCAAAAAAAGAGCAGGCCGTCCTTTTCCTGAATAAACGGGGGTATTCCTCGTTTGTGATGTGCCGGGACTGCGGTTATGTGCCGCAATGTCCGCATTGCGACATTTCAATGACTTATCACCGCTACGGACAAAGGCTGAAATGCCATTACTGCGGCCATGAGGAACCTGTCCCGGGAACATGCCCGGAATGCGGCAGCGAACATATCCGCTTTTTCGGCACGGGCACGCAGCGTGTGGAGGAGGAGCTTACCAAAGTGCTGCCTCAGGCGCGCGTGATCAGGATGGATGTGGACACCACTTCAAGAAAAGGCGCCCATGAAAAACTGTTGTCAGCGTTCGGTGAAGGGAAGGCGGATATCCTGCTCGGTACGCAAATGATCGCAAAAGGGCTTGATTTTCCGAACGTGACGCTCGTCGGAGTATTAAGCGCAGATACGACGCTTCACATCCCTGATTTCAGGGCTGCGGAGAAGACATTCCAGCTGCTGACGCAGGTAAGCGGACGGGCCGGGCGGCATGAAAAGCCGGGAACGGTGGTCATTCAAACGTATACACCGTCTCATTACAGCATTCAGCTGACGAAAACGCACGACTATGAAACTTTTTTTCAGCAGGAAATGGCGCACAGACGGGCCCAGTCATACCCGCCTTATTATTACGTGGCGCTGGTGACCGTTTCTCATGAAGAAGCGGCAAAAGCCGCGGTCACCGCAGAAAAGATTACAAACTATTTAAGAGCGGGATGCGGGCCTGATACGAAAATTCTCGGGCCGGCGGCTTCCCCGATCGCCAGGATCAAAGATAGATATCGCTATCAATGCGTGATAAAATACAGACAGGAAAACGAGTTGCAGATTCAGTTGAAAAAGATACTGGAGCACTATAAACGCGACATTGCGCAAAAGCATGTAATGATTTCAATCGATATGAATCCGTACATGCTGATGTAACATTAGTTTTTGGAGGGCAAAATTTTGGCTGTGAAAAAAATCGTCACACACCCGGCGGAGGTTCTGGAAACACCTGCCGAAGAAGTGACAGTGTTTGATAAAAAATTAAAAAAACTGCTTGATGATATGTACGATACGATGCTCGAAATGGATGGCGTCGGCCTCGCCGCGCCGCAAATCGGCATTTTAAAAAGAGCGGCCGTCGTGGACATCGGTGAAGAAAGCGGCCGGATCGACCTTGTAAATCCGGTTATTCTTGAAAAGAGCGGTGAACAGACCGGAGTCGAGGGCTGCTTAAGCTTTCCCGGGGTTTACGGCGATGTCACCCGCCCGGATTACGTAAAGGTAAAAGCCTATGACCGTAAAGGAAAACCGTTTATTTTAGAAGCGGAGGGTTTTTTGGCCAGAGCCGTTCAGCATGAAATGGATCATTTAGACGGCATTTTATTCACATCAAAAATTACGGCTTACTACACTGAAGAAGAACTGGCAGAAATGGAAGGATGATTGGATGACAAGGATCGTTTTTATGGGAACGCCCGACTTTTCAGTTCCCGTCCTGCGCACGCTTATTGAAGACGGATATGAAGTGGTTGGTGTCGTTACGCAGCCTGACCGCCCGAAAGGCAGAAAAAAAATCATGACGCCCCCTCCTGTAAAGGCTGAAGCTGAACGTCACGGCATTCCCGTGCTTCAGCCCGAAAAAGTAAGGCTCGAAGAAGAAATAGAAAAAGTGCTCAGCCTGAAGCCGGACCTGATTGTTACGGCGGCATTCGGACAGATCCTCCCCAAGCAGCTGCTGGACGGCCCGAAATACGGCTGTATCAACGTACACGCGTCACTATTGCCTGAATTAAGAGGCGGAGCGCCGATACATTATTCGATTCTCCAAGGCAAGAAGAAAACGGGCGTGACGATCATGTATATGGTTGAAAAGCTTGATGCGGGCGATATGATTTCTAAAATCGAAGTGGAAATTGATGAAACGGATAACGTCGGCACGCTTCACGACAAATTAAGCATAGCGGGGGCAAAGCTTTTGTCAGAGACCGTTCCGAACGTCATTTCCGGGAATATTAAACCGATCAAACAGGACGAATCAAAAGCGACTTACGCGCCTAACATTAAGCGTGAGCAGGAGCTGATTGATTGGGCAAAGCCCGGAGAAGAGATTTACAACCAGATCAGAGGTTTAAACCCTTGGCCTGTCGCCTATACAACTTTGAACGGTCAAAATATTAAAGTATGGGCTTCTGAAAAAGTTGCGGCAAAAACTGAAGCTGCGCCCGGAACAGTCATCCGCACGGAGCAAAACGGCATTGTCGTCGCATCAGGAAACAGCACCGCCCTTTTAATCACAGAGCTGCAGCCGGCGGGAAAAAAACGGATGAAGGGCGAAGATTTTGTAAGGGGCAAAAATGTGCAGCCCGGTGACGTGTTAGGAGAAGCAAATGAAAAAAATTAATGTCCGGGAGCTCGCCCTCGAAGCGCTTGAGAAGCTTGAGCAAAATCAGGCATACAGCAACCTGCTTCTTACATCGGTTATCAAAACGAATACGCTCAGCGATCAGGACAGAGGACTGCTGACAGAGCTTGTCTACGGAACGCTGCAAAATAAAATCGCCTTAGACTATATGCTGAAGCCTTTTATCCGCAAGCCGAATAAGGTGAAGCCGTGGGTGATTCAGCTGCTTCGTCTGTCCGCGTATCAAATGGAGTATTTAGAAAAAATTCCGGATCGCGCCGCCATCCATGAAGCGGTTGAAATCGCCAAAAAACGCGGGCATAAGGGCATTGCGTCCTTTGTCAACGGCATCCTCCGCTCCCTGCAGCGTGAGGGGGCGCCGTCATTCGCTGAAATTGAAGACCCGGTTCTCCGTCTTTCCACAGAGACAAGCCATCCCGAATGGCTCGTAAAAGAGTGGGTCGAGGCGTACGGCTTTGAGGCGGCTGAAAAGATCTGCCGGATTCATCTCATTCCGCCGAAGCAGACGCTCCGTGTCAATCACATAAAGAGCGACAGGGAAACGGTGCTGAATGAGATGGAGAATGCCGGTCTGGAAGCAGAAGCCGGAGACCTTTCTCCTGATGCGATTAAGCTTTTAAAAGGAAGCATCGCGAACACGGCATTTTTCCAAAACGGCCGGGTATCCATACAGGATGAAAGCTCAATGCTTGTCGCGCGGGCGCTGGACCCGAAGCCGGGCGAAACCGTTTTAGACGCATGCGCCGCACCGGGCGGAAAGTCGGCTCACATTGCGGAACTGATGGAGAACGAGGGGAGCCTCACATCGCTTGATCTTCACCGCCATAAAGTGAAGCTGATTAAAGAGGGCGCAGAACGGCTCGGACTTACGATCATCGACGCACAAACGATGGATGCGCGAAAAGCGGGAGAGGCCTTTGGCGCAGAACGGTTTGACCGTATTCTCGTTGATGCCCCTTGCTCAGGTTTCGGCGTCATCAGAAGAAAACCCGATATGAAATATACGAAGACGCCGGAGGACAGCAGACGGCTGTCAGAAATCCAGCTCGGCATTTTAAGGGAAATCGCCCCATTAGTAAAAAAAGGTGGCACACTCGTATACAGTACGTGTACAATGGACCGGACAGAAAATGAAGAAGTTATGCATGCGTTTATACAAGAACACCCTGAGTTTGAACCCGATTTGTCTCTTGAAAAGCGGCTGCCTGAAAAGGCGAGACCCTTTGTTCAGGATGGAAGCCTTCAAATTCTTCCGCATTATTTCGGAACAGACGGTTTCTTTATTAGCAGCATGAGAAAGAAGGGATAAAAAATGACACAATTAAAAAAGACAAGCGTACGGAAAGAGCTGCGGACTGAGCAGCCGTCCATTTACTCTTTTGAATTAGATGAAATCAAACAATGGCTGACTGAGAATGGCGAAAAGCCGTTCCGCGCGGCACAGATTTTTGAATGGCTCTATGAAAAGCGGGTTTCTTCATTTGATGAAATGACAAACCTCTCAAAAAGCCTGCGTGAAAAACTCGAGAGCCATTTTGTGCTGACAACGCTGAAAACGGCTGTAAAACAGACATCTCAAGACGGCACGATGAAATTTTTATTTGAGCTTCATGACGGTTATACGATCGAAACGGTTTTAATGAGACACGAGTATGGTAATTCTGTATGTGTAACGACACAGGTCGGCTGCCGGATCGGCTGCACATTTTGCGCGTCAACGCTCGGCGGACTGAAACGGAATCTTGAAGCGGGAGAAATCGTCGCTCAAGTCGTGAAAGTGCAAAAGGCGCTTGATGAAACGGATGAACGCGTCAGCTCAGTCGTGATCATGGGAATCGGAGAGCCGTTTGATAATTTCAATGAAATGCTCGCTTTCTTGAAAATCATTAACCACGATAAAGGGCTGAACATCGGAGCGCGTCATATCACAGTTTCCACCAGCGGAATCATTCCGAAGATTTACGATTTCGCCGATCAAAAAATGCAGATCAATTTCGCGATTTCTCTGCATGCTCCGAATACGGAAATCAGAAGCCGTCTGATGCCGATTAACAAAGCCTATAAGCTTCCTGACCTTATGGAGGCCGTCAAATATTACATCGAGAAAACAGGCAGACGGATCAGCTTTGAATACGGGCTGTTCGGCGGCGTAAATGATCAGGTCGAACATGCAGAAGAGCTTGCAGAACTGTTAAAAGACGTGAAATGCCATGTCAATTTAATTCCGGTAAACTATGTGCCTGAACGGGATTACGTCCGCACACCGAGAGATCAGATTTTCGCATTCGAAAAAACGTTAAAATCCCGCGGTGTAAATGTCACGATCAGAAGAGAGCAAGGCCATGACATTGACGCGGCCTGCGGTCAGCTTCGCGCGAAGGAGCGTCAAGACGAGACGAGGTGAAGAGGTTGATTACAGCCTTGAAAACAGATACAGGTAAAGTCCGCCGGCATAATGAAGATGCGGCGGGCATTTTCACAAAAGAAGACGCGGTGCTTGCGGTTGTCGCCGACGGCATGGGCGGTCATCTTGCCGGAGATGTAGCGAGCAGGATGGCGGTTGCGGCGATGGAAGAGCAGTGGAACCGGACCGAAACGGTTCCTTCTCTGCCGTCTGCTTGCGAGGATTGGCTGAAAGACCGGATTCATGAGGCGAATGTCAAAGTACATGACCACGCTAAAGCGAATGAAGAATGCCGGGGAATGGGCACCACCGTTGTTTGCGCCTTATTCACCGGGAAGTTTGTCACTGTGGCTCATATCGGTGACAGCCGGTGCTACCTGCTTCAAGAGGGGGAATTCACTCAGCTGACTGAGGACCATTCGCTTGTGAATGAGCTGGTCAAGACGGGGGAAATTTCGAAAGAGGACGCCGAGCACCATCCGCGGAAAAATGTATTGACGAGAGCGCTGGGGACAGATGAAACCATCAGTCCCGACGCCCGTTCTTTTGAACTGTCTGACGGCGATCAGCTGCTTTTATGCTCTGACGGACTGTCAAATAAAATAGAAGATCACGAGATCAAACAAATGCTTCAAGCCGAATCTGATCCTCAGGAAAAAGTAGACCTTCTCATCAGCAAAGCGAATCAAAACGGCGGCGAAGATAACATCACGGCTGTGTTGATTGAGTTTTCCGCAGATGCAAAAGAGGGTGAAGACAAGTGCTAACCGGCAAGCGGATCAGCGGGCGTTATCATATCCTCCGGCCCATTGGCGGCGGCGGAATGGCAAACGTTTTTTTAGCTGAGGACATCATTCTCGAACGTGAAGTCGCAATTAAAATTCTGCGGTTTGACTTTGTGAATGACATTGATTTTATCAGGCGTTTCAGAAGAGAAGCACAGTCGGCATCAAGCCTCGATCATCCGAATATCGTCAGTATTTACGATATCGGGGAGGAAGGCGATATTTATTACATTGTCATGGAATATGTGGAAGGCATGACATTAAAGGAATACATAACCGCACACGGGCCGCTTCATCCGAAAGAAGCGCTGTCCGTTATGGAGCAGATCGTCTCGGCCATCGCCCATGCCCATCAAAACCATATCGTGCACCGGGATATTAAACCGCACAATATATTGATAGATCATTTAGGGCATATCAAGGTGACGGATTTCGGCATCGCCACAGCGCTTACGTCTACGACAATCACACATACGAATTCTGTGCTGGGCTCGGTTCATTATTTGTCTCCGGAGCAGGCGAGAGGCGGTCTTGCAACGAAAAAATCAGATATTTACGCGCTCGGCATCGTGCTGTTTGAGCTTTTAACAGGTAAAATTCCTTTTGACGGAGAATCAGCCGTCAGCATAGCGCTAAAGCATCTGCAAACAGAAACGCCTTCCGCCAGAAAGTGGAACCCTTCCATTCCGCAGAGCGTCGAAAACATTATTTTAAAGGCAACCGCCAAAGACCCGTTTCACCGCTATGAAAGCGCCGAGGACATGGAAGCGGACATCAGAACGGCTTTTGACGCCGGCAGGCTGAATGAACAAAAATTTTCCGTTCAGGATGATGAGGAAATGACAAAAGCCATTCCCGTTATTACTGACGGCGCAAAAGCCGCGCCTCAGGCGGAAACGCCGGGGGAGACGGACGATAAGGAACAGCAGCCCGCCAAAAAGAAAAAACGGAAATGGCCGTGGGTTTTGCTGTCCGTCTGTTTCATTTTCATTATGGCGGCTGTTCTTGCGGTCACCGTGTTCCCGTCTTTGTTTATGCCTAAAGATGTAAGCGTCCCCGACGTACGGGGCATGAAGTACGAAAAAGCGGAAGCACTGCTTGAAAAGAACGGGCTCCGGGCGGATCCTGATATAACGGACATTGAAGATGACAAAATAGAAGAGGAATTAATGGTCAAAACGGACCCAAAAGCGGGGTCTACCGTTAAAGAAGGCTCTTCTGTAAAACTGTACAAAAGCATCGGAAAACCGAAAACCCAGCTGATCGACGTGAAAGGGCGGCAGATCGGCGACGCAAAAAAAGCGCTGAAGGAAAAAGGCTTCAAACATGTCAATGTCAAAGAAGAGAACGATGACAGCGAGGCCGGCACCGTAATTGATCAGGACCCGTCAGCCGGCACCGACATGGTCGCAAGCGACGATGAAGTCAATCTAACGGTCAGCCTCGGCCCGGCGGACGTTACGCTGAGGGACTTAAAGACTTACAGCAAGGAAGCGGCTTCAGGGTATCTTGAAGATAACGGCCTGCAGCTTGTTGAAAAACAAGCCCATTCAGATGACGTGCCAAAAGGACAAGTCATGAAGCAAGAGCCGGCAGCCGGCACTGCGGTTAAGCCGGGAAGTAATGTTGAAGTGACGTTCTCGCTCGGACCTGAAGAAAAACCGGCGAAAACGGTAAAAGAAAAAATCAGCATTCCTTACGAACCCGAACATGAAGGGGACGAGCTTGAAGTGCAAATCGCCATCGATGATAAGGACCACAGCATCTCTGATACGTATGACTCATTTAAAATAAAAGAGCCGACTGAAAAAACAATTGAACTGAAGATTGATCAGGGACAGAAGGGGTATTACCAAGTGATGGTCGATCATAAAGTCGTCAGCTACAAAACGATTGAATACCCGAAAGATAATGACTGACAAGGAGGGACCCTATGCCTGAGGGCAAAATTATAAAAGCGTTAAGCGGATTCTATTATGTCTTGGATGAATCACAGGACAAGATCATTCAATGCAGGGGCCGGGGCATTTTCAGAAAAAATAAAATAACGCCCCTGGTCGGCGATTATGCCGTTTATCAGGCTGAAAATGATAAAGAAGGCTACCTGCTGGAAATCAAAGAACGAACAAACGAGCTGATCAGGCCGCCGATTTCAAATGTCGATCAGGCCGTTCTCGTCTTTTCTGCCGTTCAGCCTGCGTTCAGCACGTCTTTATTGGACCGTTTTCTCGTCCTTGTGGAAGCCAACGGCATTCACCCGATCATCTGCATAACCAAAATGGATTTAGCTGCAGACGGGGAATCGAAAGAGGCGATACTTTCTTACGTGAAAGACTATCAGGGGATCGGTTATGACGTATATGTGACGTCATCAAAAGAAAACAGCGGTTTAACAGGCATTGTGAAACACTTCGAGAACAAAACGACGGTGTTTGCCGGTCAGTCCGGAGTCGGAAAATCTTCGCTTTTAAATGCGATCAGCCCGGAGCTTGAGCTGAAAACAAACGAGATTTCCGCGCATTTGGGACGCGGAAAACATACGACGCGCCATGTGGAGCTCATTCATACATCAGGCGGTCTGGTGGCGGATACTCCGGGGTTCAGTTCGCTTGAATTTACCGGCATTGAGGAAGATGAGCTGGGCAGCACGTTCCCTGAGATCAGAGAAATAAGCGCCTCTTGCAAATTCAGAGGCTGTCTGCATCTTAAGGAGCCGAAATGCGCGGTAAAGCAAGCGGTGGAAGAAGGAGAGATTCAGCCGTACCGCTATGAGCATTACAAAGAATTTATGCAGGAAATAAAAGAGAGAAAGCCGAGGTATTAATATGATTAAGGTTGCGCCATCAATTCTTTCCGCCGATTTTGCTTCACTGGGCGAGGAAATTAAAGACGTGGAAAAAGGAGGGGCGGACTATATCCATATTGATGTCATGGATGGCCATTTCGTCCCTAACATTACAATCGGGCCGCTTATCGTTGAAGCCGTCCGTCCGGTGACTGATCTGCCGCTGGATGTCCATCTTATGATTGAAAACCCGGACCGCTACATACCGGCATTCGCAAAAGCCGGCGCGGACATCCTTTCCGTTCATGCTGAAGCGTGTCCGCATCTTCACCGGACCATTCAATTGATAAAAGAGCAGGGGGTAAAAGCGGGAGTTGTGCTCAATCCGCATACGCCCGTCCAAATGATTGAACATGTGATCGAGGAACTTGACCTTGTGCTGTTAATGACGGTTAACCCCGGTTTTGGCGGCCAGCGCTTCATTCATTCGGTTCTGCCGAAAATCCGTCAGGTCAAACAGCTGGCTGAGGAGAAAGGCCTGTCTGAGCTTTTAATCGAGGTGGACGGAGGCGTTAATAAAGAAACAGCCCCTTTATGCGCTGAAGCGGGCGCCAATCTGCTTGTTGCCGGGTCTGCCGTATATAATCAGCCGGATCGGAAAAAAGCCATCGCTGACATCCGAAACGCGTAATAAACATGCTGAAAAAGAGCCCGGTGAAAGCCGCCGGCTCTTTTCGCGTCTAAGAGAGAGGAAAACATATGAAGACAATCAATATCGTTGCGGGCGGCCCGCGGGAACTTATTCCCGATCTATCCGAATACACAGACGGAGATACGACGTGGGTCGGAGTCGATAAAGGGACGGTTTCTCTTTTGGAAGCCGGAATCATTCCGCAGGAAGCTTTCGGTGATTTTGACAGCATTACGGAAGAGGAGCTCATGCAGATTCAAAAAGCGGCGCCGGCCCTCCATGTGTATCAGGCGGAAAAAGATTATACCGATCTTGAACTCGCCCTTGACTGGGCTTTACAAAAAGAACCGGAAACCATTCGGATGTTCGGTGTGACGGGCGGAAGAGCCGATCACTTTTTAGGGAACATCCAGCTGCTGTATAAAGCCTTACATAAGAATACCGATGTCGAGCTGATCGACCGGCAGAATGACATTCAGATGTTCGGGCCCGGCCGTTATACAATTGAAGAAAAAGCGCGCAGACGCTATATTTCTTTCATTCCATTTACGGAAGCGGCAGACGGCCTGACACTCGACGGTTTTAAATATCCCCTTGATAATTGTCATATTCCTCTGGGTTCCACACTATGTATTAGTAACGAACTCATTCATTCACGAGGTACTTTTTCGTTTGCAAAAGGCATATTAATAATGGTAAGGAGCGCGGATTAAAAAGCGGCTTCTGCCATATGCGGAAAAAACCATGAATCCTAAAGTGATGAACGCAGCGGATACGGGACTTATAGGAGGGGACAAAATGAAATTTTATACCATTAAATTGCCGAAGTTTTTAGGAGGAATTGTCCGGGCGATGCTGGGCTCATTTAGAAAAGAGTAAGCCCAAGAAGCTGAAATTGCCCTCTTTGAACGCATAAAAAACGCCTGCCGCATAAAAGGGCAGGCGTTCATTTTTGCTTATACACGCTCAACTTTACCGGATTTTAAAGCCCGGGCAGATACATACACTTTTTTAGGTTTGCCGTCAACGAGGATGCGGACCTTTTGAAGGTTGGCGCCCCAAGTACGCTTAGAAGCGTTCATTGCGTGAGAACGGTTGTTTCCGGCTTTTGTTTTTTTACCTGTAATAAAACATTTACGTGCCATTTGTTTCCCTCCTAACTGCGCGAAACATCTTTTCAAACATAGTTTCTCAGATGCTTTCGTTATACAATACTTTAAATAATTTACCACAGCTAAAAACCGTTTGCAACTATTGTTTCCCTTACTTTCAAGAAAAATCACTTGACATGTAAAACCAATCACATTTCCGCGCTGAAGGCCGCTGTCTGTATCTTTTCTTTTCATAATGGGATACATATAGTAGAATAATGATAACTCTATGCACCTGAAGGAGGAACCTGTGTGTCCATTGAAATGAAGACAAAATACGGACAGATTGATATATCCAACGAAGTCATCGCAATGGTTGCCGGAGGCGCTGCCATTGACTGTTACGGAATAGTGGGGATGGCCTCAAAAAACCAGATTAAAGACGGTTTGTCTGAAATCCTCCGGAGAGAGAACTTCGCAAAAGGCGTACATGTCCGTCAGGAAGCCGAACAAATACATATCGACATGTACATTATTGTCAGCTACGGCACTAAAATATCCGAAGTAGCCCACAATGTTCAGACGAAGGTAAAATACACAGTAAATCAAACAATCGGACTTGCAGTTGATTCTGTAAATATTTATGTCCAAGGCGTACGAGTAACGAACCCGTAGTGAGGAGGATGAGTATTGTCTAGACGAAACTTAGATGGGAGAGCTTTTGCGGCAATGATTCTGGCGGGGGCTGAGACATTGTCTCAAAACGCATCCGCGGTGGATGCGCTGAACGTGTTTCCCGTGCCTGACGGCGATACCGGAACAAATATGAATTTATCGATGTCATCCGGTGCAAGAGAGGTAGAGCACATTGACTCACCCGACATCGGCAAAGTCGGCATCGCCCTGTCAAAAGGCCTGCTTATGGGAGCGAGAGGAAACTCAGGGGTGATCTTGTCCCAATTGTTCAGAGGTTTCACAAAGAGCATTGAAAACAAAAACCAAATAGACGCCCAAGAATTTGCCGCAGCACTCCAAGCGGGAGTGGATATGGCATATAAGGCGGTCATGAAACCGGTTGAAGGAACGATTTTAACCGTGGCTAAGGATGCGGCTAAAAAAGCGGTCGCCTCGGCCAAAGAAGAAACCGATATTATTTCGGTCATGGAGGCCGTTATTGAAGAAGCGGAAGCGTCGCTCAACCGCACGCCGGATCTGCTTCCTGTTTTAAAGGACGTCGGTGTCGTTGACAGCGGCGGAAAAGGTCTGCTTTGTGTATATGAAGGCTTTTTGGCTGCTTTAAAAGGAGAGGCCGTACCGAAAAAAGCGGTTCTTCCGGCACTCGATGATATGGTGAATGCCGAGCATCATAAAAGCGCGCAGAGCATGCTGAGTACAGAAGACATTGAATTCGGATTTTGTACGGAAGTGATGGTGAGGCTGGATCAAGATAAACGGACGTTCAAGGAAGAGACGTTCAGAAACGAACTGAGCCGTTTCGGCGATTCACTGCTGGTCGTGGCTGATGATACGCTGGCGAAAGTCCATATTCATGCCGAAGAACCAGGGAACGTGCTCAATCTCGCACAGCGTTACGGCGATTTGATTAAAATTAAAATTGAAAACATGAGGGAACAGCATACTTCAATCATCAGCCAAGAACATGATGAAAAAAAGCCGGCCGGCGTTATGAAAGAAGCCCGCAAGCCTTTTGGCATCGTGACTGTGGCAATGGGAGAGGGCATTTCTGAATTGTTTACGAGCATCGGCGCTTCACACGTAATCGAAGGCGGTCAGACAATGAATCCGAGCACGGAAGATATTGTTGAAGCCGTTCAGTCTGTCAATGCGGAGACGGTTTTCATTCTTCCGAACAATTCCAATATTGTGATGGCTGCCAATCAGGCGGCGAGCGTGGCTGAAGAAAATGTCATTGTCATTCCGGCAAAAACGGTCCCTCAAGGCATGACCGCCCTGCTTGCGTTTAACCCTGACCAGCCGGCTGACGTAAATGAAGCCAATATGCTTGAGGCCATCCGGAATGTGAAAAGCGGACAGGTGACATATTCAGTCAGAGACACCCATATTGACGGCAAAGATATTAAAAAAGGTGATTTTATCGGCATTTTAAACAGTTCAATTATCGGCAGCGCCGAAGATCGGATAAGTGCGGCGAAATTGCTGCTGGATGAAATGATCGGGGAAGAAGATGAAATTGTCACCATCCTGTACGGAGAGGACGCGCCGGAAGAAGAAGCTGAGAAACTCGCTGAGTATATTGCTAGCGTCTGTGAAGATATCGAGGTTGAAATCCATAACGGCAGACAGCCTCTGTATCCATATATATTTGCGGCAGAATAGAAGGGCTTATCAGGCCCTTCTATTCTTATGTCTTTATTTACCTGCGGCAGTGCGGCAGTGTGCCTGCTTGCCAATTGAGAAATGTTCAATTAGTCTAAAGAAAAGCGCTGAATGAAGTGATGTTAAGGAGGAACAAACCAGCATGAAGTATAGAAGCGTTTTTGATATTATCGGCCCGGTAATGATCGGTCCGTCCAGTTCACATACCGCAGGCGCCGCCCGGATCGGCAGAGTGGCCAGAAGCCTATTCAGGCGGGAGCCCCGCCGGATCATTGTGTCTTTTTACGGATCATTTGCGGAGACGTATAAGGGTCACGGCACTGATGTCGCGATTATCGGCGGCCTGCTTGATTTTGATACATTTGATGAACGGATTAAAACAGCGATTCAAATTGCGGAAGAGAAGGGCATATATGTAGAGTTCCGTACAGAGGATGCCGTGCCCGTTCATCCGAATACAGCGCGTATCGTCATTTCTGATGATGAGGGAGAGCTTGCCCTTACCGGTATTTCCATCGGCGGCGGAAAAATAGAAATCACGGAGCTCAACGGCTTTGAGCTGCGTCTTTCCGGAAACCATCCGGCTATTTTAGTCGTTCACAATGATAAATTCGGCACGATTGCAGGCGTTGCCAATGTGCTTGCGAAATTCTCCATCAACGTCGGACATATGGAAGTGGCGCGTAAGGACGTCGGCCAGCTTGCGCTGATGACGATTGAGGTCGATCAGAATATTGAAGAAGAAGTGCTTGACGAGCTTTCAACACTTCCTAATATTATACAGGTTACTAAGATAGCTGACTAAAAAGTCAGGAGGAAAATGACATGTTTCGTAATGTAAAAGAATTAATAGAAATCACTCAAGAAAAACAAATTCCGATTTCGGAAGTGATGATCACGCAAGAGATGGAAGTGACGCAAAAAACGCGGGAAGAAATCTTTCAAGGAATGGAGCGCAATCTCTCCGTCATGGAAGCAGCTGTTGAAAAAGGGCTGAAGGGCGTCACGAGTCAGACCGGTTTAACAGGCGGAGATGCCGTGAAACTTCAGGCATACATCCAATCGGGAAGAAGCCTGTCGGGCAATCTGATTTTAGACGCCGTTTCTAAAGCTGTCGCGACAAATGAAGTCAATGCGGCGATGGGAACGATCTGCGCTACACCGACCGCCGGCTCTGCCGGGGTCGTGCCGGGAACGTTATTCGCCGTAAAGCATAAGCTGAACCCTACGACAGAACAAATGATCCGTTTTCTGTTTACAGCCGGCGCGTTCGGTTTTGTCGTAGCAAACAATGCGAGTATTTCAGGAGCGGCAGGAGGCTGTCAGGCGGAAGTCGGGTCAGCATCAGGCATGGCAGCGGCTGCGATTGTGGAAATGGCGGGCGGAACGCCTCAGCAATCAGCGGAAGCAATGGCGATTACACTGAAAAATATGCTCGGTCTCGTATGTGACCCGGTCGCCGGATTGGTAGAAGTGCCGTGTGTCAAACGAAACGCAATGGGAGCATCCAACGCAATGATCGCGGCGGATATGGCGCTGGCCGGGATTACAAGCCGCATTCCTTGCGATGAGGTGATTGACGCGATGTACAAAATCGGCCAGACAATGCCGACAGCACTGCGTGAAACGGGACAAGGCGGTTTAGCCGCGACACCGACGGGAAGAGAATTAGAGAAAAAAATTTTCGGAGGAGCGCTGAAATCAAGTGACACACCATCAGCAAACTAGTATAGCGGAAATTAAGGGCATTGGGCCGGAAACAGAAAAAACATTGCACGAACTTGGTATCTATGACATTTCTGATCTTCTGAATTATTTCCCTTACCGTTATGACGACTATGAGCTGAGGGATTTAGAAGAAGTAAAACATGAAGAAAGAGTGACGGTAGAAGGGAAGGTTCATTCAGAACCTTCTCTTACCTATTACGGCAAAAAACGAAACAGGCTGACATTCAGGGTGCTTGTCGGCAATTATTTAATTACCGCGGTCTGCTTTAACCGTCCCTACTTAAAAAAGAAACTGACGTTAGGTTCAGTCGTCACGATATCCGGGAAATGGGATAAACACAGACAGACTGTTTCCGTGCAGGAATTAAAAAACGGTCCTCATCAAGAAGATAAAAGCATTGAGCCTGTTTATTCCGTTAAAGAAAACGTCACCGTAAAAATGATGAGACGGTTTATTAAGGAAGCGCTGCAGCATCATTTGGACAGTGCGGCCGATCCGCTTCCTGAAAAATTGAGAATCCGCTACAAGCTGCCTGATTACAAACATGCCCTGCAGACGATGCATCAGCCTGAAACGAGGGAATCGTTACAGCAGGCCAGGCGTCGGTTTGTTTACGAGGAATTCTTATTATTTCAGCTGAAAATGCAGGCGTTCCGTAAAGCGGAAAGGGAACAGTCAAAAGGCATCAGCCATGTGTTTCCTGCTGAAAAGCTCGCCGCTTTCACAGACAGCCTGCCGTTTTCGCTCACAACCGCACAGACGCGCGTGCTTCGGGAAATTACCGCTGATATGACATCCCCTTACCGAATGAATCGTCTGCTGCAAGGTGATGTCGGTTCAGGGAAAACGGCCGTCGCCGCCATCGCTTTGTACGCTGCGATTTTGTCGGGGTATCAGGGGGCATTAATGGTGCCGACTGAAATTCTGGCCGAACAGCATGCGGATTCTCTCGTATCGTTGTTTGCAAATGAAGATGTAAATATCGCGCTTTTGACGAGTTCTGTAAAAGGAAAGCGGCGCAGGGAGCTTTTGGAGCGGCTTGCTCTCGGAGAGATTGATATTTTAGTAGGGACCCATGCTTTAATCCAGGACGAAGTGGAATTTAAAGCGCTGAGCCTTGTTATTACGGACGAGCAGCACAGGTTCGGAGTCGAACAGCGCAAAAAACTCAAGAATAAAGGTCAGGATCCGGATGTGCTGTTTATGACAGCCACTCCGATTCCGAGAACGTTGGCCATTACCGTCTTCGGAGAAATGGATGTTTCCGTGATAGATGAAATGCCCGCGGGGCGAAAACAAATCGAAACGTATTGGGTGAAACACGACATGCTGGAGCGGATTTTGGCTTTTATAGAAAAAGAGCTGAAACAGGGAAGGCAAGCCTATATTATCTGCCCGCTCATTGAAGAGTCGGATAAACTGGATGTGCAGAATGCGATTGACGTATATAACATGCTGTCTGACGTTTACCGCGGTAAATGGAATGTCGGCCTGATGCACGGGAAGCTCCATTCTGATGAAAAAGATCAGGTGATGAGAGAATTCAGCGCCAATCAATGTCAGGTACTTGTGTCAACAACCGTCGTAGAAGTCGGGGTGAACGTGCCGAATGCGACGATTATGGTCATCTATGACGCCGACCGTTTCGGATTATCTCAGCTTCATCAGCTCCGCGGCCGGGTCGGGCGGGGAGACCACCAATCTTTCTGTATCTTGATGGCCGATCCGAAATCCGAAACCGGGAAGGAACGGATGAGAATCATGTCAGAGACAAACGACGGCTTCGAGCTGTCTGAAAAGGACCTTGAACTGCGCGGCCCCGGGGATTTCTTCGGAAAAAAACAGAGCGGTATGCCCGAGTTCAAGGTGGCGGATATGGTTCATGACTACAGAGCTTTGGAGACGGCCCGCCAGGATGCGGCCAATCTGGTGTCTTCAGAGGCTTTTTGGAAAGATGACGAATACCGCATGCTGCGCGGCCAATTACTTTCAAGCGGCGTCCTAGAAGGGGAGAAATTAAGCTGATTCTGTAAAATTCGGCGGCTTTCAAAAAACAATCATTGCATTCCAATCTATGAGATTATATACTACTATTAGTACCTAGTCTTAATTGTCCGGATGGTGTTTACAGATGAGAAGAAGCAAGAAAGAACGCCAAAAATTATTGCAGCAGACGATCAAATCGACACCCTTCATCACAGATGAAGAATTAGCGGGGAAATTCGGCGTCAGCATTCAGACGATCCGTTTAGACCGCTTAGAGCTCTCAATACCGGAGCTGAGGGAAAGAATTAAAAACGTGGCAGAACAAACGCTTGATGATGAAGTGAAATCACTGTCTTTAGACGAAGTGATCGGTGAAATTATTGATCTGGAGCTTGACGGCCAGGCCATTTCCATATTAGAAGTAAGACGCGAACATGTCTTCAGCCGCAATCAAATTGCGCGGGGGCATCATTTGTTTGCGCAGGCGAACTCACTCGCCGTAGCCGTCATTGATGATGAGCTGGCGCTGACCGCAAGCGCAAATATCCGCTTTACAAGACAGGTGAAAGAAGGCGAGCGCGTCGTTGCGAAAGCCAAAGTGACGGCAGTCGAAAAAGAAAAAGGCAGAACGGTAGTTGAAGTCAACAGCTATGTGGGAGAAGAAGTCGTGTTCTCCGGCAGCTTTGACATGTACCGTTCAAAACAATCATAAAGGTGGAGCATGCATGAGAATAGCTGTAGATGCAATGGGAGGCGACAACGCACCCAAAGCTGTTATTGACGGAGTAATGAAGAGTATTGAGGCATTTGACGATCTTCATATTACGCTGGTCGGTGACAAGACAACGATAGAATCACACTTGCCAACAACATCAGACCGCATCACTGTGTTGCACGCCGATGAAGTGATTGAACCGACGGATGAACCGGTCCGCGCCGTACGCAGAAAGAAAAACTCTTCTATGGTGCTGATGGCGCAGGAAGTGGCTGAAAACAGAGCGGACGCCTGCATCTCAGCGGGGAATACAGGCGCACTCATGACAGCGGGACTGTTTATCGTCGGCAGAATTAAAGGAATCGACCGGCCTGCGCTTGCGCCGACGCTTCCGACCGTTTCAGGCGACGGTTTCCTTCTTTTGGACGTGGGAGCCAATGTCGATGCCAAACCGGAGCATCTCGTCCAGTACGGAATTATGGGATCTGTATATGCCCGGCAGGTTCTCGGAATCAGCTCGCCCCGCGTCGGATTGTTAAATGTCGGCACGGAAGAAAAGAAAGGAAACGACCTGACAAAAAAGACGTTTGAATTATTAAAAGAAACAAACGTGAATTTTGTCGGAAACGTTGAGGCGAGAGACTTGCTCGAAGGCGCTGCTGACGTCATCGTCACAGACGGCTTTACGGGCAACGTCACGTTGAAAACATTGGAAGGTTCAGCGTTATCGATTTTCAAAATGCTGAAAGATACACTGACTTCAAGTTTTGTTACTAAGCTCGCAGCGGGAGTGCTGAAGCCGAAGCTGATGGAAATGAAACTGAAAATGGACTATTCTGAGTACGGCGGGGCGAGTCTTTTCGGTTTGAAAGCGCCCGTCGTTAAAGCGCACGGCTCTTCTGACGCACGCGCTGTTTACCATGCGCTGCGCCAGGCGAGAGAAATGGTCAGCCAAAACGTGGCCGCATTTATAGAAGAAGAAGTAAAAGAAGAAAAAACAGATGAGTAGTCTGGAGGTTACCGCATCATGAGTAAGATTGCATTTTTATTTCCCGGACAGGGATCACAATATATCGGTATGGGAAAAGACCTGTACGAACGCGAAGAAGCGTCAAAACGTATTTTTGATGAAGCGGATGAAACGCTTGAAACAAAGCTGAGCTCGCTCATTTTTGAAGGTGACGCCGAAGAATTGACCCTTACATACAATGCGCAGCCCGCGCTGTTGACAACGAGCATCGCCGTATTGGAAAAGTTTAAAGAATCCGGCATCACCCCTGATTTCACCGCCGGCCACAGCCTCGGAGAATATTCGGCGCTTGTTGCGGCGGGAGCGATGACATTTAAAGATGCCGTTTACACGGTAAGAAAACGGGGAGAATTCATGAATGAAGCCGTGCCGGCCGGAGAAGGCGCCATGGCAGCTATTCTCGGAATGGATGCAGAGTCCTTGAAAAAGGTAACGGATCAAGTGACGGAAAACGGTCATCTCGTACAGCTTGCAAACCTGAACTGCCCCGGCCAGATCGTAATTTCCGGAACGGCAAAAGGCGTGGAGCTGGCTTCAGAAGAAGCGAAAAACAACGGAGCAAAACGGGCAATCCCATTAGAAGTAAGCGGACCGTTCCATTCTGAATTAATGAAGCCGGCAGCGCAAAAACTCGAGGAGGTGCTCAGCGCCTGTGAGTTGAAAAATGCGGCTGTTCCCGTGATTTCAAACGTTTCGGCTGACGTTATGACAGAAAAAGACGATATCAAGAAAAAACTGATCGAACAGCTGTATTCACCTGTTCGCTTTGAAGAAACCATTAACAAACTGATTGACGAAGGTGTCACGACGTTTGTTGAAATCGGGCCCGGAAAAGTGCTTTCAGGCCTTGTGAAAAAAGTGAACCGCCGCCTTAAAACAATCGCGGTTTCTGACCATGAAACCATCGAACTGGCGATTCAAACGCTGAAGGAGGAGAATCAGGATGCTTAATGAAAAAACAGCAGTGGTAACGGGAGCGTCCCGCGGAATCGGGCGGGCGATCGCGCTTGATCTTGCGAAAAACGGCTGTAACGTAGTAGTCAACTACTCCGGGAATGAAGCGAAAGCGAACGAAGTCGTAGATGAAATCAAATCTTTGGGCCGAAACGCGATCGCGGTAAAAGCCGATGTATCAAATTCCGAAGAAGTACAAAACATGATGAAAGAGGCTGTCGCTGCATTTTCTTCAATCGACATTCTCGTGAACAATGCGGGGATCACAAAAGACAATCTTCTGATGAGAATGAAAGAAAATGAATGGGATGATGTCATTAACATTAACCTAAAAGGTGTATTCAACTGCACGAAAGCCGTTACAAGACAGATGATGAAACAGCGCTCCGGCCGGATTATCAACGTATCATCAATCGTCGGCGTCAGCGGAAACCCCGGCCAGGCGAACTACGTGGCGGCAAAAGCCGGTGTAATCGGCTTAACGAAGTCATCAGCCAAAGAGCTTGCGAGCCGCAATATTACGGTTAATGCCATTGCTCCGGGCTTTATTTCCACGGATATGACGGACAAGCTTTCTAAAGAAGTCCAAGATGAAATGCTGAAGCAGATTCCGCTCGCGCGTTTCGGTGATCCTTCCGATATCAGCAGCGTTGTTACGTTCCTTGCTTCTGAAGGATCGCGTTATATGACGGGCCAAACCCTTCATATTGACGGCGGAATGGTGATGTAAAGATTTGTTTTTAAAATTTCATCCTAGTTTCTCTAGTTTTTTAAAAACGAATCCACTATAATACTTGAGGGGAGGTGAATTGCTATGGCAGATACATTAGAGCGTGTAACGAAAATCATCGTAGACCGCCTTGGCGTTGATGAAGCTGACGTCAAACTTGAAGCTTCTTTCAAGGAAGACTTAGGTGCTGATTCCCTAGATGTAGTTGAGCTTGTTATGGAACTTGAAGACGAGTTTGATATGGAGATTTCTGACGAAGATGCTGAAAAGATTGCAACAGTCGGCGACGCTGTGAACTACATACAAAACCAGCAATAAGCTGATGCTAAAAGTCCCGCCTGACAGCGGGGCTTTAGCCCTTTAATCGTTCGGTTACCGGCGTCTGACGCTGTACGCGCTGCCGATTCCGTTTACGGCGGGGAGCGCGGTGAACCTGATGTGCCTATGGAGGTTACTATGTCAAAACACTCACATTTTAAAGATAAAAAAAAGTTCTATAAAAAAATAGAGCAATTTAAAGAGTTCCAAGAACGGATTTCGGTTCATTTTCAAAACGAGAAACTTTTGTATCAAGCATTTACACATTCATCTTATGTGAATGAGCATCGGAAAAAGCCGTATGAAGACAATGAAAGGCTTGAATTTTTAGGTGACGCTGTTTTGGAACTGACGATCTCCCAATTCTTATTTGCCAAATATCCGGCCATGAGTGAAGGAGATTTGACGAAGCTGAGAGCCGCTATCGTATGCGAGCCGTCACTCGTCTCACTTGCCCATGAATTGTCATTCGGCGATCTTGTTCTCTTGGGAAAAGGAGAAGAAATGACGGGCGGCAGAAAGCGTCCTGCGCTTTTAGCGGATGTGTTTGAAGCGTTTATCGGCGCACTGTATCTGGATCAGGGCCTTGAGCCGGTTCAGCAATTCCTGAAAGTGTACGTGTTCCCTAAAATAAACGATGGTGCTTTTTCTCATGTGATGGATTTCAAAAGCCAGCTTCAAGAATTTGTACAGCGGGACGGAAAAGGATCGCTTGAGTACAAAATTCTCAATGAAAAAGGGCCTGCCCACAACCGGGAATTCGAGGCGCTTGTCTCTCTTAAAGGTGAGGCGCTCGGTATCGGGAACGGACGTTCCAAAAAAGAAGCCGAGCAGCATGCGGCACAGGAAGCTCTTGCAAAAATGCAAAAACATCATACGAAACAATAAAATCCCCCTGTTTCCCTAGGGGGATTTCAGTATGTCTGCGCCTGATATAAGCGGGTGATTATGATAATATTGAGATACTTATACGATAAGGAGGATCTGGGATGTTCCTCAAACGTTTAGACGTTATAGGATTTAAATCATTTGCAGAACGGATATCCGTTGACTTTGTAAAAGGCGTCACGGCCGTTGTCGGTCCGAACGGCAGCGGAAAGAGCAACATTACCGAAGCCATCCGCTGGGTGCTCGGCGAACAATCAGCCCGCTCGCTTCGGGGCGGAAAAATGGAAGATATCATTTTTGCTGGAAGTGATTCGCGCAAGCGGCTGAACCTTGCCGAAGTTACGTTAACGCTTGATAATGAAGATCATTTTCTCCCGATCGATTATCACGAAGTCAGCGTGACGAGACGGGTGTACCGCTCTGGAGAAAGTGAATTTCTCATCAACAATCAGCAGTGCCGCCTGAAAGACATCATTGACTTATTTATGGACTCCGGGCTCGGGAAAGAAGCATTCTCTATTATCAGCCAGGGGAAAGTCGAAGAGATTCTCAGCAGCAAAGCGGAAGACCGCCGCAGTATTTTTGAAGAAGCGGCCGGCGTGCTGAAATATAAAACAAGAAAGAAAAAAGCGGAAAACAAACTGTTTGAGACGCAGGATAACTTAAACAGGGTGGAAGATATTCTCCACGAGCTTGAAGATCAGGTCGAACCGCTGAAAATCCAGGCATCAATCGCCAAAGACTACTTAGAAAAAAAGAAAGAGCTTGAACATGTCGAAATCGCCCTTACCGCCTTTGACATCGAACAACTGCATGGCAGATGGTCGGGTTTAAAAGACAAGGTGCAGGCGGCAAAAGAAGAAGAATTGGCGGAATCATCGGCTCTGTCCGCAAAAGAAGCGATGATAGAAGAGACGAGAGATAAAATCCACGCGCTTGATGAATCCGTCAACGAACTGCAGCAGGTTCTGCTCGTGACAAGTGAAGAGCTGGAAAAGCTGGAAGGCCGGAAAGAAGTGCTGAAAGAGCGCAAAAAAAACGCCGCGCAAAACCGGGAACAGCTTGAGGAATCCGTTACACATTACACGAACAAAGAAGCCGAACTGAAAGCGGACATTGAAAAACAGTCTGCCGTCTATGATAAACTTCGTGCGGAAGTGAAGCGGTTAAACGTCCAGGTGAAAGAAAAGCAGCAGGCTCTCAGTCTGCATAATGAAAATGTAGAAGACAAAATCGAACAATTAAAAAGCGATTACTTTGAATTGTTAAACAGTCAGGCGTCGATTCGCAACGAGCTGCAGCTTTTAGATGACCAGATGTCCCAATCTGCGGTCCAGCAGGCGAGACTGACAGCAAACAATGAAAAATACCTTGAAGAACGTAACGATATTGCAGTCCGCAAAGTGGCGTGCGAAGAAGAATTGGCCGCCGTTGAAGAGGATATTCACAATCAGGTCGTCCGCTTTCGTGAAGTCCAGACAGCATATGAACAGAAAAAACGCCAATATGAAAAGAAAGAATCTGCGCTGTATCAGGCATATCAATTCGTCCAGCAGGCCAGATCCAAAAAAGATATGCTTGAAACGATGCAAGGCGATTTTTCAGGATTTTACCAAGGCGTAAAAGAAGTGCTGAAACAGAAAGAGCAGCTTGGCGGCATCCGCGGCGCCGTTCTCGAACTGATTGCCACCGAACAAAAATATGAAACGGCGATCGAGATTGCACTCGGCGCAGCGGCGCAGCACGTTGTCACAGACGATGAGCAGGCGGCGCGGAAAGCGATTCAATATTTAAAACAGAATTCCTTCGGCCGCGCGACGTTCCTGCCGCTTACGGTTATGAAACCGCGCCAGCTCCAAACCCGTGATGAACAGACGGCTCAGAAGCATCCGTCTTTCCTCGGCACAGCGAGCGGGCTTGTCACATATGATGCGGCATATCGGAATGTTATTCAAAACCTTCTCGGCACCGTGCTGATCACTGAAGATTTAAAAGGCGCGAATGAACTGGCCAAGCTTCTCGGGCACCGCTACCGCATCGTGACGCTTGAGGGCGATGTCGTCAATCCAGGCGGATCAATGACAGGCGGCGCGGTCAAAAAGAAAAACAATTCTCTGCTCGGCAGAAGCCGTGAGCTTGAGACGGTGACTGCGCGGCTTGCCGAAATGGAAGAAAAAACAGCTCTGCTCGAAAAAGAGGTCAAAACGCTGAAGCAGGCCATTCAAGAGCTTGAACATACGCTGAGCGGTCTCCGTGAAGACGGTGAAGCTTTCAGAACAAAGCAGCAGGATGTAAAAGGCAGGCTGTATGAACTCGAAGTCGCTGAAAAGAACATCAATACCCATCTGGAGCTTTACGATCAGGAGAAAGCATCACTGACGGAAAGCAGCCGGGAAAAAGAGACGCGCAAATCAGCTCTGGAAGAACAGCTGAGTGAGGCATCCGGCCAGCTGAAAGAGCTTGAGGAAGAGATGGAAAGGCTGACAAAACAAAAGCAGACCCTATCCTCAACAAAAGAAACGCTCTCTCATGAACTGACGGAATGTAAAGTGGCCGCTGCGAAAAAAGAACAGGCGTGCTCGAGTGAAGAAGACAACCTCAAAAGGCTGAAAAAAGAGCTTGAGGAAACGCAGCTCGCTCTGAAAGAAACACGGGAAGATTTAAGCCTCCTGACCTCAGAGATGACGTCCAGCACAAGCGGTGAGGAGCAGCTTGAAGAAGCAGCCCATCACAAGCTTCACGATAAAACGAGAACGATTGAATTGATCGCCAGCAGGCGCGACCAGCGTGTGAAGCTCCAGCGGGCGCTTGATACGAACGAACTTGAGCTGAAAGAGATGAAGCGTCTCTACAAGCAAAAAACAGAAATTCTGAAAGATGAAGAGGTAAAACTCGGCCGGATGGAAGTCGAGCTTGATAATCTCTTGCAATATTTACGCGAGGAATACAGCTTATCCTTTGAAGGGGCTAAAGAACAATATCAGCTTGAAATCGAGCCTGAAGAGGCGAGAAAACGGGTCAAACTGATCAAGCTCTCAATTGAAGAGCTCGGAACGGTCAATCTCGGCAGCATCGATGAATTTGAAAGAGTAAACGAACGGTATCAGTTTTTAACAGAGCAGAAAAATGACCTGACGGAAGCGAAAAACACACTGTTTCAAGTCATTGAAGAAATGGATTCTGAAATGACGAAGCGATTCCATGAAACGTTTATCCAGATCCGTTCTCAATTCAACGACGTGTTCCGTTCTTTATTCGGAGGAGGACGGGCTGAACTGAAGCTGACTGATCCGAATGATCTTCTTAACTCCGGGGTGGACATTATCGCGCAGCCTCCGGGCAAAAAACTGCAAAACTTAAATCTTTTGTCAGGGGGAGAACGGGCGCTGACTGCCATTGCCCTTTTATTCTCCATTCTGAAAGTAAGGCCCGTGCCGTTCTGCGTCCTTGATGAAGTGGAAGCTGCGCTTGATGAAGCCAATGTATTCAGGTTTGCGCAATATTTAAAAAAATACAGCGGCGACAGCCAGTTTATCGTCATCACCCACAGAAAAGGCACCATGGAAGAAGCGGATGTCCTCTACGGTGTTACGATGCAGGAATCCGGCGTTTCCCGAATGGTTTCGGTCAAACTGGAAGAAACAAAAGAATTCGTTCAGTAACGAGGAAAGAGGTTGAAAGATGAGCTTTTTTAAAAAATTAAAAGAGAAAATCACGAAACAGACAGACTCCGTCTCTGAAAAATTTAAAGATGGTCTTGAAAAAACAAGAAATTCCTTCTCGAATAAAGTGAACGAACTCGTCTCCCGCTACCGGAAAGTCGACGAGGATTTCTTCGAGGAGCTTGAGGAAGTGCTGATTGGCGCTGACGTCGGTTTTACAACCGTCATGGAGCTGATTGATGAGCTCAAAAAAGAAGTGAAGCTGAAAAACATCCAGGATCCTCAGGAAGTGCAGTCCGTCATTTCTGAAAAGCTTGTCGACATTTATAACAGCGGCGACGAACAGATTTCTGAATTAAATATTCAGGACGGGCGCCTGAACGTTATTCTGCTTGTCGGGGTAAACGGCGTCGGAAAAACGACAACGATCGGAAAACTTGCCCATAAGCTGAAGAATGAAGGCAAATCCGTTGTGCTCGCTGCCGGAGACACCTTCAGAGCCGGGGCGATTGAACAGCTTGAAGTGTGGGGGGAGCGTACAGGCGTGCCTGTCATTAAGCAGGCTGCCGGAAGCGACCCTGCGGCGGTTATTTATGATGCCGTACACGCGGCTAAAGCAAGAGGAGCGGATGTGCTGATTTGTGATACGGCAGGCCGCCTTCAGAATAAAGTAAACTTAATGAAAGAGCTTGAAAAAGTCAAACGCGTCATCGAACGCGAAGTGCCTGAGGCTCCGCATGAGGTTCTCCTTGCGCTTGACGCGACGACAGGCCAGAATGCGATGGCGCAGGCGAAAGAATTCTCCAAAGCGACGAATGTGACGGGTATCGCGTTAACGAAGCTTGACGGCACCGCAAAAGGCGGTATCGTCCTGGCAATCCGCAATGAGCTTCACATCCCCGTGAAACTGGTCGGCCTTGGAGAAAAGGTTGACGACCTCCAGCGGTTTGATGCAGAATCTTACGTATACGGTCTCTTTTCTGATTTAGTTGAAAAAGCCGAGGATTAATGAATAATAAACGAGTATAAAATGGACGGTTTTATACTCGTTTTTTTATACGCATTGATAGATCGGAATGGAGGGGGCAATTGTTGGACAAATGGCTGAAAGCTGAATTGGAAAGTAAGATCGGCGCGATAAACCATATGTCGCTGTTGGATGAACAGGGAGGCACTTCAACCGTTCGAAAAATAGTGACCGGTCAAGACGCATTTCTGCTGAAAAGTTCTTTTCAACAGAAGTATCGGGAATGGTTAATGAGAGAAGCCTTCGTTTTACAAAAACTGACGGAAACTCGTCGTCTGCCTGTTCCTGTTTATTATGGGATGATACAGGAACAGCATGCCAGCCATATCATCATGTCATTTGAGGATGGAATCACCCTGACTTCGGCTTTAAGAAAAGCAAAAGGGGATACTGAAAAGAAAAAGCTGATCAAAAGTTTCGGCCGGTTTCTGCAACGGCTGCATGAAACCGACATGGTCTCTGGTTTACAGCCGGAAACAGACTGGCTCGATCTGCAAATCAAACGAGCCGGGGAATATGTCAAAAAAGGACAGGCTGAAGGAAGTGCAGAGCTTTTGAAGGAATTGGACAGGTACAGGCCTGTTCCTGTTCAGCAGACAATGATTCACGGTGACTGCACGACTGATAATGTGCTGGTGAAAGACGGAGAGGTCTATCTGTTTATCGATGCTGCGGGAATATCGGCGGGAGATCCGCGATATGATGAATCATTAGCGATCAGTCATTTTGTCACAAATGAAGCATGCCTCAATGCTTTTTACGAAGGCTATTGCCGCTACCGTGTATCAAAACAAGAATTCGAGTATTTTAACGACGGTCTATATGAATTTTTTTGAAAAAACTTATGATGTAAAAAGAGCATCATGCTTTGACAAGATAAAAACTTGACACACGCTCTGAAACCATGTAAACTAAGTTTTTGTAAAGGGATTTGACTTAACAAAGGGGAGAGCTCAAATGTCGCTCGAAAAAACGACGAGAATGAACTATTTATTTGACTTCTATCAGTCGTTGCTGACGTCAAAACAAAAGAGCTATATGTCGCTTTATTATCTGGACGATTTCTCCCTTGGTGAAATAGCCGAAGAGTATGACGTTTCAAGGCAAGCCGTTTACGATAACATCAAACGGACTGAAGCGATGCTTGAACAATATGAAGAAAAACTGCTCCTTTTTAAAAAGTTTCAGGAGCGTAAAGAAATGTTTACAAAGCTGAAAGAGCTTGCTTCCGGGTTGCAGGAAGAGGAAAAAATGACGGCTCTGATTGAAGCGCTTGAGAAATTAGATTAGGAGGCGGCAAACAATGGCATTTGAAGGATTAGCCGACCGACTGCAAAAGACGATTTCAAAAATCCGCGGAAAAGGAAAAGTCAGCGAACAAGACGTAAAAGAGATGATGCGTGAAGTTCGTCTTGCGCTTCTTGAGGCTGACGTTAACTTTAAAGTCGTAAAGGATTTTGTGAAAAAAGTAAGTGAACGGGCTGTCGGACAGGACGTTATGCAGAGTCTGACACCCGGTCAGCAGGTTATTAAAGTCGTAAAAGAAGAGCTTACCGAGCTGATGGGCGGCGAAGAAAGCAAAATTGCCGTCGCCAAACGCCCGCCGACCGTTATTATGATGGTCGGGCTCCAAGGTGCCGGTAAAACGACAACCACGGGGAAGCTTGCCAACCTGCTGCGCAAAAAACATAATCGCAAACCGCTACTCGTGGCTGCGGATATTTACCGCCCCGCCGCGATTAAACAGCTGGAAACCCTGGGGAAACAGCTTGATATGCCGGTCTTTTCGCTTGGCGATCAGGTCAGCCCGGTGGAAATTGCCAGACAGGCGATTGAAAAAGCGAAGGAAGAGCATCATGATTATGTGATTTTAGATACCGCCGGACGGCTGCACATCGATCATGAACTGATGGATGAGCTCTCCGGCGTAAAGGAAGTCGCAAATCCTGAGGAAATTTTCCTTGTCGTCGACTCAATGACCGGTCAGGATGCGGTAAACGTCGCCAAAAGCTTTAATGACCAGCTCGGTTTAACGGGTGTCATTTTAACAAAGCTTGACGGGGATACCCGCGGAGGTGCGGCGCTTTCTATCCGCGCGGTCACCGAAACGCCGATTAAATTCGCCGGAATGGGAGAAAAGCTCGATGCTCTTGAAGCGTTCCATCCTGAACGGATGGCATCCCGGATTCTCGGAATGGGTGACGTGCTGACGCTGATTGAAAAAGCTCAGGCGACCGTTGATGAAGACAAAGCCAAAGAGCTTGAGCAGAAAATGAGAACGATGAGCTTCACATTGGATGATTTTCTGGAGCAGCTCGGCCAGGTCCGAAACATGGGGCCTCTTGACGAACTGCTGCAAATGATGCCCGGCGCAGGCAAAATGAAAGGCTTAAAAAACATCCAAGTCGATGAAAAACAGCTGAATCATGTGGAAGCGATCATTAAATCAATGACTGTTCTTGAAAAAGAACAGCCGGATATCATTAACGCCAGCCGGCGGAAGCGGATTGCCAAAGGAAGCGGAACATCCGTTCAGGAAGTCAACCGTCTTTTAAAGCAGTTTGAGGAAATGAAAAAAATGATGAAGCAGATGACCAACATGACAAAAGGGAAGAAAAAAGGCTTTAAATTACCTTTTATGTAATCGGTTATACATGATAAAACCGTTGTTAAGAAAAAACACTTTACAAACACTTTTATCATTGTTAATATACTATCTTGTTGAAATATTTTCGGAGGTGCTAGTAAAATGGCAGTAAAAATTCGTTTAAAACGTATGGGAGCAAAAAAATCTCCTTTCTATCGTATTGTTGTAGCAGATTCTCGTTCACCGCGTGACGGCCGTTTCATCGAAACAGTCGGCACATACAACCCGGTTGCAAAGCCGGCTGAAGTGAAAATCAACGAAGAGCTTGCTCTTAAATGGCTTCAAACAGGAGCTAAACCTTCTGATACAGTCCGCAACTTGTTCTCAAGCCAAGGAATTATGGAAAAATTCCACAACGCTAAACAAGGCAAGTAATGACTGATCAGAACTTGGAAGATTTGATTGTCAGCATTGTGGCTCCGCTTGTCGACCATCCGGAAGACATAACGGTCACAAAGGAAGAGACTGATCAAAAGATTGCGCTGCGCTTATCTGTCAATAAGTCAGATACCGGTAAAATTATCGGAAAGCAAGGCCGGACTGCAAGAGCGATTCGAACCGTCGTTTTTGCAGCTGGCGCACAGTCTTCTAAGAAAGTTCAATTTGAAATATTTGACTGAAAAAGGGAGAGGGCCGGCACCTCCCCTTTTTTTACACGTAAAAAAGGCAAATGAACAGAAATATGTTGGAAGAGTGGGGAGTCTGGTCCTATGCAGATTATTCACAGGGTAACCGTTATGCAGGTTCTGACCGAGCAAAGCAAGGAAAAGCTTTTGGCCTCTTTTGCAGAAAAAAAGCAAACGCTTGAACGAGAATGCAGCCAGCTCTATTTTCAGCTTAGAAAACATGAAAAAGATCAGCAGAATCCCGATGTAGCGGAATCTTTTAAAAAAGCCATTGAAAAAAGACAAGACAAAATCAAAATGATCGATTTCCAAATAAGCCAGACAGAGTCGCTCCCGCTTGGAAGCGAAGTGAAGGAAAAGGAGATCGATGCGCTGCTTTCAATCAACGTCGGTGATAACTGGCATGAAAAAACAGCGGCAAATACCATCGTCATAAAAGACGGGGTAGTAATTGAAATCCGCCCGAGGTGATAATATGACAAACAGATGGTTTAATGTAGGCAAAATTGTAAATACCCACGGCATTAAAGGCGAAGTGCGGGTCATTTCTAAAACGGACTTTGCCGAAGAACGGTACAAGCCCGGCAATACGCTCTATTTGTTTGCGGAAGGGGCTGCGGAGCCAATCAAAGTAACGGTCAGCGCCCACAGGCTTCACAAGCAGTTTCACCTGCTGCAATTCAAAGAAATGCCGAGTCTCAATGAAGTCGAGCACCTGAGAAACATGGTGATCAAAGTCCCTGAAGAAGACTTGGGAGAGCTTGAAGAAGATGAATTTTATTTTCATGAAATCATCGGTTGCGAGGTTGTGTCAGAAGACGGAGAACTGATCGGCACAGTGAAGGAAATTTTGACGCCCGGGGCTAATGACGTATGGGTGGTTCAAAGAAAAGGCAAAAAAGATGCGCTCATTCCGTATATTGCTTCTGTGGTAAAGGATATTAATATAAATGAGAAAAAAATTAAGATTCATGTAATGGAAGGGTTAATAGACGAATGAAAATCGACTTTTTAACACTGTTTCCCGAAATGTTTCAAGGGGTGCTCGGCTCATCCATTCTGCAAAAAGCACAGGAAAAAGAGGCTGTCCGTTTTGACGTCATCAATTTCCGGGCTTTTTCGGATAATAAACACCAAACGGTTGATGATTACCCGTACGGCGGGGGAGCCGGGATGGTGTTAAAGCCGCAGCCCGTATTTGATGCGGTTGAAAAGCTGACAGCCGGTACGGACGCCAAGCCGCGCATTATTCTCGTCTGCCCGCAAGGTGAGCGTTATACGCAGAAGAAAGCCGAGGAGCTGGCGGAAGAGGAACATCTCATGTTTATTTGCGGACATTATGAAGGGTATGATGAACGGATCCGGGAACATCTTGTCACTGATGAAATCTCCATCGGGGATTTTGTGCTGACCGGGGGAGAGCTCCCTGCCATGATGATCGCCGACAGCGTTGTCAGGCTTTTGCCGGGCGTTCTCGGAAAAGAAGCATCCCACGTGGAGGATTCCTTCAGCACGGGGCTTTTAGAGCATCCGCACTATACGAGGCCTGCAGATTATAGAGGCTTAAAAGTGCCTGAGACCCTTCTGTCGGGCAACCATGCCAAAATACAAGAATGGCGCAATAAAGAATCAATCAGAAGAACCTTTTTAAGACGTCCGGATCTTCTTGAAAACTATCCTCTCACTGATGAGCAAAGAAAATGGATTTCCGAGTGGGAAAACGAATAGATTCTATTGCGCAGGCGATGAAGGTATGATAAGATACTACTTGTGGCTTAAGGAGGCTTATCCTTCAGAAGCTTGAAAACGATGTTCCGCTGTGCCTTGCAGTTGTGGCCAAGAGCATCTGTTGGAAGGAGTTGAAAACGATGCAAAAACTAATTCAAGATATCACAAAAGAACAGCTTCGCACTGATCTTCCTGCGTTCCGTCCTGGTGACACTTTACGTGTACACGTAAAAGTTGTTGAGGGTAACCGTGAGCGTATCCAGATCTTCGAAGGTGTTGTGATCAAGCGTCGTGGTGGTGGAATCAGCGAAACGTTCACAGTTCGTAAGATTTCTTACGGTGTTGGCGTTGAACGTACATTCCCTGTACACACACCAAAAATCGCGAAAATCGAAGTTGTACGTTACGGTAAAGTACGTCGCGCTAAGCTTTACTACCTGCGTGAACTTCGCGGAAAAGCGGCTCGTATTAAAGAAATCAGACGATAATGATAACGAACGAAAAGAGCTTGTTACCCGTAACAGGCTCTTTTTTTATATGAAATTTGTAAAAGCGGAACAAGCAACGTAAAATACATAAGAGATCATCGGAACATCCGGTTCCGGTAAATAAGGCAGGTGTCGAAGTCACATGACCATTCAATGGTTCCCGGGCCATATGGCTAAAGCGAGACGGGAAGTAACAGAAAAACTGAAATTAATTGATATCGTATACGAATTGGTGGATGCGAGAATCCCGATGTCATCGAGAAATCCGATGATTGAGGAGATTTTGAAAAATAAGCCGCGCATTATGCTTTTAAATAAAGCCGATAAGGCGGATGCGGCTGTGACTGCCCAGTGGAAGGACCACTTTCAGGAACAGGGCATTCCCTCTCTTTCAATAAACTCCGTTAACGGGCAGGGACTGCATCAAATCGTGCCGTCCTCGAAAGAGCTGCTGAAAGATAAGTTCGATAAAATGAAAGCAAAAGGCATTAGGCCAAGAGCAATCCGCGCATTAATCATCGGCATTCCGAATGTCGGCAAATCTACGCTCATTAACCGGCTGGCCAAGAAAAACATTGCCAAGACGGGAGACAGGCCCGGCATTACCACTTCACAGCAGTGGGTAAAGGTAGGCAAGGAATTAGAGCTGCTCGATACACCGGGAATTTTATGGCCTAAATTTGAAGATGAGCTTGTCGGCTTGCGCCTGGCGATCACCGGGGCGATTAAAGATACGATTATCAACCTGCAGGATGTGGCCGTCTTCGGGCTGCGCTTTCTGGAAGAGCATTATCCCGACCGCTTGAAGGAGCGCTACGGACTTCAGGAAATCCCTGAGGATATCGCCGCTCTTTTCGACGCGATCGGTGAAAAACGCGGCTGTTTGATGGGCGGCGGAATGGTTGACTATGATAAAACAACGGAAGTCATCATTCGGGACATCCGGACGGAAAAATTCGGCAGGCTTTCATTTGAAACACCATCAGAATAAAGACGCGCAGCGATGCGGGTCTTTATTTTTTCCGCAGAATACCGATATACATAATGTAAGGGAGAAGAGAACGTGAATACATTAACCGTAAAAAGCGTAAAAGAACGCCTGCAAGAGGTCAGGGACGAAAGCGACCCCTTCCTTGCCCAATGTGAGAAAGACCCGAGAAAAAGCGTACAGACGCTTTTAGAGCAATGGCTGAAAAAGCACGCGAAGGAAAAAGCTCTTAAAGAGCAATGGCTGAACATGACGGCATACGAAAGACTGTCATCCAAAAAGGGCTTCCGCCTGATTGCGGGTGTTGACGAAGCCGGAAGAGGGCCGCTTGCCGGACCGGTTGTCGCCGGCGCCGTCATTTTGCCGGCAGAATGCGAGATTCTCGGTCTCACGGACTCGAAGAAATTGTCGGAAAAGAAGCTCGAGGAGTATTACAGCCGGATCACGGAAGAAGCGGCGGCTGTAGGAGTCGGCATTGTCCATGCGGACGTCATTGACCGGATCAACATTTATGAGGCCGCGAGACTGGCGATGGTAAAAGCCGTCAATGCTTTAACGGAAACACCTGATTATCTGCTTGTTGATGCCATGACCCTTCCGCTTGACATTCCGCAGTCATCAGTTATAAAAGGGGATGCCAAAAGCGTGTCAATTGCCGCCGGAGCCTGCATCGCAAAAGTAACGCGGGACCGGCTCATGGCTGAGTACGCCAAAACCTACCCCATGTACGGCTTTGAAAAAAATAAAGGCTACGGAACGAAAGAACATCTTGAAGCTCTTCAGGCATACGGACCGACAACTATTCACCGAAAAACGTTCGCTCCCGTTCAATCTTATTGTTAGAAAAGAGGCTTAAGACATGAACATAAGCGGCGAAATCCAAGCGGCTTTCAGACAGCTGACGGCGGAAATCCCTCCGGACCGGCAAGACGGCGGTAAAGACAGCGGCGCTCAAAGGCTGCTGTTAGGGAAGGTTCTCCGTTTGCTGGACGATCAAAGCGCCCTTATCCAAATCGGCGGCCGGACGATGCAGGGAAAACTTGAAACCGCCCTTCGTCCGCAGGCGTATTACTGGTTTTCTTATGACAAACAGCCGGCGGAAAAAACGGGCCGGCTTCATGTCATTGACCAATTCGAAGGAAGCCCGAAAACCGTTCAGGAAGCGGCGGGAAGACTGTTAAACGCTCTTTCTGTCAAACCGGGCCCTGTGTCTCTGCAGATTGCCGAAACGTTTATGCAGCAGAAGCTGCCGATGACGGAAAACAGCCTCAAAGCCTGCATCCGTTGGGCTGAATCGCTTCCGGCCGCCGAATTGAAAAAAGCGGCGGAAACAATCGTATTTGCGCTGAAACGGGAACTGCCCGCACATCCGGAAGTCTTGTCAGCCATTCATGCCGTTAAATATCCGGTTCCGACCCGGCGCCTCCTCTCAGGACTGCTTCAGGCAATCAATCAGGCTCCGCAATCGGCAAAAGAGCTGTCTGTGCTCAAAGAGGCGGTTTCTGACGTGTTAAACGCGGAAACGGATCTTCATGCAGAACGTCTCTTGAAGAAGCTTGCCGAGGCTGCACGCATGCCGACCCCAGAAACCGGGCTGATGGATGAAGGAGAACGGACGGAATCAAAACAGTCACCATTTGTCCGAGAGACTCGTGAAAACAGAAAGGCAGTCTCAAGCCAACCTTCTCCTCCGAGTGCACGGACAGATCCGGAACTGCCTGAAAAAACGGCAAAACAGATTATAGAGAAATTAATGACCTCGGCAGAAAAAACTGAAAACCGTCCCGTAAAAGTAACGGCGGAGATCATTAAGGCTTTCATTTCTCAAGAAAAAACATTTAAAACAGCACCTGTTCTTCAAAAAGCACATTTGACAGAACAGGAGGCGGCTGTTTTCGAAAAAGCCGTTCAGCTCACCGAATTGAAATATGCGGAAAAACATGATGTATTAAGCCTTTTGCAGAAAATCAAAAAAGGACTGGGCACGCGTGATGAATTATCATTCATTAGAGCGCTTGAAAAAGGCGTGTCTCCGCAGCCGGAGAAACAAGCGCTGAAAACAGCCCTCCAAGCCGTCCGGACGCTTCAAGAAGCGCCCCAATCCGTTAAACAAGAGGCGGAACCGCTTATTCATAAATTAAACGGCCAGCTGTTTATTGAGCAGCATAACCCTTCTTTTACGCAGATGGTGCTGTCATTTCCGCTGGGAGCGTCCGCGTATGAGAATGACATCACAGTTCTCTTTAAAGGACGGAAGAAGCCGGACGGAAAACTCGATCCGTCACATTGCAGGCTCCTGTTTTTGCTGCATCTTGAAACACTGCAAGAAACCGTTGTGGACTGCATCATTCAGCAAAATGTAATGACTATTACGGTTGAGACTGATTTTGAGCTTCAGGCGGCCATCGACCCTCTCGTACCGGCTTTAAAAGAAGCCGTAAAAGAAACGGGCTTCAGTCTGTCAGGCGTCACGGCTAAAAAACGGCGCCCGAAAGACCAGAGCGCTCTTGTGGAAGAGTTTATAGAAAAAGACGGCGGAAGAAAAGTGGATGTGAAAATATGAAAGAGCAAACGCCGTTAAGAAGAGCTGTCGCCCTGCATTACGACCGGCAGAAAGACCAAGTCCCGAAGGTTGTCGCAACAGGCAGGGGGCACGTGGCGGAAAATATTATAAAAGAAGCTGAGAAGGCTGGGGTCCCCATTCAGGAAGACAGAACCCTTGTCGAATTAATGCGCCATTTGACGGTTGACGATCAGATACCGGAGGCGCTTTATGAAACCGTTGCCGAAATTTTTTCATTTGTTTACAGACTGGACGAAACCCTGAAAAACGAAAAATAAGGACCATTCATTTCCCGGACTCCGTTTAAATTTATATTTTCAATAAAATAAAAGTTAGAATGTTTGGAAGGATATAAAGATTTTGTTTTGAACCCTAGACAATTCTTCCAGTATTATATAGAATGAAAGCGCAGTCTATTTTTAGTTTTGCTACATAAGTTAGGAGGATGGGAAATGAATATCCATGAGTACCAGGGAAAAGAAGTCCTCAGAAAATACGGGGTGTCTGTTCCTGAAGGTAAAGTGGCTTTTACAGCAGAGGAAGCAGTTGAAAAAGCAGAGAGCCTGTCAAGCTCGGTTTATGTCGTAAAGGCGCAAATCCATGCTGGCGGCCGCGGCAAAGCTGGTGGGGTAAAGATTGCAAAAACAAAAGATGAAGTGAAAGAGTATGCCGAAGAACTGTTAGGCAAGACGCTCGTCACACATCAAACGGGTCCGGACGGACAAGTAATAAAACGCTTACTTATTGAAGAAGGCTGCGATATTAAAAAGGAATACTATGTCGGGCTTGTACTTGACCGCGCTACTTCAAGAATCGTTTTAATGGCGTCTGAAGAAGGCGGAACGGAGATTGAAGAAGTAGCGGAAAAAACACCTGAAAAAATTAAAAAAGCGGTAATTGATCCGGCTGTCGGCCTTCAGGGCTATCAGGCAAGGGAAATTGCATTCGCAATTAACATCCCGAAAGAGCTTGTCGGCAAAGCCGCTAAATTTATGCTCGGTTTATACAAAGCATTTGTTGAGAAGGACTGCTCCATCGCCGAGATCAACCCTCTCGTCGTTACGGGGGACGGAAACGTCATGGCGCTGGATGCTAAGCTGAACTTCGACAGCAATGCGTTATACAGACAAAAAGACATTATGGAATACAGAGATTTAGATGAAGAAGATCCGAAAGAAATCGAAGCGTCAAAATACGATTTAAGCTACATTTCCCTTGATGGAAATATCGGCTGTATGGTAAACGGCGCGGGTCTTGCAATGTCTACAATGGATATCATTAAACACTACGGCGGAGAACCTGCAAACTTCCTTGATGTCGGGGGCGGCGCAACCGCAGAAAAAGTTACGGAAGCTTTTAAAATCATTCTTTCCGATCAAAACGTAAAAGGAATTTTCGTTAATATTTTCGGAGGCATCATGAAGTGTGATGTCATCGCCGAGGGCGTTGTTGAAGCGACGAGACAAGTCGGATTGACATTGCCGCTGGTCGTGCGCCTTGAAGGGACAAACGTAGATTTAGGAAAGAAAATCCTGAATGAATCAGGCTTAAACATCACATCTGCGGAATCAATGGCAGACGGCGCACAGAAAATCGTATCCTTAGTTTAGGAAAGAATGAAAGGCAGGGGACCAGATAATGAGTGTTTTTATCAATAAAGATACAAGAGTTATTGTACAGGGGATTACAGGTTCTACCGCTTTATTTCATACAAAGCAGATGCTGGAATACGGCACGAATATCGTTGGCGGTGTAACACCTGGAAAAGGCGGAACGGAAGCGGAAGGCGTACCGGTATTCAATACGGTCGCAGAAGCGGTTCATACAACGGGCGCTGATGCGTCAGTTATTTACGTGCCGGCTCCGTTTGCGGCGGACGCAATTATGGAAGCGGTTGACGCGGAAATTGATCTTGTCATTTGTATCACCGAGCACATTCCGGTTTTGGACATGGTGAAAGTGAAGCGCTTTATGGAAGGCAAGAAAACGAGATTAATAGGGCCGAACTGCCCGGGTGTTATTACACCTGAAGAATGCAAGATCGGCATTATGCCGGGATACATTCATAAAAAGGGCCATGTAGGCGTTGTATCCCGTTCAGGAACATTGACATACGAGGCCGTCCATCAGCTTTCAGAAGCCGGCGTAGGCCAATCTACCGCTGTAGGGATCGGCGGCGACCCGGTCAACGGCACGAACTTTATTGACGTGTTAAAAGCGTTCAATGAAGATCCTGAAACACATGCCGTCATCATGATCGGAGAAATCGGCGGCACAGCTGAAGAAGAAGCGGCTGAGTGGGTGAAAGCGAACATGACGAAGCCTGTTGTCGGCTTTATCGGCGGTAAAACCGCGCCTCCGGGAAAACGCATGGGCCACGCGGGCGCCATCATCTCCGGAGGAAAAGGCACGGCAGAAGAAAAAGTCAAAACGATGAACGCCTGCGGAATTGAAGTCGCGGAAACCCCTTCTGTAATGGGTGAAACGCTGATTAAGGTGTTAAAAGAAAAAGGCTTATTTGAAACGTGCAAAACGCACTGATCGAAGCAGGGGCAGCCGTAACGGCTGTTCCTGTTTTTGCTGAAAAAAGAGGAGGTTGCCAGATTTGGATCAAGCATCGCGCTGTTTAATGGTCTGCAGTATTAATCAAATCATTTCCCCGTCTCTTCTATTAAAATGGTGGAAAGCTGATCACTCTCTGTCTTTTTTACCGGATCCGCATCCATTAACTGTTTTATCAGAAGGGAAAACAGCCCCGGAAGCAATTTTTCGGGAAATAGAGCGCAAGGAACCGGAACTTGATGAAGTTCTGTCCGATTACCGCCGCAAAGGCATTACTGTCATTCCGATTTCATCAAGCCGCTATCCAACATGGCTTAAAGCGATTTATGATCCGCCGGCTGTCTTGTATGCAAAAGGGAACACGCTGCTTCTTGAAAAAGGCAGAAAAATCGGGATTGTAGGAACGCGGAAACCGACGGAAGACGGAATAAAAGCGGCTGGGCATCTTTCCGCCGAACTCTCAAAAAAAGGCTGGGTCATTGTAAGCGGGCTTGCATCCGGTATAGACGGATTGTCTCATAAGGCGAGCATCAGGGCAAAAGGGCTTACGATCGGCGTGATAGCCGGCGGATTCCATCATATCTATCCCCGGGAAAATCTCCTGTTAGCAGAATACATGGCTGAACACCATCTCCTACTCTCAGAACATCCTCCTGAAACAAAGCCGAAAAAATGGCACTTTCCGATGAGAAACCGCATAATCAGCGGACTAAGTGAAGGAATTGTGGTCGTGCAGGGAAAAGAAAAAAGCGGTTCATTAATCACAGCTTACCAGGCCCTCGATCAAGGCAGAGAGGTATTTGCCGTTCCGGGTTCCATATTTAATCCATATTCCGGAGGACCTATAAAACTCATTCAAGAAGGGGCGAAAGCTGTATTATGCGCAGAGGATATTGACGGAGAGCTGACCGCCCGATGCGTTCAGTATACGGAACCCTTTTGAAATATCGTTTGACAAACGGTATTGTAATATTTAATAATAGTGAGGATTTAAAGTTGCACATTATTTTCATGTATAAAATGACGTTCATCATAAAGAATGAAATGTTGAAAGCCATAAAAAGGCAGCTCTAAAATGAATTGATACTTGAAAAGAGAGAGAACACCTCTTGAGGGGGATGAAAATGTCTGATTATCTAGTCATCGTGGAATCGCCGGCAAAGGCGAAAACGATTGAACGTTATTTAGGGAAGAAATATAAAGTCAAAGCTTCAATGGGACATGTCCGGGATCTTCCGAAAAGTCAAATGGGAGTTGACATCGAACAGAACTTTGAACCGAAATATATTACGATCCGCGGAAAAGGCCCTGTTTTAAAAGAATTAAAAACAGCGGCAAAGAAAGCAAAAAAAGTCTATCTCGCGGCCGACCCCGACAGAGAAGGGGAAGCGATTGCATGGCATCTCGCACACAGCCTTGATCTGGATCTCAGCTCGGACTGCCGGGTCGTCTTTAATGAAATAACGAAAGACGCCATTAAAGAATCATTTAAACATCCGCGCATGATTAATATGGATCTTGTCGATGCGCAGCAGGCGCGCCGCATACTAGACAGACTCGTCGGATACAAAATCAGCCCGATTCTTTGGAAAAAAGTAAAAAAAGGCCTCAGTGCGGGCCGTGTGCAATCCGTTGCGCTCCGGCTGATCATCGACCGGGAAAAGGAAATCAACGACTTTAAACCTGAAGAGTACTGGACGATTACCGGCTCATTTTTAAAGGGAAAAGAGACGTTTGAAGCCGGATTTTTCGGGAAAAGCGGCAAAAAGCTTCCTTTAAAAAGCGAAGAAGACGTAAAAGCCATCCTTGCTCAGCTGAAAGGCAATAAGTATACAGTTGACAAGGTTACGAAAAAAGAGCGCAAACGAAATCCCGCTCTGCCGTTTACAACGTCCACTCTGCAGCAGGAGGCTGCCAGGAAGCTGAATTTCAGAGCGAAGAAAACGATGATGATCGCTCAGCAATTATATGAAGGAATTGATCTCGGCAAAGAAGGGACAGTCGGGCTCATCACGTATATGAGAACGGACTCAACGCGGATTTCCAATACAGCCGTTGAAGAAGCGTCAGCTTTTATTGATCAGGCGTACGGAAAAGAGTACTTAGCGGGAAAACGGAAACCGGCAAAGAAAAATGAAAATGCTCAAGATGCCCACGAAGCGATCCGCCCGACTTCGGTGCTCAGAAAACCTGCCGACTTAAAAGCGGTGCTTGGAAGAGACCAGCTCAGATTATACAAGCTGATTTGGGAGCGCTTTGTTGCAAGCCAGATGGCGCCTGCAGTCCTAGATACGATGAGCGTCGATCTCAGCAATAACGGATTGACATTCCGGGCAAACGGAAGTAAAGTCAAATTCGCCGGCTTCATGAAAGTCTATGTAGAGGGTAAAGACGATCAGCTGGAAGAAAAAGACCGCATGCTTCCGGACCTTAAAGAGGGAGACACGGTTTTATCGAAAGATATTGAGCCTGAGCAGCACTTTACTCAGCCGCCTCCGCGTTATACAGAGGCGCGCCTGGTTAAAACACTTGAAGAACTGGGGATCGGCCGTCCTTCGACATATGCGCCGACTCTTGACACCATCCAGCGCCGCGGTTACGTGGGATTAGACAATAAACGGTTTGTGCCGACTGAGCTTGGGCAGATCGTGCTGGATCTTATCATGGAGTTTTTCCCGGAAATCATCAACGTTGAATTCACTGCTAAAATGGAAAGAGACCTTGACCATGTTGAAGATGGACAGACAGAATGGGTTCAAATCATTGACAGCTTCTACACCGACTTCGAAAAACGCGTGAAAAAAGCGGAAGCCGAAATGAAAGAAGTGGAAATTGAACCTGAATACGCAGATGAAGATTGTGAGTTATGCGGCTCCCGGATGGTTTATAAAATGGGCCGATACGGCAAATTTATGGCGTGCTCCAACTTCCCTGACTGCCGGAACACAAAACCGATTGTCAAACAAATCGGCGTAAAATGTCCTAAGTGCCATGAAGGAAACATTGTCGAACGAAAATCAAAAAAGAAACGCGTCTTTTACGGCTGTGACCGTTATCCTGAATGCGACTTCGTATCTTGGGACAAACCGATTGAACGAAAATGCCCGAAATGTGAAAATATGCTCGTAGAGAAAAAGCTTAAAAAAGGCATACAAGTCCAATGCGTCGAATGCGATTATAAGGAAGAACCACAGAAGTAGCGGTGAGCAGAGCCTTGCTCACCTTCTTTGTGTGGAAGGGACAAACAACAGGAGATGAAAAGAAATGAACCAGCAAACAGTTAATGTAATCGGAGCAGGCCTTGCCGGAAGTGAAGCGGCATGGCAGCTTGCAAAACGAGGAATTCAAGTGAAACTATATGAAATGCGGCCCGTCAGGCAGACGGCAGCCCATCATACTGATAAATTCGCCGAACTGGTATGCAGCAACTCCCTCCGTTCAAATACACTCGCCAATGCGGTAGGCGTATTAAAAGAAGAAATGCGGGCCCTTGACTCGGCAATCATTCAATCTGCTGATAAATGCTCGGTTCCGGCAGGGGGAGCGCTTGCCGTTGACCGTCATGAATTTGCGCAAAGCGTGACGGATCTCGTGAAAAACCATCCGAACGTAACGGTTCTTACTGAGGAAGTAACAGAGATTCCGGAAGGCCCGACTGTTATCGCGACCGGACCGCTTACGTCAGAATCGCTTTCACAGCAGCTGAAAGAGCTCACGGGAGAAGAGTATCTGTATTTTTATGACGCGGCGGCGCCGATTGTCGAAAAAGACAGCCTTGATATGGAGAAAGTGTACTTAAAATCCCGTTATGACAAGGGAGAAGCGGCGTACTTAAACTGCCCGATGACAGAGGAAGAGTTCGACCGTTTCTATGAAGCATTGACGACGGCTGAGACGGTACCTTTAAAAGAATTCGAGAAAGAAATCTTCTTTGAAGGCTGCATGCCGATTGAAGTCATGGCGAAAAGAGGCAAGAAAACGATGCTGTTCGGACCGATGAAACCGGTCGGACTGGAAGATCCGAAAACAGGCAAGCGCCCTTATGCAGTCGTTCAGCTCAGACAGGATGATGCGGCGGGAACGCTTTATAATATTGTAGGTTTTCAGACACATTTAAAATGGGGAGACCAAAAAGAAGTGCTTAAACTGATCCCCGGCCTTGAAAATGTTGATATCGTCAGATACGGCGTCATGCACAGAAACACATTTATCAACTCGCCGAGCCTTTTGAACCCGACATATCAATTTAAACAGCGGAACGATCTGTTTTTCGCGGGCCAAATGACCGGCGTAGAGGGTTATGTTGAATCTGCCGCTTCAGGTCTTGTAGCGGGAATCAATGCCGCCAAACTTGTGCTCGGTCAGGATCTTGTGACATTCCCGCAGGAGACGGCGATCGGAAGCATGGCTCACTACATTACGACGACAAATCAGAAGAACTTCCAGCCGATGAATGCAAACTTCGGCCTCTTAAAAGAATTGCCTGTAAAAATTAAAAACAAAAAAGAACGAAATGAAGAATACGCTAAACGCGCAATTGAGACTATTCAAACTATTTCGAAAACGATATAGCTTTTCATTGCAACTTCGATGCATTATATGATACCATTTAAAAGCCCTTCGGAGAGGGAGGTCTTCATAATGACTGAGAATGTTAACTTTTTTTTAAAGTTATTCGTTGAATATTTACAAATTGAAAAAAATTATTCACAATATACTATTGTGAATTATGTTAATTCGATTGAAGAATTTGGGATGTTTCTGCATGCTCAAAATATAAATGGAATGAAAGAAGCTGCATATCATGATGTGAGAATATTTTTGACAGAGGCTTATGAAAAAGGCCTGTCAAGAAAAACAATCAGCAAGAAAATTTCAGCTTTGAGAAGCTTCTATAAATTTTTAATGAGGGAAAAGCTTGTTGAAGAGAATCCGTTTCAGCTTGTTCATCTGCCGAAACAAGAGAAACGGATTCCGAAGTTTCTTTATGAAAAAGAACTTGAGGAACTATTCGCTGTTTCAGACAGAAGTCAGCCGTCAGGGATGCGCGATCAGGCCCTGCTTGAGCTTCTTTATGCGACCGGAATGAGGGTCAGTGAGTGCTGTACGCTTACTGTCGGCGATCTTGACCTGTTCATGGATACGGTGCTCGTTCACGGGAAAGGCAAGAAGCAGCGCTATATCCCGTTCGGCTCATATGCCCGTGATGCGCTGGAGCTGTATATCAACAGCGGAAGGCAGTGCCTGCTTGAAAAAGCAAAAGAGCCTCATGATGTGCTGTTTGTCAATCAAAGAGGCGGCCCGCTGACCGCCAGAGGAATCCGGTATATTTTAAGCGGGCTTGTAAAAAAAGCATCCGGCACTTTACATATACACCCGCATATGCTTCGGCACACGTTTGCGACTCATCTGCTGAATGAAGGGGCTGATTTAAGAAGCGTCCAGGAGCTTTTGGGCCATTCCAATCTGTCTTCTACGCAGATATACACGCATGTATCGAAGGAAATGCTGAGAAACACATATATGTCCCACCACCCGAGAGCTTTTAAAGAAAATTAAAAGGAGGCCCTTCTCATGTCATCTTTTCATGCGACAACGATTTTTGCCGTCCGGCATAACGGGAAAAGCGCTATGTCAGGAGACGGCCAGGTCACATTCGGTCAGGCTGTAGTCATGAAACATACCGCGAGAAAAGTGAGAAAGCTGTTTAACGGAAAGGTTCTGGCCGGATTTGCGGGATCTGTTGCAGACGCTTTCACACTTTTTGAAATGTTTGAGGCGAAGCTTGAAGAATACAACGGCAATTTAAAACGTGCGTCGGTTGAGCTTGCGAAAGAATGGCGCAGCGATAAAGTGCTGCGCAAGCTGGAAGCCATGCTGATTGTCATGAACCAGGATACCTTGCTTCTCGTATCGGGAACAGGTGAAGTGATTGAGCCGGATGACGGTATTTTGGCCATCGGCTCCGGCGGAAACTACGCCCTGTCAGCAGGAAGAGCGCTGAAAACCTATGCCGGAGAGAATCTGTCCGCCAAAGATATTGCAAAAGCCGCTTTGAAAATCGCGGGCGAGATTTGTGTGTACACAAACGATCAGATCATTTTGGAAGAACTTGAATAGAAAGGACTTGAGGCGCATGGAAAACAAACCGTTAACACCGAGACAAATCGTAGATCGGTTGGATCAATACATTGTAGGACAGCAGGATGCGAAAAAAGCTGTCGCCGTGGCATTAAGAAACCGCTATCGCAGAAGTCTTCTTGATGAAAAACTGAGAGACGAGATCGTTCCCAAAAACATCCTGATGATGGGCCCGACCGGGGTGGGGAAAACAGAGATCGCCAGACGGATCGCCAAGCTTACCGGTGCGCCATTTATAAAAATTGAAGCGACAAAATTTACAGAAGTCGGCTATGTAGGCAGAGATGTTGAATCAATGGTCAGAGACCTCGTTGAGACATCCGTGCGGCTCATTAAAGAAGAAAAAATCAGCGAAGTGAAAGAACAGGCTGAAGAAAATGCAAACAAACGTATAGTGCGGCTTCTCGTTCCGGGAAAGAAAAAACAAGCGGGTGTGAAAAATCCGTTTGAAATGCTTTTCGGAGGAAGCCAGGCGGCAAATGATGATGAAACCGACCAGCAGGAAGAAGCAAGCCTTGAAGAGAAAAGAAAGCGCATGGCGCATCAGCTCGCATTGGGAGAGCTCGAAGACCATTACGTCTCCGTAGAGGTGGAAGAGCAGCAGCCGTCGATGTTTGACATGCTGCAAGGCTCCGGGATGGAGCAGATGGGCATGAATATGCAGGATGCGCTGAGCAATCTGGTGCCAAAAAAGAAAAAACGCCGCAAAATGACGGTCAGAGAAGCAAGGAAGGTTCTGACCAATGAAGAGGCAGGCAAATTAATCGATATGGATGAAGTCGGCCAAGAGGCCGTGTTAAGAGCTGAAGAGGGCGGCATTATCTTTATTGACGAAATAGATAAAATCGCAAAAAACGGAGGGGCTTCTTCCTCAGCAGATGTATCGAGAGAAGGCGTTCAAAGAGATATCCTTCCGATTGTCGAAGGCTCTACCGTCGTCACGAAATACGGCTCCGTCAAAACAGATCACGTGCTGTTTATCGCAGCCGGGGCATTCCATATGGCAAAACCGTCTGATCTGATTCCGGAGCTGCAGGGCCGCTTTCCGATTCGTGTAGAATTGAGCAAGCTGACGGTAGATGATTTTGTGAAGATTCTCGTCGAACCCGATAACGCGCTGTTAAAACAATATCAGGCTTTATTGCAGACAGAAGGTATATCTCTTGAATTTTCTGACGAAGCTATTCGTAAGATCGCCGAAGTGGCTTATCATGTGAATCAGGATACGGACAACATCGGAGCGAGAAGGCTTCACACGATATTGGAACGTCTCTTGGAAGACCTGTCGTTTGAAGCGCCGGACGTAACGATGGAAAAAGTAGCCATCACGCCGCAATACGTTGAAGAAAAGCTCGGAACGATTGCAAACAACAAAGATCTAAGTCAATTTATATTGTGAAAATTTAATAAGAGGAATTCTAGGAGGATTATTTATCATGGCTTTACTACAAAAAACACGAATTATTAACAGCATGCTGCAGGCTGCGGCAGGCAAACCCGTAAACTTTAAAGAAATGGCTGAAACGCTTCGTGACGTCATTGATTCTAATATTTTCGTCGTCAGCCGCAGAGGAAAGCTTTTGGGCTACTCTATTAATCAGCAGATTGAAAATGACCGCATGAAAAAAATGCTTGAAGACCGCCAGTTCCCGGAAGAGTACACGAGAAATCTGTTCAATGTTCCGGAGACGTCTTCAAACCTTGATATCAACAGCGAATACACGGCGTTTCCTGTGGAAAACAGAGACCTGTTCCAAGCGGGCTTAACAACGATCGTGCCGATCATCGGCGGAGGAGAGAGACTGGGCACGCTCATTCTGTCCCGTCTGCAGGATCAATTTGAAGATGATGATCTAATTCTTGCTGAATACGGAGCAACCGTTGTAGGAATGGAGATTTTAAGAGAAAAAGCGGAAGAAATCGAAGAAGAGGCGCGAAGCAAAGCGGTTGTTCAAATGGCGATCAGTTCTCTGTCTTACAGTGAACTTGAAGCGATTGAGCATATCTTTGAAGAGCTTGACGGAAACGAAGGCTTGCTTGTGGCAAGTAAGATTGCGGACCGTGTCGGCATCACGCGTTCAGTCATCGTTAACGCGCTGAGAAAGCTGGAAAGCGCAGGCGTCATTGAATCCAGATCACTGGGAATGAAGGGGACGTACATTAAAGTTCTGAACAACAAATTCCTTATTGAATTGGAAAACCTTAAATCTCATTAAGACAAAAGCAGGATCCCTAAAAATGGGGGTCCTGCTTTTTTTATGGACAATAGGTGAAAAGTTGCAGTTTAAAGTTGCTTATTGGAATCTGATCTGAGATAATCCATCTTGCTGTGTGAAAAAAGGAGGAAGATACAGAAATTCTGCTATTTTCAGTCTTATATTAAACAAATCCTTGTAGTACAAATATTCTAGGACTTAATACCCACATGCAAAATAGATATAATTGAGCACTTTTTTTTAGCCTAACTTCATAGACTTTAAGCCTGTTATTTCTTACAATAAGCATATGGTTTTACAATTCTCGACAAGGATTTTTAGGAGAAAAATATCTGAAATGGAGGTAAGTGGATTTGGACTTATTTTCTGGAACTATACAAAATCTTGAGAATGCCTTGGGGAGAGCGGACATTAAGCAAAAAGTCTTAACTAATAATATCGCCAATATAGATACACCGAACTATAAGGCAAAAAAAGTCTCTTTCCGAAATTTGTTAGATCAGGAAACATCCAATCTTGAGGCTGTAAAAACCGACTATCGGCACGTTGACTTTACGGGTTCGGGGGACGATTATTCTATCGTGTCCAGCAGTGATACATCGTACCAGCAAAACGGAAACAATGTCGATATCGACAAAGAAATGACAGATTTAGCCGAAAACCAAATTAATTATCAGGCTTTGGTTGAAAGAATGAGCGGCAAATTCAATTCTCTGAAAACCGTCTTGACAGGAGGGAAATAATGAGTGGCTTTCAAAGCTTAAATATTTCGGGTTCCGCTTTAACTGCACAGCGTGTCCGGATGGACGTCGTGTCGTCCAACCTGGCCAATATGGATACAACGAGAGCGAAGCAGGTAAATGGCGAATGGGTGCCTTACAGAAGAAAGCTGGTATCTCTCCAATCCGGAGGCGAATCATTTTCGTCCCTTTTACATTCCAAGATGAACGGAACAGGAAGCGCGGGAAATGGCGTAAAGGTATCTGGTGTTACGGAAGACCCGTCCGCTTTTAATCTCGTTTATGATCCGGAGAATCCTGATGCGAATAAAGACGGATATGTACAAAAACCAAATGTAGACCCATTAAAGGAAATGGTGGATCTTGTCAGCAGCACGAGATCATATGAAGCAAACGTAACTGCATTAAACGCCTCCAAAGGCATGCTTTTGAAGGCCTTAGAAATCGGAAAGTAAGGTGATGTAAGTGGTTAACGCTATTACTCCTTTTCAGCTTCAACAAACCCAAAACACTCAAAACGTAACGAATCAATTAAACCAAACTCAAAAAACTGATTCTTCAAACCAAACAAGCTTTTCGGAGCTTTTAAAAAACTCTATTGATTCGTTAAATGAGTCACAAGTGAAATCTGACCAAATAACGAACGAACTGGCTGCAGGAAAGGATGTAAACCTTGACGAGGTCATGATCGCTGCCCAAAAAGCAAATATTTCTCTGACGGCCGCTACCGAATTCCGCAATAAAGCCGTGGAAGCCTATCAGGAGATCATGAGAATGCAGATGTAGTGGTCAGATTGAAGAGAATGACTGGAATGACCGGGGGTTAACATGAATCGTACTCTAATGCAAATAAAAACCAAAACGGCAGCGTTTTGGAACAACAGATCAAAAACACAGAAGATACTCATGGTAAGCGGCTTGGCCGCATTCATTATTTTACTCATCGTCGTTATTATTTTTACTTCGTCTGAAAAGATGGTGCCTCTTTATAAAGATTTGTCCGCGGAAGAAGCGGGGAAGATTAAAGAAGAGCTCGATACGAAAAAGGTGTCTTCTGAACTTGCTGACGGCGGCACGGTCATTAAGGTTCCTGAGAGCCAAGTGGATTCGCTTAAAGTCCAGCTTGCCGCAGAAGGCCTGCCGAAAACGGGATCAATTGATTATTCGTTTTTCGGACAAAATGCGGGCTTCGGCCTGACGGATAATGAGTTTGACGTTTTAAAGGTTGAGGCGACTCAGACCGAATTGTCAAACCTGATAAATGAAATGGACGGTATTAAAAGCTCGAAGGTCATGATCAATATGCCGAAAGAAGCCGTGTTCGTCGGTGAAGATCAGCCGGCAGCATCCGCTTCAATCGTTTTGCAGATGAAACCGGGCTACTCGCTTGATCAAAACCAGATCAACGGGCTGTACCATCTCGTTTCTAAAAGTGTTCCGAACTTAAAAGAAGATAATATCGTCATAATGGATCAAAATTCTACATATTATGACAAAAGTGACAGCGGTGCAGGGTCCGTTTCTGACAGTTATGCTTCTCAGCAAGGTATTAAGTCGCAGGTCGAAAAGGACATTCAAAAACATGTTCAGTCACTGCTCGGCACAATGATGGGGCAGGATAAGGTCGTTGTTTCCGTGACGGCGGATATTGACTTCACGAAGGAAAAACGCACTGAAGACACTGTCGAACCTGTCGATAAAGATAACATGGAAGGCATAGCGGTAAGCGCCGAAAAAGTTGCGGAAACGTATAAAGGCGACGGCGCGGCCAACGGCGGCACGGCCGGAACGGGAAGCAATGACACCGCGAATTATGCCGAGACAAACGGCGGTTCAAACAGCGGGGACTACGAAAAAAGCAGCAATAAAATCAACTATGAAGTCAACCGCATTCATAAAGAAATCGCTGAAAGCCCGTATAAAGTGCGTGATTTAGGCATTCAGGTCATGGTGGAGCCGCCTAATCCGAAAAATGCCGCTTCCTTATCAGCACAGAGACAGGCTGATATACAGAAGATTTTAGGAACGGTCGTCAGAACGTCTCTTGATAAAAACGAAACGCAAAATCAAAACCTGACAGACAATGATATCAACAATAAAATCGTTGTATCCGTTCAGCCGTTTGACGGAAAAACAAGCCTGAACACAGATTCGGCACAATCTTCAGGTCTTCCGATCTGGGTATACATTACAGGCGGCGTACTGCTTGCGGCCATTATTCTGCTTATTATTCTCCTTATCAGAAAGAAACGCTCACAAGAGGATGAATACGAAGAATATGAATATGAAACACCGCCGGAGCCGGTTCGATTGCCTGATATCAACGAAGAGAAAATTGAAACGGAAGAAACAGTCAGACGAAAACAGCTTGAAAAAATGGCTAAAGAAAAACCGGAAGACTTTGCTAAATTGCTTCGAAGCTGGCTGGACGAGGATTAGGGGGAATGGAAAATGGCGAAACGTGATCAGAACAAGCTTACAGGAAAACAAAAAGCAGCCATCCTCATGATTTCCTTAGGCCTTGATGTATCAGCTTCTGTGTACAAGCATTTGTCTGAAGAAGAAATTGAAAGATTGACACTCGAGATTTCGGGAGTCAGAAGCGTCGATCATCAAAGAAAAGATGAAATCATTGAAGAATTTCATAATATCGCAATCGCTCAGGACTATATTTCACAAGGCGGTTTAAATTACGCCCGCCAAGTGCTTGAAAAAGCGCTCGGAGAAGACAAAGCGGTAAGCATTTTAAACAGGCTCACCTCTTCTTTGCAGGTAAAGCCGTTTGATTTCGCGAGAAAAGCGGAGCCCGAACAGATTTTAAATTTCATTCAGCAGGAACATCCGCAAACGATGGCGCTGATTTTATCCTACCTTGACCCGGTGCAGGCCGGACAGATTTTGTCTGAGCTGAACCCGGACGTTCAGGCTGAGGTGGCAAGAAGGATTGCGGTTATGGACAGAACGTCTCCTGAAATCATAAATGAAGTGGAGCGGGTCCTTGAACAAAAGCTGTCCTCCTCCTTTACGCAGGACTATACGCAGACCGGCGGCATAGAAGCCGTTGTTGAAGTGTTAAACGGCGTAGACAGAGGAACGGAAAAAACGATCCTTGATTCATTAGAAATCCAAGATCCTGAGTTGGCGGATGAAATCAAAAAACGGATGTTTGTCTTTGAAGATATTGTCACCCTTGATAACCGTGCGATTCAGCGCGTGATCAGAGACGTTGAAAACGACGACCTCCTGCTTTCATTGAAGGTTGCGAGCGAGGAAGTCAAAGAAATCGTCTTCAGCAATATGTCACAGCGCATGGTTGAAACGTTTAAAGAGGAAATGGAAATTATGGGGCCTGTGCGTTTGCGTGATGTGGAAGAGGCGCAATCAAGAATCGTGGGCGTCGTCCGCAAGCTGGAAGAAGCCGGAGAAATTGTAATCGCGCGAGGCGGAGGAGACGATATTATTGTCTAATATCATTAAACAGCAATCATCATTTTCTCCTGAACAAAAACGGCGCAAGCTTTCCTTGCAGGAAGTCAGGAAAACACATTCCCAGCCAGACCGGGAGGAACCCGAAAATCCAGAGGCTCTCATGGCTTTTGCCAAAGCAGAAGCCGACAGGGTGTCTGAAGAAGCGAAAAATCAATTTGAGCACACTCTTCGTCAGATTGAAGAAGAGAAACACCGCTGGGCGGAAGAAAAACAAAGATTGATAGAAGAAGCAAAGGCAGAAGGATATGAAGAAGGCATGGCATTGGGAAAAGCCGAGGCTCAAGCTGAATACGCCAATCTCATCAGCCGGGCCAATGCCGTTATGGAAATGGCGAGACAGTCAGTCGAGGAAAAACTGGAAAGCGCTGAGGAAGAAATCATTGAGCTTTCCGTTGCGCTCGCTAAAAAAGTATGGCGGCAAAAAAGTGATGATAAAGAGGCTTTCCTTCTGCTGGTCAAACAGGTAGTAGCCGAAGTAAAAGATTATGATGACATCTCCATCTATGTGGACCCTGAATATTATGAGACGGTTCATCAGCATATGGACGAAATTCAGCAGCTGTTATACAAAGAATGCAGATTAAGCTTATATGCCGATGAAAAAGCCGCGAAGGGAACGTGCTCGATAGAAACTCCGTTCGGACGTGTCGATGCAGGCATAGATACCCAGCTGATGCAATTAAAGCAAAAACTTTTAACGGCGCTTGAGGCGGGAGCGGAGCAATGAAGACACAGTATTTAATAGACTCAATTGAAACAGCGGATCCGTACAAGCGCTACGGCAAGGTTAAACGGGTCATCGGGCTGATGATTGAATCAAAAGGGCCCGAAAGCTCAATCGGAGATGTTTGTCTCATTTATCCGAAAGGCCATGCGAAAAAAGCGATTAAAGCTGAGGTTGTAGGCTTCCAGGATGAAAACATTCTGTTAATGCCTTATCTGGAAGCGGCCAGCATCGCGCCGGGCAGCATTGTGGAGGCCACTGGCGAGTCGCTCCGCATCAAAGTAGGCGCGGGTTTAATCGGACAAGTTGTCGACGCGTTCGGCGAACCTCTTGACGGCCGGGCGCTTCCGAAAGGTTTGTCCCCCGTTTCGACGGAACAGCCGCCTCCAAACCCGATGAAACGCCCGCCGATACGGGAAAAGATGGGTGTCGGCGTCAGATCGATTGACAGTCTGCTGACGGTAGGAAAAGGGCAGAGAATCGGGATTTTTGCCGGAAGCGGGGTCGGAAAAAGCACCCTGATGGGAATGATCGCGAAGCAGACTGAAGCTGATTTAAACATTATCGCACTCGTCGGTGAACGGGGGCGCGAGGTGCGTGAATTCATCGAGAAGGATTTAGGCGAAGAAGGCCTGAAACGCTCGATCGTCGTAGTCGCGACCTCTGATCAGCCCGCCTTAATGCGTTTGAAAGCGGCGTATACGGCCACCGCCATTGCAGAGTACTTCCGCGATAAAGGCCGGAATGTGATGTTCATGATGGACTCCGTCACGAGGGTCGCGATGGCTCAGCGGGAAATCGGCCTGGCAGCGGGAGAACCGCCGACAACAAAAGGATATACACCTTCCGTGTTCGCTATTTTGCCCCGTTTGCTGGAAAGAACGGGCGCGAATGAACAAGGAACGATAACCGCTTTTTATACGGTTCTCGTTGACGGAGATGATATGAACGAACCGATTGCCGATACGGTGCGCGGAATATTAGACGGGCATATCGTTCTCGATCGGGCGCTTGCCAACAAAGGGCAGTTCCCGGCCGTGAATATCCTGAAAAGCATCAGCAGGGTCATGTCTAATATTTCAGACACATCGCATATAGAGGCGGCCAACAAATTCCGTGATCTTCTGTCAACTTATCAAAACTCTGAAGATCTCATTAATATCGGAGCTTACAAAAGAGGGTCATCAAGAGAAATTGATGAAGCGATTCAGTTTTATCCGCAGCTTATTCAATTTTTAAAACAAGGAACGGAAGAACCTGCTCAATTGGAAGACAGCATTGCGGCATTGACGAGTCTGACAGGAAAAGAGGAATAAACATCGTGGCATACCAATTCAGATTTCAAAAGCTGCTGGAATTAAAAGAAAATGAAAAAGACCAAACATTGACTGAATACAGACAATCGGTTTCTGAATTTGAGACAGTGGCTGAAAAACTATATGAAAATATGAGCAAAAAAGAATTGCTCGAAAAAGACAAAGAATCAAAGCTGAAATGCGGGATGAGCGTTCAGGAAATGAGACATTATCAGCAATTCGTTTCCAATCTTGAGAACACCATCTATCATTATCAAAAGCTTGTCATCATGAAACGAAATGAAATGAATGAGAAGCAGGAACAGCTTACCGAAAAAAACATTGAAGTAAAGAAATTTGAAAAAATGCGGGAAAAACAATTTAATATGTTCGCACTTGAAGACAAAGCTGCAGAGATGAGGGAAATGGACGACATTTCAATCAAGCAGTTTATGATTCAGGGGCATTAGGAGCGAATGAAATGGCCGATAAAGAAAAGAGATCTGGAAAGTTCGGTTCAATCCTGCTTTTTATCATGATCCCGCTGATTTTTCTGATCATCGTCGCAAGCATCATCCTTTGGGCTGCCGGCGTTGATGTGATGAAGCCGATTCAGGAAACAGCCGCTAAAACGCCTGTTTTAAAAGAATTGGTTCCCGAAACGAAAGAAATGAAAAGTGCGGCGGAAAAGCAGAAGGAAGACAGAACGGCTTCTCTTGAAAAGACCATAAAGGAACAAAAAAGTGAAATTAACATTTTGAATAAAGATTTAGACACAAGCAAGTCCGAAATCGATAATCTGAATCAGAAAATCCGTTCACTGAAACAGGAAGCTGAACAGCAGCAGAAAACGAAGACGGATGAAACGAAAAAAGACGCTTCGGATTCAGCCGGAAAAGATAAAATGATCAACATCTATAAAAGTATGGACAGCGGTAAAGCGGCAAGCATTATCGTAAAGCTGAAAGAAAAAGAAGCCCTCGATATTTTAAACGGATTAAGTAAAAAGCAGCTTGCTGAAATCTTGACGAAAATGACTCCTGAACAAGCGGCTAAATATACAGAAAAACTATCCGCTGACGGAAATAAGGAGTGATGTAAGTTGAAGCTGCTTGAATTAACGGGTAATCGTACGCAGACTGCGCAAAACAGCAATGTGAAGATGAATGTAAACAGCTTAGGTCTATTTCAGAACTGGCTCCTATCGGAAATCACTTCTCCCCGGCAGCCCGGAGATGAAACAAAAACAAGTGACGCTGAGCTGAATGATGCCCTATCGAAAATCGGTGATTGGCTGAAAGCCGGCCCGGAAGATAAAGAATTGCAGCTAAAACAGCTGCTTGAGGCGGTAAAAGCTCTTGAAGGAAAGCAGACGGCTGAAACAGCTCTTCCTTTATTGAAACAGCTTGCCGAATCTGTTGAAGACATGTTAGCGGGAAAACAGCATGGGGGGAAGCCTGAAACGGATGAGCCGGATTCTTCCGCAAAAGACGGGGATTCCGTCAAGGATGCGCTTGAGAAGGGGCTGCTGTTCATTCAAGAAGCCGTATCCCAGCTCTTCACATCTCAGCAGGAACTGCCTGACAGCGCGCAGGCAAAGGCGGTTTACCAGGAAGGCGCCCGTTTATTAGAGGCATTGAAAAAACAAGGCGTTCCGGACCGCGTGATTCAAGACCTGCGGCAGACATTTTTTCCGAAAAACGAATCGGCATCTAAACTTTACTCCATGACAGCCGCTGAGCTGAAGAGCTTTCAAAGCGTCGCGGAGCAGCTTGCGGGCCTTTCTCAAAAGGGAACAAAGGATTGGGATATGGCTGAAACTGAGCTGAAAGCTTTTGTGTTATCTCAATCATCTGAATCATCCCAAGAGTCAGCCGGGAAAACAGAACAGCAAAACGGCGGCACGGTTTCTCACGCAAAGGCGCCTGACAGCAAATTGTCTGCACATATACTGTTTTCGGGAACGAGAAGCCTTGCCGGCATTCAGCAAACGTCCGCAGGAGCTGAACAGCAGCCGGCAGAAAATAAACCGTTAACGGATCAGGTCATCAGCGGCTGGAAACAGATGAAATACACGCCTTTCGGGAAAACAACCGGAAGCTTTACGATTCGTCTTAATCCCGAGAACCTCGGATTTGTCACAATTAAGGTGACAAACGAAAACGGGATGTTTCAAAGCAAAATAATCGCATCCAGCCAGTCTGCGAAAGAGCTGCTGGAACAGCATCTTCCTCAGCTGAAACAGTCGCTTCCGAATATGTCGGTCCAAGTCGACCGTTTTACAGTCCCGCTTCAAAGCGGGGATCAGCAGCCTGTTTACGGACAGACGGCCGATCACAATAAACAGCAGCATCAGGGACAGAGAGAGCAGAAGAACCAGCAGCAGTCAGGCGATTTCGGAGATATGCTGGAGGAGCTTTCTCTCAATGAAATGGAGGAAGAATAGTTGACATCAGTAAACTCGGATTATGCCGCGGCGGGCGCTTCAGCCACTTCAAGCGCGAAGAGCACCTCCGCAGTAAACAGCAGCACGAATTTAGGGAAAGACGAATTCCTGAAGATCTTAATGACACAGGTTCAAAACCAGGACCCGCTCAATCCGGTTGATGACAAAGAATTCATCAGCCAGATGGCGACATTTTCTTCATTGGAGCAAATGATGAATATGAATACGACGATGACTAAATTTGTAGAAAATCAAGATCCGTTTACGATGTATGTGAACTGGATCGGCAAAAATGTTACATTCAGCGACAGCGACGGGAAGGATCAGACAAGCCCGGTCAATTCAGTCAAGCATTCAAACGGCAATTACGTGCTCGTGCTTGAAAATGGCAAAGAGGTCAGTCCGTGGAATGTCACGGCCGTCAGCGAAACATCTAAATAAAAAGAAACCCAGGGGGAATTTAACATGTTACGTTCATTATATTCCGGTATCAGCGGCATGAAAAACTTTCAGACAAAACTAGATGTAATCGGCAATAACATCGCCAACGTCAACACAGTGGGATTTAAGAAAAGCCGCGTTACATTTAAAGATATGATCAGCCAGACAGTCGCCGGCGGTTCAAACGTGACCAATTCAAAACAAATCGGCTTGGGTGCCGCGACTTCTTCCATTGATGTCGTTCATTCAACCGGCGCCCCGCAGGCTACACAGAATAAAACCGACCTAGCCATTGACGGAGACGGCTACTTTCAGATTAATACAGGTGCGGGAATTGTTTACACACGTGCGGGGAATTTCGGAAAGGACAATCAAGGGAACCTTGTTACGACTGACGGGTACTACCTTGAAAAAATCGGCGGCGGCAAAATCAATATTCCGACTGATGCGAAAGATTACAGCATCGGTGCAGACGGAACCGTTACATACACTGATGCAGGGGATGAGGTTCATGATGCCGGACAAATCGGTCTGGTCACGTTCCCTAACAGCGCCGGTCTGGAAAAAATCGGAGGCAACCTTTACAGAGAATCATTAAGTTCAGGAGCTGCGAGCGCAGTCACCACGCCGGGCGAAAACGGAACGGGTAAGCTTTTGGCAGGCTATCTTGAAATGTCAAACGTAGATCTGACAGATGAATTTACCGAAATGATCGTTGCTCAGCGGGGTTTCCAATCAAACTCAAAAATCATTACGACTTCAGATGAAATCCTTCAGGAGCTGGTTAATCTGAAACGGTAAGGAGGGAGGAGAGGCGGTTAAGCCGCTTCTCCGGATTGCATGATTCAAGTCACCCGTTTAAACGGCCAGCCTTTTACGCTGAACGCGCTGTTTATCGAACAGATTGAGTGCTTCCCCGACACGACGATTACACTGTCCAACGGCAAAAAGTTCGTAGTGAAAGAACCGGAAGAAGCAGTTCTCAAAAAAGTCATATCGTTTTACCATAGCATACAAATATTTTCACTGGATCAGGGAATAGAGGAAGAAGAATGAAGAAAAAATTAGTCATCATTTTGCTGATTATTTTAATTGTCATCGCCGGCCTCGGAACGGCAGCATATTTTGTCGTCAGCGGAAATTCCGTCAAAGATAAAAAGCCGACAATTGACGAAGTCGTTGCAGCCACTGTGTCTGTCGACGATATTACGACAAACTTAAAGTCTGACAGCATCATCCGTATCGGCATCAAGCTTGAAACCGACTCGGCTAAAGCGAAGGAAGAACTTGAAAAACGCGATTTTCAGGTGAAAGACAACATCATTTCCATTTTAGCCGACACAAGCGCCGGAGAGATTGAGGGAGATAAAGGAAGAGAAGCGTTTAAACAATCATTAAAAGAGAAAGTAAACAGCTATCTCCAAGAAGGAAAAGTTCAGAAAGTGTACATTACCTCCTTTAATCTGCAATAAAAACAAATTTGACAGAATACGGAGGTGAAGAAAATGTCAGGAGAAGTTCTCTCCCAAAATGAAATAGACGCACTGCTTTCCGCCATTTCCACGGGTGAGGCGGATGCGGAAGAGCTGAAAAAGGAAGTAAAAGAGAAAAAAGTAAAGGTATATGATTTTAAACGGGCTCTCAGATTCTCGAAAGATCAGATACGCAGTTTAACCCGGATACATGATAACTTTGCGAGGCTTCTCACAACACACTTTTCCGCCAAGCTCAGAACGTATATTCATATATCCGTCAGCTCAGTTGATCAGGTGCCGTATGAAGAATTTATCCGTTCCATACCGAACATGACGATTTTAAATTTATTCGATGTTCATCCGATGGAAGGCAGAATCATGATGGAGGTTAATCCCACCATCGCATACGCAATGCTTGACCGCGTCATGGGAGGCATCGGCATCACTCATAACAAAGCTGACAGCCTTACGGAAATTGAAACGAATATTATTTCTAACTTATTTGAAAATGCACTGGGCAACTACAAAGAAGCGTGGCAATCGATTGCTGATATTGACCCTGAAATGACTGAATTTGAAGTGAATCCTCAGTTTGTACAGATGGTTTCCCCAAATGAAACAGTCGTTGTCATTTCTCTCAATACGCAGATAGGTGAAATCAGCGGTGTCATTAATCTTTGTATTCCCCATGTCGTACTTGAGCCGATTATCCCTAAGCTTTCCGTACATTATTGGATGCAATCAGACCGGAATGAAGCGAAGCCCGAAGAAACGAAGTTGCTTGAAAAGCGCATCATGACGGCTCAAATTCCCGTTGTGGCTCTCTTGGGCGCTTCTGAACTGACAATAGAAGAATTTTTAAGTTTGGAAGTCGGGGACTGTATAACTCTGGACAAATCAGTGACTGATCCTCTTACTGTATTGGTCGGAAACAAACCGAAGTTTTTAGGGCAGGCCGGCCGGGTGAATCGAAGACAGGCAGTGCAAATTTTAGATCACGACATAAGAGGTGAACAAGATGAACAATAGATTATCTCAAGATGAAATCGATGCTCTTCTTAACGGCACAAGCAGTCAATCAGAGGATACAGAACAGCCTCAAGAGGCGAACTTGTCTGAACTTGAGCGCGATGCGATCGGAGAAATCGGGAATATTTCGTTCGGCAGCTCGGCTACGGCGCTGTCCACTCTTTTAAATCAAAAAGTGGACATTACGACGCCGAGTGTGACCGTCATTTCAAAAAGCAAAATCAGTGATGAATTTCCTCATCCGTATGTTGCCATTGAAGTGAACTACACAGAAGGCTTTGACGGCAGCAATTTGCTCGTCGTCGAACAAAGCGACGCGGCCATCATCGCGGATTTGATGATCGGCGGGGACGGCCTGGGCGCCGATCCGTCACTCGGTGAAATCCACCTGAGCGCCGTTCAGGAAGCAATGAATCAAATGATGGGCTCGGCTGCGACGTCAATGTCGACCGTGTTCAGTAAAAAGATTGACATTTCTCCGCCAAGGGTTGAACTTCTGGATGTGACGGAAGAAAAAGGGACCGACAGAATACCTGAGGATGACCTGCTCGTAAAAGTGTCATTCCGTCTGAAAGTCGGCGAATTAATCGATTCGAGCATCATGCAGCTTTATCCGATTACGTTTGCGAAAGATCTGATCGCAGAACTGATGACTGCAGACCAGCATGAGTCAGAGGCCGCAGAAACCGTATCAGAACCACAGGAAACATACGAAACGCCGCAGCCGGAACCTGCCATGCAGCCGGAGCCGCAGGCAAAACCCGAGCTTCCGAAGAGACAGGGAACCGCCAAAAAAGCTGCTCCTGTTCAAGTCGCTCCGGTGGAATTCCAGGCGTTTGATCATAACGAAGCGGCGCAAGGATCAAGGAATAACCTTGATATGCTGATGGATATTCCGCTTTCCGTTACGGTTGAGCTCGGCAGAACGAAGAGAAGCGTCAAAGAAATCCTTGAACTTTCTGCGGGAAGCATTATTGAGCTTGACAAGCTGGCTGGTGAACCTGTTGACATCCTGGTCAACCAGCGGATCGTGGCAAAAGGCGAGGTCGTCGTCATAGAAGAAAACTTCGGCGTGAGAGTCACTGATATTTTAAGTCAGGCAGACCGCCTTAACAATTTAAAATAAGCGAACATAGAGGAGAGAAACAGATTATGGCACACAGAATTTTAATTGTAGACGATGCAGCATTTATGAGAATGATGATCAAAGATATTTTAGTGAAGAACGGTTTTGACGTTGTAGCTGAAGCTTCAGACGGAGCGCAGGCGGTCGAAAAATTCAAAGAGCATTCCCCCGACCTTGTGACAATGGATATTACAATGCCTGAAATGGACGGGATTACAGCTCTAAAGGAAATTAAACAAATCGATCCGCAGGCGAAAATCATCATGTGTTCGGCTATGGGCCAGCAGTCAATGGTTATTGACGCGATTCAAGCCGGCGCAAAAGACTTTATCGTGAAACCGTTCCAAGCGGACCGCGTGCTCGAAGCCATTAATAAAACATTAAGCTAAAGGGTGTACGACTGTTGAAAAAGAGTCATGGTTTACTAGCTTTGATTTGTTGTTTCGTTTTACTCAATGTACATCCGTTCCCTGCTTTTGCGGCGGAGTCTGACAATTCCACCGTCAACGAATGGTTTGACAAACAATCAACAAACAAAACAGAGAAAAAAAGCGATACATCGAAACAAACGGCTGATCAAGAGATAGGGGATGCTTCTGCATCTTCTGTCTCCGCTTTTGATTTTGTAAAGATGATTGGGGCGTTATTATTCGTCATTCTGCTGATCTATGGATTTGTCAAACTGATGAATAGAAGAAACCGTCTGCTGAAGCCGTTTCAATATGTAGAAAATATCGGCGGAACGTCAGTCGGCCAAAACCGTTCCGTGCAGCTGATTAAAGTGGGAAACAGCGTTCTCGTAGTCGGTGTGGGCGAAACGATACAGCTTTTAAAAGAAATTGAAGATGAAAAAGAGCGCGAGGCGATTCTGAGCCAATACGAAGAGTCGATGTCTTCAAAAGTGGAATGGACCAAGCTCGTAAATCCGCGTAAGGATGGAGAAAAAAAGCCGCAAACGATGCTTCCGTCGTTTTCAAAAGCGCTGAAAGAACAGTTGAACGAGCTGAAACAAAGCCGTTCTGAAGGAAAGAAGAAAGGCCCTTATCATCATGAATGAATTTATTAATCTTTTTAATTCAAGCAGTCCGACCGAAGTCAGCTCCACTGTTAAATTACTGCTGCTTTTGACTGTCTTTTCAGTGGCGCCGGGGATTCTGATTTTGATGACCTGCTTTACGAGAATCGTCATCGTCCTGTCTTTTGTGAGAACCTCACTGGCGACGCAGAACATGCCTCCCAACCAGGTTTTAATCGGCCTTGCGCTGTTCTTGACGTTTTTTATTATGGCGCCGACTTTTTCAGAGATTAATAAGGAAGCCTTAACGCCGCTGATGGACAACAAAATCAGTCTCGATGAAGCATATACAAAAGCCGAGAAGCCGATTAAAGAGTATATGAGCAAGCATACAAGGCAGAAGGATCTGGCGCTGTTTATGAACTATGCCAAGATGAAAAAACCTGAATCGATTCAGGATATTCCTTTGACGACGATGGTGCCCGCTTATGCGATATCAGAACTCAAAACCGCTTTTCAAATGGGCTTTATGATTTTTATTCCGTTTTTAATTATCGATATGGTCGTGGCGAGCGTCTTAATGTCAATGGGAATGATGATGCTTCCGCCGGTTATGATCTCTCTGCCCTTTAAAATATTGCTTTTCGTTTTGGTCGATGGATGGTATTTAATCGTGAAATCTTTGCTTGACAGCTTTTAGGGTAGGTGCTAATTGTGAGTTCAGAATTTGTAATTTCCATGGCGGAAAAAGCCGTATATGTAACACTAATGATCAGTGGGCCGCTGCTTGCGATCGCGCTGATCGTCGGTTTGCTCGTCAGTATCTTTCAAGCGACAACTCAAATACAGGAACAGACGCTTGCGTTCATTCCGAAAATCGTGGCGGTGATGCTTGGACTGATCTTTTTCGGTCCTTGGATGCTGTCGACGATTCTTTCGTTCACAACTGATCTGTTTTCTCATCTGAACCGATTTGCAGGGTAGAATCAAATGAATTCCATCATTGATTTATTTCCCGCTTTTTTATTGGTCTTTATCAGAATCTCTGCTTTTTTTGTAACGGTGCCGGTGTTCGGACATCGGAATCTGCCGGCGGTTCACCGAATCGGCTTTGCTTTTTTTCTTTCGGTGATCTGCTTCAGCACGCTGAAACATGCGCCGGAAATAGAAATAGGGGAACAGTATATGCTGCTTGTCATAAAAGAGGCCGTTGTGGGCTTGAGCCTCGGGCTGATCGCTTTCATGATGATGACAGCCATTCAGATAGCAGGTTCCTTTATTGATTTTCAGATGGGCTTTTCCATCGCCAATGTCATTGATCCGCAATCAGGAACGCAAAGCCCGCTGATCGGACAATTCGTTTATACGCTTGCGCTGTTATTTATGCTCAGCGTAAACGCCCATTATCTTTTATTGGACGGGATTTATTACAGCTTTCAGTATATCCCGCTTGACCAGGCATTTCCGTCGTTTGGAAATGATCAGTTTGGACTTTTTATCGCAAAAAGCTTCAATGCCATGTTTATTATCGCTTTTCAAATGTCTGCGCCGGTTGTGGCCAGTCTGTTTTTAGTTGATTTGGCGCTCGGTATTGTAGCGAGAACGGTGCCGCAGCTGAATGTTTTCGTTGTCGGGCTTCCTCTGAAAATAGCCGTGAGCTTTATTATGCTGATCGTTTGTATGTCGGTGATGTTTGTCGTCGTCCGCAACATCTTCAGCCTTACCGTTGAAACCATGCGGAATCTATTGGCATTGGTCGGTGTGACATGATGAGACTCAGACTGAATCTGCAATTCTTTGCCGGTGAAAAAACGGAGAAAGCCACTCCGAAAAAACGGAAGGATACAAGAAAGAAAGGACAGGTCGCGAAAAGTACGGATGTGAATACAGCCGTTTCTTTACTGATTATCTTTCTTTCGCTGATCGCGCTCGGTCCTTATATGCGGGACAGGCTGCTGTCCTTTATTAAAACGTTTTATACGAAATCGATAACATTACACCTGTCAGCATCTGCCGTGCATGAACTGTTCGTGGATACGGTGAAAGATATCAGCCTCATCCTCGCGCCGATTATGCTGGTCGCGCTTGTGGCAGGTGTCGTGAGCAATTACATGCAGGTGGGTTTTCTGTTTTCTGCGGAAGTCCTCAAGCCTGACTTGAATAAGCTCAGCCCGCTGAAAGGATTTAAGCGGATTTACAGCATGAGGGCGATTGTTGAACTGGTCAAATCCATTTTGAAGATTACTGTGGTCGGTTTTGCCGCCTTTATGGTGCTCTGGCTTCATTATGGCGATATTCTTCGCCTTCCGCTTTTAACGCCTGCGGAAGTGCTCACTTTCGTTTCTAAGCTCACGCTTTGGATGGGGCTTGCGGGATCAGGGGCTTTAATGCTGCTGGCCGGGCTTGATTATTTATATCAGCGTTTTGACTATGAGAAAAATATCAGAATGTCAAAGCAGGATATAAAAGATGAATACAAAAAATCGGAGGGTGATCCGATAATCAAGTCCAAAATTAAGCAGAAGCAGCGGGAAATGGCGATGAGGCGGATGATGCAGGAAGTGCCGAAAGCGGATGTCATCATTACCAACCCGACCCATTATGCGATAGCTTTAAAATATGATGAAAAGAAAATGGACGCCCCTTACATTGTTGCCAAAGGGGTCGACCATCTCGCATTAAAAATCAGGCAGATCGCCAAAGAACATGATGTCATGACGATTGAAAACAGGCCGCTCGCGCGTGCGTTATATGATCAGGTTGACATTGACCAGGCTGTGCCGGAAGAGTTTTTCAAAGTCATTGCGGAAATTTTGGCTTATGTATATAAAACGAAACAAAAAGTATAGTGAATTTCAAATTCAAAAGGAGAGAAAAACAGCATGTCAACAAGAGATTTATCGGTTTTAATAAGTGTTGTCCTCATTGTGGCAATGCTGGTGATTCCATTCCCTCCATGGTTGTTAAGTATTTTGATCATCATTAATATCTCTCTTGCGTTGATCGTGCTTCTCACCACAATGAATATGCAAGAACCGCTGCAATTCTCGATATTCCCGTCATTGCTGCTGTTATTGACGCTGTTTCGGCTTTCGCTCAATGTGTCGACGACACGTTCGATTCTTTCTCACGGAGAAGGAGGAAAGGTTGTTGAGACATTCGGGAATTTCGTTGTCGGCGGAAATGTGCTGGTAGGGCTTGTTGTCTTCATTATCTTGATTATTATTCAGTTTATCGTCATTACAAAAGGCGCCGAGCGGGTATCGGAAGTGGCGGCGAGATTTACGCTCGATGCGATGCCCGGAAAGCAAATGAGTATTGACGCGGATTTAAATGCCGGCATGATTACGGAGCAGGATGCAAAGCACAGACGTGAAAAAGTCGCCCGGGAAGCCGATTTTTACGGCGCCATGGACGGTGCGAGCAAATTCGTCAAAGGAGATGCCATCGCGGGTATCATCATCGTGATGATCAATATTATTTTCGGAATCGTAATCGGCATGCTGCAGCAGGGGATGAGCATACAAGAAGCTGCGTCTCACTTTACAATGCTGACGGTCGGTGACGGTATCGTTTCTCAAATGCCGGCTTTGCTCATCTCAACGGCTACGGGGATTGTCGTGACGAGAGCGGCATCTGAAGGAAACCTCGGTCATGATATTACAGGCCAGCTGTTTGCTTATCCGAAGCTCTTGTATGTAGCCGCGGGAACTGTACTTTTGCTCGGTCTTCTTACACCGATCGGCATTCTGCTGACGGGACCGATCGCCGGTCTGCTTGCATTCGGCGCTTACATGCTGTCCAAAACGGATAAGCCGAGCGAAGAAGAGGAAGAAATTCTTGAAGAAGAGGCTCAGGCGGATGAACTGAAAAGCCCGGAAAGCGTCGTGCAGCTTTTACATATTGATCCGATTGAATTTGAGTTCGGATACGGACTCGTGCCGCTTGCAGACGCGGGGCAGGGCGGTGATCTTCTTGACCGCATCGTCATGATCAGACGTCAGCTTGCGCTTGAATTGGGACTTGTCATTCCGGTTGTGCGCATCAGGGATAACATCGCGCTCCAGCCGAATGAATACAGATTGAAAATTAAAGGCAATGAAGTCGCTAAAGGAGAGCTCCTGCTAGATCATTACTTAGCGATGTCACCGACGCCTGAAGATGACGTCATTGAAGGAATTGAAACGATTGAACCGTCGTTCGGACTTCCTGCAAAATGGATCAGCGAAGCTGCGAAAGATGAAGCAGACATGCTGGGGTATACAGTTGTTGATCCGGCGTCAGTCGTATCTACGCATATTACAGAAAAAATTAAGCAGCATGCCCATGAACTGGTCGGCAGACAGGAAACAAAGCAGCTGATCGATCATCTGAAGGAAAATTATCCTGTGCTTGTTGAGGAAGTCACGCCAAACCCTCTTTCTGTCGGCGATATTCAAAAGGTGCTTGCCAAATTGCTGAGAGAAAAAGTGTCAATCAGAAACTTGGTGACCATTTTTGAAACTCTTGCCGATTACGGAAGATTAACGACAGATTCAGATCTTTTGACAGAATACGCGAGACAGTCGCTTGCCAAACAAATCACGGCACAATATGCGAGAGAGCATGAAACGCTGAAGGTCATCACATGCTCAGGCCGGGTGGAAAAAGCGATTGCAGACGGGGTACAGCAGACTGAACAGGGCAATTACCTGTCACTCGACCCTGAGGTTTCAGACAGCATCATCCGTTCTGTCGCTAAAGAGGCCGAGCAGCTTTCCATCCGTCAGGAGTCAGCGATTCTTCTTTGCTCGCCTGCTGTCAGAATGTATGTTAAACAGCTGTTAGAACGGTATTTCCCTGATCTTCCGGTTCTTTCTTATAATGAGCTGGAAGCAAATGTTGAAGTACAGAGCATTGGAGTGGTGGATATTTAATGAAAATAAAAAAATTTACAGCCGCTTCAATGCAGGATGCCGCGAAGCAAATCAAAAAGGAACTCGGCAATGATGCCGTTATTTTACATTCCAAACAAGTAAAGAAACGAAAATGGCTGGGGCTGCGGTCGCAGCAGGCCGTTGAAGTGATAGCGGTTTTAGATCGTGACGTCAGGGAAGCGAGAAAAACGCCGCCGGCTGCCGCTGAAGAAATGAAAAAGACGGAAACGGCGGAGAAAGCTGAGCCTGTTCAGCCGCCGCGTCTTCCGGATCAAAGTATTTCCGGCGAACTGGCGCATTATAAAGAAGTGCTCCCTGAACCATTAAAAAAAGCCGAGAGACTATTGAAGCAAGCTGGGCTTCCTGATCATACGCAAAACGCCGTACTCAGTGAATTGCTCCGTTCTTCAATTGTTTCCGGAGATTTAACTGAAGATAATGTCAGCTCAAAACTGCAGGATTTGTTAGTGAAAAAACTCCCTTCGGAAGACAAGTGGCAGGAAGGGATTCAATCAAAATACGTCGTGCTTTTCGGTTCAACCGGGGCCGGCAAAACGACTACACTTGCGAAACTCGCGGCCTCATCAATGCTGACAGAGCATAAAAAAATTGCCTTTATGACGACGGATACTTACCGGATTGCCGCGGTCGAGCAGCTGAAGACATATGCGGAGCTGCTTCAGGCTCCTCTTGAAGTATGCTATTCAAAGGAAGAATGTCTGAAGGCACTGGAAAAATTCGCTGAATATGACCATGTTTTCATTGATACAGCCGGTAGAAACTTTAAAGAAGAGCAGTATATTACGGAATTACAAGAGATGATTCCGTTTGAATCAGGCTTACAATCCTTTCTCGTATTATCAGCATCTGCAAAATATGAAGATATGAAACAGGTGCTGAAACGTTTTTCCGGTGTGCCGGTCAATCAATTCATTTTCACGAAAACGGATGAAACCGCCTCACTCGGCTCCGTGTTTCAAGTGCTGTCGGAATCAAGAATCGGCGCCGCCTATTTGACAAATGGACAGGATGTGCCTGAGGACATCCTATCGGCTTCACCAAAAGAGTTTGTAAGGATGCTTTTGACATGAAACCCGATCAGGCAGAGTCATTAAGAAGGAAAATGAGAGAGCGGCAAATGATCAAGCCGGAGCTTTATGAGAAAAAAGCGAAGACATTAGCTGTCATCAGCGGTAAAGGCGGCGTCGGAAAATCTAATTTAACATTAAACATGGCAGTTGCCCTGCAGGAAAAAGGAAAAAAAGCACTCATCATTGATCTTGACATCGGAATGGGCAACATTGATGTGCTGATCGGCGCTGCTTCTTCCCGCACCATTATTGATGTGATGGAGAATCGGCACGCATTGGCGCAATCACTGTCCTCCGGTCCGAAAGGCCTTCGGTACATATCCGGAGGAACGGGGCTTGAGGCGATCTATCAAGCTGACGGAGAGAAGTGGGCGGCTTTTATGAATGGTCTTTCCGCTGTATTAAGCGATTTTGATTACGTTCTGTTTGATATGGGAGCGGGACTTTCAAACGAACAGCTGCCGTTTATTTTATCGGCGGAAGACATTCTCGCCGTGACAACGCCTGAGCCGACGGCCATTATGGATGCCTACAGCGCGATCAAACATCTTTTGCTCGCGGATGAACGGCTGACCGTAAACATTGCCGTCAATCGCGCCCGCTCCCAAAAACAGGCGCTGGACACGTACAACCGCCTTTCTCATGCGATTCACACGTTTTTAGGCGCGGAAGTGCGTTTCGCCGGCTCCATACCCGATGACCCGCTAGTAAGTCAAGCCGTCATTGACCAGGTGCCTTTTTTAATAAAAAGTCCTCAAGCAAAAGCCAGCAGGTCCGTCCGTCTTCTGACGGATGTCTTGTTTCAAACGGAAGAAAACAAACCAAGAGAAGAGAAACCGGCATTTATTGAGAGATTATCTTCTTTTTTATTGAGGAGGACTTTACAGTGATTCGTGTGCTTGTCGTTGATGACTCAGCTTTTATGAGAAAGATGATTACCGATTTTCTGGCTGCGGAAGTGCAGATAGAAGTCATCGGGACAGCCAGAAACGGGGAAGAGGCGCTGAAGAAAATAGAGCTTCTCAAACCGGATGTTGTCACGCTTGATATTGAAATGCCGGTCATGAACGGAACGGATACATTGCGGAAGATCATCAGCATATATAAACTTCCCGTAATCATGGTATCGAGCCAGACACAACAAGGGAAGGACCGAACGATCAACTGCCTGGAAATGGGCGCTTTTGATTTTATCACCAAGCCTTCCGGAGCGATTTCACTTGATCTTTATAAAATTAAAGAGCAGCTGATTGAGAGGGTGATTGCAGCCGGGCTGTCCCGCGCACAAAAACCTGAGGCGGCAGTGAAAGAGTCTTCTATCCCGGAACGTCCGGCTTTAGCGGGATTTGAAAGACCGAAAGCAAAATCCGCCAAGCAGGCCGTATTCATCGCGACCTCTACAGGCGGACCGCGGGCTCTGCAAAAGGTGATTCCGAAACTGCCGAAGGATTTAAAGGCGCCTGTATTTGTCGTTCAGCACATGCCTGAAGGCTTCACCGCTTCACTTGCAGACAGACTCAACCATTTGTCAGATATTCAGGTCAAAGAAGCGGAAAACGGTGAAGAAGCGAAAGACGGATGGGTGTACATCGCGCCCGGCGGAAAAAATATGACGGTTGCAGAGGAAGGCGGAAGGCTCCGCATCATTCTTGACGTTCATGATACGGAAAGCCGGCATAAACCGTCAGCCGATTATTTGTTTCGGTCGGCAAGCCGCTTATCCGATTACGAAAAGGTAGCCGTCATTATGACCGGCATGGGCAGCGACGGAACCGAAGGCGTAAAAGAAATGCTCAGAACAGGCGGCGTTAAAACGATTGCGGAATCGGACGAATCCTGTGTTGTGTTCGGAATGCCGAAGTCAGCGATAAAGGCGGGCCTCATTCATGAGATTAAACATGTGGAAGATATCGCGGCATCCATCACCGGATGTGTGAAAAAAGAGAGGGTGTGAATCAATTGGATATGAATCAATATTTAGATGTCTTTATTGATGAAAGTAAAGAGCACTTACAGACATGTAACGAAAAGCTGCTGCTGTTGGAAAAAGATCCGGCAGACCTTCAGCTTGTGCATGACATCTTCAGAGCTGCCCATACGCTGAAAGGCATGAGCGCAACGATGGGATATACAGATCTGGCGCATTTAACCCACCTGATGGAAAATGTGCTGGACGCCATCCGCAACGGAGAAATGCCCGTTACATCAGATTGGCTGGATGTGCTGTTTGAAGCGCTTGATCATCTTGAAGAGATGGTGCAGTCCATTATTGACGGAGGAGACGGCAAACGTGATATTTCTGAAGTGAGTGCGAAGCTCGACGTAAATGCGGTGCATGAGACTGCGGCTTCAGCCGAAACAGCAGAACCGCCGGCTTCAAAACAACAGGCTTCAGCTGAATGGAATTATGATGAGTTCGAACGGACTGTTATTGAAGAGGCGGAAGAGCAAGGATTCAGCCGCTATGAAATAACGGTTTCCCTGAATGAAAGCTGCATGCTCAAAGCCGTGCGGGTGTACATGATTTTTGAAAAGCTGAATGAAGCCGGAGAAGTCGCAAAAACGATACCTGCCGCGGAAGTGCTTGAGACGGAAGATTTCGGAACGGATTTTCAGGTGTGTTTCTTGACAAAGCAGCCTGCTGAAGAAATTAAAGAACTCATCAGCGGCATTTCAGAAGTGGAGAATGTCGAAATTTCTGCCGGTGCGCCGTTAAAAACGGCCGAAAAACCGCAAGCGGCTGAACAGGTGAAGGAAGCTCCGGTTAAAAAGGCTGAGAAACAGCCAAAGCCGCAAGCGAAAACGGAAGAACAGCCGAAGCATCACAGCGGCTCGAAAACGATTCGCGTCAACATTGAAAGACTGGATTCTTCAATGAACCTTTTTGAAGAACTTGTCATTGACCGCGGACGTCTTGAGCAGATCGCCAAGGAGCTTGACCACAATGAGCTGACTGAAACCGTTGAACGCCTGACCAGAATCTCGGGCGACCTTCAGTCTATTATTCTTAATATGCGGATGGTGCCGGTAGAAACCGTCTTTAACCGTTTCCCGAGAATGATCCGCCAGCTTCAAAAGGAATTAAACAAGAAAATCGAATTGTCCATCATCGGAGCTGAAACGGAGCTGGACCGTACGGTGATTGATGAAATCGGTGATCCGCTTGTCCATTTAATCAGAAACAGCATCGATCACGGCATTGAATCGCCTGAAGTGCGGGTGAATAAAGGAAAATCAGAATCAGGTCATGTCGTGCTTAAGGCATATCACAGCGGCAATCACGTCTTTATTGAGGTTGAAGATGACGGGGCCGGCTTGAACAGAAAGAAAATTCTTGAAAAAGCGCTCGAACGGAGTGTAATCACCGAACGTGATGCTGAAACGCTTGAAGATAATGAGATTTACGAGCTTATTTTTGCTCCGGGCTTCTCGACTGCCGATCAAATTTCTGACATTTCAGGGAGGGGCGTCGGTCTGGATGTTGTGAAAAATAAACTCGAATCACTCGGCGGCTCTGTCAGTGTCAAATCCGCGGAAGGCCAAGGTTCTCTTTTCAGTATCCAGCTTCCGCTGACACTTTCAATTATATCTGTTCTTCTCATTAAACTGGAAGAAGAGACGTTTGCGATACCGATTTCTTCTATTATAGAGACGGCTGTTATTGATAAGAAAGATATCCTGCAGACGCATGACAGAGAAGTGATTGATTTCAGAGGCCAAATCGTTCCGATCGTCTATCTGAAAAAAGAATTCGGCATTACGGATTCAAAACAGGATGCCGATCAGTTCCATGTAATCGTCGTGAAAAAGGGCGATAAATCCACTGCTTTTGTCGTGGACTCTTTTATCGGACAGCAGGAAGTCGTACTGAAATCACTCGGCGACTATTTGACGAACGTCTTTGCGATTTCCGGCGCTACGATTCTCGGAAACGGAGAAGTGGCGCTGATTATTGATTGTAATGCGCTGATCTACTAAAACGACACGAGGAGGTGCCCGAATGACTGCTGAAATCAAAACAGGTGAAAAAATGATTGTGTTTATGATAAACGGGAAAGAATACGCTATCTCAGTTTCCCAGGTGAAATCAATTGAAAAGTGGCAAAAACCGACGAGGGTCCCGGGTGTGGAATCTTATATCCGCGGCGTTATCAATCTGCGCGGAGTGATTACCCCGGTTCTTGATTTAAGAAAACGTCTGAACCAGCCTGAACAGGACATCACAGAAGAGACTCGGATTATCATCATTTCTTACCGTGACGCTGATGTCGGATGGGTCGTGGATGAGGCCAATGACGTCATCACCGTGCATGAAAATGAAATCGAATCCGCGCCTGAAAGCCAGACAAAGGAAACGGATGTGTGGATTAAACAGATCGTTAAGCAAGATAACAGGCTCCTCAATATTATCGATGCGCATGCGGTGCTGGATAAAGGTGCTTCGGCATCTGCGTCCGGAGAGCCTAATGCTTAAAGGGGAAAAGACAACATGAGTAAGTTTGAAGCGATCAAAGAAGAGCAGATGGATATTTTGCGGGAAGTCGGAAATATCGGGGCGGGTCACTCGGCTTCTGCAATGGCTCAGCTGCTGAACAGAAAGATAGACATGGAAGTGCCGTTTGCGACTTTATTGACATTTGATGAGCTCGCTGATTTTTTCGGCGGGGCTGAAACGCCGGTCGCCAGTATCTTTTTAAGAATGGAAGGCGACATGACCGGCTCTATCTTTCTCATCATGCCTTTTGATCAGGCGGAACAGTTTATCAGAGAGCTGATCGGAAATCCGGATTTTGATATTGACCAGCTGGGCGAAGATCATTTGAGTTCTTCTGCTTTACATGAGTTCGGCAATATTTTAGCAGGTTCCTATTTAACGGCATTGGCTGATTTGACAAAGCTTGAGATTTACCCGAGCGTGCCGGAAATCTCACTTGATATGTTCGGCGCGGTTATCAGTGAAGGGCTGATGGAGCTCAGCCAAGTCGGAGAGCATGCCATTGTCGTGGATACTTCTATTTTTGACCAGGGCAGCCGGCAGGAGCTCAAAGCCCACATGTTTATGCTCCCGGACTATGATTCTTTTGAAAAGCTCTTCGTCTCATTGGGTGCGGCTTTATGAGCCGTGCGGAAGCCGCAGTCGTTAAAGTGGGGATTGCGGATGTTCAAGTCGCGCGTTACCCGGATAAAATCCGGACCTCGGGACTCGGTTCATGCGTGGGGCTGGTTTTATACGATAAAGACAAACAAACGGCAGGACTCGTTCACGTCATGCTGCCGGACTCCGGTTTATCAAAAACGGCGGAGCTCAACCGTGCAAAATACGCGGACACCGCCGTTAAGATGACGATTGATATGCTTTTGAAAGCCGGCTGCCGCAAGTTTGCCCTGAAGGCAAAACTCGCCGGGGGAGCGGAGATGTTTAAGTTTAAAATGACAAATGACCTGATGAAAATCGGTCCGAGGAATGTAGCGGCCATCAAAGAGCAGCTTTCATTGTATAACATTCCGGTCATCAGTGAAGATACGGGCGGCTCAAGCGGCCGGACGATTGAATTTGAGCCAAAGTCCTGCATGCTGCACATTCGAACTGTTAAACAAGGTGAAACAACGATTTAATAAAGGTATGAGGTAGGGGGATAACAATGCAATCCTTGAATTATGAAGATCAGGTGCTTTGGTCGCGCTGGAAAGAGTGGAAAGATCCTAAAGCCGGTGATGATTTAATGCGCCGTTACATGCCGCTGGTCACATATCATGTCGGCAGAATTTCCGTCGGACTGCCGAAATCGGTGCATAAAGACGATCTAATGAGCCTTGGTATGCTTGGTTTATATGATGCCCTAGAAAAATTTGACCCCGGCCGGGATTTAAAATTTGATACCTATGCCTCGTTTAGAATTCGCGGTGCAATCATCGACGGGCTGCGTAAAGAAGATTGGCTGCCCAGAACTTCACGGGAGAAGACAAAAAAAGTCGAAGCGGCGATCGAAAAACTTGAACAGCGCTACCTTCGGAATGTGACGCCTTCAGAGATCGCAGAAGAGCTGGGGATGACGGAGCAGGACGTAGTATCAACGATGAATGAAGGGTTTTTTGCCAATCTCTTATCAATTGATGAAAAGCTTCACGACCAGGATGACGGTGAGAATATTCAAGTGATGATCAGAGATGACAAAAATGTGCCGCCGGAAGAAAAAATCATGAAGGACGAGCTGATCGCTCAGCTTGCGGGCAAAATTCATGAGCTCTCTGAAAAAGAGCAGCTTGTCGTCAGTTTATTCTATAAAGAAGAACTGACTTTGACCGAAATCGGACAAGTCCTGAACCTTTCGACGTCGCGGATTTCACAGATTCATTCAAAGGCGCTGTTCAAATTAAAGCACCTGCTTGAAAAAGTAATTCAATAATGAACTCATGGTTAGCGAGTGAAAAACATGTCAACACTATTATGGCTTTTAAGCTTTGTGCTTCACGGCGTACTGCTTTATGCCGTCATTATTCTGTACACGAGGTTTTCAGCCCTCAAGGAGACGGAGCGCCAGCAGAAGAAGATTCTTGAAGAGACGGAAAACACCCTTGCAGCGTTTCTGCTTGAGCTGAAAGAAGAAAATGAAAGACTCGAAGACGCAAAAAGCCGTCAAGCGCCGGACGCAGAAGACGCCGAACCCCGGCCGGAACCGAAAGAAGAGCCTGATATTCCGGACCACATGGAAAAGCTCATCAGTGCAACGGAACGGGCTGAAAGTGACGAAAACAGCGGCGCGCATTCGTTTGAAGAACGTGTTTCAGAATTATATGAACAAGGGCTCACCCCCGCGGAAATTGCCAAACGGATGCAGAGCGGAAAGACAGAAATCGAGCTGTTTTTAAAATTTCGCGGCAAAGCTGTAAAGGATTCTTGATTGTCGCATAAAGCTGTGTTATATTATTTCTTGGTGTTAAATACACACGCTTAACGATTTATGCAGAGGGTGCTGCAAACGGCAGTTCTGCACAAAAATGACCTAAGCGGAGGAAAAAAACCATTTTATTAGGAGGAAATCACATGTCAGTTATTTCTATGAAACAATTGCTTGAAGCTGGTGTTCACTTCGGCCACCAAACACGCCGCTGGAACCCAAAAATGAAGCGTTACATTTTCACGGAGCGTAACGGAATCTACATCATTGACCTTCAAAAAACAGTGAAAAAAGTAGAGGAAGCTTACAACTTCACGAAAAACCTTGCTGCTGAAGGCGGAAAAATCCTTTTCGTCGGCACAAAAAAACAAGCTCAGGATTCTGTTAAAGAAGAAGCTGTACGCTCTGGCATGTACTATGTCAACCAACGCTGGTTGGGCGGTACACTGACAAACTTCGAAACAATCCAAAAACGCATTAAGCGTCTGAAAGACATCGAGAAAATGCAAGAAAACGGTACATTTGAAGTACTTCCGAAAAAAGAAGTTGTTCAATTGAAAAAAGAATTAGAGCGTCTTGAAAAATTCCTCGGCGGAATTAAAGACATGAAGGATCTTCCTGATGCATTATTCATCATCGATCCTCGCAAAGAGCGCATCGCTGTTGCGGAAGCTCGTAAATTGAACATTCCTATCATCGGAATCGTAGATACAAACTGTGATCCTGATGAAATTGATGTCGTAATCCCTGCAAACGATGACGCAATCCGCGCTGTCAAACTTCTTACTTCTAAAATGGCAGATGCTATTCTTGAAGCGAAGCAAGGCGAAGAAGAAGCGGAAGCTGCTGAAGAGACTGCACCTGAAACAGAAACGACAACTGCGTAACCTAATCAAAAGGTGATAGAAGGGACTGCCTTTTATCACCTTTTTTCAAGAAAAATGTATCTATACATATCTTGTTTACACATATAAGGAGGAATTCAAATGGCTATTACTGCACAGCAGGTAAAAGAACTGCGTCAAAAAACAGGCGCTGGTATGATGGACTGTAAAAAAGCATTGACTGAAACTGACGGAGATATGGACAAAGCAATCGACCTTCTGAGAGAAAAAGGAATTGCGAAAGCGGCTAAAAAAGCTGACCGTATCGCTGCTGAAGGTTCTACTCTTATTAAAACTGACGGCAACAAAGGCGTTATCTTAGAAGTAAACTCTGAAACTGATTTCGTTGCGAAAAACGAAGGCTTCAAAGAGCTTCTGAACACGCTTGCTGACCACCTTCTTGCAAACGCTCCTGCTGATCTTGAAGAAGCAATGGGTCAAAAGATGGAAAACGGTTCTACTGTTGAAGAATACATCACAAGCAACGTTGCTAAAATCGGAGAGAAAATCACTCTTCGCCGTTTTGCTGTTATTACAAAAGAAGACAGCGAAGCGTTCGGTGCTTACCTTCACATGGGAGGCCGCATCGGCGTTTTATCCGTTCTTAGCGGAACAACTGACGAAGATCTTGCAAAAGACATCGCGATGCATGTTGCAGCGGTAAATCCTCGTTACATTTCCCGCGACCAAGTGTCTGAAGAAGAAGCAAACCATGAGCGTCAGATCCTGACTCAGCAAGCTCTTCAAGAAGGCAAACCGGAAAACATCGTAGCTAAAATGGTTGAAGGCCGTCTGAACAAATTCTTCGAAGAAATTTGCTTATTAGACCAAGCTTTCGTTAAAAACCCAGACGAAAAAGTGAAACAAGTTGTGGCTGCGAAAAACGCATCTGTTAAAACTTACGTCCGCTACGAAGTTGGAGAAGGTATTGAAAAACGCCAAGAAAACTTTGCTGAAGAAGTTATGAACCAAGTGAAAAAATAATGGCGGAAAGCCTTGGCGAATCTTTCGCGGCTTTTCAGGCAGTATAGGGGACACTACTTGTGTTCCCTATTTTTAAAACTATATTTACAAACCTTTTTTTCTCTTGCATAATAGGAAACGGCAATGTTTACACTTGGAGGTTATTATGGAAAAACCAAAATACAATCGTATCGTTTTAAAGCTTAGCGGAGAAGCATTGGCAGGAGAGCAGGGAAACGGCATTAATCCGACTGTCATCCAGTCCATCGCTAAACAGGTAAAAGAAATCGCTGAGCTTGACGTCGAAGTGGCCGTAGTCGTAGGCGGCGGCAACTTATGGCGCGGAAAAACAGGCAGTGACTTAGGAATGGACCGCGCGACGGCCGATTATATGGGCATGCTTGCTACTGTCATGAACTCACTTGCCCTGCAGGACAGCCTGGAAACGCTCGGAATTCAGTCCAGAGTGCAGACATCAATTGAAATGCGTCAGGTCGCTGAGCCTTACATCAGAAGAAAAGCCATCCGGCACCTGGAGAAAAAACGCGTTGTTATTTTTGCCGCGGGAACAGGAAATCCTTATTTCTCTACGGACACAACCGCAGCGCTGCGTGCCGCTGAAATAGAAGCGGATGTGATTTTAATGGCGAAAAATAATGTCGACGGTGTGTATAATGCTGATCCGAGAAAAGATGAGTCAGCCGTTAAATACGAAAAATTATCTTATCTCGATGTGTTAAAAGACGGGCTGGAAGTCATGGATTCTACGGCTTCTTCATTATGTATGGATAATGATATTCCGCTGATCGTCTTTTCTATTATGGAAGAAGGAAATATTAAGCGTGCCGTAATCGGCGAATCAATCGGAACGATCGTAAGGGGGAAATAACGTTGTCAAACGAAGTATTAACACAAACAAAAGAACGCATGGAAAAAGCGGTTGCCGCTTATTCACGCGAATTGGCGTCAGTCCGCGCAGGACGTGCCAACCCATCTCTATTGGATAAAGTGACAGTAGAATACTACGGTGCCCAAACACCTTTAAACCAGCTGTCTTCCATCAATGTGCCTGAAGCGCGTATGCTTGTTGTCACACCGTATGACAAAACGGCAATCGGCGATATTGAAAAAGCGATTCTGAAAGCTGATCTTGGGGTAACTCCGACAAGTGACGGCACCATTATCCGCATCGCGATCCCGGCTTTGACGGAAGAAAGACGTAAAGAACTTGTCAAAGTCGTGAAAAAGTACGCGGAAGAAGCGAAAGTAGCAGTCCGTAATGTCCGCCGTGACAGCAACGATGACCTCAAAAAACTTGAGAAAAACGGAGACATTACAGAAGACGAGCTTCGTGCTTCCAGTGAAGACGTTCAAAAGCTGACAGATGAATATGTGTCAAAAATTGACAGCGTCACAAAGGACAAAGAAAAAGAAATCATGGAAGTTTAATGAAAAACTATGTACAATAGATAATGTGAAAAGACCCTCTCATGTTTACAGGGGGTTTTTTTGTTAATACTGTTGATTACATTGATCATCAGCAACGCAACCTTTTTGGGTGACGGAGGAATCTCATGCTCAACATACTCAAAAATTGGAAGAATCAGCAGAATGCGGCTTCCAACTTAGAACGGTATACAAAAGAAGACATACTGAAGGGTGAAATTCCCGCACACATTGCTATTATTATGGACGGAAACGGACGCTGGGCGAAGAAGCGCTCACTCCCTCGGATTGCCGGACATCATGAAGGAATGAAAGTGGTAAAAAGGGTGACAAAGCTCGCAAGTCAGCTCGGCGTTAAAGTTCTGACTCTTTATGCGTTTTCAACGGAGAACTGGAAGCGCCCGAAGATGGAAGTCGACTTTTTGATGAAGCTTCCGGAAGAGTTCCTGAATACGTATCTTCCTGAATTGATAGAGGAAAATGTACAGGTGAAAATTATCGGAGATGAATCCGCGCTCCCTTCTCATACGTACAGGGCGATTGAGAAAGCCGTAAAAGATACAGAACAAAATGACGGGATGATTCTCAATTTCGCTTTGAACTACGGCGGACGCACGGAAATCGTCAATGCGGCAAAAGCACTGGCCGAACAGGTGAAAAGCGGCACGCTGAATATCGAAGACATTGATGAAGCGCTCTTTTCCGGGCATTTAATGACGGAATCAATCCAGGACCCGGAGCTGCTCATCAGAACGAGCGGAGAAATCAGATTGAGCAACTTTATGCTTTGGCAGGTGGCTTACAGTGAATTTGTTTTTACAGATGTCCTGTGGCCCGATTTTAAAGAAGATCACTTTCTGCAGGCAGTGGGAGAATTTCAGCAGCGGGGCCGGAGGTTTGGCGGAATTTAGAGGATGGTGGAAATGAAACAAAGATTGTTAACAGGTGTTCTGGCAGCGGCACTATTTTTATTTTTGGTTATTTTCGGAGGATTGCCGTTCACCGTATTTGTTTACGTGATGGGAAGTATAGCGCTTTTTGAGCTTTTGCGGATGAAAAAGCTCAGATTTTTTTCTTTTCCGGGTCTGATCAGCCTCTTGTTGTTATGGTTGTATATGATGCCGGACAAGTATCATTTTTTCGATGCGAAAATGGAAGTAACGATTTTCGCCGTATTGATTCTGCTCAGCTATACGGTGCTCGTGAAAAACACCTTTACGTTTGACGAAGTCGGGTTTATCGTTCTCGCGACGGTATATATCGGACTGTGTTTTCATTATTTTATTGAAATCAGAAACATTGAAACAAACGGGCTTTTGTATATCTTTTATGCCTGCGTTGTCATATGGTCAACGGACTCAGGCGCATATTTCGTCGGAAAGTCGCTCGGGAAGCGGAAGCTGTGGCCCGAAATCAGTCCCAACAAAACAGTGGAAGGGTTTCTCGGCGGTATTGTCATCGCCCTTATTTTTACGGCTGTTTTTCAGCTGTTTGCGCACCTTCCGATTTCATACCCGGTTCTTTTGGTCATCACGCTTGTTCTGTCTGTGTTCGGACAGATCGGGGATTTGGTTGAATCAGCGCTTAAGCGGCACTATGATGTGAAGGATTCGGGAAAAATCCTTCCCGGGCACGGCGGCATTTTAGATCGATTTGACAGCTTTTTGTTTGTCATGCCGTTCTTATACTTTCTGCTTGCGCTTTTTTCATGAGAAAAGCTAATATGAAAATAAGACCGATCTGGACGCATAGAATGGGAGTGGCATTTTGAAGAATATTTGTCTTTTAGGAGCAACAGGATCAATAGGGGAGCAGACGTTAGACGTATTGCGCATGCATCAAGATCAGTTCCGTCTCGTCTCGATGACTTTCGGTAAAAACGCCGAGAAAGCGATCCCGTTGATCAGAACGTTTCAGCCGAAATATGTAGCAGTCGGCGACATGGATACATACCAAAAAGTGAAAGAAGCGTCTTTTTCTCATGAATGCCAAATCGGCATCGGAGAAGAAGGCCTGATTGAAGCGGCAGTCATGGACGAAGTGGATATCGTGGTCAATGCGCTGCTTGGAAGCGTCGGTTTAATCCCGACTTTGAAAGCGATTGAACAGAAAAAAACAATTGCGCTTGCAAATAAGGAAACTCTCGTCACTGCCGGGCATATAGTGAAAGGACACGCAAAACGATACGGTGTTCCTCTTCTTCCGGTCGACAGCGAACATTCCGCTATTTTTCAGGCGCTGCAAGGCGAACAGAGCAAAAATATCGAGCGCCTGATCATTACGGCATCCGGCGGCAGTTTCAGAGATAAAACGCGGCAGGAGCTTGAGTCTGTAACGATTGCCGACGCCCTTAACCACCCGAACTGGTCGATGGGCGCAAAAATTACGATTGACTCGGCTACAATGATGAATAAAGGACTTGAAGTTATTGAGGCGCATTGGCTGTTTGACATTCCGTATGAACAGATTGACGTTGTATTACATAAGGAGAGCATCATTCATTCGATGGTTGAATTTCACGACAGAAGCGTCATCGCCCAGCTCGGAAATCCGGACATGAGGGTGCCGATTCAATATGCGCTGACATATCCGGACCGGCTGCCTCTGCCTGAAACAAAAAGGCTTGAATTATGGGAGATCGGAAGCCTTCATTTTGCGAAAGCTGACTTTGAAAGGTTCCGCTGCTTACAATTTGCCTTTGAATCAGGTAAAATAGGGGGAACGATGCCGACGGTTTTAAATGCGGCCAACGAAGAAGCCGTTGCCGCTTTTCTTGCCGGACGGATTTCATTCTTATCGATTGAGGACCTGATTGAAAAAGCATTGGACCGCCACAGCGTAATTCAGGATCCGAGTCTTGCGGATATCCAAGAAGTGGACAAAGACACCCGGGGATACGTTAATTCAATACTCACATAAGGTGGTATGTTCGTGAATACAGTTATCGCGTTTATTATTATTTTCGGAACGCTTGTTTTTTTCCATGAGCTCGGGCATTTATTGCTCGCCCAAAGAGCGGGAATCCTTTGCCGTGAATTTGCGATCGGCTTCGGCCCTAAAATCTTTTCATTTAAAAAGAATGAAACCGTGTATACGATCAGACTCCTTCCGGTCGGCGGGTTCGTCCGCATGGCCGGTGAAGACCCGGAGATGATCGAAGTCAAACCCGGTTATACCGTCGGGCTTCTTTTTAATAAAGATGACGAAGTGGAAAAAGTCATCATTAATCAAAAGGAAAAATATCCTGACGCTTTAATTATCGAGGTGGAGACGGCTGATCTTGAGCACGAAATGAAGATTACCGGGTACGAGCAGGGGAAAGAAGATGAACTGGCGGGCTTTACTGTCAGTCAGACCTCTTTTTTTATCGTAGACGGAGAAGAAGTGCAGATTGCGCCTTACAATCGACAATTCGGGTCTAAACCCGTATGGAAGCGGATTAAGGCGATTGCTGCCGGTCCGATAATGAACTTCATCTTAGCGTATGTCATTCTCGTCATGCTTGGATTCATTCAAGGCGTGCCTTCAAATCAGCCTGAGCTCGGGAAGCTGACAGACAATGGACGCGCAGCGGCTGCCGGTTTAAAAGAAGGCGACTATATCCAGAGCATTAACGGTGAAAAAATGAGGTCATGGACCGACATCGTGACAGCGGTAAAAGAAAATCCCGGAAAAAAAATCGATGTCGCCGTCAAACGGGACGGCAAATCGTTTCATATCTCGGTTACACCTGAAGCTGTAAAAGATGAAAATAAAAAAACAATCGGCCGCTTCGGCTCTTATGCGCCGACTGAAAAAGGCGCGCTTGCAGCGATCGCCTACGGCGCGACATCTACCGTTGATGTCACAAAAGCGATCCTGACCAATCTGGGCAAAATTGTGACAGGCCAGTTTAAGCTTGATATGCTTTCGGGTCCTGTCGGCATTTATGATATGACGGATCAAGTTGCAAAAACCGGTATTATCAACCTATTCCAGTTTGCGGCGTTTTTAAGCATCAACCTGGGAATCGTCAACCTGCTGCCGATACCGGCGCTTGACGGCGGGCGGCTGCTGTTTTTATTCATTGAAGCAATCCGCGGCAAGCCGATAAACCGTGACAAGGAAGCATTTGTCGTATTTATCGGCGTAGCTTTCTTAATGCTTCTTATGCTGGTTGTCACATGGAACGATATCCAGCGTTTATTCTTATAATTGACTAGTAAAAAATCAGAGGTGCGAAGACATGAGACAAAGTTTGACGCTTATTCCGACCCTGAGAGAAGTGCCGGCTGATGCTGAAGCAAAAAGCCATAAGCTTCTGCTGAGAGCGGGATTTATCAGACAAAATACGAGCGGGGTTTACAGCTACATGCCCCTGGCTTACAGGGTCATTCAAAACATTCAGAAGATCGTGCGTGAAGAAATGGAAAAAATCAACGCGGTGGAAATGCTGATGCCGGCCCTTCAGCAGGCTGAAACATGGCAGGAATCAGGCAGATGGTATACGTACGGGCCTGAATTAATGCGTCTGAAAGACCGCCACGGCCGTGAATTTGCTTTAGGCGCGACACATGAAGAAGTCATTACTTCTCTCGTGCGCGATGAGGTGAAATCTTATAAGCGTCTGCCGCTCACTCTTTACCAGATCCAGTCTAAATTCAGAGATGAAAAACGCCCGCGTTTCGGGTTACTGCGCGGACGCGAATTCATCATGAAAGATGCGTATTCTTTCCATGCTTCTGAAGAAAGTCTGGAGGAAACGTACCAAAACATGTACGGCGCATACAGCAGCATTTTCGCACGCTGTGAATTAAACGTCCGTCCCGTTATTGCCGACTCGGGCGCGATGGGCGGAAAAGATACGCATGAATTTATGGCTCTTTCTGAAATAGGGGAAGACACCATCGCTTATTCCGATGGATCCTCTTACGCAGCCAATACGGAAATGGCGGAAGTTGTCATGAACAGCGAGCCGTCAGATGAAACACCCGAGGCATTGGAGAAAATTGATACGCCGAATGTCAAAAGCATTGAAGAACTCGCTTCGTTCTTGCAGATCGAGCCGAGCGCCTGCATCAAATCAATGCTGTTTAAAGCGGATGACCGATTTGTTCTCGTGTTAGTAAGAGGCGATCATGAGGTCAATGACGTGAAAGTGAAAAACCTTCTGAACGCGGAAGTGGTTGAGCTTGCGTCTCATGAAGAAGTAGCGGAGAAACTTGGCACGGAGCCGGGATTTGCGGGGCCGATCGGCGCTGCCGGCGACATTGAGATTTATGCCGACCAAGCCGTGAAAGTCATGGTAAACGCCGTTAGCGGCGCGAATGAAAAAGACCGTCATTACCGAAACGTAAACATCGAACGTGACGCGTCCGTAAAAGCGTATGCCGATCTTCGAATCATACAGGAAGGCGATCCGTCACCTGACGGAAAAGGCACGATCCGTTTCGCTGAAGGGATTGAGGTCGGACAAGTCTTTAAACTCGGCACGCGTTACTCTGAAGCGATGAATGCGACATACCTTGATGAAAACGGGCGTGCGCAGCCGATGCTGATGGGATGTTACGGAATCGGCGTGTCCAGAACGCTTTCAGCCATCGCTGAACAGCATCACGACGAAAAAGGCTTGATCTGGCCGAAAAGCGTTGCTCCGTATGATCTTCATATTTTGGCGCTGAATATGAAAAACGAAGCGCAAAAAGAGCTTGCTGAACAGCTTTACGGCAAATTCCAGGCGGAAGGTTATGAGGTATTATACGATGACCGCGCTGAACGCGCAGGCGTGAAATTTGCTGATTCTGATCTGATCGGCCTTCCGATCCGCATCACTGTCGGAAAACGTGCCGACGAGGGCATCGTAGAAGTGAAAATCCGCAAAACCGGTGAATCTGCCGAAGTTTCAGTGGATGAGCTTTCTGAATTTATCAAGACGAAGTAATCACCATAACGAATCATACAAAATCATGTTAAAATAGAGAAAAAAGAAGGTACCTCATCACCTGCGGAGGTACCTTCACTTATGATGTTTTAAGGGAGGGATACTGTCTGAATGGAACAGTTATCAGTAAACAGAAGACAGTTTCAGATTCTTCTGCAGCAGCTTAATATGACAGATGATACCTTCATGACATACTTTGAAGACGGAGAGATTGATAAACTGACAATCCATAAAGCAGAAAAAGCCTGGCATTTCCAATTTCGCTTTAAGGCTCTTTTGCCGTATCAAATATATGATTCATTCATGATGAGGTTAACACAATCGTTTGCTCACATCGCCCGTGTCACATCGTCTGTTCAGGTCATTGACCCTACAGTGACAGAGGAGCTTGTACAGGATTATTGGACACGCTGTATTGAAGAGCTTGAAGGAACCTCGCCGCCGATGGTGGCTCTTTTGAATCAGCAGAAGCCGAAGCTCAAGGGAAACAAGCTGATCGTGAAAACAAAAACAGATACAGAAGCATCTGCGCTCAAAAATAAATACAGCGCACTGATTCAGCACAGCTATCGCCAATTCGGCTTTCCGGAACTGCAGCTGGATACCGAAATTTTCGTATCTGACCAAGAAGTCCAGAAATTCCGCGAGCAAAAGCTTGCTGAAGATCAGGAGCGGGCGATGCAGGCGCTTATCGAGATGGAGAAGAAGGAAAAAGAGGGCGATGAGGATCAGGCACCGTCCGGACCGCTTGTCATCGGCTATCAAATTAAAGAGAACGAAGAAATCCGGACGCTTGACAGCATCATGGATGAAGAAAGAAGAATTACAGTGCAGGGGTTTGTGTTTGATGCTGAAACACGCGAGCTGAAAAGCGGACGCACGCTCTGCATTTTCAAAATCACGGACTATACAAACAGCATTTTAGTAAAAATGTTCGCCAGAGAAAAAGAAGACGCCGCTTTGATGAAAACGCTGAAAAAAGGCATGTGGGTGAAGGCGCGGGGAAGCATTCAAAACGATACATTCGTCAGAGACCTCGTCATGATTGCAAATGACGTGAATGAAATAAAAGCCAAAACCCGTGAAGACACCGCTCCTGAAGGCGAAAAACGGGTTGAGCTTCATCTGCATTCTCCGATGAGCCAAATGGATGCTGTAACGGGCATCGGAAAGCTTGTCGAACAGGCGAAAAAATGGGGACATGAAGCGATTGCGTTAACTGATCATGCCGTTGTGCAGTCTTTCCCGGATGCCTATTCCGCCGCGAAAAAACACGGCATTAAAATGATTTACGGAATGGAAGCCAATATCGTAGATGACGGCGTTCCGATCGCATACAATCCAGCTCACCGTCTCCTGGAAGAAGACACATACGTCGTCTTTGACGTTGAAACGACAGGTCTGTCCGCAGTGTATGACACCATCATTGAGCTTGCCGCAGTCAAAATAAGAGGCGGAGAAATCATCGGTAAATTCGAAGCGTTCGCCAATCCGCACCATCCGCTGTCAGCAACGACGATAGAGCTTACCGGGATTACGGATGACATGGTCCGCGACGCTCCCGATGTCGTTGACGTCGTCCGGGATTTTAAAGAATGGATCGGCGATGACGTGCTTGTGGCTCATAACGCCAGCTTTGATATGGGATTTTTAAATGTGGCGTACAAGCGTCTTTTGAAAACGGAAAAAGCGAAAAATCCAGTCATTGATACGCTGGAACTCGCGCGTTTCCTGTATCCTGAGTTTAAAAATCACCGCTTAAATACGTTATGTAAGAAGTTTGATATCGAATTAACCCAGCATCACCGAGCGGTCTTTGACGCTGAAGCAACGGGCTACCTGCTGTTGAAAATGCTCAAAGATGCCGCTGAAAAAGACATTTTTTATCATGATCAGCTGAATGAGAATATGGGACAATCCAATGCTTATCAAAGATCAAGACCTTATCACGCTACATTGCTTGCCGTAAATGAGACCGGCCTTAAAAATCTGTTTAAGCTCGTGTCCATTTCTCATATTCAATATTTCTACAGAGTGCCGCGCATTCCGAGGTCGCAGCTTAATAAATACAGAGAAGGTCTGTTAATCGGCTCTGCCTGTGACAGGGGAGAGGTCTTTGAAGGCATGATGCAAAAATCTCCTGAAGAGGTTGAAGATATCGCATCCTTCTATGACTATCTTGAAGTGCAGCCGCCGGAAGTATACAGACACCTTCTGCAGCTTGAGCTCGTCCGGGATGAAAAAGCGCTGAAAGAAATCATCGCCAACATTACGAAGCTCGGAGAAAAATTGAATAAGCCGGTCGTGGCTACGGGAAATGTCCACTATTTAAACGATGAGGATAAAATTTACCGGAAGATCTTAATATCTTCCCAAGGCGGCGCCAACCCGTTAAACAGACACGAACTGCCTAAAGTGCACTTCAGAACGACAGATGAAATGCTGGAGGCTTTCTCCTTCCTCGGTGCGGAAAAAGCGAAAGAAATCGTGGTTGACAATACGCAGAAAGTCGCTTCGATGATCGATGACATCAAACCGATCAAAGACGATCTGTACACGCCGAAAATTGACGGGGCTGATGAAGAAATCCGTGAAATGAGCTATCAGCGCGCCAAAAGCATTTACGGTGAAGAGCTTCCTGAAATTGTGGAAGCGAGAATAGAAAAAGAATTAAAAAGCATCATCGGCCATGGATTCGCCGTTATTTATCTCATCTCTCATAAGCTTGTAAAACGGTCTTTGGATGACGGTTATCTCGTCGGCTCCCGGGGGTCCGTCGGTTCATCGCTTGTGGCGACCTTAACGGAAATCACTGAAGTGAACCCGCTCGCTCCGCACTATGTGTGCCCGAGCTGCCGATATTCCGAATTCTTTAATGACGGATCAGTCGGTTCTGGTTTTGACCTTCCGGATAAAACCTGCCCGTCTTGCGGTACGCCTTTGAAAAAGGACGGGCATGATATCCCGTTTGAAACGTTCTTAGGCTTTAAAGGTGACAAAGTACCCGATATCGACTTGAACTTCTCAGGTGAGTACCAGCCCCATGCCCATAACTACACGAAAGTATTGTTTGGTGAAGATAACGTGTATCGCGCGGGAACGATCGGCACCGTCGCGGAAAAGACGGCTTACGGATATGTGAAAGGCTATGCGGGCGATCACAACCTACACATGCGCGGCGCGGAGATCGACCGTCTGGTGCAAGGCTGCACTGGCGTTAAGAGAACGACCGGCCAGCACCCGGGGGGGATTATCGTTGTCCCGGATTACATGGATATTTACGATTTTTCCCCGATACAATTCCCGGCAGATGCGACGGGGTCTGAATGGAAAACGACTCATTTTGACTTCCACTCCATTCATGACAACCTGCTGAAGCTTGATATATTGGGGCACGATGATCCGACAGTCATCCGGATGCTTCAGGATTTAAGCGGAATTGATCCGAAGACGATTCCGACAGATGATCCGGAAGTGATGAAGATTTTCCAAGGTACAGAATCGCTAGGCGTCACTGAAGAGCAGATCGGCTGTAAAACGGGGACGCTCGGCATTCCTGAATTCGGGACGCGATTTGTCCGGCAGATGCTTGAGGATACGAAGCCGACGACGTTCTCCGAGCTTGTCCAGATTTCCGGGCTTTCCCACGGAACGGACGTATGGCTCGGCAATGCGCAGGAACTGATACACAACAATACGTGTGAACTGAGCGAAGTGATCGGCTGCCGTGATGACATTATGGTTTACTTGATCTATCAGGGCCTTGAGCCTTCACTGGCCTTTAAAATCATGGAATTCGTCCGTAAAGGCAAAGGCCTGACGCCGGAATGGGAAGAAGAAATGAAAAAGAACAACGTGCCGAACTGGTATATTGATTCATGCAAAAAAATCAAATACATGTTCCCGAAAGCCCACGCCGCCGCATACGTGCTGATGGCGGTGCGGATTGCATACTTTAAAGTGCATCACGCGCTTTTATATTATGCTGCGTATTTTACCGTCCGCGCAGATGACTTTGACATTGATACAATGATTAAAGGCTCGACCGCTATCAGAGCGGTGATGGATGATATCAGCTCTAAAGGGCTTGATGCTTCGCCGAAGGAGAAAAACCTCCTTACCGTGTTAGAGCTTGCTCTTGAAATGTGTGAGCGCGGCTATTCCTTCCAGAAGGTCGATCTATACCGTTCGAGCGCTTCGGAATTTATCATTGACGGCAACAGTCTCATCCCGCCGTTCAACTCAATTCCGGGACTCGGAACCAACGCCGCTCTCAATATTGTGAAAGCGCGGGAAGAAGGGGAGTTCCTTTCAAAAGAAGATCTTCAAAAACGCGGAAAAGTGTCAAAAACCATTTTAGAGTATTTAGACCGTCACGGCTGTCTTGAGTCCCTTCCGGACCAAAATCAGCTGTCTCTGTTTTAAGCTTTGTGCACAGCCGCCGAGCGGAGTTTGATTTGCATTAAATATATGGTTATGGTATAGTTTTATTGGAAATGCTAACGATTACCGAGGCAAAGAGTGGGGAAACCCGCTCTTTTGTATTGAACAGGCAATTTTGCCTCGACATGTCCATCGTTTTCTCAATGCCCCTGCTCTTTTGAAGCAGGGTTTTTATGCAGAGGAACGGCTGATATGATATCGACAGCACAAGGAGGAAAAACATGAGCAAAAAAGTGACTGATACCGTTCAAGAAATGGCTCAGCCCATACTGGATGACCTTCAGCTTGAACTCGTAGACATTGAATTTGTCAAAGAGGGTCAAAACTGGTTCCTTCGCGTGTTTATTGATTCCGAGAACGGTGTTGATATTGAGGAGTGCGCCAAAGTCAGCGAAGCGTTAAGCGAAAAGCTGGATGAGGCCGATCCGATCACCCAGAACTACTTTCTTGAAGTATCTTCTCCTGGAGCCGAGCGTCCATTAAAGAAAAAAGCCGACTTCGAAAAATCACTGGGCAAAAATGTGTACATGAAAACGTACGAACCGATTGACGGTTTAAAAGTGTTTGAAGGCAAATTGGCTGAATTTGATGGACAAACTGTTACAATAGAGATGACGGTCAAAACAAGAAAGAAACGGGTCAATATTCCGTATGAAAAAATAGCTAACGCAAGATTAGCTGTAACATTTTAATGAATGAAGTATTAGTGTTTAAGGGGGGAGACCGCTAACATGAGCAGTGAACTATTAGATGCTCTCACTATTCTTGAAAAAGAAAAAGGCATCAGTAAAGACATTATCATCGAAGCAATTGAAGCTGCCTTAATTTCCGCGTATAAGCGAAATTTTAACCAGGCGCAAAACGTACGGGTCGATCTGAACCGTGAGACGGGCACGATCCGCGTGTTCGCAAGAAAGGATGTCGTAGACGAGGTATACGATTCAAGACTTGAAATCTCGCTTGACGACGCCCAGCACATCCATCCGAACTACCTTGTCGGAGATGTCGTTGAAATAGAAGTAACGCCGAAAGACTTCGGCCGCATTGCTGCGCAGACGGCGAAACAAGTGGTGACGCAGCGTGTCCGTGAAGCTGAGCGCGGCGTGATTTACTCAGAATTTATCGATCGTGAAGAAGACATTATGACGGGAATTGTACAGCGCTTAGACAGCAAGTTTATTTACGTGTCTCTCGGCAAGATTGAAGCGCTGCTGCCCGTCAATGAACAAATGCCGAATGAGAGCTATAAACCGCACGATCGGATTAAAGTATTTATCACAAAAGTCGAAAAAACGACAAAAGGGCCGCAGATCTATGTATCAAGAACGCATCCCGGTCTGTTGAAGCGTCTTTTTGAAATCGAAGTGCCGGAAATTTATGACGGAACGGTCGAACTGAAATCCGTTGCCAGAGAAGCGGGCGACCGCTCTAAAATCTCCGTCCGCACTGATGATCCTGACGTTGATCCGGTCGGTTCATGCGTGGGTCCCAAAGGCCAGCGCGTGCAGGCGATCGTCAATGAACTGAAAGGCGAAAAAATTGATATCGTTAACTGGTCTGATGATCCGGTTGAATTTGTTGCCAATGCGCTCAGCCCGTCTAAAGTGCTGGATGTCATCGTCAGCGAAGAAGAAAAAGCCACGACTGTCATCGTTCCTGATTACCAGCTTTCTCTGGCAATCGGAAAAAGAGGGCAAAACGCCCGCTTAGCTGCGAAACTGACAGGCTGGAAAATCGATATCAAAAGTGAAACGGATGCAAGAGACCTTGGCATCTATCCGAGAGAGCATGAAGAAGATGACGATTTAGAGCCGCTCTTTATGGAGCCTGAAACAGCCGAATCGGATGAATAAGAGGTGACTTTAGGTGAATAAGCGAAAAAAAATTCCTCTGCGCAAATGCGTGGTAACGGGGGAAATGAAGCCTAAAAAGGAACTGATCCGAATTGTCCGTTCTAAAGAAGGAGAGATTTCAGTCGATCCGACCGGAAAGAAGAACGGGCGGGGTGCCTATATCACCCTTGAGAAAGAATGCATCTTAGCTGCGAAAAAGAAAAACACATTGCAAAATCAATTTCAATCACAAATCGATGACCAGATTTTCGAAGAATTGCTGGAACTGGCGGAAAAGGTGAAAAAATAACATGTCTGGAATGGAATGGTTTCCCTTGCTGGGTCTGGCCAATCGAGCTCGTAAGGTCGTGTCGGGCGAGGACTTGGTTATAAAAGAAATTAGAAATGCGCGTGCAAAACTTGTTCTGCTGACAGAAGATGCATCTGCGAATACTGCAAAAAAAGTATCCGATAAATGCAATTATTATAAAGTGCCTTATAAAAAAGTCGAAAGCCGCGCGGATCTCGGCCGCTCTATCGGCAAGGAATCACGTGTCGTTGTCGCCGTCACTGACCAAGGTTTTGCGAATAAGCTGATCAGCTTGCTCGATTAATATTTTTGGGGGTGAACGAATGGCTAAAATGAGAGTTTACGAATATGCAAAAGCCATCAATGTTTCAAGCAAGGAAATTTTGACTGCGCTGAAAAACATGGATATAGTAGTAAATAACCATATGGCAATGCTTGAAGAAAAGACCATTAAGCAGCTTGATGCGAAATTTAAAAAAGGCGGCGCCGGCGTTACATCTCAGAAGCCTGCGGAAACGAACAAAAACAAGCCGCAAGGGATTAATCAGCAGTCTGCTGGGAATCAACCAAACAAAATTCGAGACGGAAAGAAGAATGACGTGCAGAATAATCAATTTAACAAAAACAAGAAGAATAACAACAACAACAAAAACAAAAACAAACGCAATCATAACAACAAAAATCAGTATCAGCAAAAACCGCTGAAGCCGAAAAAAGAGCTTCCTGAGAAAATTACGTTTTCCGGCTCTTTAACAGTCGGAGCTTTAGCCGAGGAACTGGGCAAAGAGCCGTCTGAACTCATTAAAAAACTGATGCTTCTGGGCGTAATGGCTACCATTAACCAGGAGCTTGACAAAGACACAATCGAACTGATCGCATCTGAATACGGTGTAGAAACAGAAGAAGTGATTGTGCTTGAAGAAACTGAGCTTGAAAAATATGAAGAGGCTGACAAAGAAGAAGATCTTCAAATCCGTCCGCCTGTCGTGACGATCATGGGCCACGTTGACCACGGGAAAACGACCCTCCTTGACAGCATCAGAAAAACAAAAGTTGTTGAAGGAGAAGCCGGCGGAATCACCCAGCATATCGGGGCTTACCAGATCGAAGAAAACGGCAAAAAAATCACGTTCTTAGATACTCCGGGACACGCGGCGTTTACAACAATGCGCGCGCGCGGTGCGGAAGTAACTGATATCACCATTTTAGTCGTAGCGGCCGATGACGGCGTTATGCCGCAGACAGTCGAAGCCATCAACCATGCGAAAGCGGCTGAGGTTCCGATTATCGTTGCCGTGAATAAAGTTGATAAAGAAAGCGCGAACCCTGACCGTGTCATGCAGGAGCTGACTGAATACGGACTCGTTCCTGAAGCATGGGGAGGAGAAACGATTTTCGTTCCTCTGTCCGCTCTTACAGGCAAGGGAATTGACGAGCTTGTCGAAATGATTCTGCTTGTCAGTGAAGTGGAAGAGCTGAAAGCCAATCCGAACCGTCAGGCAAAAGGAACGGTTATTGAAGCTGAGCTCGATAAAGGAAGAGGATCTGTCGCGACACTTCTCGTTCAAACGGGAACATTGAATGTCGGAGATCCGATCGTTGTCGGAAATACATTCGGCCGCGTGCGGGCCATGGTTAATGATCTCGGCCGCCGCGTGAAAACAGCCGGACCGTCCACACCTGTAGAAATCACGGGCTTAAACGACGTACCGCAGGCTGGCGATCAATTCCTCGTCTTTAAAGACGAAAAAACAGCCCGTTCTGTCGGTGAAGCACGCGCTTCCAAGCAACTGGAAGAACAGCGCAGCGACAAAGCGAAGCTGAGCCTCGATGATCTGTTTGAACAAATTAAACAAGGCGATGTCAAAGACATCAATTTAATCGTAAAAGCTGACGTTCAAGGTTCAGCCGAAGCGTTAACAGCCGCTCTCCAAAAAATTGAAGTAGAAGGCGTAAAAGTGAAAATCATTCACACAGGCGTCGGTGCGATTACGGAATCAGACATCATTCTCGCATCTGCTTCAAATGCAATCGTTATCGGGTTTAATGTGCGCCCAGACGGAAATGCTAAGAGCACGGCTGAAGCTGAAAATGTAGATATCCGTCTTCACCGTATCATTTACAAAGTCATCGAAGAAATTGAAGCGGCGATGAAAGGAATGCTTGATCCTGAATACGAAGAAAAAGTCATCGGCCAGGTTGAAGTGCGCCAAACATTCAAAGTGTCGAAAATCGGCACGATTGCCGGCGGATATGTAACAGACGGCCACATTACACGTGACAGCGGACTCCGCCTGATCCGTGACGGCGTGGTCATCTTCGAAGGGGAAGTAGACGTTCTGAAACGCTTCAAAGATGATGTGAAAGAAGTTTCACAAGGATATGAATGTGGTATTACAATTAAGAAATACAATGACATTCGCGAAGGCGACATCCTTGAAGCGTATGTCATGCAGGAAATCGAAAGAAAGTGATCGGATTTGCGGAATGTGAATGCATCATTTATGATGCGGGATCATTAAAGGAGAAACGAGCCGTTCTGAAGCGGATTATAACGAGGGTTCAGAATAAGTTCAACGTGTCGGCCGCAGAAATCGGCTATCAGGACACTTGGCAGCGGACCAGCTTCGGAATCGCCGTCGTCTCCTCCTCTCACGTTCAGGCGGAAAAGGAGATACAGCGCGTACTCGCGTTTATTGACTCCTTTCCCGAAATAGAACGGACGATCACTAGAACAGAGTGGTTTTAACTTAGAGGTGATTGAATTGAGTATGAGAGCAAACCGTGTCGGCGAGCAGATGAAAAAAGAGCTCGGGGATATTATCAGCCGAAAGCTGAAAGACCCGAGAATCGGATTTCTCACTGTAACAGACGTACGTGTTTCAGGTGATTTACAAATAGCGAAGGTGTATATCTCCGTTCTCGGCGGAGAGAAAAAGAAAGAGGAGGCGCTGAAAGGGCTTGAGAAAGCGAAAGGATTTATCCGTTCCGAAATCGGCAGCCGAATCAGACTCCGCAAAACGCCTGAGCTTGAATTTGAATTTGATGAATCAATTGAGTACGGCAACCGTATCGAAACATTGATTCACGAACTGCATTCAGATAAACCGTCTGAATAACAAGGAAAGAGGATGGGCGAGTGTCGTCTGTCCTCTTTTCTGCGTTTTACGGGATACAATTGATAACAAAGGAGCGAAAGACAGATGGTTAACGGAGTTCTCCTTTTACATAAACCGGTCGGCATGACTTCTCACGACTGTGTAATGAAAATAAGAAAACTGTTAAAAACAAAGAAAGTCGGACATACGGGAACGCTTGATCCGGAAGTGTCAGGCGTACTGCCGATCTGTGTCGGACGGGCCACAAAGATCGTTGAGTACGTCACCGACAAGTCAAAAACGTACGATGCTGAGATTACTCTCGGCTTCTCCACATCGACCGAAGACCAGACGGGAGAAACGGTCAGCGTAAAACCTGTCAAGGAGCCGCTGAAAGAAGCGGATATCAAAGCCGTTTTAGACGAACTGAAGGGACCGCAGGAGCAAGTGCCGCCGATGTATTCCGCTGTAAAGGTCAACGGAAAAAAGCTCTATGAATACGCCAGGGCGGGTATTGAAGTGGAGCGGCCGAAGCGGAATATCACGATTGAAGATATCGCGCTCACTTCCCCTGTCACTTATAACGAAGACACAGCATCATTCCGCTTTACAGTCACGTGCTCAAAGGGCACTTACGTCAGAACATTGGCGGTGACAATCGGTGAAAAACTCGGCTATCCCGCGCATATGTCGCATCTCATCCGCACCGCTTCCGGCGATTTCAGCCTTGATGAGTGTTTCACGTTTGAGGAACTTGAACAGCAGGTTTCAGACGGAACGGTTGCAGAGCATGCCGTGCCGATCGATAGAGCGCTCAATCATTTGCCGAAATGGGTCATAAGTGATACATTAGCTAAGAAAGCTGAAAACGGGTCAGTGTTTGACATCCCGGCGGAATTTTCTGCAATGACAGCTGACGCCCGTATAGCGGTCTGTGCTGAAGACGGAGAATGTGTGGCTATTTATATGCCGCATCCTTCAAAAAAAGGACTGCTGAAACCGGCTAAAGTGCTCATGCAAAAAAGCGAACAATAAGAAAAAAGGTGACCGTTCTGTGAAGACGATACATATTTCTCATCCGCATCATTTACAAAAAGAAGAGCAGCCGGCGTCTGTCATGGCGCTCGGCTACTTTGACGGCGTACATTTGGGACACCGGAAAGTAATCGGAACAGCCAGACAAATTGCCGAAGAAAAAGGCCTGTCGCTGGCCGTTATGACGTTTCATCCTCACCCTTCCCATGTGTTGGGCAGGGACAAAGAGCCAAAGGATCTGATTACGCCGCTTGAAGATAAAATCAGCCAGATCGGACGTTTAGGCGCTGATGTGCTGTATGTCGTAAAGTTTGATGAAGCGTTTGCGTCTCTTTCTCCAAAACAGTTTGCCGAGGAGTATATTTTAGGGTTAAACGCGCGGCACGCTGTGGGAGGCTTCGATTTTACGTACGGAAAATACGGAAAAGGCACGATGGAGACGCTGCCGGACGATTTAAACGGCAAGGCCGGATGCACGACTGTCGAGAAACAGACCGAGCAGGACAGAAAGATCAGCTCTACTTATATCCGGTCAGCGCTGCAGGATGGTGACGTTGAACTGGCGCACACTCTTCTCGGCCAGCCGTATTTTATCCGGGGCACTGTGATTCACGGAGACAAAAGAGGCCGCACCATCGGTTTTCCGACCGCGAATGTCGGCCTGCACAACAGTTATATCGTGCCGCCGACAGGCGTGTATGCAGTGAAAGCCGAAATAAAAGGCGAGGTGTATGAAGGCGTCTGCAACATCGGCTACAAACCGACCTTTTATGAAAAGCGTCCCGATCAGCCGTCAATTGAAGTACATTTGTTTAATTTTCAACAGGATGTATACGGAGAAGACGTTAAAATCGAGTGGTACAAACGAATCCGAAGCGAACGGAAGTTTAACGGCATCGATGAACTGACGGCTCAGATCGGGAAAGACAAACAAGAAGCGATCCGTTTTTTCAGCAAATAACGGAAAAAACATCAAAAGTACACAAATTTTCTTCTAAAAGATTTGCATATGGGCGCGATTTTTAGTATCATATGTTTCGTAGTCTTAAAACCATTGCTTGGCAATCCGAAGTCACCGACGGTTGCTAGGTAACTGGGGCTAATTATGATATGGAGGTGAAACAGGATGGCAATTACTCAAGAGCGTAAAAATCAACTCATCAGCGAGTTCAAGACACACGAATCTGATACTGGATCTCCAGAAGTTCAGATCGCTATCCTAACAGACTCAATTAACAACTTGAACGAGCATTTGCGTACTCACAAGAAAGATCACCACTCACGTCGCGGTCTTCTTAAAATGGTAGGTAAACGTCGTAATCTTCTTACGTATCTGCGTAATAAAGACGTAACTCGTTACCGTGAGTTAATTAACAAACTAGGCTTACGTCGATAATCGTAAAAAGCGGGAGGATTCCCGCTTTTTTATCGTATTAAAGCGAAAAAAATAATGATAAAAAAACAATGAAATCCTTTTACATACTACTTTGACATTGATATGTTCAATTCATTTCGTTCATAATAGGAGTAATTGATTATTTCACACATTAAGAGAGGAGCTCGTAATCGAATGGGACAAGAGAAACATGTCTTTACCATAGATTGGGCCGGCAGACAGCTTACAGTAGAAGCCGGCCAGCTTGCCAAACAGGCAAACGGCGCTGTCATGGTCCGCTACGGCGATACTGCAGTGCTCAGCACAGCAACCGCATCAAAAGAACCGAAACCGCTAGATTTTTTCCCGCTTACCGTTAACTATGAAGAAAGATTATACGCAGTAGGTAAAATTCCGGGCGGTTTTATTAAAAGAGAAGGCCGTCCAAGTGAAAAGGCCGTTTTAGCCAGCCGTCTGATCGACCGTCCGATCCGCCCGCTTTTCGCAGACGGATTCCGTAACGAAGTACAGGTCATCAGCATTGTCATGAGTGTTGATCAGGACTGCTCATCTGAAATGGCTGCAATGTTCGGTTCATCACTCGCTCTTTGCGTTTCCGATATCCCGTTTGAAGGCCCGATCGCGGGTGTGACGGTAGGCCGCATTGACGGGAAATTCGTCATCAATCCGACGGTTGACCAGCTTGAAAAAAGTGATATCAACCTCATCGTTGCAGGCACAAAAGACGCCATCAACATGGTGGAAGCCGGAGCAGATGAAGTTCCTGAAGAAATCATGCTTGAGGCGATTATGTTCGGTCACGAAGAAATTAAGCGCCTGATCGCATTCCAAGAAGAAATCGTCGCAGCAGTCGGCAAAGAAAAAACAGAAATCGAACTGTATGAAATTGACGAAGAGCTCAGCGAAAAAGTAAAAAGCCTTGCGGAGCCGGATCTTCTCAGCGCCATTCAGGTTCACGAAAAACATGCTCGCGAAGACGCGATCAATGAAGTGAAAAATGCAGTTGTCGCGAAATTCGAAGAAGAAGAGCATGATGAAGATACGATTAAAAAAGTGAAACAGACACTGTCTAAACTCGTGAAAAACGAAGTGCGCCGTTTGATCACAGAAGAAAAAGTCCGTCCGGACGGCCGCGGCGTTGATCAAATCCGCCCGCTTTCTTCAGAAGTCGGCCTTCTGCCGAGAACGCATGGCTCCGGGCTGTTTACGAGAGGACAGACGCAGGCGCTCAGCGTTTGTACATTAGGCGCCCTTGGGGACGTTCAGATTCTTGACGGTTTAGGCGTGGAAGAATCAAAACGTTTTATGCATCATTATAACTTCCCGCAGTTCAGCGTTGGGGAGACAGGCCCGATGCGCGGACCGGGACGCCGTGAGATCGGTCACGGTGCTCTTGGAGAGCGTGCGCTTGAGCCGGTCATTCCGAATGAAAAAGACTTCCCGTATACGGTCCGCCTCGTATCCGAAGTACTTGAATCAAACGGTTCCACTTCACAGGCCAGCATTTGCGCAAGTACGCTTGCCATGATGGACGCAGGTGTTCCGATTAAAGCCCCTGTTGCGGGTATCGCGATGGGACTTGTGAAATCAGGCGAGTACTATACGGTATTAACGGATATTCAAGGGATGGAAGACGCCCTCGGTGACATGGACTTTAAAGTAGCCGGCACGGAAAAAGGCGTGACAGCGCTGCAAATGGACATTAAAATTGAAGGCCTTTCAAGAGAAATTCTTGAAGAAGCGCTTCAGCAGGCGAAAAAAGGAAGAATGGAAATCTTGAACAGCATGCTCAGCACGCTTGGTGAATCAAGAAAAGAACTTTCTCAATATGCGCCGAAAATTTTAACGATGAACATTAATCCGGATAAAATCCGTGACGTTATCGGACCGAGCGGTAAACAAATCAACAAAATCATTGAAGATACCGGTGTTAAAATTGACATTGAACAAGACGGCACCATCTTTATTTCTTCTACTGATGAAAGCAGCAACCAAAAAGCGAAAAAAATCATCGAAGATCTTGTCAGAGAAGTCGAAGTCGGCCAGCTTTACCTCGGTAAAGTCAAACGGATTGAGAAATTCGGCGCTTTCGTTGAAATCTTCAGCGGAAAAGACGGTCTCGTTCACATCTCTGAACTAGCGCTCGAACGGGTCGGCAAGGTTGAGGATGTTGTGAAAATCGGTGACGAAATCCTTGTGAAGGTAACTGAAATTGACAAACAGGGACGAGTGAATCTGTCGCGTAAAGCAGTGCTGCGCGAAGAGAAAGAAAAAGAACAGGAACAACAACAATCTTAAATGAAAACCTAACAAGGAGCCTGGGAGACCCGGCTTCTTTATTTTGAGAAAGACAACAGACGGGTTCTACCTTGTCCTCCTCATACATAATGTGTGATGAGGGGGGAAGGACATGTTGAAAAAATTCGTGCCGTTTGCCGTTTTTTTATTTCTTTTTTTTGTTTCGTTTGAAATGTTAAAAAATCCGTATACAGTTGATTACATAGACGCAATGAAAAAAGACGCTGTAACTGTGTCAGCATCAAAAGATCCGCTCTATGAAGAATTACTGCAAAAAGCGTCAGAGTATGAAGTGAAGCCGCAAGACGCGCGGATTGATAAAATATGGAAGAGTATACCGGGGTATAACGGTTTAAAAGTCAATGTGGAAAAATCCTATAAGCAAATGAAAAAGGACGGAGAATTTCACGAAGACGACCTTGTCTATGAGCAGGTGAAACCGAAAGTCCATCTTGATTCTCTCGCGCCCGAACCCATTTATAAAGGAAATCCCGACAAACCGATGGTCGCTTTCCTGATAAATGTCGCCTGGGGAAATGAATACGTGGAGCAAATGCTGCCTATTCTGAAGCAGCACCAGGTCAAAGCAACTTTCTTTCTTGAAGGGAAATGGCTGAAAAACAATCAGGAACTGGGGAAAAAAATAGCGGCAGACGGACATGAAATCGGAAATCATTCATACAATCACCCTGATATGAGCAAACTGACTTCAGGAAGCATTTCCGAACAGCTTGACAAAACCAATGCACAAATCAGCGAGACGCTCGGCATGAAGCCGAAATGGTTTGCGCCGCCAAGCGGCAGCTTCAGAAAAGCCGTGGTCGACCTTGCGGCGGAAAAAGGAATGGGCACCATCATGTGGACCGTTGACACCATTGACTGGCAAAAACCGTCTCCGGCTGTTTTACAAACAAGGGTGTTGAGCAAAATACATAACGGAGCCATGATTTTAATGCATCCGACTGATCCGACTGCGAAAAGCCTGGATACACTGATTGCAAAAATCAAAGAAAAAGGCTACGCGCTCGGCTCAGTGTCTGACTTAATGGATGAAAACAGGCTGATGAAGTAGCAGGCGGCAGTTGCCTGTCTTTGAATAGGAGGAACAGACTTGATAAAACGCTATACATGCCAAAACGGTGTAAGAGTTGTGCTTGAAAATAATCCAACGGTGCGGTCTGTGGCAATCGGCGTCTGGATCGGGACGGGGTCACGTCATGAAACGCCGAATACAAACGGTATTTCGCACTTTCTTGAGCATATGTTTTTTAAAGGAACAAATACCAGGTCCGCACGGGAAATCGCAGAATCCTTCGATCGGATAGGCGGCCAAGTGAATGCCTTCACTTCAAAAGAATATACGTGCTATTACGCCAAAGTTCTGGATGAGCATGCAAACTACGCACTTGATGTGCTGGCTGATATGTTCTTTCATTCTGCTTTTGACGAAGATGAGCTCAAAAAAGAAAAGAACGTCGTATATGAAGAAATCAAAATGTATGAAGACGCGCCGGATGACATTGTCCACGATCTGCTGAGCAAAGCGACATACGGCAATCATTCGCTCGGCTACCCGATTCTCGGGACGGAGGAAACGCTTTCGTCATTTAACGGCGATTCTCTCAGACAGCATATGGATGACTTTTACACGCCGGACCGCGTCGTCATTTCTGTCGCCGGAAATGTAACAGAACAATTCATTAAAGACGTGGAGAAATGGTTCGGTACATACGAAGCGAAGGGCAAAGCAAGCGGCATCAGCGAGCCTGAGTTTCATTATGAAAAGCTGACCAGAAAAAAAGACACCGAACAGGCGCATCTCTGTCTCGGTTTCAAAGGCCTGAAAGTCGGAGATGCGGACATTTACGATTTGATCGTCTTAAACAACGTGCTGGGCGGAAGCATGAGCAGCCGTCTTTTCCAGGATGTGCGCGAAGATAAAGGACTGGCCTATTCTGTATACAGCTATCACAGTTCCTATGAAGACAGCGGTATGCTGACGATTTACGGAGGCACCGGCGCGAATCAGCTCGGACTTCTGTCTGAAACCATTCAGGAAACGTTATCGGTTCTAAAACGTGACGGTATCACCCCGAAAGAGCTGGAAAACAGCAAAGAGCAAATGAAGGGGAGCTTAATGCTCAGCTTAGAGAGCACAAACAGCAAAATGAGCCGGAACGGGAAAAACGAACTCCTGCTCGGAAAGCATAAGACCATGGATGAAATTATCACTGAATTAAATGCGGTCAGCCTGGAAAGCGTCAACGGCCTCAGCCGCCGCTTATTTACGGATGATTACGCACTATCGCTCATCAGCCCGACTGGCAATATGCCGGCCTCATCTTAAGCAGAAAAGCAGTCTGCCTCTATACGGGGCAGGCATTTTTTTTTGCTCCGGGTCATATAGTACAAGGGGGTGGCTATCATGAGGCTCAGTGAACTGTCAGGTAAAGAAATTGTGGACATTAAACGGGCAGAGCGGCTCGGTGTGCTCGGCCAGACCGATTTGGAAATTAATGAACAGGACGGACAAATTACCGCGCTGTTGATACCGACGGTAAAATGGTTCGGATTGCGAAAACAAGGCCACGACATCCGCGTCCCCTGGAACCATATCCAAAAAATCGGGTCAGACATGATCATTTTAGACGTTCCGGGGGAGATCACGCCTCCCGAAGAGTAGATCTTATTCAATTGTTGCAAGCACCGGCTCATACAGCCGGTGCTTTTTTTATGAAAAAGACGCTGTACATTCACCGCCCTTTCTCTTCGCACATACGATGAAGAGGAGGATGACACTTAAAAGATCCAGTAACTGTAAAGAAGGTGAACGTTTCAGATGTTAACCGGATTGACAATTGCGATCATTGGCGGTGACGCAAGACAGCTAGAGATTATAAGAAAGCTGACAGAACAGCATGCCGATATTTATCTTGCAGGGTTTGACCAATTGGATGACGGTTTTACAGGAACCGTCAAATGCAAAATCGATGAGATTCCCTTTCAAAAAATAGACAGTATCATCCTGCCCGTATCGGCAACGACCGGAGAAGGCGTTGTTTCCACGGTTTTTTCAAATGAAGAAGTGATATTAAAGCAGAGCTATCTTGAGCGGACACCGGAGCATTGCGTCATTTATTCAGGCATCTCCAACGCGTATCTTGAGGGGATCGCCAGCGAAGCGGGCCGCAAACTTGTGAAATTATTTGAACGGGACGATATCGCGATATTCAACTCGATTCCCACTGTTGAAGGAACAATCATGATGGCGATTCAGCATACGGATTATACCATTCACGGATCAAATGTCGCCGTTCTCGGCATGGGGCGCACCGGTATGACGATCGCCCGGACGTTTGCGGCGTTAGGGGCGAAGGTAAAAGTGGGCGCGCGGAGTTCGGCTCATTTGGCCCGTATAACGGAAATGGGGCTTTCTCCTTTTCAACTTGAAGAGCTTACTGAACATGTAAATGATATTGATATCTGCATTAACACCGTACCGAGCTTGATTCTGAATCAAAGCGTTTTATCGCGCATGACGCCGAAGACCTTGATTTTGGATTTAGCATCCCGCCCGGGCGGAACGGATTTCAAATATGCTGAAAAACAAGGCATTAAAGCGCTGCTTGCCCCGGGTCTTCCGGGAATTGTGGCCCCGAAAACAGCCGGACAGATTATTGCGAACGTATTGAGCAAGCTTTTGGCAGACTTAAAGAAAGAGGGGGAATAACCATGTCTCTGAAAGGGAAAAGAATCGGATTCGGATTAACCGGCTCGCACTGCACATATGAGGAAGTTTTTCCGCAAATAGAGGCGCTTATCAGTCAAGGAGCTGAAGTCCGGCCGGTCGTGACGTCAACCGTTCAATCGACCGATACCCGCTTTGGGGAGGGGGGAGATTGGGTCAGAAAAATTGAAGAAACAACAGGCTTTGAGGCGATTGATTCCATCGTAAAAGCGGAGCCTCTCGGGCCGAAACTTCCGCTCGACTGCATGGTCATCGCCCCTTTAACCGGAAATTCAATGAGCAAACTCGCAAATGCGATGACTGACAGCCCCGTCCTTATGGCTGCGAAAGCCACGATCCGCAACGGCCGCCCGGTCGTGCTCGGAATTTCGACAAACGACGGACTCGGTTTAAACGGAACGAATTTAATGAGGCTGATGTCCGCAAAAAACATATATTTCATCCCGTTCGGCCAGGATGACCACGTGAAAAAACCGACATCGCTCGTCGCAAGAATGGATCTTCTTCCGATTACGGTAGAAAAAGCTCTTTTGCACCAGCAGGTTCAGCCGGTGCTCGTACACCATCATGAATGATGACAGAAAATCATTCCGGAATAAAAAAATTCGGTCAATCCGTGACTATTCTATGGTAAAATAAAACGTAAAATGCAAAGTCAATTCAATAAATGATGCTTAATTGGCGGAAGGAGTTTTACAGATGGGAAGAGGATTACACGTAGCAGTTGTCGGAGCGACGGGAGCCGTAGGACAGCAAATGCTGAAAACACTGGAAGACAGAAACTTTGAAATCGAAACACTCACACTACTATCCTCAAAGCGTTCTGCTGGTACGAAAGTAATGTTTAAAGGCGAAGAATATACAGTGCAGGAAGCTGTTCCTGAAAGCTTCGAAGGCGTTCATATCGCGTTATTCAGCGCCGGCGGAAGCGTATCACAAAGCTTGGCGCCTGAGGCTGTAAAACGGGGAGCCATCGTGATTGACAATACCAGCGCATTCCGTATGGACGAAAATACACCGCTCGTGGTGCCAGAGGTGAACGAAGGTGATCTGCACAAACATAACGGCATTATCGCCAACCCTAACTGTTCAACGATTCAGATGGTGGCTGCGCTTGAACCGATCCGCAAAGCGTACGGTTTGAAAAAAGTCATTGTATCTACTTACCAAGCTGTGTCCGGGGCCGGCAATGAAGCGGCGAAAGAATTGTACAGCCAGACAAAGGCGATTTTAAACAATGAACCCGCAGAACCGTCCATTATGCCGGTTAAAGGCGACAAAAAGCATTATCAAATCGCATTTAACGCCATTCCGCAAATTGATAAATTCCAAGACAACGGCTATACGTTTGAGGAAATGAAAATGATTAATGAAACGAAAAAAATCATGCATATGCCGAAGCTGGAAGTGGCTGCGACATGTGTCAGACTGCCGATTGAAACAGGGCACTCAGAATCTGTTTACATTGAGCTTGACCGTGATGACGCAACCGTTGAAGATATTAAACAGCTTTTAAAAGAAGCTCCGGGTGTTACGCTTCAGGATGATCCGGCGGAGCAGCTTTACCCGATGCCTGCTGATTGCGTCGGCAAACGCGATGTATTTGTAGGAAGAATCCGGAAAGATTTGGACAGAGCAAACGGTTTTCATTTGTGGGTTGTTTCTGATAACCTGTTAAAAGGCGCCGCTTGGAACTCAGTCCAAATCGCGGAAAGCCTGCAAAAACTGAACCTCGTATAAAACAAACGTATTTTCTATAGGCGAATAGAAGAGAGTAAGGCTCTGCCTGCTCTCTTCTGTTACGTCAGACTAATTTGGAGTGAAAATAGTGAAGATCATTGTTCAAAAATTCGGCGGAACATCCGTAAAAGATGACAAAGGCCGCAAGCTTGCGCTAGCACACATTAAAGATGCCATCAGTGAAGGTTATAAAGTTGTCGTTGTCGTATCGGCGATGGGAAGAAAAGGAGACCCGTACGCGACAGATTCTTTAATCGGGCTCCTTTACGGCAGCCAGTCCGACATTTCTCCGAGAGAGCAGGATATGCTTCTGTCTTGCGGAGAAACGATTTCGTCCGTTGTTTTTTCCAGCATGCTGAAGGAAAACGGCATAAAAGCCGCAGCTTTAACAGGAGCCCAAGCCGGCTTTTTAACCAATGCCCAGCATACTGACGCCAAAATTATAGAAATGAAAACAGAGCGGCTTTTCGCTGCACTCGCCAGCCATGACGCTGTCGTTGTCGCAGGATTTCAGGGAGCGACTGAAAAAGGCGACACGACGACGATCGGCAGAGGAGGAAGCGATACTTCAGCAGCGGCGCTCGGCGCGGCGGTAGATGCTGAGTTTATCGACATTTTTACGGACGTGGAAGGCGTTATGACAGCCGATCCGAGAATCGTGGAAAATGCTAAGCCGCTTCCGAACGTCACATATACGGAAATCTGCAACCTTGCCTATCAAGGCGCGAAAGTCATTCATCCGCGCGCGGTGGAAATCGCCATGCAGGCAAAGGTGCCGATCCGCGTGCGCTCCACTTATTCAAAAGACAAAGGCACTTTGGTGACGTCCCATCATTCGTCTAACATCGGCAGCGATGTATTCGAACGGCTGATCACGGGGATCGCCCATGTGAAAGATGTGACGCAATTTAAGGTTCCCGCCAAAATGGGGCAATACAACGTTCAGACTGAAGTCTTTAAAGCGATGGCAAATGCCGGAATCAGCGTAGATTTCTTTAACATTACGCCGAGTGAAATCGTATATACCGTAGCCGGCAGTAAAACGGAAGCCGCGCGCAGCATTTTGGCTGAATTAGGATATGAGCCGACAGTGACGGAGAGCTGTGCGAAAGTGTCAGCGGTCGGCGCCGGGATAATGGGTGTTCCGGGTGTCACGTCAAAAATCGTCTCCGCACTTTCTGATAAAGGCATTCCGATTCTGCAATCTGCCGACAGCCATACGACGATCTGGGTGCTCGTTCATGAAAAAGATATGGTAACGGCCGTAAATGCGCTGCATGAAGTGTTTGAACTTTCAAAGTAAATGTGATTGAATCATGATGAGGTGAAAAAAATGAATGTCGGAAATATATCTACAGCGATGATTACCCCCTTTGACAGTAAAGGGAATGTAGACTTTCAAAAACTGTCTACATTAATCGACTATTTGTTGAAAAACGGCACGGATTCTTTAGTCGTCGCAGGCACGACCGGCGAATCTCCGACACTTTCAACGGAAGAAAAAATTGCACTCTTTGAATTTACAGTCAAAGAAGTGAACGGACGTGTGCCTGTTATTGCGGGTACGGGAAGCAACAATACGAAAGATTCCATTAAACTGACAAAAAAAGCTGAAGAAGCCGGCGTCGATTGCGTTATGCTTGTCACGCCGTATTATAATAAGCCTTCCCAAGAGGGCATGTACCGTCATTTTAAAGCCATTGCGGAAGAAACGTCTCTTCCTGTGATGCTTTACAACGTGCCGGGCAGAACGGTCGCTTCACTTGCGCCGGAAACGGCCATCAGACTTGCGGAGATTCCGAATATCTCTGCGATTAAAGAAGCGAGCGGCGATCTTGATGCCATTACGAAAATCATTGCCGAAACACCGGAAGATTTTTACGTCTATTCAGGTGATGACGGGTTAACGCTTCCTATTCTCGCAGTCGGCGGAAGAGGAGTCGTGTCAGTGGCCAGCCATATCGTAGGTTCTGACATGCAGCAGATGATTAAAAACTATACGAACGGGCAGACGGCAACCGCGGCGCTGATTCATCAGAAGCTTCTGCCGATCATGAAGGAGCTCTTTAAAGCGCCTAATCCGGCTCCGGTCAAAACGGCGCTACAGCTGAAAGGCCTTGATGTCGGATCTGTGCGTCTTCCTCTTATCCCGCTGAATGAAGATGAACGTCTGAGCCTGAGCAGCGTCATCAGCGAACTGTAAGAAAAAATTTATACAGTTAAAATACGCGGTCATTCTCATTTTTATCGTGAGTTTGACCGTTTTGTATACATATTGGTTTTCCCTAAACCTTCCGCTTCTTCTTGTTTTCTAAAATTGATATCAGTTATAATAGGAACAAGTGATGATGGACGGGTATGAGACTAGGAGGATACAGATTTTGAAAAAGAAAAATACAGAAAACGTCAGAATTATCGCCCTTGGCGGCGTCGGAGAAATTGGGAAGAACCTATATGTCATTGAAATTGACTCAGACATATTTGTAGTGGATGCAGGGCTGATGCACCCTGAAAATGAAATGCTCGGTATTGATGTCGTCATTCCGGATATTTCCTACTTAGTAGAACGGGCTGACCGCGTGAAGGCCATCTTTCTGACACACGGGCACGATGAAAACATCGGAGGCGTCTTTTATTTATTGAACAAGCTGTCGGTGCCGGTATACGGAACGAAGCTTACGCTTGCATTACTGAGAGAAAAACTCAAGCAGTACGGGCATAATCGAAAAGCTGATTTACGTGAAGTTCACTCTAAATCAGTCATTACATTTGAATCAACGAAAGTATCGTTCTTTAAAACGATTCACAGTATTCCGGATTCAGTGGGAGTCAGCTTCAAAACATCACTTGGCTCTATTGTATGCACGGGAGACTTTAAATTTGACCAGACGCCTGCTTATCACCAATCATGTGATATTGGCGAAATTGCCAAAATCGGAAACAGCGGCGTGCTCGCCCTGCTTTCTGACAGCGCCAATGCGGAGCGCCCGGGGTATACTCCGTCAGAAGCATATGTAAGCGGTGAAATTTCCGATGCGATGAACAGTTCAGAAAACCGTGTCATCATTGCTGTATTCGCGTCTAATATCAACCGGATCCAGCAAGTGATACAGGCTGCCGTCCAGAACGGCCGCAAACTTGCAATCGCCGGAAAAAATCTGCAAAACGTGCTTCAGCTTGGGCGAAAGCTCGGCTATATTGAAGCCGAAGATGAAATGTTTATTCCTGTACAGGATGTGAAAAAATATCCGAAGCGGGAAGTGGCAATTGTTACAGCCGGAAGCCATGGTGAGCCGCTGGCCGCTCTTACGCGGATGGCCAAGCAGGCGCACAAGCAGCTTAACATTGAAGAAGGAGACACCGTTGTCATTGCATCAACACCGATTCCGGGGCATGAATTGATATATTCCAAAACCGTCAACCTGCTTGCCCGCGCCGGCGCTCAAGTCATTTTCGCCCAAAAACGCGTGCATGTGTCCGGTCACGGTTCGCAGGAAGAATTGAAACTCATGCTTAATTTGCTGAAACCGAAATATTTAATTCCGGTTAACGGTGAATTCAGAATGCAAAAAGCGCATTCCAAAATCGCAGAAGAGATCGGCATGAAACGCAGCGACATTTTCTTGATTGAAAAAGGTGACGTCGTTGAATTCCGCGGCCAGAATGTGAAAATCGGGGATAAAGTCACGTACGGAAACGTTCTGATTGACGGCCTCGGAGTCGGCGACATCGGCAACATCGTGCTGAGAGACCGCCGCTTATTATCACAAGACGGCATTCTCATCGTCGTGATTTCACTCGATAAGCAGAAAAAGAACCTTGTATCAGGTCCTGAGATCATTACGCGCGGTTTCGTGTATGTCAGAGAATCAGAAGGTTTAATTGTACAAGCTACTGAGCTCGTCCGCTCTATCGTGACTGAAGCGACGGAAACATCTGCCGTAGAATGGTCCACGCTGAAACAAGCAATGCGTGATGCGCTGAATCAATTCCTTTATGAAAAAACAAAACGCAAGCCGATGATCATTCCGATCATTATGGAAGTATAATGTATACAAAGCCGGAGCGCATGATGCTCCGGCTTTGTTTTTGTTCATGTCCCGGATGGAAATCATCATCTTTGTTCATAATACAAAGAGACATTCGGAAAGGGTGAAAGATAAAATGGATCATCGTATGGAAAACACCGAAGAACAGCAGCCCGAAAAATCAGATGCGAAAGACAGCATTATGAGCAAAATTCAGCAGCTGGGAGAGACATCTCTGCCGCAAATGTCCCAAGATACCAATATTCACTGCCTGACGATCATCGGCCAAATTGAGGGGCACGTCCAGCTCCCGCCGCAAAATAAAACAACCAAATATGAACACGTCATTCCGCAAATCGTCGCGATTGAGCAAAATCCGAAAATCGAAGGACTTCTGATCATCTTAAACACCGTCGGAGGCGATGTGGAAGCGGGGCTTGCGATTGCGGAAATGCTCGCATCCTTATCAAAACCGACCGTTTCAATCGTACTCGGCGGGGGCCACTCCATAGGTGTGCCGATCGCCGTGTCATGTGATCATAGTTTTATCGCGGAGACAGCGACAATGACCATTCACCCCGTTCGGCTTACAGGTCTGGTTATCGGGGTTCCGCAAACGTTTGAATACTTGGATAAAATGCAGGAGCGGGTCGTCAACTTTGTGACCCATCATTCAAATATTTCCGAAGAAAAATTCAAAGAGCTGATGTTTTCAAAAGGAAACTTAACCAGGGACATCGGAACGAACGTAGTCGGAAAAGATGCGGCTGATTACGGATTAATTGATGCTGTGGGCGGCGTCGGACAGGCGATAAAAAAGCTGAATCAGCTGATTGAGGAACGAAAGGGCGAGGAAGGAAGGATGATTCAATGATCCTTTATACCGTCATGCCCCAAGAAGTCGTTTACGGTCAGGATCTAGAGCAAAGCGTGCATGAACAGGTAGATTACGCCGGCGTGCCGCTGCTAGTTGAGATGAAGGGAAATGAAGCTGAAGTCGTACAAATTTTAAGTACGAACCCGATGGATTTTCTGAATCCGGACATCGCTCCGGGACAAAAAATCAAGCTGAAAATCTAACCGGCATTCAGTCCGTTTCTCGGGGGCAAAATATGCTATAATAGGGGAATCCTACAGAAAAATGCAGCCGGCAAAAGGCTGCTTTTCTTCATGATGTATGATTTTACATTTTTTAACGCAGTAAGGTGATGAGTGTGGCAAAGAAAAAACGGAAATCTAAAAAGAAACAAGAGAGTAAGCTCAATCTAAAATACGAACTAAGCGGACTGCTCTGTGTTGCAATCTCGATTATTGCTGTTTTGCAGCTCGGCGTTGTGGGACAGACATTTGTGTACTTGTTCCGTTTTTTTGCCGGAGAGTGGTTTATTTTATGCTTAATTGCGCTCTTCCTTCTCGGAATTTCGCTGTTTTGGAAAAAGAAGAGTCCAAGCCTTTTAACGAGAAGAAAGGCAGGATTGTACTGTATTATCGCCAGTATATTGCTGCTGTCTCACGTGCAGCTCTTTAAAAATCTGTCTCATCACGGGTCGATTCGGTCGGCAAGTGTCATCGGCAACACGTGGGAGCTGTTTATGATTGACATGAAACAGCAGGCTGCTTCCCCTGATTTGGGCGGCGGCATGATCGGCGCGGTACTGTTTGCAGCTTCCCACTTTTTATTTGCATCAACGGGTTCACAAATCATGGCGATCGTGCTGATCTTAATGGGGCTGATTCTTGTAACGGGCCGTTCACTGCAGGAAACGCTCAAAAAGTGGACGAGCCCCGTCGGCCGGTTTATCCGCGGCCAGTGGCAGGCATTTCTTGAGGATATGAAAACGGTCAGAACGAATATGTCTTCGCCGAAAACAAAAACAAAATCGGGCAAAAAACAAAAACGGGTTCAAAAGAAAAAAGAAGAGCCTGAACCGGAGGAAGAGGATGAGGAAATCATTTCGCCGATCATCCATTCAGAGCCGATTATTTCAAGCTTTTCAGACCGTCAGGAAGAGCCCGCCGAACCGCTGATTCCGGAAAAAACGCAGGAGGCTGCACAAGCGGCAAAAGATGAGCCTTCCGGCGGCGCTCAAGACAGTGGCGAAACGGCTGCGGCTCCGCCGATGACGTTTACAGAGCTTGAAAATAAAGATTATCAAATGCCTTCATTGGACATACTGGCTGACCCGAAACATACCGGCCAGCAGACCGATAAGAAAAACATTTACGAGAATGCAAGAAAACTCGAACGGACTTTTCAAAGCTTCGGCGTAAAGGCGAAAGTGACCCAAGTTCATCTCGGTCCGGCGGTCACAAAATATGAGGTGTATCCGGACGTCGGGGTCAAAGTCAGTAAAATCGTGAATCTGAGCGATGACCTCGCGCTCGCGCTTGCCGCGAAGGATATCCGGATCGAAGCGCCGATTCCGGGTAAATCGGCAATCGGCATCGAGGTGCCCAATGCTGAAGTTGCGATGGTTTCGTTAAAAGAAGTGCTTGAATCCAAGCTCAATGACAAGCCGGACGCGAAGCTTCTGATCGGCTTGGGACGAAATATTTCCGGGGAAGCCGTGCTTGCCGAACTGAACAAAATGCCCCACCTGCTCGTAGCGGGGGCAACGGGAAGCGGAAAAAGCGTCTGTGTCAACGGTATTATTACGAGCATTCTGATGAGGGCCAAACCGCATGAAGTGAAGATGATGATGATTGACCCGAAAATGGTTGAACTGAATGTGTATAACGGCATTCCTCATCTGCTTGCGCCGGTCGTGACAGATCCGAAAAAGGCCTCGCAGGCTTTGAAAAAGGTCGTCAATGAGATGGAGCGCCGCTATGAGCTGTTCTCCCATACGGGTACGAGAAATATAGAAGGCTATAACGACCATATCAAGCGGTCAAATGCCGAAGAAGAAGTCAAGCAGCCTGAGCTGCCATACATCGTCGTCATCGTTGACGAGCTTGCCGATCTGATGATGGTCGCTTCTTCCGACGTGGAAGATTCAATTACGAGACTTTCACAGATGGCGCGGGCAGCGGGAATTCATTTGATTATCGCGACACAGAGGCCTTCAGTCGACGTTATTACCGGTGTTATTAAAGCCAACATTCCGTCAAGAATCGCCTTCAGTGTCTCATCTCAGACCGATTCACGGACGATTTTAGACATGGGCGGCGCTGAAAAGCTTCTGGGGCGCGGAGACATGCTGTTTCTGCCTGTAGGCGCAAATAAGCCGGTGCGTGTGCAAGGGGCATTTTTATCCGATGAAGAGGTTGAGCATGTCGTCGATCATGTCATTACGCAGCAAAAAGCGCAGTATCAAGAAGAGATGATTCCGGAAGAAGTTTCGGAAACACACAGTGAAGTAACGGATGATCTCTATGACGAAGCGGTCGATTTGATTATCGGCATGCAGACGGCATCAGTCTCCATGCTTCAAAGGCGGTTCAGAATCGGATATACGAGAGCTGCCCGTCTGATTGACGCAATGGAGGAACGGGGCGTCGTCGGGCCGTATGAAGGAAGCAAACCGAGGGAAGTACTATTATCTAAGGAACAATATGATGAGCTCTCTTCTTAAAAAGGAGAGAGTTTTCACTGAAAATGTTATCACCAAAATCATTCCTATTTATTTTTTTATCAAAACATGATATAGTTGTCCCAATTGTTCAATAATTTATGAAAGTGGTTTACGGAGGGGAAACATGTCTACAAAAGCTGACAATCGTCACTTGTATCTAAAAGTGATTGAGCGAATCAAAGAGGATATACAAAACGGAATTTACACCGAAAAGGAAAAGCTTCCTTCTGAATTTGAGCTTTCAAAATCAATGGGTGTCAGCCGGGCAACTCTGCGTGAAGCTTTGCGTATCCTTGAAGAGGAGCATGTGATTATCAGAAGGCACGGTGTGGGCACTTTCGTCCATACAAAACCGCTGTTTCTTTCAGGTATTGAACAGCTCAACAGCGTGACGAAAACGATTCAGCAGGCGAACATGGTGCCGGGTACGATTTTTTTATCGTCTCAGGTCATCACGCCGTCTGATGAAGATATCGCTAGATTCCGGCTTGAGCCTGAGCAGGAGCTTTTTTATTTGGAACGCGTGAGAACGGCAAGCGGCACTCCGGTCGTTTACTGTTTAGATACGATTCCGATGCACATTCTGCCGAATTCTTTCTGTCATGAACAGGAGTCTATTTTTGATCTTTTGGAAAAAAACTCCGGGTCTGTGATCAGCTATGCCGTTGCTGATATCGAACCGATCGGATATCACGATACGATTTCGCCGGTTTTGGAATGCGAGCCGGAGACGGCGCTTTTATTGCTGAAGCAAACCCACTATAATCAGAATGATGAACCTGTGCTGTATTCATTAAATTATTTCCGGGCTGATAAGTTCAGTTTTCATGTTGTAAGAAAACGTTTTTAAGACAGACGCGTCATGTGTCTGTTTTTTTATTTGCCGTTTCAGTACATACTTTGTTTTCTGCAAGGCACAATAAAACAGGAAACAACCAAGTATAGTGAATGGGTGAATAAGTTGAGTAAGAAGAAAAATGGAACGAAAAATATCATTGCTCTGGCTTCTGTACCGCTCGTGATGACACTCGGGAATTCCATGCTGATTCCAGTGCTTCCGATGATTGAAAAGAAGCTGTCCATATCGTCTTTTCAAGTATCGTTAATTATAACGGTCTATTCGATTGTGGCGATTATTTGTATTCCGATTGCCGGATATCTGTCCGATAAATTCGGAAGAAAAAAGGTTCTTCTGCCTTGTCTTCTCATAGCCGGTGCGGGCGGAGCGCTTGCCGCGATAGCTTCCACCGCGTTCAAGCATCCTTATCCCATTATCTTGGCGGGGCGGGTGCTGCAGGGAATCGGTTCGGCAGGGGCGGCTCCTGTAGTGATGCCGTTTATCGGTGATTTATTCAAAGGGGATGATGAGCGGATTACCGCGGGGCTCGGCGACATTGAGACGTCAAACACAGCCGGGAAAGTAATAAGCCCGATTCTCGGGTCGCTCTTGGCTGCATGGTTTTGGTTTATGCCGTTTTGGTTCATTCCGTTTTTTTCGCTCATCAGTTTTTTTCTCGTATTGTTTTTGGTGGCAAAGCCGGAGGAACAAAAAGAAGCGCCTTCTATTTCCGAATTTGTGAAAAATGTCGGCCGCATATTTAAGCGTGACGGACGCTGGCTCTTTACGGTTTTTATCATCGGCTGCGTGATTATGTTTTTGCTGTTCGGGGTTCTTTTTTATTTATCAGACTCACTGGAGAAGAAATACGGAATTGACGGTGTGGCTAAAGGAGCGCTTTTGGCAATCCCGCTTTTATTTCTATCCGTCAGTTCATATATATCAGGCCGAAAAATCGGAAAAGACCAAGGCAAAATGAAGTTTTGCATCGTTTTCGGAATGAGTGCCGTGACACTGTCGTTTATCGGCCTATGGTGGAATCACAGTTTTTATTTATTATTTATCTTTTTGTGTGTCAGCGGTATCGGTATCGGAATGGCATTGCCGGCTTTAGACGCTGTCATCACAGAAGGCGTAGACAACGAGGAATCGGGAACCATCACCTCATTTTATAACAGCATGCGGTTTATCGGAGTAGCGGCGGGACCGCCGATCTTTGCTGCCCTGATGTCAAATGCAGGCTGGCTGATTTTTATTTTATCCGCTTTTTGCGGCATTGTGTCTGTATTTTTAGCGCTGTTAAATATCTCATCACAAGCAAAAGAAAAAAAGGAATCATTAAAGACGGTGTAATCTGCACTGTCTTTTTTTATTTTATTTTGAAGATTGACATGATACCGTCAAGTCGTTATTCTTTTTAATAGTTAAACATATTAACTATCGGAAGGAGGGGGAAAAGGTGCATGAAGAAAAAGTAAAGCAGCTGATTCAGCGTTATTCCGATGTATACCTGCACGTCTTAAAAAAAATTGACAGCATTATCGCTGAAAAAGTGAACAAAGAGCTGACATTGGACCAATATTACATACTTCGCTATATTATGCTCAATCCCGATTGCAAATCAATTGAACTGGCCGCGGTGTGCCACGTCAATAAAAGCGCCATTACATCTATGACGAACCGCCTGTATGAAAAAGGCTACATCAATAGAGAACGCAGCCAAAGCGACCGCCGGAGCATACTTTTAAATGTCACGGAAAAGGGGACGGAAGTATTTCACCGTGTGGAGCGGCGGATTGAGGAACTCGTCCGTTCATATATTATGTATTTTGATGAAGACGAGGCGGAGATGTTCGTGAATACATATGAAAAATTATATCGATTGATGATGACTGAGGAGGATCAGCAGACATAATGAAAAACATTATCCGAGCCCGCTGGATCATCGCCGCGGTATGGGTCGCCGCAACAGTGATATTTATGCTTACAGCGCCTGATATGGCTGAATTGACACGGGAGAAAGGGCAGATCTCCGTACCGGACGGATATTCCTCTTCTTACGCACATGAATTGCTTGATGAAATGTCTGATTCAGATGCACCGTCTTCTTCTGCCGTCATCGTATTTCACGAAAAAGGCTTAATGACAGACAAAAAAGATCGTCTGGAAGAAGCCGTCAGCACTTTGTCTGAACATAAAAAAGCGCTTCAGATTAAAACGGTGACTTCATACTTCGGGGAGAAAAATGACGACATCAAAAAACAGCTGCTGTCAAAAGACAGACAAACGATGCTCGTTCAGCTGCAGCTTGATACATCCAAAAACGATATCATCGAAATAAAAAATAAAATTGATAAAGAGCTGAAACCGTACGGCGTATCATACGGCATTACAGGCCAATCGCTGATCGACGAAGATGTGTTAAAAAGCTCACAGGACGGCTTAAAAAAGACTGAATATATAACGGTTGCTTTTATCCTGATCGTGCTGATTCTTGTATTTCGGTCAGTGGTCGCTCCGTTTGTGCCGCTTTTATCAGTATTGATATCTTATTTAGTCAGCCAGTCGATTGTCGCATTTTTAGTCGATCAGCTGAATTTTCCGCTCTCAACTTTTACTCAGATTTTTATGGTTGCGATTATGTTCGGAATCGGTACAGACTACTGCATTCTGCTTCTCAGCAGGTTTAAAGAAGAACTGTCGCATGGCGCTGATATAAGAGAAGCGATCGTCGTGACTTACAAAACGGCCGGAAAGACGGTTTTGTACAGCGGCGGTGCGGTGCTGATCGGATTTGCCTGCATCGGATTTGCGACATTTAAGCTGTATCAGTCGGCAGCCGCCGTTGCGGTCGGTGTCGCGGTGCTGCTGCTTGCGCTCATGACGATCGTGCCGTTTTTTATGGCTGTTTTAGGAAAAAGACTGTTTTGGCCTGTTAAGGGCGATATTTCCCATCCTCAAAGCAAAGCATGGGAAACGTCAGGGCGGTTTTCATTTAAAAGGCCGCTCATCAGTCTTGCAATCGTTGCGGTATTCACCGTCCCGCCTATCCTTCTTTACAAAGGGTCGCTATCTTACAACAGTCTTGACGAAATCGGGGATAAATATGAATCCGTCCGCGCGTTTAATACGATTTCAGACGCATTCGGCCCGGGAGAACTTCTTCCGGCCACAGTCGTCATCAAAAATGATGAGACTCTAAATACCGAAAAACACCTGATTGATATCGAAAAAATCAGCAGAGAACTTGAAAAAACAGAGGGTGTAAAAACGGTCAGAAGCGCCACGCGCCCTGCCGGAAACGGATTGAATCAATTATTTGTCACAAATCAGGCAAAGCAGCTTCAAGAAGGGCTTGATAAAGGCAATACAGGACTTGAAAAAATTACGGACGGATTAGGGCATGCCGCAAAGTCGTTAGCTGATTCACAGCCGCAGATCGAAGAGTCGGGGAAAAGCGTCAATCAGCTTATTGACGGAACATTGTCTCTGAAATCCGGGCTTTCTGATATAGGAGAAAACCTGAATAAACTGCAGGCTGGCGTGAACGAGAATAAAGCCGGCGTCGCCCAGATGAGAAAGCAGATTGAAGAGCAAAAACAAATGCTGACTTCACAGCTCAGCCAAAACAGCGGTCTCGCTTCAGAAACGCAAAACGCTTTAAAATTGGTAAAAACCGTCCTGCCGATGAAAGATGAAGCCAGCAGACAGCTTGCCGATTTGAACAAGCAGCTTGCCCGTCTGCCGTTTGCAAAATTGGAAGCGTCAATACCGTCAGTCAAAACCGATCCCTCTTACCAAGAAATCAAATCGTCCTTTACGGGTGTACAGTCAGCCGTTTCCAAGGCAAACGCGGATGCAGAAGCTTTTTCTAAACAGGTCGACATTCAAAAGGCTCATCTGCAGCAAGCGGAAAAACAATTTACCCGGCTGGCAGCCGCTCAGAAGAAGATTGACACTCAAATTAACGCAATGATCAACGGTCTGACCAGTATTGAAAACGGACTGCAGCAAGTGTCAGACGGACAGGGGGCTCTCGCAGGACAAATGCCGCGCCTTGAATCGGCGGCGGGACAGCTCGCGGAGGGCCAGAAAAAAATGCAGAGCGGTCTCGGCGATTTTTCTTCCCGGCTCAGCGATCTTTCTTCAGGCCTTAACGACAGTGTAAAAGGGCTTAAGAAAGTATCAAGCGGCATGATGGGGGCGAATGATTACCTGGGTGAGCTTCACAAGGCGTCAGACAAAGAAATGACAGGCTGGTTTGTGCCGAAAGACGCGTTGACAAACAGTGATTTCACAAGCGTGTTTAATACGTACATGTCAGATGACAGAAAAACGACAGAATTGACTGTCGTTCTTGATAACAATCCTTACTCAAATACGGCCATTCAAGATATTCAAGCGATCAAAGCGAGCGTAAAAAGGGCCATTCCGAACACGGATCTGAAGAATGCTTCCTTCGGCGTTTCGGGAGTCTCCAGCATGAATGCCGATCTGAAGGAAGTATCGGATTCAGACTTCAAACGGACGGCAATGTTTATGCTGGCGGGAATTTTTCTGATTCTCATCGTGATGCTGCGCTCCCTCATTATGCCTGTTTATTTAGTGGCGTCGCTCGTACTGACGTATTTCGCATCCATCGGCGTGACGGAATACATCTTTACACACTTCTTCGGGTATCCGGGCGTAAACTGGGCCGTGCCGTTCTTCGGCTTTGTCATTTTGATGGCTCTTGGCGTGGATTATTCCATCTTTTTAATGGACCGCTTTAATGAGCTTAAAAAAGAAGGAACGGAACCCGCAATGATCAGCAGTATGAAAAATATGGGTTCCGTCATCATTTCTGCGGCGATTATTTTAGCGGGAACCTTTGCGGCCATGCTGCCGTCAGGCGTTCTTTCCTTATTACAGATTGCAACCGTGGTATTAACAGGCCTTCTCATGTACGCAATTGTCGTCCTTCCGTTTTTTGTACCGGTCATGGTGAAAATATTCGGAAGAGCCAACTGGTGGCCTTTCAATTTGAAAAAATAACGTTCAATGCCTCTGCCTGTTTTCGGGCAGAGGTTTTTTGTTTCCTTATAAATCCTCCAGTTGATATAATTACATCTGCGTACTCTTTTTTGCGAATGCTCAAATTTGGTCATAATACATACTATGAAAGAATGAACGAAGGAGGTTTCACATGACTTACGTAAATGAAATGAAGTCAAAGCACGGCGGGATCACCGCCCACATCGTAAAGACCGAGAAATTTAAAACCGTTTCGCTGACGTTTAAAATGCTGGCTCCTTTAACGAAAGAGCTCGTAACAAAAAGGGCGCTGTTTCCGCATGTGCTTCTGCGCGGAACAGAAAGCCGCCCGAAAACCGCTGATCTGCGGTCTTATTTTGATGAGCTGTACGGCACATCCGTTTCAGCTGATCTGACAAAAAAGGGAGAACGTCATGTCATTACGTTCAGACTTGAGATTCCTAATGAAAAGTATCTGAAGGACCGCACACCGTTATTGGAAAAAGGTCTTCAGCTTTTATCAGAGCTTGTCTTTTCGCCCGCTTTGGAAAACGGCGCCTTCCTGCCCCTTTATGTCACGCAGGAAAAACGGACGCTGAAACAGCGGATTCAAGCCGTATATGATGATAAGATGAGATATTCTAATCTGCGTCTCGTTCAGGAAATGTGCAAAAGCGAACCGTATGCCCTTCACGTCAACGGAGAGTTCGATGATGTTGAACACATTACACCGCAAGATTTGTATGAAGCCTATCAAAAAGCCATACGCGAAGATCAGCTGGACCTGTACGTCATCGGCGATGTTGATACAGATCAGGTGAAAACGGCCGTTGATACGTATTTTAAAACGGAAGAACGGGAGCTGCAGCCTTTTGAAAGAAGCGCGGCGAATGAACAGCCCGATCCGAAGGAAGTCATTGATGAAGAGGACGTCAAGCAGGGCAAGCTGAATATCGGATTCCGGACCAATACGACATATACAGATCCGGATTATCCTGCATTGCAGGTGTTTAACGGGCTGTTTGGAGGTTTCTCTCATTCAAAGCTGTTTATAAATGTCCGTGAAAAAGCGAGCCTCGCCTATTATGCAGCCTCAAGGGTGGAAAGCTTCAAAGGGCTTTTGATGGTCATGTCGGGCATTGAGGTGAAAAATTACAAGCAGGCCGTCACCATCATTGAAGAACAGTTTCAGGCTATGCAAAACGGTGACTTTTCAGAAGATGATATCGCCCAAACGAAAGCCGTTATTAAAAATCAAGTATTAGAAACCATTGATACGGCATACGGTTTAGCGGAATTTCTGTATCAGCAGGCCTCGGCCCAAGTAGAGATACCGATCGAAAGATTCCTTGACAATATCGAGAAAGTGACAAAAGAGGACATTATCAATGTCGGAAAGAACATTAAGCTGGATACGACTTATTTCTTAAAAGGGACGGGGGGAGCATCTTGACTAAACCGATAAACTTCGAACAGCTTCAGGAAACGCTGTTTCATGAAAAAATGGCAAACGGCCTTGATGTCTATGTGCTGCCGAAACAGGGCTTTAATAAAACATACGCCGTGTTTACGACAAAGTACGGTTCCATTGACAATCAATTCGTTCCTTTAAATAAGGAAGAAATGGTACACGTCCCTGACGGAATCGCGCATTTTCTGGAGCATAAACTGTTTGAAAAAGCGGACGGCGACGTGTTTCAGGACTTCAGTAAGCAGGGGGCGTCGGCAAATGCCTTTACATCATTTACACGAACCGCTTATCTGTTCTCCAGCACTTCTAATGTGGAGAAAAACCTGGAAACACTCGTGGATTTTGTTCAGGACCCGTATTTCACGGAAAAATCAGTTGAAAAAGAAAAAGGCATCATCGGCCAGGAAATTAATATGTATGATGATAATCCGGATTGGCGGCTGTTTTTCGGCCTTATCGAAAATATGTATAAAGACCACCCCGTGAAAATTGACATTGCCGGAACGGTGGAGAGCATCTCACATATTACGAAAGATCTGCTGTATGAGTGCTACGAAACGTTTTATCACCCGAGCAATATGCTGCTCTTTATCGTCGGTCCCGCAGATCCTGAAGCGGTCATCAGCCAGGTGCGGAAAAACCAGGAGAAAAAGCCTTTTACAGACCAGCCCGAAATCAAACGTGAAGAAGTTCAGGAGCAGGAAGCGGTTTTCCGCCGGGAGCAGGAGTTAAAAATGAACGTGCAAGGCTCAAAATGTCTTGTCGGCTTAAAGGCGAAAGACCCTTATAAAACGGGGCAGGAGCTGTTGAAGCACGAGCTCAGCATGAACCTCATGCTTGAATGTCTCTTCGGAAAAAGCTCACCGCATTACGGTGACTTGTACGACAAAGGCTACATTGATGAAACCTTCAGCTTTGATTACACGGCTGAATACGGATTCGGTTTTGCCTCTGTCGGAGGAGATACACCGGAGCCGGATAAGCTCGCTGACGAATTAAAACACATGCTGCTTGATGCGGAATCAGCCGTGACTGCGGAAAAACTTGATCTTGCGAGAAAAAAGAAGATCGGGTCATTCTTAAAAGCGCTCAATTCGCCTGAATATATCGCCAACCAATTTACACGCTACGCCTTTTTAGATATGAGTCTGTTTGATGTCGTAACCGTACTGGAGCAGATTACGCTAGAAGACGTAAAGCGGGTCATTAAAGAAGAAATATCAGAAGACAGGCTGACAGTCTGCAAAGTCGTGCCAAAATCATAACAAAAACATCCCTCACGCCCTGAGGGATGTTTTTCTGGGGAAAGAAGGAGTATTGATTGATGAAACAGACAGCGCTCGTAACCGGAGCAAGCGGCGGAATCGGACAAAGTATAAGTGAAGTCCTCGCAAAAAACGGATATGACGTCCTTTTGCATTATCATTCTAATAAGGAAGCCGCACACAGGCTTGCGGAAAGGCTGAGCGCATCATTCGGCGTAAAAGCCTCCGTTATTCAGGCGGATCTGTCCTCACCGGATGGCGCGGAGACACTCAGCCGTTCCGTTAAGCAGCCTGTGGACGCTCTGATATTAAACAGCGGCAAAAGTCATTTCGGCCTGATTACGGACGTTACGGATGACACGGCGCGGGAGATGGTGCAGCTGCATGTGACGAGTCCGTTTCTTTTGGCGCGTAATCTGGTGCCCGGCATGATCCGGAAAAAAAGCGGGGGCATCGTCGCGATCGGTTCCGTCTGGGGAGAAACCGGCGCATCGTGCGAGGTATTATACAGCATGGTCAAGGGAGCGCAGCATTCGTTCGTCAAAGCGCTTGCCAAAGAGCTTGCTCCGAGCGGCGTCCGCGTGAATGCAGTCTCGCCGGGTGCCGTTGATACAAATATGCTTGATCAGTTCACGTCTGATGAAAAAGAAGCGTTGGCAGAGGAAATTCCCGCGGGCCGGCTGGCAAAGCCGGAGGAAATCGCCGAAGCGGCGGCCTTTTTATTATCGGACAAGGCTTCCTATATTACGGGGCATATATTATCCGTAAACGGCGGCTGGCACTGCTGAAAAAAATGTGTGTATAGTTTGCATCTGCACGGACAAAATAATTTTGTAACAACAGATGAAATGGAGGAACCCAACATGTCAGTATTAGAAAACTGGGATAATTGGAAGAATTTCCTTGGCGACAGATTGAACTATGCGCAGGAAAAAGGGATGAGTGATGAAACGATCACTGACCTCGCTACAGAAATCGGCGGTTACCTTGCGAACGAAGTCGACTCGAAAAACCATCAGGAAAAAGTGCTTGCTGATCTTTGGAGCGTTGCTTCTGAAGATGAACAGCGCGCCATCGCAAATATGATGGTGAAGCTTGTTGAAAATAACAGCACTCATTAAGAGGGGGGATTTCTCCTCTCTTTTTTTATGTTTTCCTCTATAGAGCAACATTCTTCTTTCTAATTAGAGAAAAATGTTTTATGATAAAGGAAGGTAAAAATTTGCCACAATGGAGGGGGTATATCATTTGGCAAAGCTCGAATGGTATTTTGAATATGAAATTCAAGTGAACCGCCCCGGCCTGCTCGGGGATATTTCATCTCTTCTCGGGATGCTGTCAATTAATATTGTCACAATTAACGGTGTCGACCTTTCCAGAAGGGGAATGCTGCTCAGATGCCGGCATATAGATCAAATTAAACGATTGGAATCAATTTTAAAAACAATGGAGACCATTAAAGTAACGAAGCTGAGAGAACCGAGGCTTCGCGACCGTCTCGCAGTCCGCCACGGAAGATACATTCAGCGTGATGCCGATGACAAAAAAACCTTCCGTTTTGAAAGGGACGAGCTCGGTCTTCTGGTTGACTTTATGGCCGAGCTGTTTAAAAAAGAAGGGCACAAACTGATCGGAATCCGTGGAATGCCGAGGGTCGGAAAAACGGAGTCCATCGTTGCGTCAAGCGTTTGTGCCAGCAAAAGATGGCTTTTCGTATCATCAACGCTGCTAAAACAAACGATCCGGAGCCAGCTGGTTGCCGATGAATACAGCACGGAAAACGTGTTTATCCTCGACGGCATCGTTTCGACAAGACGGGGATCTGAGCGCCATCTTCAGCTCGTCAGTGAAATTATGCGGCTTCCGGCGACAAAGGTCGTGGAGCACCCCGATATTTTTGTTCAAAATTCGGAGTATACGCTCGATGATTTCGATTATATTATCGAACTCAGAAATGATCCTGACGAAGTCATTACATATGAACATGCAGAAGAACCGCAAATGTTTGATCAGACCGGTTTTTCAAGCTTTGATTTTTAATATTGGAAGGTGTTTGTTGTGACAGAATTAGCAATCCGGCTTAAAGAAGCCAGAGAGGAAAAAGGGATGTCATTGGATGAACTCCAGGCGGCGACGAAAATTCAGAAAAGATACTTAACCGCTCTGGAAGAAGGCAATTATGACGTCATTCCCGGCAATTTTTATGTGCGGGCGTTTATCAAGCAATACGCTGAAGCTGTCGGGCTTGATTCAGATCAGTTATTTGAAGAATACAAAAAAGACATCCCTAACACGTACCATGACGATGTGTCGGAAAAAATCTCCGGTCTTGCCATGCAAAGGGAGCTTCCTAAGTCCGCTTCAAAGGCGGCGGAATGGCTTCCGACCGTCCTTGTCGTCATCGGTGTCATTATCGTCATCGCGATCATTTATGCGATTATTCAGCTCGGAATGAGTAAATCCGGGCAGACAGACGGAGACAAAGCCGTCACCCAAAGTGAGAGCAAGTATGAGATTCCTAAGGATTCTGCGCTGAAAAACGACGGCAATACAAATGACGAAGCGCAATCTGACAGCAAGAAAGATAAAAAGGACACAAAAGCATCAGAGCAGAAAAAGAAAGAAAAAAGCAGTGAAAAGACGGAGATCAAAGCGGCCGGAACGGAAGGCTCAGCTTCTTCATACAACGTCTCCGGGGCAGATAAGTATAAGCTTGAACTGATTGCTTCTGACAGCGCATGGATCCGCGTCCGTGATGACAGCGGCGGTTCTTTAAAAGAAGGAACGCTGCAAAAAGGCGAAACCTTTAAAAAAGACGTCACGGATCAAAAGCAGATTGAAATCCGCACGGGCTATGCCCCTAACCTGAAAATTAAAATCAACGGAGAGGTTCTGTCCTATGAACTCAATCCGCATGATGTGATGGCGCAGACCATCACAATCAAGATGAAAAAATAAAAGGGGAAAAGTCATCTGAACGATTAAGATGACTTTTTCTTCACGTCCGAGTACATATTATTGGAGGGGCTTTATGTTTAACTTACCGAATAAAATCACACTGGCAAGAATCGCTTTAATTCCTGTATTTATGATTATCATGCTTGTTCCTTTTCAGTGGGGCAGCGTTCATATAGGGGATGAATCGATTCCGGTAGCGCATCTTACGGGAGCTGTTTTATTCATTATCGCATCAACGACTGACTGGGTGGATGGCTACTACGCCAGAAAACTGAACCTCGTGACAAACTTCGGGAAATTTTTAGATCCGCTGGCTGACAAACTGCTGGTATCCGCGGCATTAATTACGCTTGTGCAGTTTGACCTTGCGCCGGCGTGGATGGTCATCATCATCATCAGCCGCGAATTTGCCGTAACGGGATTAAGACTTGTGCTGGCGGGAACGGGGGAAGTTGTAGCCGCCAATATGCTGGGGAAAATTAAAACATGGGCTCAGATCATCGCTGTTGCCGCGCTTTTGCTGCATAATCTTCCGTTTGAGCTCGTTTCTTTCCCGTTCGGCGATATCGCTTTATGGGTAGCTGTGCTCTTCACAGTCATTTCCGGCTGGGATTATTTTGCGAAGAACTGGGATGCGTTAAAAACATCTAACTAAGAAAGAAGGACTTAAAGATGGAAATAGCAAAAAAAGCAGAAATCATTGCAGTCGGCTCGGAGCTTCTGCTCGGCCAGATCGCCAATACGAACGCGCAGTTTATCAGTAAAGAGCTGGCGGAAATCGGTGTAAACGTGTTTTATCATACCGCTGTCGGTGACAATCCGGAGCGGCTTAAGCAAGTCATCCGCATTGCCGAAGAGCGCTCAGACCTGATTATTTTTTCAGGCGGCCTCGGGCCGACCAAGGACGATTTAACGAAAGAAACCATTGCAAACACACTGGGGCGCCCGCTCGTTCTGAATGACGAAGCATTCCGGTCGATCGAAGAATATTTCGTGAAAACAAAACGGACCATGTCGCCGAATAACCGCAAACAGGCGCTCGTCATTGAGGGCTCAGACGTTTTGGCGAATCATTTCGGCATGGCGCCGGGAATGCTTGCAGAGCACGGCTCAAGGCTTTATATGCTGCTTCCCGGGCCGCCGAGCGAGCTGTGTCCGATGTTTGAAAATGAAGCGAAGCCGCTGCTTCTTAAAAAGCTCGGTTCTAATGAGAAAATCGTTTCAACCGTGCTGCGGTTTTTCGGAATCGGTGAATCCCAGCTTGAAGCTGATTTAGAAGATATCATTGATGCGCAGACGAACCCGACGATTGCGCCGCTTGCTGCTGACGGAGAGGTCACGCTGCGTTTAACGGCGAAACATGCTGACGAAAAAGAAACAGAACGGCTTTTAAAAGAAACGGAAGCCGCCATTTTAGAACGTGTCGGTGAATTTTTCTACGGATATGATGATACGTCTCTGGTGAAGGAGCTTTCAAAAGCATGCAGACAAAACAAAATCACGATTTCCTCTGCCGAAAGCTTTACAGGCGGCCTGTTTTCAGAGTGGGTGACTGATTTAAGCGGTGCGTCTCAACTATTTGCAGGGGGCGTTGTCTGTTATTCCGACAGCGTGAAACAGCATGTGCTCGGCGTGAAAGCTGAGACGCTCGCAGAAAGCGGAGCGGTCAGCAAAGAGTGTGCGAAAGAGCTTGCAGCCGGTGTGAGAAAGCTGACCGGAAGCGATATCGGCATCAGCTTTACCGGGGTTGCGGGTCCCGACCCGCAGGAAGGGCATGCTCCCGGCCGCGTCTTTATCGGCATTTCGGCGGAAGGAAAAGAAGAGGTGCACGAATTTAACTTTGCCGGCTCAAGAACCGGAATCAGAAAGCGCGCCGCTAAATACGGCTGCCATCTCATTTTGAAAATGCTGGATCAAAAATAAAGTTTTAAAGAGCCGTTTTCTCTGATTTTTAAGTTTTATAAGGGAAATTATGCTCTTTTGCAGAAAAGCGAACGCGGAAAAAATCCGAATATGCGTTCGCTTTTTTCTTGGCAAATGCCAGTAAACAAGGTATAGTATATGTAGTGGCAAGATAAAGGAGGAAAAAATAAATGAGTGATCGTCAGGCAGCCTTAGATATGGCTCTTAAGCAAATAGAAAAACAATTCGGCAAAGGTTCCATCATGAAGCTCGGAGAAAAAACGGATACAAGAATTTCAACGGTGCCAAGCGGTTCCCTTGCACTTGATACCGCTCTCGGAATAGGCGGATACCCGCGCGGACGGATTATTGAAGTATACGGACCTGAAAGCTCAGGTAAAACGACTGTAGCGCTTCACGCAATCGCTGAGGTTCAGGAAAAAGGCGGACAGGCAGCATTTATTGATGCTGAGCATGCTCTTGATCCTGTTTACGCGCAAAAGCTCGGTGTCAATATCGAAGAGCTTCTGCTTTCTCAGCCGGATACGGGAGAGCAGGCGCTAGAGATTGCTGAAGCGCTGGTGCGAAGCGGAGCTGTTGATATCGTAGTCGTTGACTCTGTTGCGGCGCTTGTTCCAAAAGCTGAAATTGAAGGTGACATGGGTGATTCACACGTCGGTTTACAGGCGCGTCTTATGTCTCAGGCGCTCCGTAAGCTTTCCGGCGCCATCAATAAATCTAAAACAATCGCAATCTTTATTAACCAGATTCGTGAAAAAGTCGGCGTTATGTTTGGAAATCCGGAGACGACACCGGGGGGCCGCGCGCTGAAATTCTATTCTTCCGTGCGCCTTGAAGTGCGCCGTGCCGAGCAATTAAAGCAGGGCAACGACGTCATGGGGAATAAAACGAGAATTAAAGTCGTAAAAAACAAAGTCGCTCCTCCGTTCCGTACGGCTGAAGTGGACATTATGTACGGTGAAGGAATCTCCAAAGAAGGGGAAATCATCGACCTTGGAACTGAACTGGATATCGTCCAAAAAAGCGGTTCATGGTATTCTTATGAAGAAGAACGCCTCGGCCAAGGCCGTGAAAACGCCAAGCAGTTCTTAAAAGAAAATAAAGACATCATGCTGATGATTCAGGAGCAAATCCGTGAATATTACGGTTTGGACAATAACGGTGTAACGGACAAAGCGGAAGAAGTTCAGGAAGAGATGGAATTAGAAGAATAAAAACACGATCAAAAGAGCGGAATAAGCAATTTCCGCTCTTTTTTTGTGTGTTTCAAAAAACACTGGCTGTTTCGGAAAATTTTATCTGGAATGTTACAACTTTTTTCACCCTTCACTCGTCTAACATCATGGCGAAAGTTGAAATTATATCTGAGGAGGAAAAAAGATGACGAGCCCCCGCCGCACAAGAATAAATAAAAAAAGAAAGAAGAAGCTGATGAAAACGGGAGGGCTGTTTCTTTTTCTGCTGCTTGTCACTGTTTTTATTATGATCTGGACCGTCACAGCGCATCACCGGGAGAAGGAATCCGTTAAAAGCGCTCCCGCCGCTCAATCTGATACTTCAAAAGACCAGACTCAACAGAAAAAAGAAAAGACGCAAAAAGAGAAAACACCTAAATCAATCGATCACAATAAACAGATCAGCAATTACTTGCAACAGATCGGGTTCAGCGGCACAGCAATGATCGTAAAAGATGGAAAAGTTGTGCTGAAAAAAGGCTTTGGCTATGCGGACCGAAAACAAAAAATTAAAAACAATCCGGAGACATCATATTATATCGGTTCTTCACAAAAAGCGTTAATCGCGACGGCTGTCCTGCAGCTTGAAGAAAAAGGGCTGCTGCAGACGAGTGACCCCGTCAGTACATACTTGCCGAATTTTCCTAACGGCACGCGCATTACATTGAAAAACCTGCTCAATCATACGTCCGGCATAAACGGGCATATTGAGGGTCAGGGACCGATTTCTCCAATTGATTTAATCAAGGATATAGAAAACCGCGGAATTAAACGGCAGCCCGGGGTTTGGGATTACAGGGATTCCAACTATTCAGTGCTTGCTTATATCGTATCTCAGGTCAGCGGGGAGCCTTATGAACAATATATAAAAGAACACGTGTTCAAACCGGCCGGAATGAAGCATGCCGGATTTTACAAAACATTTGCCAAAGCCAAATATCCTGCCGTCGGCTACAAAGTCGATGAGAGCGGCAGTCTTGTAACGCCGCACCTTTTGGACTTATCGCAGCTGTACGGGGCAGGCGACATGTATATGAGCGCTGAAGATCTCTATAAATTTGATAAAGCGATCGTAAACAACACGCTCCTTTCAAAAGCAAGCTTCACAAAAATGTTTACAGCAGGAAGCAGTGCCGCTTACGGCATGGGGTTTTACATTGATCCGGGAAGCTATTCCAATCACGGTGTTATGCCCGGTTACAACATTTTGAACAGCTTCAGCCATTCGGCAAGCAAATATGTCATATTACTGTCAAACATTCAGAATAACGCCAAATTGGGACAGGTAAACAATAGAATTTATCAATTGCTTAACCAGGCGGACTGACAGAGCCGTCATTCACGAAAAGCAGATCTAGGTATGGTATGATATATACATGGCGAAGATTCCGAGCTGAAGGCGAATCGTTAAGCTGGCAAGCTTGACAAGTATTTCCGACACAATTACAATGAAGTTGTAACATTTGTTTTTTTAACATGATTGTTAAACCATTTAAACTTGACAAGGGCATGAGAGACTCATTCCCTGTGAAGGTTCTGTATGTTGAGAAAATCAAACAATGTACATGCCGGCACTTATTTAAGCAAAAACCAAGTTCATAGCAAGAGGAGGTGAAAGTATGACCCCAATGACGGTTCTCATCTCCATTTTGCTGACTCTGCTCGGTTTAGTTGTTGGCTACTATGTTCGTAAAACCATTGCCGAAGCAAAGATTGCGGGCGCACGCGGTGCTGCCGAGCAAATCCTTGAAGATGCAAAGCGTGATGCTGAAGCACTGAAAAAAGAAGCTCTGCTTGAAGCAAAGGACGAAATCCATACACTTCGAATAGATGCTGAACAGGAAGTTCGTGAAAGACGAAATGAGCTTCAAAAACAAGAAAACCGTTTACTTCAAAAAGAAGAAAATCTTGACCGTAAACATGAAGGAATTGATAAACGGGAAGCGATGTTGGAGAAGAAAGATCATTCTCTGAATGAACGACAACAACATATTGAAGAGATGGAAAGCAAAGTGGATGAGATGATTCGTATGCAGCAGTCAGAACTCGAACGCATTTCGAGCCTGACACGGGATGAAGCGAAACAAATCATTCTTGACCGGGTTGAAAATGAGCTTTCACATGACATCGCCATCATGACAAAAGAAACCGAAAACCGTGCGAAAGAAGAGGCAGATAAAAAGGCGAAAAACATTCTGTCGCTTGCTTTGCAGCGCTGTGCAGCAGATCATGTTGCCGAAACGACGGTATCGGTCGTCAATCTTCCGAATGATGAGATGAAAGGACGTATCATCGGCCGTGAAGGGCGTAACATTCGTACGCTTGAAACGCTTACAGGTATTGACCTGATTATTGATGACACACCTGAAGCAGTCATTCTTTCCGGATTTGATCCGATCAGACGGGAGACGGCAAGAATCGCTCTTGATAAACTCGTTCAGGATGGCCGTATTCACCCGGCGCGCATTGAAGAAATGGTTGAAAAATCCCGCCGTGAGGTTGATGACTATATCCGGGAAATGGGTGAGCAGACGACGTTTGAAGTCGGCGTTCACGGACTCCACCCGGATCTGATCAAGATCCTCGGCCGGTTGAAATTCCGTACAAGCTACGGGCAGAACGTACTGAAACATTCTATGGAAGTTGCGTTTTTAGCCGGTTTAATGGCTTCCGAGCTTGGAGAAGATGCAAAGCTTGCCAAGCGGGCCGGTCTTCTGCATGACATCGGAAAAGCAATTGACCATGAAGTGGAAGGAAGCCACGTGGAAATCGGAGTGGAGCTTGCGACCAAATATAAAGAGCATCCAGTCGTCATTAACAGTATTGCGTCACACCACGGAGACGAAGAGCCGACTTCCATTATCGCCGTTCTGGTCGCTGCCGCTGATGCACTGTCAGCCGCAAGACCGGGCGCGAGAAGTGAAACGCTCGAAAACTATATCCGCAGACTTGAAAAGCTTGAAGAAATCTCCGAGTCTTACGAAGGTGTTGAAAAATCATTTGCGATTCAGGCCGGCCGTGAAGTTCGCATCATGGTGAAGCCGGACTCCATTAATGATTTAGAAGCCCATCGTTTGGCACGTGATATCCGTAAACGAATTGAGGACGAGCTTGATTATCCGGGCCACATTAAAGTGACCGTAATCAGAGAAACTCGAGCCGTAGAGTATGCAAAATAAAGTGATGCTTAGCGCATCACTTTATTTTTTTGAGTCCCTGAAAAGGAAGGAATGGAATGTATGAGAATTTTATTTATCGGAGATGTTGTCGGTTCCCCGGGCCGCGACATGGTAAAAGAATATGTCCCGAAACTGAAAGCGAAACATAAACCGCATTTTACAATTATTAACGGAGAAAATGCAGCACACGGAAAAGGACTGACAGAAAAGATCTACCACAGCCTGATGGAAGCGGGAGCCGATGCCATTACAATGGGAAACCATACGTGGGATAAAAGAGAGATCTTCGACTTTATTGATGATGTGCCGCATCTTGTCCGCCCGGCGAACTTCCCGGAAGGTACACCGGGCAAAGGCATTACCTATATTAAATCGAACGGAAAAGAGCTTGCCGTCATTAATTTACAGGGGCGGACGTTTCTTCCGCCGCTTGATGATCCGTTTGCTAAAGCGGATGAATTAATAGAAGAAGCGAAAAAGCGCACGCCGTACATTTTTATTGATTTTCACGCCGAAGCGACAAGCGAAAAAATTGCGATCGGCTGGTACACAGACGGAAGAGCCTCTGCCGTGGTAGGCACCCATACACACGTGCAAACGGCAGATAACCGCATTTTACCGAAAGGAACGGCATATATTACTGATGTAGGCATGACGGGTCCGTACGACGGAATTCTCGGTATGGACAGAGAAACGGTCATCAAGCGGTTTAAAACCAATCTTCCCGTCCGGTTTACGGTGGCGGAAGGTAAAACTACGCTGAGCGGAGTGCTCATTGACATCGACGATCAAACGAAAAAGGCCGTAAATATCGAACGGATATTAATCAATGATGACCATATGTTCTTTGAATAGGTGATCATGTGTTTATTTTATAAAAATATTAAAAGGAAAAGCAGGAATATAGCAACTTCTTAGTGAATATAGTAGAAATGGAAGGTAGCCCGCTATTTTTGAAAAGCATTGTGGGGATGGCTTTTTGGATAGCAACATCTAATAATGATTGTTCTAATGAACACTCACTTATCCATTGTAAAACTAAGGGGGAGCAGAAATGGAAATCTTAAAAGTTTCAGCAAAATCAAGTCCAAATTCAGTAGCAGGCGCGCTTGCCGGTGTATTGAGGGAACGCGGAGCCGCCGAAATTCAAGCAATTGGGGCGGGTGCCTTAAACCAGGCTGTTAAAGCGGTTGCGATTGCCAGAGGCTTTGTCGCGCCAAGCGGCGTAGATTTGATTTGTATTCCGGCTTTTACAGATATACAGATTGACGGAGAAGAAAGAACGGCGATTAAGTTAATCGTCGAACCCCGTTAAAAACAAAAACACGACATTCTCAACCTGCTTGCGTAAGGCGAGCGGGTTGTTTTTATTGTTGTCATATTTTCTCACAATATTATATTGATAGTACGAAGAGATGATAAATGGCTTTATTCATATAATATTCAAAAAAAATCCCGCCCATTTTTCCGGACGGAAGCAGTTGTTTTCTTGGAGTGGACACTGGTATTTACCTCCTTTTTATCTCGTGTTACAATCCAGTTATTACAGTGTTTTTTCGAGGAGGAGTGTACATGTTGGGAGGAAAGATGAAAGCTATCGTCAAAAATGAAAACGCTTTCGGAGCAACTCTGAAAGAAATTCCCATACCTTCCATTAATGAGAATGAAGTTCTCATTAAAGTACAGGCCGCATCTATATGCGGTACAGATGTGCATATTTATAATTGGGATCAATGGGCGCAGAAACGAATCAAAACACCTCAAGTATTCGGACATGAATTCAGCGGTATCGTAGCGGAAACGGGCAAACACGTCACAAATGTCAAAATAGGTGACTACGTTTCGGCTGAAACCCACTTCGTCTGCGGTACTTGTGTCCCTTGTTTAACAGGAAAACATCATGTGTGCACCCATACAAAGATCCTCGGCGTAGATACAGCCGGTTCCTTCGCTGAATATGTCAAAGTGCCGGCTCGAAATGTTTGGAAAAATCCCGCTGATATGGACCCCGCCGTCGCTTCTGTTCAAGAGCCGCTTGGCAACGCGGTGCATACGGTGCTGGAAAACAGCCAGCTTGCGGGCGGTTCCGCTGCAATTATCGGTTGCGGACCGATCGGACTGATGGCGGTGGCGGTGGCTAAAGCGGCCGGTGCGTCCCGTATTGCGGCCATTGATAAAAATGATTACAGGCTGGCTCTTGCGAAGAAATTGGGAGCCACGATCACCATTCCAGCTGACGAGGAAGATCCGCTTGAGGTGATCGACACCTTAACAGGCGGAGAAGGAATCGACCTTGTCTGTGAAATGTCCGGCCACCCGACAGCCATAACACAAGGATTAAAGATGGCGGCCAACGGGGGAAGGTTCCACATGCTGAGTCTGCCGGAACGTCCGGTGACGGTTGACCTGACAAATGACGTGGTGTTTAAAGGACTTACCGTCCAAGGCATCACAGGCAGAAAAATGTTTGAAACATGGCGGAAGGTATCGCACCTGCTTGAATCCGGCCTTGTTGATCTGACGCCGGTGATCACGCATCAGTTTCCGCTTGAAGACTTTGAAAAAGGGTTTGACCTGATGAGAAAGGGCCGGTGCGGCAAAGTCATTTTGATTCCATAAGGGGAGGGTTCTATAATGAAAGAATTTGAATTTCTAAAAGCCGAGCTTGATAAAATGAAAGAAAATAAAACGTGGCAGCAAATGAAACAAATTGAAACGAAGCAGGGTCCGTCGGTGGAAGTCAAAGGGGAAAACGTGATACAGCTTTCATCGAACAATTATCTCGGTTTGACGTCGCATCCAAGGCTTGTCGAAGCGGCCAAACGCGCCGCGGAAGAATTCGGAGCGGGTACGGGGTCCGTCCGGACAATCGCCGGAACATTCACAATGCACAATGAGCTGGAGAAGAAATTGGCAAACTTTAAAAAAACAGAAGCGGCACTTGTTTTTCAATCGGGGTTCACAACGAATCAGGGCGTCCTATCAAGCATTCTTACAAAAGAGGATATCGTGATCTCTGACGAACTGAACCATGCTTCCATCATTGACGGGATCAGGCTCACAAAAGCAGATAAAAAGGTGTACCGCCATGTTGATATGGACGATTTGGAAAGGGTGCTGAAAAAATCGATGAATTACCGCATGCGCCTGATCGTCACCGACGGCGTATTCTCAATGGACGGCAACATCGCTCCTTTGCCTGACATCGTCAAACTTGCAGAGGCGTACGATGCCTTTGTGATGGTCGACGACGCGCATGCTTCCGGCGTACTCGGAAAAAACGGAAGGGGAACGGTTAATCACTTCGGGCTTGACGGAAGAGTCCACATACAGGTGGGCACATTAAGCAAAGCCATCGGAGTGCTTGGCGGTTACGCCGCAGGATCGCAGGTTCTGATCGATTACCTGCGCCATAAAGGGCGCCCTTTCTTATTCAGCACTTCTCATCCGCCTGCGGTAACGGCCGCATGCATAGAGGCCATTGACGTCCTGCTGGAAGAGCCTGAGCATATGGAAAAGCTATGGGAGAACACGGCGTATTTCAAAGACAAACTGGTTCAAATGGGGCTGACCCTCACAAAAAGCGAAACACCGATCGTGCCGATATTAATAGGGGAGGAAGAAAAAGCCCAGGCATTATCAGACCTTTTATTGACCCGCGGCGTGTTTGCACAAAGCATCGTGTATCCGACGGTCGCCCAAGGAAAAGCGAGAATCCGCACCATTATTACGGCGGAGCATACAAAAGAGGAGCTTGACCGGGCACTGGAAGTAATCCGTTCAGCCGCAAAAGAGCTTCAGCTTGTGTAAGGGGGAAATGATTCCCTCTTTTTTATTTCTTATTGATTCTTATTCTCAATAAGGTGTACAATAATAGGCTGGCGGTTGTGCCAAACGCTTTTAACCAGTATACTTGAGGGTGGAAGTTTCGGTTGAAAGGAGACATTCGAACATGAATGAAAAGCAAAAGCAGGAAAGCGGACAAGTGAATCTGGCGGACAAAAAATCCGAAAAGGATTACAGCAAGTATTTTGAAGCCGTATATATTCCGCCTTCTTTAAAAGATGCGAAAAAACGGGGCAAAGAATCCGTTCAATATCATAACGATTTTAAAATCTCAGAAGAATTTAAAGGCCTCGGTGAAGGCAGGAAATTTTATATCCGCACGTACGGATGCCAAATGAACGAGCATGATACGGAAGTCATGGCGGGTATTTTTATGGCGCTCGGTTATGAAGCGACAAATTCGGTTGATGACGCGAACGTTATTTTATTAAACACTTGCGCTATCCGGGAAAACGCTGAAAACAAAGTGTTCGGCGAGCTCGGCCATTTAAAGGCGCTCAAAAAAAATAATCCGGACCTGATTCTGGGTGTCTGCGGCTGCATGTCACAGGAAGAATCAGTCGTAAACCGCATCCTTAAGAAGCACCCGTTTGTCGATATGATTTTCGGCACGCACAACATTCACCGTTTGCCGGAACTGTTATCAGAGGCATATTTATCAAAAGAGATGGTCATTGAAGTGTGGTCGAAGGAAGGGGATGTCATTGAGAACCTTCCGAAAGTCCGCAACGGAAAAATTAAAGGCTGGGTCAACATTATGTACGGCTGTGACAAGTTCTGCACATACTGCATCGTACCGTATACCCGCGGAAAAGAACGAAGCCGCCGTCCTGAGGAAATTATCCAGGAAGTCAGAAGACTTGCAAGCGAAGGCTATAAAGAAATCACGCTGCTCGGTCAAAACGTGAATGCGTACGGAAAAGATTTTGAGGATATGACGTACGGTCTCGGTGATTTAATGGACGAACTGCGTAAAATTGATATTCCGAGAATCCGATTCACGACGAGTCATCCGCGTGACTTTGATGATCATCTGATCGAAGTGCTCGCCAAAGGCGGCAACCTTCTTGACCATATCCATCTTCCGGTTCAATCAGGAAGCTCAGCGATGTTAAAAATGATGGCGCGCAAATATGACAGAGAACGCTATCTGGAGCTTGTCGGAAAAATTAAAGCGGCGATGCCGAACGCTTCACTGACGACCGATATTATTGTCGGTTTCCCGAATGAAACCGATGAACAGTTTGAAGAAACGCTTTCGTTATATCGAGAAGTGGAATTTGACAGCGCATATACGTTTATTTACTCTCCTCGTGAAGGCACGCCGGCAGCGAAGATGAAAGACAATGTTCCGATGAGGGTCAAGAAAGAACGTCTTCAGCGCCTCAATGATTTGGTGAAAGAAATTTCAGCCAAAAAAATGAAGGAATATGAAGGCAGGACCGTCGAAGTATTAGTTGAGGGAGAAAGCAAAAATAACCCTGACATTCTTGCCGGCTATACGGAAAAAAGCAAGCTCGTCAACTTCAAAGGGCCGAAAGACGCCATCGGCAAGATTGTACGCGTCAAAATCGAACAGGCGAAAACATGGTCGCTTGACGGTGTGATGGCAGGAGAAGCAATCGAGGTGAAATAATAATGACGCTTTACTCTAAGAAAGACATTGTACAGCAGGCTAGGAACCTTGCGAAAATGATTTCTGAAACAGAAGAAGTTGATTTTTTCAAACGCGCTGAGGCGCAGATTAACGAAAATGAAAAAGTCTCTGCGATTATTAATCAGATTAAAACCCTGCAAAAGCAAGCCGTTAACCTGAAGCACTACGAAAAGCTTGAAGCGCTGAAACAAGTAGAAAGTAAAATTGACGCCCTGCAGGAAGAGCTTGAAGGGATTCCGATCATTCAGGAATTCAGAGATTCCCAGATTGAGGTCAATGACCTTCTTCAGCTTGTCGCACATACGATCTCAAACCAGGTGACAAACGAAATCATTACATCTACCGGAGGCAACCTGCTGACGGGAGAAACCGGTTCAAAAGTAAAACATTCGAATAACAGCTGTTCTATTTAAACACGGGGCCTTCATCGGCCCGTGTTTTTTTGCTATTTGAGAACTAATTGTAATATGTACTAAATTTTCATTGACTCACCGTTTTGTCCCATTTTACTGGAAAGTTTTATCATACTTAAAAGTAAAGTTTCTGGGCAGGGCTGCATACAATGAAACAGAAACTTTGTATTTTTATATTTTTATTATAAAAATGCACATGAGACAAATGCCCAGCATAAGATAACACGAAGAAGAACAAGGAGGCCTGCCGGAATGTCTGAATACAGGGAAATTATTACGAAAGCGGTAGTTGCGAAAGGAAGAAAATTCACCCAATGCACCAACACGATCTCACCTGGAGAAAAACCGTCAAGTATATTGGGCGGCTGGATTATCAACCACAAGTACGATGCCGAAAAGATCGGGAAGACTGTAGAAATTGAAGGGTATTATGATATAAACGTCTGGTACTCTTACGCCGATAATACAAAAACGGAAGTTGTAACCGAGAGAGTAAAGTATGTCGATGTGATTAAACTCAGATACAGAGACACAAATTACTTAGATGACGAACACGAAGTCATTGCCAAAGTGCTACAGCAGCCGAATTGTCTTGAAGTCACCATTTCTCCTAACGGAAATAAAATCGTGGTTCAGGCAGAGAGAGAATTTTTAGCAGAAGTGGTCGGTGAAACGAAAGTCGTCGTCGAAGTCAATCCTGACTGGGAAGAAGACGATGATGATGATTGGGAAGACGATCTTGATGAAGAATTAGAGGACATTAACCCTGAATTTTTAGTCGGAGATCCTGAAGAATAAGTTGAGGCTAGGGGAGTTTAACACCCCAAGTCTCTTTTTTATATATAAAGATATCACTCTTTTGTTTATGTTATAATGGGATTCGGATAAGAGAAGATACATAGTGAGGGATTAAATGATGGCTAGTTACACGCCTATGATACAGCAATACTTGAAGATAAAGGCAGAGCACCAAGATGCCTTTTTATTTTTTCGGCTTGGTGACTTTTATGAAATGTTTTTTGAAGATGCAAAAAAAGCGTCACAAGAGCTTGAAATTACACTGACAAGCAGAGACGGAGGTTCGGCTGATAAAATTCCGATGTGCGGCGTGCCGTATCATTCCGCGGCGGCTTATATTGAACAGCTGATTAAAAAGGGCTATAAAGTGGCGATCTGTGAGCAGACGGAAGATCCGAAGGCGGCTAAAGGCGTTGTAAAAAGAGAAGTCGTCCAGCTGATCACACCGGGAACCGTGATGGATGGAAAAGGCATTCATGAGTCGGAAAACAACTTTATCGCTTCCGTTTCCGAATTCCGTGACGGATACGGTCTCGCTTTATCGGACTTAACGACCGGAGAAAACCTGGCCGTATTTATTGAGCGGATTGAGGATGTCATGTCAGAAATTTACTCAGTCGGCGCAAGGGAAATTGTCGTATCGAGCAAGTTTAACGAACATACAGCTGCTCAGCTGAAAGAACGGTGCGGCGCCACGATTTCCATCGAAGACGGGGAAATAACAGAACGCATTGAAATCGCAAAGCACTTGCCGGGCGAAGAGCTGACAGAGACGTTTATGCGTTTATATACGTATTTGCAGAAAACGCAAAAACGGAGCCTGGATCATCTGCAGCCGGTTCAAGTATATGAATTGGAAGAAGCGATGAAAATTGACCTGTATTCAAAACGGAATCTTGAGCTGACGGAAACGATCCGTTCGAAAAGCAAAAAAGGGTCATTGCTTTGGCTTTTAGACGAGACGAAAACAGCAATGGGCGGCCGGCTTCTCAAACAATGGATTGACCGCCCGCTGATCAGGGCATCCCAAATCGAAGAACGCCAGGAAATGGTCGAGACGTTGATCAATCATCTGTTTGAGCGTGAAGATCTGCGCGAGCGCCTGAAGGAAGTATACGATTTAGAACGTCTGGCGGGCCGGGTCGCATTCGGAAACGTCAACGCAAGGGATTTAATCCAGCTGAAAGAATCTTTAAAACAAGTGCCGAGGATCAAAGAGCTTGTAGGGTCTCTTAACCATAAAAAAGCAAAAGAACGCGCCGGCTTGATTGATCCGTGCGGAGATTTGCTTGACCTGTTAGAAGAAGCCCTTCATGAAAACCCGCCGTTATCGTTAAAAGAAGGCAATTTAATTAAAGACGGCTATCATCAGAAGCTCGATGAGTACCGTGACGCCAGCAAAAACGGTAAAGACTGGATTGCCAGACTGGAGCAGCAGGAACGCGCTTATACGGGCATCCGTTCATTAAAGGTCGGTTTCAATAAAGTGTTCGGCTATTATATTGAAGTCACAAAAGCAAACCTTCATCTGCTTGAAGACGGACGGTATGAGCGGAAGCAGACCCTCACAAACGCCGAACGGTACATTACGCCGGAATTGAAGGAAAAAGAAGCGCTTATTTTAGAAGCGGAAAACAACATCTGCGAGCTGGAATATGAGCTTTTTGCCGGACTGCGTGAAAAGGTGAAACAATTTATTCCGCGTCTGCAGCGTCTTGCCAAACAAATGAGTGAGCTGGACGCACTGCAATGTTTTGCTACGATCAGTGAAAACAGGCATTACACAAAGCCCGTCTTTTCTGATAATGAAGTAAAAGTCATTGAAGGGAGACACCCCGTCGTTGAAAAGGTGATGGACAGTCAAGAATACGTCCCGAACAACTGCCTGATGGGCGATTCGCGGGAAATGCTCCTGATTACGGGTCCGAATATGTCAGGTAAAAGCACGTACATGAGACAGATCGCACTTCTATCGATCATGGCCCAGATCGGCTGTTTTGTGCCCGCAAAAGAAGCGGTTCTGCCGATTTTTGATCAAATCTTCACGAGAATCGGGGCAGCGGATGATTTGATTTCCGGACAAAGCACCTTTATGGTGGAAATGCTGGAAGCGAAAAACGCGATTGTGAACGCCACAAAAGACAGCCTGATCCTGTTTGATGAAATCGGCCGCGGGACATCAACGTACGACGGAATGGCGCTGGCACAGGCGATTATTGAATATGTTCACGATCATATCGGCGCTAAAACACTGTTCAGCACGCATTATCATGAGCTGACGGTGCTTGAAGATAAGCTTCCTCAGCTGAAAAACGTTCATGTGCGCGCAGAGGAATATAACGGAACGGTCGTGTTTCTCCATCAAATCAAAGAAGGAGCCGCAGATAAAAGTTACGGCATTCATGTCGCCCAGCTTGCCGAGCTCCCGGACGATCTGATCAGCCGCGCGCAGGAGATCTTGAAACAGCTTGAGCAGACGGGAGATAAACCGGAGCTTCCGGCGGTATCTGAGAAAAAGTCCGCCGTCAGAGAAGAACCGGCACAGCTGTCCTTTTTTGCTGACGGTGAAAAAGAACAGAAGGCACCGGCTGTTTCTAATAAAGAAAAACAAGTGCTTGAAGCCTTTAAATCAATCAATATTCTCGATATGACGCCGCTTGAAGCGATGAACGAAATGTACAAGCTGCAAAAAAAATTAAAATAGAAAGAGGTGACGGACTTGGCAAAAGTCATCCAGCTCTCAGATGAACTTTCAAATAAAATAGCGGCCGGCGAGGTGGTCGAACGGCCTGCCTCAGTCGTTAAAGAATTGGTGGAAAACGCCATCGACGCAAACAGCACAGTCATTGAAATCGACATAGAGGAAGCGGGGCTTTCGTCGATTCGGGTGCTCGATAACGGCGAAGGGATGGAAACCGATGATTGCAAGCGGGCTTTCCGCCGCCACGCGACCAGTAAAATCAAAGATGAAAACGACCTGTTCCGGGTGAGAACACTCGGTTTCCGCGGAGAAGCTTTGCCAAGTATCGCGTCTGTTTCTCATCTGGAAATCAAAACGAGCATCGGCGAGGGAGCGGGCACCCATCTCATTCTTCAGGGCGGGAATATCATTTCTGAACAGAAATCCTCCAGCAGAAAAGGAACGGAGATTATCGTTACCAACCTGTTTTTCAATACACCCGCCAGATTGAAATATATGAAAACCGTGCATACGGAGCTCGGCAATATTACGGATGTTGTCAACCGGATCGCTCTTGCGCATCCGGAAGTATCGATCCGTCTCCGTCATCAGGGGAAAAATCTGCTGCAGACAAACGGTAACGGGGACGTGCGCCATGTGCTGGCCGCAATTTACGGGACGGCGGTTGCGAAAAAAATGATACCGCTCCATGTCAGCTCGCTTGATTTTGAAGTCAAGGGCTACATTGCGCTTCCGGAAATCACGCGTGCATCCAGAAACTACATGTCATCTGTCATTAACGGAAGATACATTAAGAATTTCCCGCTTGTAAAAGCGGTGCATGAGGGCTATCACACACTTCTGCCGATCGGCCGCCATCCGATTACGTTTATCGAAATTACGATGGACCCGATTTTGGTCGATGTCAATGTCCATCCGTCGAAGCTTGAAGTCCGCCTCAGCAAAGAGACGGAGCTGCATGAGCTGATCCGTGACGGCATAAAGGAAGTGTTTCAAAAGCAGCGGCTTATTCCGAGCGCCCAGCTCCCGAAAAAATCAGCGCCGGCACCGGCCAAAAACGAACAGCAATTTATGACATTCGAGGAAAGCGCGCCTGAACGGAAACTTCCTGAAAAAACGCCGGAGCCGTCTTACTCACCAATGAAGCTGAGTTCGGTCGTAAAAGAGCCTGAGCCGGTAATAATAGAAGAAGAGATCCTCCCGAATGAAGCGGATCACGGAGTGCCGCCGGAGATCGGCATGGCGGAAACGGCAGCGCCTGTTTCCGATACTCCGGAACCGGAAGCTGTCTCTGAAGAAATACGGGAAGAAAGAGTTCCGGTGATGTATCCGATCGGCCAAATGCACGGGACATATATTTTAGCCCAAAACGAAAACGGCTTGTATATCATTGACCAGCATGCGGCACAAGAACGGATTAAATACGAATATTTCCGGGAGAAAGTCGGGCAGGTCGAGCCTGAAGTACAGGACATGATCGTGCCGCTCACCTTTCATTACGCGGCAAACGAAGCGCTGATCATTGACCAGCATCAGCATGAGCTTGAAAGTGTCGGAGTGTTTTTAGAAGCATTCGGCACGAACAGCTACATCGTCCGCTGCCATCCGGCCTGGTTTCCAAAAGGGGAAGAAGCTGAACTGATTGAAGAAATCATTCAGCAGGTGCTTGACGCCAAACAGATCGATATTAAGAAACTGCGGGAGGAAGCGGCCATTATGATGAGCTGCAAAGGCTCAATCAAAGCGAACCGCCATTTGCGAAACGATGAAATCAAAGCGCTCTTGGACGACCTGCGCCGAACGACAGACCCGTTCACATGCCCGCACGGCCGGCCGATCATTATCCACCACAGCACGTATGAGATGGAGAAGATGTTTAAGCGTGTGATGTAGAAGGGTTCAGTGTGGGATGTACCCCTCGTGCCCACATTTTGCCCACTGATTTTTAGCTGTTTAGGTATTTATCAAACCGATTAATGCTTTTTTTGATTGATATGGATATAGACATCAGTTGTCATTTTCACATCGGTATGACCGAGTCGTTCACTTACAAAATTTGATATCTGAACGAAAGCAAAAGCGTTTTACCGGCTGGCTTTTGCCCTTCGCGTGGAAGTCTATAAGGACGGGGGCGCGCCGGAATGAATTTTGTTCAGCCGATAAGGGACCCGGAATGCATTTTCTATATCAAACGGTTTTTAAAAGAACAGAGCGAGGGGAATCACATGCTATTTGTTACCGGGATAAACTCAGGGCTTCGCATATCAGATATACTGGAACTGAGGGTAAGGGACGCTAAACGGCCGTATTTCAATCTTATAGAGAAGAAAACCAAAAAGAAAAAGAGAATTGACATGACGCCGGCTCTTCAAAGAGAACTAAAAGCGTATATCGAGGGGAAAGAAGATCATGAATATCTTTTCAAAAGCCGCGAAGGGATCAACAAGCCCATTTCCCGGTCGATGGCTTATAAGATTCTAAGGGCTGCCGCTGAGTATGTCGGTTTGGATGATATAGGCACACACACGCTGAGGAAAACATTCGGATACCATTTTACAGGCAAACAAAAGATGTTGCCATGCTACAGGAGATTTTTAATCACTCAGACCAGCGGACAACCCTTCGATACATTGGAATCAATCAGGATGCCATGAACAACGCCATGAAGAAATTTAAAATATAAGCAGGCTCATCTCATAAGCAAGATGAGTCTTTTTTTTCTGCATATTTTTTATTGATTCCCTTCAAAAAGCAAACGTGGAATTCATTTTAGGGATATTGCTTGAAAACAAGGGTGCCAAGGGTTGACGGCACTTCGGGCAGTTGCACAGTCTATAACATATGGGTAATTCGTGGATTGTGTGGATAAATCTATGGAATATGTACTATAAAGGGAATATAATGTAATTAAAAAACAGAAGGGATTGTCTTATGAGGAGCAAACAAGTAGGTATTGTTCATTTAGTTTACATATTGATTATTTCCATATTAGTCATTACATTCATATCTATAATAGCCTTTGGGGGAGGGAAAGAAGCGGGGAATCAGATGAATGTTGCTGCGACTGCAGTTTCAATAATTCTTGCAGTAATAGCCATTCTAATGACTTTAGTAGACGTTGCAGGTCAGAGGCAGTCTATAACTGATTTGAAAGATGCCGGTGAAAAACTAGAAAGTTCAACTCAATCAGCTAATAAAATGTTTAAAGAAGCTATTAATGCTGTTGGTGATTTCCAAAATGCTAAAAATGATTTAATGGACTCTTTCGCAGATACTATTTCAAGACTAGAAGAGATAAAACAAGGAGATACAGATAAAATTAATGAAGTAATTGACGAATTGAAGGAAAAACAAATTGAAAATATCAGCAAATACTCAAATAAAAATTTCGAAAAAACTACGGCTAATGGAACCCCGAATTATGCCTCGTTGGTATCTTACTTCAAAGTCTATTCAATACTTAAAAGCTTCGGCGATGACGCGGTAGAGTACGATGAGTTTGTTGAAACGTTTAGTAAGAGATATGGAAAAGAAGAAGCAATGAAAATCATCCGTAATTTATCAGAGGATAGGAAAATATTTGTTGTAAAATATGATAAAGATGGTAAGGGGATAAAGAAAGTTATTATTAACATCTGAATTTTTGGCACAATCTTGGCACGATAACGGCACACCATTTTGTTTTAGATAAGGTATTATGGCAATAGGTAATAAACAGGCAGGCGCTTTCCCAATCGGGAGGGCGCTTTTTCTATTGGAGGGATTTCATTGAAGAATTTAGTAATGCGGGATACACATTGCAAGGAAGCGGCTCTGGACAAAATCAAACAAATTCTTAACGCTGGTCAAATATTAGAAGTCGAGTCAACAAAAGAAGAACCCTCTTTAAAGAATGAATACAACAAGCACGGCGACATTTGTTACAGCATAAGAGGTTATGATCCAGTTTAATAACTAATCGTTCGACAATTTCTTCAAGAATTAAATTTCCTATAATTTGGTCGATAATCTAAAATGGGTGATAACATTGACTAAAAATTTAGGTGAATCAAAAATAATACTAACCTATCTTAAAAAAAAATATGGTAAATTTTATAATCTAACAGTGGATGCAGAAAAAGCTTTACAGAGCAGAATCATTCAAGATCACAAAAAAGAGGATATTCGTAGAATGCTTAACAGAATAGAAGGATCTATAAATATCGCTAAGGATAGCCAAAGCCTTACTGTTCAGCCTTTTTCTTTTTTTATGGTGTTATTTACAGCTTTCAGTTCAGCTACAGTGGGACTGGTGACAGCTTCATTGAATCTATTTAATGGCCTTTTAGGTAAATATATAGGTGATAAAGAAATAACAAAAGATCAATTAATACAAATGATAAATTCCCTAGATATGACACCTCTTTTTAAGTCGGTTATATTTTCAGTTATAGCTCCTTTTGTAATCATAATTTTATGGTGGATCTCTTTTTTTAAAAGAACTACTAAAAAAATTGATAAAAATTATGTTGCTTACACTTTGCTTAAAGAGTGTATAGAAGACTATGACAAAGTGAAAATTGAAATCATTTTATAAAGTGCAAAATGAAACGTCTTGTTACATCAAGGCGTTTTTTATATTCTCTGTAAACTGCGTCCGGTAAATCGTTCGACAAATTTTGCAAATAGTTCCTTCCTTATGCTCTTTCACCGATAATAAGGTGGGAGGTGATAACATGGGTTATAGGTATGATATGGGAAAATATAGTCCTCAGCAGCAAGCAATTGTACGTCAAAGAGATGAAGCAGAAAAACGTCGTCGAGAAGAAGCTGAACGACAAAAAGTGAAATGCGAGGGAAGTCCAAGAAATGGTGATTATGAGGGTGTCTATTTCACCAAAAACGGAGAATATTTATTGGAATTAAGAGTCTCTGGGACTGCTCTTGTAAATGCTCCTTGTAATTTAAAGGATATTGACATAAAGAAATGGTTGTGTAAAACAGGGAGATTATATCTTGATAAGGTTAAGAAATTTGAAATAGTTACTATTCTTTCCGATGACGTAGAAAATCAAAAGATTATAACAGAATGGGAGTCACTCCGCAGAGAGGCTTTACCCGAACAATTTGATTCATAAGAACCAATTAGTAGCGCTTTCCAATGGAGGGCGCTTTTTTATTTGGGTAGTTGCATACCACTAAAGGTGTTCAGGTGCACATGAGCATTGGAGGAAAGGAACGTTTCAGGGGGAAGGGAAACCTTTAAACAAGTCTTAATCCCCCTTGATTTTATATTCTCTGTAAACTGCGTCCGGTAAGTCTCAGGATAGACAATCGGCGGTTAACGGCTTGAGCGCGGGGGCAGTTTAGAAAGAATATGAAGGAGGATAAGCATGAGTGTCATAAAGGGATTGACGCATTTCGCATTCAGTCCACTGAAAGAGTGTACTAAGCCACCGTTGGGTGTAATGCCCAATTGGTTGCATAACGAACGCAGAGCAGAAGATTTAAAGGCGGCTATTAATAGATGCATTGACGCAAACTGCGAGATTCCCGCTGAATGGATTGAGGAATACAATTTGTTGATTAGTTCGATTAGAGCTGAAGGGGTGAATGAGTAATGAAAAATATATTGAGAAACAAGGTCTATGAGCAAGCGCGTTATGCTTTAGAAGAGAAAATACCTACTCTTGAAGAATCAATTAAAGGCATAGATCAAAAAATTGAACGGCTAAAAAAGCAAAAGGAACGTCCTTGTGAAATGTTAGATGAAGACAAGGGCTTTGTAGAAGAGGCTATTGAAAAATTTGATTTTGTTAAACAATTCTTTTTAGGTGAACGGGGTCTCGATTGTGGCTATCTGCTGTTTTTGAATAAAGAATTCCTAGCCGATAAGGATGGATATTCATACCAAGATGCGATCAAAAAAAGAGATGAGGACAGACATGAAATGCCGGTTAATGATGCTGTAGCCGAAACACTTTATTGTGATGATCAAAAATTCACAACTATACATTTTCCTCATGGGGGCATTCAATCATGAAAAAAGCTTTGAAGCCTTGCAATGAACCCGGCTGTCCAAACCTCACACGAGAGGGCTACTGCGAACAGCACAAGCGAACCAAGCCGGCCTATGATCAATACCGGGAGTCTGCTGCCAAACGAGGGTATAACGGCAAGTGGAGGCAGGCCCGCGCTGGCTACCTGTCCAAGCATCCGTTATGTGATGCCTGCTTAATGCAAGGCAGAAGAACCCCGGCGACAGTTGTCATATCGTTCCGCATAAAGGCGACAAAAAACTATTCTGGGACTCGGGTAACTGGCAGCCTCTCTGCGGGCCGTGCCCCGGCCGAAAGACAGCAAAGGAGGTGAGGGAATGACCAGATCGCGGCAACTTTAGATTTGTTACTTTACCAAGCTTTTAATCAATCAGGACAAGCTATTTTAGTAATGCCGGCAAGCTTCCAGTGATTTAGAGGGTGTATGTGCTGCATTTTCCTGTTGGTCCGACGACGAAAGTTGCGGAGTACAATTTGAAATCAAAAAGGGGCCCTCTCTTTACGAGGACCCTAATCCGATTTATCTCCATCTCCAATTTATTTCGTTATCTTCTTCATAGATTCCGGGCAGGGAAATTCCTACTCTTTTTTGCTCATCGTCAACAATAAACCAATTATCATCGTCTAATAGATCGTCGTCAAACTTCTCAATTGCAGAGGGGTCATCTTCATCTACTACAGCTCTAAAGAAGTCCTTGAAGTTTTCCATCTTGTCATTAGGGATAATCTTGCCATAAGCCCAAGACCCTTCTACTGCAACCCCTTCAATTTTACCTAAACACTCATTTTGATAGTAAAGAAACATAAGCGTCACTCCTTAGAAAACATTTTGAAGTATTCTTTTGGTATCTCACCTTTAACAAAATACTCAGTATCTCTATTTGTCCATTTGAGGGCTTTATTTTTCCAATTGTCTGTTTGTCTCGTATCGTTTTTTATAAGTCTCTCAATTTGCTTAGGGTTAAGGATGGCAACTTCTTTTAGCTTACCAGAGCGTATTGCTTTTCGAAGAGAGGATATGTCCAATTCAATAGTATGATCCCCGTAACCTTTTGCAATCTTTTTGTTGACTGTAAAGCTGGTATATGGGCTATTTGATTTTCCGCCTCTTCTATATCCTCCTAAAATATGTTCTGTTACAGTTACCTGACGACCTTTATACAGTCCACTTTTGTTAGCAGGTATTAAGTTTCCGGTTTCAGGTGATATATAAGATTTGCTGATGCCATTTTCCCTTTTTGCAGCATAGGGGAAATTTTCTCCTCTGAACAGGTTAGAAGGTTTTCCTGTTCCAGCGTTTGCCTTTAAGACTTTTCCCGTCCCAATCATACCTATAGGGCTGATTACAGCCAATGCTTGATGGAATCCGTTTTCCCGTCTCTCATCAGATATTTTATTCCCGAACATATCCCGGCCGGTTACAGCCTCGCCGAACCCATTTGCAGACGCAAGCCCGTATAGTCCTTTCTCTGAATTATGAAGAGCTTTAAAGGTCTTGGAAGTTTTATATATTCGAGCGCTTTATCAGCCTTGTATATTGCTTTTCCAGTTGAATAGACTGCTTTTCCGCCTTTAAAGATGCAGCCTGCCCACCCAACAATCGGAATGTAGCCAGCAGCAGCCATTCCCCCGGCTGCGACCCGTTGCCCGGCAGTGAGTTTTTCACCTGTGACGGGGTCAACTCCATCAGCGGCCCTTTTATAATCATAATATCCGGTAACCTCACCTGTAAAATCACATACAACATTCCACGTTTTTTCGTACCAGGGTCTATTTGCAAACTCTTCTTGTTCCTTGGCGATTCTTCGCTCTTCAGCCTGCTGCTTTTTGAACGAAAGATATTCGGATGACTGCTTATGCAATCCTGCTTGCATCTGGTGGATTTCACTTTTCCGATACGCCTTAGCATTATAGTTGAGCGGGGTGGCGTTTTTGCCTTTACCTGTCGCATCCTGTAATGCCTGAAAATCCGCCATAATAAACGCCTCATTAGCTTCTGTCAACGCATACTCATTTGAAAGGTTGTTATCCAGTTCACCAATTTTTTGTATTGTTTCTCTTCTTGTTGTATCCGAATCAACTAATTTTTGATCTGCGTTATCGGTTGAAAAGAGATCAAGCGGCAGTATATCTGCGATTTCATCAAGGATACCTTTCATGTCATTGCGCTGCTCTTGCATAATCGCTTTTGATTTATCAAGTGCGTTTGTCAATTCATGTTCAAGGAAAGATTCTTCCACATAAGAGTATGAAAGGCCGGCATCTTCAACCATAGCTTCTATGCTTGTGAGAAATGCAATTTTCATATCAATCAATTCCAACCATTCATCTGTGACGCCTGCATGATCTTGAAATAAGGCTTTGATGTTGTCAGCGCCTTTGCCCGAAAAATCGCTGTCGCCCAGGTCTGCTATGCCTTGGAACGCATTTTTCAGGTTCGTCATTTGGCTGCGCAATTCTTTGTATTCATTTGCGCGTTGTTTGGCGGCAGAAAGCAGGGTGGTTGCTTCAAAGATTTTCATGATCATATCCTTTCGCGATAAAATGTTATTTAAAATTTTACCATGTTGAAACCCGGAGTAAAATGAATTTCGTTAAGAATTCTCCGAGGTTAATATAATGAGGGAAATGTCAAAAGGACTTACCGAAAAGATCACGAGCAAGTGATAAAAATATATGAGCAACATCAGGGGGGACCAAGATTTAAACTTGTTTCAATGTTTCCGCCAATGTTTAAAGGGTCAAATGATTATAAAAGTAATTGGAAAGCTACATGATTATCATGGGTTATACAAGTACCTCCTCTTACAAATTCACAGGGAGATGGGGGAAGAATTTAAATAAAATTGGAATTTGGTGAGTTGACAATGTGCAAGAATCAAGGGGGACTAGTAATTAGCCCCCCTTACATTTAGTTCTTCCTGCGGTTTTTTCTATTTTTGATCAAACTGAAAACCACTAAGAGAACCACACCGACAGCAACAATATAAAATGAAATTTCTGCTGCTGCGGTATTAATATTCTTAAGAAGAAGGATAAGCCCTATTAAAACTATAGGAATGATGTAAGTTAGAATTCTTATAGCTTTTGGGCTCGGTTCAGCGTTTCTTTTATTTTCCATAATTACCTCCCGTCTAAAGCTTAACACAGGTTAAATTTGATAATCACCAACAATAGTCCCGTTTAAAGAGGAAACATAAGAGTTTAAGTAATCCATCAAGCGGCGTACGTGCCGTTTGGTCCAGAAGATGCTTTATCTCTAGCATAAAAGATTACTCAGGGGAGAATGCTCCGGCTGTTCCAAGAAAGTGAAGTGAGGAAACAACATCTTGTGTGTGAATTACGTCGTATTTTTCTAATTCGGAATTGTGCGTTAATGCCAACTCATAAGCATAACATTTAAATTCGGGTAAGGAGCTAAGGTATTCTGATATATTTTGGGGAAGCCGTATCGGTTTAGGTTATCTTGAAGAAAAGGATTGAAATAAGAATCTAGATTGAATGTCATTTAAAGACTGATTATCCTCTCAGGCTACTTCGACAATTGCTTTTCAAAACAAAAGCTCAATTTGTTTTCTTTTTATCCGAAACCCATATTCATCCTTCATTTTCTGAATAAAATCTCCTAAAGTATTCATGTAAATGAATAATCTTATTTCCTTATATATTACGATAACAAATTTTAAAAACCGGAGGCTCGTTCTTTTGGTTGATTTGAGCAGTTTTTTATCTTTACCGGAAAATCCATGGAAAAACGTGGTGTCATCTGGTAAAGTGGTTACAGTCGGCTGGGCGGCGGCAGCAGTCTGCCCGGATCTTTTAAATGGGAATGGTGACAATGGATCATACATATGAAGTGCATCAAATCAAAACTTATCACCAGATGTGGTCCAACTATTGTTATATTATCGCAGACCGCTCAAAAAAATCTGCGATAGCGGTGGACCCGTCCTGGGAAATCGATAAAATAACCGATAAACTGCATGAATTGGATGTTGATTTATCAGCTATTTTATTAACACATTCGCATTATGACCATGTAAACTTGGCGGAGCCGCTTCAGCAAATCTATCATTCTGATATATACATGTCGTCGGCGGAAATCGATTTCTATCAATTCCGGTGCAGAAACTTAATAGCGCTTGAAGACGGCCAAACCTTTGCGGCCGGAGGGTTTATCATCAGAAGTATACTGACCCCGGGACATACGGCCGGGGGAATGTGCTATTTGCTATCTGATCATCTTTTTACCGGTGACACCGTGTTTACAGAAGGGTGCGGTATATGTGAGGACAGGGGCAGCTCAGCTGAAGATATGTTTCACAGTATACAGAGGATCAAAGCCTCCATTCCGCCGCATGTGCGTGTGTATCCGGGGCACTCCTTCGGGGAGAAGCCGGGTCAAAAAATGGAGAGTCTTTTGAAAAACAATATTTACTTTCAGATTGAAAAAAAAGAACATTTCGTGAATTTTCGCAACAGAAAAAATCAAAAAGGGCTGTTTCATTTTAAGTAATGAGTAATTTAGTTCTATCTAACTAGCTTTCCTTTTGAGGCAAGGAACTTCTGAAATGGAATGGTAGTTATTACTAGATTTCTGGTGATGAATGGCTGAGTAACGGGAGTTTGCGGAAGAGAACGCCGGGCAGGCCGGATGGGACATTCTGCTTACGCCTGTTCCGAAAGCCCTGAGCCCGACTTCCGGCAGGGAAAAATAGGCATTATTCAGGAGTTCGCATAGGATAAATTAACTTGACATGGTATTTTTGTGAAGTTACTATCAACTTGAACATGCTTCTTATCTGAATCCGAGAAAGGATGGCTGAGAAAATGATCACATACTTATTCCCCGGACAAGGTTCTCAAAAGCAGGGAATGGGGAGCTCATTGTTTGATGAATTTAAAGACTTAACGGAGCAGGCTGATGAAACACTCGGATATTCCATGAAACGGCTTTGTCTTGAGAATCCGTATTCCAATCTTCATAAGACTCAGTTCACCCAGCCTGCTTTATATGTTGTAAACGCGTTAAGCTATTTGAAAAAAATCCAAGACAATGACATAAAGCCGGATTATGTGGCCGGCCACAGTTTGGGAGAATATAATGCGCTGTTTGCAGCAGGTGCTTTTGATTTTATTACCGGCCTGCAGCTTGTCCGTAAAAGAGGCGAATTAATGAGTATGGCCACTGACGGAAAAATGGCCGCTGTTATGGGGTTAACTGCATCTCAAGTGTCAGACGCCCTTCATAAGCACGGATTACATACGATTGATATTGCCAATATGAATTCTCCTCACCAAGTTGTCATATCCGGACGCAAAGAAGACATTGAAAGAGCCAAAAGCGTATTCGAAGGATTAAAAGACGTTACGATGTTTCATCCGTTAAACGTAAGCGGCGCTTTTCACTCGAGATATATGAGTGAAGCAAAACAAGAGTTCGAAAAATTTTTACAGTCATTTCATTTTTCTGCTATATCAATTCCTGTCATTTCTAATGTGCATGCCAGACCTTATGAGCAAGACGGAATCCACTCCGTTCTGGCCGATCAGATCGACCATTCAGTGCGATGGAACGACAGCATCCGCTATCTGCTGGACAAAGGGCGGATGGAATTTGAAGAAGTCGGCCCGGGCCATGTGCTGACAGGACTTATTCACCGCATCAAAAAAGAAACTGAAGCTTCACCCGCCATGTAGCGGAACGCAAGTCAAAATTCTTATCTCACACAATAGTGCCAGCCATACAACATCACGACCACTTCACCTGCACACGACATCACGAAAAACTCACAAATCAATATTTTGAAAAAATAAAGAGCAAAAAGGAGAACAAATGAACCAGCCAATTGTTTTCATGTTTTCTGGACAGGGTTCCCAATACTATCAAATGGGGAAAGAGCTGTTTGCACATAACGCCGCTTTTCGGCAGAAAATGCTTGACTTGGACGATTTTGCAGTCAGCCGTTTCGGTTACTCTGTCCTTAAAGAGATGTATCATACAGGCAATCGTCTGTCTGATCCATTTGACCGCCTTCTTTTCAGCCATCCTGCCATTTTTATGGCTGAGTACGCACTTGCATATGCTTTGGAGCAAAGAGGCATACGTCCCGATTATGTGATCGGAGCAAGCCTCGGAGAGTATGCAGCGGCCGCTGTGTCGGGCGTGCTGAGCGCCGAGGATGCTTTAGATTGCGTGCTGGAACAGGCCCGAATCGTTACGGAAACTTGCCGTAACGGCAGCATGCTTGCGATACTGGGTGATCCGGCTTTATATCAAGATGATCCGCTGCTCGGCGAACATAGTGAATTGGCATCTGTAAACTATCATTCTCACTTTGTCATCTCAGGAGAGCGGGAACATATCAAAAAGATCATGGACGATCTGAGAGAAAAGCAGATTCCTCATCAGCTATTGCCGGTATCTTACGGGTTTCACTCAGCGCTGGTTGATCAGGCGGAACAGCCGTACAAGCGCTTTTTAGCTCAGAAATCAATCCGGACTCCGTTTATACCGTACATCTCCAGTGCGACCGGAGAGGCTGAGACCGATATACAAGCGGACTTTTTCTGGGATATCGTAAGAAAGCCGATTCGATTCCGCGAAGCGCTTCAATTCGCAGACAGCCGCCAAAAAGGATTGTATATCGATGCCGGGCCTTCCGGAACATTGGCCGCATTTGCCAAACAGATTCTTCCTGCGGGATCGGCTGAACGCATCCGTGCCATTATGACGCCGTTTCATAAAGAACAAACACATTTGCAGCAAATAGAAGACAGCATTTTATCACCGCCCGGAAGGAGACTGTAAGATGATCAGCTTTGTTTTTCCAGGCCAAGGCTCGCAAAAAATCGGGATGGGAGAGGACCTGTTCGGCCGCTATCCTGAATTAACCGCAAAGGCCGATCACATTCTCGGATATTCCATTCAGGAGCTGTGCCGGGACGGAGAACGTCTCAATCAGACTCAGTTCACTCAGCCGGCGCTCTATGTCGTCAATGCCCTCAGTTATTTGAAAAAAACAGAAGAAACCGGCTTGAAACCGGATTTTACCGCCGGACACAGTTTAGGCGAATATAACGCGTTATACGCTTCGGGCGCCTTTGATTTCGAAGAAGGCTTACAGCTGGTCAAAAAAAGGGGCGAACTGATGAGCCGCGCAAAAGGAGGCGGCATGGCAGCGGTGATCGGCCTGACTCATGAGCAGGTGACGGATGTTTTAAGAGAAAATCACTTGGATATGATTGATATTGCCAACATGAACACACCGCAGCAAATTGTCATTTCCGGCTATAAAGAAGATATTGAAAAAGCCGCATCCGTTTTTGAAGCCGTAAACGGCGTAAAAATGGTTCACCGCTTAAATGTCAGCGGCGCCTTTCATTCCAGATACATGCTGGAAGCGAAGGAGGAATTTTCACGGTTTATCGAATCTTTCCATTTTAAGCCGCTGTCCATTCCGGTCATTTCAAATGTGACGGCAAGACCCTATGAGCAGAGAGAGCTGAAAGAGACACTCACCGGACAAATAACGGGATCGGTGAACTGGACTGACAGTATCCGTTTCTTAATGGGAAGAAAGAACATGAGCTTTGAGGAAATCGGTCCCGGAAAAGTGCTGACGGGGCTGATTCAAAGAATTACGGCTGAAGCGGATCCGATAACAGATGAAATCAAAGTCCCGGCTGAGACTGGAAAAAGCTCAATTACGGCGGCGTCTTTAGGAAATGAAGAGTTTAAGCGCGATTATCAATTGAAATACGCCTACTTGGCCGGCGGCATGTACCGCGGAATTTCTTCGAAGGAAATGGTCGTCAAACTGGCCGAAAAAGGAATGATGGGCTTTTTCGGAACGGGCGGTTTGAACATCGCGCACGTCGAGGACGCCATTTTGTCAATTCAGCATGAGCTTCGTGACGGCGGTTCCTTCGGCATAAATATTGTACATAACATGAAGCATACAGATTCAGAAGAAAAAATGATTGATCTTTTATTGAAGCATGGGGTTCAGAACTTGGAAGCATCAGCGTTTTTAACGGTTACTCCCGCTTTAGTAAGGTTTCGCGCTAAGGGGTTAAAACGCGGTGCCGGCGGACAAATAATAGCGCGTCAGCGGATTATCGCCAAGCTGTCCCGTCCGGAAGTAGCGGAAGCGTTTCTCAGCCCGGCGCCTGATCACATTCTGCAGAAACTTGCAGCCGAAAACAAAATTACCCCTGAAGAAGCAAGTCTGATGAGAGAAATACCCGTTGCGCATGACATCTGCGTAGAGGCTGATTCAGGCGGCCACACTGACGGCGGAGTTGCTTACAGTCTCATGCCGGCGATCATCCGTTTACGAGATGACATGATGAAAAAATACCGATACGGCAAAACCGTCCGCGTCGGAGCCGCAGGGGGAATCGGAACGCCCGAGGCTGCCATGGCCGCATTTATGCTCGGCGCTGATTTTATTGTGACCGGATCTATTAACCAATGCACCGTTGAGGCAGCGACGAGCGGCCTCGTAAAGGACCTCCTGCAGCAGATGAATGTACAGGATACGGCCTACGCGCCGGCCGGCGATATGTTTGAATCAGGCAGCAAGGTGCAGGTATTAAAGAAAGGGCTGTTCTTTCCGACCCGCGCCTCTAAGCTGCATGAACTGTATCAGCGTCACCGCTCAATTGAAGAAATTGATGAAAAGACACTCAGACAAATAGAAGAGAAGTATTTTAAGGCAAGTGTAAGCAGTATTTATGACAAAGTGAAGGCTCATTATTCGAATGAAGACATTTCAAAAGCCGAACGGAATCCGAAACAGAAAATGGCGCTCATATTCAAATGGTATTTCAGGCAAAGTTCTGCTTCGGCGATTAAAGGAGACCCGGATGCCAAGGTAGACTTCCAGATTCATTGCGGCCCGGCATTAGGCGCCTTTAATCAATGGGTGAAAGGTACGGAGCTGGAGTCCTGGAAAAACCGCCATGCCGATGATATCGGCCTGCGGCTTATGGAAGAGACGGCCACGCTTTTGAATCAGAAGTTAGGTTCATTTTTGCAAACGTGTTGACAAGACGAAATGATAGATTGAAAACATGGAATATTCATAAAAGATGAAACAGGGAGGAACTGACAATGAGTAAAGAAAAAATCTTTGAATTGCTGCAGAACACAATCTACGAGGTTTTGCCTGATTTAGAAGGCGAACAGCTTTCACAGGAAGACCGGTTAGTTGATCTGGGGGCGGATTCAGTGGACCGCGCCGAAATTATCACGATGATGCTTGAAGAATTATCACTGCAGATCCCGCGTGTTGAGCTGACGGGAGTGTCAAACATCGGCGAATTGGCAGCAAAGCTTTATGAAAAGGTACAGGCTGTCTGATAAAACGGTGAAATAATCGGAAACTCAAAATTCATATTGGAGGCGAAGTTCATGGCGGCTGCCGGAATAGAAGCGATAAATGTGTTTGGCGGGACAGCATACCTTGATGTCATGCAGCTGGCGGAGTACAGAAACTTAGACCCTGCCAGATTTGAGAATTTACTGATGAAAGAAAAAGCGGTGGCGCTTCCGTACGAAGACCCCGTCACATTCGGCGTTAACGCGGCAAAGCCGATTATCGACCGATTGACAGAGGCTGAAAAAGACAGAATCGAGCTGCTGATTACCTGCTCGGAGTCCGGCATCGACTTCGGAAAATCACTCAGTACATATATTCATGATTACTTAGGCCTCAACCGGAACTGCCGTTTATTTGAACTGAAGCAAGCCTGTTATTCAGGAACGGCGGGTTTGCAGATGGCGCTTAACTTTATTTTGTCGCAGACATCTCCCGGAGCGAAGGCGCTTGTCGTCGCGACGGATATTTCCCGGTTTTTAATTGCCGAAGGCGGCGATGCGTTAAGCGAGGATTGGTCTTACGCAGAACCGAGCGCCGGAGCGGGTGCCGTCGCCTTATTGATCGGTGAAAATCCAATCGTATTTCAGGCGGATGCGGGCGCCAACGGCTATTACGGCTATGAGGTGATGGATACATGCCGTCCGATCCCGGACAGTGAAGCCGGTGACGCCGACTTGTCATTGATGTCTTATCTCGATTGCTGTGAACAGACTTTTCGCGAGTACAAAAACCGTGTGCCGGGCGCTGACTACAAAGAGACGTTTCACTATCTTGCCTTCCATACACCGTTTGGCGGCATGGTCAAAGGGGCCCACCGGACGATGATGCGCAAGCTTGCAAAAGCGAAAAACGCTGAAATTGAACAGGATTTTCAAACCAGAGTAGAGCCGGGGCTCCGCTACTGCCAAAGAGTCGGAAACATTATGGGAGCAGCCTCTTTACTGGCTCTTGCAAGCACGATTGACCAAGGGGCATTCGACACTTCTAAGCGGATCGGCTGTTTTTCGTACGGCTCCGGGTGCTGTTCAGAATTTTACAGCGGCGTTGTGACGCCTGAAGGACAAACGCGGCAGCATTCTTTCAAAATAGAAGAGCACCTGAACAACAGGTACAGGCTGTCCATGGAGGAGTATGAAGAATTGTTTAAAGGCAGCGGTCTGGTGAAGTTCGGAACCCGGAATGTCAAATTGGATATGAATATGATTCCGAACATTTTAGACCATCATGCCGGAAGCCCTCGTTTGTATTTGGAAGAAATCACGGAATTTCATCGGAAATACAGGTGGATATCGTGACCTATGAAACGATAAACGTCCGTTTTCAGCAAAATGTCTGCTTCATCACCTTTGATCGGCCTGAAGCCAACAATACGATTAATGAGCGTTTAGTGGAGGAATGCCTGCACGTTCTTTCTGAATGTGAAGACTCCGTGACCTCCGTAGTGCTTGAAGGGCAGCCGGAGGTATTTTGTTTCGGGGCGGATTTTGATGAGATGTACCGGAAAATGAGGCAGGGAATGCAGCATGCTGAATCGCAGGAGCCGCTTTACCGTTTGTGGCTGGCATTAAAATCCGGGCCGTACATCACAATCGCCCGCGTCCGCGGAAAAGTAAATGCGGGAGGTGTCGGTTTTGCCGCCGCGTGCGATATCGTCATTGCAGAGGAGAGTGCTTCGTTCAGTTTATCTGAACTGTTATTCGGACTTTATCCGGCCTGCGTTCTGCCGTTTTTAATTCAAAGAATCGGATTTCAAAAGGCGCATTATATGACGATTATGACAAAGCCCGTGCCGGCACGCCAGGCGCTTGAATGGGGACTTTGTGACGTATGCGTCCCGGACTCAGCAACAGAGCTGAGAAAGCATTTGCTGCGCCTTCGTCCGCTGTCGAAAAAAGCAGTCATCCGCTATAAAAAATACATAGATTCCTTAAACGACCTTGTTCATCGTTCGAAATCCATTGCTCTAGCCGAAAATCAAGCGATGTTTTCAGATCCGGATAACCAATCAGCCATCTTCCGTTATGCAGAAACGGGGCGGCTTCCTTGGGAAACGGAGAACAGTTAGGAGGATATCATGCCGAACGCCGCAGTTGAACTGCTCGAAATTGAACCGGATATTATCCAAGTGACAATGCAGGATAAAGCCCATAAAAACGCCTTCTCCAAAGAACTGACGGATGGATTGATGGAAGCATTCACCCGTATAAAAAAATCGTCAGTCTATAAAGCTGTGATTTTAACAGGATACGGCCATTACTTTGCTTCCGGAGGCACACAGGAAGGCCTGCTCAGGATTCAGCAGGGTATCACGAAGTTTACGGAAGACCGCATGTACTCTTTGGCGCTGGAATGTGATATCCCCGTCATTTCCGCCATGCAGGGCCACGGAATCGGAGGCGGGTTTGTCATGGGGCTTTTCAGTGATTTTGTCATTTTAAGCAAAGAAAGCGTGTATACCGCAAACTTTATGAAATACGGTTTCACCCCCGGAATGGGCGCTACCTTTATCGTTCCGGAGAAGCTTGGGGCAAGCCTCGGCCATGAAATGCTGTTAAACGGCGGCCACTACCGCGGCGGTGACTTGGAGAAAAGAGGGGTGCCTTTTCCGGTGCTTCCGCGGCAGGAAGTACTAGACTATGCGCAGGAATTGGCCCGTGAGCTTGCGGAAAAACCGAGAAACTCTTTAATTACATTGAAAAGGCACTTGGTGACGCCGTTTCGCGAGCAGCTTCCGGCCGTCATTGAGAAGGAGTTAATCATGCACGATGAGACGTTTCATGATGATGAAGTGAAAAAACGAATCACGACGATGTACGGAGTATAAGACATACATCTTACATACAGATGAAATGGAGGCAGCTCTATGAAAAGTGATATGAAGGCAAGCGGGTTACTCAAGCCATCTGTCAGCTATGGAAAATCATTGCGGCTTTCAGCGGATCAGCCGATGACGATTCCTGAAGTCCTGCACAAAACCGCCGCGGCAGCGGGAGATCAAAAGGGCATCACATATATACAGCCTGACGGCACCAAAGTGTACCAGACTTACAGCGGCCTGAAAAAGATCGCTCTTTCGATTGTGAAAGGGCTCCGCCAATCAGGAGTGAAGGCTCAGGATGAAGTCATATTACAGCTCAGTGACAATTCCCAGCTGATTCCTGCTTTTTGGGGCTGTGTTTTTTTAGGAGCGATCCCGGTTCCGCTTGCGGCCGCTCCGGCTTATACAGAAATGAACAGCGGGACGCAAAAACTGAAAGACGCCTGGATGCTGTTGAATCAGCCGTATGTCATCACAAGCCGTGACGTGCTGCCGGAGATGACTGAATGGGCGAAGGAGCAGGAGCTTTCCGGGTTTTGCGCTTTGGCGGCAGAAGATCTCAGTGCGCATGAAATGGACACGGACTGTCATCATCCCCGTCCGGAAGATTTAGCGATGCTGCTTTTGACCTCGGGAAGCACGGGCACGCCGAAAGCCGTGATGCTCAGCCATGAAAACATCGTCTGCATGGTCAAAGGAAATATTCAGATGCAGGGCTATACAAGTGAGGATGTCACGTTTAACTGGATGCCTTTTGACCACGTCGGCGGCATCGGAATGCTTCATCTGCGTGATGTTTATCTCGGATGTGAGGAAATCAACATACCGAGCGAATCCATTTTGATGGACCCTTTAAAATGGCTCGACCTGATTGATCATTACCGCGCTTCGGTCACGTGGGCCCCCAATTTTGCCTTCGGACTGCTTGCCGATTTTGCAGAAGAGATTCAAACGCGGAAATGGGACTTATCTTCCATGCGTTACATGCTGAACGGCGGGGAGGCCGCGGTTGCGAAAGTCGGACGCAGAATTATGGAGCTTTTAGAGCCGCACGGTCTGCCGGCTAATGCCATCCGTCCCGCATGGGGAATGTCCGAAACGTCTTCGGGCGTTATTTTCTCAGATGAGTTTACATTGGAAAACACGAGTGACGACGATCGTTTCGTCGAGATCGGTCTGCCGATCCCGGGATTTAATATGAGAATTACGGATGACCGCAATCAAGTGGTGGAGGAAGGAGAAATCGGCCGCTTCCAAGTGTCCGGTCTGACTGTAACGAGCGGATATTATGAGCGCCCGGACTTAAATGACAGTGTCTTTACAGAAGACGGCTGGTTTGAAACGGGAGATCTCGGATTTCTGCGTGAAGGCCGCCTGACGATAACGGGGCGCACGAAAGATGCCATCATTATCAACGGTGTTAATTATTACAGCCACGCCATTGAATCAGCCGTTGAGGAATTGCCGGAAATTGAAACATCTTATACAGCGGCATGCGCCGTCCGGCCGAATCAAAGCACGACAGATGAGCTGGCGATTTTCTTTGTGACATCTGTTCCGTTGGATGAGAACCGCATGACGAAGCTTCTTCATCACATTCACCAGCACGTGACACAGAGAATCGGCGTTACCCCTGATTATCTGCTTCCGGTCGCAAAAGAAGACATTCCTAAGACGGCGATCGGGAAAATCCAGCGCACTCAGCTGAAACATTCATTCGAACAAGGGCAATTTGATTCATTACATAATAGCAGGCAAGAAGGCGGCAATTCAGACACGGCTTCTGCAGAGAAAGATATTGAACGGGATTTTATCCGTTTTCTGAAAGAGGAACTTTCCATCGCAGATGAGCTCGTTGATCCAAATACGCCGTTTCAAAGTCTTGGCGTCAATTCCATCAAGATGATGAAACTCGCCAGATCAATTGAAAAAACGTATCACATCCGGCTGACGGCAAGAGAGCTGCACAAAAACCCGACGATTGGCGCTTTAGCGGCTTATACTGCAGAAAAAGCGGCAAACATGTCAGCGGAGCATCATCCCCAAAAAGCCGAACCGCCGGCAGAACGGGAGAGACGGCAAATGGCGCCAGCGCTTTCAGAAGTCCAAAAAGGGCTGTGGACATTGCAGAAAATGTCGCCTGAAACGACTGCATACCATGTCCCGCTCTGTTTCCGATTCACATCCGGAATCGACAAAGAGAAACTGAAACAGGCGTTTCAGTTCGTATTAAAGCAGCATCCGATGCTCAAAAGCGCGGTGAATGAAACAGACGGCGGGTTTTATTTCATAGAAGCGGCAAATCCTTTTGTATTCTCGGAAGAAGATATTTCTGACGTCAATGAATCACAAATATCCGCTCTGATACGGAAAAAAGTGAAAGAGCCGTTTGTCAAAGAAGGCGGGCCTTTGCTGCGCGTGCAGCTGCTTTCAAAATCCGCCGCGGAACATTATCTTTTGACGGTCATTCACCACATCGTGTTTGACGGCATTTCATCCATTACATTTATTCACAGTCTGCTGGATCATTATCAGGCGCTGCTGGAGGGAAAAGAAGAGTTTACGGCCGCCGTTCCCGGCATTCATCCCGATTTCGCGGCTTGGGAAAAGCGGTATTTAGCGGGGGAAGAAAGCAAAGCTGCCCGCGCTTACTGGATGAAACAGCTCGGGGGCGATCTGCCTGACCTTCAGCTTCCGCCGATGCGCACGGACAGCAGTGTTCCGGAGTTTACAGAAGATACGCTGACACGCCGTCTTCCCGAACGGCTGCTGAATAATATAACGGCGTTTGCCGCATCCCGTTCGATTCATTTGTCTACCGTCATGCTGAGCTGTTACATGGTGCTTTTAAGCAAATATACGGATAAGGAAGATATTGTGACAGGCATGCCTGCAATGGTCAGACCCGAAGAACGCTTTGACGGAGTGGTCGGCCATTTCCTCAACATGCTTCCCATACGGAACAGAGCCGGACGAAAAGAAACATTTGCTGACTTTGTTCAAAAGGTGCAGGATGCCGTTCTGGACGGACTGGATCACTCATTTTATCCGTTTCCGAAAATGGTGCGTGATGTGCATGCGAAACCCCGGCAGAACGGTTCGCCTGTTTTCAGCAATACCTTTTTCTATCAGAACTTTCTGCAGCATTCGAGCTATCAATCGATGCTTGATGAATACAAGGAATTCTCCTGTGAGTTTGTAAAAGACATTCATCAGGAGGGGGAATATGATCTTGTTTTTGAAATGTGGGAAGCAGCATCAGGCATGGATCTTACGATTAAATACAGCACCGAATTATTCGACGAAGCAGGGGCGGCCAGGCTTTTTAGCCAATTTGTACAGGCTGCTGAAGCTTTGACGGCGAATCCGGATATGCCGCTTGAGAACGTTTCTCTCATGACAAAAAGAGAGGAGCACATGATTCTTAAGACTTGGAATGAGACAAGCCGTGAATATCCGGATGCCTGCTTCCATGAATTATTCGAACGTCAGGCGGCAGAAACACCGGACGCTTGTGCGGTCGTGTATGAACAGCAAAGGCTGACGTACCGTGAGCTTGATGAAAAAAGCACGAAGCTGGCGCTCTATTTGCAGGCGCACGGTGCAGGCCCTGATGATCTCATCGGCATTTATACAGACCGTTCATTGCATATGGCTGTCGGCCTTCTCGGCATTTTAAAAGCCGGGGGAGCGTATGTGCCGCTTGATCCTTCTTATCCCGCTGACAGATTGGAATATATGATCACCGACAGCAGGATTTCAATGTGCCTGACGACAGCTGATTTAGAGCACTCTTTGAACTGGGGAGGCGTGCAGACAACTGCCATTGACCGCGATTGGTCTCATATTGAAAGTACAGCCGCGGAAAGAACGTCGCTGAAGCGGTTAGTGACACCTGACGATCTGGCGTATGTCATTTACACGTCGGGCAGCACGGGCAAACCAAAAGGTGTCATGATTCCGCACCGGGCGCTGACCAACTTCTTAATCTCGATGGCGCATGAACCGGGGCTTTCGTCCGAAGACAAACTGCTTGCCGTCACGACATATTGCTTTGACATCGCGGCACTGGAGCTGTACCTTCCTTTAATCAAAGGAGCGGAGTGCAACATCTGTAAGACAGAAGTCACAAAAGACGCACGGAAGCTGAAAGAGCTGATTCAAGAGTACAAACCGACGATCATGCAGGCGACGCCGTTTACATGGAAAATGCTTTTTCATTCCGGATGGTCAAATGAAGAAAAAGTGAAAATCCTTTGCGGCGGAGAGGCGCTCAGCGAACAATTGAAGCAGCAGTTTCTCGATACGAAAAGTGAGGCTTGGAATATGTTCGGGCCGACAGAGACGACAATCTGGTCCGCGGTGCAGCGTATCACGGAAAATGAGAGCGCGCTTACGATCGGGCGCCCGATCGCCAATACCCGTGTGTATATTATGGATTCCGGTCTCAACCCTGTTTTAGAAGGGGTGCCGGGAGAACTTTGTATTGCGGGAGACGGATTGGCAAGAGGGTATTTCAACAAGCCTGAGCTGACAGATAAAGTTTTCGTCAGCCACCGGCTCGAACTGGGATCAAAGCTTTATAAAACAGGCGATATGGCGCGTTTTCTCCCCGGCGGCCGCATTGAATACATGGGACGGATGGACACCCAAGTCAAAATCCGCGGCTACCGGATTGAACCCGGAGATATTGAGAGCCGGCTGAATGCCCATCCGGCCGTACAGGAAAGCGTAGTGGTTGTGAACAATCACTCCGGAAATGAAAAGCTTTGCGCGTTTTATATTCTGAAAAACGGAGAGCCGCTTCCGTCTGCAAAGGAATTGCGCAATCATTTGAAACAAGCGCTGCCGGCCTATATGACGCCAGCTTCTTTTATCCGTCTTGAAGAGCTTCCGCTCACACCGAACGGAAAAGTGGACCGCAAGCTTCTTGCTGCGCGCGATCTGACGGAAAAGCAGCCGGACACACAAACATTTTCATCATCTCATATCCAGCAGGCGGTACTGGCGATTTGGCAGGATGTATTGAAAAGCAAAGATATAGAGCTTGATGACCGCTTTTTTGATGCGGGGGGAGATTCGCTTCTTGCCGTGACTGTCACTGACCGGATGACGCAGGAACTGGATTGTGAATTCAGCGTAACGGAGCTGTTTGAATACGCGACGGTAAAAGACATCAGCCGGTACATCATAGAACAAAAACCGAAAGAAGCCGTTTTGGCTCCTGTGCCGCAAAAGAAAGTGAATACAGAAGACCGGGAACACCCAGCGGGAGAATTTCCCGATTATTACGAGGACAGCCTTGCGGTTATCGGTATATCCTGTGAGTTTCCGGGAGCGAAAGATCATTATGAATTTTGGAATAACATCAAAGAAGGCAAAGAAAGCATCACCTTCTTTTCAAAAGAAGAGCTCCGCCGATTCGGTATTTCTGAAGAACTGGCTGATCATCCCGGCTTCGTTCCGGCTAAATCAGTTTTAGAGGGGAAAGAAATGTTTGATCCCGGTTTCTTCGGCTTTTCACCGAAAGATGCGGAATATATGGACCCTCAGCTGAGAATGCTTTTGCTCCATTCATGGAAGGCAATCGAGGATGCGGGATATATCTCCAAAGAAATTCCGGAAACAAGCGTGTATATGTCTGCCAGCACTAACTCTTACCGCAGCCTGCTGCCGGAGGAGACGACAGCACAGCTGGAAACGCCGGATGGCTACGTGTCATGGGTGCTTGCCCAAAGCGGTACGATTCCGACGATGATTTCTCATAAACTCGGGTTGAAAGGGCCGAGCTATTTTGTCCATGCCAACTGCTCATCTTCGTTAATCGGCCTGCATTCGGCTTTTCAAAGCCTGCAGTCCGGCGAAGCCAAGTACGCCCTTGTCGGCGGTGCGACCCTTCATACGGAATCAAGCGCCGGGTATGTTCATCAGCCGGGGCTGAATTTTTCGAGCGACGGGCATATTAAAGCGTTTGACACGGATGCTGACGGAATGATCGGCGGTGAGGGAGCCGGCGCCGTGCTCTTGAAAAAAGCGTCTGATGCCGTTAAGGACGGCGACCATATTTATGCGCTGCTGCGCGGAATCGGCGTCAATAACGACGGAGCGGATAAGGTCGGATTTTATGCGCCGAGCGTCAAAGGACAAGCTGAGGTCATTCAGAAGGTCATTGATCAGACGGGCATCCATCCCGAAACGATCGCGTACGTCGAAGCTCACGGCACAGGAACAAAACTCGGCGATCCGATTGAACTGTCCGCACTTCAATCGGTGTACGGCCGATATACAGATAAAAAACAATACTGCGGCATCGGTTCAGTCAAAACAAATCTCGGGCATTTGGATACAGCGGCCGGAATGGCGGGCTGCATCAAGGTTGTCATGAGCTTATATCATCAGGAAATCGCGCCGAGCATCAATTACAAAGAGCCGAACCCGAATCTTCATTTAGAAGACTCTCCGTTTTACGTAGCGGAAGAAAAGAAAGAGTTAACCCGTGAGAACACAGCGCACCGCATGGCTTTAAGCTCTTTCGGTCTTGGCGGAACAAACACACACGCGATTTTTGAACAATATCCGGATGCATCTGAGGCAGCAGACGCTGCCGGTCCGTTCATCATTCCGTTGTCTGCCAGAAAAAAAGATCGTCTGAAGAAGTACGCAAAACAGCTGCTGGCTTTTCTGGAAAGAAAAACGGACGCCGACCTCGCTGATCTTGCCTACACGTTCCAAGTCGGAAGGGAAGCGATGGAAGAGCGCGCGGCCTTTATCACAAGCGGCACTGCGGAGCTGAAACGCCAGCTTGCCGATTTTATCAATGATAAGCCGGCTGTAACAGGCTGCTTCAGGGGAGAAAAACAGCAGGCGAAAGATATTGCCTGGCTTTCTGATGATGATGACAGCGCTGAACTCATTGAGAAATGGCTTGCGAAAGGAAAAGGATCGAAGCTCTGTGAAATGTGGAGTAAAGGTGTCGCCATTAATTGGCACAAGCTTTACAAAGACAAGCATCCGAAACGAATCAGCGTGCCGGTCTACCCGTTTGCAAAGGAGCCGTACTGGCCGAAAAAAGCAGAAAAGAACACATCTGCCGCACACACCGGAGTCTCAGTTTTACACCCGCTCGTGCAGCAAAATACGTCAGATTTGGCCGTTCAGCGGTTCAGCTCACGGTTTACAGGCTCAGAATTTTTCCTGAAGGATCATGTGGTCAGGGAAAAAGCTGTGCTGCCGGGAGCGGCATATTTGGAAATGTCTTATGAAGCGGTAAAACGGGCGCTTGGCGGCTTATTAAAAGACCAAGACAGAATAACGCTCCATCATACCGTCTGGATGAAGCCGATCGTCGTTCACGAACAAGAGCGCCAGGTCCATATTGCGCTGTTCCCTGAAGAGGACGGCATCATCTCATATGACATTTACAGCATAAACGCTAACGATGAAGAAGTGCTGCACAGCCAAGGACGGGCCGAAATCATAAAGGCTGAACGAGAGCCTGAGAGAGACCTTTCTGCCATACAAAACAGATGCACAGCGGACATTCTTGATCCGGCGGCCTTTTATCGGGAAGGCCGGAGCAGGGGGATGTTCCACGGAAAAGCCTTCCAAGGCATTAAGTCCGCCTTTATCGGCGAGAAAGAAGTGCTTTCGGACATACAGCTTCCGGATTCTGTTTCTCATACGAACGGACAATTTACGCTTCATCCGAGCATCATTGATTCGGCTATTCAGACGGCGACGATCTGCATTATGCAGGAGTTTTCCGGACAAAAACTGATTCTGCCGTTTGCGCTGGAATATCTTGAAGTCGTCAAAGCATGCACGCCGACTATGCGGGCGCATGCACGCTTCAGCGAAGGATATCAAACCGGTGATTCCGTGCAGAAAGCCGACATTGACCTGTTCGACGAAACAGGAGCGCTTTGCGTGAAGGTGAGAGGATTTTCTACGAGAGTGCTAGAAGGCGATGCAGAATCGGCTCGGCGGCTATCAGGCTCGGAAAAGGTCTTGTTTGCACCGGTCTGGAAAGAAGCCGCCGCATCCGAGAAAGCCTCTGTCCATGCTGATGAGCATTTGATCATACTTTGTGAAGATGCCTGCCGTATAAAAGATGAAGCGGCATCCGGCCTGAAAGACGCCGAACTGCTGATTGCAGAAGGTGAGGGTGAAACAGCCGCTGAACGCTTCCAAAGCTACGCGCAGACAATCGCCGAACACATCCGGCGGATCATCAGCGAAAAAAGGCAGGGCCGCATTCTGATTCAGACCGTTATTTCAGCAGACGGCAGCCAGCAATTGTTTGCGGGGTTAACAGGTTTGTTAAAAACAGCCGAGCTGGAATACGGAAAACTTGACTGTCAGCTCATCGAAATGGAATCAATCGGTGAAATGCCGGCTGTCGCTCAAAAACTGAAAAACGACAGTCATCGGCCGCATGATAAACATATCCGTTATAAAGGAGACAAACGGTATGTGAAGGCTTGGGAAGAAGTGCATCCCGCAGGGGGCGGCACCGTCTGGAAGGACGAAGGCGTATATCTGATTACCGGAGGGACAGGAAGCCTGGGGTTGATGTTCGCAAAAGAAATCGCAGGTCGCGTTAAACACCCGAAAATCATTCTGACCGGCCGCTCAAATCTGACAGAAGCCAAACAGCGTGAGCTTGCTATGCTTCAGCACTCGGGCGCAAATGTCGTCTACAAAAAGCTGAATGCGGCAGACCGGCGGGAAAATGAAGCGCTGATAAAAGAGATTACGGCGGATTTCGGAAAGCTTAACGGAATTATTCACGCTGCGGGAGTGATACAAGACCGCTTCCTGCTGCAAAAAACGAAGGAAGAGTTCAGGGAAGTGCTTGATCCGAAAGTGATCGGAACCGCTTATTTAGATGAAGCCAGCAAAGACTGCAATCTTGACTTTTTCGTATTGTTCTCCAGTGTTTCCGGCGTTCTCGGCAATGTCGGGCAGGCTGATTATGCCGCCGGCAACGCGTTTATGGATGCATACGCCGCTTACAGGCAATCCCTTACGGAGAATGGCCTTCGGCACGGAAAAACGGTCGCCTTTAACTGGACGCTGTGGAAAGATGGCGGTATGCAGGCGGGAGACGAGACGGAGAGAATGATGAAAAAAGCTTTCGGCATGGTTCCGCTTCAAAAGGCGTCAGGCCTGGCTGCATTTTATGAAGGAATGGCTCAGGAAAAGCCGCAGCTTTTAGCAGCCGAAGGACACGCAGCAAAATTAAAACAGTCGTTCCTATATGTTTCTGAAACTGAAAAGCCGCAGGTGGAAAAAATAGAGCCTGTATCCGCCGTTTCGGGAGACAAATGGCACGGTGCGCTTATCCGATTGGCCAGTTCAATTTTAAAAGTCGGCCAAGACGAGATTGATATTGATACGGAACTGAGTGAATACGGTTTTGATTCGGTATCCTTTACCGTCTTTACGAATCAATTAAATGAAGCGTATCAGCTGGAACTGGCGCCGACGATCTTCTTCGAACACGGGACGATCCGCAGTTTAGCAGAGTATTTGACGGATGAGGCAGAAGCCGGCCTTCCTTCTCAGCCGGAAGAAAAACACGATGCAGAAGAATCTCTTCAAACGCTTCACACCGCTTTGACAGCCATGGTAAGCGGCATTTTAAAAGTTGACCGTGAGGACATTGAGACAGATACGGAATTGAGTGAATACGGTTTTGATTCCGTATCGTTTACCGTCTTTACGAATCAATTAAATGAAGCGTATCAGCTGGAGCTGGCACCGACGATTTTCTTTGAGTACGGAACGATCAGCGGTCTCGCCGGATATTTGGCAAAAGAGCATCCGGGCCGTTTCGGCGAAAAGAAGAAAGAGTCTCCGAAAAAAGAGCAGCCAAAAGCCCAAAAACCGAAAATGCAGCGGAAAAAGCGCTTCGCAACGGTAATGAACGCTGCGGCAGGGACACAAGAGCCGCGCCGCTTGGATACGGTTGCGATTGTCGGAATCAGCGGCCGATTCCCGGGCGCGAAGGATATAGAGGAATTTTGGCGCAATTTGAAAGAAGGAAAGGATTCGATCACAACCATTCCGAAAGAACGCTGGGATTGGCAAGCGTTTGATGGCGACCCGAATCTTGAAGGGAACAAAACGAATATCAAGTGGGGCGGCTTTATCGACGGAATAGCTGAATTTGATCCGCTGTTCTTTGGGATTTCACCGCGGGAAGCCCAATATTTAGATCCGCAGCAGCGGCTGTTATTGACTTATGCATGGCGGGCGATAGAAGATGCGGGCTGTAAGCCGGAAAGCCTTTCCGGCACAAATACGGGCGTCTTTATCGGCACCGGAAATACCGGTTATAAAGATTTGTTCACAAGGGCAGGTCTTGCGCCGGAAGGACATGCGGCGACAGGCAGCATGATTCCTTCCATAGGTCCGAACCGTTTGAGCTATTTGTTAAATCTTCACGGGCCGAGCGAGCCGATTGAAACGGCATGTTCAAGCTCGCTTGTGGCGATTCACCGGGCGGTATCCGCTATAGAAAATGGAGAATGCGACATGGCGATTGCCGGAGGAATCAACACGATTCTGACGGAAGAAGCGCATATCAGCTACAGCAAAGCAGGCATGCTCAGCAAAGACGGAAAATGCAAAACCTTCTCCAAAGATGCCAACGGGTATGTCAGAGGAGAAGGCGCGGGAATTCTGATGCTGAAGAAACTGACAGATGCAGAACGTGACGGCAATCCGATTTACGGCGTGATCCGCGGTACGGCTGAAAACCACGGCGGCCGGGCGAATACGTTAACCTCGCCGAATCCGAAACTGCAGGCTGATTTATTGGTGAAAGCATACCGGAAAGCGGGAGTGGACCCGAGCACCGTCACTTATATTGAAGCGCACGGTACAGGAACGGAATTGGGCGACCCGATTGAAATAAACGGTTTGAAAGCGGCGTTTCACGAGCTGGCGAAAACAAATCAAGAGCCTGAAGTCTTCGGTCACCGTTGCGGCATCGGTTCGGTCAAAAGCAATATCGGCCATTTAGAGCTTGCCGCGGGAGTATCAGGCGTCATGAAAGTGCTTTTGCAAATGAAGCACAAAACGCTGGTGAAAAGCCTGCATTGCGAGACGATCAATCCGTACATTCAGCTCGATGACAGTCCTTTCTACATCGTGCGGGAAAATCAGGAATGGACGGCAGCAAAAGATAGAAACGGAAATGCCATTCCGCGCCGGGCCGGGGTCAGCTCATTTGGCATCGGCGGGGTCAACGCCCATATCGTCATTGAAGAGTATGTCCCGAAAGCAGCCGCTCAGCCTGAGCACAGTCCGGAAAATCCGGCAATCATCCTTTTGTCCGCCAAATCAAAAGAAAAATTGTTTGAACAGGCGCAGCAGCTGCAAAAAGCGATCCGTCAAACGCCGTATACAGATCAAGACTTGGCGGGCGTCGCTTATACGCTGCAAACCGGAAGGGACGAAATGGAAGAGCGCTTGGCCATTCTTGCAGCGACGATGGCGGAATTGGAAACAAAGCTGGAAGCATTTACGAAAAATGAGAAAAACATCGCCGGGCTGTATACCGGCCAGTCTCACCGCAATAAAGATACGTTTGCCTTGTTCACGGCAGATGAAGATATGGACATCGTCATTGACGCCTGGATTAAAAAAGGCAAATTCGCCAAGCTGGCAGAGGTATGGGTGAAAGGCGGCGTATTGAATTGGAACCGGCTGTATGAAAAGGGTACGCCGCGTTTACTCAGTCTTCCGTCTTATCCGTTCGCAAAAGACACGTATTGGGTGCCTGAGAATCCTGACAAAAAGAAGGTCCATACAGAGGAACGGATGAAACGTATTCTGACGAAACAATGGGAACCGAGCCCGCTCGAACTGGGTGAACCGTGTGCACGTACCGTTGCGATTTTGACAGGCGGGGACACGGTCAATCTCGCAGAAGAGATCGCAGCGCATATGCCGAATCACCGTATCATCACAGGATCAGACCTTGCCGGTGAATATGACTGGCAGGCGTTTGGCGGAGTCATCGACCTCCTCGGCGCAGCGAAAGAAGATTCTCAAGACATGGCCGGTATCAAATGGCTTCAGCAATTGATTGAGCATGGGCATAAAGAAGGGATGACACTGCTTTGTGTCACGAAAGACCTTGAGTCATTAAATAAAGAAGCCAATCAAACAACAGGAGCAAAACGGGCCGGTCTGTACAGAATGCTGGCGTGCGAGTACGGTCATCTGTCTTCAAGGCATCTCGACCTTGAAGGAGGGCTTTCTGATGACAAACTGGCGAAGCAGATTGCCGATGAGTTTCATGCCCGTACTGATGACGCGGAAGTTTGCAGGAGGGACGGCTTGCGTTACCGTGCTGTATTAAGCGGCTCAGAAAACATGGATATGAAAGGTGAAAGAATTGATTTTCCGGACAACCATGTGCTTCTGATCACCGGGGGTACGAGGGGGATCGGCCTTTTATGCGCACGCCATTTTGCCGAACATTACGGAGTGAAAAAACTGGTGCTCACAGGCCGTGAGACCCTTCCGCCGCGAAGTGAGTGGACGGGCGGACTGAATGGGGTGACGGCTTCTGTAAAAGCGAAAATTGAAGCTGTTCTCGACTTGGAATCCAAAGGTGTACAAGTGAAGGTATTGTCAGTCCCGTTAGCTGATGAAGCCGGGCTGAGACAGGAACTGAGTCAGATAAAACAGACGCTCGGACCTATCGGCGGCGTGATTCACTGCGCGGGTGTGACCGATAAAGAGACGCTCGCATTCATCAGAAAAACCGATGAAGACATACAGCGCGTGCTCGAGCCGAAAGTAGACGGGCTTCAGGCGTTATACAGTGTGCTCAGCGAAGAGCCGCTGAAGTTTTTCGTCTTGTTCTCTTCCGTGTCAGCTGCGATACCGGCGCTTTCGGCAGGACAGGCCGACTATGCCATGGCCAATGCGTATATGGACTATTTTGCAAACTCATACAAAGAGCAGCTGCCGATCGTAAGCATTCAGTGGCCGAACTGGAAAGAAACCGGAATGGGCGAAGTAACAAACAAAGCTTATAAAGAGAGCGGGCTATACAGCATCACGAATGCAGAAGGATTACAGCTCCTTGATGGCATACTTCTTGAATCAGCAAGGGGCCCGGTGCTGCCGGCCGTTCTGAATCCTGAGCTGTGGAAGCCGGAGCGATTCCTGCGGCGGAGCAGGCAGGATCAGCCAATAAGTCCGGCTATGGTAAAACCGGCGGAAAAAAACGCTGACACTGCCGCAGATAACGCTCAATTAACAAGGAAAACAGAAGAATGGCTGAAAGAATTATTTTCTGAAGAGCTGCGGATTGATCAGGACCAGCTTGAGACAGACGTATTATTCCAAGATTACGGAGTGGATTCCATTATTCTTGCTCAGCTTCTGCAGCGGATCAATCGGAATCTCTCGGCATCGCTTGACCCGTCCATTCTGTATGAATATCCGACGATTCAATCTTTCGCAAATTGGCTTCTCGAAGGATATACAGAAGTTTTGTCAGAACGGTTTGATTTGGCGGCGGAGCCTGTTATGAAGAAGCCGGCTGAGCCGGTGATTGAAACACAAGCCGTTAAGGTGCAAGAAGAGCCGGCCGGAAAACAGATTCACCGGGAAGATATCGCGGTCGTCGGCATGTCCTGCCGGTTTCCGGGGGCGGCTTCTTTAGAGGCGTACTGGTCGCTTTTGGCTGAAGGCCGTTCGGCTATCGGTCCTGTTCCGGCTGAGCGATGGGGTTTGAAGACGCCTTATTACGCGGGAATGCTTGATGGAATTCATCAATTTGATCCGGACTTCTTTTTACTGGCTGAAGAAGATGTAAAGGCAATGGACCCTCAAGCTTTGGCCGCTCTGGAAGAATGCCTTAACCTGTGGTATCACGCTGGCTATACGCCGGATGAGATAAAGGGAGAAGCAATAGGTGTGTATCTCGGCGGACGCAGCCGTCACAAACCGGGTGAAGAGAAACTGCTGGATGCGAAAAACCCGATCGTCGCGCTGGGCCAGAATTATTTGGCCGCAAATCTCTCTCAATATTTTGATATGCGCGGCCCGAGTGTTGTCCTCGATACGGCTTGTTCTTCTGCTTTAGTCGGCATGAATATGGCCGTGCAGGCTCTTGTAACAGGAGAAATAAAAGCGGCCGTCGTCGGCGGCGTGAGCCTATTTGAATCAGAAGAAACCCATAAATTATTTGAACAGCGCGGCATATTAAGTAAAGCGCAGTCGTTCCATGTATTTGACGAACGCGCCGATGGAGTCGTGCTGGGCGAGGGTGTCGGAATGGTTCTTTTAAAAACCGTGTCTCAGGCGATTGAAGACGGAGATTCTATTTATGCCGTAGTGAAGGCGGCATCCGTCAATAATGACGGAAGAACGGCAGGCCCGGCTACGCCGAGTCTGGAAGCGCAAAAATCCGTCATGAAGACGGCTCTTGAAAAAAGCGGAAAACAGCCGGAAGACATTACTCATATTGAAGCGAACGGTTCAGGCACGGTCGTGACGGATCTGTTAGAACTGAAGGCCATTCAATCCGTCTACCGTTCAAAAGACGCCGGCCCGCTCGGAATCGGATCTGTGAAACCGAACATCGGGCACCCGCTTTGCGCGGAAGGAATTGCAAGTTTCATAAAAGTTGTTCTCATGCTGAAAGAAAAGAGCTTTATCCCGTTTTTATCAGGCGAGCATGAAAATACACATTTTGATAGAGAAAAGGCCAATATTCAGTTCAGCCGCACTCTGGCAGACTGGCCGTCACCAATACCGGCGGCAGGAATTAACTGCTTTGCCGACGGCGGAACAAACGCCCACGTTATTGTGGAAGGGTGGCAGGAAGACGAAGGGCGCCCAATCAAGCGCCATCCTTTAACACCGCCTGCATTAAATAAGCGGCTGATTTCGCCGGACAGCAAAGAAGAAACGAACGAAAAAGCTGCGGCAAACATCTGGGATACCTATGAAGTGGAGGTTTAACGTGAAGAACTTCAATAAGCAAATCACTTTATCGCTGAAAAATCCGTTTATTTTACATCATGACGTTTACGGACAAAAAGTCCTTCCGGGATTGGCTTATATTGATATGTTTTATCAGATTTTCAAAGAGCGCGGCTATTCATACGACGGGCTTCAGCTGCGCCATTTATCCATATATCAGCCGCTTATTGCGAAAGAAGACAGCGCCGTCAAGCTTACGGTTGAATGTACAAAGGTAAAAGAAGGGCGCTGGAAACTTACCGTAAAAGGGGCTGAGGTCAGCGGCGGACGAGTCCAGCCGGAAGAACGCATTTACGTCAAAGCGGAAATGCACGAGACGGCACCCGCAGTTTTCAGTGACACGCTTGATCTTGACTCTGTCAAACGCGAGGCGGAACGCACCATCGATTTAAATGAGCTGTATGCACAATGCAGAAGCCAAGAATTGGTTCACAGCGGGTATATGAAAGCAGAAGGAGAAGTGTTTGAGGAGCGGGACGGCGTCACCTTTGATGTATCGCTCGGAAAAGACGCGATGGGACAGGCCGGGGGGTTTTTGTTCCATCCGACTCTTCTTGACGGAAGCGGCGTCGGCGCAAACCTATTGATCTCATCGCTGTTAAATGGGGAAAAGAGGCTGTTTCTGCCTCTTTTCTACGAATCTTTTACAGCTTCCGAACCTTTGCAGGCCGGCTGCATCACGAGAATCAAACGTTCGTCGCTTCGGCAGGAAAAGGAGCTCATTTACATTACACTGGAGTTTTTTAACGCATCCGGCCGGAAAGTAGCCGAGCTGAAAGATTTCACAAGCAAGCTCGTGCGGGATGCCGAGCTGATCAATACAGACCGTAAGCCTGCTGAGAAGTCTCCTGAAAAAGCCGGTTTACCGGAAGTTGCGGCATCGCTTGAAGGCGGACACCCGCGTGAGGAAGCAGAACGGTATGTCATGAATCTGATGGCTGAAAAAATCGGCAAGCCGCTTGAACAGATTGATTCTCAAGTCGGCTACTATGAAATGGGGCTGACATCGTCCGGACTGCTTGACGTCGTCGAAACGATCAGCGAAAAAATCGGCGAAACCCTTTCTCCGACTTTGCTGTTTGAATATACGACGGCAGCAGAGCTGGCAGCTTTCCTGACTGAGCAGTACGGGAGCCATTTCAGCGCGCCTCCGGCAAAAATGGAGAAGCCGGTTGAGACGCAAACAGAGAGAAGACGGAAAAGCAGTGTGCCGCAAGATGAAGATATCGCCATTATCGGCATGGCCGGCCGCTATCCGCAGGCCGAAAATATTCATGAATTCTGGGAAAACCTGAAAGAAGGAAAAAACTGTGTCACCGAAATTCCGGAGTCTCGCTGGGACTGGCGCCGGTTTGAAAATGTAAAGTCGCCTTCCGGAAAGAGCATTTCAAAATGGGGCGGATTTATTGATGATCCGGATTGCTTTGATCCCCAATTTTTCCGGATTACGCCGCGGGAAGCTGAAACAATGGACCCTCAAGAACGGCTGTTTTTACAAACATGCTGGGAAACGATTGAGGATGCCGGATATACGCCGAAGTCGCTCGCAGAGGCGCGCGGACGGAATAAGAGACAGCGCGTCGGCGTCTTCGCAGGGGTGATGCATAAGGATTATACGTTGGTCGGGGCTGAAGCTTCTTCTGAAGATCATGTATTCCCGCTTTCTCTTAATTATGCGCAAATCGCAAACAGAGTTTCATATTTTTGCAATTTTCACGGGCCGAGCATGGCGGTCGATACGGTCTGTTCATCTTCGCTGACTGCGGTTCACCTTGCTGCGGAAAGCATTCGGCGCGGGGAATGTGAATCGGCAGTTGCCGGAGGCGTCAACTTGTCGCTGCATCCGAATAAATATCTGACATACGGTTTATGGGACATGTTTTCAACAGACGGGGTTTGTCATACATTCGGGAAAGACGGAGACGGCTATGTACCGGCTGAAGGAATCGGTGCCGTTTTATTAAAACCGCTGCGAGAGGCGGTAAAAGACGGAGACCGGATTTATGCGGTGATAAAGGGCAGTGCCGTCAATCACGTGGGGACAGTGAGCGGAATTTCCGTGCCGAGCCCTGTCGCGCAGGCCGATTTGATTGAAGAATGCCTGGACAAAGCGGGCATCGATCCGCGCACGGTCAGTTATATTGAGGCGCACGGGACGGGAACTTCTCTCGGCGATCCGATTGAGGTTCAAGGCCTTGTCAAGGCGTTCCGGCAGTACACACAGGACAAACAGTTCTGTTCGATCGGATCAGTGAAGTCCAATATCGGCCATGCGGAATCGGCGGCGGGCATCAGCGGCTTAAGCAAGGTTGCCCTGCAGCTTCACCATAAAACTTTGGTGCCGTCTCTTCATTCCGAGGAGCTGAATCCGTATTTAGATTTTGAACAATCACCGTTTTACGTCCAGCATCATACCGAAGAATGGCATCAGCCCTCAGTGACGGAAAACGGAAATGAGACCGTATATCCCCGACGTGCAGGCATCAGTTCTTTCGGGGCGACAGGTTCAAACGTGCATCTCATTCTGGAGGAATTTATCCCTGAAGAATCACACGGAACAGTGGCTGAACCGGCAGAAGAACAGACATTCATTTTTCCGGTTTCAGCCCGGAATGAAGAACGGCTAAAAGAGTATGTTGCGAAGCTGTCTGCATTTATTCATCCCGGCCTGCCGCTTGAGGATGCGGCGTATACACTTCAGATCGGCCGTGAACAGATGGAGGAGCGGGTTGCGTTTACCGCTCAGAATATGACACAGCTCAAAGAGCGGCTGAAGGGCTTTCTGGCGGGTAAAACGGTCAGCGGGTGCTGGCGGAACCGAGCCGATAAAAGCAAACAGGCAGAGCTTGCTCCGGACTTGATACATAAATGGCTTTCTTCCGGGAGTCTGGGGATGATTGCCGAAAAGTGGGCCGGCGGAGGAACGATGGATTGGAATCTCTTGTACGGTGAAAACAAACCGAATCGGATCAGCCTGCCGACATATCCGTTTGAAAAAATCCGGTATTGGGTGCTGAAGGCGGAGAAAAGAGAATCGCTGCCGCAAAAAAGGGCAGGCATGCTGCATCCGCTCCTTCATGAAAATATATCAAACATGTCAGGCGTCCGTTTTCGGTCCTCTTTTAGCGGCGGAGAATTTTTCCTGAAAGATCACGTCGTCAAAAACGAGCGGACGTTACCGGGCGCGGCTTATCTGGAAATGGTCCGGGCGGCCGTTGAACACGCGGCAGAAACGAAGGAAGAAGGAACAGTCCGTCTGAAACATGTCGTATGGATACGTCCGTTTACAGCGGCGGATGAGTCCGCAGAACTGTATCTCCGCCTTTATGACGAAGAAAATGGGGAGATGGGATTTACGGTTTACAGTGAATCGGCTTCCTCGGAAGAAGAGCCCGTTCTCTATGCGCAAGGAAGCGCGGCATTTGTCCGAGCGGGCGAACCGGCCAAAATCGAGATTGACAAATTAAGAGAGTCACGCCGTCTGATCACACCTGACGCTTGCTATCAGGCATACAAACAGATGGGGATTGAATACGGGGATGCTCACAAAGCGGTCACGGAAATCTATGCAAACGACAGCAAAGTGCTCGCAAAGCTCTCACTCCCGTCATCTATTTCTCATACAAAAGATCAGTTTGTCCTCCATCCGAGCCTTTTGGATGCGGCATTCCACGCGACAATCGGGTTAATGCTTGACAGAGACGGGACTGACATACGGCCGATGCTGCCGTTTGCTCTCGAACAGATCGATGTGTTGAAAAGCTGTAAAAGTGATATGTGGGTATCCATTGCGTACAGCGGCGAAAGCAAGCCTGAAGATGCTGTGCAGAAGCTGGATATTGATTTGTGTGACGAACAAGGCAATGTATGTGTGAAAATGACTGGTTATTCCGCACGGGAAATTGAAACGGATAAAACAGATACACTATTTTTTGAACACGTATGGGAAGAGAAGGCCGCTGTACATGAAAAAGCGCCGATCCATTTCAAAGCCCGTCACGTGATGATATCTGACCGGTTTACGGATCAAATGAACAGCATACAGACAGACTTCAGCTGTCATGTGCTCCGTGATCAGCATAAGAGTGAAGACGAACGGTTTGAAGCTTGTGCGCTTCAGGCGTTCGAAGAAGTGAAGAAAATCCTCGCTTCAAATTCCGGCGGGCGCGAGCTCATTCAGATTGTCGTGCCTCAAGAAGCGGATACGCAGCTCCTTTGCGGCTTAACGGGGCTTTTGAAAACAGCGGCGCTTGAAAACCCGAACCTGACCGGCCAGCTGATTGAAGCGGAGCCGGACGTCAAGGCAGACACGCTGTCCCGATATGTAAAAGAATGCAGCGCTCATCCTGATGACAAGCATATTCGCTATGAAAACGGCAATCGCTATACGGCACAATGGCAGGAAACAGGGCTGGAACAGTTCGGCGCCGAAAAGCCGTGGAAGGATAAAGGTGTTTATCTGATCACAGGCGGTGCGGGCGGTCTAGGATTTTTATTCGCCAAAGAAATCGCCCGGCATGCAAAAGACGCCGTTCTTATTTTAACGGGGCGTTCTCTGTTGGATAACCGTAAAAAAACCCAGCTTCAAGAACTGTCCGATCTCGGCGCGCAAGCTGTGTACAAACAAACGGACATGACGGAAAAACAAGAAGTTCAATCTCTCATAGCAGACATCTGTCGGCAGTACGGCGGCTTAAACGGTATCATACACAGCGCCGGAACGATAAAAGACAACTATATTCTGAAAAAGCACAAAGATGAAATCCGTGATGTACTGGCGCCGAAAGTCTCCGGGCTGGTTCATCTTGATGAAGCGGCAAAGGACATTGAGCTGGATTTTCTGATTCTTTTCTCTTCCGGAGCCGGAAGCGCCGGAAGCGCGGGTCAGGCTGATTATGCGATGGCCAATGCGTTTATGAACGCCTTCAGTGAAAAAAGAAACCGTAAAAAAGCCCGAAATGAACGCTATGGACACACCCTTTCAATCTGCTGGCCGCTTTGGAAAGACGGCGGCATGACGGTTGATGCTGAAACGGAAGCCATGCTGACAAAAGAAAGCGGCATGGTCCCTATGCAAACAGAAAACGGCATTCAGGCTTTGTACCGCGGGTGGACGGCAAACACATCCCAAGTCATGGTGACGGAAGGCTACGCCGCAAAAATCCGGGCGTTTCTGAAAAAATCAGCGGATCAGCCGGATAAGGGCAGCGAAACCGAAGAAACGGCAGGTCTTACAGCGGGCGGAGAGAACATGCTTGCAGAAAAAACGGAGCATTTCTTGAAACAAGTGCTTTCGGAAGTGACCAAACTTCCTGTCGGCAAAATTGACGCCAAGGCGCCTATGGAAGATTACGGTATTGATTCGATTATGATTATGCATTTGACGGGCCGGCTGGAAAAGAGCTTCGGTTCATTGTCAAAAACATTGTTTTTCGAGTATCAGAATATCGAATCGCTGGCGCAGTATTTTATGAAAGCACACCGGGACACGCTGCTGGAAGTGACCGGGATGAAAACAGAAGAAACCCCTGCAGCCAAACCGGCGCTGTCTGAGAAAGCGAAAGTAAAGCCCGTTTTCAAACGGAATGAAGGCAAAAAAGGCTTTGCGCAAGTCCGTCCAGACACGCGGAAAAATCAGCAGCTGACAGAGCGTGAAGATATCGCGATTATCGGTATGTCAGGACGATATCCGCAGGCCGAAAATCTTCAGGAATTTTGGAAGAATTTGAGTGAAGGCACTGACTGCATAACCGAAATTCCAAACGATCGCTGGGATCACAGTCTTTATTACGACGCTGATAAAGATAAAGAAGGCAAGACGTACGGAAAATGGGGAGGATTTTTGAAAGACGTGGACAAATTTGATCCGCAATTCTTCTCTATTTCGCCCCGGGATGCAAAATTGATGGACCCGCAGGAGCGGTTATTCCTGCAGTGTGTCTACGAAACGATGGAAGATGCCGGTTACACGCGCAAAAAGCTCACGGAAAAATCGGGTGATTTGCTTGGCGCCAATGTCGGTGTTTACGTCGGCGTCATGTATGAGGAATATCAGCTTTACGGAGCCGAAGAACAGGCGCGCGGAAAATCGCTTGCGCTGACCGGAAATCCGTCATCAATTGCGAACAGGGCTTCCTATGTATTCGGTTTTAACGGTCCGAGCATGGCTCTGGATACGATGTGCTCTTCTTCTTTAACAGCCATTCATCTGGCATGCCAAAGCTTGCGGAACGGGGAATGCGAAGCAGCATTTGCCGGGGGCGTCAATGTATCCGTTCATCCGAATAAATATTTGATGCTCGGCCAGAACAGATTTTTATCAAGCAAAGGCAGATGTGAAAGTTTCGGAGAAGGCGGGGACGGTTATGTGCCCGGTGAAGGAGTGGGCGCCGTACTCCTTAAGCCGCTTTCTAAAGCGAAAGCGGACGGTGATCATATTTACGGCCTGATCAAAGGAACGGCCGTGAACCATGATGGAAAAACAAACGGGTATTCCGTACCGAATCCGAACGCCCAAGCCGCGGTGATCAAACAGGCGTTAAAAGACGCGGGAACCGATCCGAGGGCGGTCAGCTACATCGAAGCCCACGGCACCGGAACTTCACTCGGCGATCCGATTGAAATCACGGGTCTGACAAAAGTCTTTTCAGAACAAACACAAGATAAACAATTTTGTGCCATCGGCTCAGCGAAATCCAATATCGGGCACTGTGAAAGCGCGGCGGGCATCGCGGGTCTGACGAAGGTGCTCCTGCAAATGAAACATAAGCAGCTCGCACCGTCACTGCATTCCCGGACGCTTAATCCGAATATTGATTTTCTCGCTACGCCGTTTAAAGTGCAGCAGACGCTTGAAGAGTGGAAAAGACCGGTCATAAATGAAAACGGAATAAATAAAGAATTGCCGAGAACCGCGGGGCTTTCCTCATTCGGAGCCGGCGGCGTCAACGCTCATATCGTCATCGAAGAATATTCCGCTGATGAGGATAAGGAGACGGCTTTTGCCGCGCCTCATCCGTCGATGATCGTCCTTTCCGCGAAAAATGAGAAACGGCTTCAAAAACGGGCGGAACGTCTTCTTGATGCGCTGCGGAGCGGGCGTTACCGGGAAGCGGATCTGAGCCGGATCGCATATACGCTTCAAATCGGCCGTGAACCGATGGAAGAGCGTCTCGGAATGATTGTCAGCAATTTGCGCGAGCTTGAAGAAAAGCTTGACGAATTTACGGGCGGCAAGGAGTCAATTGACCAGCTCTACCGCGGACAAGTCAAACAGAATAAAGAAACGATGGCGCTGTTTGCGGCTGATGAGGACATGGAAAAAACCATTGAGGCATGGCTTGAAAAAGGCAAAGCCGCAAAGGTATTAGAGCTTTGGGTGAAGGGCCTTCCGCTGAATTGGGATAAGTTGTATCAAATGGGCAGACCGCAAAAAATCAGTCTCCCGGCCTACCCGTTTGCAAAAGACCGTTATTGGATCGACATATCAGCAGATGCAGCTGTCAAAAGACCGGCCGAAACACAGTCTGCGCCGATCGCATCGGCGGCCGTCCCGGAACCGGTCATTGAAGTAACAACTCTTCACGAGGAGACTGCCAAAGAAAAACCCTCAAACATTTCATTGCAGCCTTTGAGCGGCGCGAAACCGAAAAGAACCGTACAGTCTGTTTCCCGTCCGGCGGTTTCCGCTGAAAAAGTAAGTGCCGTATTGACCGAAAGTTTGGCAGACGTTTTATATATGGATGCCGACGATATCGACGCAGACGACACATTTATTGATATCGGCATGGATTCAATTACCGGTCTTGAATGGATAAAGGCTGTTAATAAAGCATACGGCACGTCCCTTACGGTGACGAAAGTATATGATTATCCGACAATTCGCCAGTTTGCGGCTTTCTTGCAAAAAGAGCTCGGGACAGAACCGATCCTTGAGGAAGCAACCGAACCGCAGAAAACAGAGGCCGTGAAAAAACCGTCAAACATACTGCTGCAGCCTTTAAACGCTCATAAGCAGCATGTGATACAAGCAGAAGCGGATATTCTGGAGGCGATGTCTGAAACGGCAGCTTCCGCCGAACCGGAAGAACCGATTGAAGCGGTGCATGACGAGTTATCAAAAGCACTGGCTGATGTATTGTACATGGAGCGGCATGAGGTAGATATTGATGAGGCCTTTATTGACTTGGGTATGGATTCGATTACCGGTCTTGAATGGATAAAGGCCGTCAATAAACGGTACGGCACGGACTGTAACGTAACGAAAGTGTATGATTATCCGACAATCCGCCAATTTGCCGATTTTCTGCGTACGCAGCCGTCCGTCCGCGGCAGAAAAAAACAGGCGGTTCCCGTACGTCCAAAGCCGCTTAAGCAGCACGCCCTGCAGGAGAAAACACCTGCCAAGCCTGAGAGATTAACGGTTCAAAAGGAACCTGAACCGGTGCAGGCCAAACGGGAGCCTAAAGACGAGATGGCGGACGCGATAGCCATCGTCGGCATGTCGGGCAAGTACCCGGATGCGCCGGACCTAAAGACGTATTGGGACAACTTAGCCCGTGCGAAAAACGCCATTCGCGACATCCCGCTTTCCCGCTGGGATGTAGACAAATACTATGATCCGGCCTTAAACAAGAAGGGCAAAGTATACTGCAGATCAATCGGTATGCTTGACGGCATTGAAGAATTTGATCCGCTGTTCTTTAATATTTCTCCGTCTGAAGCGGAACTTATGGACCCGCAGCACCGGATATTTTTACAGGAAGGTTTTAAAGCCTTTGAAGATGCGGGTTACAGCTCAAAAGAATTAAACGGGAAAAATTGCGGCGTTTATTTGGGGATTATGAACAATGAATACGGCATGATGTTAAACAAACATCAGACAGGAGGAAGCGCGACGGGCAACAGTTTCAGCATCGCGGCGGCCCGTCTGCCTTATTATCTCAATTTGAAAGGGCCGGCCATTCCGATTGATACGGCATGCTCTTCATCTCTCGTCGGGACTCATTTGGCGCGTCAGGCGCTGTTGAATCATGAAATTGACATGGCGCTTGTCGGCGGCGTGACCTTGTATTTAACGCCTGAATCATACATCAGCATGTGTGAAGCCGGAATGCTGTCTCCTGACGGCCAATGTAAAGCATTTGATAACAGTGCGAACGGATTTGTGCCCGGCGAAGGCGCGGGGGCGCTCGTTTTGAAGAGGCTGAAAGATGCGGAAGCCGATCAAGACCATATTTACGGAGTCATTATCGGATCTGGAATTAACCAGGACGGAAAAACCAACGGCATTACCGCACCAAGCGCGAAAAGCCAAATGGATTTAGAGCGCCAAGTGTATGAAGCGCACAACATCCACCCTGAGAGCATCACCTATGCGGAAATGCACGGCACCGGCACAAAGCAGGGGGATCCGATTGAATTAGAAGCCCTGTCTTCTGTATTCAAGGAAAAAACGGATCGCAAACAATTTTGCGCCATCGGTTCGGTTAAATCGAATATCGGGCATACGTCGGCGGCGGCAGGTGTAGCAAGCGTCCAGAAGGTTCTGCTGTCGATGAAGCATCAGCAGCTTGTACCGACCCTTCATTTCAGCACGCCGAATGAACATTTTGATTTCAATGACTCGCCTTTATTTGTCAATACCGAACTCAAACCTTGGGAAACAGGCGGAGCACCGCGGCGGGCCTGTGTCAGCTCATTCGGCTACAGCGGCACAAACGCTCATCTCGTTATTGAAGAGTATCAGCCGAAAGACCGAGGAAGCCGTAAGTCTGATGAGACAAACATTTTTGTGCTGTCGGCGAAAAAAGCGCCGCAGGTAAAAACCTATGCCGAGTCTGTGATCGAATTTGCAAAAGCCAATCAGAATATCAATCTTTCAGATATGGCATACACGCTTCAAACCGGGCGTGATGCGATGGATTACCGTCTTGCGGTTACAGCCGGTTCGAGAGAAGAACTGATCAGCCGTTTAACCGATTTTGTAAACGGAAATACGGGTGAAGGGATATATGAAGCCCACATCAAAACGGCTAAAAAAGAAATCAAAGCATTTGAAACGGACGATGACCTGAAGCAGCTTGTGAGGTCATGGTTCGATAAGAAAAAATACGCCAAAATAGCGGAATTGTGGGCCAAAGGGCTTCAGATGGACTGGGACAGACTCTATCAAGGCGAAAAACCTCGCAGAATCAGTCTGCCGGCTTACCCATTTGCGAAGGAGCCGTACTGGCTGCCTGAGCCGAAAGCCGTACCGCAGGAAACAGAAGACCGGCGCAAGGCTGTGCTTTTAGAAAAGCAATGGGTTCCGTGTGAGATCGATTCGGCCGGTGAGAAAAGCGGCAGGACGGTCATGATTCTGGCTGATGAAAGAACAGCGGAGCTAGCCGAAGAGACTGCGAAGCATTTCACTGACTCGTTCATTCTCCCGGTCGATTCTGCTGATACTGCAGCTAGCGATTGGAATCACATAGATGGCGCAATTGATCTGACGGGATGCGGAGACGAAGACCCTTCACTGGAAGGGATCAGCCGGCTCCAGACTCTGATTGATACAAGCCGCCGGCAAGCACGGCCGCTGACGCTGCTATATGTAACAAAAGGCTTGGAGCCATTTCAGCAGAAAACGATTCATCTTGCAGGAGCGGCAAAAAGCGGCCTGTACAGAATGCTTCAAAATGAGTATCAAAACGTGACGTCCAGACACATGGATGCCGATACAGATACGGATCAGCAGACGCTTGCCAAACAGATTGCAGATGAATTTTCGGCGGACAGCACAGAACCGGAAATCTGCCGCCGAAACGGACAGAGATACCGTGCTTTATTCAGGGAGATTCCAAGCGGGAAGCGAGCAGAACATGAGCCCGCACCGTTTCCTGAAGACCATGTGCTTTTCATTACCGGAGGGACGAGGGGACTGGGTCTCTTATGCGCCCGCCATTTCACAGAAAAACACGGCGTGAAAAAAGTAGTGCTGACAGGCAGGGAGCCGATTCCTCCCCGCCATGAACGGTCAGCCGTTAATACGAGGCTGAAAGAGAAGATACGGGCGATTGAAGAGCTCGAAGCAAAAGGAGTGCAAGTGGCGGTGATCAGTCTGAAATTGTCTGATCATGATGCGGCGGCAGCGGAAATTGAAACGATCCGGCGCACGATGGGACCGATAGGCGGCGTCATTCACTGTGCGGGATCGGTTAATTCAGTAAATCCGGCGTTTATCAGAAAGACTGCCGACGATATACAAGAAGTGCTGGAACCGAAAGTCGCAGGGCTTCAAACATTAAGCAGCCTTTTCACAAATGACCCTTTGCAATTTTTTGTCTTATTTTCTTCAGTATCTGCAGTCGTTCCGGCGCTCGCGGCGGGACAGTCGGATTATGCGATGGCAAATGCGTACATGGATTATTTCGCGGCGGCTCATCAGCATCAATATCCGTTAGTCAGCATTCAATGGCCGAACTGGAAGGAAACCGGATTGGGTGAAGTCCGCACAGAAAGCCTGAAGCAGACCGGGCTGCTGGGACTGTCCAACGCGGAAGGCCTTGACTTGCTGGACCGCATTTTATCTGAAAACATCCGCCCGTCCGTTCTGCCGGCTATCATTGATCGGAGCGAATGGCATCCTGACAGGCTGCTCTGTCAAGAGAAAACACAAAAAGAGACTGAAGCCGTAATAACCGGCAAAGCCGCGGAAAAACATTCAGACAGAGAACTGCTTCTTGATACGAAGGCGTGGCTTGTGAAATTGTTTTCCGATGAGCTGAAAATCGCTCCGGAAGAACTGGAAACAGACGAACCGTTTCAGGATTACGGGGTTGATTCGATCATTTTAGCGCAGCTTTTACAGCAAATGAATCAAGCGCTCAAAGAGGACTTAGATCCATCTGTTTTATATGAACATCCGACGATTGACGCGTTTGCCGAATGGCTTGTATCCAATGGGCAGCCGCTGCTTGCAGAAAGGGAGGAACCTGATACAGAAATCTTGGTTCCGGCTGCCGTACAAACGGTTCACACTGAACAAAAGCGTGATGCCGTAACTGAAGACATTGCCGTCGTCGGAATGAGCTGCCGTTTTCCGGGAGCGGAATCGTTAGAACAATATTGGGACTTGCTGAGAAGCGGCAGGTCCGCAATCGGCTCCGTCCCGGCGGAACGTTTCGGATATGCAAATCAATACGTTGCGGGATTGATTGACAATATGGATCACTTTGATTCCGAATTCTTTTTCATTCCGGAAAACGACGCGAAAGCGATGGACCCTCAGGCGTTGGCGGTGTTGGAAGAGAGCTTGAAACTTTGGTGCCATGCCGGCTATACCCGTGAAGAAATCAAGGGCATGGAAGCCGGTGTGTATATCGGAGGCCGCAGCCAGCATCAGCCTGATCCTGAAAGTCTTGCGAATACCCGCAACCCGATCGTTGCGGGCGGGCAGAATTATTTAGCGGCAAACGTTTCGCAATTTTTTGATCTGCGCGGGCCGAGCATCGTGCTTGATACGGCTTGTTCATCGGCTTTGACAGGAATGAACATGGCCGTTCAGGCACTGAGAAGCGGCGATATCAAAGCGGCGGTAGTTGGCGGCGTCAGCCTGCTGAACACAGATGCGGCGCACCGGATGTTCCAAGAGCGCGGACTGTTAAACGAAAAACCGGCATTTCACGTATTTGACAAGCGTTCAGGCGGAGTTGTCCTCGGTGAAGGCGTCGGCATGGTGCTGTTAAAAACAGTAAGCCAGGCGCAAAAAGACGGCGACACGATACACGCGGTCATTAAGGCCGCCGCCATGAACAATGACGGCAGAACGGCAGGCCCGTCAGCTCCTAATATGCAGGCGCAAAAAGACGTTATGCAAAGCGCGCTTTTCAAAAGCGGCAAAAAGCCGGAAGACATCACTTATATCGAAGCAAACGGATCGGGTTCCGCGGTGACTGATTTGCTTGAGCTGAAGGCGATTCAATCCGTATACCGCTCAGGTCAGCATGTTCCGCTCGGCATCGGGTCAATTAAGCCGAACATCGGGCATCCGCTTTGCGCAGAAGGCATCGCTAGCTTCATTAAAGTCGTATTAATGCTGAAGCATAAAAAAACGGTTCCGTTTCTCTCAGGAGACGAACCGATGCCGCATTTTGATATAACAAAGACAGATTTTCACTTTCATAAAACAGCCGGCGAATGGGATGCAGCCAGACCGTCAGCATCCATCAACTGCTTTGCCGACGGCGGAACGAACGCCCACGTCATTCTGGAAGCTTGGGAAGAAAAAGATACCCGAATGAAAAGAAAGCCGCTGCCGGTACCGTCATTAAGACGTAAGGCTCTGGTAAAAGAACCTGACGTACGAGCGGAGAAACAAGAGCTTCCTGCGAAAAAAATGTTTTGGAAAGCATTTAAATGAGAGAGGAGTGGGAAGGAATGATATCGGAAAAAATCAATATCTCACTGGATCATCCCATCATGAAGGGCCATAAGGTCTTTGGTGAAGCGGTATTGCCCGGTCTTGCTTATATCGATTTGATTTATCAGGTTTTTCAGGAACACGGTTATGTATACAATGAGCTCGAATTGAAGCACGTTACGATTTATCAGCCTTTAACCGTCAGTGAAACGGCTGCAATCATTCTGACCATTCAATGTTCTGATAGCGGAGATGGAAAGTGGCTCATCTCCCTTTCAGGGCAGAAACAGCAAGGTGACGAGCTGTCAGACAATATACAATATGCGACGGCTGAAATGGTGAAAAGAGACGCTGTGACATTTGACGAAACCATTGATTTCGGCGATGTGAAGCAGTCAGGCAGATCTCTGAATCTTGATGACATGTATAACCGCTGCCTGGATCATGACTTGGTTCATTCCGGCATGATGAAATCGAACGGACGATTGTACGAAACAGAAGGCGGAATGCTGGCTGAGCTTTCTTGCGAAGAAGGAAAAGATTTCTTTTTATTCCATCCGGCACTTTTGGATGCGAGCGGAATCGGGGGGAGCGGTTTGCTTTCTGAAACAAACCGGCTTCACCTGCCTTTATATTATGAATCGTTCACGGCCGCCGACAGACTGCAATCTGAGTGCACGGCGCGTATCGCCGCTTCCGGCGTCCGTCAGGAAAAAGAACTCACAACGATGACGATCGAGTACTTCAGCCGATCCGGACAGAAGGTGGCGGAGCTTAAAAACATTACGGGAAAAGCGGTTCGGCTCGAAGAAGACGCGAATACAGCCGAACAGAATCAACAGGCTGCAACTGAGTCGGAAAGCGCAGATGAAAAAGACATCATTCTGTTTTTAAAGAAGCTTTTGGCTGATAAGCTTGGGCAGCCTTGGGAGACGCTGGACGTTCTTGCAGGATACTACGAGCTTGGGCTGGATTCATCTTCTTTGCTTGAGATTGTACAGGATATCAGTAAAAAGACGGGTGCGGACCTCGCGCCCACTCTTCTCTTTGAATATACAAATATAAAAGAACTCGCAGCCTTTTTGAAAAAGACCGTTTCATTTGAATGTGCGGAACGTGCAGCCGAACCATCACGGTCTGAAGCTGAAGCACCGGACGCGCCAGAACATCATAAAAACACCGGAGACATCGCGATTATCGGAATGGCCGGCCGCTATCCGAAAGCGAAAAGTGTGGCGGAGTTTTGGGAAAACCTGAAGGCAGGCACGGATTGCATCACTGAAGTTCCGAAGTCCCGCTGGGATTGGAAAACATATCAAAACGTAACGTCCCCGTCTGGAAAAACAGTATCAAAATGGGGCGGTTTCATTGACGATGCCGACTGCTTCGATCCGCAGTTTTTCAGAATCTCACCGCGTGAGGCGGAAACGATGGACCCGCAGGAGCGCCTGTTTTTAGAAACATGCTGGGAAACGATTGAAGATGCGGGGTATACGCCTGAAACGCTGGGAAATAAAGGGGAGAAACAGCATCCGATCGGCGTATTTGCAGGGGTGATGCATAAAGATTATTCCTTAATCGGCGCAGAACAATTATCTGAAACTGATCCTTTTCCGGTTTCACTGAATTATGCGCAGATTGCCAACAGAGTTTCCTATTATTGTGACTTCCACGGGCCGAGCATCGCGGTGGATACCGTTTGTTCCTCATCATTGACCGCCGTTCATCTGGCCATTGAAAGCATCCGCCGCGGCGAATGTGAGGCCGCGCTTGCGGGAGGGGTGAACTTGTCGCTGCACCCGGCGAAATATCTCAGCTACGGAAGCGTGGGCATGCACTCAAGTGACGGCCGCTGCCGTACATTCGGCGAGGGCGGGGACGGCTACGTTTCCGGAGAAGGAGTCGGTGCGGTCTTGCTCAAGCCGCTGGAAAAAGCCGAACAAGACGGCGACCGCATTTACGCGGTCATTAAAGGAAGCGCCGTTAACCACGTCGGGAAAGTAAGCGGAATTACCGTCCCGAGTCCTGCTGCACAGGCAGAAGTCATTAAGGCCTGTCTGAAAAAAGCAGGTATCAGCCCGCGGACCGTCAGTTATGTGGAAGCCCATGGCACGGGTACTTCGTTAGGAGACCCGATTGAAATTGAAGGTCTGTCAAAAGCGTTCAGTCAAGGGACGCAGGATCAGCAATTTTGTTCCATTGGTTCGGTCAAATCAAATATCGGCCACGCAGAATCAGCGGCGGGGATCAGCGGGTTAACAAAAGCGGCGCTGCAGCTTCATCACAAAACGCTTGTCAAATCACTGCATTCTGCGGAATTAAATCCTTACCTGAAATTTGAGGGATCTCCTTTTTACGTACAGCAGCAGACTGCTCCGTGGAAGCAGCCGGCAGCCGAAGAAAACGGTAAAGTCACACATTATCCGCGCAGGGCCGGGCTCAGTTCCTTCGGTGCATCCGGTTCGAATGCCCATATCATTTTAGAAGAATACATTCAGCCTGAACAAAAAGCGCCTGCACCTGAGAACGATGCAGCAAAACTCATCCCGCTGTCAGCAAGAAATAAAGACAGGCTTCTGGCCTATGCGGAAAAACTAGCCCGATCGCTTTCAGAAAAGACGGTGCTGTCTGAACTGGCTTATACTCTTCAGACAGGACGTGAAGAAATGGAGGAGAGAGCTGTCTTCCTTGTAAATGACACCCGCGACTTGAAAGAAAAGCTGAATGATTTCGTAAAAGGAAACGAAAACATCCCCGGTCTTTGGCGCGGACAAGCCGAGCTGCCGGAACTGAGCGAAGCCGCTCCCGAGACGGATGATCCGATACGGCTTGCCGAGTTATGGGCAGAAGGGAAAACAGTAGATTGGAATAAGCTGTACGCTTCGGGTAAACCGCGTAAAACAAGCGTTCCGACTTATCCGTTTGCAAAAGAACGCTATTGGATTCCGCAGCAGAAAAAACAGGAGAAAAGCCTTTCAGGCACAGTGCTGCATCCGCTTTTACAAGAAAATACGTCAGATTTTTCGCAGCAGCGCTTCACCTCTCTTTTTACGGGAGATGAATTTTTCCTATCTGACCATGTCGTCAACGGACAAAAAATACTGCCGGGCGTCGCCTATTTGGAAATGGCCAGAGAGGCGGTCAAAAAGGCTGCTGCCGTGACGGAAAAAGACCATAGCGTCACACTCAGACAGGTTGTTTGGGTCCGGCCGGTCATGATTGAAGACAAACCGAAGGAAATACATATTGCCCTTTACCCAGAAGACAATGGTGAGATTACCTATGAAATATACAGTGAGGCAGAAAACGGCGAAGATCCGGTTATTCACAGCCAGGGTGAAGCGGTCATTACCGAACCGGGAAGCGCCCAGATTGATATCGAGTCTGTCAAAGCTTCCTGCAATTTAGGAATCGTGATTGCGGAAGAATGTTACGGTGCTTTTGAGAAGATCGGTCTGGATTACGGAGAGGCATACAGGGGCGTACAGCAATTGCTGATCGGAGAAGACCGATTATTGGCTCGTATTTCACTCCCAGCAGCCGTACATGACAAAAAAGAACAGTATACGCTTCACCCGAGTATGATGGACGCCGCTTTTCACGCTTCCGTCGGTCTGCTTGTCCGCTCGATACATGACGATGCAGACAGCCACGAGCTTTCTTTGCCGTTTGCGATGCAGGAGGTGGAAGTGTTTGGGCCGTGTCCTGAACATATCTGGTCATATATCCGGTACACAGAAGGCAGCAAAGCAGATGACAACGTAAGAAAATTTGACATTGATATGTGCGATGATGCCGGTACGGTTTATGTCCGGATGAAAGGCGCGTCCGTCCGGGCGCTTGACACAAGCCAAACAGCGGGCGGAGAAACCTCGGAGGCGCCTGTCGGCCATACGATGCTGATTCCGGCTTGGGAGCCTGTTGCGCTTGAAAAAGCCGGGGAAGCAGCGGCGGATAAGCAGACGGCAGTATTCGGCGGAACGGGTTCGAGACATACGCGCATAAAAGAACATCTGCCGAACGCTTCCTATTATCCGATCAGAAGTACGGATGATATCACATCTCTTACGCACATGCTTGAAGGACAAAAAGAACTGGAGCAAATCATTTGGCTTGCTCCGCAGGCTGAGAGTGCGGACAGCCTCAAAGAACAGGAAAGAAACGTTCTTCATGTGTTCAAGCTGATGAAAGCATTACTTGCCTTAGGGTACGGAGAAAAACGTTTGGACTGGTGCATCGTCACAGCAAATGCCCAGCCGTTTTCGGATCAAGACAGCGCCGACCCGTCACAAGCCGCAGTCAGCGGACTTGCCGGAACAATGGCGAAAGAATATCCGCATTGGCATATCCGCATGATTGACACAGAAACGGACGGCAGCTGGCCGATCGAAGAGGCGCTCAGTCTTTCTGCCGGGAAAAACGGTCAAATTTGGGCGTACCGCAATCAGCAGCTGTTTGAGCGGCAGCTGATACCGCTTGACAATATGCCGAAAAACGGCACGCTGTACCAAACAGGCGGGGTTTATGCCGTGATCGGAGGCGCCGGGTATCTTGGCGAGGCATGGAGTGAATACATGATCCGCCGCTACAAAGCACGCATCATTTGGATCGGAAGAAGCACACTGAATGATTCCATACAGGCGAAACTCGACCGGCTCAGCGCATTCGGCCCGGCGCCTGAATATGTTTCCGCCGATGCCGCCGACAGTGCTTCCTTAGAGAGGGCTTATCAGTTCATAAAAGAGCGCCACACAAAAATGAATGGAATCATCCACTCGGCAATGGATTTGTCTGAGCAAAGCTTAAATAATATGAAGACAGAAGAGTTCAAATCGGTGCTGCGGGCAAAAGCCGATGTAAGTGTGTCCATGGCGGAGGTATTTGGACGGGAGCCGCTTGACTTTGCGCTCTTCTTCTCCTCGCTTGTGGCATTTATCCATAACGTGAAACAAAGCCATTATGCCGCGGGATGCGCTTTCAGTGACGCATTTGCGAAAGAACTTGATCAGACATGGAATTGTCCGGTCAAAGTGATGAATTGGGGCTATTGGGGCAACAGCGAAGCGGCTGAAGACGGGGATTTTATTCAGCTGATGGATCAGATCGGATTGGGATTGATCGAACCGGACGCTGCAATGGAGGCGCTTGAAACCCTTATGACGCTGCCGGTTGATCAGGCGGCTTTCATTCATACGACAAAACCGGTCGCAGTCGAAGGGATGAATGAAAGAGAAAAGATTTCCGTTTATCCGTCTCAGCCGCTTGTCTTTTCACAACAGCCGAAGGTCGCTCCGCCCGGCGCACTTCTTGTTAGAGAGGCTGACCATCAGGAGCTCGATGATTTTCTGTATCAGCTTTTGATCGCCCAGCTTAAAGAAGCAGACTTGCTGACGCCGCAAAGCCTTAAAGCGTATGAGCCCGAACACGAATACTTTAAAAAATGGCTCAATCAAACGATCGCTTTCCTTCTGGAACATGGCTATCTGGAAGGGAATGCGGATTCATATAAACTGTCGGCGCAAGCCGAAAACACAACCGCCTCGCTATGGCAAAAATGGGAGCGGGAAAAAGAGGAATGGCTCAATAACGCCGATACAAAAGCGATGACTGTTTTAGCCGAGACGATGCTTAAAGCACTGCCGGACATTCTGCGGGAAGAAGTGCCAGCGACAGACATCATGTTCCCGCACTCTTCAATGGAACTTGTTGAAGGAATTTATAAGCACAATCAAGTCGCGGATTACTTTAACAGCGCCCTGTCAGATACATTAACGGCTTATGTGAAAGAAAACATCAGCAAACATTCAAAAGCCGAGATCCGCATACTGGAAATCGGAGCGGGCACAGGCGGCACAAGCGCAGGCATATTTGAAAAGCTTAGGCCGTATCAAAACCATATAAAGGAATACTGTTACACCGATGTATCAAAAGCTTTTCTCGTGCATGCGGAGACGGAATACGGCAAACGGAATCCTTATCTGACGTATCAGCTTTTTAACGCAGAAGCGCCGCTTGCCGGCCAGGACATAGAGCCGGGCGCATACGACATCGTCGTTGCGGCCAATGTGCTCCACGCGACGAAAGACATCCGCCAGACGCTGAGAAACGCCAAAGCCGTTTTAAAAGACAACGGTTTGCTGCTCTTAAATGAAATGGCGGGAAACAGCCTGTTCCCGCATATTACTTTCGGACTGCTTGAAGGCTGGTGGCTGCATGAAGATTCCGCCCTTCGTATTCCGGGGTGCCCGGGCTTGTATCCGGAAAGCTGGAAGCGCGTGTTAGAAAGTGAAGGCTGGCATTCTGTCTTCTTCCCGGCAGAAGCGGCACATGAATTAAGCCATCAGATTATAGCGGCAAAAAGCAACGGCATTGTTCGCCAAAAAACGTTTAAAGCAGGGGCCGGAAAACGGACCGCTCCGCCAAAAGCAGCACATGCGCCGGAACTTCAGGCGCAAACAACGGTGCAAAAAGGCGACACGTCTTTAACAGAAAAAAGCACCGAGTACTTGAAAACGTTAATCGGAGAAACATTAAAAATTCCGCCGGCTCAAATTGATCCGAAAGCGCCGCTTGAAAAATACGGAATTGATTCTATCGTCGTCGTACAGCTGACAAACGCGTTACGAAATGTATTGGACCAAGTCAGCAGCACTTTATTTTTTGAATATCAGACGATTGAGGCGCTCGTCGCTCACTTAATCAAAACGAAAAAAGACGCGATGATCAAACTGACGGGACAAACGCCTGTTCAGAAAGAACGGAAGGCATCACCAGAACCGCAGGCTGTACAGCCTGCTAAGCCGCTTCGCACTGACTGGCGGCGGAGGGAAAAACGGGCAGCCAAAGAGACCGTCCGGCAAAGTTCGGTTCGCGACGTGGCCATCATCGGTGTTTCAGGACGCTACCCGCAGGCAAAAACAGCGGCTGAGCTTTGGGCTAATATTAAAAAAGGAAAAAACTGCATAGAAGAAATCCCGCGGGAACGCTGGAACTGGCAGGATTACTACGATGAAGAGAAAGGTAAAGAAGGCTCTATTTATACGAAATGGGGCGGCTTCATTGAGGATATGGACAAGTTTGATCCGCTGTTCTTTCAGATTTCTCCTTTGGAAGCGGAGCGAATGGATCCGCAGGAGCGATTATTTTTAGAAACGGCGTATGCGAGTATCGAGGATGCCGGCTATACGCCTGACAACCTGTGCCAAAGCAGAAAAATCGGTGTTTTTGCCGGCGCGATGAACAAAAACTACCCGACAGGCTACGGCTATTGGTCCATTGCCAACAGGGTATCTTACCTTTTTGATTTCCAAGGGCCGAGCATTGCCGTTGATACAGCCTGCTCTTCTTCTTTGACGGCCATTCATCTGGCGCTTGAGAGCATATACAGCGGTTCAAGCGAATGTGCGATTGCCGGGGGCGTAAACATAGTGACCGACCCGATCCATTATATGAATCTGTCAGTCATGAACATGCTTTCCGCAGGCGATACGTGCAAATCGTTCGGAGACCGCGCGGATGGTTTTGTCGACGGAGAAGGGGTAGGAGCGGTCGTATTAAAGCCGTTGGACCGGGCGATTGCCGATAACGATCACATTTACGGTGTAATTAAAGGAAGCACCATTAACAGCGGAGGCAAAACGAACGGATACACCGTTCCGAATCCGAAAGCGCAGGCCGCCTTAATAAAAGAAGCTTTCGAAAGGGCAAACGTCCCGGCGCGCACCGTCAGTTATATTGAAGCCCACGGTACGGGGACAGCATTAGGAGATCCGATTGAAATCGCCGGATTAACGAAAGCATTTGAAGAGGATACAACAGATAAACAGTTTTGCGCCATCGGCTCCGCAAAATCAAATATCGGTCATTGTGAAAGCGCCGCGGGCATTGCGGGTCTGACAAAAATACTATTCCAGCTCAAAGACCGCCAAATTGCGCCGTCCCTGCACGCGGAACAGCTGAATCCGAATATTGATTTCGCGTATACGCCGTTTGCCGTTCAGCAGGAGCTCGGTGAGTGGAAACGTCCCGTCATCGGCGGCAAAGAGCTTCCGAGAAGGGCGGGGTTAAGCAGCTTCGGCGCGGGAGGAGCAAACGCCCACCTCGTCATAGAAGAATATACGGCAGACAAAGAGCCTGATGAGATGCCGGCAGATCAGCCCGCCATCATCGTCCTGTCCGCGAAAAACAGCGAACGGCTCACTGAAAAAGCAAAACAGCTCAGAGACGCCATCCGTGAAAAAAGATACAGCGGCAGCGACCTTATGAGCATAGCCTTTACTCTTCAGACGGGCCGGGTGCCGATGGAAGAGCGTCTCGGTTTTATCGTCCATTCACTTCATGAACTTGAGGAAAAACTGAATGGATTTACCGCCGGACACAACAGCGCCGGACTGCACCGTGACGGCACGGAAGAAAACAAACGGATGCTTGCCGTATTTTCGGCGGATGATGATCTGGAAACAATCATAGACGCTTGGATCAGCAAACGGAAATATTCTAAGCTGCTTGAGCTTTGGGTAAAAGGATTGGACATCGATTGGGCGAAATTATACGGAGACCGTCCTCCGGCCCGCATCAGCCTGCCTGCTTATCCGTTTGCGAAAGAACGCTTCTGGCATCAGCAGCCTGTACAAAGCAAGGCCGCGTCCGTTAAGGCGCCGGCTGATGAAAATGATCCGGCGGAACAATTTGAAGTGATGGCTTTTAGAGAAGTTCTTAAAGAACAGGCTCTGCCAGCTGCCGGAGAAAAGAGAATCAAAACGGTGATTTCTTTTTTATCTGATCAGAAGAAGCAGCAGGAAGCCGTCTCTGTGATCAGATCGTATGACAATGACATTGACGTTATTTTTATCGCTCAGGGAGACCGGTATGAGGCTCTGTCCGCCGGCCGCTGCCAAGTGGTGCGGGAAGATCCGCAATCATATGTGAACGCTTTTGCGGATATTCAAAAAGAGTACGGTGAAGCTTCTGCCATTTTGTATTTATGGGCGCTTGAAGATAAAAGCTGCATCGAAGATTATTCATGTATCGTCCATATTCTCCAAGCAATGGCTGAGACCGGTCTGCAGCCGGAAAGGCTGTTATTGGCGGGGGAATATGCATCCGGTCTGGAAAGGTGCTACTTGGAATCATGGATCGGCTTTGAGCGTTCGCTCGGCATAGTTCTCCCGAAAACAAGTGTTACCGGCCACTTCAGAAAAGCCGGAGCGGCCATAACGGACTGGATGAGAACCATTTGGGACGAGCTGAAAGCTGAAACAGACCATACCGTTTTCTTGGAAGAGGGAAAACGATATGTCTATCACACCGAACCAACCGGACTAACGAAAGAAAACGGCAGAATCAGAACCGGCGGAACATATCTCATTACAGGCGGATTAGGAGGGCTCGGCTGCTTATTTGCCCGCCATCTCGCCCGGAACTACCAGGCAAATGTCATTCTCACGGGGCGGTCGCCGATCAATGAAGAAAAGAAAGAAAAAATGAAAGACCTGGAAAATCTCGGTGCGGGTGTTCTTTACGCCGAAGCCGATGTTTGTGATCCGATCGGAATGGGCGACTGCATCAAGCGCGCGAAAGAACGATTCGGAGCCATTCACGGCGTCATTCATGCGGCGGGCATCGAAAGCAGAACATCCGTCTTTGAAAATGAAATCGGGAATTTCCGCAGTACGCTTGAACCGAAAATAAACGGAAGCCTGCTTCTTGACGAGTGGCTGAAAAACGAAACGCCGGATTTCATCTGCTACTTTTCATCCACATCGGCTGTTTTAGGAGATTTCGGCTGCTGTGATTACGCGGTCGCGAACAGGTTCCAAATGGCGTATGCCAACTATAAAAACGAACAATCAGAAAGCGGAAACGCTTTTGTCATCAACTGGCCGGTCTGGAAAAACGGCGGAATGGCCGTCGGCGGTGAAGAGACGACGGGCATGTACCTGAAATCAAGCGGCCAGCGCCTGTTAGAAACAGATGAAGGCATTGAGCTGTTTGAGCGCGTTATTTCTCAAGACAACACCCAGTGCCTTATCATTGCCGGCGAAAGAAGCCGTGCCGAACGATTTTTAGGCATACGGCGGGACGATTCATCAAAACCGGATGCGCTTTTGGAAACCGTGAGCCGCCGCATCCCGGAAGAAAGCGCAGAAAAACGGCTCGAAGCGGATTTGAAAGAGCTGATACACAGTCTGCTGAAAATATCCAAAGATAAACTCGTCCTGCATAAAAATTGGGCGGAATTCGGATTTGATTCCATATATTTAGCCAAATTTGCCGCTCTTTTGACGAGTCATTACGGCATTGAAGTCACTCCGGCGTTATTTTACAGCTATGCCACGCTCGGAGACGTCATCAGCTATTACTTGACAGAACACAAAGAAACGATCGAAACGTTTTACAGAACGGAAGAAACCGAAACAGAAGCCGCCGCTCCGGAAAGCAAGGAGTATACGGATCAGGAGATCATCGCCATGATGAAACAGGTCTCTGAGGGGACATTAGATTTTAAAAGAGTGCAAGACATCATAGAAGGGAGTAAGACCTATGAATCATAAAGAACTTCTCGATGCCTACAGATCAGGAACGCTCACCATCGCTGAAGTAGAACAAAAGCTTCAGGCTTTCAAGCGGACAACTGCAAAACGTCCGCTTTCTGAAGGCCAGAAAGGTTTGTGGATGCTTCAGAAAATGTTTCCGGAGATGAGCGCATATAACATTCCGTTATGCTTTCGTTTTCAAAAGCTGGATATCGAGACATTCAAAAACGCCCTTTTGTCCGTGCAGCGCCAGCACCCTATTTTGACCAGTGTGATAAAAGAGAAAAACGGCCTTCCGTATCAGATAGAAGATACGGATCGGCATTTTCCGATTGAAGAAATGGATCTTTCTGAATTAAGCGGGCGTGACGCTCTTTCGTTTATTAAAGAAAAAGCAAAAGAACCGTTTTCGCTTGAAACCGGGCCGCTCCTGCGTGTTCAAGTATTCCGGCGGGCGAAGCGGGAGCCGATTGTGTTAATCACCATTCACCATATCATTTTTGACGGCGTCTCTCTTATGACGTTTATGTCGGCGCTGCTGGACGCTTATGCAAAAGCAAGGGAAGGCAAAGAACCTGTCATGCTTCAGCAGGCCGCAGATTATCATGACTTTGTGAAATGGGAAAAAGAGCTGCTGGAAAGCGAAGCGGGAAAAACGCATCTCTCTTATTGGAAAAAGCAGCTGGAAGGACCGCTGCCGGTGCTTGAGCTTCCGTCGGATTATCCGAGATCATCGGTTCAAACGTGCAAAGGGCAGGCGTATCAGCGCTTGCTTCCTGATGAACTGAACCGGCAGATTAAAGTTTGCGCCCAAAAAAATAATGTCAATGAATCCGTTGTGTATCTCGCTATTTTCAAAGGACTGCTCTATCAATATACGAATCAGGAAGATGTCATCGTCGGCATGCCGACGATGGGGCGTTCTGAGGCTCAATTTGAGTCTGTCATCGGCTACTTTATTAATATGATCGCGGTCAGAAGCAGAGAGACGGGCGCCAAATCTTTTACGTCGTTTTTGAAGGAGCTGCAGCTGACACTGGCAGAAGGGCTGGACCATGCCGCGTATCCGTTTCCCGCGCTTGTCAAAGAATTGAAGACGGAACGCTCGCCTGCGGTGTCGCCTGTTTTTCAAACCGCGTTTTTCTATCAAAACTTCTTCCGGACGGAAGGAGCGGAAAAGCTGGCGGAACTATATCAATCACTCGGCATTGAAATGATAGAAGACATTCATCAGGAAGGCGAATTTGAGCTTGCGCTTGAAGTCTATAAAAAAGAAACGGGAACCGTCCTGCAATTTCTGTACAACCCGGATGTCTACAGCCCTTCTTTCATCGAACGAATGGCGGAGCATTATATGAAACTGGCAGAAAAGGTGCTTTCTGATCCGGAGATCGCTTTTGAAGCCTGTTCCGGCCTGCTCAATCAAAGACGGGATGAAAGCCGTTCATCCCATCAGCCGAAAGAGCGCTGCATTCATGAAGTGTTTGCGGAAAAAGCCGGACGCCACCCTGACAGAGAAGCCGTCACATTCGGTGAAAACAGTCTTACATATCGCGAATTAGATGAACGAAGCACGGCGCTCGCTGTGTACCTGCAAGAAAAGGGCGTCACACCGGAATGCCCGGTCGGCATTTGTACGGAGCGTTCTTTTGAGATGGTCATCGGCATCCTCGCCATTTTAAAAGCGGGAGGCGCGTATGTACCGCTGGACCCGGCTTTTCCAAACGAACGGATGGCGCACGTGTTGACTGACAGCGGCGTGTCAATCGTATTAACGCAGGAAAAGACGCGCGGCATGATTGAACAGTTGGCCATCGGCGGTGTGAGCACGGTGGAAATTGAAAACAGCGGACGTTCTGTCAGCGGGGCAAAACTGACGCCGCGTTCAAAACCGCATCATCTCGCTTATATTCTATATACGTCCGGAAGCACGGGAAAACCGAAAGGCGTCATGGTTGAGCACAGGGCCATCATGAATACGCTGCAGTTTTTGGAAGCTGAGTATCCGGTCGCACAAGAGGATGCCTATCTGTTAAAAACGAATTACGTATTTGACGTTTCGATTTCTGAATTATTCGGCTGGTTTATCGGAAACGGACGGCTTGTCATTTTGCCGCCTGGTGCAGAAAAAAATCCGCAGCTTTGCATGGAATATATCCAAACCCACCAGGTCACGCATCTGAATTTTGCGCCCGCCGTGTTTAATGTATTTCTGGAAACGGTAAAGCGGCATACGGCATTTACAGAAGACGGCCCTGTGAAATATGTGATGGTGGCCGGTGAGGCGTTTCCGAAAGATTTAGTCAAAAAGTCAGTTTCCATCTTCAAACATGCCAGAATTGAAAATATATACGGCCCGACGGAAACATCCATTTATGCCGCTTACTACAGCTGCGGCCAAAAGGAAATCACAAGCAGGAATACGCCGATCGGGAAACCGATTCACAATACGCGGCTTTATATCGTTGATGAAAAGCTCAGCCCCGTCCCTGACGGTGTGGCCGGGGAGCTTTGCGTGGCCGGCGCCGGTCTGGCCAGAGGCTATTACAATCAGCCTGAGCTGACGGCGGCATCATTTATTGATAATCCGTTTAGTGAAGGAGAAAAACTTTACAAAACAGGTGATTTGGCCAGATGGCTGCCTGACGGAAATATAGAATATGCCGGCCGGATTGACAGTCAGGTGAAAATTCGCGGCTTCCGCATCGAATTGGGAGCGATTGAAACGAAATTGAGCGAACATCCGGATATCCTTGACCAGGCGGTTGTGGTTCAGGAAAAGAACGGACATAAAAAGCTGATTGCTTATTATACGGCCCGCTCCGGTCATACGGCAGACGAAAAAGCGCTCCGCAACCATCTTTTATCGAGCCTGCCGGATTATATGGCGCCTGCCCATTTTATCCGTCTGGATGCGCTGCCGTTAACACCGAGCGGAAAAGTGAACCGCAAAGACCTAAAACAGCGCAAGGTAATCGTTCACCGGTCTGAAAAGACGGGCAGACTGCCGTTATCAGAAGCGGAAGCGAAAGTGACCGCAATATGGGAAGACCTGCTGAATACGGCGGGCATCAAAATCGAAGACGGCTTTTTCGATGTTGGAGGCGACTCGCTTCTGGCTGTTGCGGCGGCAGAACGCATTAAACAGGAGCTTGAATGCGATTTTACCGTCACGGATTTATTCGAACACTCTACCATTCAGGCGATCAGCCGATTTATTGTTGAAACAAAACAGGCGGCTGAATCAGAGGCGCCCGGCCAAGATGAGAGAGAAAGAGAACAAACACCGCAAAACGGGGTGCCGTCTTACTTTGACGACAGTGTGGCGATAGTGGGGATCTCCTGCCAGTTCCCCGGCGCGAAAAATCATCATGAGTTTTGGAAGCAGTTAAGAGAAGGAAAGGAAAGCGTCCGGTTCTACTCGAAAGAAGAACTTCGGGAAGCCGGCGTGCCTGAAGATTTGATCGAAAATCCCGACTATGTGCCGGCATTATCGACGATAGAAGGAAAAGATCTCTTTGACCCTGAGTTCTTTCACATTTCTCCGAAAGACGCAGAATTTATGGATCCTCAGCTTCGGCTTCTGCTGCTTCATTCTTGGAAAGCCGTCGAGGACGCGGGATATGTATCGAAAGAGATTCCGAAGACAAGCGTTTATATGTCGGCAAGCAATAATTCGTATCGGTCGCTTTTGCCGGAAAAAACGACAGAAGGCCATGAATCTCCCGACGGCTATGTGTCATGGGTGTTAGCGCAGAGCGGCACGATTCCGACGATGGTTTCCCATAAGCTCGGATTAAAAGGGCCAAGCTATTTCGTTCATTCCAATTGCTCATCATCATTAGTCGGTCTTTATTCAGCCTATAGAAGCATAACGAGCGGAGAATCGGAATACGCACTCGTCGGCGGAGCAACTCTGCATGCAGCGACCGGCATCGGCTATGTGCACCAAAACGGATTGAATTTTTCAAGCGACGGGCATGTCAAAGCATTTGACGCTTCAGCCGACGGTATGGCGGGCGGAGAAGGAGCGGCCGTCATTCTGCTGAAAAAGGCGTCACAAGCCGTTCAGGACGGAGATCACATATACGCCATGCTCAGAGGCATCGGTCTGAACAATGACGGAGCAGATAAAGTCGGTTTTTACGCACCAAGTGTAAAAGGTCAGACTGACGTCATCCAGCATGTTTTAGACAGCACGAATATTCACCCGGAGACGATTTCCTATATCGAAGCGCACGGCACAGGAACGACATTGGGTGATCCGATTGAAATGTCCGCGCTGCAGCAAGTGTATAAACGTTACACGGACCGGGAGCAGTATTGCGGGATCGGTTCCGTAAAAACGAATATCGGACATTTGGATACAGCAGCAGGTCTGGCCGGGTGCATCAAAGTCGCCATGAGTTTATATCATCGGGAGCTGGCGCCTACCATTAATTACACGTCACCGAATCCGAATATCAAATTCAGCGGTTCGCCGTTTTATGTGGCGGATAAGAGAAAACCGCTGCCGGAGAGGGAGACGCCGCACCGCGCAGCGTTAAGCTCATTCGGACTCGGAGGAACAAACGCACACGCCATTTTTGAACAGTATGAAAACAAAACGATCAGCGGATCAAATGACGGACAGCCGCCTTATATCGTTCCGCTGTCAGCGAGAAATAAGCAGCGTCTTACTGCCTATGCATCTTGTTTATCCGGCTTTCTGGATGAAGCCGAAAACGACGTTTCCTTGCATGATCTGGCATTTACGTATCAGACCGGACGTGAAGCGATGGAAGAGAGAGCCGTTTTTATCAGTCATGATCGTCACGATTTGAAGCGTCAGCTGCAGGATTTCATCAACGGCAATGACCAAACCATCTTACGGGGCGAAAAAGTGAGAAGCAGAGAAGTGTCAGCTCAGGAGATGGAAGAGCTTGCGGCATGTCAGACACGGGATGAAAAGCTGAAAGCACTGGCGGCGCTCTGGGTTGAAGGAGCGCGTGTCGATTGGGGCTTATTGTATCAGGATTCCGCGCCGCAAAGAATCAGTGCGCCGACCTACCCGTTCGCAGAGGAGCGCTTCTGGCCGGAAGAAACGGTGAAGCAAACGGATACCAAGCTTTTGCATCCGCTGGTACATCAGAATACATCCGTCTTGCAGGAGCAGCGGTTCAGTTCGGAATTCACGGGAAAAGAGTATTTTATTGCCGAGCATATCATTAAAGGAATGGCGATCGTGCCGGCTGCCGTTACCCTTGAGATGGCACGGGCCGCGGCGGAGAAAAGCATCGGCGGGGCAACAGAGGAATCTCTGGGCCTGCGCTTAAAGAATATTGTATGGGTCCGTCCGGTGATAGCCGATCAGGAGGCTGTCCGTGTCCATATCGGACTTTATGAAGAAGAGGACGGACAGATTCAATACAGAATGTACGGGGGTAACGATTCTATCGGTGAAGAAGCTCCTCTTTATAATCAGGGCATCGCTGAAATCATCCGGAAGGAACCGGAGGAAGCGGCGGATATTGAGCAGCTGAAGCGCCGGTGCACACAGGGAACAATCGAATCTCAAGCGTTTTACAAAGGAATGATCGGTGCTGATTACGGGCCCGGATACAAAGGGGTGCAGCTTGTATACAAAGGCGATGACCGGCTGCTTGCTAAATTGAAGCTTCCTGAATCCGTCTCTCATACAAAAGCTGATTATATCCTTCATCCGAGTATGATGGACGGTGCGCTTCAGGCCGCCGAATATTTGCAAAACGTGACGAGAGCGCTGCTTACAGAAAGCGGGGAACCATTCAAAGCCGCATTGCCGTTTGCTTTAGAGGAGCTGGACGTTCTGAATCCGTGCGCTGATGATATGTGGGTGCACGTCACATTCAGTGCGAACAATAAAGCCGGCGATCCTATCCAAAAAGCCGATATTGATCTATATGACAATAACGGCGGGCTTTGTGTGCGGATGAGAGGTTTCTCAACGCGGATCATGGAAGAAAACGCGGGTGCCGGCATTTCGGTCAGCCGTACGGACACATTGCTCGCTGAACCGGTCTGGAAAGAGCAGCCGGAACCGGCGGCCCACGAGCCTTCGTATGAAGAGCATATCATTTTCCTTTGTGAGTACGATGAAGCTGTAAAACAGGCCGTGGAAGCAAAGCTTGAACATGCAAGCGTCATTATCTTGGACGATCGTCCCGCATCTATTGCAGAGCGGTATCATTCTTATGCGGGTCAGATGTTTGACCATATCAAAACCATAATGAAAAGCAAGCCGATGGGCCGCGTTCTTCTTCAGGCTGTTACGCGGTCAGCAGGCTTACAGCAGGTGTTCTCAGGCATTACCGGACTCTTCAAAACCGCATGCCTTGAACATTCCAAGCTGATCTGTCAAATGATCGAAGCCGAGGAGGAAGAAAGTGCTGAAGGCATAGCGGAAAAAGCGTCCGAAAACCGTATGCATGCCGAAAGCGTCCATGTGAAATATGAAAACGGCAAGCGCTTTGCCGCTGATTGGGAAGAGATGGATATTTCTCAAGCGGAGCCGGACATTCCGTGGAAAGACGAAGGCGTTTATCTCATTACAGGAGGTGCGGGAGGTTTAGGTCTGATCTTTGCAAAAGAGATCGCAAACCGTACAAAAGACACCGTCATCATACTAACCGGCCGGTCCGCTCTCAGAGAAAAGCAGAAAGACATGCTGGAAACAGTACGTGCTGCCGGCGCTTCTGTTTTCTACGAGCAGACCGATGTCACGGACGAAGCAGAAGTATACCGATTGATCCGCAATATCCGCAAACGGCACGGCAAGCTGGACGGGATTGTTCACAGTGCCGGCATTATAAAAGACAACTACATGGTGAAGAAGACGGCAGAGGAATACCAACACGTTCTCGCTCCGAAAGTGAAGGGCCTTGTGTATCTTGATGAAGCGTCACAACATGAGAAATTAGATGTCTTTATTGTCTTCTCATCCTTATCAGGTGTGCTTGGAAGCGTCGGCCAGGCTGATTATGCGTCTGCAAATGTCTTTATGGAGATGTATGCCGAGTACCGCCGTTCTTTACAAGCCGCAGGACAAAGATACGGAAAGACACTTTCTGTCAGCTGGCCGTTATGGAAAGAAGGCGGAATGCAGGCAGGAAAGCAGACGGAAGATATGCTGATGCAGGAGGCGGGAATCGCACCGCTCGGCACAGATGCCGGCATCAAGGCTTTATATCAAGGCTTGATGAGCGGGACAGCCCGGCTGACGGTTCTTGAAGGAGATGTGAAACACATGAAAGCAAAACTGTTCCGCAAAGAGAATGATCATCCGGAAGCAGAGACCGGCGTACGTCATGACATTGATGCTGACAGCCTGCTTGAAAAAGTGAAGCATCTGTTAAAACAGCAGACGGCCTCACTGTTAAAAGTAAACATTGACAAAATTGATCCTCATGAAGAAATGACAAAATACGGGCTGGATTCTATCTCGATGACTGAGTTTACGAACCAGTTAAACAAAACGTACCGGCTTACATTAACGCCGACGATTTTCTTTGATCATCCGACAATCCATGAATTTGCCGTTCATTTAATCAGTGAATACGAAGAGGAATTTGCCGGACGGTTTGCGGTAAATACAAAAACGGTTCAATCGGCAAGACCGGTAAAAGAGACTCAAATCACGCGCCCGGCCGTTAAGCGACGCCGCACTCTGCCTGAGACACTTCCGCAGACAGTGCAGCGGGACCAAGGGCCGGAACCGATCGCAATCGTAGGCATCAGCGGGATTTTCCCGATGGCAGAAGACATTGAAGCTTACTGGCAGAACCTGAAAGAAGGCAAAGACTGCATGACCGAGATTCCGAAAGACCGCTGGGACTGGCGGGACTATTACGGGGATCCCGCAAAAGAAGCCAATAAAACAAACGTCAACCAAGGCGGGTTTATTGACGGAATTGCTGAATTTGATCCATTGTTTTTCGGGATTTCACCGCGGGAAGCGGAGCAAATGGACCCTCAGCAGCGACTCTTGCTGACGCACGCGTGGAAAGCGATTGAAGATGCCGGATATGCGTCAAAGAGTCTCTCAGGCACAAAAACAGGTGTGTTTATCGGGACCGGAAATACCGGCTACGGTTCTCTTTTAGCCAATGCCGATGCGGAGATTGAAGGGTCATCCGCGGCGAATACAAGTCCGTCTGTCGGACCGAACCGTGTCAGCTATACGCTCAATCTGCACGGGCCGAGCGAACCGATTGATACCGCCTGCTCAAGCTCGCTCGTTGCCATACACCATGCCGTTTCTTCAATTGAAGAAGGGACGTGCGACATGGCTTTGGCGGGAGGAATCAATACGATTGTTCTTCCGGATGTGTATATCAGTTTTGACAAAGCGGGCGCGCTGAGTAAAGAAGGAAGATGCAAAACGTTCTCTGATCAGGCTGACGGTTTTGCCCATGGTGAAGGAGCCGGTCTCTTTTTCCTCAAAAAGCTGAAAGCCGCTGAGGCGGATGGGGACTATATTTACGGCGTCATTAAAGGAAGCGCGGTGAATCACGGCGGCCGCGCGGCATCTTTAACAACGCCTAACCCGAAACAACAGGCGGAAGTCATTAAAGCCGCATACAAAAAAGCGGGCATTGATCCGAAAACAGTCTCTTATATCGAAGCGCACGGCACCGGAACAGAACTGGGAGATCCCGTTGAAATTAACGGCCTGAAACAAGCGTTCAGCTCGTTTACAGACGGAAAAGAGAAAGCGGCCGGCTATTGCGGCTTAGGGTCGGTCAAAACGAATATCGGCCATTTATCCCTTGCCGCGGGAGCAGCGGGCATTATTAAAATTTTGCTGCAGATGAAGCATCGGACACTAGTAAAAAGTCTCCACTGTGAGACGGTAAATCCGTACATTCAGCTTGAAGACAGCCCGTTTTATCTGGTGCGGGAGACGATGGAATGGAAGACGCAGACGGACGAACGCGGAAACGAACAGCCGCGCCGCGCGGGCATCAGCTCATTCGGCATCGGAGGCGTAAATGCCCACGTCGTCATCGAAGAATACATTCCAGAAGACAGAGAGGAAGCAGATGATTCTCATATCGATCCATGTCTTTTCGTTCTGTCCGCCAAAAATGAAAAACGCCTGAAAGAACAGGCAAAACAGCTGAAACGTGCGCTTACTGAAAAACGGTACGATCAATCCTCCCTCGTTTCTATGGCATATACCCTCCAAATCGGAAGGGACGCCATGGAAGAACGCCTGGCGGTTATTGCCGGATCCGCAGAAGAACTGCAGGAAAAACTGTCACAGTTTATCACTGGAGATAAGCACGCGGACTTGTACAGAGGAAGAATAGACAAAGGCACGCTGCAAATGCTGACGGAAGATGAAGAAATTCAAGAAGCCGTTGAAAAATGGATGGCCCGCGGCAAATACGCGAAGCTGCTTGAATTGTGGGTCAAAGGGCTGAACGTCGATTGGGCGAAGCTGTATGGAGACCGGCCGCCTAAACGCATGAGCCTGCCGTCGTATCCTTTTGCAAAAGACCGTTATTGGGCGGCGAAACATACCGGAAAACACGAAAAAACAAAAACTGTATCTGCCGGAAAACAAGACGCGCTTCATCCGCTTCTGCACAGAAATACTTCAAACCTTGCAGAACAGCGGTTCAGTTCAATCTATACAGGAGAAGAATTTTACCTTGCGGACCATGTTGTAAAAGGCGTGCCGATTTTACCGGGAGTGGCACATCTTGAAATGGCGCGCGCAGCAATGGAACAGGCATCTGAAGTTCCGGCCGGACAAGGAAGCGTCAAGCTTAAGAATACGGTTTGGGTGCGGCCGATCACCATTGAAGACGAGCCGGTTCATGTCAACATCCGTCTCATTCCTGAAACGGCAAATGACGTTCAATTCGACATTTACAGCGGCCGGGACACAGATCAGCCGTCCGTTTACAGCCAAGGGGCAGTATCAGTCCGCCCTGACGCCGAGGCTCCGGTCATTGATCTCCAAAAGCTGAGATCACAATCCGCCGAGACACCGTTTTCTGCAGATGAAGTGTACGATATGTACCGCAAAATCGGTTTTGATTACGGCCCGGCTTTCCGGGGTGTCAAAGCGATTTATACAGGTGATGATTTCGTATTGGGCAGACTGTCACTTGATGCGGCTTGTGCGGACACGGTACAGGAGTATGTCATGCATCCGGGCTTAATGGACTCTGCATTGCAGGCATCAAGCATATTAACCGGAACAAATGATGAAAAACTGATGCTTCCGTTTGCGGTTCAGGAGCTTGAAGTATTCAGCGCATGCGCTGCCGAGATGTGGGTTTACGCCAGACTTTCTGAAGACCACAAAGCCGGCCAGATTGAAAAACGCGATCTTGATATTTGTGATGAAAACGGCAAGGTTTGCGTAAGGCTGAAAGGTTTGTCATTCAGAACGGCTGAAAAAGAACCTGAGAAAAAAGAAAAAGCTCCGGAAACGCTCATGCTTGAGCCGGTATGGAGCCGAAGCGATAAAACCGCCGTTCAAACGGAACCGGTTTTTGCCCGGCATATCGTGTTGCTTTGTGACACAGACGCCGGATTGAAACAAGCCGTTGAAGCCGCGGGAGCTGAATGTATTGAAATGACCTCCCAGCATGGGAAAGCGGCGGCGCGCTTCCGTGATTATACAGGACGGATATTGGAGACGCTGCAAAAACTGCTGAAGGAAGAGACGGATGGAGACGTCCTCATCCAGACGGTTCTCTCTAAAACTGATAAGCATCAGCTGCTCTCAGGGATTTCAGCTCTGTTAAAAACAGCCGGCCTGGAACATGTAAAACTGAAAACCCAGCTGATTGAAATAGAACCGGCGGAAAACGGAAGAATCACAGACATCATCAGAGAAAATAAAACACGGGCTGATGACAGCCATGTCAAATATGAAAACGGCATCCGATACAGCGCAGATGTCAAAGAAACGGCCGTGTCCGGCGGCAAAATACGCATTCCGTGGAACGACGGAGGCATTTATCTCATTACCGGAGGAGCCGGGGGCTTAGGCTTTATTTTCGCGAAAGAAATCGCCCGCAAAGTCAAAGAGCCGACACTGGTTTTGACAGGCCGTTCCGCTTTAAGCGAGAATCAGCGGATGCAGCTGCAATCGCTTGAATCACTCGGAGCAAAAGCGGAATACAAGCAGGCTGACGTAACAAACGCTCAAACTGCGGCAGACCTGGTCAAAACAATTGAAACGGAATATGGCGGCCTTCACGGCATCATTCATAGCGCGGGTGTGATGAAAGATCAGTATATCGCAAAGAAAACAACCGAAGAGTTTTACAGTGTATTGGCTCCTAAAACGGACGGATTTGTCAACCTTGATGAAGCAACCGAGCATTTAGCGCTGGACTTTTTCATTGTTTTCTCATCCATTTCCGGCGTCACCGGGAATGCGGGACAGGCGGATTACGCGGCGGCAAACGCATTTATGGACAGCTATGCGGCATACCGCAACGCACTGGTTACCGCAATGTACCGCCACGGTCACACATTGTCGGTCAATTGGCCGCTTTGGAAAGACGGCGGAATGCAAGTCAATGAAGAAATGGCGAAGCTCACCGAAAAAAGAACCGGTGTAACGCCGATGCGCACTGAGACCGGAATAGAAGCTCTTTACAAAGCATGGAGCACGGGGAAAACAAGCGTGCTCGTCATGGAAGGAAACCGCGCCGTAATGCGGGAAAAGCTGCTTCAAAAGACTCCTGCAGCAGCTTTTGCACCGGTTAAGAAAACGGATGAAACGCCTGTGCCGAAAGACCTGACGGCAAAACTTCAGGAATTGCTGGCAAAAGAGGTTTCCGGGCTTCTGAAAATAAACATTGAAGAAATCGATATCGAATTGGAGTTTAATCAATACGGATTTGATTCCATTACGCTGACGGAATTCGCCAACAAGCTGAATGACACTTATCAGCTTGATCTGACACCGACCGTATTTTTTGAATATGCGACGATTCAAGCCCTGGCGCATCATTTAGCAGAAGACTATCAAACACAATTTGCCGGCAGCACACAGCCGAAAGAAGAAAAACAAAGCGGCGTAACTGATGATGGCGGCATCAGACTGGCAGGGAACAAACGATTTGCAAAAACTGCCGTACAGCCTGTTCAGACTGCGGCTGAACATAAACCGGAACCGATCGCTATTGTCGGCATGAGCGGAGTGTTTCCGAAGGCCGCAAATATTGATGAGTATTGGCGCAACTTAGAAGAGGGAAAAGATTGTATAACAGAGGTTCCGGCGGATCGCTGGGACTGGCGTGAGTATTACGGTGACCCGCTTAATGAAGCCAACAAAACAAATGTAAAGTGGGGCGGATTTATTGACGGAGTTGCGGATTTTGATCCGCTGTTCTTCGGAATTTCACCGCTGGAAGCCGAACAGATGGATCCCCAGCAGCGCTTGTTAATGATGTATGCGTGGAAAGCGATAGAAGATGCGGGATATTCCGCTAAAAGCCTTTCCGGCACGAAAACAGGCCTGTATATCGGCACGGGGAATACCGGATACGGCTCACTGTTTTCCGACCTGGATATCGGCGGTGCGTCAGCCGCAAATATGAGTCCGTCAGCGGGGCCGAACCGCGTCAGCTATATGCTTAATCTGCACGGGCCGAGTGAACCGATCGACACGGCTTGTTCCAGCTCGCTGGTCGCGATTCATCACGCCGTATGCGCCATTGAAAACGGGAACTGCGATATGGCGATCGCCGGCGGCGTGAATACTGTCGTCACACCGCAAGGCCACATCGCTTATGACAAAGCCGGCGCTCTGAGCAAAGAAGGGAAATGTAAAACGTTCTCCGACAGGGCGGACGGATTTGCCGTCAGTGAAGGTGCCGGAATTCTGTTTTTGAAAAAGCTGTCAGAAGCGGAAAAAGCGGGCGATCATATCTACGGTGTCATTAAAGGCAGCGCGGTCAACCACGGCGGACGCGCGAACTCCTTGACGACACCGAACCCGAAAGCCCAGGCGGAAGTCGTCAGAACGGCTTATGACAAAGCAGGCATTGATCCGAGAACAGTCACTTATATAGAAGCGCACGGAACCGGAACGGAGCTTGGCGATCCGGTCGAAATCAACGGCCTGAAATCCGCCTTTCAAAAGCTGTACGAAAAAACAGGCGATTCCGCCGTTTACGCGAGTCACTGCGGTCTGGGATCGGCTAAAACCAATATCGGCCACCTGTCACTGGCAGCCGGTGTCGCGGGTGTGATCAAAGTGCTGATGCAGATGAAGCATAAAACACTTGCAAAAAGCCTCCACAGCGAGGTCATCAACCCGTATATCAAGCTGAAAGACAGTCCGTTTTACATCGTACAGGAAAAAAGAGAATGGACGGCATTGAAAGACGAAAACGGCAATCATCTGCCGCGCCGTGCGGGAATCAGTTCTTTCGGCATCGGCGGCGTAAACGCCCATGTCGTCATTGAAGAATATATCCCGAAGGTAGAAAGAAAAACAGCTGTTTTCACACACCCTCAAATCTTTGTGCTGTCGGCCAAAGAAGAAGAGCGTCTGCAGGAACAGGCGCAGCAGCTGGCGCAAGCTCCTTTTACGGATGCGGATCTTGCCGGTGTTGCTTACACGCTTCAGCAGGGACGGGATGCGATGGAAGAAAGAGCGGCCATTATCGCTTCCTCGGCCGAAGAACTGCGGGACAAGCTAAAGAGCTGTGCGAAAGGACGTTATGATATAGCGGGCATTTATAAAGGAAAAGCGGGTAAAACCTCCCTGAAATCCATTCTGGCAGGCGCAAACGGCGAAGCGGATATCGAAGAGCTGATAAGCCGCCGAGAGAATGACAAGCTTGCGGAATTATGGGTGCAGGGCGCGGATATCAAATGGGACGGCTTATATTCTGATATCAAGCCCCAACGGATGAGTCTTCCTGCTTACCCGTTTGCGAAAGAGCGGTACTGGATCACGGACAATCGGCCGAAAGCAGAGAAACCGCAAGCTGTGCCGACGTCGCGGGTGCTGCACCCGCTGCTTCACGAAAATGTATCAGATTTAACAGAGCAGCGGTACCGATCCGAATTTACGGGACAAGAGACGATTTTCACCGATCATCTTATTAAAGGCAAGCCGGTTATGCCGGGCGTTGCCTACTTGGAAATGGCTAGGGCGGCGGTTGCTCAGGCAGTCAAAGGGCAAAAGGAACGTCCGTCTGTCACCCGCCTGAAAAACATCGTTTGGGTTCGGCCGATCGAAGCGGGAAACCGCCCGATTGAAGCGCAAATCAGCCTGAACCCGAGGGAAAACGGTGAAATTGTGTATGACATTTACACGGATTCACAAACAGAAGCAAGCGGCAGGCAGATACACTGTCAGGGGGCTGCCGGCATTCTCAGCGCCGGGGAGGCTCCGCACCGTGATATAGGCGCACTGAAAGCTCAATGCGGCCTCAGTATACTGACTTCTGAACAGTGTTACGGCTTATTCAGCAAAATCGGCATTGACTACGGTCCCGGACAACAAGGAATTCAGCACATTCATATCGGAAGCAATCAGGTATTAGCTGAGCTCCGGCTGCCTTCCTTCCTCGAAGAAACGGCAGATCAATACGTTCTTCACCCGTGTATGCTTGATTCAGCTTTGCAAGCGACAATCGGACTGAAGCTGCACGCAGATGATAACCAGCTGTCACTGCCGTTCGCCCTTGAAGAACTGGACATTTTCAGTCCGTGCACGACAAGCATGTGGGCGTACGTCAGCTCCCGGGGAACGGATGAAAAAATACAGCGTATGGACATTGACTTATGCGATGAGACCGGCCGGGTCTGTGTCAGAATTAAAGGGATTTCTTCCAGAATGATGGAAGGCCCCGCGCCGGAAACATCATTAAATGGATCAAACCTTCTGGCTCCGGTGTGGGATCTCGCGGAATTCCGTGATCAAAGCCCGGCATATAAGACGGAAGAGGTTGTCTTTATCGCGGGGGATGAGGAAAGCGCGGCTTTTCAATTGCATCATCCTTCTGCGAGAAGGCTCCATATCACCCCGGAGGATGAAATAGAGGCTGTTGCGGCTGAACTGAAAGCAACAGGGTCTTTCGGGCATATCGTATGGATCGCTCCTTTTCACAGCGCTGACGACATGGTAAAAGCTCAGGATGCGGGCGTCATCCAGATGTACAGAGTGATTAAGGCCATGCTTGCTTTAGGATATGGAGGCAAGCGAATCAGCTTGACTGCAGTCACAATAAAAACACAGTCCGTACAGCCGGCGGACATTATTGATCCGGCTCATGCAGGCATTCACGGTTTGGTCGGCTCGCTCGCAAAAGAGTATCCGAACTGGCAAACAAGGCTGATTGATGCCGGATGTCCGGAAGATGTTTCAAAGGCGGAGCTGTTCTCAGCGCCGTTTGATGAGCAAGGCAATACATGGGCGTACCGGAACGATCACTGGTACAAACAGCGCCTTATTCCTGTACAGCAGCCGGTGTCAAGCCGGCCCGCTTACCAACAAGGCGGCGTTTATGTCGTCATCGGCGGCGCGGGGGGCATCGGCGAGGCATGGAGCGAATATGCCGTGAAAACGTATCAGGCGCGAGTCGTTTGGATCGGCAGACGAAAACATAACAGCGCCATCCAGGAAAAAATCGACAGACTCAGCCAATTCGGGCCGGCGCCGATTTATATTGAAGCTGACGCGGCAAATCCGAATGAGCTCACACGGGCGTATGAAACGATCAAACGCACGCACCCGCAAATTAACGGAATCATCCATTCCGCAATTGTTTTAGAGGATCAGAGCCTGAAAAATATGCCGGAAAGCCGTTTTAAAAGCGTGCTCGCTGCAAAAGTCAATGTCAGTGTGAATATGGCCCGCGTGTTCCGAAATGAGCCGCTGGACTTTGCATTGTTCTTCTCATCTGTTCAATCATTTGCACGAGCGGCCGGACAAAGCAATTATGCTGCCGGATGCAGTTTCAAAGATGCCTTTGCCGCTCATTTGGCTCAAGTTCGGCCGTATTCGGCGGCAGTGATGAATTGGAGCTACTGGGGCAGTGTCGGAATCGTATCATCTGCCGAATATCAAGAACGGATGAAACAGGCGGGAGTCGGATCAATTGAAGCGCCGGAAGCAATGGCGGCGCTTGAACGATTGCTCGGCGGCCCATTGAATCAGTTCGTCATGATGAAACAGGCGGAAGAGCCGGAGGAAAAACCGGAAGAAATGATAGAAGTATACCCTGAACATCACGGCTCGGCGATGCAAAAACTGCGAAGCTATCAGCCTAAAGTAACAAGACATGTACAACAATTGAGTTAAGGAGGGGACGGCTTTGCAAAACACTGAAGATCTTCTTTACAAACTATTGGCAGGCCAGCTGAAATCTGTCGGATTTTTTACGGAAAACGAAACGCAGCCTGTCATGCAGGGGTTTTACGGCAGGTGGCTGGAAGAAAGCATCTCCATCTTGGTGCAAAAAGGCTTTTTGAAACAGTCAGGCAGTACGTATGTGTTAACGGGTCCGATAGAGCGTGCGGACGTTCTGTGGCAAGAATGGGATGAAAAGAAAGCTCCTTTACTCAAGGACAGCAGCAAACAGGCGATGATCACCTTAGTGGAGACCGCTCTCAGAGCTTTGCCGGATATTTTATCCGGCAGAGTTTCTGCCACTGATGTTCTGTTTCCCGATTCCTCAATGGAATTGGTGGAAGGAATCTATAAAAACAATGAAACGGCAGACTACTTTAATGAGGTGCTCGCTGACACATTGGCGGCTTTCATTGAAGAACGCCTGAAAGAAGACCCGAACGCGGAAATCCGGATATTAGAGATCGGAGCGGGGACGGGCGGGACAAGCGCGGCCGTTTTCAAAAGATTAAAAGAGTACAAACATCATGTGAAAGAATATTGCTACACCGATCTGTCAAAGGCCTTTTTCATGCATGCTGAAAAAGAATACGGTCCCGACAATCCGTATTTGACTTATAAGCGGTTTAATGTGGAAGAGCCCCCGGCTTTGCAGGGTATAGAGGCGGGCGCATATGACGCGGTAATTGCGGCAAATGTGCTTCACGCGACAAAAAATATTCGGCGGACGCTTCGCAATGCCAAAGCGGTGCTTAAAAAGAATGGGATTTTGCTATTAAATGAGATCAGCAGCCATTCGGTTTATTCTCATCTGACATTCGGTCTTTTGGAAGGCTGGTGGCTGTATGAAGACGCCAAACTGCGCATTCCCGGATGCCCGGGGCTGTATCCTGAAGCGTGGCAGTCTGCGCTGGAAAGCGAGGGATATCGGTACGTTACATTTATGGCGGAATCGTCACATCACCTCGGCCAGCAGATCGTGGCGGCAGAAAGCGACGGCGTCATCAGGCAAAAGCAGCCGGACGCGCAGGCGGTTGAAGAAACTGCGGCTTCCAAAGAGCCGGCTGATTTCACAGAACCGTCTTTTTCAGTCACAGACCGGACTGTGCAATTCATAAAAGAAACGTTAGCCAAGTCCATAAAGCTTGCTCCCGAGCGCATTCAGCCGGAAACCAGCTTTGAAAAATACGGCATCGACTCCATTTTGCAGGTGAATTTTATCCGCGAACTGGAAACATTGACGGGCGAGCTGCCGAAAACGGTCTTATTTGAACACACGAATACGAAAGAACTTGCTAAGTATTTGCTGGAAACTTACCCGGATAAGCTGCAACAGGCATTCGGAGCCGAACAAGCGCCTCCTGAAACGGAGCATCCGGAATCTGCAATGAATGAACCGGTGCCGCTTGTCACGGAAACGCGGCGGTTTATCACTGAACAAATAGAGCCAAAAGCGCCAAAGCCGGAAACAGAAACCGTCACCGTTAATCGTTCTGATCGTGACGACATTGCCATTATCGGCATCAGCGGCCGCTATCCCGAGTCTGAAACCCTCGATGAGCTGTGGGAGCATTTAAAAGCCGGAGACAGCTGTATTACGGAAGCTCCGGAAAACAGATGGAAATCCGGTCTTCTGAAAACAATGGCAAAAGAAACACGAAAAGAAGAACGCAAAACACGGTACGGCGGATTTCTGCAACATATTGACGCTTTTGACCATCACTTGTTTGACATCCGGGAAGACCATGTGATGGAGATGACGCCTGAGCTCCGTCTAAGCTTAGAAACCGTATGGGAAACATTTGAAAACGGCGGTTACTCGTTAGAAAGAGTAAACGAATGGCAGGAATCAGACAGCGGCATCGGTGTATTTATGGGAAGTATGTACAATCAATATTTCTGGAATATCCCGTCGTTGGAAAAAGCTGCGCTCAGCTCTAACGGAGGGGATTGGCATATCGCCAACCGCATTTCCCACTTTTTCAATTTAACGGGCCCGAGCATGGGCGTTACGACCGCATGCTCCAGCTCACTGAGCGCCATTCATCTCGCCTGTGAAAGCCTGAAGCTTAACAGTTGTTCCATGGCGATTGCCGGAGGGGTCAATCTCACGCTTGAACCGTCTAAATATGATGCGCTCGAACGGGCGAATTTGCTTGAACAGGGAAGTGAAAGCAAAAGCTTCGGAACCGGCACGGGCCTGATGCCGGGAGAAGGAGTCGGGGCGGTGCTCTTGAAGCCGCTCTCCAAAGCGGTTGCCGACAAAGACCATATTTACGGGGTCATTAAAAGCAGCGCGTTGTGTCATAGCGGCGGAAGGCAGATGTACACGGCTCCGGATCCGAAACAGCAGGCGAAGCTCATGGCGGCTTCCATCGACAAGGCCGGAATCAATCCGGAAACAATCAGTTATGTTGAATCAGCGGCAAACGGCTCTGTATTGGGAGATCCGATTGAGGTCATTGCCCTGACAAATGCGTTCGCGCAATATACTGATAAAAAACGTTTTTGCGCGCTTGGATCCGTCAAGTCAAATCTCGGCCATTTAGAGGCGGCTTCCGGCATGTCCCAGCTCGCGAAAGTGCTGCTGCAAATGGAGCGGGAAACATTAGTTCCGACGATTAACGCAAAACCGCAAAATCCGAATATCGCGCTTGAACAAACGGCCTTTTACCTGCAGGAGAAAACCGAGTATTGGGAACGTCTGAAGGATGCCGAGACGGGAGACATCATACCGCGGAGAAGCATGATCAATTCCTTCGGGGCAGGCGGGGCATATGCAAATCTCATCGTAGAAGAATATATCAGCCCGAATTCCGATCAGAGCCGTCACGGAGATGAGGAATATATTTTCCCTGTGTCAGCGAAAACAAAATGGAGTTTTGAAGCCTATCTTGAGAGACTGGCGGCCTTTTTAGAAAAGACGCCAACTCTTCATCCGGCCGCCATCGCATCCGCGTTGCAAAAAAGAACGCATCATTCGGAGTATCGTGCGGCATTTACGGCTGCTTCCGTTCTGGAACTGCTGGAAAAGCTGGCCGCTTACCGCATGGATCAGCGGAATCTCAATTTCTCCGATTCTGATATTGGCCGGCGTGCGCGGCAATGGGAAAAAGGAGAGAATATCGCGTTTGATCAGTTGCAGCAAGAGCACGCCGTTCATCTGCCGGCCTACGCTTTTGACCACGGGACTTCTTTTCAATTCGGTGAATCAGAAAACGCTGCCGGCGTTCAGGCGGTATACAGTGATGACGATCCATACGTGAAAGGGCATCAATTCAGCGGAGAACCGGTACTCGTCGGCGCTACATATAACAGTCTGGCAGTCGATCATTTTTGTGATCTTTTTCCTGAAGCGGAAGGAGGACAAATTAAAAAACTGAATTACGTCAGCCCCATTACCGTAAAAAAAGGCGATCGCATCGAGCTGAAAACTGAATCGAAACAAAACGGGGATGGATTTGAACTGAGCATAATGCACCGCAGCCTCACGTCTCCCGGTTGGAGCATAGCGGCGTATGCCGAGTGCAGCCCGTATCCGTTTCAAAAGCAGCACGCGGATCTGGCGGCCATTCAGCGCTCTTACCGGGAAGTGGGCCGGATAGATGAGTTATACGGAGACGGAACGGGAACGGTCGTGTGGGGAGAAGAATTTAAAACGATCACCCGCCTGTACAAAGGCACTGATGCCGTTTTAGCGAAAGTGAACCTGAACAATAGCGACTCACAACAAGCACATCATTATGCCGTAAATCCGTTCATCGCCAACAGTGCTTACTTGGCCTCGCTTTCTTTATTGGACCAAACAGAGGCGGAAAGCTATCTGCCGTTCGGCATTAATTCCGTCACCTTCAGCAGCCCGGAAGATCTTACCGATTGCTGGCTGCACATCAAGCTGGCCAAACAAACGGGGGAAATGATTCTGATTAACGCAGATGTCATCAGCAGCCGATCGGAAGTGGTGATGCGTTTTGAAGGCTATGCCCTGAAACGGTTCCGCCCGAAAACCGAACAGATGAATCAGCCGGCCCGAACGGCTGTTAAGAATGCGGGAGCACCGATTTCTGCCGGCAGTCTGACAGATGATATCCGCAGATACGTCCTTGGCAAGCTCGCCAAGATGATGGATGAACCCGCGCCATCTCTCCCGTCTGACGCGAATATCATGGAATTGGGACTTGATTCAGCGAGCCTGATCGGGCTGACAAAAGAGATCGGCCAAGAGGCGGACATCGATGTGAATCCAACATTGTTTTTCGAGTATCCGACCGCGGAGGAGCTGACCCGCCACTTCGCGTCAGCATATGAGAGCAAGTTTTCTCAACTGCTTGCCGATCATAAGCATTCAGAAGAGGCCAGGGTCACGGAAACAGAAGAGCGCACTTTACCGAAGAAACAGCATCCGCCTTGTGATAACGCCGATATCAAGCAAGGAATCGCGATTATCGGTATGTCAGCTCAGTTTCCGCAATCCCCGGATATCCAGTCTTTTTGGGAGCACATCGTAAACGGGGATCACTGTATTACCGAAATTCCGGCGGACCGCTGGGACTGGCGCCGTTACGCCGGTGATGAGAATGACACGAGTCTCAGATGGGGCGGTTTTATTGACGGTGTCGGCGAATTTGACCCGCTCTTTTTCGGAATTTCCCCTAAAGAGGCATCACAAATGGGGCCGGAGCAATTTCTGCTTTTGATGCATACATGGAAGGCAATGGAGGATGCGGGCCTGACAAATAAGGCGTTATCAAGCAGACCGACAGGCGTTTTCGTTGCCGCGGGCAACAGCGATCCGAACAATGGAACAGCCATCCCGTCCATCATTCCGAACAGAATATCATATGCCTTGAATTTACAAGGACCGAGTGAATATTACGAGGCTGCCTGCACGTCAACGCTGGTGGCATTGCACAGGGCGGTTCAATCAATCCGTCATAACGAATGTGAGCAGGCTGTCGTGGGGGCCGCCAATATTCTGCAATCGCCGAAGGGCTTTATCGGTTTTGACTCAATGGGATATTTAAGCAAAAACGGCCGGGCGAAATCGTTCCAAAAAGATGCCGATGGCTTTGTCAGAAGCGAAGGGGCGGGCGTGATCATCATCAAACCGCTTGAGGCGGCAATTGAAGACGGCGATCATATTCACATGGTCATTAAAGGAACAGGAGTGTCTCACGGCGGTAAAGGCATGTCGCTTCACGCACCGAATCCGGCGGGAATGAAGGCCGCGATGAAAAAAGCGTACGAAGACACCGATGTTGATCCGCAAACTGTCACTTATATTGAAGCGCACGGCATTGCCTCCGAAATGGCAGATGCGTTGGAGTTTAATGCAATCAAAGCGGGTTACGGCGAGTCTGCAAATCAAGGGGAAAGCGCGCCTTGTTATATCAGCACCGTGAAACCTTGCATCGGGCACGGCGAACTCGCTTCCGGACTGGCCGCCCTTATAAAAGCGGCGATGGCCATGAAGCATCATACCATCCCGGGCATTCCCGGATTTACAGCTGCAAATGAGCAAATGGCCATTCAGAAAAGCCGCTTCCGTTTCACCGAAGACAATCAGGAATGGACACAGCTCACCGACCATACGGGCAGACCGATTCCGCGCCGGGCCGCAATTAACAGCTATGGCTTCGGCGGCATGAATGCGCATGTCGTCTTGGAACAGTACAGCCCGAGCCATAAAGACAAAGAATCTGCGCATGAACCGCAGCTTATCGTGCTTTCTGCTAAGAGCGAAGGACGTCTTAAGGCGGCCGCAGGTCAGCTGGCTGATTTTGTGCAAACTGGAGATACTCCGTCATTGCGGGATATTGCTTATACGCTTCAGACCGGCCGTGAGGCGATGAACTGCCGCCTGGCACTCGTTGCCCGCAATCAAGATGAATTGCTGGAAAAACTGAAAAAGTACAGAGCATTTTCCGAAGAAAGCAATGGAATGAAAAGCTTCTTTACAGGCAGTCAGCAGACTGGATCAGGAGATATCGGCGTTTTACTGGAAGGGACTCTCGGTACAGTCGTCACGGAGACGCTGTTGGCTGAAAACAATCTGGAAAAACTTGCATTTTGCTGGGTGAAAGGTGCGGATATACCGTGGGACAGACTCCACCAAGGCAAATCTGTTCAAAGAGTGCCGCTTCCGACATATCCTTTTGAAAACCATAAGTATTGGAAGGGCGGTCAGTCAGAAGACATCAGCCTTGCACCGGTATCACAGAATCCTCAGATCCGCTGCGAGAGCGCGGCTGACATTGTGGCAGACATTTTGGGGATGAAGGCAGCGGAAATTGATCAAAATAAGCCGCTGACTGAATACGGCTTCGATTCAATCTCCTCTATTCAGCTGTTGAAGAAACTTGAGGACGGAGACAGCCGCATCAGTCTGGAGGCTCTTCAGAAATGCAGCACTGTTCAGGAGATTAGCATGCTGTTAAAAACGAACCAATCGCAGGAGGCGGGCCGAAATTTTCCAGAACTCGTCAAGCTGAATGATAGAGAAAAAGGCCGTCCTGTTTTTTGGTTTCACGGCGGAACGGGAGGCGTTGAAGCATACCAGCCATTCGCCAAAAAGAGTCAGCGACCTTTTTACGGCATCCAGGCAAGAGGTTTGACAGGGAAAGAGCCGCTGCAAGGAATCGAAGAGACGGCCGCTTCTTATATGAGAATCATCCAAGCGGTACAGCCGAAAGGCCCTTATGACCTCGGCGGATATTCCTTAGGCGGAATGCTTGCATATGAAACCGCGCGCCTCTTGCAAGAGGAAGGTCATACGGTAAAAAGCGCCGTCATGATCGACACCCCGTACAGTGAAAAATGGAAAGAAAGAAAACCATCTGTTAAGTCGGTCATGCTGCAAACGATCAATACGATGCTTACAGCATATCTTAAGCCTGAAAACCTTGAAGAGGCATTAATCAGCAGAGAAGACATTACCGTCCAGGCTGAGGAAGAAGAAGTATTGAAAGAATTGACCGGCCTTGCCAAAAAGCGCGGTCTGCCAAAATCCGAAGAAGCGATCCGGATGCAGCTGGAGCAAATGATGAAGACGCAGCTCGCTTACGGAATGGAAGAGTATGACATGAAGCCGCTGCCTCATCCGGAAGCGCTGCAATGCTACTACTTCCGTAATAAAAGCGGTTTGTTCCTCGGAGATCTTGAACGTTATCTGACAGCAGAGGAAGAACAAATCCCGTTAGACCATGATGCGTATTGGAAAGAATGGGAACGCCAGATGAAACAGTTTCACCTGCTGGACGTTCACTCTTCCAATCATGTCACAATGCTGTCGGAACCAAAGCCGCACAACGCCATTAAGGCATTCTGCGAAAAACTGTACGCAAACAAAGGAACGATCAGCGCAAATTTCCTTAAATCTTTCAGAAAAAAGCTGGACGAAACAAATGAGCTGGTAAAACGGTAATAGAGAACGGCCGGAGCAATCCGGCCGCTTTTTTTATCTATATAGAACTAAATTCACTATGTACTAAATTTTCATTGTCATATTGATTTCAGTTTATAAGACATTAAAAAAACCCCCAATAACAGGGGGACGATATTAAAATCTGACAGGCAATGTTTCAAGCCCTCTCAAAAACACATTTTTTCTCCATGTTACATCCTCGGGCGCGCCTTTCAGCTCTATATTCGGAAACCGTTTTAAAAGCGCGGTAAAGGCAATGGATGCTTCCATCCGGGCGAGCGGAGCCCCGAGACAAAAATGAATGCCGAATCCAAAAGAAATATGACGGTTCGGTGTTCTCGCTATATTTAATGTATCAGGATCATCAAAATATTCCGGGTCCCGATTGGCTGAACCGATGCCGATAAATATCATATCACCTTTTTTAATAGAAACATCTTTATAAGTGAAATCTTCAATCGCCCATCGATTCGCCATCATGATGACGGGAGAGGTATAACGCAAAAGCTCTTCGACTGCCGTCTGGATATCTTCGGGCTGCCGCTTTATCTTCTCCATCTGGTCTTTGTGCAGAAGAAGCGCCAGGGTGCCGGAGCCGAGAAGGTTAACCGTTGTTTCAAGCCCGGCAACGACTAACAAAAACAGCATGGAATACAGCTCTGATTCACTCAGCTTTTGGCCGTCCTCTTCAGCGTAAATAAGCTTGCTTGTCAGATCTTCAGCCGGATGTTTTCTTTTTTCTTCGATCAGTGTTTTCATATATTGTTTAAATTCTTTGAGAGCCTGGTTGGTCGCATCTTGTCCGCTTTCTGACGTGTCGACCATTGCGTTTGTCCACACTTGAAATTTGGCGCGGTCCTCTTTCGGAATCCCGAGCAGTTCGGAAATGACGATAAACGGAAGCGGTGCGGCGAAATCTCTCATGATATCAGGGTCTGCTTTTGTTTCCATTTCATCCAGCAGCTCTTCTGTGATCTGCTCTATCCCGGTGCGAAGCTGCTCAATCATCCGGGGAGTGAACCCCTGATGCACCAAAGATCGAAGACGTGAATGATCCGGAGGGTCTTTTGCCAGCATATGCTCTGAGACAAAATCGATATCTTCACTGACATTCAGCTTCGCGATCAGCTCCTTCGGCATGACCCGTTTTACATCTCTCGTAATTCTGCCGTCTTTTAAAAACGCCATACAATCATCATAACGCGTGATGAGCCAAGCCGGAAAGGTGCCTCCGAAACGCTGCAGTTCGAATTTATGTATGGGGTCCTGCTCTCTGAATCTGCTTAAAACCGCAAAAGGGTTTTCGTGAAACTCGGGTGAGTGTGGGTGAAACATTGTTTTTTCCATCTGGATTTCCCCGCCTTCATGTTTTTGAAAAGACATAACAAACAGCCGGTGCCTGCCGACCGGACGGCATTCCTCCTTTTATCTGCCGAAGACACTGATCACAACGGCTCATAAGTATGACTAAAATATATAAGGAAACAGAAGCCGGTTCAATAGACAAATCGTAAAGCCGCCATTTTCGTTGATTATCAACAAAACAGCAAACTTTTTTTTCCATTTCATCATGTGTGTTAAATCCGGCTAATATACATATTTACGCTTCATATCAACTTCTTAAGGAGGATGTGAATGAATGCGTTTATGAAATGGGCGGCAAGTCTGCTTTTGGTGATCTCTCTTCAGGTCGGCCTTACGGGCGCCGGCATCCATTCGGACAGTGCTGCTCGTGCCGCATCCCGATACGATCAGGTGCTGTATTTCCCGCTGTCAAAATATCCGGAGACGGGAAATCATATAAAAGACGCCATTTCGGCAGGTCATTCTGAGATTTGTACAATTGATCGGGGCGGAGCGGAGAATAGAAGGAAAGAATCATTGAAAGGAATTCCGACAAAGCCCGGGTTTGACCGTGATGAATGGCCCATGGCAGTCTGCACAGAAGGCGGGGCGGGGGCTGATATCAGATATGTAACCCCGTCGGATAACCGCGGGGCCGGTTCATGGGTTGGAAATCAAATGAGCGGATACTCCGACGGCACGAGAGTACTATTTATCGTTCAGTAGCTTCTCCGGTTCGCCGGAGTTTTTTTATGCTCTGAAAAAGCGGCACGCCGGCTGGACATATGAAATGGCAAAGAGTAAACTTATATGTTGGAATCAGCATGAGAAAGGATTGGATCACATTGACAGTGACTACATACCGAAATATTGCACTTTTACTTCTTTGTTTAACAGCGGGAATTGTGGATGTGATCGGTTATTTAAGCCTGGGACATATCTTTACCGCCAATATGACGGGGAACATCGTTCTGTTCGGCCTGGCGATCGGCAACTCATGGCACCTTGCCGTACTCAAATCATTAACCTCGTTAATCGGATTTATTGCCGGCGTTATTGCCGCGGCCCTGCTTGTGGGCAATAAAAAGAAATCATTCTGGCCCTCTGCGGTAACTGCCGCTTTAGCTATTGAAGGAGCTGTTTTGCTGCTGTTTGCTTTGTTCTCCTGCTTTTTTGCAGATGCCATTTCTGTTTATGTGCTGATTATGCTGCTCAGCTTCGCAATGGGAATGCAGACGACAGCCGCGAGAAAACTTGGTGTAGCGGGGATTTCCACGACCGTATTAACGGGAACGCTCGCTAATTTTTTTGAAGATCTCACCGCAAGGTTTTACAAAGCGGACAAGCGGAAGCAGTTTACGAGAGATGCTGTTTTGCGCGCGCTTGCCTTGGTTCTGTATTGCTTTGGGGCGGTCATCGGCGCTTTTGCCGAACCGGATTATAAGTTTGCCGTGATCTGGCTTCCGATTATCATTATTTTAGGCATTATGCTTTGCGCATTCACGATGTTCCACGGATATTCTGAAGAAAAAAACCAATAAAAAAACGCCGCTGGTTCAGGGCGTTTTTTCTTTTTATTGCTCTTTCCGGGTCCCGATTGTATACACGGCCCGATCTGTATGTACCTTTAATCCGTCTTGCTCCTTTTGGATGGTAATATCGCCGAGCAGAGGGATTTCATACGCATCTTGAGGAAGCGGGACATTTCCTTCCTCCGTATAGGTTGTGCCGTGCCCTTTTAAGACGAGCTCTTCGTCCGCTACATAGTCATCGGGATGGTTTGTCCGGCGGACGAGAACATCATCAAGGTGAAGCATGATCTGGTCCATATCAGAAATCTCGTTTCGGCTGTCTGTCAGCTCTCCTTTTCTGATATCAAGCGTTTGTCCGATCTGTTTTTGCAGCCATTCAGACAATTCGGTGTTTGTAAGTGCCATTGTGATTCCTCCTTTTATCTACACCATACTTATTCCCTATTTTTTTAGAAATACACTGCCTTGATTGATCTTTTTTTCTGACAGCCGGTTCTGAAGCATTCCGAGTTCCTTCATTATAAATGTTTCATCTGTTCACCTGAAAAACGGAGTCATCTGCAGGTTTAGACGACCCCGTTCTCATGATAAAAAGATTACTCTTTCGGCACGGCGTTTTCAGCGTTTACTGCGCCCGCTCCGTAAATGTTCGGATCTTCATTTGTCCATTGATCCGGACTTTGTTTGATCAGTGTTTTCACTTCGTCAGGCGAAAGCTGCGGGTTCTGCTGAAGGATTAAGGCGGCAATGCCAGCACAGATCGGAGTGGCCATGGACGTGCCCGACAGACTGAAATACAAGGAGCCTACACGGTTTGATTTCTGTAATTTGTCAAGATATGAACGCGGAGAACGGAGAGATACGATATCGACCCCGGGCGCAAGAATGTCAGGCTTCTCTTTTCCGTACACCGTCGGGCCGCGGCTTGAGAATGAAGCGACCGTATCGTCCTCATTGCCGGCCGTATTATTGTCATCATAGGCGCCTACCGTGATGACCTTCTCGCTGACACCGGGGCTTGAAATCGTTTGAGCTTCCGGACCGGAGTTGCCCGCGGCGACGCAGACGACGATTCCTTCATTCCATGCCTCTTCAACGGCCTTGACGAGCGGATCGTCCGTTTCTTTATCATATCTGAGCGCATCTCCGCCCAGTGACATGCTGATGATTCTGATCGGATTCTTCGTGTGTTCTTTATTATATTGTATGCACCATTCCACACCTTCAATGATATCAGCCAAGGTTCCTGATCCTGATTTGTTTAAAACCTTGACTCCGATCAGATCGGCTTCCGGCGCCGGCCCCTGATATTTACCGGAAGATGAAGCGCCGCTGCTTGCAATATCACCGGCGCAATGGGTGCCGTGCCCGTTGTCGTCATACGGTTCTGTCTTTTGGTTGACGAAGTCCGCAAATCCGATAACTCTGCCTTCTAAATCGGGATGCTGATAGATTCCGGTATCAATAACGGCGACGGTTACGCCTTTTCCTGTTAATACGGTGCCGTTACGGGTCACTTCTTTTGCATGAGACGATTCAGCTGCCGTATCAAGGAGCGCTTTTACTTCACGGTTTAAATAGATTTTACGGATATCCCGGCATTGCGAAAGAAGCATGTGAAGAGCGGACGGAGTGACTTCGGCGCTGCAGCAATTGATTGTTTGAAACTGCTTTTTTATGGTGCAGCGTTTTTCTTTTAATAAGACCTGTCCTGTGCTGTGAAAACCGGATTCATGGCAGCCCTCTTCAAATTCAATGATGACTGACATTTTCTTTCTGTTTTTCACCTTTTTTTCGAAAAAATTGTGCAAAAAGCAAGGTGTCCATTTGAAAGGTTTATATAACTGTAAGACGTTTTCTCTGAGCGGCCAGTCCAGCTTATGAGCATTTGACCGCACCATTTGTACCATTGAGTAACCAAACATATATACTTTTCCTCCCATTCTGGCGATTCTCTCTATACCATATGAACAGGCCGTATGTTCGGTCAGTTTGTTTGTCCTTCAGGAGAGCTGGTTACTTGCGGCTTTTTCAGGAGAAGAAATCGAGTTGAAACGGAACGCGTTTATAATGAAGCCGGCGGAAGGAGGTATATACATGAACATAATATTGAGACATTCCTTGGAAAAACAGCTTCCGATTGATATTATATATATGAAAAAAGACGGCTCCATTTCAAAACGGACCATTATTATAAAAAAAGGGGATGAGCGGGCTGAAACGGCATTTTGCTGTACAAAAAGGCAGATGAGAACTTTTTTGACGGGCTCCATTCTGTCCTGCGCATTTGCTTCGGGAGGCGGATATTCATTTTTAAAAGCGTATTCTTGATGCCGTCCGTTTCCGGCCGTGAATCTCCCGCCCCTGAAAATTCGGGCGTTCCTCCCTTTTTTTTTGCCCTCTCTCAACCTTTTTTCACTGATGCCCGGCATTTGAGCGCTTGAACCGTGACAATCCATTGATTTTTCGAAACCGGGAAGTTTTTCACTGATGATAATGTTAATAGAATGTTAAGATAAGACCTATTGACAAAAATCCATATAATGAACATGTCATTTTTCAGAAAGGAGCAAAGAAGGAGAGCTGATGAAAAGAATTTTACTTAATGTCATCATTATCGTAGCAATGGTCTTACTAATAAGATGTGCTCATTATGCGTCAGACCCTGATCCCTCGAATTCTTCTGATACATACACAGATTTTAAAGATCTGGCTGAACACGAAGACCCCGATGATTATCATATATCGTACAATAAGCGAAAGGGGAGCCCCGTATTGATCATGTCGCCGCACGGAGGGAGAATTGAGGGCGGGGTGAGCGAGATCGTCCGCTCTTTCCGGGATGATTATTCAACCTACCTGTTTGAGGGATTAAAAGCGCATGATAACCAGACTCTTCATATTACGAGCACCAAGTTCGATGAGCCTTCAGCAGTCGAAAGCATTAAGCAGCACCATTATGTTATCGCAGTGCACGGTTATAAAGGCGACGAGAAAAATACTCTTGTCGGAGGAAGCGACCGGAAGCGGGCGAAAAAATTGGTGAGAGCTCTCGAACGAAACGGATTTTCTGCAGAATTGGCAACCTCAAAAACCGGTCTGGCCGGGGTTGACACCGAAAATATCAATAACCAGGCGCAAACCGGGCTGAGCATACAGCTTGAGATCAGCAGAAAACAGCGGGAAGCGTTTTTTGATAATTTTGATTACCGCGAAAGGGAATTCACAAAAACGGAGGAATTTTACCGGTTTGTCCGTACGATAAAAAGAGTGATCAATCAAGAGTATTCGTGAGCTTAAAAAAAGACAAACCAGTGAAAGATGAGTAAACTGAAAAAAAGGAGGTTTGTCCCTTGGCAAAACATCACTTTTATTTAAAAGCAAATTGGCCCGGAAATCGCAACGACGTCGGCGATATTAAAAGCGGCCGGCTGGAGACGGCTGTGTCCATTCCTAAGGAAATGGACGGACCCGGAGAAGGCACAAATCCTGATGAAATGCTGCTTGGAGCGGCCGCGACCTGTTATATTATAACGCTTGCGGCGATGATGGAAAGAAGCGGCCTGGATAAAGAAGATCTACATATGGAATCTGAAGGAATTGTAGACGTCACGAACGGTGTGTTCACGTACCAGAAAATCATTCACCGCCCGTTTATATTATTAAAGCCGGATGCAGCCGAAACGGATTTTACGCTCGCCAGGAAGTTAGCGCAAAAAGCGGAGTCCTCATGTATGATTTCACGAGCGGTCCAAGGAAACGTGGAGATGGAGCTTGAGGTTGAAGTAAAAGCTGCCCGCGCTTGACGAGTTCAAACGGTCAGCTCCGGGCCGTTTGATTTTTTTTAGCTTTTTGAGACTTGGAACGGTTCAGCAGGATGACGCCCGTGATGACCAAAACAAGCCCGATCATCATTTTGACTGTCATGGCCTCCTTAAAAACAAAAAAGCCGACAATTGCCGTTAAAGCGGTGCCGACACCTGACCATGTCGCGTATGCGGCGGATAAATCAAGGCTTTTCAATGAGAAGCTCAAAAACATAAAAGAGGCTCCGATTCCGGCAATGACGCCGAGAGCGGGCCACAGGTGCGTAAAACCGTCCGACAGCTTCAGCATCGTGCTCCCGAACACTTCTGATACAATGGCTAATGCCAGGCAGAGTAATCCTTTCATCAGCATGCCTCTCCTTTCTACCAATTCATCAAAATGACACCGGCCAATAAGAAAAAGAGTCCGATGACGGCCTGCTTGTCCAGTTTTTCATGAAACCATTTCGCTCCGATAATGGATGCGAGCACCGTTCCGGCTCCGCTCCATGTTGCATAGGATAAGCTGAGCGGAATGAGATTCAGTGTCAGTGAAAGCATATAAAAGGCCAATGAATAGCCTGCCACTACAAGCGCGCTCGGCAAAAACCGCGTAAATCCGCGGGAGACTTTCAGCATGGCCGCGCCGATTGACTCTGATAAAATAGCAATTGTGAGGAAGATATAACCCAGAATCATATCAAATCCCCCTCTCATCATAATCCTTATGCCTTTTGTTTAAGGCAGTAAAGTAAAATAATATCCGAACTTTGCCCGCCAAGTCAAGACATTAGTCCTATACAAAAAGGCCCCCGGGGAGGAGCCTTTTTGATTCGTCAATAGAAATACGGATAGCCGTAGCCGTAACCCCCGTACAAGTACGGATTGAATAAAGCGCTTCCCACAAGCCCCCCGACAAGCCCTCCGAAAAACGGTCCGCCGTAAAAACCAAACGGCCGTCCGAATCCATAACCAAACCAAGGCCGGCCAAATCCAAAACCCGGCCGTCCGAATCCAAATCCGAATCCGGGCCGTCCGAATCCGAAGCCCGGCCGCCCAAACGGTCTCATATCACTATCTACTGCGTATGTGTATTCTTCATTCATAATTAAGGTACCTCCAAGAATAAATTTGAGATGATAACAGAGTATTCAGCCCACCAATTTTTGATTGGGCGTTTATCAAAAAATAAAGGAGTGAGCTTTTGTGGGTCTGTATCAGTCCGATTGGTCAAAAAAACCTCCGCACACACACGCATACCGGGCGGTTACGGATGTAGTGCAGGGGCATTACCATTTGATCGAAGGCTTTTCGCAGCCGGAGAACGGCAGCAATACAGATGAGCATACACATTTCTATACGGGCATCACCTCGTTTGAAAACGGCCATTTTCATAGGTATTACGGCATTTCCGGCCCTGCCATCCCGAGGGTTGACGGAACACATTACCATGAGCTTTCAGAGACCACCTTTGCCGCCTACAATGAGCCGATTCAGATCCAGCACGGCGGCGTCGTTTACGATCCGCGGGAGGAAGGACGGAAAACGCACCGCCATACACTCAAAGGAAAAACGAGAGAGGTTGTCGGAAACGAGCCGATCGGATGGTAGTGGACGTTTAGCGCTCAGGAAAAAGGGCAAAATGGATAGGTGCCTGAAGAAATGAATGCTATAATTAGGGGGAGATTTATAAAAGAGAGTGATACATATTGAAAAATAAAAAACAGCCTGTCGTCATACTTGTCGGACCGACGGCAGTCGGAAAAACAAAACTAAGCATCGGACTCGCGAAAATGCTGAATGCGGAAATCATCAGCGGAGATTCCATGCAGGTATATAAAGGAATGGACATCGGAACGGCCAAAGTCACCGAAGAAGAGACAGAAGGCGTGCCGCATCACCTGATTGATATTTTGGAGCCGTCCGACACTTTTTCAACGGCGGATTATCAAAAAATGGTGAGAGGAAAAATCACCGAGATTGCCGATAGAGGAAAGCTGCCGATGATTGTCGGGGGGACGGGTCTGTACATTCAGTCCGTGCTGTATGACTATACGTTCACGGAAAACTCCGGCGACCCTGTATTCCGGGAGCGCATGGAGAAACTGGCGGCTGAAGAAGGGGCGGAAGCGCTTCATGCCAAGCTTGCGGCAGCCGACCCGGAAGCGGCGGCAGCCATTCATCAAAACAATACGCGAAGAGTCATCCGCGCGCTCGAAATCCTGCATGTATCGGGAAAAACAATGTCAGAGCATCTTAAAACCCAAAAACGGGAGCTGCTTTACAATGCGGTTCTTATCGGTCTTACAATGGACAGAGAAGTGCTGTACGGCCGGATTAACGAGCGCGTTGACCTGATGCTGGAAACCGGCCTTCTTGACGAAGTAAAGAGGCTGTATGATATGAATATCCGGGATAGCCAATCGATTCAGGCGATCGGCTATAAAGAGCTGTATGAATATCTTGATGGAAAAGTGCCGCTCCCTCAGGCTGTGGAGCAATTAAAACAAAATTCTAGGCGATATGCGAAACGCCAGCTGACCTGGTTTCGCAATAAAATGCCCGTTTCATGGACAGATATGACGCCGCCTGTTGATATTGAGCAGAAAAAAAAGGAAATTTTCGAGTGCATAGCAGGAAAACTGGAAATTTAATCGAAACAGTATTGTATTGAGAACCAAGGAGGACGAAACATGAAACCGATTAATATTCAAGATCAGTTTTTGAATCAAATCCGAAAAGACAATACGTTCGTCACGGTGTTTTTACTCAACGGCTTCCAGCTTCGCGGCCAGGTAAAAGGCTTTGACAACTTTACCGTTTTGCTCGAAACGGAGGGGAAGCAGCAGCTTATTTATAAACATGCCATCTCCACGTTCGCCCCGCAAAAAAACGTCCAGCTTGAGCTTGAATAGACTTTTTGAAAAAGACCATGAACAATGGTCTTTTTCTATGCGCATCTGTATATTGCAGGCTGTATATCGGAAACATAAAAGGGGGTTCGGAAAATCGTGTTCGAAAGTGAAAATGAACTGAGAAGAATCAGGATTACGCTCGTTTGGATCGCTGTTTTTTTGCTGTTTGGAGCTTGCAGCAATCATGAGACGGTGGTGACGGATGATGACGGCGGCTTGGCGGATACCGAACCGCAGACAGAAGGCATGGTGCAGCTGGAACATAATCGTTTCGGCATCGTTGAGGACGGTTACTTAAAAATATACCGCTATGATGAAAAAACGAATAAAATCGAACTGAAAAAAGAAACGGCGCTGGATGAACTTGAATAAATTTCACAAGCGTTCGAATTTACAAAGCGGGCCGCACAAGCTACACTAAGTACTGACATTGATCATGCAGAGGGTGAGACGATTGAAACACAAGGTGATAATCAACCATTGGGAAGAAACTTGTGAAGATGATTCCTGCTATGAATATGGAACCAGCATCATCGTTGACGGCAAAGAACTGATCAGAGAGGCTTCCATCACAAGCGCTCTGAAAGCCGTGCTGAAAGAAATCGGTGCTGATGTGGAGATTGAAGAAACCGTCGAAAGCGAAAAAAAATGTGATTCTTACAAAAAATAAGAATAAAAGTCTAGACTACTAAGCAGTTTTTTTTCATGTTATGATAGACATCGGCTTACACATGACACCTTGAGTAGGATGAGAGATGATTCTCGTTCTGCTCTCTTTTTTGGGCGTTAATCGGGCCAGAGCCAAAGTCCGCTCTTTCAAAAATATGAATTTTTTATAAATCGATCTCAATATGTTGTGTTTTTCTGAGAGGTTAGTATACTATATATAGTGTTAAGAGATTCATTATTTTTGATAGGTCGTGATAAGGATGGTTCAAATCATATTTGATTCAAAGACAGGGAATGTTCAGCGTTTTGTGAATAAAACAGACTTTCAGCTGATCCGCAAGGTGGACGAAACGGACCACGTGGACACTCCGTTTGTTTTGGTCACCTACACGACAAACTTCGGCCAGGTACCGGCATCAACACAATCATTTCTCGAAAAATACGCCCATCTCCTATTAGGAGTCGCTGCGAGCGGCAACAAAGTATGGGGCGATAACTTTGCAAAAAGCGCCGATACCATTTCAAGACAATATCAGGTGCCGATCTTGCACAAATTTGAACTCAGCGGCACATCTAAAGACGTTGAATTGTTTACTCAGGAGGTAGAAAGACTTGTCACAAAATCAAGTGCCAAAATGGATCCAGTTAAATAACGAAATCATGATCCAACAAGATGGAAAATTCCAGTTTGATAAAGATAAAGAGGCTGTACATAGCTATTTTGTTGACTATATCAATCAAAACACAGTTTACTTTCACGATTTAAAAGAGAAGCTGGATTATTTGATTGAAAACCAATACTACGAAGAGGAATTCTTAAGCCTTTACTCTTTTGAAGACATTAAAGAAGTGTTTAAGACAGCTTACGCAAAGAAGTTTCGTTTTCCTTCCTTCATGAGTGCGTTTAAATTTTATAATGACTATGCTTTGAAAACGAATGACAAGAAAAGAATTCTCGAGCGTTATGAGGACCGAATCTCAATCGTCGCGCTGTTCTTCGCAAACGGCGACACTGAGAAAGCAAAAGAATATGTAAACCTGATGATCAATCAGGAATATCAGCCGAGTACACCGACATTTTTGAATGCCGGCAGAAAACGCCGCGGAGAACTGGTGAGCTGCTTCTTGCTCGAAGTCAATGATTCCTTAAACGATATTTCACGGGCGATCGATATTTCCATGCAGCTGTCTAAATTGGGCGGCGGGGTTTCTCTTAATCTGTCCAAGCTTCGCGCGAAAGGCGAAGCGATTAAAGATGTTGAAAACGCCACAAAAGGTGTTGTAGGCGTCATGAAGCTTCTTGATAATGCGTTCCGTTACGCTGACCAAATGGGCCAAAGACAAGGCTCAGGCGCGGCGTATTTAAATATTTTCCACCGCGATATCAATGATTTTCTTGATACGAAAAAGATTTCTGCGGATGAAGATGTGCGCGTCAAAACGCTTTCTATCGGTGTCGTCATTCCGGATAAGTTCGTTGAGCTTGCACGTGAGGATAAAGCGGCTTATGTATTCTATCCGCATACGATTTATAAAGAATACGGCCAGCATATGGACGAAATGGACATGACGGCGATGTATGAAGAGCTTGTCGACAACCCGCGTGTCAAAAAAGAAAAAGTGAATGCGCGCAAATTGCTTGAAAAGCTTGCCGTTCTCCGTTCTGAGTCAGGTTATCCGTACATTATGTTCCAGGATAACGTAAACAAAGAGCACGCGAATAACCACGTATCAAAAGTGAAATTCTCGAACCTTTGCTCTGAAGTGCTTCAGGCGTCACAGGTTTCGGCTTACACAGATTATGACGAGGAAGACGAAATCGGCTTGGACATTTCCTGCAACCTTGGTTCATTAAATATTTTGAATGTCATGAAACATAAATCGATTGAGCGCACGGTGAAACTCGCGACGGATTCCCTGACTCATGTATCTGAGACGACGGATATCCGCAACGCGCCGGCAGTCAGACGCGCGAACAAAGCGATGAAGTCAATCGGTTTAGGCGCCATGAACCTTCACGGCTACCTGGCCCAAAACGGCATCGCGTATGAAAGCCCGGAAGCAAGAGATTTCGCGAATACGTTCTTTATGATGGTGAACTTTTATTCCATCCAGCGTTCAGCTGAGCTTGCGAAAGAAAAAGGCGAAACGTTTGAGCATTATGAAGGCTCCACTTATGCAACGGGAGAATATTTCAATAAATACATCGAAAAAGAGTTCTCACCGGCATACGAAAAAATCGCTGCGCTCTTTGAAGGCATGCACATTCCGACAATCGAAGACTGGAAAGAGCTGAAGGCGTTTGTCGCTGAAAATGGCATGTACCACAGCTACAGACTGTGCATCGCGCCGACAGGCTCCATTTCCTACGTCCAATCCAGCACGGCGTCCGTTATGCCGATCATGGAACGGATCGAAGAAAGAACATACGGAAATTCAAAAACGTATTACCCGATGCCGGGGTTAGCGTCTAATAACTGGTTCTTCTACAAAGAAGCTTATGATATGGACATGTTCAAAGTGGTGGATATGATCGCGACAATCCAGCAGCATATCGATCAGGGAATCAGCTTTACCCTGTTTTTGAAAGATACGATGACAACTCGTGATCTGAACCGTATTGATCTGTATGCCCACCATAGAGGCATCAAAACCATTTACTATGCAAGAACGAAAGATACCGGGCAGGACAGCTGTCTTTCTTGTGTCGTTTGATTAAAGGAGAGTTTACAGTGACAAAAATTTATGACGCAGCAAACTGGTCAAAGCATGAAGATGATTTCACCCAAATGTTTTACAACCAAAACGTAAAGCAGTTTTGGCTTCCGGAAGAGATCGCATTAAACGGCGATCTTCTCACTTGGAAGTATTTGGGTAAAAATGAGCAGGATACGTACATGAAGGTGCTCGCCGGCCTGACACTGCTTGATACAGAGCAGGGGAACACGGGCATGCCGATTGTGGCCGAGCACGTCGAAGGCCATCAGCGAAAAGCGGTTCTTAATTTCATGGCGATGATGGAAAACGCGGTGCACGCAAAATCATATTCAAATATTTTTATGACGCTTGCTCCGACTGAAACGATTAATGAAGTATTTGAATGGGTTAAACAAAATAAATATTTGCAGAAAAAAGCGCAAATGATTGTCGGGCTTTACAAAGCCATTCAAAAAGATGATGAAATTTCACTGTTCAAAGCGATGGTTGCTTCCGTCTATCTGGAAAGCTTCCTTTTCTACAGCGGTTTCTATTATCCGTTATATTTCTACGGACAAGGAAAACTGATGCAAAGCGGTGAGATCATTAACCTGATCCTTCGTGACGAAGCGATTCACGGCGTGTATGTCGGTCTCCTTGCTCAGGAAATTTATAATAAACAGACAGAAGAGAAAAAAGCAGAGCTTCGTGAATTTGCGATTGACCTTCTGAATCAGTTATATGAAAATGAGCTTGAATATACAGAGGACTTGTACGATCAAGTCGGACTCTCACACGATGTAAAGAAATTCATCCGCTATAACGCCAATAAAGCTTTGATGAACTTAGGGTTCGATCCTTACTTTGAAGAAGAGGATATTAATCCGATCGTATTAAACGGATTAAACACCAAAACAAAATCACATGATTTCTTCTCCATGAAAGGGAACGGCTACAAAAAAGCGACGGTAGAACCGATTAAGGACGAAGATTTTTATTTTGGCCAAGATGAAGAGCAGATATAATATCTGCTCTTTTGGCTTGAATGGAGAGGTAAGACAGGAGGAACGGGCATGAATAAAATGGATGAAATCATCTTGGCTGCACCGCGGAGTGACGTCTTTCAAAACGAAATGCTGACATTTCAGGGAGTCAACAGTGAGGATGAACGTATCGTAAACATTATGGCTCAAATTGAGGCGCATTTTTTTGAAATCAGAAGAGGCGACGCGGAAGAGGACCCGCGATTTAAACAGCCGATTCCGTATGTCGTCATCCGCCGTGATGATGAGGTGTTTGTGTATGAACGGCTCGCGGGCGGAGGGGAATCGCGCCTCCATAATAAGCTTTCTCTCGGCTTCGGCGGACACATGAACCCTATGGAAGGGGCGGCTTCATTTTCGGAAGTGCTGAAACAGAATACCGACCGGGAGCTGGCGGAAGAACTGTACATTCGCGAGGAGGACAAACAAAACATTGTCACACTCGGCCTGATCAATGATGATGAAAACGATGTAGGGAAGGTGCATATCGGCATCCTTTCTGCGCTCCAGTTAGCGTCTGCGGCACAAGTCGAAGTGAAAGAAAAAGATCAAATCGCCGGGCGCTGGATGAAACTGAGCGAACTGAAAGAGGAAAATGTGTATCAGCGTCTTGAAGCTTGGTCTCAGTTTGTCGCCGATATACTTCAATAACAAAAAACCCCCGTTCGTCCCAAAAAAGGGAGAGCAGGGGTTTTTTCATTTAGTCTTGCACAATGAAGGCATCAAATCCGGCTTTTTCGGCCCGTGCTGCCAACGCTTCAGCATTATCTTTGGAAGAGAATGCGCCGATCTGCACTTTAAATAAGCCGCCTTTTGGAAGCACAATCGCGTCAAAACCTTTAGACACCGCATCGGCGGCAAGCGCATCAGCATTTGCTTTCACTTTGAATGCACCGATTTGCACTTTATATAAGTCAGCCTTTTTTTTTAGACCGAAAGCTTGCTCCAAGCCCTTGGCATGTCCTCTTGCAAGGCTTTCAATAAAACTGGCTGTTTTCAGTTTGTTTGCATCAGCTGACGTATCAACAAAACCATTCTCCGTCAAAATCGCCGGCATACTTGTCTCCCGCAGCACATGGAAGTTAGCTGTTTTTTTTCCTCGGTCATTAAAACCTGATGCTTGAATCACTTGCGTGTGGACGGCTGATTGGTAAGTCGAGGTCGGCGCTCCGACACCGGGGTAAATATAGCTTTCGAATCCGGTTCCGCCTCCTGAGTTAATATGAATGGATAAAAAATAATCTGCGCCCCAGCTGTTGGCGGCATCCGTTCTTTCCGTCAGGCTGACCGTCTTATCGCTTGTCCTGCTCATCGTGACAGAAACTCCTTCATACTCATTCGTCAGAATCGTGCGCAAAGCCAGCGCGATCTCCAGCGTGACCGCTTTTTCCTGAAGTCCGTTTCCGGTTGCACCTGAATCAGTTCCGCCATGACCGGGGTCTATAAAAATTTTAACCATTCTCCATCACCTCATTACAGCATATGATGATATTCAAAAGGTGCTTGTACGGCTGTCATTCATGAAAAAAATGAGAAATATACCCAACATTTCCCGGAAAATAAAAATAAATGGTTTGTCCTCCCGTTTCTGCTGAATACAATAAGAAATGAAAAATATTTCTCGGGAAAGCGCAGGATTCAACATCATTCCCGAAGAGAACGGAAAAAGTGACAGATAAAGAGGAAAACGGGCCTCATGATGATAGGCGGATGTCACGGAACCGCTTCATCATGAGTAAGATAAAGAGAGAACAGAGAGGTGAACATGTTGGAGCGCGCTGTAACCTATAAAAATAACGGACAAATTAACATTATTCTTAATGGCCAAAAGCAAGTGCTGACAAATGCGGAAGCTGAGGCGGAATATCAGGCCGCCCTGCAAAAAAATGAAGCCAAGCACAGCATTCTGAAAGAAATTGAAAAAGAAATGAACACATTAGTGGGTATGGAAGAAATGAAACGCAACATTAAAGAAATTTACGCGTGGATATTCGTCAACCAAAAACGGGCCGAACAAGGGCTGAAAGTCGGAAAACAAGCTCTTCATATGATGTTCAAAGGGAACCCCGGCACCGGGAAAACCACCGTTGCGAGACTGATCGGCAAGCTTTTCTTCGAAATGAACGTGCTTTCCAAAGGACATCTGATCGAAGCGGAACGTGCCGATCTGGTCGGTGAATACATCGGACACACGGCGCAAAAAACGAGAGATCTGATTAAAAAATCGCTCGGGGGCATTTTATTCATTGATGAAGCATACTCACTTGCAAGGGGCGGAGAGAAGGATTTCGGTAAAGAGGCGATTGATACGCTTGTCAAGCATATGGAAGACAAACAGCATGAATTTATTCTGATCCTGGCAGGGTACTCGAGAGAAATGACACATTTCCTGTCATTAAATCCCGGCCTGCAATCGCGTTTCCCTATCAGCATCGATTTTCCGGATTACTCTGTCACTCAGCTGATGGACATCGCAAAGCGCATGATAGCAGAGCGGGAGTATCAATTAAGCCAGGAAGCCGAGTGGAAGTTAAAAGATTACTTAATGACAGTGAAAAGCACGACAAGCCCCATTAAATTCAGCAACGGGCGCTTTGTCAGAAACGTGATTGAAAAATCGATCCGCGCTCAGGCTATGAGACTTTTAATGGGAGACCAATACTTAAAAAACGATTTAATGACGATCAAGAGCCAGGATTTACTTATAAAAGATGAGGCGGCAGCTCACGAATAGACCTCTCAGCCGGTCTGAGGGGTCTCTTTTTTATTTCTCTCTTTAAAACCCGCCGGATGTGTGGTATACGCCCTGCGGGTTTGGTATGATAGTACTACTGCCCAATACGACACAGAAAGGAACATCCATTTGAACGAACAGGAAGGAAAAAAAGAAACGGTCATTTTGGTCGGCTGCCAGCTTCCGCACATGACAGATGAGCACTTTGAACATTCCATGGAAGAGCTTGCTTCATTGACAAAAACGGCTGACGGAACGGTGCTGACCCGGATTACGCAAAAACGGAACAGAGCGGATGCCGCTACATATATAGGCAAGGGGAAAGTAGACGAGCTGAAGGCGCTGTGTGAAGAGCTTGAAGCGGATCTGGTCATTTTTAATGATGAACTGTCACCGAGCCAGCTTAAATCACTTGCCACTGCAATTGAAGCGAAGATCATCGACCGCACGCAGCTTATTTTGGATATTTTCGCAAAAAGGGCGAAGACGAGAGAAGGAAAGCTTCAGATCGAATTGGCCCAGCTTCAATACGCGCTGCCGCGTCTGAGCGGACAAGGAATCAATCTCTCAAGACAAGGCGGCGGAATCGGGACGAGAGGGCCCGGTGAGACAAAGCTTGAAACAGACCGGCGCCACATTAGAAACCGCATACACGAAATTAACGTGCAGCTTTCAACGGTTATCCGCCACAGAAGCCGTTATCGGGAGAGACGAAAAAAGAACGGCGTGCTTCAGGCTGCACTCGTCGGGTATACCAATGCCGGAAAATCAACATGGTTCAATCAATTAACGAGCTCAGACAGCTATGAAGAAGATCTGCTGTTTGCAACACTTGATCCGATGACGAGAAAGATGGCGCTCCCAAGCGGCTACAGCGTCCTTTTGTCTGATACGGTCGGCTTCATTCAGGATCTGCCGACGACGCTGATTGCCGCTTTCCGCTCAACACTTGAGGAAGTGAAGGAAGCAGACTTGATCATTCATGTCATTGATTCATCCAATGAAGATTATGCCGGGCATGAACAGACTGTCCTCGGTCTGTTAAAAGAGCTTGAGGCAGATGATATTCCGGTGCTGACCGCTTATAACAAACGTGATGAGACACTTCCTGACTTCATCCCGACAGCGGGAGAAGGCCACATCATGATCAGCGCCAGAATCGCCGGGGATGAAGCAAAACTAAAAGCGGAAATCGAAGCTTATTTGCGCCGGGAGCTGATGACGCCGTATGAAGTTCATGTGCCTGCCGCCGAAGGCAAATTGATGTCACGCATCAAATCAGAGACCATGATCGACAGCCTTTATTTTAATGAAGAAAATGAACGCTACGAAGTCTCAGGTTATGTACAGGAAGAACAAAGCATACTCGGAGAACTGAAGAAATTCATGTAAGGAAGGTATACACAACATGTTTGACACACTGACCCACGGCGCTCTTTTACAAAAGGCCGCCGAAGAAACAGAAGCGGAAATCTCCGCCGTTCATAAAGGAATAGAAGAAATCAGTGAACGGAATGAATGGAGAGTCCTGCAAAGCTACAGAAAACATAAAGTAAGCGATACGCATTTTACGCCTTCAACGGGATACGGTTATGACGATATCGGACGAGATACACTGGAGAAGATCTATGCTGATGTGTTCGGAGGAGAGGCGGGACTCGTGCGGCCGCAAATCATTTCCGGAACGCATGCGATTTCAATCGCGCTCTTCGGTGTGCTGAGACCCGGGGACGAATTGCTTTATATTACAGGCAAGCCTTACGATACACTCGAGGAAATCGTCGGAGTAAGAGGCGGGGAGTATTCAGGCTCGCTTAAGGAATTTCAAATCGGATACAATGCAGTCGATTTAACATCAGAAGGCAGAGTGGACTTTGAAGCGGTCCGGGCTGCAATCCGGCCGAATACAAAAGTGATCGGCATCCAGCGTTCAAAAGGATATGCGAATCGTCCGTCTTTCAGAATAAATGAAATTGAAGAGATGATTCGTTTCGTAAAGGAAATCAAAGAAGATGTCATTGTTTTTGTGGACAATTGCTACGGAGAATTTGCAGAAGAGCGGGAACCCTGCCACGTCGGAGCGGATCTTATGGCCGGCTCCCTGATTAAAAACCCGGGCGGCGGCCTTGCTAAAACGGGCGGCTATCTTGTAGGGAAAGCCAAGTGGATTGAGGCCTGCTCTTACCGGATGACCTCCCCGGGAATCGGAAGTGAAGCCGGGGCTTCGCTTTATTCACTGCAGGAAATGTATCAAGGTTTCTTTCTCGCTCCGCATGTAGTGGCGCAAAGCTTGAAGGGAGCGGTATTTACCGCCCGTTTTCTTGAAAAGCTCGGCTTTACGTCAAACCCTGCATGGAATGCGCCGAGAACGGATCTGATTCAATCAGTTGAGTTTCAGGACCCTGAAAAGATGATCGCTTTTTGCCAGGCGATACAATATGCTTCACCGATTAATGCGCATGTGACGCCTTATCCGAGCTATATGCCGGGATATGAAGACGATGTCATTATGGCAGCGGGCACTTTCGTACAGGGAGCAAGCATTGAATTATCAGCAGATGGACCTATCAGACCGCCTTATGTTGCGTATGTCCAAGGAGGATTAACCTACGCGCACGTGAAAAATGCGATTTGCAGCGCTGTAAATGCTTTAATGGAAAAAGAACTGATCTAGGCCGTTTGCAATTTTCAAAGAATTTGATGTTAAGATTCCTTACATTGTGTTGACACAAAATATAACATCACCTATAATGAGACTAAGATAAGAAAAGGAGGAAATTGAGATGAGTGATAACATTCGCCGCTCAATGCCTTTATTTCCAATTGGGATTGTCATGCAGTTAACAGAACTTTCTGCCCGGCAAATTCGATATTATGAGGAAAATGGATTGATATTTCCAGCGAGAAGCGAAGGAAATAGACGATTATTTTCATTCCATGATGTAGATAAACTGTTAGAAATTAAAAATCTGATTGAACAAGGCGTCAATATGGCGGGGATCAAAAAAATTCTGGATAAGGCATCTGCCGAACCGGAAGAAAAATCCGAAAAAACCGCCAAACCGATGAAGCACGATCTGTCTGATGACGAACTCAGAAAGCTTCTGAAAAACGAACTGATGCAGGCAGGCCGTTTCCAGCGGGGAAATACTTTCCGCCAAGGTGACATGTCCCGATTCTTTCATTAATCCGTTAGCAACTGTTTTGCTATATACATTTACCTTTTAGAGGAGGAGTTTTACGAAATGGCAAAGTACACAAGAGAAGACATCGTAAAATTAGTAAATGAGGAAAACGTAAAGTATATCCGCCTTCAGTTCACAGACATTCTCGGAACGATTAAAAACGTGGAAATTCCTGTGAGCCAGCTTGAAAAAGCACTTGATAATAAATGCATGTTCGACGGTTCTTCCATCGAAGGTTTCGTCCGTATCGAAGAGTCTGATATGTACTTATATCCTGATCTGAACACATTTGTAATCTTCCCATGGACTGCTGAAAAAGGTAAAGTAGCACGCTTCATCTGTGACATTTACAATCCGGACGGCACGCCGTTCGAAGGTGACCCGCGTAACAACCTCAAACGGATTCTGAAAGAAATGAAAGAACTCGGTTTCAGCGATTTCAATCTTGGACCTGAGCCTGAATTCTTCCTGTTTAAATTAGATGAAAAAGGCGAACCGACGCTTGAATTGAACGATAAAGGCGGATACTTCGACCTGGCTCCGACTGACTTGGGAGAAAACTGCCGCCGCGATATCGTGCTTGAGCTTGAAGAAATGGGCTTTGAAATCGAAGCATCTCACCACGAAGTTGCTCCGGGTCAGCACGAAATCGATTTTAAATATGCCGGTGCCATCCGTTCTTGTGACGACATCCAAACTTTCAAACTGGTTGTCAAAACGATCGCCCGCAAACACGGTCTGCATGCGACATTCATGCCAAAACCGCTGTTCGGCGTAAACGGTTCCGGTATGCACTGTAACCTATCACTCTTTAAAGATAGCGTTAACGCATTCTTTGATAAAGACGCTGACCTTCAGCTGAGTGAAACAGCAAAACATTTCATTGCCGGTATCGTAAAACACGCGACAAGCTTTACGGCTGTCACAAACCCGACAGTGAACTCTTACAAACGCCTTGTTCCGGGCTATGAAGCACCTTGCTACGTGGCATGGAGCGCGCAAAACAGAAGCCCGCTGATCCGTATCCCGGCTTCCCGCGGCATCAGCACGCGTGTTGAAGTCCGCAGCGTAGACCCGGCGGCAAACCCGTACCTGGCGTTAAGCGTATTGCTTGCAGCAGGCCTTGACGGAATCAAAAACAAACTTGAAGCACCTGCTCCGATTGACCGCAACATCTACGTCATGAGCAAAGAAGAGCGCATGGAAAACGGCATCGTAGATCTTCCGGCGACACTGGCGGAAGCTCTCGACGAATTCAAATCAAACGAAGTCATGGTTGCAGCGCTCGGCGAGCACCTGTTCGAACACTTCATCGAAGCAAAAGAAATCGAATGGGATATGTTCCGCACACAGGTTCATCCGTGGGAGCGCGAACAATACATGTCTCAGTATTAATCTCTCAATCCCTTGGCACTATTGGTGTCAGGGGATTTTTTGGTTTCTTAACAAGTTTAATATCTTAATATAAATCAAGTATCACCCACAAAACACCCACAAAAAAACAATAAAAACTTACTCCATAATTGTGGAGGTATAATCCTTGTACTTATTCATTGAATCTCTGTCAATTTTTGTGCTGATGTGTGGGTAAATATCTGATGTAACTTGAATACTTTTATGGCCCAGTCGTTCTTGTATTATTCGATATTTGAAAGGTGAATACTCGGATCATGAACATAGTGTGAAACAGACCATAGATAAAATTATTAATTATTACATGGGCATTGATCAAGATATTAATAGAAAAATAGACGACTGGTTCAATCATGATTTTGAATCAGTTATGAAAGTGATGAAATTACTCGTTCTCTTTTGGGAGAACGGCTGGAGGGAGCTAAAAGAATCCGTTTCAAACTTTGAGAGCGAGGAAAAGGACCAGCTTTCCATAGAAATTTATGATGGGGACATGTCGTATTTTAAGGGGAAGAAAGCATGACAATTATTCACTGTAACTAATCGGAAACGGAGTTAAAAGAAATTCTGGGCAGCATGGTCATAATTGTGGATACGAGGGAGCAAAAAAATCAGCATGTTCTTGATTATCTCCGTAAAAAGAAAGCGGCAATTAAGTTCAAAGGAAATTTGAATGCAGCAATTGCGGAAAAACGGAGTGGACGAGCTGGTGCAGTCGAGAAAAGACCGCTCCCGTTCTGAAAATGAATTGATTCGGGCATCCAGGCATCCTTTCACTCTTCTGGTGGAAGAACTGGAAGGATACCAAAAGATTCTCATCGGGAAATATCGTTCAAAGTATGAACCGAAAGCGTTGCTGGGTAGCTTGAAAACATTTGAAGTTCGTTACAATTTTTCAACGGTATTTATCAGACCTACGCTACCGGAAATTACATTTACCACCCCTTTCTTTATATGGCCCGGGAACTGTTGAAAAGCGGGCTTGTGTGAATTAAATCTTAAGAAGATCAAAAGGAGGAAATAGTAATGGGATTAGTCAGGAACATTGTATTTGGAGATTTTGCATGCATTGGAACCGACCGTGAGTTTGTTTTAGTTATTAAAAATAAAATATACGGCCCCTTTAAGAATTGAAGAAATGCTTTGGAAAATAATGTTGTAATTGAAAAAGATTAAGAAGCATGAAACTAATAAAAAGATAAAGGGGCTATAATATTACAGCAGAGCATGTGCAAACTCTGTTTAAATGTCAAATAAATTTATTCTAGAAAGAAGAAACTACTCCATTGCACTATAGGATGCTACTCCATCAAACTTTCGTTGGCTGATTTGTACACCGTTTATTCTGCATTGTCCTGAAGGGTTTTGTATTGGATAGACTACATATAAATGTTCTCTACCACGCGAGTCAAAGAATACTCTGTGAATAAATACACGTGTACCAACTTTCCAAAATTCAGTGTCTGCAGGGGCTCTAACAATTTGGCCTACGCGACCTTCATACTTTCTTTGATCGAATTCATCATGAATTCGATATGAATCAAATTCTTGGTTAACTGAATATGGAACAAAATAAGGGTAATACACTGGATACATTCTCAAACAGCTCCTTTGGAAAATTATTTACAGTGGCATCTTATTTCCAAATTATGTATTACGTGTTAGGTAAATTTTATCGTTCTTGTTTTAGGTATTTAATCACGCGCTTGGGTTTTTATAAACTTGATATTGAATAAAACATTGCCTAATTATGAAAGGAGGACGGGTGTGACAGAACAACTTTCATTCCTTCATCCAGTAGATTTGAAGGCAGTCCGTAAAATCGTGATCAAAGAACTCAAAGATTATCGAGCATTAAAAGTACAGCTTGAGAATAAAAAGGAATCGGTTGACGCTGGCATCAGCCCGTTTCCTTCAATCAGAGATTCTTTCATATATTAAATGAACTGAAGGTTAAGCAGATGGAAAGGGCGTTAGAAAACAGCCTGGATGATGAAGAACGCATGATCATTGAGAAAAAATCCTTAGCAGCCAGCCAAACGAAAGACATCCATATTTATATGGAACCTGGGATTTCAGTATATGCTGGAGCAATTGCAGGGGCAATGTTTGCTGGTAAGTATGCCATAAAAAAAGTATCCGATTATGGAAAGTACGGAATTTCTTATAATTGGATAATTGGTACCCCTGTTGTTGTACCTTGGAGAAATGGTTAATTATTAAGGTGGTAATGTCAAATGAATCGTATATTAGTCTCAATAGCTATTATTATATTCTTAATTGAATATATTGTGGCTCCACTCACAGATATAGATACCGGAAAATACGGCACGTTTATAGGCTTAATATTATTGAGTATTACGGTTCTAAGGCTATCTGATAATGACAAATCATAAAATTTTGAAGGGAGCAGACTTAGGTCTGCTCTTTTTTGTTTATTTTATTTGGGTGTAAAACACGACAAATAAGCGTCAAATTTCCGACAAAACAGGGAACAAATTGGGGGAGAAAAGGGGGACTATTTATGTTTGAAATCTCGATAAACTTAACCTATCAACAAAACACGGGTGACGCGCCTAACCCTTATTAATGGCGTATCCGGATACGGGACAAAGGTGTTGAGGAATGAAGCCGAACGAGAGGAACATTCTGAACCTGGATAGCAGCTAGTCTGCGGCGGCCGTATCGGGGAATAGTAATTTCGTTTTACCTTCGATCTTACTGTACTTGGCTTCCTCTCGAAGTATGTGTGAGGCGCAATTCTTATTAAGCGATTAGCAAAAGGAGTTGATAAAAAAGAGCAACTCGAAAAGCGTGACAAACTGTAAAATACAGACGGGTTTCAGTGTTTTACCCTTAATAAAAAGACCGGGGTGTTGTTATCGCCCCGGCTCTGTAATAAAAGATGCCCATCAAAGGGCTTGCTCATCTGATATTCATGATAGACCTATTCCTTCAGGTTCTGAGGCTCAAGGGAGGTCTGTTTTTTTCTTATATACGTCAACAGTGCGTTATAAATGGCTCGAATAAACCATTTATATGTAAATAAGGATATTATAAGATTTCTTCATTTTCTTTTGAAATTTGATTTCTTTTAGGATGAAGGCTAAATGAAGCCAATTATGCTCTAAAATGGAACCGGCCATTTTTATTTTCAAAAAGCAGGAGCTTCATCAATTTTGATACGAAGTAAACTATAAGGTTTCTGTCGTAAGTCTTTTCCATAATGAAATCTAGCCTGCCGATGTAATTGGTTCACGATGACATATAAGTATTCATCCGGACCAATCGAAAAAGTATCCGGCCATAAAATTCTCGGATCATGTGCGATGGTTTCCATTGTGCCATTCGGCAGCATCTTTCGAATACTATTGTTCTCATAATCTCCGGCATAAATGGCGCCTTTTGCATCTGTAATCATTCCATCAGACGCGCCTTTTTCTCCCCAATAAGCTACATGATAAAGTAAATCCATGTCCGGTATATTTCTATCTCTCAGGGCTTCTGTTGAGATCGAGAACAGATGACGGCTGGTCAGTGGGCAAAAAAATAATACTTTTCCGTCAGGAGAAATCGCAATACCGTCGGATGCCAGCCTAAATGGGGAAGTTGAACCATCCCTGTTACGATTCATCAAAATTTTGCCTTCTACTTTCGGTATAAAATAGGAATCCGGTGAAGTAGGATTTGTTCCATTTAACCGTCTGCATGCATTTCCGGTTTCCAAATCAACGACGATAATCGCTCCTGGTCCTTTGGAAGAAGAATCCGTTATATAGGCATAACCTGCAGTTCCAACACGAAAATCAAATCGGACATCATTCAGGTAAGTTGTTGGCAGGACAACATCTTCTGTAAAGGTATACACTCTTCTGATTGTATTGGTTTTTAAATCAACAGCGACTAATTTTGCCCCGCCTTTAATTGGTTCAGAAAAATTGGGCGCCGCTGTATCTAGTACCCAAAGCGTTCCCCTTCCATCAGCAACTACACTTTGGGCACTGATGAAAGTCATTTTGATAGTCTCGGGGTTAACCAAATTGGTTTGTAAATCAGGATAAGGCTGCAATTTATCCCCAACTATTTCTGCCACCGTAAATTTAACATCGTCTCCCCATTTCGGAAAACAAATGAAAATACGACCAGTTTCCGAAACCGTAACACCGGTAGGCATAGCTCCATAAAATGCATAAACCAGTTCTAAATCACCAAAATACTTTTCAAAAGGCAGCATAGGTTTCATAATATCCTCCTCAACCAATTAAACGGGATATCACTTATATATGATTCTCATTTTTTCTAGTGCCTGTTTATTAATACGTTTTTCTATACGAAAAGATGATGGAAGTGCTTATCATTTTATAAGTCAGTCAGGTGACACAGGGGGTTTTTACTTAACGTCTGTCGAAGCAGTCGGCAATTACAACATGGTATGTCCTTTGGTCGGTTTTAAATTCTCTGAAAAAAGAGTTGAAAAAGCAGAAAAGATTTTATAATATGAAATCAAGTTAGTTTGTTCGGTCAACAAACTAATGAAACCCGCTTTAATTATCCATCATGTAAAGGTCTTAAATGGGAGGGGGATAAGAGGCTCGATTTAATTGGAGGTGTAGAAAGCGAAAGCCAAGTTTTTATCCTGTTCACTGCTATCTGATCACCATTTGGATGTTGAAAATGCTCTGTGAAAGTAAACCGCTGTCATTTTTTGAAAGCGCTTTTATATGCCGCTCACTGGCCGATAAAATTGAAGAAATGTTATACCATTTCATCATGTTCCTTATGTAAAGGATCGAAAAGGGGAGGAAATCATGCTCAGTGAAAATGTAAAGAAGATCAGCATGGTTGAAAAAGTTGGATATGCGTCTGGAGATTTTGCATGTAATTTAATTTATGCAACAGTGTCTACGTATCTTTTGTTCTTCTATACAGATGTTTTTGGTTTATCGGCAGCAGCAGCCGGTACGATGTTTTTAGTGGTTAGAATCATCGACGCTCTCGCTGATCCTTTTATCGGAACAATAGTTGACAGAACAAATAGCAGGTTTGGCCGCTTTAGACCGTATCTTTTATACGGAGCTTTTCCCTTTGTCATATTGGCAATACTCTGTTTTACAACCCCGGATTTTTCGGATATGGGGAAATTAATATATGCTTATATCACCTATGTCGGCTTATCGCTTACATACACAATGATAAACGTGCCATATGGCGCGTTAACATCTGCAATGACCAGAAATAATCAAGAAGTTGTTAGTATAACGTCTGTCCGTATGTTATTTGCGAATCTTGGGGGACTTGTTGTTGCATTTTTTGTTCCCTTACTGGCTGCTTATTTAAGCGATACTTCCGGCAGCGAATCTCTTGGCTGGCAGCTAACCATGGGTATTATGGGAGTTATAGGCGGGTGCCTTTTAATCTTTTGTTTTAAAAGCACAAAAGAGCGTGTCACGCTTCAAAAATCCGAAGAAAAAATTAAATTTTCGGATATATTTGAGCAATTTCGTGTGAATCGGCCTCTAGTTGTATTAAGTATTTTCTTTATTATTATTTTTGGAGTGAATTCAATCAGTAATTCGGTTGGCATCTATTACGTAACGTATAATTTAGAAAGAGCGGATTTGGTGAAGTGGTACGGTTTGTTGGGAAGTTTGCCTGCTTTGGTCATTTTACCGTTTATTCCAAAGCTTCATCAATTATTAGGGAAGAAGAAATTACTAAACTATGCATTATTACTGAATATGATCGGCCTCTTAGCTTTACTTTTCGTTCCGTCAAGTAATGTATTCCTCATACTTTCCTTTCGATTACTGGCCGCTGCCGGAAGTCTCACTGCCGGGGGATATATGTGGGCGCTTATTCCTGAAACAATAGAATATGGAGAGTATAAGACCGGGAAAAGAATGGGCGGTCTCATATACGCTATTATCGGATTTTTCTTTAAATTCGGTATGGCTTTGGGAGGGGTTGTACCGGGTTTGGTTCTAGATCAGTTTGGATATGTGGCAAATCAGGTGCAAACGCCGGAGGCATTGACGGGAATTTTAATTACAACAACCATTATTCCCGTGTTCTTACTGGTTCTGGCCATGATTGATATTAATTTCTATAACTTAGATGAGAAAAAATATAAAAGCATGGTTCGAGAATTAGAGAATAGAGACAAAGTTTATTTGGATCATATTGACGATTTCAAAGCTTAAAACATGATGAGTCAACAGAAAATAGCTGAGGAGGAGTTCAAAATGAAGATTATCAATCCAGTACTTAAAGGATTCAACCCCGATCCGAGTATTTGCAGGGTTGGAGAGGATTATTATATCGCTGTATCTACATTTGAGTGGTTTCCGGGAGTCCAGATACACCACTCAAAAGATTTAGTCAATTGGCACTTAGTTGCACACCCATTACAGAGAGTATCGCAATTAGACATGAAAGGAAATCCTAATTCAGGCGGGGTCTGGGCGCCATGTTTAAGTTACAGTGACGGAAAGTTTTGGCTGATCTATACGGATGTTAAGGTCGTAGATGGCGCCTGGAAAGATTGCCACAATTATTTAGTGACTTGTGACACGATTAATGGTGAGTGGGGGGAGCCGATCACATTAAACAGCTCGGGTTTTGATGCTTCTTTGTTCCATGATACGGATGGAAAAAAATATTTATTAAATATGTTATGGGATCAGCGTATTGATCGGCACTCCTTTGGAGGTATTGTCATGCAGGAATATTCTGATAAGGAGCAAAAACTAATCGGTAAACCGAAAGTGATATTTAAAGGAACTGAAAGAAAGCTGACAGAAGCGCCGCACCTTTACCGTATCGGGAACTATTATTATTTATTAACCGCAGAAGGAGGAACGCGGTTCGAACATGCTGCTACAATTGCCCGTTCTGCAAATATTGAAGGCCCATATGAAGTTCATCCTGATAATCCAATCTTAACGTCATGGCATGCGCCGGAAAATCCGCTGCAAAAATGCGGACATGCATCCATTGTACAAACACATACAGGTGAGTGGTATTTAGCTCATTTAACGGGACGTCCCATTCATCCGGACAATGATTCAATTTTTCAGCAGAGGGGATATTGTCCTTTGGGCAGAGAAACTGCTATTCAAAAGCTCTATTGGAAAGATGGCTGGCCTTATGTAAAAGGCGGAAAAGAAGGGAGCTTGGAGGTGGATGCGCCTTCTATACCTGAAACAATGTTTGAAGACACGTATCCGGAAGTTGATGAATTTGAGGATGCAACATTAAATATTAATTTTCAAACGTTAAGAATTCCGTTTACGGAGAAATTAGGATCATTAACTCAAGTGCCAAATCATTTACGATTATACGGCCATGAATCCTTAACTTCGACATTTACTCAGGCATTTGTAGCCAGACGCTGGCAAAGTCTCCATTTTGAAGCCGAAACGGCTGTTGCGTTTTATCCGGAAAATTTTCAGCAAGCCGCTGGTTTGGTGAACTATTACAATACAGAGAACTGGACGGCTCTTCAAGTCACGTATGATGAAGAGCTTGGCCGTATTCTTGATTTAACGATATGTGATAACTTCTCTTTTTCACAACCGTTAAAAAATAAAATTGTGATTCCTCGTGAAGTCAAGTATGTCTATTTAAAAGTGAATATTGAAAACGAAAAATATTATTATTTCTATTCATTTAACAACGAAGATTGGCACAAAATTGACATTGCATTGGAATCGAAAAAATTATCAGATGATTACATCCGCGGCGGGGGATTCTTTACAGGAGCTTTTGTAGGGATGCAATGTCAAGATACGAGCGGTAATCATATTCCGGCCGACTTCAGATATTTCCGTTATAAAGAAAAATAATTAGCACATGAAAAAGGAGATTTCTATTTTAGAACTCCTTTTTCATATTAGAAGGTGCCTATGTCAGTATTGATTCAGAAATACTCATAGAATAAAAAAACCCATCTTTAAAGATGAGCGTAAACATAGAAGTATGTACATTTCAGTTATGAACCATGTCGAGAAAATGATCAATCACAATAGAGGACATTCCTAAAGCGGGTGCATTTTTTCCTAGGATAGATGGTAATAATTCATAGCTATTGTCTAAATGGGAATAAACCCTGGATGACACTTCACTTTTAATTGAATGTAAAACCATAGGATGCGATTCAATGATGCTGTTTCTTAAAATGATGGCTTGCGGATTAAATGTATTTAGAATATTGGTCAGGCCTATTCCTAAATAGAAACCAAAATTTTGTAATGCCTGTAAAGTTCCAACATCATTCAGATGGGCGAGGTCTATGATATCTTGGCTGGACACTTTTTTCTCTTTCGTCTGAAGAGATGTTAATAAAGCCTTCTCTGAAGCATACAATTCCCAGCAGCCTCGGTTTCCGCAGCTGCATTTAGGACCCTTAAAGTCTATTGTCATATGTCCCATTTCTCCAGAAAATCCGCCAACCCCTCTATATAAATGATTGTTGATTATAACGCCGATTCCTATTCCTGTACCGATACTTGCATAAATCATGTTATCGTGATTTTTTGCCGCACCAAATACTTTTTCTCCATATGCGCCGGCATTTGCCTCATTTTCAATAAAAACGGGCACATTGAACTTCTCTCGGATGAAAGATTTTAAGTCAATATCTCTCCAGTTGGAGTTCGGAGTGAAAACAATTTTTTGATTTTTGTCAATCAGCCCGGGCACGCAAATACCTATACCAATAAGCCCGTACGGAGATTGGGGCATATGCGTAATAAAGTGATGAATCATCTCAATTAAAATATCTTTAGTGATTTCTGGAGAATTGCATTCCAAACGATGGTGTTGATCAAGGACGATCGTCCCTTCAAGATCTGTTAAAATGCCATTAACATAATCCACGCCAACATCTATTCCTACGGAGTATCCTGCTTTTTTATTAAAAACAAGCATGACAGGTCTTCTGCCGCCGCTGGATTGTCCCTGACCTATTTCAAATACGAGGTTTTCTTTCATTAATGTGTTTACCTGTGATGAAACAGTTGATTTATTTAATCCGGTCATTTCAGATAATTTTGCTCTTGAAATAGGAGAATTCTTAAGTATTTCGTTTAGTAATAACTTTTGGTTAACTTTTTTGACAAAGGCTTGATCAGCGATATCCACTTCATCCACTCCATTTGTATAATCTTTAAATTAAGTTGAACGTTCTGTGTTATCGTGCGAAACGCAGTACATAGCGAATCCAACCTTTATTATATCTAATGTGTTCGTAAAAAACTAAAAAAAATATTGAAAATACTGATGAGGTTATATAAGATGAAAATAAGTTAGTTTGTTTAGGCAACAAACTAAAGTATAACATGACATAAAAGCATTTGTATTTGAATGATCATGTTTAGAATTTATTTTTAAGGGGGAAATCACACATGGCTCACTCTCATTCCGGTTCAGTCAACTATTTTGAAAGCGTAAACAAAGTGATTTACGAAGGGAAAGAATCCACGAATCCTTTAGCATTTAAATACTATAATTCTCAAGAAGTAATTGGCGGAAAAACGATGAAAGAGCATTTGCGATTTTCTATTGCCTATTGGCATACATTTACCGCTGACGGAACAGACATTTTTGGCGCAGCTACGATGCAGAGACCGTGGGATCACTATAAAGGCATGGATCTGGCGAGAGCGAGGGTAGATGCAGCGTTTGAGCTGTTTGAAAAACTGGATGCGCCATTTTTTGCTTTTCATGACCGGGATATCGCACCTGAAGGAAGTACGTTAAAAGAGACAAATCAAAATCTGGATATAATCGTGGACATGATAAAAGACTACATGAGAACCAGCGGCGTTAAGTTATTATGGAATACTGCAAACATGTTTACGAATCCCCGTTTCGTCCATGGTGCGGCGACTTCTTGTAATGCAGATGTATTTGCGTATGCCGCAGCCCAAGTAAAAAAAGGATTAGAAACAGCAAAAGAGCTTGGCGCGGAGAACTATGTATTTTGGGGCGGACGTGAAGGGTACGAAACTTTGTTAAATACCGATTTAAAATTTGAGCTTGATAATATGGCCAGATTTATGCATATGGCAGTGGATTATGCGAAGGAAATCGGGTATACAGGGCAGTTTTTGATTGAACCAAAACCAAAAGAGCCGACCACCCATCAATATGATACGGACGCAGCAACAACCATTGCCTTTTTAAAGCAATATGGCTTAGACAATCATTTTAAATTAAATCTCGAAGCCAACCATGCCACATTAGCCGGGCATACATTCGAACATGAATTACGCATGGCGAGAGTGCATGGTCTGCTTGGCTCTGTTGACGCGAATCAGGGTGATCCCCTTTTAGGCTGGGACACAGATGAATTTCCGACAGATTTATATTCTGCGACATTAGCAATGTACGAAATCCTGCAAAATGGCGGTCTTGGAAGCGGCGGATTAAACTTTGACGCAAAGGTCAGAAGATCTTCTTTTGAGCCTGATGATTTACTATATGCCCATGTTGCAGGGATGGATACATTTGCAAGAGGGTTGAAAGCCGCCCACAAATTAATCGAAGATCGTGTGTTTGAAGATGTGATTCAACACCGTTACCGCAGTTTTACTGAAGGGATTGGTCTTGAAATTGCAGAAGGAAGAGCTGATTTTAAGACACTTGAGCAATATGCGCTGAACAATCAGCCAATTAAAAACGAATCAGGGAGACAGGAGCGGTTAAAAGCGATATTAAACCAATACATTTTACAGGTATAATGAAAAAAGAAGCTCCAGATCCCGCTGTAAAAAGATGCAGGCAGCCAAGTTCCCGGAATTGCCCGTCATGAAGTTACTGTTATGGCGGGTCATTTCAATGGGGATCTATTTAGAGAGGAAGGAGTGAAAAAATGAAGTATGTCATTGGAATAGATCTTGGAACGAGTGCCGTTAAAACCATTTTAGTCAATCAAAACGGCAAGGTTTGTGCAGAAACGTCCAAAAGTTACCCGCTCATCCAAGAGAAGGCGGGATATAGTGAGCAAAATCCTGAAGACTGGGTGCAGCATACAATTGAAGCATTGGCTGAATTGATTTCGATATCCAACGTTCAAGCCGGGGATATTGACGGGATTAGCTATTCAGGACAAATGCATGGGTTAGTACTGCTTGACCAAGATCGGCGGGTGCTGCGTCATGCGATTCTTTGGAATGATACCAGAACGACGCCTCAATGTAGCAGGATAACCGAGACATTTGGCGATCATCTGCTTGATATCACAAAAAACCGTGTTCTTGAAGGGTTTACATTACCTAAAATGTTATGGGTGAAGGAACATGAGCCTGAACTTTTTAACAAAACCGCTGTTTTTTTGCTTCCGAAAGACTATGTGAGATTCCGCATGACTGGCGCCATTCACACCGAATACTCCGATGCGGCGGGAACGTTACTTTTACATATGACCCGCAAAGAGTGGAGCGATGAGATTTGCAATCAATTTGGTATTTCAGCGGAAATTTGTCCTCCGCTTGTTGAATCCCATGACTGTGTAGGATCGCTGCTTCCGAGCGTTGCGGCGAAGACAGGGCTGTTGGAAAAAACAAAAGTGTACGCCGGGGGAGCAGATAATGCTTGCGGTGCTGTCGGAGCCGGTATTCTTTCTTCCGGAAAAACGTTATGCAGCATTGGGACGTCAGGAGTCATACTTTCCTGTGAGGAAGACAAAGAAAGAGATTTTAAAGGGAAAGTGCACTTTTTTAATCATGGAAAGAAGGATTCTTTTTATACGATGGGGGTCACGCTCGCTGCAGGGTACAGCTTGGACTGGTTTAAAAAAACGTTTGCGCCAAACGAATCGTTTGAACAATTATTGCGGGGAGTGGAATCTGTTCCGATAGGAGCAAATGGACTGCTGTACACTCCTTACTTAGTCGGTGAAAGAACGCCGCATGCTGATTCATCTATTCGGGGAAGCTTGATCGGAATGGACGGAGCCCATAAAAGAGAGCACTTTTTGAGGGCGATAATGGAAGGCATCACATTCTCTTTATATGAATCAATTGAGCTATTCCGCGAAGCGGGAAAATCAGTTGATACGGTTGTCTCTATTGGCGGGGGAGCTAAAAATGAAACGTGGCTTCAAATGCAAGCTGATATTTTCAATACGAGGGTGGTTAAGTTAGAGAATGAACAAGGTCCCGCCATGGGGGCTGCGATGTTAGCTGCCTTCGGAAGCGGGTGGTATGACTCTCTTGAAGAATGTGCAGAGCAGTTCATTCATGAAGCAGCTGCATTTTATCCAAAAGAACAAAATGTTCGAAAATATAAAACACTATTCGAGTTGTATAAGAACATTTACGTTCACACAAAAGATCTCAATACAGCTTTAAAGAGCTTTAGACAAAAATGAAGAAAGAACCTCGCCAAATTGGCCAGGTTCTTTTTATATTGCACAAAAACAGACACGGTGATATAATCAAAACACGTGCGCTTTCTGTGTGAAAAGTCATAGATATCCATCTTATATTATGATTATATCATGCTGAAAAGCTCTTGTCAAATTTTTTTGAAGGGGAGATATAGAATGAGTTCTTTGGTTCTCGGCATTCACGAAATTGAAAAAACACAGCCTTTGCTCGTTGGAGGAAAAGGGTTACATTTAGGGGAATTATCAAAAATTCAAGGAATACAAGTACCGGAAGGATTTTGTGTCACAACCGCAGGATATCAAAAAGCCATTGAACAAAATGAAACATTACAAGCGCTGTTGGATCAACTGACCATGCTGAAAGTGGAGAATCGGGATCAAATTGGTGAAGTCAGCAAAAAAATCCGGCAAACCATTATGGAAACAGAAATTCCTTCAGATGTAGTCAAAGCAGTTGCTTGCCATCTCTCCCGGTTCGGCGAAGAACATGCCTATGCCGTACGTTCCAGTGCGACAGCTGAGGATTTACCGCATGCCTCTTTTGCCGGTCAACAAGACACCTATTTAAATATTACCGGCGTCGATGCGATCTTGCAGCATATCAGTAAATGTTGGGCGTCCCTATTTACGGATCGCGCGGTCATTTACCGTATGCAAAATGGATTTGATCACAGCCAAGTTTATTTATCCGTTATCATCCAAAGGATGGTGTTCCCTCAGGCTTCGGGAATTTTATTTACCGCTGATCCGATAACCGGAAACCGAAAGCTGCTGTCCATCGATGCCGGTTTTGGACTTGGTGAAACACTTGTCTCCGGCTTAGTCTCTGCCGATTGTTATAAAGTACAGGACGGGCAAATCGTCGATAAGAGAATAGAAACTAAAAAATTGGCTATCTATGGACGAAAAGAAGGCGGAACAGAAACACAGGAGATCGCTCTTGATCAGCAAAAGATTCAAACACTGACTGATGAACAAATTTTACAGCTGGCACGTATCGGGAGACAGATCGAAGCTCATTTCGGCCAGCCGCAAGATATCGAATGGTGTTTGGACCGCGATACTTTTTATATTGTCCAAAGTCGTCCGATCACAACGTTATACCCCGTTCCTGAAGCGAACGATCAAGAAAATCACGTCTATATCTCTGTTGGTCATCAGCAAATGATGACGGATCCCATAAAACCCCTTGGATTGTCTTTTTTTCTGTTGACGACTGCTGCACCCATGCGTAAAGCCGGCGGAAGGCTATTCGTTGATGTCACACATCAACTGGCATCTCCTAATGTCAGAGAAGTTTTCTTAAAAGGCATGGGGCAGCACGATCCGCTCTTAAAAGACGCACTTATGACCATAATAGAGCGAGATGATTTCATTAAGCCGGTACCTGATAAAACGGCACCGATTCCCGGCAAAGGCAATGCAGATATGCCGGAACAAGCTGAAAACGATCCGGCAATTGTTTCTGATTTGATTAAGAGCAGTCAGGCATCGATAGAAGAGTTAAAACAAAACATCCAGACGAAATCAGGATCTGATTTATTTCGTTTTATTTTGGAAGATATCCAGGAATTAAAGAAGATTCTATTTAACCCGAAAAGTTCGGTGTTGATTCGAACTGCAATGGATGCTTCATCATGGATTAACGAAAAAATGAACGAGTGGTTAGGTGAAAAAAACGCAGCAGATACGCTTTCTCAATCTGTACCCCATAATATTACCTCAGAAATGGGGCTTGCGCTATTGGACGTCGCCGATGTGATCCGCCCTTATCCAGAAGTAATTGCCTATTTAGAGAATGTAAAAGATGATCACTTTTTGGATGGGCTGGTGACGTTTGAAGGCGGGCGGGAAACCCGTGACGCTATCTATGCTTATCTCAGCAAGTACGGAATGCGATGTGCCGGAGAAATTGATATGACAAGAACTCGATGGAGCGAAAAACCAACTGCACTTGTCCCTATGATTCTTAATAATCTCAAAAACTTTGAGCCAAATGCCAGCCAGCGGAAATTTGAGCAAGGGCGGCAGGAGGCGTTGAAGAAAGAACAAGAGTTATTAGACCGATTGAAGCAATTACCGGATGGTGAACAAAAAGCCAAAGAAACCAAACGAATGATCCGCATCATCCGGAACTTCAGCGGGTTCAGAGAATATCCAAAATACGGCATGATCAGCCGCTACTTCGTTTATAAGCAGGCTTTACTGAAAGAAGCCGAACAATTCGCAGAAGCGGGCGTTATTCATGAAAAAGAAGACATATACTATCTCACTTTTGAAGAACTTCAGGAAGTCGTACGCTCAAATAAATTGGATTACCAAATCATCAGCACACGAAAAGGCGAGTACCAAGTATATGAAAAACTAGCTCCGCCGCGTGTTATCACGTCTGACGGTGAAATCGTTACAGGCGAGTACAAACGAGAAAATCTCCCCTCCGGAGCGATTGCAGGGCTGCCCGTTTCCTCGGGAGTCATAGAGGGGCGGGCACGGGTTATTTTAAACATGGAAGATGCCGATTTGGAAGATGGAGATATATTAGTTACCTCCTATACTGATCCCAGCTGGACGCCATTGTTTGTATCCATAAAAGGCCTGGTCACTGAAGTTGGCGGACTGATGACCCATGGAGCGGTTATCGCGCGTGAATACGGCTTACCTGCAGTTGTTGGTGTTGAAAATGCAACCCAATTGATAAAAGATGGGCAGCGAATCCGCGTTCATGGAACAGAAGGCTCTATTGAAATATTATAATAGCGGGGGTGTGCAGCACGTCACCAGATATTTCCTGCATTTTACTAAGAAAAGCCGGAACCTCTTAGAGGAGGAATCCGGCTTTTTTTATGTGAAAGCCATTTTGCTTAACAATTATTTATATGAATGGTAGCGTTTTATTAAAGAGAGAAGGTGATTTATGAGATGGTCTGTTTGATATGTAGTATTGGTGCCGGATGACAATTATTTTTTTACAAAGGGGTTATTTTCATGAACAAGTCTTGTGTTAAAGATGAGACAAGTCTGGTGTCTTTGAGACAGAAAAGTCTGCAGAAGATAAAACGGGCTCATCATCAAACATGATGAGTGCTAAGGGTTGGACTGGATGTGTATCAGATTGTTTATGCGATAAGAATATTAGCCAATGGGCAATCACTGGTTTAACTATTTTATGTGGAACTGCTTGCTATGCTTGTATAAATACTGCAGGTATTATTGGTGTCAATGCAAGCTTTGATTGGGAGAAATGTAAATGATTAATATTTTAAGTAAGATACTATTTATTTTGTCTGGTTGCGCATTGTTGATCTTTGGGATCATTTTAAAGAATGGATCAATGGCTTTTGGATTGTTCGCCTTAATATTCATAGCGGCAATATTAGTCCGAGTATTTCATAAAAGATCTGAAAAGGATTAGCAGCCGTAGGCAGGGGAAGAAACTCTCCTGCTTATGAAAAAACTTCAGAGTAAAAATAAAATGTTTATTTTAAATGGATTTGTTTTCAAAAGTAAAAACGCCATAAAACTTCTTATGGCGTCTGTCCGAACTAAGGGATGCAATGTTTGGGAGACGAATATGAATCGTCAATGTGCTAAAAAAGGAATGCAGCACCTACAATGATTAACAAAATGAATAGTACAACGATCAATACGAAAGAGTTTCCGCCATAATTTCCACCGTAATTCCCACCGTAGTATCCCATATTGCCACCTCCTGTTGTTAGGATAGTACATAATATGCCGGACGGTAAATTTCGACATAGATTTAAGTCTAAATAAGAAAAAATGGATGTTATGTCTAAAATGAAGAGCTTCTAAGACAATAAAATAATGGGAGGTTAACTGAAAGAGAGAAATGGATGGGACGGTTTGCTGTTTAAAGAGGAGGGATATGGCTAAACATGCAATAAAACTGTGTATGAAAGTGGCTCTGCATGAAGTTACTTCATCATGCAGAGCCACATACGAAGAGATTCAGGGAAATTATAGTTAACGAAAATATTCATCATTTCCCGGGCAAGCGCAGTATACGACAAATCAAAACAAATCACAAAGGGACGGAAGGTACGATACAAGGAGCCTGCTTGCGGGTTTGTGGTGCTGATAAAGTTATAGGCAACGATGACCGGGGCGGCTGCGGATCAACTGAAACGAAGTATATTCCCAGGCAAGGAGTATTTATTTAACCTGAAACTTTTATAAAGCATTAACGTATTACTTTATAAAGGTAAGTAAGGAGGCTTCTGGATGGGATTAAAAAATTTCTTTAATACTGAGTTAAAATGCTCTATCTGCGGAAAAACATTAAAATCAGGGGATGAGATAACAGCTTATCTTACACTTCCGAGTGAGAAGAAGATGCCTGTGGGGAGAATGGACAAAGTGTTAAGCAAACACTCTGATAAGGTCTGCTGTAAAGTGTGCAGTGAGTAGGTTTAGTGTTATGAGGAACCTCTGGCGGGTTTCCTCATAACAAATATCAACCAATTAAATTAGAAAAAAGCGAAATTGTGATGATTAAAGTAGATAAAGAACTGAGGGATACCAAAGGGATCATTTTTCGTTTACTTTGTTTTTTTGAAGGTTTGTTTAGCTCGTGGATCACTGCACCCCATAAAAGCATGGATGCTAAAATGATAAGACTCATATGTAACAACACTCCTTTGTTTGTTTTTATAAATTTTACCATATATATCACAAGGATGTCGATTGAACGAACATCTCTTCTAAAATTGTTGAGAGATTCAGTGAACTATTATGTAGATTAAATTGGGCGTCAAATTACTCAGTGAAGATGAAGCTGTATACATAAGCAAAGGTTCAACAGGCGTTTTATTGAATATCAGATGAAGCGATAGAAGGGTTTATCGGGGATAAAGCATATGGTATTCGCGTATTATGCGGTTAGGTGGAAAAATTAGGCTTTCTGCGTGGTTTCTTGAAGTGACAGGAGGTGAGCGGCATAAATGTGTCAAAGCCAAAAGAGCACTTCCAACCCTAATAAGGAAGGAATTGAGAATTGAAATTAGAACGTTTGTTATCAATCATATTCAAGCTCTTACATAATGAAATTTTATCTGCCTCCAGTTTAGCTGATGAATTTCAAGTATCAACGCGGACAATTTATAGAGACATCGAAGCGATTTGTGCAGCTGGAATACCAGTCGTTTCATACCAAGGGGCCAACGGCGGTTTTGAGATAATGAGAGGATACAAATTTGATAAAAGTTTAATCGGTTCTCATGATGTATTGAATTTAATTACAGTATTAAGCAGTTTGTCGAGTGTTTTTGAAGATAAGGAAGTTGAACACACGATAGATAGATTAAAATCTCTGGATACAAGCGAAAGCAGCAGGACTTTGTATGTTAACTTGGAAAGCCTTAGAACAGAACCGAATTCATTAATCCGGCTGCGAAAAGCTATACAGGAAAAAAAGGCAGTACGCTTTGATTATGTCAGTAATAAAAATGAATTTACATCACGTGAAGCAGAACCTATCCACCTTCATTATAAGTTTCGTAATTGGTATGTATATGGCTTCTGCAGAGAACGTCAAGATGATAGAGAATTTAGAGTATCACGTATGATGAATATAACGCTTACTCAAGAAGAGTTTTTGCGCAGTCACAAAGTGAAAGATGAACCATCTTATTCAGAATCCGACCTGGGAGGGTTTGCGGATGTAGTCATTTGGGTTAATCCTAATTCCATAGCTAAAGTATTTGATCAATTTCAGAACGCTTCAAAAGTCATGAACAGAGATGGAAGTATGACGTTTACAATCTCTGTGTATCGGCCTCAGCATGCCGGATGGCTTAAATCAATTCTTTTGAGCTTTGGCAGTGGCGCTAAAATTATAAAACCGGTGGAACTTCAATCAATTTTAATGGATGAAGCTGAAAAAATAATGAAAATTTATAAAGATGTATGACAATCTGCTGTCATATATCTTTTTTTATAATCACAAGTATCAACTTTAAAGGAGAGATGTTAAATGAACCATGCGAAAAATATGTATCAGTACCATGTTTGGGCGAATAAAGCGTTATTAGAAAGAATAAAGGAATTACCAAGTAATGTCCTTTATGAAGAGGTTCACAGTTCATATCCTACAATTGCTCAAACGTTCAGTCACATCTGCGCGGTGGATGTTATGTGGCTGCAAGTACTTAAAGGAATAGACATGCAGGAAGCATTGGAAGGTTCTATGGCTTATGCAGAAAGGGCTCATTTATATTCTGCAGATGAATTTGCGGCGTTCTATGAAGAACTGGCTTCACAGTTTGAAGAATGGATGAATAGCCAAACAGATTTAGAACAAAAAATGAACTTAAATAATCCTTGGTTAGGTTACAGAGAAACTGCTTACTCAGAAATTTTATTCCATGTTGCCAATCACGGAACTTATCATCGGGGCAGCATAACAACTATGTTAAGACAGCAGGCTACGCTTCGGCAATGAATGACCTTGTATTATATTGGTATCAGGATTAGTTCAGAGAATACTTGCAAAATGAATGACCGCCGAATGGTCTGTAAAGTTTCTTTCCTGAACTAAAATGCCAAAGTCTCATTCAGTCTGGGTGGGGCGCTGAGCAAGAATCGAGATCAAAGGCTGCCGTATCATTCCCGGCAGCCTTAATGATTAGGAAGTAAAATCGATAACCATGCGGCCGGTCACTTTACCTTGCTCCATTTCTTCAAAAATATCATTCACATCTTCGATCGGGCGTTTTGTCACTTTAGGTACAACTTTACCGTCTGCGGCAAATTGAAAAGCTTCCTTCAAATCTTCTCTGGTACCTACTAATGAACCTACAACCTGAATTCCATCTAACACGAGACGGGGAATATCTAAATCCATTTTGTCCACCGGTAAACCGACAGCGACTACGCGAGCTCCTGCTTTTACAACATCAATCGCTTGATTGAAAGGGGTTTTAGAGACAGCCGTGATGACCACAGCATCAAGCCCTGAATCGTTAGTCACTTCTTTTGCTTTAGCGACGGGGTCTTCCTTTAAACTGTTTACAACCGCATCAGCGCCTAAGCTCTTAGCAAAATGCAATTTTTCATCGCTAATGTCGAAAGCAATCACTTTAGCGTTAAAGACGTTTTTTGCATATTGAACAGCCAAGTTGCCTAAACCGCCGACTCCAAATACACCGATCCATTGACCTGGTTTAATTTCACTGACTTTAACCGCTTTATAAGTTGTTACACCTGCACAAGTAATGCTGCTTGCTGCTGCAGGGTCTAAATTTTCCGGCACCTTTATTGCATAATCAACCGCTACGATTGCTTCTTCAGCCATTGCGCCGTCAACTGTATAGCCGGCATTTTTTACATCGCGGCACAAGGTTTCACGGCCAGTTAAGCAATATTCACAGCAGCCGCAGCTTTCAAACATCCAGGCAATAGAGACGCGGTCGCCCTTTTTCAGGCTTGTTACACCTTCACCAATCTCAGTTACAATGCCGATTCCCTCATGACCTAAAGTGACGCCTGTAACATCCCCGAAATCAGCATTTTTAACATGTAAGTCAGTATGACATACACCGCAGTATTCCATCTTAACTTTGGCTTCACCATGTCGCAAAGGACGTAATTCTTTTTGTACGATCGCTATACTTTTGTCTTTTGTTGCTACTACTGCTTTCAAATCATACACCCCTTTCAAATATTAGCAGAAAATTTTTACTTATCTTACAATTTAGCACACTGTCCTTCTTTTGAAAACCCTTACATTTTTTGCGGACAAGTGTCTCTATAAAAATTGAGGGAGCTGTGCAGGGAGGATTCTATGGATGATTTGTCATCTCCAAATGCATAGAATTTACATATATACATGAATAGATACGTTTTCAAAGGAGGCCTTTTTTTGAGCGATAAAAAGCTGACGGAAGATAAATTTGACAATCACCGGCTCACTAAGTTTTTGCCCTTTATCAGCCCTAACCCTGTTACATCATTTAATCCGGTTCAAAGATACCCTAAAATCGATAAAACTTCGTTCATAAGTCCGTTTTCCAGCGTGAAAGGAGACGTGAGAATAAAGGACAATGTTTAAGTAACGTCAAATGCAGCTATTCGTGCGATTGGTTCAAATCAAGACGGAGTCATTTTACATGGTTTGTTAACACAATTTGTTTCAGTCAAAGATAAGGCATATTTCATTTATATCGGAAACAATGTAAGTGTCGGACATGATGCTCTCATTCATGGCCCTAAAGCTTCGCGAATGAGCCTAAAAGCGGATCTTTTATAATTCACCTTTAACGCTTTAATGGAGAAATGCAGCACTCATGGTTCTGCTGGATAAGACAACTTTTCTTATACAATTAAACATCTTGCAAGTTACTTATTTTTACTTAACTGTTGGAAATCGTCTTTCTATCTGAGATAATAAAAATCATATTGATTGATACATGGGGGAGTAAGGATGGGCCGTTTTTATCAAGCGGCAGGCAAACCATTTTACAAACAATTCCTCAAGCGGTTTTTAAAATCAGTGCTTTGGATAAACGCTGTAAGAAAGACTCTCTGTTTAAATAAACGAGGTGAAAATCAATGAATGGTATAGAATTCTTAGAATCTGTGTCGCGACTTGGACAACTCATTTTGGTGTTTTCCTGCTACGCCGTTTATTGGAAATTGGGTAAAACGAAAAGGGAGCGAAGACTTACAAAATTCGAAGCTTTGCTTAGGTTCTCTGTAATGTTTGGTCTATCTGCATGGGGGCTGTCGTTTCTTGCTTTGAATTTGTGGTCATAATCTTTCTGCCGATATTTGAGCTTAAACTGCAGAGAATTATACTGGCAGGATATGATTTTACCCTTAGTGAAAAGAATTTCACGGGTAATCATTTGAACTTGAGCGCGGCTGATAAGGTGAAGGAGCCGGCTGCGGAGATGTGTGGATTAAAGGCTTTTACGGATTCGAACACGATGAGCCGGATGCAGATTGGTGAGCGATACACAGTCAAGGTATTTCCTTGACCTTTTTTAATGGCAATAAAATTTCTGGATATTAAGATAGTGAATTGATGATCTGCCAAAAAACATAGATCTTTTAAAGTGATGGATATATACTGATTTTAAACAATAGGAAAAAATGGATACTTTATTTTTATAAAAAGCAGGTGAAATATATGGAAGCAGCGTCTTGGAGCAAAAGTCAAAGCTATACTTACACATTGGCTTTTTCAAGTTTGTCGTATGGTTTGATCTTCGGGCTATATATGTTTGTATACTCGGGTTTTGTGCCATTTGCATTGGTTACTGTGGTTATCATTGCTTTTTACGCATTCATTACTTACCTTTTGTTTGCTGTTCCTGTGCAACTATGGCTAAGAAAGAAGCCTAAAAAGTTTAGTTTGGTTCATCTTTTCATTTATACAGCAGTCGCTTTTTTAGCTGTGTTCTTGTTCTGGTACATAGATAATCCGCCAATTGATTTCTCAGTTTTTAGAACTTTCATTTATTACATAATGAGCATTGTTGCTGCGTTCATATATTGGTTCTGGGACTCTATATTTCTGAGAAATTACAATACTCCCCAGAAGTAAAGCTGATTTTCTAAAAAAGACCGACTAGCGCCATGCACAGTCTGCATTGTTCAAATTGAAATTCATGTGATGAATCCAGAAAGCGGGTGAGGAAAAATGGAATACATTGAGTTGACTAGGGACAATATTGATGACAATCATATTTGCTGTGCATTAGGTACGAAACAATATGAGGATGCGGTAAATGAAAAGAAGAGCTGGCTCAAAGATCGAATGATTGATGGCTTGGTGTTCTATCGCCTAAACAAACGGGCAAAAGTTTTTATTGAATATTTACCTGCAGAAGAAGCATGGGTTCCGGTAAGCGCACCTAATTTTATGTTTATTAATTGTCTTTGGGTCTCAGGTAAATATAAGAATAACGGACATGCGAAACACTTGTTAGAAAAATGTGTGTCAGATGCAAAATCCCGAGGTATGGATGGGATAGTTCATATAGTGGGGAAGAAAAAACTCCCTTATTTAAGTGATAAGCATTTCTTCGAGCATATGGGATTTGCTGTGCAAGATGAAGCAGAACCCTATTTTCAGTTGGTGTCACTGACGTGGAATGAACATGCACATCCTCCTGTATTTAAAAAACAGGTGAAAAGTAATTCCGTTAATGATAAGGGAATCACAATATTTTATACAGCTCAATGCCCATTTGCAGTCGGATTGTTAAAGGATTTAAAGGAACTGATTGAAAAGAAAGGACTTCATTTTCAGGCCCGGCGAATAACGTCAAAAGATATGGCGCAAAAATCCCCGGCAGTTTGGACGACTTTCAGCGTGTTTTATAATGGGACATTTCTCACTCATGAGATGATGAGCGTGAATAAGTTTGAAAAAATACTCAATGGCTTAATTTAAACTATCTTAAGACTAACTTCGAGGGAAATGAATTCTGTAATGACCTTTACTGCGCTGTTAGCTGTTTTTGGCATAAATAATATTGGGTTGTCACATATGAAGGAATCTAGGTGTACTCGTTATCTCACTTCCCTGCATTTAAGACTGGGATCCATACTCTTTATAACCATCAGCCGATGCATTTTCCGCGATTTGACTTGCGGGAGAAAACATCAGTTTGATGGTTATTTTTATGAACGGAGAAAGTTCAACGCAACAAAAAAGAAGTTCTTCAGGCATTATATCCTATGGTAAAATTTAGACAGAAAGAAGCGGAAAGGAGACGTAAATGAAAGTATTTGAAGCAGCCTCGTTCATTTCAGCCGCAGAAAAGCGGGCTAAACAATACGATCAGATTAGAGAACAATTTATTAATCTCAGAAAAGCGTTTCAGGAAATGGCTGACTTAGACGACAGTGAGTTTTCAGGCAAAGGCGCCGACAATATCAAAGCCTTTTTCCAA
>NZ_CP089436.1:1273074-1690702 GCF_021228595.1 Bacillus sp. FCW2 | reverse complement strand
CTGGAAAAAGGCTTTGATATTGTCGGCGCCTTTGCCTGAAAACTCACTGTCGTCTAAGTCAGCCATTCCCTGAAACGCTTTTCTGAGATTGATAAATTGTTCTCTAATCTGATCGTATTGTTTAGCCCGCTTTTCTGCGGCTGAAATGAACGAGGCTGCTTCAAATACTTTCATTTACGTCTCCTTTCCGCTTCTATCTGTCTAAATTTTACCATAGGATATAAGATTAGATGAATCTCTTGCATTTGTCGAACTGCTTTATTTAAGATCATAAAATTTCAAACAAAACCTTACACGAAGGAATCTGGGATCGGCAAAACAAAGCCAAATATAACATATGTTGAAAAATCTCTTGCATTTCCACACCCGCCATGCTATATTGATATAGCGATGAGCTGAATTGTGTAAGCCGATGCACATGCCCTTGCGGCACACACGAATGTGGCGTGTGGTGTATCGCCTCAATACGCAAAAGACGTTTGCTTCTGCAAACGTCTTTTTTTATTATCCGATTTTCGTTCCGTTCGGTACTGTCTGCTCTGGCGTAAGCAGGACAACATCTCCTTTTTCCGGGATGCCGCCGAGAACGAGAACTTCTGACTTAAATCCGGCGATCCGCCGCGGCGGAAAGTTGACAATAGCGGTAACCTGTCTGCCCGTCAGATCACCCGGTTCGTACCGTTTTGTAATCTGGGCGCTTGATTGTTTCATGCCGATCTCTTCGCCGAAATCTATTGTCATCTTAATGGCCGGCACCTTTGCTTCCGGGAATACTTCCGCTTTTACGACCGTTCCTATTCTAAGATCAAGCTTGATAAAATCTTCGATGACTGCCATATCAAAAACTCCTTTTTTACAATCATGATACCAAAAAAAGAAGCAGTTTATTTAACCGATTTTCAGGATTATTTATCAGATTGAAAGGTGTTTCGGAAGACGCGCGGCGTTATTCCCTTATGTCTGACAAACCATCTGGTGAAGGAAGACAAATTTTGAAAGCCGACCTCCTGACTGATGTCTGTCAGCCGGCATTTTGTTTCAATAAGCATTTGTTCCGCTTTCTTCATACGGAGCTCAGCAATATAAGCTTGCGGGCTTTTTCCCGTCTGCTTTTTAAACCAGTCGGAATAATACGCCGGGTGGTAATGTTCCATTGCGGCGAGCTCTTTAATTGTAAAAGTCTTTGAGAGATTTCGGCGGATATACGCAATTGAATTATTCGTACGGTTTTCTTGTATCTTTCCAGCAATATATTCTGCAAGCAGACTCAATGAATGAGCCGACTGCTGCTTTGTCTCTTCTGTCAGCAGAAACCGAATCGATGTCCAAAAAGGATCAAGCTTATTCAGAACGCCGGGGTCAAAGGAACCTTTGAAAAAAAATGCCGGTATGTCGAGAACGAGACATTCATTTCGCTCCAAAGAACGGAACCGATGTTCATACCCGGGCGGAATATACAGCATTTGATCAGGTTTTAATCTGATTTCACGTCTTTCTGTCTCCAGGTCCAGCTGTCCTTCGAGCGGAAAAAGCATTTGGCAGTATGTGTGTGCATGAGAATCAAAAATATGTGAATAGGTGCGCCGCTCACAAATGATATGTTGTAATGAATCCATTTGTCCCTCCTTTTTATTTAGTTTACATAACAATATTATTGTTCCCTCTCCTGCAAACCTCTTAGGAAAGCAACAACTGCAAACTTCCGGCTTTCCTTAATTGATTCGGTTAATTCAAATGCACTCTGTTTTCTCAACACGGCAAATCCGTGAAGAAGGCTCCTCAGTCCTCTCGCAGCATGAATCGCAGTGTCAGACTGTGCATAACCGTTCGCTGTCAGCTGCCTGACAACAAGCTCTACAAGCAGGCTTGACAGATTCTCAATCCGGCCGTCTTTTATCTTTTGAAATGTTGCGTCATATAATCCGGGATTGGCTTCGGCGAAATTGATATAGGCATCGGCAAGAGCAAGCAAAGCCGTTTCACCCGTCAGTCCTTCTGCAGAGGCCGCCATTCTTTCATATAACATAGTTAAACCGGAGATAGCCAGCTCTGTTTTAATTCCTTGAAGGCCATTGACAAAATTGTAAAGGGAAGGCGGTTTTACGTTTAAGGACTTTGCAACAGCCGCAAGCGTCACTTCGTTCAGCCCTTTTTCGTCAGCGATGCCTGCTGCGGCTCTCAATATCATGTCAAGGCTCATTCCGACTCTCGGTGACATTATGATCGGCCTCCCGGCAGGCTTCGTTCGGCTTCCTCAACAGCCTCAGCCATCATTTCAACGGGATTGCAGAGAACATTTCCATGTCCGGCGGCCAGACTGCTTGGTTGATGAGCGATAAGCGTTCTTGCTGTTTTTACAGCTTCTTCTTTATTCCACGTAGCAAAAGCCGGAAACGGAAATTTCCATTTCAGCTTCCCAGAAACAGCAAGGCCGCCCCGTACTTGAAAGGCATCTCCGACGATCAGCATATCATTTCTCATATCTTTAAAAGCGAGGCTTCCCGGCGTATGACCGGGAGCGGGAATGACAAGTAAAGATCCGATCCGCTCGCCGCCTTTCAGCAGGCGATCAGGTTCGGTCTGAACATTTTTCGGCACTCCCCCCTTTATCGGCGTTTGTGCTTCATGCTCAAATAAAGAAGTGTCACCTTTCAGCAAGAAAGAATCCCGCTCAGAAATACAGACGGAAGCATCCGGAAATTCCGCAGCTAATGAGTCAAGCGAACCGATGTGATCCCCGTGCGCGTGGGTGAGTAATATGTCATTCAGCGGCTTCCCAAGCTGCCGCAATGCTTGCTTGATTCCTTTATGACTGTTAGGCAGTCCGGCGTCAATCAGGGTTACTCCTTCTTCTTCTTCAACCAAATAACAATTCACCGGGAAAAGCGCTGGAAAAAAAGTCAGCTGCCAAACACTTCCGTATTGTAAGATTCTCATCAACATCCCCCTAAAACTAATATCATTAGTTTTATTATAACTAATACTGTTAGTTTATCAAGAGTTTTCTGTTTAAATCCTGAAAAAGGCGCGGGCGCTTCTCTTATGCAAAAAAAAGAAACGCGCATACTGTGATAAAAGATGCTTTCAGCCTGCGAATAAATCAGACTACTAAAACTAGCCGGATAAGCATACACTACTCAACGGAGGGGGAGTTCCACACCATGCATATCACACTTCAAAGCATCTGCCCTGTCTTAATGATTGCCTTTTTCCTGTATAAAAAGGTGAAACGGTCCGTCGGCTTTCAGCCTTTGAAACCCCGCTGGCTTTATACCAGAATGATTTTGTTTTCATTGCTGGCCGCAGCTCTGGCGTTTTTCAGCATCACACACCCGGCTTTATACGGCCATCTTATATTCGGCACTTTTTGCGGCTGGCTTCTGGTCCTGTTTGCCAAACGGAACATTTCTTTTGAAGAACGCCGCGGAAAAATGTATTTTCGCACTCACCTGTGGATTGAACTTATTCTATTAACGTTATTCCTATCGAGATTTGTTTATCGCGTTATTGAAATTTACCGGGTCACAGCGGACTTTACCCATCCGGAGGCATACAGCCAAACGGTCGGGGCCGATCCGCTGACCATCAGTATCTTTTATTTCATCGCAGTGTATTACAGCGGCTTCTCTTTTTATGTTTTAAAAACGAGCAGAGACCAAACCAATAACAGTCAGTACGGCTGACATCTCTGTCTAAAAAGCAGGGATGTTTTTTAATCGTGCCGCGTATGGTGAATCATTTGCTGAAGCACATCTAACACATGTTCATCCTCAGGAGAATAATAGATGGATGTTCCTTCTCTGCGTGATTTGACGAGGCGCAGATTTTTAAGAAAACGCAGCTGATGAGAAACGGTAGACTGCAGCAAATTCAGCTTTTCTGCGATATCATTTACCGCGTGCTCACCCTGTGACAGCAAATGGAGAATTCTGATTCTGGTCGGATCAGACAGCGCCTTAAAAGTCTGGGCAACCAAAAATAAAGTTTCCTCATCTAAATCGACAGCGGGGTCATTCGTGTTTCCGGATTCGTGAAATTCAGTCATATACCTCACCCTTCTTTTCTCAAGTAGCCCAATTATACCAAATGTCAATTGATGCAGATACATCCTGCGCCTGACAAAAGAACCGTTATTTTAAATTTATGTTTCAAATACGGGTTTCCGCTTGGTTTCGCGCATTCATCTGTGTCATAATGAAAAAGTCATAATGCTCCTGAAATTGAGGGTGAAACACAGTGGAGAAAAAGAAAAAAGGCTGTTTCGCTGCCGCGGGTCTTATGATGATATGTGTTTTTGTCATGGTTTCCTTCTTCCTCATTCTGTTATTTTCAAATAATGAATTGCTCAAAAGTCTTCCGTTTGATGTCAAACCGATCGTCCTTGAACGGCTGACAGATTACAAACCGCTTGTTGAAGACGAGCTGGATGAAAAAGGACTCACCAAATATACATCGCTTGTACTCGGCATGATATATCAGGAGTCAAAAGGAAGAGGAAATGATCCCATGCAGTCTTCAGAATCTCTGGGTTTAAAGCGAAATGAGATTAAAAACCCTCAAACCAGTATCAAACAGGGAATCAAACAATTCACTCTCATGTACCAAACAGGCAAGAAAAAAGGCGTAGACTTGGATACGATTATACAAAGCTACAACATGGGAGCCGGCTATATTGATTTTGTGGCTGAACATGGAGGATCGCATACTGAGGAACTGGCAAAACAATACTCCGAGCAGCAGGTCAAAAAGAATCCGAAACTTTACACTTGCGGAGGGAACAAAGACAATTTCCGTTATCCCTACTGCTATGGTGATTACACGTACGCAGAAAAAGTAAAAGCAAAAACAAAAACCGTTGAACAATCCTTAAATGTAACAACACTTGAAACGCTTGAAGAGTAAAAGGCGCCCTGATGAGGCGCCTTTTTCAATCAATAGAAAAAAGCCGCGCAGAGCACGGCTTTTTTTAATAATACGGCGATATCATTAAGTATACAATGACACCCGTCAGACTGACATACAGCCAGAGCGGCATCGTCCATCTCGCGATTTTTTTGTGGCGCTCCACCTGCATACTGAATCCTCTGATCAGCGTAAACAGCGCAAGCGGCACGATGATGAAGGAAAGGCAAATATGCGTAATTAAAATAAAGAAGTAAATCCCGCGCATGATGCCGTGGCCGCCGAATAAAGTATTCTCAGCTATCGAGTGGTACACGACATAGCAGATCAAAAACAGCAAAGTCGTCGTAAACGCCGCTAAAATAAAACGTTTATGCGCTTGAATGTTTTTTTGCTTAATCATAAAGAGCGCTGCCAGCAAAAAGATAAAAGTAAAGCTGTTAAAAATGGCATTTAACATCGGCAGAATATGAATATTGGCAATGCTGACCTGTCCCGATTTCGGCATAAAAAACAGCACCGCAATTAACCCGTTGATCAGAACGGTCAATGTCAGCACGATACCGGTATAACTTTTAGGTTTGTTTTCTGTCTGATTCATCTTATGACCTCTCTCAATTTTACTGACTATCCAAATGGTATGAGAATTCAGCTTTGATGTCAACGGTTTCGTCCGCTTCGTCAGAAATTAGACAAACTTAAGCCCTAAAAAGACCGGGTGTTTGAGACCCGGCCTTTCGTCATATTATGCTTCCTTCAACAGTTCTTCTATCACCTTATGTTCGTTTTCATTCAACAGATTTTTTGGAATGATCCGATCTATCGGTTTATTCATATGCTGATCGAGAATATCGGCTGTTTCTTTGTCCCCTGCGATTACGAGACGCTCCCATTGGTGTGAAGCGGCCTTTTGATCAAGATTTGAAGCCAATCGTTTATACAGCCTGTTTTGGTTTTCTTCGACGTGGGCTTTGGCGGCGTCTTCGTCCATTGAGGCGGAGCTTCCGCTTACATCCTGCGGTTTCCACGATTCATTGATGACGTCGTATTGATAATGCTCCACCCCTTCAATTTTTCCGAGTACGGTTTCTATGATCTTCACTTCATTCTGCTGGGTGAGAATAAAAGCCGTGCTCGGAAATTGTTCACGGAGAAGTTCTAATTGATCAAGGACAGCCGTTTCTTCCCAATAAAATCGTGTTTCGACAGGCACCTGCAATTCAATCGTCTCCCAAATACCGCCTTCTCCCGATGCAAAAAATACGAGACTTCGCGGCATCTCTTTACCAAGCCCATCGATATATTGATAGACACGTTCCATGATGCGGACGAGAGATTTTTCTTCTTCCGGATCACTGGCAGACAGATACTCTTTTAATCTCCGAAAACCGGTTTTCAAGGCGATTTTCCACTCTCCCCCCTGCTGATCCGGATTTCTCATATCCGTATTTACATATAAGGAAAGCATTTTATCAGGAGATTCCGTCATTACGTACTTCAATTTGCCGATGAGTGAGTCAATTGCCATTATAGATTCCTCCTTTTTCCGCTGCTCACTGTTCCTTTCCCTATCCGCACCGCCTTAAAAACGTCAATCCACATATAAACGGCAGACTTTTCTAAAAAAGTTTTTGCAAAACCCATTTACAAACCAAGACATCATTTACTACAATGGATACTTGTGTTTAACTAAGACTTTTACGCTGTGAAAGGAGTATGATTTTGTTTACTGCAGAAGAAAGAGATCAGAAAGAGCTGGAAAAAGAGCTTCATAAACTTGAATTTCAGATTTTCAGAATGCGGGAAAATCTGATAGATGTATCAAAAGACGCGCGAGTGCTTGGTATTGATCAATCGAACAATGACGATTGGATCATTGTTTCCTCGATTGATGATGGCCAAACATGTAAGATTATGCTGACTGATTGTGAATCAGCCTACCGGGGAAGAGGCTGTTTTTCACTGATCGCCTCTTATTATGACAATGCCATTCATATCGGAGACATTAAAGGCCCGCCGAACCACGGCTACGGCTCGATCTGCATGAAATTTTTAAAACATATCGCCAGAGAGCAGAATATCCCGAAAGTGACGGGCGACATCGCTAAGCGTGATTGGGATCATGTCGACAGACTCGTTCATTTTTATGAAAAGCATCACTTTGATGTCTGGATTGACAATGATACGCAATCAGGCGGCATTAAATGGGTCGACTTGTAAAAAAATAATAGAGAAACCCTCTTTTATATGGTGTAATAGATTAAACCATATAAGGAGGGTTTTTTTTGTATCCGGAAAAATTGAAAAAAGGTGACGGCATTCGTATTGTGTCTCCGGCCACAAGCATGTCCGTTATGTCAGATGAAAATATAAATGCCGCAAAGTCAAAATTGGAGGAGCTCGGCTTTCGTGTCTCTTTTTCAGAGCATGCGAAAGAAATAAATGAATTTGATTCATCATCCATTGAATCGCGTGTACAGGATCTGCACGAAGCTTTCGCTGATCCTGACATCAAAGCGATTTTGACGACACTCGGCGGGTTCCAATCAAATCAGCTGCTTCGCTATCTTGATTATGAAAACATCAAGCGGCATCCGAAAATCCTTTGCGGCTATTCAGATATTACCGCTCTCGGTCATGCCATATATCAAAAAACCGGCCTTATTACATATTCCGGTCCCCATTTTTCTTCATTTGCCATGAAAAAAGGGCTGGACTATACGATTAACTCTTTCTTGGCCTGCTGTGCTTCTGACAACCCGTATGAGATAAAGCCTTCATCCGAGTGGAGTGATGATAAATGGTATTTGAACCAGGAGGACAGACGTTTTTATCGGAATCCGGGACCGCTCGTTATTCAACCCGGATATGCGGAAGGAACACTGATCGGAGGAAATCTATGCACGCTGAATCTTCTGCAGGGCACCGAATACTTTCCGGAGATGGAACAAGTGATTCTGTTTATAGAAGATGATCATATGTCGGACATTCATATGTTTGACCGGGATTTGCAGTCACTCATCCACCTTCCCGCTTTTTCAGCTGTGAAGGGAATTGTCATCGGACGTTTCCAGCATGCTTCAAATGTGTCTGAGGAGGCTCTGCGTGCCGTCATCCGTACAAAAGAAGAACTGTCATCCACGCCTGTTATCGCAAATGCTGATTTCGGCCATACCTCCCCTTTGATGACATTCCCGATCGGAGGAACATGCAGAATAGAAGCCGGCTCAGAAGGCGTAAGAATATGGATCGATCGGCATTAATACATAAAGACGGGAAAACCGCCCCGTCTTTTTATTTTGACGCCTTATGCCGCGGCGTGCGCGGAGCGATCATAATTCGTCCGCCAGCCGCTGCCGTCACCCATACGGAAGCTCCTTCATAAAAACGGCTGATCTCTTCATTATATACGGCATGTGTCAGTTCACGTTTATCATGCGTTCCGTCTTGGTTTTTTACGTTTAAAATAAGCACAAGCTCGTGCCTGCCATTCTTCATCACACCAGTACGTCTCACCTTTTCAATAACGGCTGGCCTTCCTCTCCCTCTGTCAAGCGCCTGAAACAGCCTGACAGCCGGCATAGACAGTCCGATAACGATCACAATGGCCAAAGCGGTACAGATACATGCTTGAAACACCGGTGATTCTGTGAAGGCATTCCATAAACATATAAATTCCGGCTCCATCAGATTCATACACCCCTTCAGATTCCGTTTTCACATCCATTCCTTCTATATAATATATTAGAGAAACGCTTTTTCTTTTTCCGCATATAACGATTATATACAGTCAAAAAAGGGAAGAAAAAAAGAACACAAGCATTTCGCCTTGTGTTCTTCACCTCTATATGAAACTAGTCTAATACTTTAACATTTACTGTTCTGACGCCCCAGTTGTTAGCGTCACTTTTCTTTGCAACAAATACGTCAATTTTATTTCCTTTAATTGCGCCGCCTGTATCTGCTGCTGTTGCCACTCCGTAACCTTCAACATAAACCTTAGAGCCAAGCGGAATGACACTAGGGTCTACCGCGATGACTTTTGCATCAGGGTTTTTGTTTAAGTCAACACCGGTTGCCGTTACACCGGAAATGCCGCCGTCGTTAGCAGAGTAAGCAGTTGCAGTCATTGTCAGCTGCTTTTTAGGCTCTTGTTGGTTTGTATTTGATTGAACAGGCTGCTGTTTTGCTTCGACAGCCTTCGCTTCTTGTTTAGGTTGTTGTTCTTGAACAGGTTCTTGTTTAGGCTGCTCGTTTTTGACAGCTTCTTGTTTCGGCTGTTCTGTCTCGGCAGCTGGTTTTTGTTCAGTTTGCGGCTGGCTGGCTTCTTGAGCCGGCTGTGCAGCCTGAGCCTGACCTTTCACATTTAACGTTGTGCCTGCGTAAATTATATCTGATTGCAAGTTATTCAAGCTTTTCAGATTGCCGACTGATGTTCCGAATTTCTGAGCAATTTTCCAGAGGCTGTCGCCCTGCTTCACTGTGTACTGCCCAGATGTGGTTGTTTCTACTGAAGAAATAGTCAGTTTCTCTCCTTCAATGATTAAATCAGAAGATAACTGATTCCATTCTTTTAAGTCCTTTAGGTTCACTCCGTTTTTTTGCGAGATCCCCCAGAGCGTGTCACCCTTTTGCACCGTGATTTCTTTAGCAGAAGCGTGAGCTCCGAATGCAGTTGTTGAAATTGCTGCAACTGCGACAAAGGACATAATCGTCTTCTTCATAAGTAAATCCTCCCTTGTTAGCTTTTTATTGGCGGCTAACAGGTGATATCGTAACATATGAAAATGTCAGTTCAATAACAAAACGATTTGAATTAGATTACAGTTCCTTTACATGAAACATTTCTCTCGCTTGGTAAGTCTTGCTGAAACCTTGATACAGCAAGGGTTTTCAAGCTTCTGATTTTTCCGGCGCCAATGAAAAACACAATGTGCAAATTTCTAAAAAAACTTTTTTTCACTCTGTTTCTCTTACATAATTTCGGATTTCTTCTAAAAAAACCGCTCCGTATTTCAATCTTTTTTGTTCCCCGACCCCTTTTACGGAAAGAAGATCCTGATCTGTTTTCGGAAGTTTCGCTGACATTTCTTTTAACGTCTGATCTGAGAACACGACAAATGGAGGCACACCCTGTTCAGCTGCAATCTCTTTGCGGAGACGTCGGAGAAGCTCAAATAATTCATCATTTTCAGTTACGGCAGCGGCCTGTAAGGCTTCTTTTCTCGAGACTGCGCTTTTTCCAAGCAGAACGTCCCTGCCTTTTTGGGTGACCATAAGCGTCGGAAATGTGCCGTCCGCCATTCTGATATATTCATCTGAAATAAGGAATTCGATAAAATCACTGATTTCCGCTGCGGATTGATGCTTCATAATGCCGTAAGTGGACAGGCTGCTGAAGCCGTTTTCCAGCACTTTTTTATTTTTTGAGCCGCTAAGCACCTGCGCCACCATCGTTTTTCCGAAGCGCTCATTCATTCTGATGATGCATGATAATACCATCTGCGCTTCTTTTGTGACGTCATGGGCGGTCCTTGTATCAGTGCAATTGCCGCATGCTTCGCAAGCTTCCGCCTCATTCTCGCCGAAATACTTCAGAATAAACCGCTGCAGGCAATCTTCCGTATGACAGTAATCCACCATCTGTCTCAGTTTTTTGAGATCCTGCTTTTGTTTTTCTTCTCCGGCGGCCGATTGGTCTATTAAAAAACGCTGCACCATAATATCCTGCGGCGAAAATAAGAGCACACACTCGCTGTTAAGACCATCGCGCCCGGCCCGTCCGGCTTCCTGGTAATAGCTCTCCATATCTTTCGGAATCTGCGCGTGCAAAACGAACCTGATGTTGCTCTTATCGATTCCCATTCCGAAAGCGGACGTAGCTACCATCACTTGTATCTGATCGTTAAGAAACCGCTCCTGCTGGTCTTTTCTGTCATCATCCGCCAATCCGCCGTGATAACGGCCGGCATTGATGCCGCTGCGCTTTAATTTCTCATATAAACGGTCGGTTTCTTTTCTTGTCGCTGTATATATAATGCCGGCTTCGTGTTTATTTTTTTCCAGATACCGCTCGATAAACCGGTCTTTGTTTTCGCCCTTTACTACTTTAAACGTTAAATTCTCTCTGGCAAAACCGGTATATACAGTTTGTTCTTTCTTAATATGAAGCTGCTTGCAGATATCATCATGAACCTCAGGCGTAGCCGTCGCCGTTAATGCGATGATGACGGGCGGTTCTTTTAATTCATTAAAAAGGATTTCGATATTCCGGTAACTCGGCCTGAAATCATGTCCCCATTGCGATATACAGTGAGCTTCGTCAATGGCGACAAGAGGAACCGTAATATTCTGCAGGATGTGAATGAATTCAGAAGAAGTCAAACGCTCCGGTGTAATGTAAAAGAGCCGGTAAGCCCCTTGTTTCAAACCGGTCAGGCGCTCATGAATGTCACGGCTTGTCTGGGTGCTGTTAATATAAGCTGCCGCGATACCCGCTTCTTCAAGCGCGTCGACTTGATCTTTCATTAAGGAAATAAGAGGGGAAATAACGATTGTGGTTCCTTCAAACAGCAGTGCGGGAATCTGATAGCAGATTGATTTTCCGCCCCCCGTCGGCATAATGCAGACCGTGTTTTTTCTCTCCTCTGCAACTGATTGTATCGCCTGCTTTTGGCCCGCGCGTAGACTGTCGTAACCAAAATAATGCGCCAGAAGGGATTGGGCTTTATCCAGCATAAGTTGTAAAACCTCACTTTGTCTTTGATTCTTTCATTTTATCATACAGATAAAGTACGCTGCTCAAGGGCAATTCAAAATAAAAAGCCATCTCCGCAAGGGAAATGGCTTTCGCTACGTATGCCGTACGCAAGTAAGAAAGTTTTAAACCACCACTCCTCAAAGTGGGTGTTTGCAGAAGCGTTCCTGTCGTCCTCTGCAATGGAGGCATGACATTCCGGCTTCGATATAAAACTCCCTATTACAGCTTAAAGGTTAAAACTTAATTAACAATACGAACAATGTAGCTTCTCTTATATCCTACACCATCAGTCGTATTTTGGCAAGAGGGTTAATTCTTTTACAGAAAACCTTTTTTCTTTGTGAAAAATGCTTTATTCTACATAAAAATTGTTTTTTCGACAAAATATCAATATATCAATATAAGATCAGATCGAAAGCTGCCGCCAGTTTCTTCTATAATATAAAAAACTCTCACACCCTGTATGGGCGCAAGAGTTAATGGAAATTAGAATTTTGCAGCCAGATCTTTCGCTTCTTGCAGTCCTTTTTCAATGATCGCTTGAGCGTTATCCGGTGCAGCATTATGGCCTTCAACGACAACAGTATGAAGATCTTGGACACCCCAGAAACCGAGAACGGTTTTCATGAAGTTTAATGACATTTCAAGAGATGCCATCGGTCCTTCAGAATATACGCCGCCGCGTGCGTTTAAGAGCGCTACTTTTTTATCTCCCATCAGACCTTTAGGGCCTTCAGGCGTGTATGTGAAAGTAACTCCTGCGCGAGACAGGTAATCAACATAAGTATGAAGCACAGCAGGCACTGTGAAGTTCCAAAGTGGGAATGCAAACACGACTTTGTCAGCTTTGACGAATTGATTTAAGTAAATGTCAGCAGTTGACGCTTGTTTTTTCTCTTCGTCTGTCATTTCAATTCCTTTTGAAGCTTTGAATGTTCCGTTAATCATATCTCTTCCGAGGTAAGGAAGGTTTTCTTTATGAAGATCAAGTTCGATCACTTCATCATTCGGATTGTTTTCTTTATAAGCAGCCAGAAACGCTTCGTATAATTTTACGGATACGCCTTCTTCAGCCGTACGATCACTTGATTTTACAAATAATACTTGAGACATTCTAAATTCCTCCCGGTAATCTTTTAATATTTACTTACAAATAGTATGTTACTTTCTTTTTTATATAAAGTCAATGATTTTATTTCGATTCTGAGATTTTTTATGGAATAAAAAAACAGGTACATATGAATGTACCTGCTGCTATTATTGTGAATCCTGCTCGCGATCCAGGATTTCGTAAGTTTGTGAGCTTTTTTGATCAACGGTTTCTTTATTTGAGAGGTCTTTCACCTGCTCGTGAAATTCCCTTTCATATGACGGAGCGTCTGTTTTCACATCCCCTTCTGTTTCTCGCTGCGCTTCGACGGTCATTCTGGCGTACGGCACAGCTTCAAGTCTTTCATAAGGAATTTCTTTTCCCGTTTTCTCGCAAATCCCGTATGTTCCTTTATCCATTCGTTCAAGCGCGGCGTGCACCTCATCTAAAAGATTCTGATCGACACCGTCCAGCGTCTGATTCGTGACCCTGTCCAAATAAATGCTTCCGTGATCAGCTAAGTGATTATCTACTCCGTTCGACAGTTCTCCTGTGTCTTCGCTCATTGAATGATTTTCTTTTGATTCTCCCTGAAGACTTTCCTTTAAATCGATTAATTTATGATAAAGGCTGTCCTGCTGTTCTTTTGATAATGACATATTCATCATCTCCTTTTTCGTCTGTATTCTTCGCTGCATCTGTTAATACATACCCTCGAAAAAGGAGGCTGAAACAACGGAGTCAATGCTTTCTTCCCCTGATGGTGACATTGGGTGTCTGCTGCTTTGTCTGGCTTTTTTCTTTCGCAGCATCATTTTGCGGGTTGTCCCGACATTCTTCAGCGCAGGCTTGTTTGAGCCTGTGCACCGGTGTATGGTAAGTGGCGCCGATATTCAGCATACCGCTCAGCTCTTCTATACTCAGCTTTTCAAAATCAATATTGTATTCAACCTTGTCCACTTTGACATGCTCAATATGGACATATGTTTTTTCCCCTTCAACCGTTTGCGGCTCAAAATGACACTTATCCTGAAGCTCATCAAGCTGTTGTTCCACTTTCTTAAGCCGGTCTAATTCTTCTTCACACACTTTTTTGAAAATCTCTTTCATTATTTTTTTCAAAGAAAATCACTTCTTTCCCCGTCACTCTTGGAAAGTTCTATGCGTCCCGCATTGCGAATATATAAACATGATATACAAAAAGGAGGCGAATCATGATGTTTTTTCCATCCGTTATCAACTTTGAGTATATAAAAATGAACGGAATCAGCGGCGGAGCAGCTTTTAACACCGGCTCTTCCGTTATGGTGAGAAACACAGCAGCCAATAAAAGAAATGAAGGGTACGGTGAACAAAACGGTGATTGCACCGTTGTCGTCATCCCTATCATGAGTATCGATGATTCAGATCTGATAGATGGCACAGCAAACAAGATCAGCCTTCGATAATGATCTGGCTTGCATCCCCCAGATGTTTAGCAATCGATATATATAAAATCCCGTCTTTGAATACCGCCTGCATTCCCTTCGTTCCCTGAGCGGAATGCGGAAGGTCGAGTTTTTTTTCAAAATCGCCGTATTTTCCGGTCTTCTGTTTAAAATCCTGTTCATTAAAAAAGGATTTTCTCGTGCCTTTTACGACGATATATTCTCCGTAGGACAGCAGCTGAACATCTTGTTTCCGGTAGCCGGGCAGATACAGCAAAAATTGGAGCTCATCATGGGTTTCCACAATATCTATAAGAGGAAAAGCATCCTCATTTCTTCTCATTTGCCCATCTCCCTGTTGAAAGGGAAAATGAGAATGGCCGTTTTGAAATGATTTCAGTTGTTCATCATCAAAAACGTTTTTCCAAAAGTCGCCGCCGGACATGTTTTGCGCCATTTCCATCCATTGCTTCATCTTATCGAAATCCATTTTTATCGCCCCCTGTCTAAGCATACGGTCATAACAGCCGGCATACACCTGTATTAAAGGAGGTTTGCCTGTGGTTCAACCAACTCCATATATCAATATTAATATTTTCATGTTGAAAATTAATTCCTTTGAAAATGCTTCAGCGGTGAATGTCGGACAAAATTTACTGGCGGAATGGCAGAATTCTGATAAAAAGAATCAGGGATACGGACAGAACTTCGGAGATGCAAGCGGCTTCATCGGCACGAACGGCAAAGTGGATGACCGGGATCAAATTGATTCTCCATCTGCCTTTGAGTCTGCATGCGATAAAATCCCTGCCGGAAAAGGAGGCCCATTATGATGTTTTCGCCAGTTTTGGTAAATGTAGGGGGCTTTAAAGTAAATGCAGTCGACCGCGGTTCTTCCATTACGATCGGCCCGTATCAGCAAATCGATTATTTTTTATCCAATAAGATCAACTACGGATTCGGTGAAGAAAATGGTGATTTGGCGCCGATTTATATCCCCATCAGTTCTATTGCTGATCCGGATCTCATTGATTCGAACTCCGGAAAAACAAGCATTATATAATAAAAAGGCCATCCGCATGCATTCGGATGGCTTTTATGTGATATTTAACTGCATAAGTATTTTGTTAAGATGGCTTGAACCTCAGTCAAGTCCGTTTCTTTTGCAAATTCCAATTCGAAAGTTTTTCCCCTTGTCATTAATACAAGCCCGGTATCGGGATCAAACATCCCTGCTTCTTGAATGGCGAAGCTTTCAATTGTTTTATATGGAAGAAATACGCGCACTTTCTTTTTGGAGAACATTTTATTATCAAAGAAAATCACTCGTTTATTCGTAAAGCATATTTGGTCAACCCGCAGTTTATAAATCGTTTCGATCCGTTCTCCCTCAACGAGCAAAGCCTCCAGCTTTTTTGTGTCGGTTGATCTGCTGACAGAAAAAATTCCCAATGAAGAACCCCACTTTCTGCTTCTATACTATTGTTTTATTACAATCATAAAAAAATAAGTTCTTTATCCCTATATAAGAATACGACATAGACGGCATTTAAACCATTACGAACAGATTACATTTTTAGAACGTTCATCAAAAAAGCCCTTCGCGAAAGGTGCCGCTGTTATGAAGTAGTACGGTTCAGCGAAAGAAAAGGTTTCAAGAAAACGGTATTTTTTTCGAAAAGTCAGTTTTTTATTTTCGCCATAAAAAACCGCGGCTTCTCCAATGCCGCGGTTTCAACAAAACATCAACGATCCGTATCTTCAATTGTTCCTTCTTTATAGGTATCTGAAATTTGTTCCATCGTCGTGTCGGTGCCTTCTTCAGGTTGCACTTGCTGAAGCTGATCTGATGTTTTATTTTGTTTGTCTTGCTCTGTTTTTTTCATTTTGCAGCCACCCTTTATATGTAGTCTTTTTTAGTATGGCTCAGGCAAAATAAATTCATTCGCTTTAAACTTCTTCAAAATACTCTTTGTAGAAGCCTCCGACTTTGTTTGTATTGTCTACAACAAAAATGAATTCTTCTGTTTCATTTTTGACTTCATACTCTTTACCCGGCGTCAGTACATTTTTGACAATGTATTTTTTCGCATCTGTATGTACGCATTTGACCTTTTTGACGCTTTCTTTTGTCTGCCAATTATTATGAATCATTTATAAAACTCCTTTTCTTAATCGATAAGCTTATTGTAGCGGTTTTTTCTTGTGAATTGCAATAACGGTTATCGATTGATTTTACCGGAGGTGTTATTATAGAATGACTGTATGCGCTTACTTTGCGCGGACATCAAGATGCTCAAAACAGACCATAAAAAAATTTCGGGAGGTTTGTTACGAATGAGTTCTTTAACGATGCAGATCACAAAAAGGCTGGAAACATTTTTACAGGGCACGAAGAAACTTTATATTGACGGAAAATTTGTTCCGAGCGCTTCAGGATCAACATTTGTCACACCGAATCCGGCAACCGGGGAAACGCTGATGACGCTTTACGAGGCACAGTCAGAAGACATTGACAGTGCAGTGAAAGCGGCACGCAAAGCCTTTGATCACGGCGAATGGCGCACTATGCCGGCCGCTTCCAGAAGCAGGCTGATGTATAAGCTTGCCGATTTAATGGAAGAGCACAAAACGGAACTCGCGCAGCTTGAAACACTTGATAACGGAAAACCGATTAATGAAACGACGAATGGGGATATCCCGCTCGCAATTGAGCATATGCGTTATTATGCCGGGTGGTCTACAAAGATAACCGGACAAACAATTCCGGTCGCCGGCTCATATTTTAATTACACCCGCCATGAGCCTGTCGGCGTCGTGGGGCAGATCATCCCTTGGAACTTCCCGCTCCTTATGGCGATGTGGAAAATGGGCGCCGCCCTTGCCACAGGCTGCACAATCGTTTTGAAACCGGCGGAGCAGACACCGCTGACTGCCCTCTATTTAGCGGAATTAATAGATCAGGCGGGCTTCCCTGACGGCGTCATCAATATTGTCCCAGGGTTCGGCGAAACGGCCGGGGAAGCGCTGACCAACCATGACGATGTCGATAAACTCGCTTTTACCGGTTCTACACAAATCGGCAAAAAAATCATGGAAAAAGCCGCAAAAAAAATTAAACGCGTGACACTGGAGCTTGGCGGAAAGTCACCTAACATCATTTTGCCTGACGCCAATTTGAAGAAAGCCATTCCCGGCGCTTTAAACGGGGTCATGTTTAATCAGGGGCAGGTATGCTGCGCAGGCTCCCGTGTCTTCATTCACAAAGACAAATATGATGAGGTCGTCAGCGAAATGGTTTCATATGCGAAATCGCTTCAGCAAGGCGCCGGCCTTCACCAGGATACACAAATCGGCCCGCTCGTCAGTCAGGAACAGCATGAGCGCGTGCTTTCATATATTGAAAAAGGAAAAGCGGAAGGAGCCAAAGCTGTCGCGGGCGGCAGCTGCCCGTTTGAAGAAGGGTATTTTGTCTCCCCGACTGTATTTGCGGATGTGGATGACAGCATGACCATCGCAAAAGAAGAAATTTTCGGCCCGGTTTTAGCCGCCATTCCGTATGATACGGTAGATGAAGTGATTGAGCGGGCGAACCGCTCGGAATACGGCCTTGCAGCCGGACTTTGGACTGAGAATGTGAAAAACGCCCATTACATTGCTGACCGTCTCCAAGCCGGCACCGTTTGGGTCAACTGCTACAATGTTTTCGATGCGGCATCTCCTTTCGGCGGCTATAAGCAATCCGGCCTCGGGCGGGAAATGGGCTCTTACGCTCTGGATAATTATACAGAAGTGAAAAGCGTCTGGATCAATCTGGAAGATTAATCAAACAAGAAACTGCTGCCTGTCAGCAGTTTCTTTCTTTTGTCATGCCGCCTTTTACATATGAATATATATGCTTCTGAAGGAGTTGAGCGAGTGTGAGCACAATTCATGAAAACGTCAGAAGCCGCCAAAAGAAAACCATCTCCCTATTAAGAGAAACGCAAAATGCGGACGGCTCATGGTCATTTTGTTTTGAAGGACCGATTTTGACAAACGCCTTTCTGATCCTCCTCCTCACTTCTCTTGGAGACAATGATAAAGAACTGATCGCTGAGCTTGCAGAAGGCATTCGCGCTAAACAGCGCCCGGACGGAACTTTTGCCAACTATCCTGATGACCGGAAAGGAAATGTGACCGCCACTGTACAGGGCTATGCCGGCTTGCTGGCTTCCGGTTTATATAGCCGTTCTGAGGCGCATATGATTCAGGCCGAACGCTTTATCATCTCAAATGGCGGCTTGCGCAACGTACACTTCATGACAAAGTGGATGCTTGCGGCAAACGGCCTTTATCCATGGCCCGCGCTGCATCTGCCATTATCTTTCTTAGTCATTCCCCCATCCTTCCCGCTGCATTTTTACCAGTTCAGTACATACGCCCGTATTCATTTTGTACCGATGGCCGTGACACTTAACAAAAGATTTTCGCTGAAAAATCCCAACGTTCCGTCTCTCGCGCATTTAGATCGGCATATGACTAAAAATCCGTTTACATGGCTTCGTTCCGATCAGGATGAGAACAGAGACCTCTCTTCTCTTTTCGCGCACTGGAAGCGGCTTTTGCAGATTCCTGCCGCTTTTCACCAGCTCGGTCTGCGTACGGCCAAAACGTATATGCTTGACCGGATTGAAGAAGACGGCACATTATACAGCTATGCGAGCGCCACTATTTTTATGGTGTACGGCCTGCTCGCTCTCGGTGTATCGCGCCACTCCCCCGTTATTAAAAAAGCGCTTGCCGGCACGAAAGCTTTGCTCACGTCTTGCGGCAATATACCGTACCTGGAAAATTCAACGTCGACCGTTTGGGATACGGCGCTTCTCAGCTATGCGCTTATGAAAAGCGGCATCCCAGATAACGATCAGATGATAACCAGCGCCGCCCGGTTTCTGCGTGAACGGCAGCAGACGAAAGTCGCTGATTGGGCCGTTCACAACCCGCATGCTGAACCGGGAGGATGGGGTTTTTCAAACATCAATACAAATAATCCTGATTGTGATGACACAGCCGCAGTGCTCAAAGCCATTCCGCGAAAACTTTATCCCGCCTCATGGGAACGCGGACTGAGCTGGCTTTTGTCCATGCAAAACAGTGACGGCGGCTTCTCTGCTTTTGAGAAAAATGTCAATCATCCGCTGGTCCGCCTGCTGCCGCTGGAATCGGCTGAGGAAGCTGCCATCGATCCTTCAACAAGCGACTTAACCGGACGGGTGCTGCACTGTTTAGGAGAAGCGGGGCTTTCTTCTGATCACCCTCAGATTGAAAAAGCCGTCCAATGGCTGATCCGCCATCAAGAAGAGAACGGATCGTGGTACGGCAGATGGGGTGTCTGCTATATTTACGGCACATGGGCGGCGCTGACAGGGATGAATGCTTGCGGCGTGAGCCAAAACCACCCGGCCGTGAAAAAAGCGATCCGCTGGCTGAAGTCCATTCAAAACGAGGACGGAAGCTGGGGGGAATCCTGTAAAAGTGCAGAAGAGAAAACCTATGTTCCGCTTTCTTACGGGACGCTTATACAGACGGCTTGGGCGGCCGAAGCTTTGCTGCAATACGAAAAACCTCATCATCAAGCCGTCACAAAAGGCATATCTTTTCTTATTGAAAACCGGCATTACGAAGGAGCCGCTTTCAGCTATCCGACTGGAATCGGCCTGCCGAAACAGTTTTACATCAGGTATCACAGCTACCCGTATGTGTTTTCTTTGCTTGCGCTCAGCACTTTTATGAAAATGAGTGAAAAGGAGGAAGAAAAATGAAACGGCACGCTTATCAAACCGAGATGCTGAATTGGTGTGAAACCTTGAAGGAACAAGTCATTCAGCAAGGTCGGTTCGATCGCTTCGCGGCACAAATCGACCGGATTTTTCACACCCTTCAGGATGATGGATTAACGGAGGCGGAATGGTACGAACAGGCATCAGCACTTTACCGGGACATTACTGAACCCGAAGAGCCGGATGAGCGCAGAGCCTATGTGCCGATCGGCAAGCATGTCCTCCCTAAACTGCCTTACAGTTATTCCGCACTGGAACCGTATATTTCAAGAGAGATTATGAAACTCCACCATACAAAACACCATCAGAGCTATGTTGACGGTCTGAATAAAGCAGAACTGGAGCTCAAAAAAGCGAGACAGACGAAACAGTACGACTTAGTGGCACATTGGGAGCGGCAATTGGCGTTTCACGGCGCGGGCCATTATTTACACAGTATTTTCTGGTTTTCGATGAATCCAAACGGAAAAAGACGGCCGACGGGTGCACTCTTTCAAATGATTGATGTGTCATTCGGAAGCTATTCCGCTTTTAAAGAGCAATTTTCTCAAGCGGCGAAAAAAGTCGAAGGAGTCGGCTGGGCTATCCTAGTCTGGGCGCCGCGCGCCGGGCGGCTGGAGATTTTGGCCGCTGAGAAGCATCAGCTCTACAGCCAGTGGGACGTCATTCCTTTGCTTCCGCTGGATGTGTGGGAACACGCTTATTATTTACAATATAAAAACGACCGCGCGGCTTACGTGGATCAATGGTGGAATGTCGTTGATTGGCGGGAGGCGGAGAAACGGTTCGAGCAAGCGCACCGCGTGATATGGCCGCTTTATTAAAAAAGCCCCCGTCTTGAACGGGGGCGTGCTTCTTTTGGTTTAAAAAATACCAAGCACGTGCAGAAAAACGATAATAATGGCTACAGGAGCCACATAACGGATTAATAGGAGCCAGACTGCAAACCATTTTCGTTTTATACCGGAACCGCTTTTCAGTTCGTCAAACAACATCTGTTTCGGAATTTTCAGCGGTACGAAAACGGCAATTAAAAGCGCGCCCAGCGGCATTAAGACATTGCTGACCAGAAAATCCGCAGCGTCAAAAATACTGCGGTGAAAAATAGAAACATCACTCAAAATTCCGTACGACAGCGCCGAAGGGACCCCGACAATAAATATAGCAAGTCCCCCGATCCATGCATACCGCTTCCGTTTTGCCGAATCGCCTTTTGACAAAACAGCAACTAAAATTTCAAGCATTGAAAAAGCCGATGTCAGCGTCGCAAATAAAAACAGCAGCAAAAAGGCGAGTAAAAACACGATGCCCAACGGCATTTGGTTAAAGACAGTCGGCAGCACGTTAAATAAAAGCTGCGGGCCTTGATCCGGCTTGAGGCCGAATGCAAACACCGCCGGAAAAATCGCCACTCCCGCCATCACAGCAACAAGGACATTTAATACCGTCACCGATACGGCGGATTGAACAATATTTTCTTCTTTTTCTAAATATGCGCTGTATGTAACCATTACGGACACTCCGACGCTTAACGAGAAAAATGATTGTCCCATCGCATATAAAATGGTATTGGCATCCATCGCGCCAAAATCAGGCATGAAGAAGAATTTTAATCCCTTCGCTGCATCATGCAGCGTAACGGAGCGGATCATTAAAAGAATAAACAGAATAAACAGAGCCGGCATCAGCACCTGGCTTACCTTTTCGATGCCGCTGCTCACCCCTTTTGCCACAACTAAAATCGTCAGCACGATAAACAGCAGCTGGCCGAAAACGGCTGCATAAGGGTTTGAAATGGTATCGATAAATAACGTATCAAATCCCGAAGAAAGCGATAAGCCGCCTGTAAAGCCTTTTATAATGTAGATTAATATCCATCCCCCCACTACGCTGTAGAAGGATAATAGAATAAAACACGTAATGATTCCGAGATATCCGATCCAGTGCCACTTTTTCCCCGGCGCGAGCGCCTTATAGGATTCAACGGCATTTTTTTGTGTTTTTCTGCCGATAATAAATTCAGCAAGCAAAAGCGGCAGTCCGATTAAAACAGTAAATAAAATAAAAACAAGCAGAAAAGCGCCGCCTCCGCTGGTTCCCGCTACGTAAGGGAACTTCCATATTGCGCCGAGCCCGATTGCAGAGCCGGCCGTAGCTAAAATAAATCCCAGCTTAGATGACCATTGATTAGCTTCTTTCACTTCAGCACTCCCAATTCATTTCAGTATAAAAATCAATTGTAAGAATATATGTCTGAATAGTCAAGAAGATGTTAGTTTACATAATAATTTTATTGAAAACTTATATTAAATATTGAATTATTCAGAAAATTATTTATAATGGAATACAGAAAAGTCAGTCATATTTTCTGACTGATTGATTGAATGTAAAAGGAGCTGTGTTTATGGAATGGCTGAAAAAAATAAGCGGGTTTGCGGGCCAAACCTTTGGCTTGTGGGTTATCGTCTTTGCCGGTTTAGGATTCGCCTGCCCTGATTTGTTTTCTTGGATCAGTTCTTATATGACGATTTTCCTTGGTATTATTATGTTTGGGATGGGGCTTACTCTTCAAGCAGACGATTTTAAAGAATTAATCAGAAAGCCTTGGCATGTCGTGATCGGAGTCGCTGCCCAGTTTACGATTATGCCGCTTACGGCTTTCTGTTTATCAATCGGGCTCCGCCTCCCCGCAGAAATCGCCGCGGGCGTCATTCTGGTCGGATGCTGTCCGGGCGGTACGGCATCAAACGTCATGACGTTTTTGGCGAAAGGCAATACGGCGCTTTCTGTTGCGGTCACCACGATCTCAACATTGCTTGCTCCTATTGTAACGCCGGCACTTATTATGCTGTTTGCGAAAGAGTGGCTCCCCGTTTCTTTCGGTTCACTGTTTGTTTCCATTATGCAAGCCGTGCTTTTGCCGATCGTCCTCGGGGTGATTGTGAAGCTGTTCTTCAAAAAACAGGTCGGACAAGCCGTGCACGCGCTTCCTCTCGTGTCGGTAATCGGCATCGTAGCGATTGTATCCTCTGTCGTCAGCGTAAATCGTGAGCATCTGCTTCAATCAGGACTGCTGATTGTGTCTGTCGTCATCTTACATAACGGAATCGGATATTTGTTAGGATTCCTGACTGCAAAGCTGTTCAAAATGGATTATGCTTCACAAAAAGCGATTGCGATCGAAGTCGGAATGCAAAACTCCGGACTGGGCGCAGCGCTTGCGACAGCGCATTTCTCCCCTTTGTCAGCAGTGCCGAGCGCAATTTTCAGCATATGGCACAATCTGTCGGGGTCTGTTCTTGCCACCTACTGGTCTAAGAAAAAAGAGAAAAACAGCGCCGAAGTAGAAGAAACGGCAAAGATTCCGTTTTCATAACTGAACAAGGATAGGATAGGCTGGCCGCTCCTATCCTTTTTTATTCTGCAGATCATGAAACAGGCGCAAAAGCGCTTTTTTTATATCCCCCTGAAATAAACCTCCATGATAACAAATCAATTGGCGGATATCGTAATCGAGCAGCCGCCGCACAGAACGGACCGCATCATCCATATGTAACGTATAGCTAGGATTAGCAAGGTTCAGCTTTCCGTCTTCAATGACGACCGCATCACCTGTAACCATAGTTTTTTCGGCAGGCAGATAAAGACTGATATGGCCGGGTGTATGACCCGGCGTGGCTACAACGCGAATGCCTCCGCACCAAGGCAGCAGCTCGCCGTCAGTAACTGTCCGGTGAACTGGAGCCGATTCGACTGATTGAAGCGAGCGGATGAACTGTTTTGCATAAGGCTTTGCATCCTCTGGCAATGAACAAAACGTTGATTCAGCCTGCTCAAGCCGTAAAGTTTTTTTAGAGCCGTCAATATACGGCGCTTCACGCTCATGTGCTGTCACGCTGACATCCGGATGCAAACGGTGTAATGCAGCGAGTGAACCGATATGGTCTATGTCGTGATGCGTTACAATGATTTTTGTCAATGAATGAAGCGACATTCCATGCCGGGCAGCAGCATGTTGAAGATGGTTTGTAAAACCGGGATATCCGCAGTCTATTAATATCGTGTCATGTTCGTCTTGCAGAAGAACCGGAGTGATAGAATGCAACTCTTCATTATATTCAAATTCGATCTCAAGCGGATAACAGCTTTTCAAATACATTCTCCCCTTCTCTCAATAAAAAAAGCACACTGCTTGTAAGGGCAGTGTACTTTTTGTCTGTCTCAAATTATCCTTCCAGCAACAGCTGTTCCGGATCTTCAAGCAGGTTTTTAATGGTGACGAGGAATCCGACCGCTTCTTTACCATCAACAATTCTGTGATCATATGATAAAGCGATGTACATCATCGGACGGTTTTCAGAGCGCTCCGCATCAATCGCTACTGGGCGCAGCTGAATTTTGTGCATACCTAAGATCCCAACCTGAGGGCTGTTTAGGATTGGTGTTGACATAAGCGATCCGAATGTACCTCCGTTTGTGATCGTGAAGGAGCCTCCTTGCAGCTCACCTAATGTTAATTTATTGTTTCGCGCTTTTTTCGCAAGTTCGCCGATCTCTCTTTCAATGCCGGCAAACGTCAGGCGGTCAGCGTCACGCACGACTGGGACGACAAGCCCTTCTTCAGCCGCGACAGCGATACCGATGTCATAGAATTTTTTCACGATCAGCTCATCGCCTTGAATTTCAGCGTTAAGGAGCGGGAATTTTTTCAATGCAGCCACGACGGCTTTTGTAAAGAACGACATGAAACCGAGTTTTACATCGTTTTGCTCAAGGAATTGGTCTTTACGGCGTTTTCTTAGATTCATAACGGCCGTCATGTCAACTTCGTTAAATGTAGTCAGCATCGCAGAAGTCTGCTGCACTTCAACCAATCGTTTCGCGATCGTCTGTCTGCGGCGGGACATTTTTTGCACTTCGACAGGTTTGTCAAAGCTTTGCTGTGTTTTTTGAGCCTGCTGTTTCGGCTGTGCCGCAGGTTTTGAAGCCGGTTTTTCATAAGCTTCCACATCTTGTTTGCGCACGCGGCCGAGCGGGTCCCCCGTCGGAATTTGTGATAGATCAATCCCTTTTTCCCTTGCCAGCTTGCGTGCAGCCGGAGACGCTATCGTTCTGGATTTCGCTTCTGATTGTGCTTCCTGGCTGACTTCTTGTGCAGCAGGTTCAGCTTTTGCTTCCTCTTTCGTTTGTTCATTGGCTGGAGCACTTTCTGAAGGGGCGGGTGCAGAACTTTCGCCAGCGCCTTCTGTAATGGTACCGATAATTTCTCCTACTTGGACGGTATCACCCGAATCTTTCAATACCTCTTTTAGAACACCCGATTCTTCTGCTGTCAATTCAACATTTACTTTGTCCGTCTCCAGTTCAAGCAAGTACTCACCCTGTTCTACATAATCACCGGGCTGCTTTAACCATTGGGCTATCGTTCCTTCTGAGATTGATTCTGCTAATTCAGGTACCTTAATTTCCGCCATTTTTTCATTTCCCCCTTAGTTTTTGCGAGTCAAGCTATCAGATACAATGCGTTCCTGTTCTTTTTTGTGGACTGTCGGATCTCCTTCTGCGGGACTGGATCGTCTTCTTCGGCCGATGTATTGGACATTTACTCCTTTTGGCGCGATTTCCGTCAGATACGGGCTGATATAACTCCATGCCCCCATGTTCTGCGGCTCTTCCTGAACCCAAACGATCTCTTGCAGGTTCGGCAGTTTGGCGAAAAGCTCCTTCGTATCTTTTGCCGGGAACGGATACAGCTGTTCGATTCTGGCAATATGAAGCCAATCCTTATCGCCTTCCATTTTGTTGAAGTGATCGCTGATATCAATTGACACTTTTCCGCTTGATAATACGACGCGAGTCACTTTTTCGTAAGCATGGGAAAGTCCGGACTGCTCATAGACAGGCTTGAATCGGCTTTCGCTCAGTTCCTGCACTTCAGATACCGTATTCGGGTTGCGCAGCAGGCTCTTTGGCGTCATGATCACAAGCGGGCGGATTTCCTCACGAAGCAGCATTTTCGCTTGTCTTCTTAAAATGTGGAAATACTGAGCCGCACTTGTCAGGTTGGCCACCGTCCAGTTGTTTTCCGCCGCCAGCTGCAGGAACCGCTCGACGCGGCCGCTGGAGTGTTCAGGGCCCTGCCCTTCGTAACCGTGAGGCAGCAGCATGACCAGGCCTGATTTTTGTCCCCATTTTGCCCGTCCTGCAGATATGAATTGATCAAAATAGACTTGAGCCGCATTGGCAAAGTCCCCGTACTGCGCCTCCCACATCACAAGCGTTTCAGGCGAATACACGTTGTATCCATATTCAAAGCCGAGAACCGATCCTTCAGAGAGCGGGCTGTTATGCACCGTAAATGAAGCAGCGCAGTCGTCTAAGTGATGGAGGGCAACAAATTCTTCTCCTGTTTCGCTGTCATGCAGCACAAGGTTTCTTTGAGCGAACGTTCCGCGCTCTGAATCCTGTCCGGTCAGCCGGATCGGCGTGCCGTCTTTCAAAATGGAAGCAAACGCAAGTGATTCAGCCAATGACCATTCAACTTTACGGTCATCATCAAACGCTTTTGCACGTCTTTCCAGAATTCTTTTCAGCTTGCCGAACACGTTAAAAGATTCCGGCCAGTTGATAAGTTCGCCGTTCAGCTTGCGGAGAACATCAAAATCAATGGCTGTGTCAACGTCTGGAAAACCGTTGGACACCGGTTCCGGCAATTCAATTTCCCGTACGGCGTCTTCTTTTTTGGCGGGCACCTTTTTATAGGCGTCTTCAATACGTTTTGTCACTGCCGTTTCGATGTTTTGCGCTTTTTCCTCGCTGATCAGTCCTTCACTTACGAGTTTTTCCGCAAAGATCCGCTTGACAGTCGGGTGTTTTCTGACGGCGTCATACAGCATCGGCTGTGTCGTTGACGGCTCATCCATTTCATTGTGGCCGTACCGTCTGTACCCGATTAAATCGATTAAGAAATCTTTATTGAACCGCTTCCGGTATTCAACCGCAAATTTAACGGCTGACAGGCATGCTTCCGGATCATCCGCGTTGACGTGAACGATCGGGATTTCGTAGCCCTTCGCCAAATCACTGGCATATTTCGTGGACCGTGATTCATCGCTTTCTGTTGTAAAGCCGATCATATTATTGGCGATGATATGAATGGCCCCGCCGACCTGATAGCCTTTCAGAGAGCTTAAGTTCAGCGTCTCGGCGACAATGCCTTCTCCCGGAAACGCTGCGTCACCGTGAATTAAAATGGCGAGCGATTTTGTTTCGTCTTGAACCGGGTACCCCTTTTGCGTTCTTGTTTCCTGTGCCGCCCGCGTGCTTCCTTCAACAATCGGATTGATGAATTCCAAGTGGCTCGGGTTATTTGCAAGCGTAATCCGCGCGCTTTTGGTTTCAGCATCCTGAAGCTGTCTGTCTGCACCGAGGTGATATTTTACATCGCCCGTCCAGCCGTAGCTGATGCCGGTCGATCCTTCAGACGGCACAAGGTCTTTATTCGGCGCGTGCTGGAATTCTGAGAAAATAATCTCATACGGTTTGCCGAGCACATGCGCAAGCACATTTAAACGGCCTCTGTGCGCCATCCCGATATTGACATTGGTTGTGCCCGCTTTCACAGACTGGGCGATAATGTCGTCAAGAACCGGCACAAGCGCGTCTAATCCCTCAATTGAGAAACGCTTCTGACCGACGAATGTCCGGTGTAAAAATTGTTCAAATCCTTCTACTTCCGTCAGTCTTTCTAAAACGGCTGACAGTTTTTCCGGTGAATTTTTCCGGAACAGTTCTCCGGATTCGACCATTTTTGTAATCCATGCGCGCTCTTCGAAATCATGCACATGGTCAAACTCGAAGGAGATGGTTCTTTTATAGGTATTGCGTAAATGCTGGATGGCTTCTAAGCCGTTTGTTATATTGGCAGGTGCGTCTTTACAGATGACAGACGCGGGTATTGCTTTCATTTCTTCTTCTGTAAGCCCGTACTCGGATAACGGAAAGAGCTCGCTCTTTTTCGGATCCTTTCTGAGCGGATTGACGGAAGCGTTCAGATGGCCATAGGTTCGAATATCTTCTGCAAGTTTAACTGCTGCTGCGATCTTTTGAATCAGATCTGCGGTGACGCGTCCCTGTTCCTTTGTTCCCGATGCCTCTTTTATTTGGCTTGGCGGAGCGCCGAGTTCGTCAAACATGTCTTTCAGATCCGGATCAATGCTGTCTGGATCTTCAGCATATTGGTCGTACAGCTCCAGTGCGTAGCCGAGGTTCGGTCCGTAAAAATCTTCCCAATTCATTCTTTGTTTCATATTATTTTGAAACATTTGAATATTACCCCCAACCTAGATAATCAAGTGATCAATTCACTATCTTGAAATAACTTTTGAACGCTGTGCCCAAAATTATGTAATAAAAACGCTTCCAAGGATATTTTACCACTGATTGCGTTTGGATTCTACCTTGATTGTTCACAAAATAGTAAAAAAAACAGATCAATACCGAAAAAATTAAATCATTTTAAAATAAAAAGCGAAAAAGCATAGGAAAAAGCCTATCCTATGCTTTTATGAAGCAGTTTTTTCAAGAGCGGATACAGCACATCGGGCAGCTGATCGACATCCGGAACAAAAATACTGTACTTTCCGTACATATCCTGAATGGTTTTCATCTGTGATTCTTCTATCGCAGTATTGGACAGAAAAACATTTATGACTTCTATCCCTTTTTTTCTCGCTTCGATGACAGCCTCGCTCGTATCGACGATGCCGTTTTGTTCGTATCCGAATGCTGCCGGCTCTCCGTCTGAAAACACAATTAAAAATTTTTGCGCCTCACTCCGCCGCATCAGCTGTTTCGTCATTTGTCTGATGGCGTATCCGTCTCTGTTATCTTCTTCAGGCGCAAGCTGCATGATCAGCGGACCCGCCGCCTGCAGCAGCGACTCTTCAAACGGAATGACGGTATTGAAGAAATTCGGCTGGCTCGTTTCGGTCGCTTCGTTCGTATCCTCCCAAAATCCGACGATCTGGTGCGGTACAGACACTGATTTCAAGGCTTCATGAAAAAGAACGATCCCTCTTTTTGTTTCATCCATTTTGTCGAACATGCTGGCCGAACAATCGACAAGCAATGTAAAAACGGCGTCAATGTCTGAAGACGGGTCCTGCTTTTTATAGAAAAGGCGCGGGTTCCGCTCCGTAAAATAACGGATCAGTTTGCGATTCAGCCGGCCTGCGTGAAGGTCGGTCCGCGGGAGCGTTTTTTTGTGCTCAAGTGTTTTTTGTATCATCTGCTTCAGGCGTTTTTGATATGATTCTATCGTTTTTGCCTGTTCTTTATAAGACTGCTCCTCTTCAGGAGACGCTTTATGAGGCGTTTGATAAACCGGGAAGGCAAATTTGTTTTCTTTTCCGTCAGCCAGCCCCGCGCCCTTATGTTCATCCTGAATGGATTCAAGCGCTTCCAGTTTGGAGTAATCCTCTCTTTTCGTCTGACGCGCGGAGCCTTGAACGGAGCCGAGCGCCTGGTCACCGTCATCGCCTTCTCTGGCCGCGTCTTTCCCAAGATCTGATTTCGCGCCGTGCTCAATATCAAATTGAAGGAAACTTTTTGACGGCGCTTCGGTTTCCCGGTGCCACGTATTCATTTTCTCTTCAAGGATTTCTTCATCTCCGTCGGAAGACTCAGGGAGCGTGAGATCGTCACTTAACGAAGGCGCTTTTTTTACGCTTTCGAATAAAGGCTCTTCAGCCGCTTTTTCGTAATCAAGTTCCGGCAGAAAAAAGTACGTGTTCAGCATATCTTTCTCAAGCACTTCATCAAGGCCTTCCATGAGGTCTTCCGTTATTCTTGCGATTTGTTCCGTAGAATCCGCCTCATACACCCGGATGAGCTGACGTTCAATATACGGTATCATCATATCAATATGTTCATGCATGGAAGGAATGCCTTCAAGCGGAGACTCAGCTGTCAGCTTGACAAACATCGCGCAATACAAAGCGTCGGTGAAAATGCTCCGTTCTAAATTCAATGTCAGCTGCGTCGTGAAATATTTCCTGTACATCTCCCTCCGCTTCTGAAAAACACGTTTCGTTCCCGGCCGTTCTTTTTTGATCAGCTCTTCAATTCTGATATCCTCAAGCAGCATAAACAGCTGCTTGGCAAAGCTTTGGCGGGTGAAGTGCCGGTGAACGTCATTTAAAAACCCCGCAAATTCCCGAAATGAGCTGCTGCGTGTTCCGACAGCGCGCAAATAGACATCGCTTTTCAGGCCGGCTTCCATATCCCCGGCTGATCGGTCTTTCCAAAAGTGGCTCATGTAAATTTTCTTTTCAAAGGGATTGTAGTAAGACTGCACGCCGTATTCCACTTCAACTTCACTGCTTCTGGTCAGTGTTTTGGCCAGGTCAGTCAGCATCATGAACAAAAACGAATCAATCGTGCTGTCGTTAAATTTGATAAACTTCATTGTATGTCCCTCATTCGAACAGCGTTTCTGCAATATTTCTGACAGCGGCTTTTTCCCTGTCGTCATCAAGTTTTTCCACGATGCCTCTTTCAATCGCCCGTTTCGGCGGGATGTACGCAGCCAAGTCGCACGTATCAATGAGAGCCCTGATGGACGCCGCTTCTTCTGACACTTGTCCGTTATGCGCTTGTGCGATTAAATCAGAAGACAGCGTCATAAAGCGTTCAATTAATTTCTCATCTTTTAAGACAGACTGAGAGGTCAGCACCTGTTTCAGGAGGCTTCCTTTAATATACGGAACATCAATGATGACAAAACGGTTCTTAAGGGCTTCGTTCAGCGGAACGGTGCCGACGTAGCCTTCATTAATCGCGGCGATAACACCGAATCCTTCGCTTGCCTTAATCACTTCTCCTGTAAAGGGATTTGTCATCATTTTTCTGTAATCAAGCACGCCGTTTAGAATCGGAAGGGTTTCAGGCTTTGCCATATTGATTTCGTCAATGTATAAAAAATGTCCCTCGTTCATTGCGGTTGTTACAGGTCCGGGAACGAAATCAATTGTCGCCTGTCCCTGATCATTTTCAATCGTTTTATAGCCGACAAGCGCTTCTGCATCGAGGTCTACGGAGCAGTTGACGCTGTGCATCGGTTTATGAAAATAGTTCGAAAGCGTTTCCGCCAATTTTGTTTTCCCTGAACCCGTCGGTCCTTTTAATAAGATATTTTTTCCCATTGTCAAAGCGATGACGGCATCGAATACAATCGCTTTATCTTCGGCCTCATAGCCTGATGATCCGATTAAATCCCGGAATTCTTGGGAAACGGGATGATTTTGATAAGCCTGCAGTTTGTTTTGTATATCTTCCGGAAGTGATAGGTGCTGTAATTCTGAAGTCATAGGTGATGTTTCCTTTCCATTTGTATTCCATAACCGAGTATACTAAAAAAGCCCTTGTATACTCAATACAAAAGGGCTCATTCCCTGCGGGCGCTTTTTGTCAGGGGAGCGCAGGCGATTCTGGCTCCGGAATTCCCGCTCGGGTTTGTTAAATAATCGTCCGTATGTTCATGAATGACGAACGCGCTTCCGTCCCGGTCGAGCAGGCTGAGTCTGCTCCCTTCTTTTAATGAAGTTTGCGGCGCATTCATAATGACATCCACTTTACCGTCAGCCCCCACTTCAAGATTGGGGAGATCCCCGGCGTGATGACCCATCGGATTGTTGAAGCCGTGTTCTTTGTTCAAAGGGTTGAACGGTCCCCCGGCTGATTCGAAATCAGGTGCCTGACATGTCCCTTTTTCATAAATATGAAATCCGAGAGAAGCGCCGGGCGGCAGATGCCCCGCTGATATATGAATGTCTGACCCTTCATCATCAGATTCCCTCACTTCGATATATCCGATCGTTTTTCCGTTTTGATTGATGAGTCCGCCATGCTCACGGTATGCAGATGCTTCCAATGCGCGGCTTTCCTCATGTTTTTTGGGCGGAACAGGAGCGGGCCTCCCCCCGCAGCCGCAAAGCGTAATTGATGCGAGCATGAGAAAAAGCAAGAGACGATGCATGCTTCCTCCCCCTTATTTTTTTACCCATCAGTCTTGTCAAAACGTGAAAATGGTAAACAAAAAAAGCCCCGAAAGGCTTTTTTTAAAAATAACTGCGCGCTCCTAAATACGCTTTTTTCCAATACGGATTGCTTAAGTTTGAAACTTCAACCCCGGAGGAGCTTGCGTGAATAAAATCTCCTCCGCCCAAATACATTCCCATATGAGAAGGGCCCGCTTTATATGTCGTAAAGAAGACAAAGTCGCCTGCTGACGGCTGGCTGATATGTTTCATCGTATTCCAATATCCGGCCGTGCTCAGACGGGAAACAGAGGTTACCTTATTTAAAAGGTAATAGATGTAACCGCTGCAATCGAAGCCCGCAGGCGTATTGCCTCCCCAGCGGTAAGGCACGCCGACATGTTTTTTCGCCTCGCCTATCATTCTGTCAATCTTTGACCCTGTCACCGGAGGTTCGGGAGTATTCGGCTTGTTTGGCTTTGCCGGTTTGTTATCCGGCTGCCGCACAGGATCTTCTGTTTTTCCCGTTCCGTTAATCACCAGAACTTGTCCGATTTGAAGCACATCAGTTGTCAATTTATTTTTTTCTCTGATGAGCTGAGCGGTGATGCCGAACCGATTAGCAATTTTCCAGAGGGAATCGCCTGCTTTTACTTTGTAAGTGGATGGCTTCTCAGAAGGGTTTGAATGAGATGGCGGTGTTGTGCCGCTGTTTCCGTTATGTGAAGAACCTTTGATCTTTAATACTTGATTCGGATACAGCATGTCTGATGTTAATTGATTCAGCTTTTTCAGTTCGGCGATGGTGACGCCGGTTTGATTGGCGATTTTCCACAGCGAGTCACCCGGCTTCACAGTGTAAGTCCCTGATGCGCCTTTATCAGGCTTTGTCTGTCTGCCGCCTCCGTCCGTGCCGCCGGCAGACCCTTTAATTTTCAGTTTCTGGCCGGGATAGATGACATCTGAACTCAAACGGTTCAGGCTTCTCAGCTCAGAAACGCTCATTTTGTATTTTTTTGCGATCACCCATAATGAGTCTCCGTATGTAACTGTGTAAGCACCCGTGCTTCGTTTTCCTTTTTGACCCGTTTTATGTGTGCCGCTGCCGTCAGGAATGTGCAGCCGCTGTCCTGGGTGGAGTATCGTTGATTTCAGTTTATTTTCCGCCTGCAGGGCTGAAATACTTGTATGATATTGCCGGGAAAGCTTCCAAAGAGAGTCGCCGCTTTTTACTTGAATGGTTTTTGCTTCAGCGGGATGCACGGCGAAGGTTGAAGTCATTACTGCAGATACAGCCAGACCGGCTGCGATTTTTTTCTTCATATAACGAAAAACCTCCTATTTATCATTGCTGAAAGGGACGTTCCTTTTCTTTGAACGCCGCCTGTTATGCAGGATTCATTCAGAAGTCGACATTAATTCCGATTCATTTGGCCTTAGATCATCACCAATGCCACACATTTTACATAAATTGAGAACATTTCACAAAAGACTTTAGAATCATTTTCATAACATGGCTTTTTTCCGCGACATTCCACCTTTCTTGTCTGTTTTTCATACAATTCTCTTTACGGCGTGAAAAATCCTCCCGAAAAACAATCAAAAAAAGCCCGCTTCCTTTAAAGGAAGCGGGTGACGGCTGATTACAGAACCCGGGTCTCGGCAGTTTTCACGTCTTCTGCTATCAATTCCGCTGCACGCTGTGCTCCGCCGGCCGCTTTCAGGGATTCTCCGATTTCAGAAGCTTTTGTCTGATATTCAGGATTTTCGCTCAATTCTTTTATTGCTTCAGTGAGCAGTTCGGCTGTTACATCTTCTTTTTTAAACATCTTGCCCGCGCCCGTGTTTTCCACTTGGCTTCCGACGGCGAACTGATCTGCGCCCATCGGAATGACGATCATCGGGGTTTTGTAGTAAAGCCCTTCGCTCGTACTGTTCATTCCGCCGTGAGTGATAAATAAGTCCGCTCTCTTCAGGATCTCAAGCTGCGGAACATAAGGCTTTACAATGACATTCTCAGGAATTTCATCAAGCTCCGCCGGATCAAGATGTTTGCCGATTGACATGACGGCTTTTCCGTTAAAGTTTCTGGCCGCTTTTAAGCATTTATTAAACAATTCCTTCTGATTGTTAAAAATCGTGCCCATGGAAATAAACAGGACGTTTTCTCCTTCAAGCTGTTCAAACGGGAAATCTTGAGCCGCCGCCCTTTCGGTTATGGACGGACCGACAAAGAGATAAGATTCGCCAAACTCTTCTTCTTTCGGCTGAAACGCTCTTGAAGTAAACACGATGGTTTTTCTGCCGTCATTTGAGAAAATATCATACGGCGTTTTAATGTCTGCGCTGAATTCTTCATTGAGCCGGCTGACCGCTTCGGTATAAGCCGGATAATGAGATGATTCCTCTGATACAAGGTTTGTATTTGAAAACACTTCTTTAATAAATGCTTCATTCATTGCAAATGTCGTACAAAGTGAATATGCCGGCAGTTTCAGCTGGTTTCTCACGAGCCTTCCTGCCAGAAAATGATGATCATACAGGATGTAGTCGTAGGATTCATCCTTTACTTCTTCAAGAATACGGAGAGCGGCTTTTTTGGAAGTCTCAATCATTAATAGTAAAAACTCGGTAGCGTCCCGCTGTTCATCACCCGTTGCGTTTTTTCCGAATTCATCTTTTCGGAAATCTTCATATTCACGGAATTCCGCTCCGCTTGACGCGATTTTGTTCTCATATTCCTTCACGCCGTAATATACGACATGTTCCCCTTTTGCCTTCAGTTCTTTTACGACTCCTAAAGACGGATTGATATGGCCTTCTCCCGGAAAGCCGATCATCAATACATTTGCCATCTTTCCACTCCCTATTCTTTTAAATTTTATGTATATTTAAACGATAACATCAATACAGAAAAAGGTAAAGATGTTCACCTTATTAATATTAAACGGGTACAATATTCCCATTTTCTTATTATTTCGTATGAAGCGCCCGCGGCGAAACAAGCGGATACAGTCCGCCGTCTTTAGCAAAGGACATTTTTCCCGTTTCTTCTGAAACAACGAGCACGAGTGCATCAGTCACGGCCGAAAGTCCCATCGCGGCCCTGTGGCGCGTCCCGTATTTGAGATCGACATGTTTTGTTGTGAGCGGAAGCACATTGGCTGCTGATACAACCCGGTTTTCTCTGACCAATACGGCTCCGTCGTGAAGCGGATTGCCGGGATAAAAAATACTCTCAATTAAAGCTGAACTGATCTCGGCATGCAGGCTGGTCCCTTTTTGTATTATTCCGTCCAGCGGATCTGCACGTTCAATCACAATCAGCGCTCCGTGTTTTTCTTCCGCCAGATGCTGCACGGCCCTCGCCAGCTCTGTATAGGAAGGCGTAAAATGTTCGATATATGACTGCAGGTAAAACGACGAAGCGACAGCCTGCATTTCCTGAAACGTATGTCCCAGTTCATCTAATTCGCAAAGAAGGCATTGGTCTTTTTCATCCAATGTCCGCAGTATCATTCCGGCATCCTCTGTAATTTGTTTCAAATACGTTTGAACGGCAGCGGTAAACGCGCTTTCCGTCATTTGAGTGTGGCGCATGTCACATCAGCTCCTTTCCCCTATTTTCTGCATCGTGCGCATGGATATGCGCCGCTGTGTGCACCATAATCATGAAAGGAGGCGCACATCATATGGAATTCGCACGGCTGATGCAATATATCTGCACCTTTTTAGGGGTCATTTCACTTTCATTCATTTATGCCAAGATGTTTAAAAAGCCGAAATCGGACAAAAAAGAGTAGGCCGGCTTTCATTGCTTTTTATACATAAAATGTTATAATTTCTCTCGTTAAAATAAAGAAACGGGGAACCTAACTTGAGAGAAACGAACACGATCGGCCAAAAGGTCAGACAGCTGTTACATATCTTCATTCCGATTTTAATCACACAGGCGGGCCTTTCCCTGATCACCTTTTTGGATACGGTGATGTCAGGGAAAGTGAGCGCTGCCGATTTAGCCGGGGTTGCAATCGGTTCAAGCCTGTGGACGCCGGTTTATACGGGCCTTGCAGGAATATTAATGGCCGTTACGCCCGTTGTTTCGCAGCTGTTTGGAGCCGGCAGACAAAAGGAAGTGCCGTTTTCCGTCATCCAGGCCGTTTATGTAGCGGCCGTTCTCAGTGCGGCGGTTATCCTGATCGGCTTTTTCACCGTTGATATGATCTTGGGACATTTGGGCCTGGAACCTCGTGTCCGGACGATCGCAAAACACTTTTTAGGCTTTTTATCCCTCGGTATTTTTCCTTTGTTTGTGTACACCGTTTTGCGCTCGTTTATTGATGCACTCGGCAAAACGCGAGTCACAATGCTTATTACGCTTTGCTCATTGCCTATTAATTTTGTTTTAAATTATGTATTTATTTTCGGGAAATTCAACATGCCGGCATTGGGCGGAGTCGGTGCGGGGCTCGCTTCTGCCCTGACTTACTGGTGTATTTGCGCCATCAGCTTTTTTATCGTCTGCAGATTTGAGCCGTTTGCCGGGTACTCTGTATTTCGGAAACTGTACCGTTTTTCTCCGTCTGAATGCAGAAAACTTTTGAAAATCGGTTTACCTATCGGTTTTGCGGTATTTTTTGAAACGAGCATTTTTGCGGCTGTCACACTGCTTATGAGCCATTTTCAGACGGTGACGATTGCAGCCCACCAGGCGGCAATGAATTTTGCCTCCCTCTTGTATATGCTGCCGCTCAGCGTATCCATGGCCATGACCATTTTAGTCGGCTTTGAAGCAGGCGCAAATCGCTATAGAGATGCCCGCTCATACAGCTATATCGGGATCGTGATGGCGCTTAGTTTTTCTTTATGCACGGCGGCTTTCATTTTACTGTTCAGGCCGCAAATCGCCGGAATGTATACATCAGATCCGGCGGTGCTCATGTTGACGCAGCACTTTTTAATCTATGCGCTGTTTTTCCAGCTTTCTGATGCCGTAGCAGCTCCGATACAAGGCGCTCTGAGAGGATATAAGGATGTCAACTATACACTCGGCGCGGCTTTTGTGTCGTATTGGATTATCGGGCTTCCGCTCGGTTACGCAGTCGGCACTTATACGGGCCTCGGGGCATACGGCTACTGGATCGGGTTAATTGCAGGACTTGCCGCAGGAGCTGTCGGTTTATTCTTCAGACTGATGAAACTGCAAAAGCGTTATGTGAAAAAAATGATGATTTTATAAAGGAGGAGCAGCAATGCCAAAACATAAACTGCTGTACGATTATTTAACTGAACGGGCGGAGGACATCAGTCAGACATGGTTTGATACGCTTCATGAAACGGATCCTGATTCTGTTTATGCTTCTACTGACCCGGCTGTACTCACAAATCTGAAAAAACAAAATCTGGCGTTTAATTATCAGCTCAATCGGATTTTTTCTGAAGAGAAGGAAGTATATACAGCGGCCTTGGAAAAGTGGGCGTTTAAAGCCGCACGGGATAAAGAACATTTAAAAACTCCCATCCATTATATTATTCGCGAGTTTATCAGAGTTCGTGATTTGTATGTCGGCCATGTCAAGCAGTTTACCAGACTTCATTCGGACACCGTGACAGAAGAAGATGCCGAAGATATATTCCATACGCTGATCAAATCGTTTGATGTGGTCATTCATATTTTCATAGAGGAAATGTATAAAAACACAAACATTCAGCTTGAAGCGCAAAAAGAATTGATCACCGAGCTGAGCTCGCCGGTAATTGTGCTTTTTGACAATGTCGGACTGCTGCCGCTGATCGGGGATATTGACACGGCAAGAGCCAAAATGATTTTGGAGAATACGCTGCACCAGTGTTCAGAGAAGCGCATCACGCAGCTGTACATTGATTTATCAGGTGTAGCCATGATTGATACGATGGTTGCCCAACAGCTTTTCACCTTAATTGAATCACTCGGAATGCTCGGCGTGAAAGCGACATTATCCGGAATCCGTCCTGAAATCGCCCAAACCGCGGTGCAGCTCGGACTGAGTTTTTCAAATTTATCAATACGGTCTTCGCTTGCGGAAGCGATCGCTTCCGATCTGACACAAAAAAAGGGATAAGGCATTTCAGCCTTATCCCTTTTTTTATCAGTCTTTCCACGGATATGTCCAATACACTTCTTCTTCAAACCATGTCTGAAGAACCGGCTCGTTATTTTTTATTTTTTCTTCCAGCTCTCTCAGCATGCCTTCCGTTTGGGTGCGGTGCGCTTTTAAGGCATTCATTTTAATATCGGCAACCTCTTTAATATCAAGAATGACATCAGGCTTGCCGACGGCTTCCTCCCTGTTGCGGGTGATTGCCATGCAAAGCGTGCGCGGGCGGTCCTCTTTTTTCTTTCTGTAAAGCGCTCTGATGACCGCTTCGCCGCATGCATCATGATCCGGATGGACTCCGTGCTCCGGATAGAATGTGACAATCAGACTCGGTTTTACATCGTCGATAATCTCTTCCATCATATCCGCGAGCCACTCGTCATCTTCAAATTCAAGTGTTTTATCACGAAGCCCGAGCATTCTCAGGTCAGTAACGTCCATTGCTTTGCATGCGTCAATCAGCTCTTGCTTTCTTAACAGCGGCAGTGTTTCACGGTTCGCGAAAAAGGGATCTCCCATGTTCCGGCCCATTTCGCCAAGCGTTGCGCATGCATACGTAACGGGAATATCTTTTTGTCTGTGTAAAGCAATCAGCCCTGCCACTCCGTATGATTCATCATCAGGGTGAGGCAGGATGACGAGTACATGTTCTTTCATGATTTTCACCCTTTTCTTTAAACTGTAAACGGCTTTTCGCTGATTTGAAGCGAAATCGCCAATTTTCCGCCCGGCAGATGCCCAGCCATTAACAGACGGTCTTCGTCATCTACTGTATACTCAGTCAGACCTTCTGCGTAAATCCAGCCCTCTTCTGTTTTCAAACCGACGCGGTACGGGCCGTTTCCTTTGATTTTCGCCTGATGGTACGTCACTTTTGCATTGCGTATATAGGCTACAACCGTCATGTTTTTCTCATTCAGATGCGCTGAATAAGAACCGGTCGTTGTTTCCAAATGGATATATACAGGACGATCGGCATATCGCTCTAAAGAAGTTTGCACATCTTCTTTTATGATCGCTTTCATAGCTGCTCCCCTCTTTCTTCTTTTAAAAATTGCAAACGCTTCGTATGTAGTTCAACCAATTCATATTTCTCAATCGGCCGCAGCCGGGAATCTACAATTCGCTGCACCGCCAGAGCAAACTTTTCCTCGGGTGACTTCCGGAGCCTCGGATGTGTTCTTTGATCAAGCAGTTCAAGATCAATTGCCTTCTCCGCTTCTTCAAGAGTTGAAGCCGGGAGAGTGCGGTTATTCCACAGTGCCTGATAGGCTTTTGCTATGTCTTTATCAGTGCCCATTGTACAGCTCCTTTACATACTCGTAATGATTATACATAATTTAAGCTATCGCTGGAAAGCGAAAGGCTTAGCGGCTTTTTATCGGCCGCTTCCATTTGATCTGTGAAAAGGTAAACAAAAGCAATGCTGCCCATATACAAATGAAGGTAAACGCTTTTTGCCCGGAAAATGGTTCATGATACACAAATACGCCGAGCATAAGGGTAATGGTCGGCGCTATATATTGCAAAATGCCGACTTGATACAGCGGCAGACGCTTTGCCCCCTCTGCAAACAGTAACAGCGGCAAGGCCGTAAATACGCCTGCGAAAAATAGGAGCGCCCATGTTCCTGCCCCCAAGGACCCGGAAGTGCTCCCGTCAGCTGTATATCCTAAATAAATAAGTGCAGCCGGGGTAATCAAAAGCGTCTCCAGCGTCAATCCGATCGTGCTGGACATGCGGGTTCTTTTTTTACATAAGCCGTACAGGCCGAAGCTGAATGCAAGCAGCAATGCGATATAAGGAACCGCGCCATATTGAAACGCAGATATGATCACGGCCGCCCCGGCAATAGAAACGGCTGCTGTTTGCATCTTGTTAAGCTTTTCTTTTAAGAATAGGATGCCCAAAAGAACGGAAACGAGCGGATTAATGTAGTACCCGAGACTTGCTTCAAGCAAAAAGCCGTGATTGACGGCCCATATGTACACAAACCAATTAACGGAAATTAAAACGGAAGCGAAAAAAAGCGCCAGCAGGCCCCCTTCCGATTTCAAAAGACGCAGTTCACGCCATCCGGTTTTCCACTTCTTAAGCACAGTTAAAAGCACACACATGAAAACAAATGACCATAAAATCCGGTGAGCTAAAATGTCCAATGCGGGTATTTGTTCAAGAAGTTTCCAATAGACCGGAAACAGCCCCCACATGGCGAAAGAACAAGCGGTATAAATGATTCCTTTTCTTGCGTTATTCCCTTGCACGGCCTTCCCCTTCCTTTCTGTAAACAGATTATATTATATCACGGGAAGCTTCCGGCGGGCATATACTATGTTGTCCGTTAAGAAAGGGTGAGATGCCGTGTTTGATTGGAACAGATATTTTCCCTTCCAAAATCAGTTCTCTAAAGAAACGTTTAAAAATGCTGATCCGAAAGATGTCGAGACATATGTCAACCGAGTGATGGAAAGCGTATTCGGCGCCGGTTATGCCGGACAGTTCCCTTTTCGCGACCCAATGTCCAAAAAGGCCGATCCGGTCGAAGCGGAACCGCCCAAGCCGGAAATTGACCTTTTTGAAACATCCGATCATGTTTTTGCGAAAATTCCCGCAGAACAAGAGGAACTCGACCGTATCAGGATTAAGCACACGTCACACAGCCTCGTTGTAGAGAACAGCAGTCTGGGAGAAGGAAAAAAAGAAATCGTACTTCCGAGCCTCGTCAAACGGAAAGGAACAAAAGCAGTCTATAAAGACGGGATGATTGAAGTTATGTTTTCAAAACAGGAAGACTACAATCTATCGGAAGTGGAGATTTTAAGATAAAAAAAAACGGCCCGCGCGATGCAGGCCGTTTTTTCTTTAATAAAATGGCGGATAACCGCCGGCTCCCGGACCGAAACCGCCGTATGGGACGCCTCCGTATCCGTAACCGGCGAACCCGTACGGATAGCGGGGTCTTGTAAAACCTGTGGCAATTACGCCTCCGAGAAGACCGCCTAAAAATCCGCCGAATAAAGGAGCGCCGAACAAAAAAGGACTTCTCGCCGGAAATCCGGCAGGACCGAAATTCCCGCGATACAATGCATGACGAGGGTACATGTTTTTCCTCCTTTATGTCTGCCTATTCTTAAGCGTATTCATAAAATGAGGAAATTGATTGGGCGATTGTAACAACATGTGCCTCTCTCTGATATTGCATTAATGTATAAATATTTTGGTTATAATTTGATTACATTTTGATTAACTGTTATACTTTTTTACAAGTTGCGACATTATAAAACCATCAGGGGGAATAAAATATGCCATTACTTCGTTTTGACGTTATTGAAGGCCGGGATGACGCAGCATTAAAAAAATTACTGGATACCGCCCATTACGCCATGGTTAAAGCTTTTGACGTCCCTGTAACGGACCGTTATCAGATCGTTCACCAGCATCGGCCTCATGAGCTTATCATTGAAGATACCGGGCTCGGTTTCAAAAGAAGCAAAGATCTTGTCATCATCAGCATTGTCAGCAAAGCGCGCACCGAACATCAAAAAGAAACGTTATATCAACTGATGGCTGATCAGCTTAAAACAGAATGCGGCATATCACCCGAAGACGTCATGATTTCCATTACAGAAAACGGGAACGCCGATTGGAGCTTCGGGCTTGGTGAGGCTCAGTTTTTAACCGGGAAACTGTAAAAGGCCTCCCCGCTTGTTCTGAATGATTGCAAACTGAATAAAAGAGGGATGTATGTTGGTTAGTGAGTTGTACCCTTGTTTGATATGCGGATTTAAAGGATTAGAAACAAGTCCCGTTTATAACGGCGAATATCAAAAAACATTTGATATTTGCCCCTGCTGCGGGTTTGAATTCGGCTACAGCGAGGACCATGACGTAAGCTTAGGGTTTATTGTAACGCCTGATCATTTAATTGAAGCGGCATTTCAGTTATACCGGAAACAGTGGATTGAGGGAGGAATGAAACTATTTTCTCCAAATGATGTTCCGGCGGAATGTAAAAATGATCATTTCCTTACATTCGATGCTTTATTAAAGCAATTAAAAGGCTTGAACCTCAATCTGAACAATTTTGATATTAATGGTTTTTATGACGAGTAAACATTATTATTAAGAAAAGGCTGCCTTGGGCAGCCTTTGTTATTCATCACATGTGTCGTTGGCAGATCCCCCGGGCTCGCAAAAACTGTCTGCCCATTTTTGCATTTCCTGAAAAACGGCTTGCAGGGCCATGCCTTTATCAGTCAGTTTATAAATGACTTTGACAGGTGTTTCAGGCAGCACCTGACGCTCGACGATTTCATTTTGTTCCAGCTCTTTGAGCCGCTCCGCGAGCATTTTTTGGCTGATTGTCGGTATCGTTTCGGTCATATCTTTAAATCGTTTCGGCCCGTCCATCAGTACATGGATAATGAGGCCGTTCCAGCGCTTTCCCAAAAGAGAAAAAGCGGATTCCATTTTAGGACACATTGTATATCCCACGTGAGTTCATCCCTTCATCTATGAATTGACAAGTTTTTTGTGATCCATTAAAATTAGTTTTCGAGTTACATTTAGTAAGCTTCTAACTTTTCTATTATGATAACACGTTTATCCGAAGGAGGAAACATGATGACATCCGTATTAGACGTTTTAAAGGAACGCGCATCTGTTAAAGAATACGATAAAGACGCGGTCATTACAAAAGAGGAATTAACAGAACTCCTTGAAATCACAACGCAAGCGCCTTCCGCCTGGAACCTTCAGCATTGGCATTTTCAAGTCTTTCACAGTGATGAAGCAAAAGCTGCCCTGCTTCCGGTTGCTTTTAATCAAAAACAGATTATTGATTCATCAGCAGTTATTGCCGTATTAGGCGATTTAAAAGCAAATGAAAATGGTGAAGACGTTTATGCTGAACTGGCTGAGCAAGGCAATATCACAGAAGAGATTAAACAAACGCTTTTAGGCCAGATTAACGGCGCATACCAAAATGATCAGTTTGCCCGTGATTCAGCATTTTTAAACGCTTCTTTAGCAGCGATGCAGCTGATGCTTGCCGCTAAAGCAAAAGGCTACGACACTTGCGCGATCGGCGGATTCAATAAAGAGCAATTCGTTAAGGAATTCGACGTGAGCGAGCGTTTCGTGCCCGTCATGCTGATTTCAATCGGCAAAGCCGTTAAGCCGGCGCATAAAAGCAACCGGCTGCCTGTATCTAAAGTGTCAACTTGGCTGTAAGATGAAAGAAACCCTTAGTCCGCTTAAGCAGACTAAGGGTTTTTTATAGGAATCGCTCACTGTACCAGGTTCTCGCCTGCTCTGCTTCCTGCTGTGTGAGCTGATGACCGCCCTCCTGCCAAACAAGAGAAACGGATGCATGAGCATCTGTCAGATACTGATAAAGCTCCTCCGATTCTTCTTTTGTACATAGGGGATCGCGTTTTCCCGCACCGATAAACACAGGCAGCCCTTCCATATCAGGCAGCTTCACTCCGCGTATCGGCACCATCGGATGATGCAGAACCGCTCCTTTCAGTACATCTTTATAATGAAACAAAAGACTTGCTGCAATATTGGCGCCGTTTGAATAGCCGGCAGCAATCACGTTTTCTCTGCTGAATCCGTACATTTGCGCCGCTTCATCAATAAAATTCTTTAATTCTTCCGTCCGTTCAATTAAATCTTTCTCGTCAAATACGCCTTCTTTCAGCCGCTTAAAAAAACGGGGCATGCCGTTTTCCGACACTGATCCTCTGACCCCGAGCAAACTTGCTTTCGGATCGATAAAACGTCCGAGCGACAGAAGATCATGTTCATTTCCCCCCGTTCCGTGCAAAAGCAGCAGAACATTCTCTGACGTTCCCTGTTCAAACACATGTTTCATCATCATTCTCCTTTCTCCATTTTGGGCAAAACAGCTGTAATCTGACTGCGATGCTCTTCAAGCCATTCCGGAAGCTTCAGCTCTGTTCCGAGATTTTCAAAGGATTCATCCGTCATAAAGCCCGGTTCATCGGTTGCCATTTCAAATAAAATGCCGCCGCTTTCTCTGAAATAGATTGAAGTAAAGTAAGACCTGTCAAGAATGTCAGATGAAGCAAGATGAGAAGCAGCAAGAATATCCTTCCACTCCGCCTGCTCTTTTTCGCTAGTGCGGAAAGCGACATGATGGACTGTCCCGTAACCGCCGATACCTGCTTCTTTCGGCGCGAGATCAACATCTATAATATGTCCGATCCGGGCCTCCGATTGCAGCCTGACAATCTGATTTTCTTCTCCTGTCTTTGAATAACCGAAGCGTTCTATGAGAAATTGAATGGTTGCTTCAGGACGGTACGAGTACAAAAGAACACCTCTCATGCCTGTGATCGCTTCTTTTTCAGTAATGCCCGAAGGCGTCCATTCACTCTGTCCGCTTCTTTCATCTTCCATTATGGCAAGCGGCAGGTCTTCTGTATCATTAAAGAGAAGCACTTGTTCAGACAGCATGATCTGTTCTTTTACATTCAAGCCGTTTTCTTCAAGCCGGCGCTTCCAAAATGCGAGTGCTCCTTTCGGCACGGAGAAATAAATTCTTCCGGCCTGCCCTTTTCCCACGGTTCCCGGGCGGCTTCCCTGAAAAGGAAAAAATGTAATGATCGTGCCTGGCTCTCCGTTTTGGTTGCCGAAATAAAAGTGATAAGTGGCCGGGTCGTCAAAATTAACGGTTTTTTTAACGAGCCGCAAACCCAGCACTTCAGTATAAAACCGAAGATTTTCAGCAGGATCTTTTGCAAATGCGGTAACATGATGCAATCCTTGTGTATTCAATGTATTCACTCCTAAATATCTTGATTTCAAGATATTAACTATTCTAATTTAATATGAATGAAGATGCAACTAAAGCGTTTCAGTTAAAAAAGTAATAGAATTCTTTTTTTTCTGAAAAATATCTTGTGATCTTATCTGACACCTGCTATGATAAGGAGCATTATCAAGTTTCAGGAGGAAAGTAAATGGTCAGAAAAGCACTAATTTTCGTTCTCATCTTAATCCCTTTCAGCCAGCTGGCCCTGCTGTCAGTCGCTAATCGGGTTCATCCGATCATTATCGGGCTGCCTTTTTTTCATTTCTGGCTGCTTTTATGGATCGCAGTCACTCCATTATGTTCGTTTCTTATTTATAGGCTGCAGAAGAAACAAGGAGGACTGGACTGATGCCCGCAAATATAACAGCATTGATCATTACAGCCGTAATCGTTTTAACCGTTGTCTGTATCGGCTTTATAGCCGGGAGAGACAAATCATCACGCACTTCTGTTGAGGAATGGTCTGTCGGCGGCAGACGGTTCGGGGGGCTCCTCGTCTGGTTTTTAGTCGGCGCGGATCTCTATACGGCTTATACGTTTTTAGGCTTAACAAGCACAGCCTACACAGGGGGAAGCGTTGCTTTTTTTGCAATCCCGTATTCTGTTTTGGCGTATTTTATCGCTTATTTCTTTCTGCCGAAGCTGTGGAAAGTGGCAAAAATACACAAATTAACGACGCTTGCCGATTATGCCCGTGAGCGTTTTGACAGTAAACTTTTGGCCAGTCTTGTCGCGATTGTCGGCGTTCTTATGCTCATTCCTTATATTTGTCTCCAGCTGAGCGGAATTCAAGATACGCTTCAGGTGGCCGGAACGGGTGTCATTAATGTCAATATGGTCGTCATCATCTCTTTTATTCTTGTAGCGCTGTATACTTTTTTCAGCGGAATTAAAGGGCCGACGTTTACGGCGATTATTAAAGACATTCTCGTGTGGGTGATTATGCTGTTTATGGTCGTCTCACTCCCGCTGATCCATTTTCACGGCTGGACGCCGATGATTCACACTTTGGCTGAAAAAGCGCCGCAAATGCTGACGATCCCGGACTCGGGGCCGAAAGGAATTCCTTGGTTTATCACAGCTTCCATCGTATCTGCGCTGGCGCTCTTTATGTGGGCGCATGCGGCAACCGGCGTATTTACGGCAAAAAGCGCAGATGCCGTCCGCAAAAACAGCATGTTTCTGCCGCTTTATAATATTGTTTTGATTCTTGTTATTTTTCTCGGCTTTATCGCGTTTCTTGTCCTGCCGGAAGATACCAATCCGCGGCTCGCTTTATTGAAGCTGATTCAAACGTCTTACGGCGGAGTCGCGCAGGGCTTTGCTTACTCCACGATTGCCCTTGCGTCATTGATTCCCTGCTCTATCATGGCCATCGGAGCATCAAACTTATTTGCGAATAACTTATATCGGGATTTGATTCACCCGAATGTGTCACCAAGCAAGCTGACAATGATCACCCGTTCAATGGTATTTGTCGTCATCGGGCTCGCGCTTTTATTCGGCATGCTGTTCCCGACTGCGCTCGTTACCCTTCAGCTTCTCGGTGTTTCCGGCATGGTTCAGATCTTTCCGGCTATCGCCGTCAGTCTGTTTTGGAAGAATCAAACGAAAGAAGCGACAATTATCGGTCTTCTCGTCGGTCTTATCGTGACATTCACGGTAAATATCACCCAATCCGCCCACGGTATATATGAAGGCTTTTGGGGTTTGACCGCTAACATGGCAGCCGTTATTATCCTTAACCCGTTTTTTGTAAAAAAAGCGGCTTCAAACGCCGTCAAAGACGGTTTATTCAATAAAGCGCCTTCTGATCAACTGAACCAAAAAGGTGCTTAACAGAAAGAAGCCGGCACGTAAATGTGCCGGTTTTTACTTTTTTTGCTTCCATTTGTAGGTAGCCACGGTTTTAGCCGGGATGACGGCTTCAAACTGCCGATTTTCTGAAACGACATGGAATTTTTGGTCGGCGGATGTCTGGTTGATTACGACTGTCACAATGGATTGATCAGGATTAAGGAACGATACATTCGAGACTGTGTTTTTGGAGCCGTAATTACTTTCTATCCGCTTTGCTCCCCGGTCGATAAATTTTGAAAAGTTGCCTGTCATATGAAAGATCGGGATATTCCAATAGCGATCAGGGTTTTTAGCATCCTGAATAAACAGCGTCGGGTCTGGGGTGCCTATCCAATGATGCGTCTTGATTTGACTGTCGAGCATCGTCACCCACGCATTGTAGCTCGACGCGCCGTTGCGGAAATACTGCGCGATCCGGTCCGCCCCTGCCGTCCCCCAGACAGACCGCTCCGTTAAGTGAATAGATTGATCAGGATATCTCTTTCCGATCTCCGACATGACGGAAAGGTCACCGTCATAATCGTGAAAAGCGATGCCGTCTGCCGCCCGGTTTCCTTTTTTATCATCTAAAATCGGCGGAATATAGTTCCACGCCCCGCTCGCATTGTGATCATAAATCCAAATTTTCGTGTCAATTACGTGTTTTTTCATTTCTTTTTTTAAGGCCAGTGCCAGTTTGCGCTGCTGAGACGGCGGCATATACATGCTCGGATAGTCGATTTCCAGCAAAGGTTCATTTTGAAGGGTCATGGCATAAATCGGAATTCCTTGCTTTTCGTACGCCTCAATAAATTTGCGGAAGTAAACGGCCAGTTCGCCGATATATTTATCTTTCAGCTTTCCCCGCTTAAGGTTTTCATTCGTTTTCATCCAAGCCGGCGGGCTCCACGGTGAGGCAATGATTTTCAGTTCCGGATTTATCGCCAGCGCTTCCTTGATGGTTGCTGTAATGTGTAAATCAATATCCTTTTGGATCGAGAAATGACGGAGCTTAGGATCTGTTTGGCCTTCAGGCATATCATCATACGTATAAAATTCCTGTGCCGTAAAATCAGATGTCCCGATTGTTATGCGCATAACGTCCATGCCGATACCATCTTTGGGATCAACGAGTTTTTTCAGCACTTCTTTTCTTTTTGCGGGTGTCATTTTTGATAAATTATGGATTGTGGATTCTTCCAGGGACGATCCTACGCCTAACACACTTTGATAGCGGCGCGACGGATCAATATACACGGCGGCGGAGTCAGAAGCCTTCTTTTTTGTCAATGTAAGCGGTGTTTGTTCGTCTAAGGCGTATTTCACTTCCTGCGGCCCGTCATACCACGTACGGGAAGCCGGATCTTTTTCAGAACTGAACCACACCCTTACTTTGTTTTTGTCTGAAGCCTTCCGATCAGCCGCATACACTTCGGTCATGCTGCTTGATATGAAAAAGAAAAACATAAGAAAAACCAGCGTCATGTGCAGACCTTTTTTAAAAAACATGAGCCACCATCCCTTTCCTTATTTTTATAAGCGATCCTAAATGAAAAGCCGGACAGTCACCTCCTTCCTGCTTGAATGAATACGCTTTCAAAATTACTGATAAAAAGCCGGCTTCACACAACGGTGAAGCCTTCCCTTTTTACACCTTTAGGATACATATGAGCCGTTTGTTTCAATCACTTTTTTATACCATTCAAATGAGTCTTTCTTAAGCCGCCTCATTGAACCGTTGCCTTCATTATCCCGATCAACATAAATCATGCCGTAGCGTTTTTTCATTTCTCCGGTTGTAAATGACACGATATCAATAATTCCCCATGGTGTATAGCCCATTACATCCACACCATCATATGTGATTGCTTTTTTCAAAGCTTTTATATGTGACGATAAATATTCAATTCTTGCTGCGTCATGAATTGAACCGTCCTCTTCTAATGTGTCGATGGCGCCGAATCCGTTTTCCACGATAAATAATGGAATCTGGTAGCGGTCGTATAAGCGGTTTAATGTGTACCGTAAACCGGTCGGGTCAATCGCCCAGCCCCAATCACTCGCTGTAATATAAGGATTGTCCACGCCGTTTGGCAATCCTCCGTTTATGACATCCCCGGTATTATCGTTTGATACATCACTTTTTACGGTTGTAGACATGTAATAGCTGAATCCGAGGTAGTCCACTCGGCCGTTTTTCAAAATCTCTTCATCACCGTCTTCAAAGTGTATCTGATAGCCTTCTCTTTCAAATTCTTTTAACGCATAGCTTGGATAATATCCGCGAACCTGCACGTCCGGGAAGAAAAAACGCTGTCTCATCGTTTCTTCAGCCAGCATCACATCATCGGGGTGAGATGAGTACGGGTAAATCGGGACATGTGATACCATCGCGCCGATCCTGAACTCGGGATTGATGTCTCTTCCCTTCGAAACAGCCAATGCGCTTGCCAGCAGTTCGTGATGGCCGGCCTGATACATGACTTCTTTTGCGTTTTCGTTTTCTTTGACGGCGACGCCCGAGTTCGTCCATAAAAAGATCGGATTATTCACATCCATCTTATTATTGATTTCGTTAAACGTCATCCAATACTTCACCTTATGTTTATAGCGTTCAAAACACACTTCAGCGAATTTCACAAAAAATCCGACTGTTTTTCTGTTTCTGAAACCGCCGTATTCCCTCGCCAAATGCAGCGGCATCTCAAAATGTGACAGCGTGATTACCGGTTCAATCCCATGTTTCAGCAATTCATCAAACACCCGGTCGTAAAAAGCCAATCCTTCCTCATTAGGCTCCGCTTCATCACCTTTAGGAAAAATTCTGCTCCAGCCGATGGACGTTCTTAAACATTTCAGGCCCAGCTCGCTGAATAATGCGATGTCCTCTTTATAACGATGATAAAAATCGATCGCTTCATGATTCGGATAAAATTCCCGCTCTTCAATTGTATCTGTTATTTTCCGGGGCACACCATGCGCGCCTGCCGTCATGACGTCCACTACACTCGGCCCCTTGCCGCCTTTATTCCATCCCCCTTCAAATTGGTGGGCGGCGAGAGCGCCTCCCCATAAAAAATCTTTTGGCAATGTCCCCATCGTTTATATCCTCCTTTATTTGACTGCCGCTTGCATGCCGAATAAATGCACTGCAGCCGCTTCGCAAGTGCAGAAGAATTCCTGCCTTTATTTTCATATTATACGTTTACATTATAATTGTACCGGTATAATTTATCAATGCATAAACAATTATAGTTAATTTACGAAATGTCTTTTAAAAACGATTATGCTATAATTCTGAAAGAAGCGGGACAATAAATGAATGAGGAATGTATATGTTAAAATACCAGCAAATCGCGATAGATATTGAAAAATACATAGAAGAACATCAGCTGCAGCAAGGGGATAAACTGCCTGTGCTGCAAACCTTAATGACCCGGTTTAACGTGAGCAAAAGCACGATCACCAAGTCCTTGGATTTATTAGAAAAAAAGGGGATTGTGTTTCAAGTGAGGGGAAGCGGCATTTTTGTCAGACGGAATAAAAGAAAAGGGTATATCAGTCTGCTTTCTAATCAAGGATTTAAAGAATCACTTGAAGATTTTAATGTCACTTCCAAATTATTAGCGCTGGAAGTGAGAAAACCCACGCCTGAGGCTGCCCAAAATCTGAATATGCCGCCTGACGGCGACGTGTATTATGTCAAGCGAATCCGATATATTGACGGGCTGACATTGTGTATCGAAGAGTCATTTTACAACAAATCGATTATTACGTATTTGAATAAAGAGATCGTGGCAGAATCAATATTTGATTATATTCGAGAAGGTCTCGGGTTAAAGCGCGGTTTTTCAGATTTATATCTGTACGCGGGGATGTTAAATGAGGAAGAAGCGGAGTACTTAGGTCTGTTTACAGGAGCGCCTAAGCTTTGCGTTGAAACGATTTTTCATTTAACCAACGGCCAGCCGTTTGACTACTCAAAAGTCACCTATCACTATGAGCAATCACAGTTTTTCATTCAGGCGAACAGCCACCTTTTTGAACAGGAAACGACATAAGACGGGCTTTTCGCAAACAAAAAACACCCAATGCGCGAGCGACGCATCGGGTGTTTTTTACTATTTCATATTCTTATTTAATGTTTCAACGGCTTTTTTCATTTGTGTATCGTTGTCCGCAAGCTGTTTTTGCAGATCCGTCATCAATTTTGCCGTTGTGTCTCCCGTTAAAATGCCTGTTTGTTTCAGTTTCTCTTTTGCTTGGAATTGTTTAACGGCTTGTTCAAATGCTTTATCATACGTGCCGTTTACTTTCACGCTGTACCCCAGCGCTTTCAGCATTTTTTGCGCATTGGTGACGGTGGTTCCGGAATCCCCGTATTTGTATGTTTTTTTCGCATCTAAATACGGCAGGTTCGCATATTCAGGAAGCTTAACCTGATATTGCGGTTTGATGCCTTTTTTATGAATCCACTCTCCGTCCGCTGTCAGCCATTTTGCGATTGTCAGCTTAACGGTAGAACCGTCGCTGTAATCTTTTGCCGTCTGCACGGTTCCTTTTCCGAACGTTTTCTCGCCGATCAGCGGAATGCCCGATGATTCATGCAGCGCAGCCGACATGATTTCCGCGGCGCTCGCGGTGCCGTCATTGACGAGGACGACTGTCGGTTTTGTCACTTTGCGCTCTTTCGTCGCTTTCATGACCTCTTTCGTGCCGTCTTTGTATTCGACCTGCATGATATTTTTCCCTTTATCGATAAACATGTTGCTCATTTTGATGGCTTCATCCATCAGGCCGCCCGGGTTGCCCCTTAAATCGAGAATGTATCCTTTCGCTCCTTGTTTTTCAAGGCTGTCAATGGCTGAATTCAGCTCTTTTGCCGTCGATTCGGAGAAGGATGTGATTTGGATTTCGCCGATGTCTCCTTTTTTCATTTCAGAGTACACCGTTTCAACCGGGATGGTGTCACGTTTGATCGACAGGTTCAGATCGCCGACACCCGCTCTGTGCAGCACAAGCTTGACGTTTGTTCCCTTTTTGCCGCGGATTAATGCGACGGCTTCGTTTACATTAAGGCCTTTAACGCTTTTGCCGTTGACCTTCAAGATCTGGTCATTCGGTTTAACCCCCGCTTTTTCCGCGGGTGACCCTTTAATCGGCGATACGATCAGGATGCTGCCGTCCTTTTCTTCCACTTGTGCGCCGATGCCTTCAAACGAAGCGGAAATTGTTTCTTCAAAAGACTTTCCTTCCTGCGGGTCCATATAAGAAGAATATGGATCATCCAGGGAACTGATCATGCCTTTTATCGCTCCGTCTACTAATTTGCTGTCATCTGTTTTTTGATAGTAATCACTTTTAATCTGCTCGTAGGCTTTATTGAATTTCTCAAATTTGCTGTTCGTCAAAGCAGCCGAGCCTTGTCCGAAAATGGTCGTATTGCCCGTGATAAACAGCGTAAGCGCCGAGGCTGCGACCGCGGTGATCAATATAATAAAAAACAGTTTAAATTGCCGCTTCAAGAAAACACCACCTTTTTATTCTTACATTATTATCATAGACGAACGCTCATTCGTCAACTTCAAACGTGAGGCGCCCTTCTTTCCCGTTTACCCAAACCTATGCTTTTCTCTCAACATATGCTGAGGAAAAAAGGAGGATTCGGCCTTTGAGCAAATATTTAGATATGCTGTCCTTATTCGGAGTCGGAGGGGCTCACCCCGGCGGACTCGCTTTTTCCAAAGCCGTTCTCACAAAAGCGGCTCCTCCTCCTGGCGAACCGATTCTTGACGCCGGCTGCGGAACGGGACAGACGGCCGCTTATCTCGGCCACCTGCTGTATCCCGTCACCTGTGTTGATAAGGACCCCCTTATGCTTGAAAAAGCAGCAAAACGATTTGCCGCTGAAGGCTTAACCATTCCGGGCTATTTGGCGGAGCTTGAGCGGCTTCCGTTTGCTGAAAATCAATTTTCCGCCGTTCTTTCCGAATCAGTTCTCACCTTTTCAAATCTTGATTCATCGCTGTCTGAAATCCTGCGGGTCCTTAAACCCGGGGGTATGCTGATCGGCATTGAAGCTGCTTTACAAAAGCCCATGCCGGAAAACGCCATCACGCAGATAAAAGACTTCTACGGTTTTACCGTATTGCAGGATGAAACGGCATGGAAACAGAGATTGCTTCAGCAAGGCTTTCAGAAAGCGGATTTCATTCCCGCTGTCTATGAAAACAATGCGCAGGAGCCGACTACAGAAATGGATTTATCGCCCGTTATTCAGCCGGTTCACTACGATACGCTAACGGCTCATTACGAGCTTATGCAGACGTACCGTGAATATATGGGACACTGCGCTTTTGTCGCTTACAAGTAAAACGGCGATTGTCCTCCTGTTTTCGTCCAACCTTTTTACCGCACTCTATCATAAGCTGACATAGAAAGATAGGTTGGATAGGAGGAGAAAAGATGCAAAACTATTATCATCTTTGCCGGCAGCACCAGGGAAAAGTAGCAAGAATTACAGAACGAAACGGCAGAGTCCACGTCGGAAGAATCGTACGGGTGACTAACAGCAAAGTGTATATCGCCCCTGTCGGCGGCCGTCACAGAGGATACGGGTTCGGCTATTGGGGAGGCTGGGGAGGCTGGGGAGCAGCCTACGGTATCGGCCTTGGTTTAATTACCGGATTTGCGCTTGGAGGTTTACTCTTCTGGTAATAAAGAAAGCCCGCTTTCTATTTTTCAAGCGGGCTTCTTCTCATTACACTTTCTTTACTTCATTAAAATATTCTTCAAGCGTTAATTGATGGTCATGGATGGCTTTTGCCGCTTTTTTGCCTACATAGCGTAAATGCCATGGTTCATACTCATACTTTGTGACATTTTCTTTGCCTTTAGGATAGCGGATGATAAAGCCGTATTCATACGCATGGTCTTTCACCCATTTGCCGTCCGCCGTGTTTCCGAACGCTTCATTCAGCTCATATCCGTTGCTTTTGCTGGAAATGTCCATGGCAAGCCCCGTCTGGTGTTCGCTTTGCCCCGGATATGCGACGGCTTCTTTCGCCTTTTTTTCACCTTTCAGACTGACTTCATTATCGAAAATAACTTTCTGTCTGTCATAAGAGCGGTATCCTGAAACGGCAACCAGGTCATAACCTTCTTTTTTCCCGGCGCTGAATAGTTCCGCCAAAGCATCGGCGGCAGGTTTGCGGATATATCGTTTCTCGATTTTCTCAGTAAAAGAAAATTCGACTTTCGGGATCACGAGATCATTCGGTTTATAATCTCCCGGCAGCGTGTATGTCTTATTCACGAGCGCAAGTGTATTTGTCGGATTTTGAATGGTCTCAAGCCCGTTCACTTCTTTAATATCATTAAAATATTTACTCTCCAATACAAAATCGCTGTTTTCTGTCTTCGTTGTTTTTTTGCTTGATGTGTCATCGGATTGTTTTGTTTCAGCTGCTGTTTTTGTGTCCTTGTGGCTGTCGCCGCCTGAAATGCTGCAGCCGGTTCCCACGATTGCGGTTACGCTGAGAGCGGCAGCGAGCGAGAACCATTTAGTGGATTTCTTCATTTTACCCTTACCTTTCTTTTTTTGAATCAGGGCGATGCATAAAGAAGAGGGCTGCTTTAATCAGCATAACCCTCATCTCAAGTTTACGATACAGTATGCAGCGCCAGTTTAATCATATCATGAAAAGTCGTTTGACGCTCTTCTGCCGTTGTTTCTTCTCCCGTTAATACGTGATCGCTTACAGTCAGGATAGACAGCGCTTTTTTGCCGTATTTAGCGGCAAGCGTATATAAAGCAGTCGTTTCCATCTCTACACCGAGGACGCCGTATCTGGCAAGCTTTTCGATTTGGGAGTCTTCATTGTAAAACTGATCGGCGGTGAATACGCTTCCGACCGCTACGGGAAGATTGTTTTTTTGCGCTTCCTGGTATGCTTTATGGAGCAGTTCGAAGTCTGCGCAAGGAGCATAATCTACACTGCCGAAGGCGACACGGTTCATCTGTGAATCCGTTGAAGACGTCATAGCCAAAATCACATCACGCACCTTCACGTCATTACGGATGGCTCCGCATGAGCCGACTCTGATTAAGTTTTGAACATCATAGCTTTGAATCAGTTCATTCACATAAATAGAGATAGACGGAACACCCATGCCGGTGCCTTGGACTGATACTTTTTTGCCGTTATATGTACCCGTAAATCCGTACATTCCTCTGACTTCATTATAGCATTCCACATTTTCAAGATAAGTTTCCGCAATAAATTTCGCTCGGAGCGGATCTCCCGGCAAAAGCACTGTATCCGCAATTTGGCCTTTTTCTGCGTTTATATGTACACTCATTTCCTTTTCCTCCTGCCTATTCAAACTCCCACCCATTGTACACTGAATAACGGTAAGAGACAATCATCAGCATGATCAGGGCGATCTTGGGCAGAATATGCGGGATGACAAGCCTAAAGAAAAAGGAGTGAACATAATGGGCAAAAAACAGCGCAACCGGGTGACCGGCCAGAAAAAGAACAATCATGTGCCCGTTTCAGACGTCATTGCAGCTGATGAAGCGCATGGAAAAGAGCATTCCGCCGCTAAACGGAAGCCTTAACACTGTCTTTCCCAGACAATACGGAAGCCGGCTGAAGATTCAGCCGGCCCGTCTTACCTCGGCTGGACGAGCAGCCGGTTAATTTTGCTCCATCCCGCAGGGTTAAGCCTGTAATAGGTCTTTCCTTTTCTTCCTTCGTCTATGAGTATGACATCTCCGGTCGCTATGAATCTGGCTTGATAGTCGTTTGGGACCGTATCAGGCACATTAAAAACAGAAAATGCCCTTTCCAGTGCGTCTTGATGATTGTCAGCGGCCAGCTCTGTCCGATAGACGACCCTGTATCCCTTTTTCTCGCCGTAGCGGGGTGTTTGAAAAATCGTCACATCATAGGCGCAAGTCTTTTTTTTAAACACGGGCAGCGATAACAGCATCAAGATCCCTCCCTCTTATTTCTTAATAGTATTAGCGTTTTTTCTCATTTTTCCTGTCTCTATTTTTGTCGAAACGGATGATACTTTTCGTCAAAGAGCGCAAAAAGCGAAACGAGGCAAAGTCCGAGACTGAATCCGGCAAGGACATCCGTCGGAAAATGCGCGCCCAAATAAATTCTGCTGAGTCCGATCAGAATGACGAGAACTCCGGTAAAGACGGTGACGGCCCGTTTTCTTTTCGTAAAAAACGGAACATGCTTAATCAAAAAGTAAGCGATGACGGGATACATCACTGCCGAATTCATGGAGTGGCCGCTCGGAAAACTGTATGAGGTTTCATGGACGAGCGGTTCAAAAGCGGGTCTGGCTCTTTCAATCAATTCTTTTATTTTTATGTTTACAATCCGTTCAATGAGAAAGAGAAGCGGCAAAAAAACAACATCCGGCGTTTTTTTGTACATATACAGAGCCGCGCCTGTCAAAAGAAGAAGCGGCAAAAGCACCGCGGTCGTGCCGAGCTCCGTTATCCATAACATCAATTCATTCAGCCAGGCAGACCTGATCCTGACAGCCGCTTCTATCACGCGCTCATCAAAAGCCCGGACGGCTTCTATCCGGATCGCTGCTGCGAGCAGAATAAACAATGCGAAAAGACTTGCTGGCTTGTACAACGTTTTCCCCCCATGTTTCATTCTCCCTAGCCGATTGAAAAAACCGAAGCTTTTTCACTTCGGTTCCGCAGTTTCAGTCTTCATCAAGCTCTTCGTCTATCATACATTTTTCTAATAAATAATCAAAGGTGATGTCGGCTATTTCGAAGATTTCCTCTTCACTCGGTATGTACCCGCGCATAGCAAGCTGACTGTAAAAATAATCAGCTATTTCTTCTGTGTCAATCACAAGATCTATTTCTTTCATGCAAACACCGCCTCCTTTTTTATGTTTTATGAAAAAACCGTTCAAATTATACCCAAAAGTTCTAAACGTTTTGTCCGCTCATATACTTTTAAAAAACAAGCCCCGGAGGGAGAAAAGATGATGACGAAAATGATGGCTTTTTTGGACGGAGATGGATTTGATATCGTATTGGAAAAAGTGCTGAAAGGAATGTCGTTTGTAATCTTTTCCGGCTGTCTGCCCTGGTTTTTATATGTCACCGTCCGTTTTTTTGCCGGCTAGCTGAAATGCTCCCGCAGGCTTTCCAGCACAAAATTCATCATATCTTTATATTCTTCGTCACCGAACAAATGATAAAGAATCTTATAATCGTTATAAATATCAAGCAGCTCATCTACAATCGATACCGCCAGCACATGCAGGGTATCGGGATCATCAGCATCGCCTTCAAACTGAAGAAGAGCAGACGCGACGGTATCCTCGCCGATCTCATGAGATGCTTCCCCAACATAGTGGACAAACAGCAGCTGATGCACAAACTGATCCATTTCATATTTTCTCAGAACCAGCGTGAGATCCTCTTCCTCCGTTTCAAGCCACTCTCCGTCTTTCAGCCGAGTCAGCTCATAAATAATATCCTCCCAGCCATCCTCTAAATATCTCCATATTTCAGTTCTGTGGCCGATGACACGGAATAATTCCTTTCCGTAGTCCTTTACATATACGACGTCGCCGATCAGAAATTCATATTCAATATCCAATTTCTCCATATCGACGATCACGCCCTCATAATCTTTATAAAGCTGGATGGACGATTCAAAATAAAGCACTTCATTATGATTGACTTCGTAAAGATAATGTTTATCAATTTGATGAACCTTCGTAATGGTGCCGACGGTTCCGTACATCACGACGACCACGATGTCTCCCACTTGAAATTTCGGTTTATCTGGCTTCATGCTGTCTCCCCCTTGCCGCGGACTGTCATACGCTATCGTATGCCGGCCGCCATAATTTCGCATGGGCATGAAAACCACAGGAAATATCTATTTCTGCACCTGTTCAAAATGTCAAAAACCGCAACATGCTTGTGCGTTTTTTCACTTACCGTAAACAGAAGCGTCCGATGACATTCCGCTCTCGATCGAATGAGCAGTAACAATGCTGAGACAAAAAGCTTCTATTTTTTATCTATGATGCAAAGGAAAATACCCGGCCCGAAGGCATGTTGACAATATCACCGCAGTGATGTTCAAGATCCGTAGGAGTATGGAACTCCCATTCCGGCTGCATATTTGCAATTGCTTGTGTATCATGAAGAACCAAACTCGTTTCGGCTTTCAATGAAGCCACAACTTCAATCCGCTTCAACCTTGTCACATAAAATCCCCTTTTCCATCCAAACGTCAGTGCCTCATCAGTCTTACCTAATCACTTCATTTAAATGTTTGATTATTTCTCCGTGAAAAGAGGCTCCTTACCCGGGACCCCGCCGGCAGCAGGCCTGATCCGGTGAACTCTGCAGCTATACCTTCTCCTGCCTGATTGTGATATGTGCCGTCAGGTAGATTTGTTTACGTGCTGATCAAAACGGACGGCGTTGCGGGATTTGATCATACGGCACCTCATAAGCGAGTGATTTCAACAGAAAAAAACCGCACAATGTGCGGTTTTTCGTCAGGCGTGATGGACCTCGGTCTCATATTTTTCCCAAGCTTCATCAAAGGTCGCCATCGTTTCTAAATAGTCGGCGCTCAGTTCTAAATAAGAACTGAGCTCGTGATAATCGCTTGACGTTTTCGGAAAGCCGTGATCTTCGTATGCCTGATTCGCAAACCGGCTGATTGCGTCCTGCGGCTTTGGATGCCTGTATTTCATCAAATAGTGATAAAAGGATTTCATGGGTTTCCCCTCCTGATGACTGTCTTTTGTTGTACTATTATACAATTCAAGTGTGAAATTACAACAAAAGAAGACTAGGAGAAGTCAAAATAATTCCGTTTCAAGATCCGTTCTGTCTCCATCAGCTCTTGATATGTGAGTGTTTCCGGTAATTTTTTTGCATTGACTAAAAAAAGCTGATTTTCGATTTCCGCTATGACCGCTTCCTCCTGATAAGTCATGCCGCAGGAGGAACAGGCGAATGCAGGTGTTTCTGTAATTTCTATGGCCCTCGTACCGTCAGGAAGCTCCCAGTACACAGCCGCCTGACAAGCTGACGCCTTCTGATTGCCGCACCACTCGCATGGCTTCACGGCGATTCACCTCCGACTTCCGATCCTGCTTTTTGCTCTTTCTTTTGCTGTGCAATAAATTTCTTTTCTTTCAATTCATCTCTCTTTTCCCTGCGGTCTTTCAGCGTTTCATGATCAGGATTTGATGTAAACGTTTTCCTCCTGTCGATCCTCGATACATTTTCCGGTGTGAACGAAACCTCTTTGTCCGCGAAAATGGCGCTCAGTCCGACCGGCTCACTTTTGGCCATCGTTCCCGGAAAAACAGATTCAAAATAGTCGTCGGCTTGATTCGGGATATAGTTTTCCGGCTCGGGATAAGATGTAATCACCCCTTCGAAGTTTCTGATCACAACTTTCTCCGGACTTTGGGAGAGCAAGTAGTTCGGCTGCAGGGCGATTTTACCGCCTCCGCCCGGGGCGTCGACGACAAAGGTCGGCACGGCAAAGCCCGTTGTGTGGCCCCTCAGTCCTTCAATGATTTCCAGCCCTTTTGACACAGGCGCTCTGAAATGGCCGATTCCCTCTGACAAATCACATTGATAAATATAATACGGACGCACGCGGATTTTCACTAAATCATGCATGAGTTTTTTCATAATCGGCACCGAATCGTTAATGCCTGCTAAAATAACGGCCTGGTTACCGACCGGAACACCTGCGTTAACGAGCTTTTCACACGCCGCAACCGATTCTTCCGTCAGTTCGATGCTCGTATTAAAATGAGTGTTCAGCCAGACCGGATGATATTTTTTCAAAATCTGACAAAGGTTATCCGTTATCCGCTGCGGAAATACGACGGGCGCTCTCGTTCCGATCCGGATAATTTCAAGGTGGGGAATGTCACGCAGGTTTTTCAAAATATATTCCAGAATCTGATCGTTGATTAAAAGCCCGTCTCCGCCGGAAATCAGGCAGTCACGGATTTCCGGCGTTTCCCGGATGTAAGCGATTGCCGCATCAAGCTGTTTTTTCGGCACCCCCATTCCGATCTGTCCGGAAAAACGCCTTCTTGTGCAGTATCGGCAATACATCGAGCATTGATTTGTCACCAGAAAAAGAACGCGGTCGGGATAGCGGTGCGTAAGACCGGGAACCGGTGAATCTTCATCTTCAAACAGCGGATCTTCAAGGTCATATTTCGTTTTGTGCATTTCTTCTGACAGCGGCACGGACTGCATGCGGATCGGACATCTCGGGTTATCGGGATCCATTAAAGAAGCATAATAAGGCGTAATGTTCAGGGGAATGGTTTTTACAGACATCCTGACGCCTTCTTCTTCCTCTTCGGTCAAATGAATGACTTTTTTCAGGTCATCGACGGTTCTTACAGTATGGGTGAGCTGCCACAGCCAATCATTCCACTTTTCTTCCGGCACATCTTTCCACAATTCAATCTCCTTCCAATGACGCTTTGGCTGAAACCATTTGTTTGTCAAACGAATTCCTCCTTATGAATGGCCAAACGTAAAGTCTTGCACCATATATTCATATTTTCGAGCCCTTCTGAAATGCGGCAGTTGTTCACAAGCCTGCCTCTGTAGCCGTATCCCGCATGGTACAAAACGGCATTCATCCCGTAAGACGCTGCACGGGCCAAGGAAAAAAGATGAATGATTCCCCGGCCAGCGAGTTCCTGCTCCAACGCTTTAAACAAGTGTGCTGTTACGGAGTTCCCCCTGTAATCTGACAGAACCGCGCAATCGGTCATTTCAGCGTGCCCCAATACCGGATTGATATCTGCGCTTGCCGCCCCAATGAGACGATCCTGATCAAATGCGGCATAATAGATGGTGTTTTCTCTCATTGTTTTTTTAATATAAAGGGGATTAAAGACAGGAGTCGGATAGGTAAGAAAAACATGTTTATATAAGTGCGATAAGCGGTCTGCATCATCTTCGTCCGCTTTTCTGAACATCAGCGCGCTTTCAGTCTGAGTCAGTCCCCGCTGCGGTGTCTCATATAAACGGTCAACAGTCGAATCTTCTGATACATATGAATCTGACCGTCTCCGTTCCTCTGATAAATAGCGCACCATCACAACAGCCTCATGCCCGTTGTAATACCCGTCTATGACACCCTCAACAATAAAAAGATGCTTGACAAATTCCGGCTCATCGCCGCGCTTAGCAAAGAAAATTACCTTTTGGGCTCCTTCTTGCTTTGCTTCTGCCAAAACGGCCGGAATAAGCGCCGTAATCTGCCCGTCATAACGAATGACTCTGAGCCGCTCATTGAAACGGTCTGCATCAATCTCAGCCGCCCCCTTTTCAGCCCTCAGTTCCTTTATCAGCTCCGTCACCCCCATCTGCCACCCCGCACCATTCCATCATAAAAAGAGAAATGATTTTGACGGCATCGATTAACGCCCGGATTTCAATGTATTCATTCGCCTGATGCGCCGCCTTGACTTCTCCCGGACCGAAGACGATGACCGGCGTCTGTCCCGCGTGCTGCAAAAGCCCTCCGTCCGTTCCCCACGGGGACGCTTCACGAACCGGTTTTGCCCCTTTCATTTTCTCAAAAGAAGATTCCAGAGCGGAAATCAGCGGATGCTCATCCGGGAGATCATTCGGAAGCCACTGAGCCCCAAACCATTCTATTTCCGCGGGGTGGTGTTTAAACCATTCATCCCGGTACTCCAAATCTTTCAGCCAGCTTGCCAGTTCTTCTTTTACTGCTTCCGGCGTTTCATTCGGCGCTATTCCGCACCTGCCTTCTATCACCACACGGTCAGCTACCGATGATGGCCACGTTCCCCCTTGGACGGTGCCGATATTAATGGGAACCGGAATCGGAACGTCCCGATAAAGCGGGTCTGTGATACGGGCGTTGCGGACGTGTTCAAGCTCTTTAAGGGCTGTGATGACATGCAGGCTTTTTTCAATGGCGCTCACCCCTTCATAGCGGGTGCCGCCGTGTGCGGACAATCCTCTTACCGTAATGCGGAACCACATAGATCCTTGCTGCTTAACAAACAGCTTTAAATTAGTCGGTTCCGGAATAAGCGCCCCGTCAGCCTTGTAGCCCCTCATAACAGCCGACAGCGTTCCCGCGCCGCCGCACTCTTCATCTACGACACTTTGAAACAGAACATCTCCTTTTAACGTAATCCCGCAGGCTTCAAGCGCTTCTAACGCAAACAAGAGGGCTGTATTGCCGCCCTTCATATCCGTTGAACCGCGGCCGTAAACTTTGCCGTCCTTTTCAACAGCGGTAAACGGTTCATACGTCCATGCGGCGGGATTTCCTTCCGGGACAACATCAATATGTCCGTTCAGTATCAGTGATCTTCCGCCCCCGGCCCCTTTTTTTACGGCTGTGATATTCGGGCTTTCATGGAAATTTTCGCGTTCCGATACAAAATAAGGATGCTCTTTCAAATGTTTGACACTCGGCTCCCATACATCAATATCCATGTCAAACTGTCTCAGTTTTTCTAAAACGACTGCCTGTGCGTTAAATTCATGGCCGAACGTGCTTTTTTCCCCGATCAGCCGTTTCAGCAAGCTTACCGCTTTTGCTGTGTTTTCTTCCGCCCACTCAGTGACTTTCTTTTCTAATTGATCCATGGACAGACCCCCTTTTAAGAAAACATTCTCCCAATCTGATTTCGGCATCCGTTGTTTGAATGACATCGTCTATGGTCGTGCCATTCAGCAGTTCCTCAAGAACAAAAGCCCCATCATCTATGCTGATGACGGCTTTCTCTGTAATGATGAGATCTGCACAGCTCGCTGCTGTAAGCGGCAACGAACAGCTTTCGACCAGCTTCGGCCGGCCTTTCTGATCGGTGTGGCTCATGACGACAACCACTTTTTTCGCGCCTTGGGCAAGCTCCATCGCCCCGCCCATTCCGGGCACTTTTTTCCCCGGCACGAGCCAATTGGCGAGATCACCTGTCCTGCTGACTTGGAGCGCGCCTAAAATGGTAATATCTATCAGCCCTTTTCTGATCATGGCAAAAGACAGAGCTGAATCAAAATAGGAAGCACCCTTAACTGTACTGACAGGAAATCCGGCCGCATTGCATAAAAGCTCATCCTCTTCTCCGCGCTCCGGACTTCCGCCGATCCCCAGGACGCCGTTTTCCGCCTGCAGCATTACCTCCATGCCGTCCGGCAGAAAATTCGGCACTAAAGAAGGAATGCCGATCCCCAAGTTGACGATCATTCCTGAGGTAACTTCACTGGCGGCCCGCCTCGCAATACTCTCTCTTTCCGCTATTCCCAAGCCCATCTCCACTTCACTCCTTCACTTTGCACGACACCCTCCACGAAAACGCCCGGCGTTACAATATGCTCGCTGTCAAGTTCGCCGGCAGGCACAATCTCTGCAGCCTCAGCAAATGTTCTTTCGGCCGCCGCAGCCATCAGAGGGTTCATGTTGCGCGCCGTTTTGTCAAACGTCAGATTCCCAAATTCATCAGCAGTATGTGCCGACACAAAAGCAAAATCAGCCGTCAGCGCTTTTTCAACTAAATAGGACTTTCCCTCAATCGTTACGGTTTCTTTGTTTTCACAAACGGTTGCGTTATCAATGCCGATATCAGTTAAAATACCGCCTAGCCCCGCTCCGCCTGCGCGAATCCGTTCAGCAAGCGTCCCTTGCGGCGAAAATTCCACCTCAAGCGCTCCGTCAGTCATTTGCCTGCCCGCGACAGGATTTGAGCCGATATGGGAAGCGATCAGCCTTTTTACCCGTTTATGAACGATAAGCGGGCCGATGCCGATTTCCGGAAATCCGGCATCATTGCAGATGACGGTCAGCTCTTTAACGCCGCTTTCCAAAATCGCTTCGATTAATGACGGAGGTGAACCCACTCCCCCAAAACCGCCGAACATAATGACAGATTCGTCCTTGACATCGGCAATTGCTTCATGAATATCGATTTTTTTATGAAAAATAGACATATCAGCTCAATCCTTCTTCATCATTTTTTCAACTTCTTCTGCGGCCTGGGAAAATAGATCTGACAGCTCATCCAGCTCAGCATATGAAATCGTGAACGGCGGGGCGATGATGACGGCGTCTCCTTCTCCGCTGTCAATACCGGGCTTTGCAGGGTAAATAAGCAGGCCCCGTTTTTTTGCCGCTTTAATGATTTTTTCGGTGAAGGCCTGTTTTTTCGAAAAAACGTCCTTCGTCGTTTTATTCTTAACGAATTCAACCCCGATCAGGAGGCCTTTACCGCGGACATCCCCAATCACCCCGCTGCGCTCTTTGATTTCTTCTAATTTCCGCTTCAGCATTTCGCCTTTTTCCTCTGACTGCCGAAGCAGCTCGTGTTTCTTAACATAGCGAAGCACTTCAAGCGCCGCTCTTGCACAGTATGGGTTGGCACTGTACGTATGTCCGCTCATAATGACCCCGGAGCCCCGCTTGATCGTTTCAATGATGTCATCAGACGCAACAGCTGCCGCTATCGGAGCGTAACCGGCGCCTAACCCTTTTCCGAGCACCGCGATATCAGGTGCGATCCCCCAATGCTCAGAAGCAAGCATCCGCCCTGTTCTCCCGAGCCCCGTCATGACTTCATCCGCGATAAACAAAATACCGTGCCGGCGGCAGACATCCTCAAGCGCTTCATAATAACCTGCCGGCGGAGTGATGGCCGCCCCCGCTGCTCCGACAATCGGTTCTGCGACAAATCCCGCGATAAATGAGGAACCGACCCGCTGAACAGCCGTTTCCAGTTCAGCTGCCGCAGCCTTCACAAATTCCTCTCCCTGCAGCTCAGAACGATACATATTAGGTGCTGAAACGGCCGGAAACCGTTCAAGCAGTTGGGTGAAGCGGTATCTCCGTTCGTAGAATCCCGATAATGAAAGCGCTCCCAAAGTAATACCGTGGTAACTGCCCCATCTTGATAGAAAGACGGATTTTTGGTATTGCCCTTTTTCCTGCCAATATTGAACGGCTATTTTCATCGCTGTTTCGACTGCCTCTGAGCCGCTGTTTACAAAAAATGACCAATTCAGCCCGCCCGGCAGATGATCGGCCAGAAATAAAGCCAGTTCTTCTGCCGGAGTACTGGTGAATTGCGAGCGATACACAAACGAAACGGAGTCAAGCTGCTCTTTTAAAGCTTGTATAATATCCTCCGTGCCGTGGCCGATATTGCAAGTGACCGCCCCCGATGCTCCGTCAAGATACTTGTTCCCCTCCTGATCATACACATATGATCCCTTTCCATGACTGACTGACGGATAATTCCCGTCAAGCTCCGGTTTGATTAAATAGCTACCCATATCTTTCCACCTCGAAAACCCATTTGCTTCATTGTATGAACAGATGAATAACCGCATTCTTATCCTTCAGAAAGTTTTTTGCAGAAAATACCTTTCTGTAAAACAGGCTGCCGGAGATGTCCCGACAGCCTGAAGAGCGTTCTGGAAATTCTATTCCTATTGTTGATTTTATTCTTTGCTCAGCTCATCATCACATCATTTTTGATCTGAATCAGTATAAGCAGAAGGCGGAAAATTCCCGTCTTCTTTACTGTATGGGAATCAATATTTCACACAAATGATGATTCACCTTTTGTAAAGTATACCTTTCGATAATAGGCTGTTCTCTGATTGATAAATTATTTTTTTCGATCTCAGAAAAAACAGTGTTCCAAAATCCACTGACTGCCTCTTTTGTATGATCAAGCAAGAAAACAGCGTACTTCCCTCCGGAAAATGTACCGATCCGGGCTGGTTCAGGCACATGGTCTTGATTGATAACAAGACAAACATCATAGCGGCATTTCTCTTTAGGAGTACGATTCGGATGATCTTGCGGAATTCCTAAAATGACATAATGATCAAGCAGACCATTCAATTGCGCCCAGTTTTTAAATGACTCCATCAGTTCTTTGTTTTGCTTTCCGCCATACTCTCCGACGTTTCGGAAATAAGCAATTCTTGATTCAGGTAATTCTTCAATCGTTATGTCCACATTTTCACCCCCTTCTCCAGAAAGGTAATATGTATTAAAATGTTTTTCAAGCTGATTTTTCAGCATGGAAATAACAAAAAGCCTGCAGAAAGTGATGTTCTCTGCAGGCTGATTTTCATTATAGGATTTTTTTCAGTCTAACAAATAAAAGCCGCACCGACGATGATTAATAAAATAAACAATACCACAATCAGCACAAAAGTGCTGGTTCCGCCTCCGCAGCCGCCGTGCCCGTAACCATAGCCAAAACTGCCGCAGCCATATCCGTATCCGTACATACGCAAATCATCCTTTCTTCTTACGATATACGGCATTGTATGCGGGCCAACTCCCAATTGGTTTATGCGAATGCCCAACTATGTAAGAAAATAATGAAAAATTGTATGCACGCGCCGAAATCTTTTGAAGCCGAGTTTTTCATAAAAGCGGTTTACACCGTCCATCCCGGACGTCACAAGGTATACGGTTTCCATGCCGTTCAGCTTTGCCGCCGCCATCAGCTCATTCATCAATATCGATCCGTAGCCTTTTCGTTGGAATTGATCCAGAATTGCGACTTCTTCTATTTTTGCGGTTTTATCTGCTTTGTTGATGAAAAGCTCTCCGCAGCCGATCGGAATCGTTTGTGAGGCATCGCTGTAGCACACGACAAGCATAACCGTTCCGTCCTTATACAAAGGATATTTCCGCTCAAGCTTTTGTTCGGCCGCCGCCTCGCCAATGTAAAGGGCATCATAGATGTTCATAATAGACGCCCCGTCGGCGAGGCTTTTTTCCGTCCCCCAAGCAGTGAGCGGGTGTCCGGCCTGCAGGTCCCCATTTTCCAGTTTCCTTGCAAAAAACAGCTCATCTTCCACTACGCAGCCCTGCTTTACCAGAGTTTGTTTCAGAAGAAGCGGAAACGCGTGCTCCGGAGCCGCTTTCACATGAATATAATTGGCTTGAAGCATGCCCGGAACGGACGAAAAAAACGGCAGGAGTTTATCTAACGGAAATGTACGGTGCAGCTGAATAAAGTTATGCGAAAAAATCTGCGGCAAAAAAGGGTCCGTATATACACTGAAATGCTCGAACCTCTGAATGCCGGAAGTAAGCTCTATATACTGCTTCTCGGTTTTATCAAATTGATCGGTCATAAAAGCTCTCCTTTTCCTTACACATCCAACTGCATCTCTCAACCTTTTGTTATATTGAGATTTCTCATAATTTCATCGTACACCGGATAGAACGGCATTCCAATTGGTAATTGTTTAATTTGCTGAAAGGAAATGGGTATCGCCTTCTGATTCGCAAAAAAGCGTTTCGCTACGTCATGACTGATCGGATGGAGAACCCCTCTCAAATAAACATAAAATTCCCGTTCAATGCGAAACAGCATTCTCCCGGGCAGATGTTGAATACAGCCCGATGCCCCCCGGCTGATCGGCGGACCGTCCGGAAGCGCTTGTATTTCGTCCCGTTCTAAAGCCGGGATGTCATGCCGTTTAAATCGGTAAAAGCGAAATGCGCTATGATCAACCAGCCTTTTCTCCCCGTCTTCTATAAAATAAACATGAAACTGATCCCTGACGAGCTGAAAATTCGGAATACTGACGGAGTTCTCTTCCTCATATTGAAATAAAAACGGATCCGGAATGACGACGGTTCGCCCTTCATATAACGTATGCCAGCGCTCGTTTACAGGCTTCCTTTTATTTCGGTCAAGCTGATATACTTTCTGATCCGTCCCCTTTACAAAGGACCCGTCGATCAGGACAGACGGAAGCGATTGATACGTGTTCTGAAATGAGTGGGGTGTTTTATAGGTCGTATCCAACACTTCTTTTATCGGCAGAAATGATGTAAATGTGTTGAGCCTGCTCCAAAAAACAGAGTCTCCGTGATTCCAATGCATAACATCTTCGTCCCAAAAGCTGCCGAACTTCTCTTTCACACGCTCAAGCAATGATCTCCGGTGCATCACTGAACAGTGATCAACGAGAAAAGCGGCCTGATCAAGCACCTCTTCAGCAAAACGATAGAAGTGGAATTGTTCTGTTCCGCGCCCGTTTACATGTATCACCTTCTGGCTGGAATAGACGGCATCAAACCCGCTGCATTGATTAAGAACTTCCGCCATGCGGCTGAGCCTATCCGGATGAAATACGGTGTCGTCTGTCAAATAAGTGATGTATTCGCCTTTAGCCCGTGAAAGCGCATCATTAATCAAAACGGCATACCGGGTCGACTTCAGCCGTTCGGCAGGATTGATAAAACTGTTGTCATAATATATGCGAGGATCTTTTATATACGTACTGATGGCAGCCGAGGTTTCTTCATTTGAATGATCATCCATCACAAACAGCTCCCAATTGCTGTAGGTCTGATGCAAAACACTTTCAATCGCCTGTTTCACAAGATCCGGTTTGTTGTAACTCGTTAAGATAATTGAGATCTTCTTTTCCATCCCATCACCCCTTCTGTAAAACGTAAAAAACGGCTCCGAAAGAGACAGAGCCTGATATCCGTTATTAAAAAGCACCCCAGCTGACGATGCTTGAAATCGCGACGTTTGATCTCGTATTATTGAGCGGATTTTGAAAAACGGCCAAATCTGACAGCACTTCTTTGACAATTACGTTTTGCAGTGTGCTGCCGTTAATCAGATTGACGCGTGATACAGGAACCCCAAGCTCTTTTGCCATTACAAGCTGACGCCGCAAATCTGAATGATCTCCGGACGGCTGACGGGATAACAAAAGAAGAAGAAGCAGTACGAGCTGAAATTCCTCCTCAAAACCCCCGTGTTTTACAGTTTCTTCTGAATCCAACGTATTCCTCTCCTTCATTTTTTAATCTATACAACGTATGTCATACTCTTACAATCCGCATAGGCAAACAAAGCCTGATTCGAAAATTCAGCTGTTTGATTAAATATTGAAAAAAACACAAGCAAAACGGCATTCGACTTATACCAATCTCTTCAATCAGGAATATGAATAAACGTGAGGTTGAAATTGTTAAAGGAGGTGTATGTTCGCATGAGCGAGGATCGTTTGGAGCTTAAAAAGGAGTTATTGAAAACTCTTTTAGCCCCTGTATTTGACAACAGCGCTTTATCTGGCGGCACAGATGGAGGAGATAATGTGGAAAACAAAGTAAAAGATTTATTGGAATCGGCAATTGATGCAAAAGTAGATGAAGCAGCGGCGAAAGACAGTCTAAGCGCACAATCTGTATTGGGAAGCGGTATTTCATTAGCGGCGAGATGGATTTTTGCAAGAATTCAGCCCGGCACTGTCATCAGCATTGTGATGGATTCAGGAGACATGATCGGCCCGGTTCAATTTGTTGCCTTTGACGAAATTCACGGAATCGTTTTTGTTACGCAGGAAAATTCCGTTACACCGGCAGGCTCTGCTACAACATTGCTTGACGTCGACAAAGTTGAAAGTGTCACGTTCACTTCGTAACAGCATATGAACGTTTTATATATCCGTTCAGGATATAAAGGCATATACACGTATTTTGACCGCTGGATCGAGGAAGGCTTTTTACAGTCTTCCGTCCGCTTTTTTTCTGTTTCTGAGTTTGAGGAAGATACCATCCGCAGTATACGGGCATTCAAACCAGACATCAGTCTGATGATGACGGGAGACCGTATTCCGTCTGAATGGCTTCAATGGCTGAAGACAGAACAGATTCCCGTTTATCTATGGATGACGGAGGATCCTTTTTATTTCGATGTGAGCATGACAATCGCCCCTTTCGCCGATGCCGTTTTGACGATAGAACAAAACGCGCTTGATGCTTACCGGCAAATGGGCTTACAGCACGTATATTATGTCCCGATCCCCGTTAATCAGCGGCTTTTTAAGAAACAACCTGCTGAAGCCTCTCTTCACACAAATCTGCTTCTGATCGGATACCCTTACCCGAACCGCGTTGAACTGGTGAAAGCAGCGGCGAAGCTTCCGTATACGCTTCGTATTATCGGGAAGGGATGGCGCAGACATCTGCCTAAAAAAATCGCCAGGCAGCAAAATGTGCTCGTAATGGATGAATGGATTGAACCCGAACATGCCGCATTATATTACAACAGCGCAGACGTGGTCTTAAACCCTCACCGTTCTTATCGGTTTGCGCTCAATCAGAACGGACGCGGCATCGAAAATATCAGTTTAAATACGAGGAGCTTAGACATTGCGGCTTGTCAGGCCTTTCAGCTGACAGACCTTTCTCCCGCGCCCCCGTTTTCATCCTTTGTTTCTTACAGCGGGCTTGCGGATTTTGCGGATAAGATCCATTTTTATATGGCAAACCCGGGTGAACGTAAACAAATCGCGGCGCTTAATTACCAAGAGACAGTACCGGCGTACACGTATGACCGGCTGCCGGCTGTGCTTGCGGCTATCCGTTCCAGGACTTTCTCATGAAACGCTCTTCACATCAAAAAAAGCAGCTTGGATAAGCTGCTTTTTTCATGTTTATTTTCCGCTTCTGTCAGTCAGTTTTCTCGGGTCAACCTGTTTATTAACCTGCGGGTGAAAGCCGATTTTATCAGCGATTCTTTCCCAAGGCACCATTTTAAAATTTTGATTCACTTTTTGGCCGTGATCTATATTTTCTCCATCCTGTGCGACAAAAAGGCCGAACGGATATTCAGGCCCTAGCCCGAAACCCAGAACGTCAATTCCGTCTGTATCGCTTGTGCCGTCTGTTTCAGGCCCGTCTGTTATCTGAAAGTCCGCAACATATTTGTTCTGTCCCTGTCTTTCATAAATCGCGTAGCTGCTGTTACCCTGGCTTGATGCAAGCAGATAACCTTTCCCGTCAGCAGCGTAGTAAATCGTCAGTCCTTCAATATCAGGGGTTAAATGCCTGCCGTCGGCACGATCGATAACCGTTCCGTTACTGCCGCCGTCCGGCTCAGCGCTGAACTTCCAGATGGCCTCATCTTCTTCTGCGATATAAAGACTGCCGTATTCATCGTCTGCTGCCATCCCTTCTGTCTGAGAATTCATTTTAAACGCCCTTACCTTTTTGCCGGATATGTATCCATTTTTATCCGCATTTAATTCGTATTGTTCAAATTCGCCTTCTTTCCCTGTCACCATCGCGTAATATTTTCCTGTTTTTTGACTGTGGTACAAGCTGAAACCGTATACTTCATCAATTGCTGATGCAATCGGGCGGTCTGGATCTGTAATGCTTTGTAATGTGCCGTTTTTCCCGTCAATGGCGTAAATCTCAATGGTATTCTTTCCTTCAGACCGATTGGATGCCGCCGCAATATCGACTTTTTTTCCGTTCAACGGAAAATCATAGCGGATATCAACATTGTTCAGCTTCCCGGTATGATAGGAATGAAGCGTCTTTCCCTCTAGGCTGTACACGACTAAGCCTGATTTTTTATTGGTTGTGATCAATTTGCTGTTCTGAGGATTCTTGGGGTCCAGCCAAATCGCAGGATCATCAGCTGCATCACCGGCTGTATCAACCGGCTCCGTTTCCGCCGCCGCATTCACGGTAAAGTGATAAGGATCAGACAGCTTATGCTTGGCCTGGGAAGAAACCGCACCGCATGTGAGCATCAATCCGGCTGCCGCGGTTAACAAAAGTGTTTTTGAATGATTCATTTTCCTTCCTCCTTTTAATGAACGTTCACTTTAATTGTAAAATACATACAGGAAGTTCAGTGTTAAGTTTTTGTGAAGATTGTCCGCATGTGAGAATTTACGGAGAGAAAAAATTGACGTGAGCAAATATTTAAAATGAATATTTAGTACAATGTTTTATTTGTGATTTCTATTCTATTAATCGGATAAAGCGATATGAAAGCGCATCAGATTAATGTTTTTCTCTAATTTTTGATTTATTGGTTTCTTTCATTAACTCGCTGAAATTGTTCAACATATGATGCATGGTAGAGAAACGAGAGTTGGAGGATAAGCCATGCCTAAACAGCAAGCAGTAGAGCTACAACCGTTTTTTCACGATAAAACTGTTCTCGTCACAGGCGGGACAGGATCAATCGGAAGCCAAATAGTAAAACGCCTTTTGCTCTTAACCCCTAAAGAAGTCATTGTGTTCAGCAAAGATGACAGTAAACAATATGTAATGAAACAAAAATACGCGGATGAACAAAGACTGTCGTTTGTGCTCGGCGATGTTCGTGACTACAGAAGAGTCAACCAAGTGATGAAAGGTGTTGATATTGTCTTTCACACAGCTGCGCTGAAGCAGGTTCCGACATGTGAGGATAATCCCTTTGAAGCCATTCAAACCAACCTTATCGGCGGACAAAATGTCGCAGAAGCCGCTTTGCTGCAAGAGGTGACGCATGTGATTAATATCAGTACCGATAAAGCCGTTTCCCCGGTAAACACAATGGGAGCTACGAAGCTGTTGTCCGAAAAGCTGTTTCATCAGGCAAATCATCATGTTCAAAACCGCGGTACGGTGTTTTGTTCGGTCCGCTTCGGCAATGTGCTCGGTTCACGCGGTTCCGTTATTCCTATTTTATTTGAGCAGTTGATGGCAGGCGGTCCGCTCACCATTACGGATAAAAACATGACGAGGTTTTTTATGTCGATTGATGACGCCGCAACGCTCACCCTGCAATCTGCGGCGATCACAAAGGGCGGAGAAACGTTTATTTTTAAAATGGAGTCCCTGAGGCTCGAAGAACTGCTTCACGGGTTTGAAGAATATGCGTTCCGGCACGGGCTGCCGCGCCCCGCCGCTGTTGAAGTGGGAAAACGCCCCGGTGAGAAGCTTCATGAAGAACTGACCTCTCCTCATGAGACGGAATCTTTATATGAATGGGGCAATCTGTACGCAATATTGCCGGAACCCGCCAAACATCCGGAATTTCGGAAGGTCAATCTCCCCAGATATCAATCCGATCAGGCGCCGCTCATCACAAAAGACACAATCGTAAAGATTATTGAACGATTACATGAAGAAAAAAAAACATAGAAAAAAGGCCTGTCTGATAGGCAGGCCTCATTGCTGAGCTCTATTTTTCAAATAAATGCAGACAGGCTTCATAGCCCTCTTCCTTCAGCTTGTCTTTCGGAATAAACCGGAGTGCCGCAGAGTTAATGCAATAACGGAGACCGCTTGGCCCCGGACCGTCATTAAATACGTGGCCTAAGTGGGAATCAGCTGTTTTGCTTCTCACTTCCGTCCGGATCATCCCGTGGCTTGTGTCCAGTTTTTCGTCAACCTCTTCTTCTTCAATTGGTTTTGTAAAACTGGGCCAGCCGCAATGAGAATCGAATTTATCCAGAGAAGTAAACAAGGGCTTTCCCGATACGATATCAACATACAGCCCCTCTTCTTTGTGATCCCAGAATTCATTTTGAAACGGCGGCTCCGTTCCGTTATTTTGCGTGACTTCATATTGCATGCGGTTTAATGATTTGATTTTTTCTTCTTTATTAAAAGCCATCTTATCTGTCCCTCCAATGCTCATCCAGAAAGCCTTGACGTCCGGAACCTACACGGTAGCGCCCGTAGTGATCAGGATTTTTCTTATAAAAGTGCTGATGATAGCCTTCCGCTTCATAAAAAGGCTCAGCCTTTAAAATGTCTGTCACGATCGGCTTTTTAAATATGCCGCTTTCTTCAAGCTGTTTTTTTGAGGCTTCAGCGATTTGTTTTTGTTCATCGTTATGGTAATATATCGCCGCCCGATATGAACTTCCGCGGTCTGCAAACTGGCCGCCTGCATCAGTCGGGTCGATCTGCTGCCAAAACAGCTCGACAAGCTTTTCATACGGATAAATGTCAGGTTGGAATGTGATTTGAACGGCTTCTCTGTGTCCGGTCGTTTCACTGCACACTTCTTCGTAAGTCGGATTCTCAGTATGGCCTCCTGTATAGCCGGACACCACCTTTTCAATTCCGGGCTGTTCGTCAAACGGCTTCACCATGCACCAAAAACAGCCGCCTGCAAATGTGGCGATTTCTTTTTTTTCTGACATACGGGTGCCCTCCTTTGTTCATACGTGGTATTATTATATTATAGCATGTATAAACAGAATAAAAATAATTCTGCTTTCAGGGGAAGCTAAACGAATGCCACGCTGACTACATATTGGAGGTTCATGATTTGAAAGTAAGGACACAAATGATGTATGATATGGAAGCTTTGCTTCGAAAAGTGTTTAAACAAATCAGAAATGAAGTTAATGAAATTCTAGATAAAGAGCTGTCCAGGAACGAATTCACCATTTTGCGGATTCTCAGTGAACAAGGGCCTAAAAAAGTAACGGAATTCGCCCCCATTCTTGAGGTCTCCGCAAGCCACATTACCGCAGTGACCGATGCTTTAGTAGAAAAGGAATGGATCACCCGCATCCGTTCTAAAGAGGACAGGCGAATTATCAGAATCCATATTACGGAATCCGGGGAGAAAATTGTCGATCATTTCAACCAGAAAAAAACAGAATACTTTTTTAAACGGTTTGACTGCTACTCTGATGAAGAGCTTGCAACGTTAATCAAACTGTTCAGCAAGCTAGACAAAAAACGCTGACACGAAAAAACACAAATCCCTGAAAGGATCTGTGTTTTTTTATGAAAACTTATTGTTTCGGATGATAATAGGAAAATTCAATTTCATCCGTGTCGAGATTGATTTTATCCGCTTTTACATACATGCCGTTGTCTAAAGGCATTTCTGACAGACGGATCTCGATGCTTTTATCCCCAGGATGAACGTGCACAAATGACGGGAGTTCATAAAAGCTGTCCATATAATTCAGCACAAAGCTGATCGGCAGGCTTAATTCGCCTAATGAAAATTTCGTCACTTTCAAAATCACATCTCCGTTCTCCTGTACGGACGGTTCAAAAGTGACGACCGCATTAATGGAGGTTGAGAATGCTTTGATTTTACCTGCCACGTGCACATCGTTATTGATGTCCACTTTGTAGTCAAGCTGATTCGATGCCTTCTCTTTTAAGTAAGCATTCACAAACCTGGCAAGAGATTCTTTGGAGCTTGTGATATGAAAGCCGTACTCACTTTTTGTCTGATCTTGTATTTCCGCCTGCTCTCCCGGCATAACCAATAATGTCACAATTACCGCGGCGGCAATCACATTGAGTGCGAGAAGAACAAAAAACAGCGATTTCCACTTTTTCATCATTTCACCCTATTCTGCTGGTAACCCTTGTTTTTCAATGATGCCGTACAATCGATCGGCGATGAGTGCATACCCTTTTGCGTTCGGATGAAAATCATCATCCTTTGAAATCCGTCTGCTGCCGCTTTTTTGACTGAACAAGTCTTCAACATTCACCGCGGCGGCGTGGGGATCTTTTTCCAGCTCTTTTGCGGCGATCTTGTTCCAATCCGTTACAACCCCATTAATTTCTTTTAATTCAGGCAGCGTAAACGTGAATGGGTTATACATGCTGACATACACCAGCTCTGCGTTTTCATTATATTTGCGGATTTTTGAAACGATCGCCTTGAATCGTTTCTCAAAAGGTTTCTCTTCCTTTTGGAACGGCTGAACCGTCAGCTGCATCATATTCTGGCGGAGCACCTTCATTAAGTCATTGCCGCCGATGGTAAAAAAGATATAGTCGGCGCTCTTTAATGATTTCTGAACTTTTTTATTATCAAGCTTTTCCAGCAGGTCCGACGTTTTGTCCCCCTGCACCGCATAATTTTTAATATCTACCGTTTTCACATGTCCCTTTTTCTTAAGAGACTCCGCTGCCCTGCCGACGTATCCTGAACCGTCAGGATCTCCTACTCCTTCAGTCAATGAATCACCGACCGCAGCTATGACAATATGATCTTTCGTTTTCGGTTCTTCAGCGTCAGAACCGGTGCGCTGGACAGAACAAGCTGATAAAAGCAAAGCCAGTCCGGCGATCAATGAGAACATTCGCAGCTTCAATCTGGTTGCTCCTTCCCCGTCTACTAGTGGAAAGTGTAACATGTTTTTTCAGATTTGAAAATGTCTAATCTGCCAGTTTACTTGAGCTCCTCAGCCGCTTTGACATCTGACAGGATATCATCATACGGAACTTTCTGCACACCGTCATAATCTTTAAGCACCTTGCCGTCAGGTCCGACTAAATAAAAAGAAGTTTGATGTATGACCTGATCCTCTCCCTCCGGCTTTTTGACGATTGCTTTAAAGCTGTTCAGCGCAAAATCTTCAATGTCCTTTTGGCTGTAACCGGTCAGAAAATCCCAGTTGCGAAGCGAAAGCGGATATTTGGAAGCAAATGCTTTCAGCTGTTTCGGCGTATCCTTTTCAGGATCTACACTGAACGACACAATCCGCACGTCCAGATTCTCAGCCTTCAGTTTTTTTTGCAGTTCGGTCATGTGGGCCGTCATCGGCGGACAGACTGTATTACAGTTTGTAAACATAAAATCGGCAATCCAGACATGCCCCTTCAGGCTTTTCAGTGACACTGTTTTTCCGTCTTGGTTCTGAAATGAAAACGGTTCAATCTGATAGTTCAGCGGGTCTTTTATCGTTTTCCCCCCGCAGGCGCACAAGAGCAGCAAACAAAAGACGGCAGCGAAGATTTTCATTTTTTTCATTTCCATTCCCCCCATGGATAAAACGCTTACAGCATTCATCATAAAAAAATTCCCGCACCCTCCCTTATCAAAAGGAAGGCGCTAAGGAATATGCACCGTTATGCGTTATGTTTTAAAATCTCTTGGTTGAAAACGGCCTCGTAATCTTTCCACTTCATACGGCGCTTGACATATTGTCGGAATGAATACACTGTTCTCACACTTTGTGAAGCAAAAACTTCTCTCAAATAAAGCTCGAGGTGCTGATGAATTTGAAAAAAATAATGTTCACCTTCCGTGACAACCGGTATTTCTGTCACTTTTACCTGAATCCCGTCCTGTCGTTTGAACTCTAGGCTTTTGAGTAACAAGATATCAATCCTTCTTTTTCGATTGTTTTCTTTTTATTATATACAATCTAAGAAAGCGTGTCTGTCATTTTGCGCGGCCGTTCTAAAAAAAGTCAGATTAACAGGTGGAACAGATCCTGATCTTTATTCACCTCTACGTAATGAAATCCTTTTTGATTCATCCGGGCAATGAGCGCGCCGTAATCTTCCCGATGCTTAAGCTCAATGCCGACCAATGCGGGGCCGCTGCTTTTGTTATTTTTTTTCGTATATTCAAACCGGGTGATGTCATCATCAGGCCCGAGCACTTCATCAAGGTATTCGCGAAGCGCTCCCGCCCTTTGCGGGAAATTAACGATAAAATAATGCTGCAGCCCCTCATAAATCATGGAGCGTTCCTTCATCTCCTGCATTCTGCCGATGTCGTTATTCCCTCCGCTGACCACGCAGATGACGTTTTTCCCTTTAATCTCTTCCTTGTACAGATCAAGTGCTGACACGGATAATGCACCCGCCGGCTCCGCTACGATGGCGCATTGATTATATAATTCGAGAATCGTGCTGCACACTTTTCCTTCCGGGACAAGCACAACGTCATCGACAACGGTTTCGAGCGTTTGAAAGGTTTCGGCGCCGATTTTTTTTACGGCCGCCCCATCGACAAATTTATCAATTTTCTCAAGTTCAACCACTTGTCCGGCTTTTTTCGATTCAAAATAGGAGGCTGCGCCCTTCGGCTCTACCGCTATGATTTTTGTATCCGGCGAGATGTTTTTCATGTACGTGCCGAGCCCGGACAGGAGTCCTCCTCCCCCTACGCTTGCAAAAAGAAAATGCGGTTCAACGTCAATGTCATTTAAAATTTCGATGGCAGCCGTTCCCTGTCCGGCCATGACATCGGGATCGTCAAACGGATGGATAAACGTGCGGTTTTCTTTTTCACAGCATTCCGCAGAACTCTTATACGCATCATCGAAAGTGTCACCCGTCAATATGATTTCAACAAATTCTTTTCCGAACAGTTCCACTTGGGATACTTTCTGTCTCGGTGTGGTTGACGGCATAAAAATCTTGCCGTGAATGCCGAGGTGTTTGCATGAAAACGCAACCCCCTGCGCATGGTTTCCCGCACTTGCGCATACAATTCCGTTTTCAGTCTGCTCTTTTGAGAGCTGCCTCATTTTATTATAAGCCCCTCTGAGCTTAAATGACCTGACCACCTGCAGGTCTTCTCTTTTCAAATAGATATTGCAGCCATACCTCTCAGAAAGTCTGTCATTCCTCTGCAAAGGCGTATGGATCACAACGTCCTTTACGTTTTGGTGCGCTTTTAAAATGTCTTTTACCTGGATGAGAGAGTCTTCTTTAAGCAACGGTTTCATTTACAGAGTCCTTTCTTATTTAAATCCCTATTTAATATGCCATTATAACATGAATATTCAAACAATAAGATAATTATTTTAATTTCGTAAATAAAAATAATTAAACCGATACAAGAGAAAAAGATATTTTCGATCGCACAAACGTGTTATACTTAAACCAATTAGAACCAAAAGGAGCCAATTCATGAGTGTAATTGAACAAACTGATCCTTTTTATCAGCTGACCGGCGAACATCACACCTTTTCAGAAGCGAAACGATTGGCCTCGCAATTTGCCTTATCTGATTTGCCGGTCTTCATAACGGGTGAAGTCGGAACCGGAAAAAAACAAATGGCCAGAGCGATCCACCATAAATCCCGCAGAAACAGCGAACTATTTATTACCGTTCACTGCAGCCAAAGCGAAGAGCGGCTCGAGTATGAACTGTTCGGCGCTGAAGGCGCATTAAACAGGGCCCGCCGCGGAACATTATTCTTATATGAAATCGGAGACATGCCGCTCTCGGTACAGGCCCGCCTTCTTTCCGAGCTGGACGCCGGGCTTTCCGCCCGCATCATTGCAAGCAGCACGGCGGATCTTGGCGATACCGGCGCGGAAAATACGTTCAGCCAAGATTTATTTTACAGGCTTCACGTGTTATGCCTTCCGCTCCCTGCTTTATCTGAACGAAAAAGCGATATACCGCTTCTTCTGCAGCATATGCTGACAGCCACGGGGCAGCATGTTCATATCGATCCGTCCGTTTATCCGCTGTTTGAGCGGCACACCTTTAACGGCAACATCAGAGAACTTCAAAATGCGGCGTACTATATGGCCGCGGCAGCATCCGGCAGCACGATTTATCCCGATGATGTCCCGCCGTATATCAAAAACAGCCAGAAAGCGAAAACAGCTAAGAAAAAAGAAAAACGGCTGACATTGATGGAGAAAGAAGAGTTTTTGTTTATTTTGGAATCAATTAAAGACTTAAATACAAAGGGCGAACCCGCCAGCAGACGGAGCATATCCGAATTAAGCGAAAACAGCACAATGACATTATCGCCCCAGCAGGTCAGAAACAGGCTTGATTACTTAGAAAAGATGAACTATGTGACAAAAGGCCGAGGACGCGCAGGAACAAAAATTACATTAGAAGGGTTGAGCTTTTTGCAGTCACTGCAAAAACAAATCCTTTAAAAAGGAGGACATTTGATTGTTCACAATAAAAGAAGAAATCGCAAATGCCGTCACACACGGAATCGGTGTATTGCTGTCGATTCCGGCGCTTATTTTTCTCATTATCTTCGCGGTGAAATACGGCTCGCCGACAGACATCGTCAGCTTTTCAATCTTCGGTGCTTCAATGCTGCTGCTGTATCTCAGCTCGACTCTTTTGCACAGCATTCAGCATAAAAAAACGAAAGACATTCTTGAGATTGTGGATCATTCCGCGATATACGTATTAATAGCCGGAACATATACGCCATTTTTATTAGGACCCCTTAAAGGGGCGCTCGGTCTGACCCTTTTAATTATTGTTTGGTCGCTTGCCATCGGAGGCATCGTGTTTAAAATCTTTTTCGTAAAGCGGTTTATCATTTTTTCAACGCTTGTCTATTTAATGATGGGCTGGCTGATCATCATCGCCATTAAACCGCTGTACGCTTCGCTGTCAGGCCCCGGTTTCGGCCTTCTTCTTTTCGGCGGCTTATTGTATTCAGCCGGCACAATATTTTATATTTGGAGAAAGGTTCCGTATCATCACGCCATTTGGCACAGTTTTGTTTTAGGCGGCAGCGCCTCGATGTTTTTCTGTATTTTGTTTTATTGCGTCAAAGTTCCCTTTATCTGAAATAAAAAAGCACAGCCTCTCGTATAGAGACTGTGCTTTTTTTATGCACGGAGCCGTTTCTGACCGGCCGGATAATAAGCGGGCTTTATATGTAATTCAATGTCAGCCGGTTTCAGCCGTTTCAGTAATCTGCCCTGCAGCAAGCGGTCTGTTCCCGAAGTGCTGACAGGCACAATCGGGAGATCGAAACGAAGAGCCAGTTCCTCCGGATTGATTTTGCCGTCTTCGGACAGAATCAGGCTTTGCCCTTTTTGCAGACGGACTTCCGCCTCCTGAAACACGGCATCCCGGCTGTCTCCGTCACAAATGACACCCATCAGCCGCAGCCAATTTCCGAGAAACGGCATCCGGAAAGCTTTCTCGCCAGCGATAAAACCAGCCGGCTCTTCAAGATGTCCCGCAAGCAGCAGAAGATCAGCCGGGCGCAATCTGTGATGCACATACAATACGGGGCCGTCCGGTATCGGCTGATCATGATGAATGCCGATTGCCGATCCCGACACGTCAATGCAGCCTCTCATAAAGGCTTTCGGCCGCTCATACACCAGCCTCATCTGTTTTTGAAAAGAAAGTCGCGGGTCAAGCTCTTTTTGATTGATATATTCCTGAATATTTTTCATGAACATAAATACAACGTACATCACAAGGCAGCCGTAACGAATCAATTCTTGTCCCCCTGCTTAAACTCAATTCTTTTTCTCGTATACAAGGTACTCATAATCGTAAGGGTTTTTTTCATCTTTTACTCCCTGTTTGCGGGATGTCAATTCCCATTCAGCTTCATTAAATTCCGGAAAAAAACGGTCTCCTTCAAAGACATGGTGAATTTTTGTCATGTAGAGTCTGTCCGCATAAGGAAAGAGCGCACTGTACAGCTGGGCGCCGCCGATCACAAAGCATTCTTCATCGGCCGGGATCAGCTTGAGCACTTCCTCAGCCGAGTCGGCGGTAATACAGCCCGGGAATAAAGATTCGTCCCGTGAGGTTACAACGATGTTACGCCGGTTCGGAAGCGGGCGTCCGATTGATTCAAACGTTTTCCGCCCCATTACAATGGTGTGACCCGTCGTCACTTTTTTGAAATATGCGAGATCATCGGGAAGGTGCCAAGGCAGATCGTTATCTTTTCCGATCAGCCGGTTTTCATCCATCGCAAAAATAAACGAAATCATACGCTGACAGCTCCTTTGATGTGCGGATGCGGGTCATAATCCTCAATGATAAAGTCTTCAAACGTAAAATCAAAAATAGAATCAACATTTCGCGCAAACCGCAGTTTCGGCAGCGGACGGACATCCCTTGTCAGCTGCAAATTCACCTGCTCCACATGGTTTTGGTAAATGTGGACGTCTCCGAATGTATGAACAAACTCACCCGGTTCAAGCCCCGTCACATGCGCGATCATCATTGTTAAAAGCGCATAAGACGCAATATTAAACGGCACGCCGAGAAAGACATCCGCTGAGCGCTGATAAAGCTGACACGACAGTTTTCCGTCCGCGACATAAAACTGAAACAGGCAGTGGCAAGGCGGAAGCGCCATATGATCAATTTCGCCGACATTCCAAGCGCTGACGATTAAACGTCTGGAATTCGGGTTTGTCTTGATGTCGTGAATCAGCCGGGAGATTTGATCAATGGTCTCGCCGTCCGCTCCGCGCCATGAACGCCATTGAGAGCCGTAAACCGGTCCGAGTTCTCCGTTTTCATCCGCCCATTCGTTCCAGATGCGGACTCCGTTTTCCTGAAGGTAGCGGACATTCGTATCTCCTTTTAAAAACCAAAGCAGCTCATGCGCGATGGATTTAAAATGGAGCTTTTTCGTCGTAAGCATCGGGAAACCTTCCTGAAGGTTAAACCGCATTTGGTAGCCGAACGTGCTGATCGTACCCGTTCCCGTACGGTCTCCTTTTTTTTCTCCGTTTTCTAACACATGACGGCACAAATCTTTATATTGTTTCATTTTTTTCATCCTTTTAAAGTAGTCTTTTAGTAGTGTAACACAATAAAAAATCATTTCTGCAAAATTTCTCAGAAATGATTTTTTTATTTCTTCTCGCTATTACACGCTCATCCAGTCAGGCGGCGTATTGCGGTCCCAGTAAATGCTACCGAGCTCATGATGTGATTGAAATCCGTCTTCAGCGGTATGGTAATGAAAATTAAACCAGTAGCCGTCTTGCGGAGGATGGTCCCGGCGGACGTGAAACCTTAAAAGGTCTTCACCCGTCAGCCTGTTATACACATGAAAAATTTTTTCGGTTTTTCCGGCCGACGGTTTACTGGAAATAACCACATCCTGATACGCTTCATCATCTTGAAACTTGGCTAAATGTCCTGTGATCACATCTTCGATTTTCGGCAGAATTTCACTTCTGTAATCATCTTCAATGACCGGAGAGATTTTGCTGCCGAATTTTAAAAATGATTGATTTTCAGCATCACCGAGAAGCTGCTGCTGATACGATTGAAACAGTAATTCAGGCTCCCGCCCTGCCTTCTCTTCTCCCGGCAGGGCATGTTCATCATAAAAAGCGGTGTAATCATTCTGCTCAAGACTGCTCGACTGTCCTGAAGGCTTGTCTGTCATCAAAGCAGCCGGAGGAGACACGAGACCGAACGTTACAATGGTAAACAGAACCACAAGGGTCTTTTTCATCCACAATTTCATGACAGATTGTTCCCCTCTGTTTTATTGTCCTCTTTTCCTTTATTTTAGCATAGATGAAAGCGCGGCGTCATGTCCGGCAGCGTATTATCATGCAATATGGGAAATTGGTAACTGTGACCGAGCGGATAAACCGCTTACAATAAGAAGGAGAAAAAGGAGGGGATGAGATGATTAACGCTTTATTTGCGACTGTATCACTTCTCACGCTGCTTTATTTTGTCGTTATGGAAATCACTGATTAACGAAAAAGAAGCCCATGATATCATGAGCTTACATGGATGACACCGAAGTGGAAAAGCGCCGTCTTTCTTTTCAGCACCTTGAAGCCGTATCGTTCAAACCGCGGGCTTTTCCAATGGTCTTTAAGCACTACGCATTTTTTCGCCGCCCGGACGGCTTGCGTGATGCACTCTTCGTTAAAACCCTCTTCTGCCAGCGCGCGGAGCGGTGCAATGCCGTCTGACGTTTCAACAGGTTCGTGAAACATCGGGTCAAAATAAATGACATCTACCGATGAATCAGGAAGCTCCCGCAAATAATCGGCGCAGTCGGCATGTTTGACCTGAATGCGTTTCATGGCGGTTTGGAGCTGCTCCATTCCGGTTTCCCACGTTTGAAGTCCTGTTTCAACAAGCAATGAGACAAGCTTGTTTTTCTCCAGGCCGATAACTTGTCCGCTTTTTTCGACTGCCAGGCTTGCCAAAATCGCATCAGATGCCAGGCCGAGCGTACAATCTAAAAAGGAATCCCCCTCGCGTAATCCGGCTGCTTTTAACAACGGCTCGGCTTCCCCTCTCAAAAACCGCTTTGCACGGAACATCGCTGTATTCGGGTGAAAAAAGAACTTCTCCCCTTGCTTCGTGTAAAGTTCGAACCGTTCCTTTCCGATGACTAAAAGATCACCAGCCGCTCGTTCCAGCATTTTTTCAATGGGCTGTTTATTGCGGCTGCAGTAAGTGTCACCCAGCCTGACACTGAGTGACTGCGCTGTGTGTATCGTATATTCGCTTGGTCTGTAACTCGTTGTGATCATTTTTTTCTCCAAAAAGAAAATGCCCGGAAATCGGGCATTTCAGCAGTGCGCATCGAAGGCATCCGTCAGATTTTTCATAATTTCCTCCATGTCATGCCCTTCAATTTCGTGGCGGGGAATAAAATGAACGACCTCTTTCCCTTTTAACAGCGCCATTGATGGCGATGAAGGTTCCTGCCCCGTAAAATATTCACGCATTTTTGCAGTTGCGTCTTTATCTTGACCGGCAAATACGGTAACCGTATGATCAGGCGCTTTTTCATGCTGTAAAACAGCCTGAGTCGCAGCCGGACGGGCAAGACCGGCTGCACAGCCGCACACGGAGTTGACAACGACCAATGTCGTGCCCTCTGCCTGTTCCATAAAACTTTCTACTTCTTCAGCAGTCGTTAATTCCTGAAAACCCGCACCCGTCAGCTCACGGCGCATCGGCACGACCAGCTGGCGCATATATTCTTCATAAGCCATTGACATAAAAAAGCCCCCTCTAAAATCCTTATATGAAGTCAAGGATACTATAGAGGGGGCCGGAATTCAATTGTTCAGGCCTCTGTTTTATATTTTCATGATTCCGCCTGTATTGGCGCTTGTTACGAGTTTGGAATACCGGGCCAGATATCCTGTTTTTACTTTCGGCTCGAAGCCTTTCCATTCGGCCTTGCGTTTTTCCCATTCTTCTTCAGGCACTTGTACGTCCAAAATCCGTTTTTCTATGTCAACGATGACATGGTCGCCGTTTTCTACGAATGCGAGCGGGCCGCCTTCAGCCGCTTCAGGCGATACGTGCCCGATTGAAAGGCCCCGGGACGCTCCTGAAAAACGGCCGTCTGTAATAAGCGCCACTTTCGGGCCAAGCCCCATTCCGACAATCTGAGACGTCGGAGCAAGCATCTCCGGCATGCCCGGGCCGCCCTTTGGCCCTTCATAACGGATAATGACAACATCTCCTTCTTTTACTTTGCGGTTTATAATGCCTTCAAGCGCGGCATCCTGGGAATCAAAGACGACAGCGGGACCTTCATGTCTTGTAATCCCGTCCTGTACGCCGCCTGTTTTGATAATGGCGCCGTCCGGAGCCAGATTCCCAAACAGGACGGCCAAACCGCCTTTTTCGGTAAACGGATTGTCAAGCGGATGAATCACGTCATAATCCTTTACTTCATGACCCGCAATTGTTTCTCCGAGTGTGCGGCCTGTTACAGTCAGCGCGTCAAGATGAAGCGCCCCTTCTTTTTTCGCCAATTCATTAAGGGCCGCCGAGACTCCGCCCGCTTCGTGCAGATCTTCAATGAAGACGTCCGAGGCCGGCGCCAATTTCGATAAGTGAGGCACTCGTTCAGCCACTTCGTTAATGCGTTCTAAAGAGTACTCAACCCCAGCTTCATTGGCAAGCGCAAGCGTATGAAGCACCGTGTTGGTTGAGCCGCCGAGAGCCATGTCTAACGCAAACGCGTTGTCAATCGCTTTTTCGGTGACGATATCGCGCGGCTTAATGTCTTTTTTGATGGTCTCCATCAATTGGGCCGCTGATTTTCTCACAAACTCTCTTCTCTCCGGTGAAGTTGCTAGAATTGTTCCGTTGCCCGGAAGCGCCAGACCGAGCGCTTCAGACAGACAGTTCATGGAGTTTGCCGTAAACATGCCCGAACAAGATCCGCATGTCGGGCAGCCGAACTGTTCCAGCTCCTGCAGGTCGCTTTCACCGATTTTCCCGGCTTGATATGCGCCGACGCCTTCAAATACTGAAGAAAGCGAAATTTTGCGGCCGTCGCTTGTACGGCCGGCTGCCATCGGCCCCCCGCTGACAAAAATGGTCGGAATATTAATCCGCATAGCCGCCATCAGCATTCCCGGCGTAATTTTGTCGCAGTTCGGAATGCAGACCATTCCGTCAAACCAGTGCGCCGAGACGACCGTTTCAACTGAATCGGCAATGATTTCGCGGCTCGGCAGCGAATATCTCATGCCGATATGCCCCATCGCGATTCCGTCATCTACTCCGATCGTGTTAAATTCAAAAGGCACACCGCCCGCTTCCCTGATTGCTTCTTTTACGATTTTTCCAAATTCCTGCAGGTGAACATGCCCGGGAACGATATCGATGTATGAATTGCAGACCGCGATAAACGGCTTGCCGAAGTCTTCTTCTTTTACGCCGGCAGCGCGAAGAAGGCTTCGGTGCGGCGCTCTGTCAATTCCCTGTGTGATCATGTTGCTGCGTAATTCTGCCATGGTGATCCCCCTACTGTTTTTAGACTGTGCATTATTTTTAAAATTTTCAGTTTATTCTAGGGCGCGTTCTGCAAATTTTACAGTATCTTTGCCCTGGCTCGCTTTTCTATTCTTTCTGTATTTCGATAAAAACCCTCCAACAATTAATATTGTACTTACTATATAGAGTTTTGAATCATTTTTCAACAATATTCTAAATAATTTTTATAAAAAGTGAATTCAAATAAAAAAGGTGCATGGCGCACCTTTTTGTTATAACTGTTCTTTTTTTCTGCTTTCAGTCATCTGTTTCCAGACTGAACCTTTCGCCTCTTCTCCGTGCTCAATCCGTTCAATCGCCATTTTGACTTGCAGGCTGACTTCGAATTCCGGATCGTCTTCCGCCGCTTTTAATGCTTCCAGCGCGCTTTCATCGCCGACTTCATATAAAAACATGGCCGCGCGCCAGCGCACAAGCTTGCTTGAGTCACTGAGCGATTTCATCATGGCCGGGATGGCGCTCGCATCGCCGAGATCCGACAGACAGTCACCCGCCGTCCTTCTGACCGTCACCGTTTTGTCTTCAAGCGCTTTGTATAACAGCGGAAGCACAGACGGCTTTTCGATCATTCCCAAATAAACGACGGCTTGTCTTCTGATCGAAGTCTTCGGATCATGCAGCGCCTTTTCCAATACTGGTAAATCGTCTTCACCCGGATCCATTTGCTCAAGATGGGCATAGCGCTGTTTCCAGTCTTCATCATCAAGCATCTCCAGTGTCACTTTATAAGCTTTCCGCTGCACTGCCGGTTTGGCCTCACCCTTTTGCTGTGCGGCTGCTTCTGTCAAACGTTTGAGCCGTTCATCACTGTAGGCGGCCTGAAGCTCTTCTGTGACATCGTGTCCGATTTCGGTAAAATCCCCGAAGCGCACGCCTTGTTCTTTCCAAGCCCGCTCAAATACGACATTTGAAGCTTCGGAACGCAGCTTTAAAATGGCTTCTTGGAAACGTTCCGGAAGGCCGAAGCGCTCTTCACGTTCGCCGTCCGTCAATTTGACCTGCATCGGGATTCCGCTGAACATTTGTACGAAAACCTTCACTTCACCGAACGATTCCTGTTCAGAACGGCTCTCAGACTGCTCCGTATGTTCCATTCCGAAAGCGGAACGGACCTGAGGCAGAATTTCCTTCCAGTCAAAACGGGCGTTTCTCTCCACAGCCAGGAAATCGGCAACGTGATAAACGCCCTTTACTCCTTCAATGTTTAAAATATCACGTACGACAGCCGGAGCATCATCTGCCTGATCGGGTTTGTAATTGTTGCTTTTCCCTGCCGGAAGCTCTTCAGTCAAAATCACTTTCATCGTGTTCGGACTCGGCGTCGGTTCTATTGATTTAATCTTCATATTGGTCCTCCTATGCGCAATCTGACACTTATTCTAACATAGTCGGCACAAGCGTTCTATGGCGCCGCTTAGCTTTTGCAAATGCCGGCCTCTTTTTGGATACGGGCGGCGAACTGCAAAAGAAATTGATGCCGCTCCTCTGCTAAACCGGCCCCCGCTTTTGTATTCATTAAGCCTTTAAGCTTGATTAATTTATCCTCTATATGGGCCAGCACACTTGTTTGAGTTCCGTACATCGGATGACCCTTCGCCCCGGCAAACATAAAAGCCCTGCCGATGCCCGCTGCGCCGATCGCATCAAGCATGTCTGCATCCTGAACAACTTTCCCCTCCAATGAAAGCGGCCGCTTTTTCAGCAGTTCCCTGTGTCTGAATGACATTCTCGTGATAATATCCGTGATCTCCTGAATGGGGCCATCCGCGATGTTGAAAGCAGCCAGCCGTTCTGTCACTTCGCCTGCCGTCAGCCTTTCGCTTTTTTCGAGCTTGGCGTCAATCAGATCATGAACCAGCGCGGCCGTCTCAGTGATAAATAAGTCGGCGCCTTCTTCTTTTGCCATATAAACAGAAAGTGTTGCGACCCGGGAAATATGAAGCCAGTCATGGCCCGTTCGTTCATTGATAAGCTTTTCTCTGACCCAATTCCTGACGCTTTCCAGCTGCTCTTTTTCGTTCACCGTATCACCTCTTATCGGGCCAAAAGCTTCTGCACCGTATCTTCAAGCTCTTTTGGGTTGACGTTCGGTGAAAAACGCCCGGTGACTTCACCGTTTCGGTCCACGATAAACTTAGTGAAATTCCATTTGACCGCTTTTGTGCCGAGCATCCCCTTTGCCTGTTCCGTCAGATATGTGAAGAGAGGATGAGCGTCTGCTCCATTGACATCAACTTTCGCAAACATCGGGAATGTGACCCCGTAGTTTTTCACACAGAACTCTTGAATTTCCGCTTCGTTTCCAGGTTCTTGGTTCATGAATTGGTTGCAGGGAAATCCTAATATTTCAAGACCTTCCTCCCGATATGTATCATAGAGCTCCTGAAGCTGCTTGAGCTGGGATGTGAACCCGCATTTGCTTGCTGTATTCACAATGATCATCACCTTGCCTCTGTAAGCCGATAGCGTCATGTCTTCGCCTGTTATGGTCCGTACGTTTATATCGTAAATTGTCATCTGCGGCCCTCCTTTTTACATTCTTCATTTATTTTACCTGTTTTACACTGCAAAACAAACGGTAACCGCTTTTTCCTTCCACTTAACGGAAAACGTTTTTTTCGAGGAACCAAACGGCTCTTTACCCGTCATAATAAAGAGCCGCTCCGAATTTATGCCCATTTGCCGCTTTTATCCCTGTCATTATGCGTTAAATACGGTTTATTACGCCGGGATGGATTGAAAAATGGCTTAAAAATTTCTATAATGAAGAAAATTAACGGGGAATAACGGAGGTGGCATGTTGCCTATTAATATACCAAATCACCTGCCCGCTAAGCAGGTGCTTGAAAGTGAACACATCTTTGTAATGGATGAAAGCCGGGCTTTTCATCAGGATATCCGGCCGCAGAAGATCGTGATTTTAAATCTGATGCCGAAAAAAATCCAAACGGAAACCCAGCTCCTCAGGATGCTTGGGAATTCACCTTTACAAGTTCACTTTACGTTCTTAATTCCGAGCACACATACTCCAAAAAATACGGCAAGGCAGCATCTGGATGAATTTTATACGGATTTTTCCAGCATCCGCCACAAACGGTTTGACGGAATGATTATTACCGGGGCTCCGATTGAGCACCTGCCGTTTGAAGATGTTTCTTACTGGGAAGAATTGAAGGAAATCATGGAATGGAGCAAAACGAACGTCACTTCAACACTCCATATCTGCTGGGGCGCTCAAGCCGGTTTATACTATCATTACGGCATTGAGAAAGTGGAGCTGCCGAAAAAAATCTTCGGTGTGTTTGAGCATACCGTTCTTAAAAAACATGAGAGATTGGTAAGAGGATTTGACGAGCTATACTATGTGCCCCACTCACGGCATACAGATATTAATACGGAGCAGCTGCAATCGGCTTCGGATCTGGATGTGCTCAGCGTTTCAGAGGAAGCGGGGGTCTGTTTAATCGTTTCAAAAGACGAAAAACAGATTTTCTTAACGGGTCATCCGGAATATGATACCGATACGCTGCTTCAGGAGTATGAGAGAGACATAGAGAGAAATCTTTCAAACGTAGAAGCTCCTAAGCACTATTTTGCGCCCGGCGGGAAAGAACCTGTTAACCGCTGGAAAGCTCATGCAACGTTATTGTTTATGAATTGGCTGAATTATTACGTATATCAGGAAACCCCGTATGAATGGGATTAATTTTTGTTTTGAGTGATACGGTGACAAAAATATGATAAAATACTCTTGATTCAGTATGCGTATAACAAAACTTTAAAATAATGGAACATATCAATTAAATTTAGTTTAAATATGTTGCCGCGCTTATTATAAAATGATGCACTTGTGTTATGTTTATCTATAGACAATAACTCCTTACGATGCATGAAGCTTGCTTGTTGTTGATTACATTGAGGTGAATTTACTTGAATACCAATAAAAAAGTATTAATTTTGACTGCAAATTACGGAAACGGACATGTTCAAGTGGCCAAAACGCTCTACGAACAATGTCTGCGTCTCGGCTTAGATGTGACGGTTTCCAATTTGTATCAAGAGTCAAATCCGATTGTTTCAGAGGTTACTCAATACCTTTATTTAAAAAGCTTCTCAATCGGAAAACAGTTTTATCGTTTGTTTTATTACGGAGTTGACAAAATCTATAATAAACGCAAATTCAATATTTATTTTAAAATGGGAAATAAACGTTTAGGCCAGCTCGTCGAAGAGCATAAGCCGGACATTATTATCAATACATTTCCGATGATTGTCGTACCGGAATACAGACGGAGAACCGGAAAAGTGATCCCGACGTTCAACGTTATGACCGATTTCTGCCTTCACAAAATCTGGGTTCATGAAAATGTTGATAAATATTATGTCGCCACAGATTACGTGAAGGAAAAACTGATTGAAATCGGCACTCACCCGAACAACGTAAAGATCACGGGCATTCCCATCAGGCCTCAATTCGAGGAATCGATGCCGAAAGAGCCGATTTATAAAAAATACAATCTCTCTCCCGACAAAAAAGTTCTTCTTATTATGGCGGGAGCGCATGGTGTGCTGAAAAACGTAAAAGAACTGTGCGAAAATCTCGTTCATGACGATCAGGTGCAGGTTGTGGTGGTATGCGGCAAAAACAGCTCGCTGAAAGAATCCCTCAGCAGCTTGGAAGGTGACAATGCCGACCGGCTGAAAGTGCTGGGCTATGTAGAAAGAATTGACGAGCTGTTCCGTATTACGGACTGCATGATCACGAAACCGGGCGGCATCACACTGACGGAAGCGACGGCGATCGGAGTACCCGTTATTTTGTACAAACCGGTTCCCGGACAGGAAAAAGAAAACGCCATTTTCTTTGAAGATCGCGGTGCGGCTGTCGTGGTCAACCGCCACGAAGAAATTTTAGAGTCTGTCACCTCCCTTCTTGCGGATGAGGAGAAGCTGAACCGGATGAAGGACAATATTAAAAGCCTTCACCTCCCCAACTCTTCTGAAGTCATTTTGCAGGACATTATAAAAGAATCTGAAATGATGGCCGGGAAGGCGGATATGGCATTATCGTAAAAGAAAAGCACACGAACGATTCGTGTGCTTTTTGTTTTTTTCCGGTTAAGCTTTGTTACTGGAAAAATAAAGATAAAAAATAGGGAGCTGCCGCTTGACGCCCGCTCCCATATGGTGTATAGTTGAACCATCATTTAACAACGTTTACATACGTACGGTTGGATGATGACAAAATTTTTTTTAGCACGAAGGTGCTACAGTACTAGGAGGAATTAAGCAATATGCAAAACGGTAAAGTAAAATGGTTCAACAACGAAAAAGGATTCGGCTTCATCGAAGTTGAAGGCGGAGACGACGTATTTGTTCACTTCACTGCTATCGAAGGAGAAGGATACAAATCATTAGAAGAAGGACAAGAAGTTTCTTTTGAAATTGTCGAAGGTAATCGTGGACCTCAAGCTTCTAATGTTGTAAAACTCTAAACTCAATACATGTTGATCAGATGACAAATAGAGGAGAGGCGTATGCCTCTCCTATTTGATTGCCGTCTGAATCTCAATGGCGACAAGATTCTGCTTGCAGCGCTGCTCGATTTCTTCAATTTGTTTCTCCATTGACGGCATTCCTTTTTTTGCCATTTCCGCTAAACTTCCCAAATCACCGTATATTTCTTTAAATGTCTGCTGAAGGATTGTTTTTAAATCTTTATCATTCACGGCTGGTTTTTCCCTTCTCTCCCAAGATACCCTGAATAATAGTAAATTAGCCCTAATTAATCAGGTTCAATAGTTATATCGGCTTATTTTCTATATTTTTTTCTATTTTCCGTACATATTTCTAAAAAAAATCTCCAAACTATTTGCGGAGGTGTTTTTTAATGGACTCTGAATTTTTTCCAAACGGACTGACGGATAAACGCCAGCTTGAATTAGCGGTGGAAACGGCCCAGAAAACAACGGGAGCGGCTACCCGGGGCCAAAATTCAACTTTGGTGGAATCTGCGCACCAGGCGATTCAGGATGCCAGAACGATGTCACAATCCAGTGAACTGCAGGCTCTCGACCAGGATTTTCTGCAAAAGCAGCGAATGCTTCTCGACGATTGCCAGCATCAGCTCGATGAATTCGAAAAATAAAACCGCAGAAGCTGCGGTTTTATTTTTTATTGATTTGTCAGCACCTTGCCGTAGGCTTTCAGCTTCTCCCCCACCGTGCATTGGTTGATGCAGAAAGAATGAGCGTGCGTTTTTCCAAACTCTTTGCGGAAATGCTTTTTTACGAAACAGTCTTTGCAATATTCATCCTGAAGCTCTGTCAATTCTTTATAAATGCTTTTTTTATCCAATATCAGTCATCTCCGTTACCTTCTAATGTTATGCGGCTTTCAATCTGCCGGTCCGAGAGAATTTTTCTGGCAAGGTCATCCGCTTCTTGATTTTCCTTTCTGTTTACGGCTTCATATGTCGGTGTCAGCTTTAAGGATTCGAGCAGCGCTTCAATTTTATCCAGCCATTCGTTTTGCGTTTCATCATAACACGGCCAGCTGCCGTCAAGCTGATGTAAAACGACGAGGGAATCCCCTCTTATCGTGATTGAATTTCTGCTTGCGCCAAGTTCCTGCACTTCCTTAAGCGCTTCGTACAAAGCGGCATATTCCGCCTCATTGTTCGTCTGAAGCGTTAAGCTTTTGTTTTTCCGTATGCGGTGCCGCTTGCCGCCGAGAGAATAATACACGACAATTCCGAGTCCGGCGCGTCCGCTTGTTTTGTCAAAGCCGCCGTCGAAATACACTGTAATGTCGTCAGGTTCGTGCGCAAGCTCTTCAGTAAGCTTTTCTAATTCTTTAAGCGTCCAGCTCGCGCCTTTTTCATCCTCAAAATAAATGTCTTTTATATAAGGAAAGCGGCTGACTTCTCTTGCAAGCATGCGCGCTTTCGGAACGGTCAGCCAATCTTCGGAAAAAAACGCGACAGGGCCTGTTCCTTTTGCTTCTATTTCGATATACGGCTTAAGATTCATTGAAATCACCTTACCATTCATTAGTTGACGGGCGTGTGCTATAATCAAACCATTCTCAAATTGAAAGGAAGTCAGCAGGTTTTGTTTAACGATGTGTTATGGATCTTATTTGCGGTCATTCATTTTATCATTGTTCTTCTGTTTTATAAAGGATTTGGCAAAACGGGCCTATTCGTATGGATCGGTTTCGCCACGGTGTGCGCCAACTTGCAGGTTGTCAAAACAGTCGAGCTGTTCGGACTTACGGCGACACTGGGAAATATCATGTACGGCACCGTTTTCTTCGCAACGGATGTGCTGAATGAAAAATACGGTCCCAGGGAAGCGCGCAAAGCCGTCTGGCTCGGGTTTTCCACTCTGCTCGCTTTGACATGCGCCATGCAGGGGGCTCTTTTATATAAACCGGCTGCGTCAGATATCGCACAGCCGGCCCTTGAGACGATTTTCGGTTTTCTGCCGCGTGTTGCGCTCGGAAGCCTCTTGGCTTTTATTTTCAGCCAAACGATAGATGTTTATGTATATTCAGCCATTCGGAGAATCTTTCCTTCAGACAGGCTTCTCTGGCTCAGAAACAGCGGAAGCACGGCGCTCAGCCAGCTGCTGGATACATTTATCTTCACTGCCGTGGCCTTTATCGGCGTTTATTCCGCGGGAGTATGGTTCAGCATCTTCATTTCAACTTACCTGATTAAATTTGCGGTATCACTCATTTCTGTCCCTTATGCGTATGCGGCAAAACGAATGACACCGAATGGAGAGTGACGGATGATGCCCGCTGAAATTTATGTAGACGGTGCAAGCGCCGGAAACCCGGGCCCGTCCGGTATCGGTATTTTTATTAAACATGACGGGAAAACAGAATCTTTCTCAATTCCGATCGGCGACCATTCAAATCAGGAAGCTGAATTTCTCGCTTTAATTGAAGGAATGAAGCTGTGTGCCGCCCGCGGATTTGAGTCCGTGTCATTCCGGACGGATTCGGATATCGTGGAGCGGGCCACAGATCTTGAAGCGGTTAAAAACAAGGCTTTCCAGCCGTTTGTGGACGAAATCATCCGCTTAAAGGCCGGATTTCCATTGTTTTTCATTAAGTGGATTCCCGGCAGACAAAACCAAACAGCCGATCAGCTCGCAAAAAAAGCGATTCGGCTGAATAAATAACCGGAATGAAATTGCGTCTCACTGTTCATCCTACAAATGAGGTGAACAGCTATGAGAAAAGAAAATAAAGGCCGGCTGACCGGGGGCGTGAATCCTCAGGGAAATATGGAAGGAAACGCGCATAAAGACCCGAAATCAGCCCTTGAAAACAACGCAAAAAAAAGCAATACAAAACGCTAGAGGGATCAGCTGATCTCTCTGGCGTTCAGCTTTTCGAGCATTCTTTCAATTCCTTTTATCTGATGGCGTCTGAGCATTAAGGATGCTTCTTCCATCTTCAATGAAAAAAGTGCTTCTTCAAGCGTACAGACTAACGGCACCTCGCAATGTATTTCAGCAAGCTGCCTTGACAGCTCCAATTCTTTCAGGCTTTGCTGAATTTTCGTTTGCTGGCCCTTCGGCAAGAGAGCGAGGCTTTCTAATAACCGGTCTATGTTTTGATATTCACGGATCAGCTTGTACGCCGTTTTTTCCCCGATCCCTTTAACGCCGGGATAGTTATCGCTCGTGTCTCCCATCAGCGCCTTAATGTCAATCAGCGCTTTTGGCGGAACTCCCGTTTCTTCTCTGAATATCTCATCTGTATATACCTTATAATTGCCGATACCCTTTTGCAGCAGCGCTACTTGAACTTGATGATTCAGCAGTTGAAGCAGATCTTTATCACCCGTTACAATCGTAATTTCCGCTTCCCCGGAAAATAGGGCAGAAAGCGTACCGATACAGTCATCCGCTTCATAGCCTTTTATGCCGATGTTTAAAAAACCGAGCTCTCGCGCTGCTTCTTTCGCTAGATCAAATTGCGGAATCAGCTCTAGCGGCGGTTCGCTTCTGTTGGCCTTATAATCTTGAAACAAGTCATTGCGGTACGTTTTGCTTCCCATATCCCAGCAGCAGACGACATGTGTGGGTTGAAACGTATCAACCGCCGTAATAAGATGCTTTAAAAAACCGTTGACGCCGTTTGTGGGAATTCCGTTTTCATTTATCATAAAATTGCGATGAACGGCCGTCGCGAAAAACGAGCGGAACAAAAGCGCCATGCCGTCAACGAGCAGTAATTTATTATTCATATATCGAAACTCCTTTTTATTCAATGTTCCTATTTTACCAAAGAAGGCGGTAAAAAAACAGCATCCCCCCATTTGGAAGATGCTGCCGTCACGTTACTCACCGTGTCTTTTATTGCTTGCTATCAGCTTTTCAGCTTCACGGCCGGCATAAGAATCAAATTTCTGTCCGAAGCCGTTTTTCTTTTTGGCATTGTTATTCTGCTGAGCATTTCTGTTTCCCAGTTTTGTTCTGCCCATGGTCATATCCCCCTTTAGAGAAGATACGAATAGTATGTACAGCAAGCGCTGATGACACACGCGGCAGGTTCATCCATTACTGTCTGCTGACGAATTCTTTCACCATCTCTTCACTTACGAATCGTCTTTGCGGCACGATGCCCTTTTTCGCCAGCTGGTTCATTTTTGCGGTGATGCCATTGATGGCATCTGTCGTGAACGGTTTATTCTGTCTGCATTTTACAATGGCTTCTTCAATGGCCTGTTCACGCTCATAATCAAGCTGTACAAATGTTTTGACGTGCTGATGCTGTTTTGCGGAATGTGCTGAAATTGCTTTATGGACTTCTGACATAAAAGGTTTCATCTCGCTTTTTTCATTTTAGTCTACCACGACTGATATCTGCCCGCCAACCGGATTTTTAAATTTTCAGCATTTCATCTTTCTTTTTCCATGCTTTTTCGGCTTCGTAAAGGTGTTCAATTTCCCTTGCACTCGTATTTTCCGCAAGACCTTGTAAATAAGTGTCCCGCTGCTCGCGGATCTGGGACAGGCTTTTATCCGCCATTTCTTCTTGCAGACGGCGCACCTGCTCAGCATATCGCTCTGAAAGGCTTTCTTTCTCCTGCTCAAGCCACTTTTCTGTCACTTTTTGCAGGCTGAGCCTGAGCCCTTCTACAAACGCTGCTTTTCCGTTCTGTTCAAAAAACTGCTTCGGTGATTTAACTTCCTTTACGTGATGTGAGAATGCCGAGACGTCAATGACCGGAGCGACCTCTTTCAGCTGAACGGCAAATTCGTTTTCACCGCTGACATAAATGGAGAAATCTCCGTCTTCCATAAGCTTCTTCTGACAGTTTTCCATCCATTCCTCAGTCATATGGCGCTCAATAAAACCGGTCATCCGGATATCGAGCGTTTTCAGCTCTTGAATATATTCAAAACGGAATTCCTTGAGCGCTTCATTCAGCGCCGCTGATATATTTTGTTTCCAATCACCGTTTTGAAGACCCGGATGGAAGGCGGTTTTCAGCATATCATTCGCATAAAACGTCAGGCGATGTTTAATGTGATAGAGCTGTTCTTCCGTATCTTTCATCACTTTTCGAATGATGACCTCAGACGTACGGCGCTTTGAAATGTCACCGAGAGCTTTTTCATAGGAAGACTCCAGACGCTGTTTCTTTTTCTCTTTTTCTTCTGCCGACTGGTGAAGAGATTCGTGAAGCTGTTCCACCATACCGCACAATTTGTCCGCCTCTGTTTTCAGCTGGGCGCAGCTGGCCCTCATTACATCTTCCTCAATAAAGTGCTCAAGCCCGGTTCTTACATCAGAGAACCTGTTATAAAAAGCTGCTTTTTTACCCGCAAGCTCTTCTTTACTTGAGACATGATATAATTTCGGCCGGTTAATTCCCTCTTTTGAGAGTTCTGAGCGGACATAGTCTTTGACGGTTTCCAGCTCGCTTTCTGTTTTGGCCAGATCGGCGGCGTTAATGACAAAAAACATTTTATCCATGCCGAATGATTCTTTGACGAGGCCGAGTTTCTTCAGAAAAGACCTGTCTCCTTTTGAAAAAGAATGCTGATAGTACGTCATATAAAAGAACGCGTCAGCATCTTTTATATATTGAAAGGCAAGTTCCGTATGGCGCTTATTGATACTGCTTGCTCCCGGCGTATCAACAATGGTGATGCCTTTTTGCGTGAGAGGCGAATCATAATACACGGTGACTTCTTTTACGCAGCAGGCCGTTTTTTCTTCGGCTGCGTACGGTTTTACATCTTCAACCGGCACAGTCAGTGTCAGCCTTTGACGGATCTGTACTTCGTACGTATCAAACGCCTGCAGCATCGTCTGAATCACCGGGATGAGTTCATCGGGAACTTTTCCCTTTTTAATGGCATAATTCCATCTCTCTTTCAGTGAACGCCCCTTTACGTCAGTGTCTTTCAGCTCAGTCAGCTGAAGCATTTCAGCGTCCAGCTCCTCCTCCGTTTTAAAAACGATCTCCGCAGATTTATGCGGTTTGCCGTCTTGCGGTTTCGTTATTTTGTTGATCGTAGCCGTTGTGGGCGTCGGTGATGACGGAAGCACGTATTCACCGATAAGCGCATTTGCAAATGATGATTTACCGGAACTGAATCCGCCGAATAACGCCAAGGTAAACTGGCGGTTTTCAAGCCGCTCAATCCTGCTTCGAAAGGCTTCTGCCTGTTTTCCTAATATGCTTGAGGATTCAAGAATCCCGGCAAGCTCATAGAACCGATCAGTCTGCTCTTTTATAGGAAGTTCCTTCATCGCATTTTTTTCGGGCTTGTTTACTTCATGCCGTACAGCCTCTTTTGGTTTCTCTTTTTGGACGGGCGCTTTTGCAAGGCGTTTTTTTCGCGTATACCAGTCGCCGTTTCCCGTATCACAGGTCAATTCTTCTTCCCACAAAGCGCGGACTCGGGCTGCTTTTTCCAAGGCATTGCGTTCTTCTTTTGCCGATTGCGCGAGCTCATCCCTTATTTTCTTTTCTTTTTCGAGCCGGTTTTTCAAGTTCTCAATAAGCGGTCCGTTTTTTGTCTGAACATAAGCGGTCAGCTCCTCAATGAGTTCCGCTGTCTGTCTTTTGGCTTCCCTTCTGATCATTTCAGCGAGGTCTTTCGTATAAGTTAATACGTATTCAGATGAAAAGGCCGCTCCCTGCTTAAGGGCCTGAGCGGTGATATCATCAGAAAGCGGTGTGCGGTACGCCTGGATTTTCCTGATCAGTTCGTCCGAATCCGCTTCATACCGCTTGGCCGCTTTCGTAAATGTGTCGATAATATGCCAATCCGCTTCCCCTTCCGTTCTTTTTTTAATATCGGCAAAAAATTCAGCATGCCTTCTTTCTTTTTCCGAAGCCGTTTTCGCTTTTGAAAAGAATAATCCGGTTTTAAATGAGGGCTGCTGTGATTCAATATAAGCAGATGCAAGCTCCCTCATCTCAAAGGGCATCAGATTAGCGTTTTGCAATATGTTCTGCACGTCTTTTCTGATGTCTTTCTCTGCTGTTTCAGCCTGTTGAACGGCTTTTTTAAGCTCATCTTCAACAGAACGGACAAGTGCTTCTTGTTTGTCAAACTGCTCTCCGTTGCCGTTTTTATCATCTTTTACGAGCATCTCTTCATGCTCTTTGACTAAGTGCGCAACTTTTCTCTCCGTTAAGGACCATAAATTTGTTTTTGCCTGCTGTTTCAGCTTCTGCAGATGTTTTTTCAGCTGTTCCATGCCGTTTAAAGGATGGTCAGGCTCAGTGACAGACGTAAAGAAAAGCGATTCTTTCGGTATTCCCGCGCCTTCAAGCATATCTTCCACCTGCCTGCGGTACTCTTCAAACTTCGTTTCAGTTTCATCATGTCTGTCAATTTGGTTGACGATCAGAAACAAATTCGGAATACGGTCCTTGATGGAGCTGAGAAACAGCATATTTTCTTCTGAATGAACGTGATTATAATGAACGACGTAAAATAAAGCGTCAGCCTGATGAAGAACCGAAGCCGCAGATAAAAAATGCGCTTCGTCCGTCGAATCAATTCCCGGTGTGTCGATGTAGGCCGCATAAGGCTCTGACTCCTTAAAGCCGGCATAGACTTCCACCGTTTCAATTTGCTCACCATCTTTACAGAATTGCTGCACTTGTTCTTTATCGTAACTTCCTTTGATCTCTGCATAAGCCCCGTCCGTCGTATGAAGCACGACTTTATCTTCACCGTGCCGGATGACAACGAGGTTGGCGCTTGTAGGAATCGGGCTTGTCGGCAGTATGTCTTCACCGAGCAATGTGTTTAATAAAGAGGACTTTCCGGCCGAATAATGCCCGGTAAACGCGATATAAACCTCTTCATCAGCCGCTTTTTTCATAATGGCCGCGAGCTGATCGGCCCGTTTTTCATCCTGATGATCCAAAAATTGTGCGTATAAGGCACCCGTTCTGCTGAAAATCTCCCTGTTATGGCGTTCTTCTTCTGTCATGTGTCTTTACCCCTTTGTGTCTGTCGCATCAAATGACGTTTTCATTTTTAGAAAGCTCTGAAAAAAACCTCTCCCCCATTTTACACAAGAATGGCACACTTTTCTTCAGGAAACGCAAAAAAGCCGCCGATATCGGCAGCTGATAAAGAAAAAACACCCGCGGCAGGAAAAACCGCAGATGTTTAAGAAGACATCGATTTATTCGAAACTTTTTTCAATACGAAACCAATTAAAACACTGTATGTACAAACGGCTGCAAATAAAAATAACATTGTCATTTTCGGCACCACCTTGAATGAGAATCATTTTCATATTTACATCTTATCATGAGTGAGAATGATTTTCAATCTCTATTTTGCGGTGTTTTCTTCTAGCGCTTTCTCTTCGGCGCGAATCCTCACAGTGAGCATGCAGGCATTGAGAATCGAAAAGAGAAACAGTGTCCAATACGCTCCGTATAACAGCGGCAGAAAAATAAATTCTAAGATGACGACCGCGTAGTTCGGGTGCTTCATCCACCTGTACGGCCCCTTTCTGACAAGCTCCGCATCCGGCACGACAAGGATTTTCGTATTCCAATACCGTCCTAATGATAATAGCGCCCAATACCTGATCCCCTGTACAAATAAAATGATACATATAATGGCGGCCCACCTTGGAGAAAGCGTTTTTTGAAACGCCGCCACCTCAGCTGTAAGAGAGACAAAAAAGAGCACATGCATCAGGACGAGAAAGGGATAATGTCCTTCTCCGTATTCGACTGCGCCTTGCTTTTTCACCTTTTGCTCATTGCGCCGGGCCACGATCATCTCCGCAATCCGCTGGGCCGCAAGCAGCATGATAAACAGCCAAAACATTAAGAAGCCCCCTTTTCCCAGCCGAACAGCAAAAGCTCAGACGAAAATCCCGGCCCGAGAGCGCCGATCAGCCCTTTTTCGTTTTCTTTCTGCCGTCCGTGGAGCAACTGTTCTTTTATCACATGAAAAATAGTTGCGGAAGACATGTTCCCGTGTTTTTGCAGCACCTTCCGAGATGCCGCAAGCTGCCCGGTGTCCATTGAAAGACTCGTTAAATAGGCATCAATGACCTTTTTCCCGCCGGGATGGGCAAGAAAGGTTTTAATGTCGTGAGGACTGACGCCATATTCAAGTAAAAATTCATCAACATTGTCCTTCAGCCACTGTGAAACCAGGGTGGGAATATCTCTTGAAAAAATGACTTGAAAACCGCTGTCCGTGAATTCCCAGCCCATCACATCTTCCGCATCCGGCATCATCACCGATTGAGTGGCGAATATCCGCGGAAGAAGCGGCTGTTTGACGTCGTTTCGGTTCGCCTTTTCTCCTCCGATTAGTACTGCGGCAATTCCGTCCGCAAACAGGGAAGTTCCGATTAAGTTGCTTTTTGACTTGTCGTTCGGCTGAAACGTTAAGCTGCAGAGTTCAGCCGCGATGACAAGCACGTATGCTTCAGGATACGCGCGGCAGTATTCGTATGCCCTGGACAGGCCGGCCGCTCCGCCCGCGCATCCTAAACCCCAGATCGGTATCCGTTTTGTTTTCGCAGAAAACGGAAGCTGATTCATCACTTTCGCTTCAATGCTGGGTGTCGAAAGCCCGGTGCTGGAAATAAAAAAGATCGCATCCACTTTTTCATACGGAAAGGGATTTGTTAAACAATCCGGGTTTGTTAAACAATCAAGTGCCGCATCCGCACTGTGCTTGACGGTTTCTTCCGTATACAGCCGGTTTTTTTCTGAAAAACCCCGTGCCGTTTTATACCATTCAATCGGCCGGACAAACTGCCTTGATTCAATTTCGCCGTTTTGAAAGGCTTTTAACAGCCGGTCAATATCCTTAAATGAATCGGCAAACATCCCTCTCGCAAAATCCGCCGCCGTTTCTTGCGAGACATGATACTTCGGAATGCTCGTTCCGACAGATAACACATATGCCATGCCCATCACCTCTTTACATAAAGTTTTCCGCTTTTTTCCTGAATGTATGCATAAGTGTGAATCGAGGATTTCACTGACATGCCATTTTAATAGGAAATTGGCCCTTTTGAATAAGAAACCGTTCGACTATACTTGATCCATTCATAAAAAAAAGGTTGTGATAAGAATGCTGAAGCCTGTCATTCTTAGAGGGTCACTCGTACAGTTAGAGCCGCTGGCGATTGATCACACTCAAGCACTTTGTGACGCTGCTTCAGAAAATAGGACGACTTACGCTTACACCCATGTTCCTGACGGAATCGAAGAAACAAAGCGTTATATTGAGCGCGCGCTTTCCGATTATGAAAAAAGACTTGCATTGCCTTTTGCAGTACGGAGTCTTGAAACAGACCGAATCGTCGGGAGCACGAGGTTTATTGATGTGGAAGTGTTTACGCGGCCGACAGATGCAGCTCCGGAAGTATGTGAGATCGGCAGCACTTGGTATGCCTCTGCCGTGCAGCGGACCGGTGTCAATACGGAATGTAAACTTCTGATGCTGACCCATGCGTTTGACGTGTGGCAAGCTGTCAGGGTGACGCTGAAAACCGACGTTCGCAACCAGCGCTCACGGACTGCGATTTTGCGGATCGGAGCCCAATTTGAAGGGATCCGCCGCGCACACATTCCGGCTGTCGACGGCGGCCTCAGAGATACCGCCTACTACTCCATCCTTCGGGAGGAATGGCCTTATATCCGGCAAAACCTTTCTGGCCGGCTCAAAGCATATAACTGAAAAACCTGCCGATATACGGCAGGTTTTTTTACATATTCGGATCATAGACGTATAAATTGAGATCGATCCGTCCGTCTGACGTGACCGCTACCCCCTCAGCTTCAAGAGACAGCTTCTGTACGGAAAACATCTCTTCATCTCTCAATCCGATTTCGCCCTTTGCATTGATGACCCTGTGCCAAGGAAGATGATGCTTTTTACTCATGGAGTGAAGAATCCGCACAACCTGCCTCGCTCCCCGCGGACTTCCCGCAAGACCGGCAATTTGACCATACGTCATCACTTTTCCTTCAGGTATCTGTTTGATAATGGCTACCGCCCGTGCCGTAAATGTCATGCAACTCCTCATTTCGCAAGAGCAGATGATTTTTGAGAAAATCAGCTACTTCCTGATCTTATTTTTATAGATGATAATTGCTTCATCATCATACTTATTTCAACTCTGCGTTTAAATAGATTATCTGTTTGTTCACAAAAAATTAACAAAGATAAGCATGTACTTATTTAACATAATATGTAATAATACAATTGTATTAAAAAAAGAAAAGGAGTGTTTACAATGAAAATGAAAAAAACTTTAGCCGGCTCAGCCCTATCACTCGCTTTACTCTGTTCTGCCGCCCCTGCTTTTGCCGCAGGTCCTGCTGATACACCTTCTGCAGAAAGTAAAACGAAGGAAGTATCTGCTTTGGCGACGTTCATACTTAATGGTTCTGGCCCTGATTATCCTACTTCAATTTACCGGAATGGAATCACCTATTATTTAGACAACATCACCTTCCATGGTGCTGATGGCACTTGGACAGCCGTCTACAAAAGCTGATTTTTCATGACGGGCGGAAATGACGGGCGGAAAGTTTGTCTTAAGTAATAACTAAAAATAATCCGTATGTTACCGTGCAGATGAGAGAATAAATGATTGCTAACATGTATCTAAGAAGTGTCAAAATTGAAAATTATGACAGATTCTGTATTATCTCTTGCTCTACTTGTATCAGCATCTCCTGCTTTTGCAACTGCTGGACGGTATCAACAATTGGTATCTAAAAGGAGTTTCTTTCTGGAACGGAATCTGGTATGGGAATGATGAGCGCTGTTACGAATATGAAGGGGGCTCTGTCCCCTTTTTCTAGTTTCACTGACCTTAATAATTGATCCGATATATATGCCACTTTAGAAACTAATGGACAATTAGACTACGAATTAAAAGATGACTGTAAACCATCAAAGATCTTAAAAATGTGATCGATCCAAAATGTCTTAACAAAGAGCCTCGGCCTCAAAAAGATGATCAAGCCAATATATTCGAGGAAATCAAAAAACACCAGACTCAGCACAAGCCAAAAAATCTTGAATAATTCGCGGATTAGTAAGCCTTTTGTTATTCAAAACCGAAGCCGAATCAGACCGTTAACCGCCGATCATTTTTTACCGAAACCGGTTTACAAGAAACAAAAAAAGCATCTGAAGCAGATGCCTTTTTTCAATCGATATTGCGATGATGAAAAGAGTCGGTATTCCCCGTATTTTCCGACGAGGTCCTTGTATGCGCCTGAATATGCTTTTCAGCCGGCTATAAAATCATTGATTAATTGATCAGTCGTTAATATTGTGGCGAATTCATCATGCAATGTTGCCAGAGATATATTGTGAATAGTCTCTGCATCATAATATGTATCATTTTGGTCTCTCATTCCAAAGGCTGCTGTTGCATCTGAAATCAGGTATGTATCAAATCCTAAATTACCGCTCATCCTTGTGGTTGTTGAAACACAGTGCGGTGTAGTCAAGCCAGTGATTACGACAGTTGTTATATCATTTGCTTTTAAAAGCTCTTCTAGATTAGTACCAATAAAGCTGCTGTTTACTTTCTTGGTTATAATGACTTCTTTATCCATAGGTTTAACGATTTCCTTTATAGCAACCCCCTCATTTTTTGGATAAAATAAAGAACCAGGTTTATCAGAAATATGTTGTATGTATATGACTGTCCATCCTTTTTCTCTCCATAATTTCAGTATTTTGCTGATATTTTCTTCCGCCTTTACGTTATTTCGTTCTCCCCACTTTTTATCATCAAAGGCTTTTTGTACATCCACAATGATTAAAGCTTTTTTCTTTTCTGCCATCAGATAACCTCCTATATTGAAAATTCGTATTTATAACATTTTAAATAAAGATTTTACTTTTGTACAATTGTTTCAGTGTTAAATTTCATATCGCACCTTCCCCGTTGGAAAAGCATTGAAATATCTAAAGCAAGCACTCACTCAAAAGCTGCAGATCACCAGAGGCCGGCAATATTCAACTCTTTTTCTCTATATACTTATCAATATCCTGAAATAAAGCCTCAACAGTGAATGATAGGATTGCCCCTAACTAAATTCACACTCACAAAATATTAACAAAAAAATCCTTGGTCATTTTTGTATTTTATGTAATAATACAATTGTATTAAAAAAGGAGTGTTTAAAATGAAATTGAAAAAGGTTTTAACTGGTTCTGCCTTGTCTCTCGCTTTACTCGTTTCCGCTGCCCCTGCTTTTGCATCCAGCCCTGGCAATACAAATAGCGACTCAACTCAAACAAAAATTTCGACACAAGCGACCAAAGATTCTTTTACAATGGATTACCTTCATAGATGGGATATCCCAAATACAACTGTTAAGAATGGTGTTACTTATTACCTTAAGAAAGTAGAGATAATCGAAGGGTTCTATCGCGCAACTTTTGAAGGATGGATTAATTAAAAGAAGGGGCTTTCCCTTCTTTTCACTCTCTTTTGTAAGGATCTGTGCACAAAATACTCGTTCACGTACATATAGTGCGGGACGGTTTTTCGGCGAAATAAGGCGGATGCCTCATCACTCAATTTAGTTTCTTTTTCAAAAAATGAAAGAGAATGCCTCGCAAAAAGTTCAGCAACTTTCGGAAGCATCCTCGATCTGGATAAAATAAGATGTTATTTTAAAGAAAAACGGATAACTAACCCTCTTGAACCCTTGTCACATCAAGGGTTTTTTTCGTTTTAGGAATCATGTTATAAATAATATTCAAAATCACGGCGGTAAAGCTTCCGGCGACGATTCCGTTTGTGGTCAGCAGATTTAAGTAAGACGGCAGGTGCTTAAACATATCGGGAACGACGGTTACACCGAGTCCCAATCCGACCGAACACGCGACGATCAGAAGATTTTCCTGCTTTTTAAAGTCAATTTGACTGAGCATTTTAATGCCGTAGGAAATGACCATGCCGAACATGGCCACCATCGCGCCTCCCAGCACCGAAGACGGGATGATGGTCGTGAAGGCTGCGATTTTCGGAAAAAGGCCGAAGAGCATTAAAAGTGCGCCCGTGACACCGATGACCGCGTTTTTCTTAATTCCCGTCAGCTGCACGAGGCCGACGTTTTGGGAATAAGCCGTGTACGGAAAAGCATTAAAAATGCCGCTGATGAATACCGCCAGGCCTTCCGCGCGGTAGCCTTTTGCTAAATCACGTTCAGACAGGCGCCGGTTTGTCAGGTCACCGAGAGCGAAATAGACGCCGGTTGATTCAACAAGGCTGACAATGGCAACGATGGACATCGTAATAATCGGTGCCGCATGAAATGTCGGCGTCCCGAAGTAAAACGGTTTAATCATTTGAATTGCGTCAGCACTCGCCACATTGTCAAATTGCACTTTTCCCATAAAATATGCGATGGCCGTCCCGATGACAATGCCGATTAAAATCGAAATGGATTTCAAAAATCCTTTTGTAAACCGATAAAGCAGCACGATGATGACGAGCACCGTAAATCCGAGGGCAAGGTTAGCCGGATCACCGAAATCCTCGCTGCCTTCCCCGCCGGCAATATGATTCATCGCGACCGGCATTAAGGTCATCCCGATAATCGTCACAAGCATTATAGTTTAAGTACAACAATAAAAAGAGCCAGATTAATGGCTCTTTTCTTTTGCTAATAAATTAGACATTACTTCATTCACTTTTAAATTGACTTTCTTAATTGCTTCAGCAGATGGTTGATTCATGCTTTCAATCGTTATATGATATTTTTCTATTTCAAACGATTGCTTTGAAGATGACTTAACGAATTGACTCATACAGCACTCACACTCTGCTGTTCTTTTTTAATCAAATCATCGCAAAGCTTATTCAAGTAATATGTATAGTTAACTTTTTTCTTCATCGAACGGACTTCTGTGCCGATCTCTTCGCAAATTGCAATTGGGATACTGGATTTGTTTACTTTATTCTTATATGTATGTGACAACTGATTTTCAGCTATGTTCTTATATGTAAGGAAATCATTAATATGTACGAAATAAACTTTGTTTTCCGGCTCTCTAAACTGAAATAGAAAACCAGGAATTATGTTTGGATATTGCGCTGCCTCTTTTAAATGTTTAATCTGTTGTGGCTTGATGATCTTTTCACTGAAAGATACAGACTTGTTCTTTGTTGATTTAAGTTCAAAAGGAAAAAGATAACCTTTAAAGTGCAGGAAACAATCGTATTTGTTTTTTGATACAGCTGCTCCCCTTTTCAAAAACATTGGGTTAACATCTTTAATTCTATAGAAGAACAGCTTTTGATCTGCAGCTGATTTTTCTATATTTGCTTCAAAAACCTTGCCTTGGTTTGTACCTGCCAATCAATCACTCTCCTAAAATATTGAAATCAGAATTGATATTAAAATAAACCTTTGTTACACTGTTTTATGTCAATTAATATTGAAAGAAGTGTACGAAATGAAGCAATGGACACCTCTACGCCCTCGTTTAAATGAATTAATGTTTGAATATGACCTCACAGTTGATGACCTTTTCAAACGCACAGGATATCCGAGACAACGTATCCACGATTATATAAGTGGGGCTAAAGCTAATATGAACTTAGCTACAGGCATGACTTTTGCTGATGCCATTGGTTGCTCAATTGAAGAGCTGTACGAATGGAACCACGAAGAAAGAAGAAAAGTTAAATCTTAATCCCTTTTCGAGCCCATCTGATTTCCTGCATCAATTCTTCATTATTATCTGAAAGGTTGATTAGGTTACGGTGGGCTCTTTCGTATTCTTTTTCTTCAATGGCCTCCTTTGCTGTTTTCATTTGCCTATCCATCTTATTACACAGTGCTTGAATTGAATGATAAGGCTTGTTAATTGTTCTCGCCTCTTTTCCCTATGTTATTTGAATTTATTGTCTCGCTACTAAATGGTAACTATATCATGCGATTATGTATGTCATTTCTTGATTAAGTAATTGTCCATTATCACTTAATGGGTAACTAGTATATCAGGATCATTCGCTCTATATGGAAATTCTAAATGATCATCAAAGTAATGTACTGTGGTATGCGGGCTATGAAAATTCCTATTATAGTTACTAGTTCTCATTTTTATTGTGCTACGGTTATACATCTCTTCCCACTTCAAATAGGCGACTTTATTGTTTTCAGTATCAACTAAAGCAAGAACATCAAAACTAGTTTTCGAATACACATTGTTAGATCTGCGAATATCAAATACCAATTTATCATTCAGAACCTTATCAGAAGCTTTTACTTGAATTTTAAAGGATGCACCATTTTTTATAGCAACAATATCAATTAAGCTTCCATTATTCATTGGGGAAAAAAGCTCAAACCCCTTTTTAGTTAAGTCATATAAAACTAGAAACTCTCCACAGTCCCCAGTTTTTCTTTTTTCATCTTTTAATAGACCCATACATTCACCTATACTAATTTTATTTTTACTCTAAACAAAAGACCGATTTTATTTAATGTTCAACTTACTTTATTTGAGTCATAAGACAAGTGTACTCGTATCCAATAAAGTGCATCGGTTGCTTCATGAAAATCACCTTTAAAGAAATTCTTGGTCGCACTCCTTGATAAGAAAAAAATGTGTCTCCAATCGTCTGATTTAAAACCGAAAACTCTTTTGATCATTGGAGCAGTCCTCCCTCGTTTTGCGCAATTCTTTTTCCCTCTCTTTATTACTAATCTTCAAACAACCCCTCCTTTCTCGACTCACATCCCCCAAATAGTTAAAATCAGATAAGTCCCAACACAAGTCGCAACACCGGCCACAAACCCCTGAATAAGGCTGGTCAAACGAATGTACCCTAATTTCTTAAATATCTCTTTCATCCCTTAGGCCTCCATAGTTCTAACCCCTCTTTATTAATTTCGATTAACAGTTGATTAATTTTTTTATAGTCGGGGGCGTTAGGCAAATCTGAATTTGCAGCAGCGACCTTTAATTGAGCATCATACTCCTCAATCATCTGCATAGCTTCTTCAAAAGAGTATTTTCCATTACGGCAGTCTAATAGTAGCTCTCTGTTAGTTCGGTAAGTACTGAAATCACCAGTTTTTAAAATTTCAATTGCACTGGTAAGTAAACGTACACCGTGCATAAAAAACTTTGTATCGTAGCCATACTGCTCAATCAAGTCCTGTCTCCCACTCCCGTTAGACACCTTGTTCTTCAGTTTCTGGATCTGGGAGTTGGCGTAACCCCCAAAACGTTTTTGAATAAGCTTTGATAAGAACAAGTGACGGCTGTCAATGATTTTCTGACCTAGGCGAGTTAACTTTAGGTATTTATCAGGACTAACAAATAGGATTTCAATATTGTTAGGTACTCCGCTCATAGCATCTTTAATGAACTTGTTAACATGAATGATGCTAATATCTACGTCGTCCTTTGTGTTTTTAAAGTTTTTTCCGCCGCTTGTGTGGTATTCATTAAAGGATTCTAAACCTAGATAATACTCTTCTGGGGGAATACACACTCCCTTGAAATCACGGTCTGAATCTTCTGTGTTTGTTCCATATGCGTAACTGCCTGTAGGTGAAAGAATAATAGTTCTTTCATCTAACCAAGATAAATTTGATTTTTCATTAGGTAGCTCCATTTAGACCCCTCCATTCTCAATAGAATCAACATTTTATTCATTTAAAGCAAAAGTCCAATTTTTACATCATCGACGTAATCAAGGTCAAGTGTTAGTGTTTTACCTATTCTCAAACCCAACGAGTTTTCACTGTCGTTTTTAATTATGATATGCCCTGTGTCAAAGTTGATATTTGCAACTTCAAACCACAAATTATTGTATAATGCTTTCCCAATCATAGTATCAATCCCTCTCTTCCGTATAAAATTAGAAACGATTTGTCTATTTTTCTTCTATTGTGTACCCTGCATCTAAAAGCATTCTTTTTGCTTTTTTATACCTCTCATCTCTTTTAGACTTATCATCAAATAGTGTCATATTGGGGTGTCCTACGCATTGATTTAACATTATTCTAAATGCCTTTATGTCTAAGTTGGCAGACCCATCACAGCCTATATTTAGAGCATATTTACCATCTTCAAAGTCATATTTGTATAAGTGAATTACGCCCCTCTTTTTATTATCCACTTAACCCTCTCCTTTCTAGTTTATGAAGTCCCAAAGTAAGAAGAAACTTTTGTTGTTACTGTTAATTACATGTTTTGCAAAAATACCAATAAAAGATTCCGTATGAGTGTCTTTGCAAATGTCCATATTGATAACATTTATCGCATTGTCCATATGGCATGGTTTCACTTTTCAAAGTCATCAAGATCGATTCCATAAATGCTCTTAATCCAATCTTTAATTGTATAATCCCATCCTCCAAGAAGGCCATTCCAAGCTAGGACATCTCTAAACACTTCTGAGTTCGTCATTTCTAGAATTTCTTTATCCATGGAGACATCTTCCTTATCTAAACCTTCTCTCTGTCTTACATACTGAATAATGCTAATTGGGTACTTTTCTTCTAACAGTTTTGTGTAATCCATTCTTCATTTCCCCTTTCTGGATAAAATCGAAAAATAAACAATTTATTCTTTTACAGATAACATATCAAACGTTATTAATGTTCCTTCAATTTGCTCTAAGGAAGGAATTTCATCTACTGAAAATTTTTCTTCCATTTTCTTTTGAATTGATACTAACAAGTCATATGATAAAGTCCATCCTCTTTCTAAGTGCTTTCCGCTTGCGTATTTCAGCTCCATATCTTCAATTCCCTTCTGTATAAAATTAGAATTTTATTTTCTCTATCCTAGTCGCTTTTAATTAACCTCCCTTGGATTAAATAGACCCAGTCTAAATGAATATGCCCTACGACTTCTTCCTTTTCATTAACTAACTGAGTACCGTTTGATTTTTCAATTGTCTGTTTTGCAATCTCCGCATCTGTTTTGGAATAGTATGAAAAGGCCATAGGTTCTTCATCATGATCTTTATATACAACTGTCCACACATCATCTAATTTTTTCTTCACGAATTCACCTCATATTTCAAATGTCTTCAACTCAAACGTTTTATACGTATCAACTTGCTTACCTGGTATCTCATTTACTCTAGAATACATATCATAGTCATATGGATATCCAATGCAGTTCATGTGAAAGCTCGTTCCTTCTTTATAAAACTCAGCTTGTAAATGATCATGGCCACAAACCCAATGTTTTGCGTTAATGAACGGGACATCAACCATGTAGCATGTATTAGGCTCAAATGGAGAATAAGGATTGTGAACAGGTGGAACATGTGAGACAAATACATCAACTTGTGCATTTTCAAGAGTGTCATACCATCCCATTGATTCTTTCCACATTGCTCGTACTCCATCTTCTTTGCTGTATCCATTAAGACTGATATAGTTTGAATCATTAGAGACACCTTTGAAGAAATCCCATCCTTCATTTCCTTTTGGAAGATACCACATGACATCTCCAGCAAAGACTTTTCCTTTGTATGTATCCGTAGACTTTATTAATGGAGTGACATTATTGATGTCTGCTGCCTTCTGAATTAAATCTTTCACTCTTCCCAATGAATCGGAATATTTTCGTTGCTGATTCTTACTGAGTAAATAAAGATCATGATTACCATATGTGAAGTAAACCTTTTCATACTGCTTTGCTACTTCATCAAGTACCCACAGTGTCTGTTGATTCCACTCAGTAAAGTCACCGGCAATGATTAATACCTCTCCATTTCCATTCGATATTAACCTTCTAATAATCTCCCTTGTTCGTTTTTCCCATTTGATTTGGTTATTGTTCCAAGGTATCCAGTGATTAATATGAAGATCTGAAACATAATCGATTTTCATATTATCCCCCTTCTTTGTTTAAGTACATAAACAGTTGCATATAATTGTTGTTAGTGTATCCATATGTATTATGAAAATGTTCATGGCAAGAATCACACAAGGTCAACCCGTTATCAACTTCTAGTCGAATATCTTTATGCTCCATATAATTATAGATATGGTGAGCAGTTAAATAATTTTTCTTTTTAAGCCAGCATTTTTGACATGTGTAATCATCCCTCTGTAGAACTTTCTTTCTCCACTGTAAATATTCACGATACTTTCTGTCATTTATCCTCTGAGTATCAGTTTTATTCTTATTCCACCTCGGATTACCTTCTCTAAAACGACTCTTCCTATAGCACTGCTGGCATCCCCCTCCTTGTTGAAAATAGTTCCACGCAATTTCTCCATAGTGTCCATTCTTACATTTAAAAGCTAACTTGCTCTTTTCGTGGGCGTATTCATTTGATAAAAGCAATAAGTTTTTCTTTAAGAATTCTTCTTTAATATAATCAATGCTCAATTTCAGGCTTTCCTGATGACATTTTAAACATTTAGATCCATTATTAATTTGAGACCACAATTTTGTTGATTTATGACCATTCTTTAAACAGATCAAATCAACTTTACCTTTTACACCTTTGTATTCTGATGTTAAAATAAACCCTCTTTCCCGCGCTTTATCCTCATAATAAGAATGGCTATGTTTTTTACATTCATATTTTTTATTTTTGTACAACCGGTTAAATTCATTATATTTAACTGACTTAACATTTGTGCATTTCTCTTTGTCACAAGAAACTAAAACCATTTTTTCAGAAGTAAGTGGTAAATGATAATATGGCACATGAAATTTATCCCTCCAAAAGGTAAATTCATATCCTAGTGTTTGATAGTGTCTCGATGTCATAGGATTCCAGCTGACCTCAACCTTTTGTTCTTTAATAATGCCTATACATTTCACTCCTTTGTTTATTGTTCATGATTACAAAACGTTTGGTTCGCTTAGCTAAACAAAGTATGAATGGCCAATTTCATTAATCAAGAGGGGTCTGTCCCCTCTCTTTTTTATGCTCCTCTTCCAAATCCGTATAAAACTACTGGCATTGTATTCACCACCTTTTATAATGTTCCTATTAAGCTCCCCGTCCAGGGTTGTGTAGCACCTGTCCCATTTTCCCACCTCCTTTTTCAGCCTCAAGATAACTCGCATTCTCTTTAAAATACAGATTTCATAAAGAATTAAGTCCAGCACAGTAATTGCAAAACGCTACTCCGTTGTTAGTTGCCCAATCTTCCCCCAATTCATCGCCACACTCAGCGCATCGGCAGCTCGATATTACTTCGTTTAGAAAAGTAATGTGATCGAGTAGCGACGGAATATCTTGGCGGGCGTTTGCGATGAAATTTGCGTCCTCTTCATCCGTTGTTTGTGCAGTCAGTAATCCGCCAATTGTTCCGATATTATTTAATCCGTTTGGTGATTGCTTCCCGATTCGCCACGGGCCTTCCGTAGCCTTCTCCGAACGCTTTCGGATTACTTCGAGTTGATCTTTCGTCAATTTATCGATCATCTTCTGACCTCCTCACGTAAGGCTTCGATTTCGTAGAGAAGGCGCCAAACGTGATGATAAAGGTGTTCGGGTACGCCGAGCTGTAGCGCTGATATTGCTTCGTTTAATTCGTACGGTGTCGGTCGTTTCATCGCGCGTTCACCCCTTCGATTTCGATTCCGAGAAGGTCAAGTGTATTGCGTATTCCGGTTAATACTCCAGCATTATGGCGTTTAGCTTCAATATCCCCTGCTACATACCTCTCATCCCGCGATCTTTTTATATGCTCATAATAGTCCCGCAGTTTTTCCTCAGGTGTCGGTTCAGATTCATAACCGTTAATTAATGCAGCAGCTAATGTTAATAAATCAAGATTATATAAACAACCGCTTTTATTATCGCCAACTGTTAAGCTATCATTTGTATATGATAGCAATATTCCTTCATCGCTCAATCTTAATCGGAGTTCTTCTATAGCCTCTGCCTGTTCCTTCGTGATTGTCGGCTTCATTTTAACGCCTCCTCTAAGTCATCTAGTTCTTCTTTCGCAAAGTGTCGCCATTCCGGCATTAAGTCGTCCATAAGTGATACGTTTAAAGCGAATGACTTCACAAGCATTCCGACCAACTTCTGACGGTCTTCTTTCAATCGCCTGTTATCCGCGCTCAAATCCATAAGCTCTTGCCTGATGCGGCATAATTCATTTGACATTGCGAATATATTCCGGGGCATGTCATTCTTCAATCGTTCATTCTCTGCAATAGTCTCAGCTAATGCACAGCGCAAAGACTTGTTATCCTCGACAACCTTCTCAACCTCTGAATGAAAGGCTTTATACTCTGATGTCTTCTGCTTCACTAGTTCTTGTATCTCCTGTATTTTCTGTATCTCGTTATTACGATCGCATATAGGTCGGCCGTTTTTATCTTGCATCGCTCTAACAGCCTTTTCAATTTGATCTGAAAAGCTTGTGTTGTTATTCACGCGATACACCTCTAAGTTAAATTTATTTGATTCTCAATTTCCTCAATAAACGCTGCTAAAGCTTCTTCATTAACCATTACTTGTCCATCCTGGACTTTGACGATTTCTTTCATTCGTTCATCCATATTTCTAAATTCTTCTGCTTGCTGCACAGTAAACATCGCTCTGTATTTCTTTATGTATAAAAGAAAATCTTTAAGTACTCCGATCTCCCCAATTTTGTGGAGATTAAAATCTTCTTGTTCCACTTCTAGCCGGAGTAATGCTGCTTCCTTTTCTAAAACGTCAACTTCAAGCTGTTCTTTCTTTGACAGCAATTCTCGCTCTTTTTGTTGCAATTAATCACCTCCTTATAAGGATTCAATATGTATTCACAATGTGAATGTGGATTATGTCTTTAAACCGATTCATACTGTAAGTGCTTGTTTTTCTTTTTGCTAATTTTATACTCTGCAATTTTTAGTGATTCAAGAGTCCAACCGTTATTGTTCAAACTCCCGAAAAGTGTGTTCATTAATTGGAGCTCTTGTTTTAAGTTTCTTCTCTTTCTCAATATCCTTTGACCTTTTAACGAAAGATGATATCCCTCTGAAGCATTAAATTTTGCCTCTTCTAACTTGTGATAAAATTCATTGAGCTCTTTATCAACTTTCCCTAGCTCTTTATAAAGGTTATCAATTTCATTTTGAAGTCGTTGTTTAGTCTCCTCAATTGCAACAAGAGGTTTGGAAATGGAAACAAGATAATCTTTTGCAGTTTTCATAACGTCACTCCTATTTATTATTTTATTTTTATTCTAAAAGTATGTAAAAAAAGACAAGCTTTTAACTTGTCTTTATCTTATCATTCAACTTCTCAAAAGTCTATAACTATTTTATTTTTATCCTTAATTTATTTTGAGTAAGTCACAAATGAATAATTAAATGTGGTATTGTTGTGTGCTTTCCTGTGATCCTTTTCAATTACTCTCCAATCATCATTTAACCTTGGAAAATATGAATCTGCCTTCTCAGCAACTGAGTCAACAATCGTCAAATAAACCTTATCAGCATGTGGCAAGAATGCCTCGTATATAGTGCCTCCTCCGATGACCATTACTTCTTCATCTGTATCCAATTGTCCTCGTATGAGCTTTAATACATCATCAATCGAATGATAAACAAATGAAGAATGATCAGGCTTGAAATCCTTATTTTTAGTCAATATGATATTCCTTCGATTTTGAAGTGATTTACCTGTAATATTTACGATCGATTCGTATGTATGTCTTCCCTGTATACACAGCTTTCCTGTAGTGAGTTCTTTAAAACGTTTCATGTCTTCAGGAATATGGTACAGCAAATTATTCTCATACCCGATGGCCATTGATTTGTCGCAGCAAGCAATAAGAGATAGCATTATACTGCTACCTCAAAGTAAAGCTTGTCTCCATGCTTATAATTAATCAGCTTGAAATCGTCAATTGTGAAATCACAGAAGTCCTTTACATCTGGATTAATCCATAACTCAGGTGCTTCATACTGCTCTCTGTCCATTTGAATTTTTAAATTGTCTATATGACGAGTGTACACGTGACAGTCTCCAATATTGAAGATATACTCACCTAGCTCATATCCAGTAACTTGAGCAATCATACGCTGCAAAACATTGTACTGGAATACATTAAACGGATTCCCGAGCGCAAGATCATTACTGCGACAGAAAACTTCTAAATGCAACTTCCCGCCTTTTACAAGCCATTGAGTGCCATAAACACAGGGCGTCAATGCCATAGAGTCTAATTCATCAGGATTCCAAAGCGTTGTAATATGTCTGCGTGATGATGGATTATTTTTCAACTGATGAAGAAGATAATCAACCTGATCAACCTTTTCTCCGTTTAGTATTCTGTTCTTCTTACCAAGCTGATAGCCATAGGCATTGCCGATCGTACCGTCTTCTTGTTTCCATTGATCCCAGATATGCACGCCCATCTTGTTTAATTCGTTAACATTGTTTGATTTAAGCTGCCAGATCCAAAGTAATTCCTTGATCGCCGTTTTCCAGGCGACTTTTTTAGTCGTTAAAATTGGCACTTCGGAATTATCAAAACGCATTTGCTTACTGATTACACTTAATGTATGTGCTGGTGTTCCATCAGTGTCCCATTTGGTTCTGACATTGAGTTCTTCATCTGATATCCCATTATTAATAATGTCATTTATGATTGTGTTGTACTGCTTATCAAATTGAGTCATATTTCCATTCTCCTTTATTGAAACCAACTGATAATAAAGTTAACCACGAAGACAATATTACCGCAAACAAACAGCATATACACGAACTTGTTTTGCTTATTGTTTGAGTCACCTTCCAAAACATCAAGAATTTTAAACATCGTTAAACCGGTATAAATTAAAGCAAAAGCTGTCCAAGCTAACATTAGCAAGTCTCCATGTGTAATCAGTCCAATAGTAGCCAAGGGGATGATGAACGAAATCCCCTTGAACAATGTCATGACATACACTAAGTTCTTATTCTTCTTCAGTTCTTTATACGGTGAGTTAGAAAGCAAACGTGTGACTTTAGCGTATACGTTCTGTTTCCCTCGAGTAATTAATCTAATTTCATTAATGTTTAGTGCAAATAAGTATGCTGCAAGTAATAACGTAAAGTATGTAATCCTAATACATCTCCTTATTTTATTTTTATCCTATAAATAATTATAACTAATCAAACAACTCTCCGGCTCTCTTCATGTCTTTGATTTCTTCACTTACACTTTCTTTGATTGTATGAGGTAGCTGGTCAATTCCTCGTTGTATTCTTTTCTGACCTGTATTTCTTATATGTAAAGTTAATTCTTTAAACCCTTCCATTGATTCATCTGAAATTAAATCAAACTGATGTTGAATCTTAGCTAATAAGCTTATGTATTCTTCTTCATCTTCACTGAATAATTTTAGGCCATTTTTAAGGTTGTCTATTTCTTTTAGATGGTTTTTTATTTTCTTTATGTGATTATTCATATTTCTTCACATACTCTTTGAAAACATCGGCAATTTTATGAGTATTGTGGAATACAGTTTGCCCTAATGAAGTGGCATGAGAATAAAGAGGGTGATTATCAATATTTTTAATTTCTTCTTGTAAACAATCAAGAAGGATTCTTTCTGTTTTCACTGACACTTGTTCTAACAGCCAACTGTTCCCGTTGTCCATAGAAAGCTGAATTCTTATTTCTGGCGGCAAGTTCTTAAATGCATTAATAAAGTCGTCAACCTTATATTGATCAGTCGGATTTAGCCTTGTTTTAATTGAAATTTTCATTTTCAAATCTCCTTTTTGTTTTAATTTGATTCTAATAAACTCAAAAAATTAACTGCTGCAACTCTATACCTTTGGTCTTCTTCATAAGCTGCAACTTGTTTCATATGCTCCAAAAACACATCTTCAAGCCCATGTTTTTGAATAAATCCTAAACACAGCCCATTCCTGAAGAGCATGTCGTCATATTTTGCTTGCAAATCTTTATAATTGTTATTGTTTATCGTCTTTTTCCTCCTTATTGTTTAGATAAAAGTCTTCTTTTATAGAGATGTGCATTCCATCAACACCCCTGTTTTTAAAACCTTTTCATGAAACAACCGCTTTGTTGGGCATAATTGTCGAGCTTTTTGAGTATTTTAAGTTGTGCCCTGGCTGAGACCCTCCACTGGACAAACATCATGATCAAAGCCAGGGCTTGTATTACTTAGTTCCAGTCGATCCGTGACCGCCTCGATCATCGTTGCCTAAATGATCTACCTCAATCAATTCAACTGCAGGCATCTTCTCCATGATTCTGAACTGACAGATACGCTCCCCTTTTTTAATTTCTGTATCCCGTAATGCATAAGCCGGAAAGAACCAGAAATCATTGTCTCCCTTGTAGGACTCATCAATAACACCCATTGAGTTTGTCTCAATGATGCCAAAGTTTTTAAATGTACTTGAACGTGGAACAACATGAGCCTCATATCCTTCCGGTAGCTCCATTGCTACTCCTAAAGGGATAAGTTTAAATTCGTCCTTTTTGATTGCTACATCTTCAGCCGCTCGGAGATCAATCCAATCCCCTTTCTCAATTTTGCTGATCCTTGTTTGTGTATCATCTAAATATTTGATTTTAATTTGCATTATGTTTTATTAACTCCTTTAGTTTTTTATGTGAAACATCTATTATCCAAAAATTAAATAAGCAACCCAATCTGAGTACCGTTGAATAATCCAGTCTACACGTTTAATCTTGCAGAAGGTTATCCAATCAATTATCCATAAGGGTATTATAGTGATTAAAAAAACCAATAACAATATGTACTTCCACCACAAAAGCCTGTTAAAATTCCAACCGAATATGGTCAGCCCTCCCTTTTAATTACAATAAAATCACCCTTTTTTCATAATTCCTTTAACAACTCATCAAGTTCATTAGGCTTAAAACCAATACTCCGCTTTACTTCTTCTCCTTGCTCATTAAGCAAGAAAGTTACCGGTACACCCATGACACCAAATTGCGCTGCCACTTCTGGTTTCTGTGTTACATCAACTGTCTCATATTCGACTCCTGCTTTATTTAAGTAATTGGATACCATTTTGCAAGGATTGCAATTCGGTTGCTCTAATTTAATCAGTCTCATGAAATAACTCCTTTGTTAATGAAAATGAAATCTGAATCCTTTAATGGCTCCACCGTTGCTTTTTTGTACCCATTCCCTTTTTGGCTAAAGAAGTCATGCGACTTAGTTTTAGTGCTCAATCCATTAATAACGATTGGATTAACATCCTCTTCTTCAAACCAATGATCAAAGCCCAGATTGTTTAATGCTTTATTCGCATTGTACCTGATGAATTTCTTTACATCTGGAGCTAAGCCAACCTGATCATAAACATTTTCTGTATACTCCAATTCATTTTCATAAAGCTCTTGTAGCAAGCTTAAAGCCCATTCATACAGTTCTTTTTGCTTCTTAGGCGTTTGTTTCTTGTATATCTCCTGTGCTAATAAACCGACGTAAACGCCGTGAATCGCTTCGTCTCTAATACCCCTAGTTCAACCGAGTTCGCTACTCTCGGCTCGTTGCCCTGTTGCAACCGCCTTACGTTACCGTAAGGAGCAGACTATATCATCATCCCTGTAGGATGCCTCCCGTTTCGATTTAAGGGGTTCTCACCCACGCCAATAGCTTGCGCCCTACTCGTTTTGCGGAATTTCGCCGCCTATGCGATAGTCGTTGAACGTTCTATGCGATCCCATAAAGTCTTCCATCTTCTTTTATGTCGAATCAGACTAACGTAACGAGGATGAAGGCTGTATTTTTCACCAGCTTCAACATTGTTCATTCCAGCAAGCAAATCATAGATTAAATTTGTTGCCTCTGAGTCTGTGAGCTTTGACATTGAATTACTTTCTCCAGGTTGTCCTGACATTAATCCAATTTTCATTGCGTGTAGAGTATTTTCTTTAGGTGTAACTATCTCTAAATTCCGAACGTGATTGTTTAGTTTATTTCCATCTATGTGGTTTACAAACATTCCTTTTGGTATTTCATGAATAAAATATTTTGCGACTAACCTATGTACTAAAAAGTTCTGTGTTCCTTTATTCGGATGCGTGTATCCTATCATTTCATAGCCATGTGGCGTAATAAATGTCTTTCTTGGTTTCTTTAATTTTTTTGATATGATAACTCCCGTTTCCGTTATCCACCAAGGTGCTTCATCGACTTCTTTCCTTATCATTTTCACCTCCTTTGGGTTCGCATAGCTTCGCTGCTGATTGTCCTAAAAAGGATTTTCCAGCAATTAGAGAGGTTCACATTTGCCGTTGCCGACAAAAGGGACTATTAAATAATCAGGTTAATGATCTCACCGCTTTGCATCAGTTTTCCTTGTCCGTAGAAATATAACGGATAATAGAAACCGCTGTAGAAAAGGAAACTCTCCAGAAACACAGACGCAACCATTGCTTTGAATAAGGAAATAACATCGTTTTTCTGAACTGCTTTATAAATTGAAACAATTGTTCTTGCTTTCTTTTGAAGAAACCTATTGTTTTTCACCCATTCGAAGACTTCATTGATCTGCTCGGTTGGAGCTAATGTAAGAAAGATGTTGCTGTAAGACTTCGCATGGACAGCGTTTTCCATCATCGCCATGAAATTAAGAACCGCTTTTCGCTGATGGCCTTCGACGTGCTCGGCCACAATCGGCATGCCCGTGTTCCCCTGCTCTGTATCAAGCAGTGTCAGACCGGCGAGCACCTTCATATACGTATCCTGCTCATTTTTACCTAAGTATTTCCAAGTGAGGAGATCGCCGTTTAATGCGATCTCTTCCGGAAGCCAAAACTGCTTTACGTTTTGGTTGTAAAACATTTGCGTAAAGTCGTCTTCGTGCCGCGACCAATCGGCCGCCGTATGGATTTCGTTTGCGTTCGTCAATTATTCGTCCTCCTTTCCCCGTTTGCCTTTATGCTTAACTACACCCAACACTTCCGATGTCTTGATCTCGTCCCGGTATCCTAATAAGCAGTTCAGTATCGGGAAGTCTTTATGGCGAACTTCGAGGTACCCACCTTCATACGCTTGAATAACTTTCGCATTAATTAATGTACCCCCGAAGTAGTAGATAATTATGTCTCCACGTCGTATACTCTTCTGTCTCTCCTCACTTAAACCGCGCATGACAAACACCCCTCCTGTGTCGTATCTTTAGTCCGTGCATAATAAAGCGTCTTGATTCCCTTATGATGCGCGTATAAGTCAATCCGGTTTAGATGGCGCGTCGTCATCGTATCTTTCAAAAACAGCGTAAACGAAATGCCTTGGTCGACGTGCTGCTGAATAGTGGCAATAAGATCAACTACCTTAAACATATCCATGTCGTATGCTTCCTTATAAAAGAACCAATTCTGAGCCGATAAACCTGGCATTGGATAATATGTCTTACTGTTTCCGTATGTACGTTCCTCGATTCTCTCCATAATAGGCATTACGCCGGCCGTAGATGATTGAACGTATGAGATGCTTCCTGTAGGTGCAATAGCCTGCCTATACGAATGATACAAGCCATATTTCATAACATCCTCTTTAAGCTTCATCCAATCTTCAATGTTAGGAATATGTTGATCTCCAAACAGGTTTTTAACCATTTCATATTTAGGGATATAATCGTTTGTCACGTACTTATCAAAATACTCGCCTGATTTGTAAGTTGATCCGTCAAACTTGTAGTACGTCTCTCCTGTTTCTCTTGCAATTTCCATTGAACGCTGCAGGGAGTAGAAGTTAACCATCATAAAGTATGTATTTGCAAAGTCCTTAGCTTCTTCACTTTCATAAGGGATTTTATTTTGAGCTAGAAAACCATGCAGGTTCATCTGCCCTAGACCAATTGATCGCATTAGTGTATTTGCTCTCGCAACAGCTGGGGCATTAACAATGTTTGTTTTTCTTGTAACAGTTGTCAATGAGTCAATTGCTATTCTAACCGTTGAAGCAATTGATTGATTATTCATTGCATTTACAATGTTCATGGATCCAAGATTACATGAAATATCTAATCCAATTTCATCTTCCTGATCGTAATCTGTATAGACTGACACTTGTGATGCTTGGAGGACTTCAGAGCACAAATTAGAAAACTTCACTTTTGAAATATGTTCATTTGGATGCACTTTATTTACATTGTCAGCAAACATGATATAAGGATATCCAGATTCACTTCTTAAAATGGCCAATTGCTCCAACAGCTTTCGAGCATTTCCTTTTGCTTTTCTAACCCTAGGGTTTTCAACAAGCTCATCATACATTTTATTGATGTCCATCTCATCAAGATACTGCCCATATTCTTTGTAAACTGAATGAGGATAGAACATGTAAAAATCCTTATCTTCTCTTGCCAATTCAATAAATTTATCAGGAAGAACTACACCAATAGACAGTGTTTTAACTCGGACATCTTCATCAGCACTTATTTTTTTGGTATCCAGGAAGTCTGTAATGTCTGGATGGAACACGCTTAGATAAGCTGCTCCAGATCCTTGCCTTTGTCCCATCTGATCTGCATATCTAAAAGCATTATCTAATAGCTTCATAACACCTACGACACCTTTTGTGGCGTTTTCCACATCTTTAATCGCTTCACCTCTGGCTCTTAATTTGTTTAGATTAAGCGCTACGCCACCGCCCACTTTAGACAGCTGCATGGAAATATCGATTGCCCGTGAAATATCATTCAAACTGTCTCCCACTTCAAGCAAGAAACAGCTTACCATTTCACCTCTTCTCTTACGTCCTGCATTAAGGAAAGTAGGCGTTGCCGGCTGATACTCTTGCTTCATCATGGCGTGTACTTCCTCAGTAGCCTTTTCATAATCACCATCTGCACAATACAGAGCTACAATTGACACACGATCCTCATATCTTTCCAGAATCTTTGTTTTGTCGTTTGTCTTCAATGCATAGTCATTGTAGAACTTAAAGGTACTCATGAAAGATGGGAATCTGAATTTGTAACTGTAAGCAATTTTAAAAATCGATTTAATCTGCTCAAATGTGTATTCGCTTAAGAATTCTTCTTCGTAATAATCATTTTTAATCAGATAATCCAGTTTCTCTTTTAAGTCATGAAAAAAGACTGTATTTTGATTAATGTAATCAACAAAGTAGCTGTGTACTGCCTCCTTATCCTTCTCAAATTGAAACTTACCGTCTTTCTGAATCATGATCTCATTATTGAGCTTGATCCACTTTGGTATTGTGTTTGTCAATAAGTTGTACCTCCCGATTAATCTTCTGTAAGTCTTGTTTTGTTCCACTTAGTTCAAACTTTAATAACAATGGTACGTGGAACATTGCTGAAACCTTGTCCCCAGCTAAACCATAGTTATCACCCCAAACCTTGTTACCACTCACAGCAACCCCTTTTATTTTATTTTTATTCTTAACAATAAAATTTAAAGTCCTTTCAGGTACTTCCCCAAAGCCTATCGTATATGTAATATGTATGAATTCTTCTTCAACGATTAAGTCATCTGTAATTTCAATGATGTCGAAGTTTAACTCCCTTTGTAATGCTTGAGCAAATCTTTTCACATTACCTGTCTTGCTTTCATATGTAATAATCAATATTCTTTATATACTCCGTTAACTACGCTGTTCGTGGTTGTTTCTGCTTCATTTTCAGCATGATGGAATGCTTCTGATATTTCTAAATTAATGTCTCCCATTTCCACGTAACCATTAGCCATACTTTCATATAACGAGCTCTTCTTTTCTTCAACAACAGGAACATAGTCTTCTAGATTTTTTTCTAATTCAACAAATTGATTACCCTGTTGGTCAGTGGCAATAATATCTCCTTCGATCACAGGAAAAGATTGCCCATCAGCTAAATGAATATGAGTATTCTCAGTGGCTATTGTAAAGGTGATAATGTTTTTCTTTTTTACATACGGTTGAGTTGAATCAATACGTCTAACAGCTCCCATTCCACAACTCCCTTTTCTCTATTTTTTGTGTTTATCTTTTTCGTGTCTTATGTCCAACTTATCCATATCATTTAGAATATGGTCAATAACAACATCACTGAACTTACCGTAGACCTTATATCCAATTAATTTGCTTCTCAAATCTCTCCACTTTCTTGCTGCACTCATACTACTTCCCCTTCCTATGAAACTGTGATTTTATAGAATTAATCTCTTACAATAAATGTCCATCCATTACAACTATGCCTTCTTCTCTGCCTTTTAAATTGTTTGTAATCTCATCTTTAAAGAAGAATCCTTGTTCAAATCTAGTTCTATGAATGTAGGCTTTTACTGCATGATCTAATGAAACTTCATACATTTCTTTGCTAAGATTCTCTTCGTCATCATCAGCAACTTCTTCTGTATATAGCTTCATTGCCTTTTCTTTTGTATTTGCCTTGATTAATGCGTAATATGGATCACTTACCTCAAAGAATTTCATCATATTTCGTCAACTCCTAATCTATTTTTGTGAATCTCTTAATCTCTTTACCATCAATAATCACTTTTCCAAAGAACATTTCTTTAGGTCTTGCCCAAAGAACAGCGTATTGGTCTTCATATGTAACCAGCTTTTCTTCTGTTTCAGTGTGAATGACCTCTCCTATAACCTTATACAGACCGCCTTTATAATGTCTAAACCAGCAACCAATTACTTCGTATGTATCCATTTGAACTTATTTCCCCTCAAATTTCAGTTTTAGTCTTTCATATTCTAATCTTTCTCGCTCTTCTTTTTTCTTCTGGTATTCAATTTGACGAGCTTCTTCTGCTTTTTTAAGCTTCAGCTCATAATCAGCCCAATCCTTTTTTGTAATGATTTTTAGTCTATTAAGTTCATGTTTTGCATATCTGTTCTCATATAACTCTTTTTTTGCCCGGCATTCATTAAATACAATGGTATTTGTTTGATCTTCGTCCAAATCAAAAACCTGTTTTACAATCAACACCCCACCATCTTTGGTTACGATTATAGTGCTATCACAAAATCGGTTTGCATGAATGAATCCAATTTCTTTGCCGATCAGATCATTCGGTTCTGATATAAAGTACATTTCCTGCCTCCTTATTTAAGACTCCTCTAAATGAAACAATAAAACATTTTCATATGGATCTAATTGAATTTCATTGCTTGTTTCTTCACCATTAATTCTGAATTCAATTGGCGTATCTCCGTTAAAATCAAGTTGGTCTTGCAACGCTTTAATTACATCACTAACTTTAGCATTAATTAATTTCCCATTGATCTCATCATAAGCCATTGGTTATTCCTCCTTTTCTCTTTAAAATCATCCTTTTAAAGTAATGAATAAAATCCCAGTTCGCTGACCGCCCCGCCAGCCATTGTTTTGAGCACTTTGAATTCTAATTTAACTGCCAAGTCACCTGCCATGTTGAAATGAATTTTATTAATGTTCACCTTTAACACCTTTGTTTCGCCCTCATAACTTGTCAATTTCATTTTAAGTGGGTCTTTTTGTGTTCCGTTTAAATCAAACACCTTATATGCCGTTGAATTCTTATCAACGTCTAAAGTAATCCTGTCCTCATCCTCAACAGCTTCAATGTTCTGGTAGTAAAGAACGATTTTCGTTTCCTTAGGTAAATGGTTATTAAATTTTTCTCTATAAACAGAGATTTCTTTTAAAATCATATATGACTCTCCTTTTGCAAAGTTGGTTTAAAATAAAACTTTTAACCGGTTACGCGTTCAGAACTCCGCTCCATTCATTGAATTCCTTAATGTCATTTGCTTTTCTCTTTTTTGTTGTTTCTTCTGATTCGACATGACTAACAATTCGCTTAACTTTATCAACCAACGTCAATCGTTTTAAGGGAGAAGGAACATGTAACAAAGGCATTCCATTGCCTGCAGCCAGTGTGCATTTTGTAACAACATCCTTAACCTCCCATTCTAGAATTTCCCACCCTGCCCTCTTTCCTTCTTCAGCAATTAATTTAATTTCATATGTACCTCTAGCCGTTGTAATCTTCTTTGTTAATTCCATAACATCACCCTCCATGTATTTAAGTTCATGCGATTGAAGAAAAGAATTCTTTCGCTTTGAATATTCCGAATTTCTTCTTGTTAAATAAATAGTGTGCTCACATACAGAACAATCAACGCAAAAGCTGAATACAGTAAAGACTTACCTGCTTTCTTGAAGATGTGTTCGTTTTTTTCTTGATCTGACCGTTTTACACCTTTGACAAATACATTGAGTAAAACACCAATAACAAATGCATGAGGTAAAGTAACATGAACATTTTGAATATCGTATGTATCAATAAGCAAAGGATTTAACACGTGATTCAATCCATAATAGACAACTAGTGACATAGTCAATGCTTCAACAAAAATAAGTAACCCAACTACAATCAGAGAACCTGATCCGATAAAGAAACCGTTCCAAATATCTTTTGTATCCTTATTCAAAAAAATCTCTCCTTTAGTCTTTTTTAATTAACCTCTTCCACCAGGATGTTTTACTCACTTCATTTTGTTCTTCAACTTGATGATTCTCTTGTCTGACATGTTTCTGCCATTCCTCTTCAAATTCCGCTTGCTCTTTAATTGCTCTTTCAAGACTTTCTTTGTCTTCAATTGTCTTAATGATCTTATCAGTCTGATATGTCCATTCATTTTTTATGTTGCGCTGCCTGTCTGTTACGACTACGTATTCGTTAAACCCTGGGATATACACTTTCCCTCCGACTTCAATTGGGTCTAAATCAATAATTCCTTCGAAGAAGGCTTTGAACTCAGTTTTTTCCTTTTCAGTAATACCGCAAAGAATATCCAGCCCCCAACTTTTCTTAATTACCTTCCCTTCAAATGTTGCTTTATGCCGTCCCACTTATCCACCTCCTTATATGTAACTTCCTAATGTGTAATCTGAGATAATTCCCTCTTCAATTAAGTAAGACATAATTTCTTGGACTTTATCATGTATGATATGTGGAAATTCAAGTTTTTCTCTTGTATAAGCATTCATGTAGTACTGATAATCATATGGTTGCAAACTTCTTTCATTTAGAACATCAATTTCACCGTTTAGACTGTTTTTATGTATTGTTAAATTAAAAGTAATGTTAGGGTGAATTGATTTTATGAAGTACCACTTTGATTTCACGTGATCTGTAAAACCGATGCCTCTCATTTGTTTCTCTTCAAGTATGTGAAACCTCATTTTTCTCCCTCATTGATGATTTTCTTTACGGCTTTTAAAAGCATGTTTAGTGATTTCTTGTCACCCATTTCATCCCGATTGACCTCAATAAAGTGAACTGCTGACATTAATTTATCCTGCATTTCAGTTGCTCCTCTCGATAAAAATTGAATTTCATTTAAAATTTATTCAAATGGCTCAAAATCGCTTACAGGAACCCATTTCCAACCCCCATAATGTTTTTTATAAATCAAAAATTCTTCTTGGTTTTTATCGTTTCTTCTCGTTCCATACACCTCAAAAATGTCCTCTTCGTGAGTAATATGCTTAATCATAGCCATTAATTTTTTCTCTCCTTTGGTTCTAATTTGTCGTATACTGCGGTTGCCCGGGAAATTATGAATATTGCCTTCTGACTATTTCCCTTCACATTGTTCATATCACTGTAAGAATAACTCCAAGAATGAGTGAACACCCTCCAATTAAGAAAACCGTAAAATAGAATGGTCTGCCTTCTTTAAAGTTCTTATTCTCAACCAAGCATGCCATTCCATTGCCTAAGAATATTGAGCCGAATAAGATCAGACCCAGTACTAAATATGAAATTTCATTCACCTCGATTCTCGATAAAAGGAATATTTTATTTTTACTCTTAAAGTAGTTGTAAGTAACCCAATGTCTTTTCTAATTTCATGTCTTTACAATTTTCAATGCATTCTTTCTTGATTGCTTCTCCACATTCTTTATGTACCGCGAATTCCTTATATTCTTTGTTGTCAGCTATTCTTATGTAATAAACTATGTCGCCAATGTGATCCTTGCATTTAACACACTCCAATGCATCACCTCGCTTCCTATATTTCTAATATACTCGCATCTCATCAATTAATCAATAACTATTTTATTTTTATTCTAAATATTTTTTAAAAAGTAGGAGAGTTTCCTCCCCTACAGTACAATAAGGCTGCTGCTAATGGTTTTGAGTTCGTTTATGAAATACACGAACGATTATTGCTGCTATGAAGAATAAGGCAAACAACCCAAAAGCCATTGATCCATCCTTTAAAATTATCCCAAAGATCAACAATGCGCAACCAGACAAAATAAATAGTATTTTACTTAAGATATTTATCATTTACACTTCTCCATACAATCAAAGAATGCATTTACACCAATAATACCAGCAGAATTTACACAAGCATAGCAAGCAGTCCCCGCTGTTGCTGGAACACCAGCTGTGCATGAAACTCCACATAAAATAGCTAAACCGGTAATTGCCCATTGGCTAATATTCTTATCACCTAAGCAATCTGATACGCATCCAGTCCAACTCTTCTGAGCACTCATCATGTTAGATGAACTTACTTTGTCCTCTGAAGCTTGTTTTGTTTCAAAGACCCCTGACTTGTCCTCATCCTTAACACCATTAACCCAATAATTCATTTCGTTTTGAGTACTGCTGATTTTCTTCATGTCAACTTCATAGTACTCTTCAATATTCATATCGCTATCAAACGAAACATTGAATGAGCTAACTCTGTCTACTTTTTCATTGTCCACGTATAAATAAGAAACCGAATAAGTTACTGTTCCATCATCATACTTGATACCTCTAACTGATGCATTATCAAATACCTTTTCGTTTGATTTATGATACTTAATGTCTCCATCTTCAATTGCTTTTTCTGCCTTGGATAGAAGTTTTTCCTTAGTCTTTTTACTCACATCAATAGTGTGATCTGCAATAAATTCTGCCTCTGATTTTACTTTACCCTTGTCGACATTATCTGTTGAAATTGTGCTCTTTGCATCACTGTTCGGAGGAAATGTTGAAAAGGCCAGGACAAATACGGCAACTAGTGCTAAGATCGTTCGATAAAAATTGTTCATTAAAATATCCCCTTTGTAAAAATATAATTCTCATCTGGCACCAATACTTATCAAACAAACAATCTCATAAATCACCTTCTTTCTTTAATAAATGCTACCAATCATATAAATAATTGTTAAGAAATACTGATGATTTTGAATATTAAGTAACACAGATGTCCTTATATCAAGGGGATATTGCTCACCTTTATAAACAACTTATGTAATTTTGTAATTCCTTAGATTTAGTAAAAATCTCACCGAATTTTTTGTCTATAGTTTTCCATTGTCTTTCAGATGTTGAAGGCAACTCATTTTCCAGATAAATGAACAACTCATCAACTCTGCTACTAAGTTGATCTATATTTTGCACAAGTGTTTCTTTTATTGGGTCAGATATGTGCACGGATCCGTCCTCCCTTATGAAAAGATAATTACCGCCTTGCTGTTGTTATTTTTTATGTACGGTGAATGTTTTCTCTGAAGGTAATTTGTCCCCCCACCTTCACCAATGCTCACGTTATAAACAATCTTTACCTTATGTATGTCTAATACCTTTCGTTTAGCCTCTTCTGTAGACGCTGCTTCAATTACCAAAGAAGCGTTTTCGTCATTGTGATCTTTACATCTAACATAGTACCTTTTCAATAAACATCCCTTTATCCTTTCTTTTTATCCTGTTGTATTAATCCTCTTTTAGGTAAGTCTTAAAAAACTCTTCTAGGTTTGCAGCAATCGCACCAGCGACTTCTGCATAATATGTATGGCTCTTCTCTTCGGATCTTAAAAGCTCAACTGCAGCCTTAGCAATGGCTTTTATTTTCCCCTCGTCTAATTTGCCGCTTCTTACTTCATCTTTAATTTTTTCTGCCTTCTCTTTTAAGCTTTCTGGATAGTTCATCGCAGCGTTCACCTCTTATATTTTATTTTTACTCTTTAAAATTGATCTTTTAAACAGTTTCACAAACACTTCACACATTTCAAATATTTAACATGCTAGACTGGAGTTGTAATCACAATCAAAACCTAGGAGGTAATTCTTATGAAAAAGTTTTACAAAGGATTGATTGTTTCTGCTCTATCGCTTTCAGCACTAGCGCTTCCTGCATTCACATCACAGGCTTCTGCTTTAACCCCTGTCAAATCAGTTGATCAAGTTAAGCAGCTAGGTGATCCGCTTGGTACAGTTGATTTTCACATGCTTAGGAATTCTAATGTATCTCTATTAAAAGGCTACACCCGATGGGAAATTGTATCTGGAAGCAACCTTATAAGCATTAGTTCCAGTGGTGTCGTATCCTCTCATTCAACTTTGGGTACAGCATTGGTTTACGCGTATGACATTAACGACAATTATGTGATTTATAAAATTACAGTAGAAGCACGTTAGTTTACTAAGGAGTGTTAATTCACTCCTTTTAACTTTATTTTCACTCTAAATATAATGATATTTTAAAGTAATTTCCGTTCAATTTCTCCCCAGTTCATAACACGAATAAACCTGTGGTCATCCCTGTTATGCGGTGCATCAAATAGTATCTTCATTCCATCAAATGTTTCTAAGTTATGTACCCCGTCATCAATCATGATGTCTGCTTTAATTATGTTTTTATTGCCACAAAGCACCACATTGCTATGTGGAATAAATGGAAAATGCTCTGTAAGCCATTCTAACTTTGCTTTAAGGGATTCTGGATGGTTTGTTGCAGTAGTAACAACATATACTTCATATTTCTTCGTCAGCTCTTCAACTGTCCTCTGACTCCCTTCTATAACATCCAGATTCCTGAATAATTCGTAATCCAAATGTCTATAAACATTGTTTTGGGTATTTGAATATTTGCTGATATCCCAGCACAGTATATCTTCCTCTTTTAGAAAAGGATCATCATGGGCATTAATGTAGGCTACCCAATCACTTAATAAATCAGCTAAAACTTGATCCATATCAATTGCAATTACTTTCTTCATAAATCCCCCTAATCCACTAAAAAGATTATGCCTTTAGCAATTTCTTCGCTAGACCACTGTTCTGTATCCCATGAATATGTATGTAACCCTACATCGCTCATTACTTCTCTGTATAGCTCTAAAACCGGTTCAATGTCTACATCATTTATGTATTCATCACCACGTTCACGTAAACGCTGCTTAATAACTTTTGGATCAGCATGTAAGTAGATCACTTTTGTTTTATCTCTAATCTTCTCCTCGATTGCCCTTTGTTGCTCTTTCGTTAAGATTGAGTAACCCTTGAATTTCTTCGCATAAACCAAATTTGAATATATGTATCGATCTATAATTACATTGTCCTCGTCGGCCAGCTTACTAAAGTGTTCAAACAGCTTCTCATTACCGCTCTTAGCTAATTCAAAGCTAGATCCTTTTATTACCGGGTATCCGAGTTCTTTGCTTAGCTTTTCTGCTACTGTTGATTTGTAGCAGCAGTCAGTGCCTTCTAAAATAATCATCATCATTTGTCTTCCACCCTTCTTACATTGCTGAAGCCAAGCACTCTATATGAGCCGTCTGGATACTCAACTTCTAATTGTTCATGCCCTTTATCAACTTGTGCAACAACACCAATCTCTCCTGTGAAACCTGCAATCACCTTCTCTCCCTTTTTAAACATACAATTAACCTCCTTTAGCTGGATTTAATTCATGCTCCTTGAAGAATGTAATATCACCTGTTTCATCACTGACTGCGTAATCATATGTGGCAGAGTGTAGCAGCTCAATAATTTTCCCTTCCCGTCCAACATGATGAGGACAAGCGTTCTTTGCATTCTCATTTATGATGACTTTTAACCCTTCTGGATAAGACCAAAACTTCGGCAATTAATCACCTCCTAACTAATAATTGAGATTGTCCCCTTTTGCTTGCCAAAATTAATTGCGTCACGCTCGGTTGCTACAAGCAAGTCCACTTTATTTCCAACAATTGCTCCTCCAGTATCAATTGCAATTGCTTTGAACTTTTTCCCACCAATGCTTACTTCAACTATTGAATTCAAGGGAATAACACTTGGGTCGGTTGCAATAACACGATACCCTTTGTAATAGATTGATTGAGTGACATCAACACCTGTTCTAGTTGTTCCTGTGCATCCTTCTTGGCAGTGGGCAATATAAGCACTCAGCTTAACCTGGATGGTTTTCTTTGCGGCCGGTGGCTTGTTTTCTTTTTCCCCAATAATAATTTTATTTTTACTCTTAAAAGCCTTATGCTTTCCCGTCTCACCCCCTTTCATGTGCCTTTTCTTACTTTGCTTAGGTTTAATGAGTTTTGCTGAGATAGTCTTCTCTGTATGCCTTTTTAATTGTTGTTCTTTGTTCGTTTGAGCTTTTTTAAATAGCCGTGAGACAATATTCTCACTTGATGGGATCCTAATTTGTCCAGGCTTCTTATAAAATGATTCTTTTATTGAGTTTTCATTTCCCTCTGTTTTATGTATATGCTGCTCATAACTTATGTAAGAAAAAGTGGCTAAGGGAATTAAAATCATCATACCATAAACGGACTTAAAGATGTGTGTTTTGATTTTATTTTTACTCTTAATTGCGATGCATATCACTTCTCCTTCTTTGTTTTCTTTCTATTCGATATTCCTAAATAATCATTTATTCGTTTTTTGGCTATCTCTATGTAATATTCCTTATCAAGATAATCAGGAACTTTTAAATCAATAACGTTATCATTATTTATAAAGCAGCGCGGTGGAGTATTTCCGATTTTTTCAATTCGTTCTTCTGTTTTAACCTTGAAAACACCTTTAGCATCTTCATCATTAGAAGCAAAAACTCTTAAAACTTTTTCAGGTAGCCTTTCTTCTCCATAGAGAGCGTACATATATTTGTTTGAAACCTTTGATATCTTTTGAAATTCTCTTAACTGATCACATTCATTGATGGTTTTTTCGACTGGAATGTCTTTTGTAAAATACTCAATCATGGCTTTATTAACAATTGGTAAGTCATAATCCAGGTTGTTTAGTTTTTTAACATAAGCACCTTTAGATTTATACTTCTGGTCTTTATCAATGATTATATAGTTGTTTACATCCTTCTGATAAATCTTCTCATAAACATCCCACTCTAAATCTAATCTTGTTCTGGTTTCCCACTCCTTTGCCACTTCCTTAATTAAATCAATATCAGATTCCTTTTCAACTTTCATAAACAATCCATCAGTATTTGACTGAATCAGTTTACAGTACGGTTCAATTTTCTCGATCAAATCTAATAACAGCAGCTGTCCGGCTAAACATACGTTATTTGCCATTAACGGGTCGTAAAGTGGATTATACTGATCTTTCATTGCTCCATACGTTGAGTTTAGGACGATCTTGTAGGGAGCCTGCTTAGGATCTTTTTTCCGTTTAAGTTCTAACCGTGTATCTCTGATTTCAGTATATTTTAAAGGGTTTTTCACGTTACGACTGATGTAATCATATTCAATCATGATTGAAGGATATAGAGATGCAACATCACAACATAAAATTATCCCTTCATCTTTATACTTTGGTAATGCACCATGTAAGCCTCCCCAGGCAAAAATATGAGGTACACCTGCAACATCAACCTTTAAATTTTTTTTATAATCTAGATTTTCAGGATTTCTATACCAATCAACAATGTGTTTGTATTTTTCAATTTTTAATGTATTAGGAAATCTAAGTTCAAACTCATCTCCCCTGTTTCCTTGCTTTTCAGCCCCCAAGATAAATGCAGATAATTGGGCTTTTGTCTTTGTAAACATAGACATTTCTAAATCAAAGGCTTCAATTAGAGCCAATTGACTTTCGAATTCCTCTTTTTTATTATCAAACACTTCAATTGTTTGTTTCACATCGTGAATACAGTACTCAACAACTTCCTTAATTTCTTTTTCTGTCAAAGCCCTGGAGATATCAAATGGTACTGATGACTCCTTAATCCTTGAACCCATAAAGCCTTCTAGCTGCTTTAAGCTGTGGAAACCAGTTGTTATGTCAAAGTTATTCAGTGGGATCTTATAACCTTCTCTAACAACATTAAATCCCTTTACATTATCATTAATAATTCTTGAACTAATATAATAAGGATTCATTCCTAACAGGATTCCCTTTAAAATGTATTGGTCGTACATTCTAGAGTTGTAACCAATCCAAATATCATCTTTAAACATCTTATAGAATCGTTTCAGTTCATCAACATCATCTACAATAACCTTACCCTTTTTAGTATCATAATCGATCAGCACAACCATCCAGTTATTTTTAAAAACTTCAAAGTCATAGAATATCTTCCTCATCATTACCCCCTAAGAAAATAGGTTATCAAACAAATCGGTCTTATCCTTTTTCTTGAATTTATTTGATGATTTATTTAAAAAATCCTTATAAAACTTGCATGTTTTTCGGTGACCACATAAGACACTGCAATAAAAGGAGTTGTATTTATCTATTTTCACTGGTTCCCATTGTGTTTCATCTTCACAGTCTTTATTTTCAATCTTTTTAACAGTATCAGTAATATAATCTTTCAGTTCATTAATTTTCTCTTCAGTAACTTCGTATTCAACTAAACAATCTTCAAGCCAATACTTATTTTTAATCTCTGCAGGTAAGCAGTCAATGCTATTTTCTTTTACTGCGTTATCTAACAATAGGTCAATTTCGAAATCATCATATTCCAGAGTGCGCATCTCTTTTTCAAGCTGCATTCGTATTTCCTTTACCCACTTACCTCTGTTACACATTTTCTTTTTTACTTTGGTTTTTCCTTGGGTACATACATAAACGTATTTCACCATGAACCATAGGATTTTATCTACTTTTAAGTCAGTTGTTTGCTCCAACGCAAGCTTGTACATCAATAACTGTCTTCCTGCTTCATTTAATTTCTTTCCGGCAAACTTACTTGATGTCTTCCAGTCATAAATACTAACGTACGGTTTTCCTTTTTCACTGGGCAGGATTGCATCTACATATCCTTGAAGATATATTCCATCTGATATTTCAAATACAAGTAGCTTCTCTAAAACCATTTTGCTGTCAATTTTATTAAAATTGTTTAGGAAATGACCAACGTCTGCTTTCCAGCTGTCCCCGATTGAGTCACTCGGAAAGTTGACTCCATTCAGCTCTAATTCAATTAATCTATTTTCAAATCCCTTTTTAAATTCTCCAATGTTTAATTCATTTTTATAAATCTGTTCAATTCCGTTATGTAATTCAGAACCCATAAGGGTATAAATATTATCTATGCCTTTCTTTTTCAAAACGTATGTATTGTAGTATTCATATTCACAGTTTTTAAAGGTTCCGAGCTTTGAAAAGGAATAAATGTTTTTCCCTTGTTGTCTCAATTCATTTAATTTTTCTTTCAATCAATCATCTCCTTTTCATATCCAAACTGTACAGTCTCTAATTAGACGGTGTAGAGTGCTTTTATCAAGGTCTGCTGGTGCCATTTTTGATCCCTTAGGCAGATACTTGTTTTCACGATCAAATATGTACCCAACTTCATTTTCAAAGAAATTTTCAAACTTAAGGCTGTTGGCAATTTCTACGCTATGTTCTTCACCTAATCCTTCATCCATCATGACTAATGACTTTTTCGGAAACATTGATTTTATGTGATTTGCTTGAATTTCACTTAAAAAGCTGCCTCCCAAAGAAACTCCAACATTCAATCCCTTGCTTGCTAAAGCCATTGAATGTTTTTCAGATTCCCCGATCATTACAATGCTCTTTTCTCTAATTGAACTGTAATTTTCAACAAACCCATACAGCGTTTTGGACTTTGGAAAAGAAATAATAGGCAGCCATTTTGTTTCCTCATAATTAACTTCCTTCTTATTAAGACGCCCCATTACACCACACAATTCACCACTAAGAGATTTCCATGGAACCGTTATTCTTCCGGAAACACTATCATAACCTACCTGGAACAAAGATTGAGTTAAAGGTAATATTCCATCCTCATAAAACAACTTATTTGGAACAGATACAAATTGATCTAAAATGTCATCGGAATACGTTTCTAGATCCAAATCCATTGGATTACTTAGTTTTCTTATATTCTTATAAAAACCTCCGAATGGTAACTCAGGTGGTTTATATTCTTCTTCACTTTTATAATCAACTATTTCAGATATCCTTTTGATTGTTTTGGGAAAAGATAAACCCAATTTATTTTGAACAAGTGTTATCAAGTCACCTTTTAAGTTGGTTGAAAAACAGGTTGCACCTAAAGTGGTTTTATTTACTTTTACTGAAGTCGGATTTCTTCCTTTTTTTCTTGCACATCTGTACTCATTCCCGCGTTCATCAACATTGTAAAACCCCGTCTGTTCTAAAATAAGTACTATGTACTCTGGCTTTTCAATAATGTGATTCTTAAGATCATATACGTCCATGATTTCACCGTCCCTTGGTAATCATGTCCGCTCTGTAGTTCTCTGATGTTTAGGAGTACAATAACCGAGCTCATTCCATTTATTCCATGCACCGTCAAATTGGTATAACAACACTGTATCGCCTTCGTCATTCCGTGTCTTATTCAAAAAGAATAATCTATACTTCTTATTTGGGTCTAACTGAATTTCTTCTTTAATGTTTGTAAATTTTCCCGACGAGTCTTTTTTGAATCTATAGGGTTTAACATCGAATTTTCCTCCTGGGAATTCATCCTCCCATAAAGGTCTTGTTAGAACTAACTCTGAAACAATCTCCTTAACTGCTTTAGCATTTGATAAACAAGACGCTGTTAGATATCTAGTATTCTCCATATAAATGGCCAATTGCATTGTAATGATGATGCAAATATCCTCTTTTTCCGCCACTTGTAATAACTGTTTTGAGGCTTCAATTAGCTCACCTGTTACATTGGTTGAAGCCGCATCTTCAGCTTTAAATGTATCGTAAAGCATATAACCGAATCCTTGTTTTGCCATTCTTCTCATTATTCTCTTTACATCATTAATGCTGTAATCATATATCTTGGCAAATTTGATACGCCCCTTGTAATGCTTCTCATAATATTCAATTGCCTTTTGTAACATTTCCTTTTGCTCATGCTTTAGGTTGCCCATTTTTTGTTTCTTTCTTGGCAAACCATAATAACCAAGTTTATGACTTAAAATTGTTGCCATAAAAATATGTTGCCAAGCCCTTTTATTCATTTCATTGGCGATAATTGTTACCTTTTCACCCTGATCTAAAATTGACATGATATAAGAAGAAACACAAAAACTTGTTTTCCCTGTCCCACTAAATCCAGCAAAAATTTGAACATTAGATTTATGAAGTCCAAGCGTGTGATAATTCAATAATGGACATGCAGCTGAATAGCTTAATCCCATTTCTTCCCCGTTTTCAATTGATTCGACAAACTCTTCATTCAAATCAAGATCCTCAATTTTCACTCCTGAACCGCGACCTAGAAAAACATTATCTAATTGAAATTCAAAGTAACTGTACAATTGTTGACTCGTCATCTTCTTGAATTTATCAAGCTCGTTCGAAACATTGAATCCCTTATCATGAAGCTTTAGTATCATGTTAAATTTAATTAGTTCATCATAGTATGTCTCAACGTTTTCATCGTTTAGTACGTGCTTGAGTTCATCAATGGTTTTCATTCCACCTCGCCGAATAAAACCATTTTTTAATGTTTCTTTACCTTCTATGTAGCTGAAAACACTCGCATCATCAAAGCTCTTATAATTCATGTTGCTCAGTTCTAAACCTAGAGAGTAATAAAATTTCCCGTCTTCTGTTAGAAAATCTCTATCCGCCCTCACGTGGTCTTTATAATCCTCATACAAATCAGGGTTTTTCCATAAACAAAATATAAAGCTTCCTTCAATTTGTCCCCTGTTTTCAACTAATTCCTTTGGATAAGAATCTAAGTTGTTCAATACTCGTCCTCCCCATCCAGAAACTCTGTTATATTTTTTGGTGAATTGTTTTGTTTTAAAGATGCGGAATCAACGATATTAGTTTGATTTACAATTGCAATATCAAGATTATGATTTTTTTCAATCATTCTCTGATTTTGTTCATGCAGCCATTCCTTATAAACATCATTGATGTTACTTTCAACAATCTTAAAAATATAGCTAATCATCCCATACTCGTTGTAAAACTCTTTATTAGTTAACCAATATTGAATTGTTTGTTGGTTCTTCTCAAAGCAAATTTGTATCACTTCATAATCATAAAATCTTTTTAGTTCAGCTATCTTTTTTAGAAAAATTGGAGGAATGACTTGACCCTCTCTATAATTCAAGACACCTTTCGCTATGTAGTTTAAGAGGTTTTTTCGTTTCACCTTATCATTGATATAGGTTTCATATTCATCCTTAGTACAGTAGTATTTATTTTTCCCCTTATCGTCAGAAACCCTAAAAAAAGTATCAACAGTTCCATTAGCTTTACATATTTGACATACACATCTTCTGGCCAAGAATACCCTCTCCTATTGATAAGGGGGAGAGTCTCCCCCTCTTTTCCTTCAGTTAGATAATGCTTCGACTATCTTTTCGAATGCTGTAGTTGGTACAATGTCTACTCCTTTAAAATCTTTCATATTAAATTGATCCATAATTTTCTTCATTTCACCCTTAGCTTTGTCAGTTGCATTAGGGAATAGTACCTTAATCTCTTCTGCCAACCTCTCATTCTCTTCTTTATCAATAAAAGATGAGTTGTTAACTTCGTTGTGAATTTGAATTTCTTTAATTTGCTCTTGTTCTTTTCTTTCTTCTTCAATGTTATTTGTGTTATTTTTTTGTTTATCAAAAGCCACATGGATAGCTTGTTCAATTGCTTTAATAAATTCATTCGGATCTAAAGGAATTGATGGTGTGATATCTGAGAATCTTGACTTTGAATCAATATTAAAGTTGTCATCTCTAAAAGTGATGATTCTTGATTCATCAACAACTGTTCCCACTGTTTTGTCAGGCCCAATTTTTTGTTTTACTGTTTTCTTTTCAATCGACCGATTAATAGATGCTACTCCTAAAACATGCAGCTTGGTTTTAATCGCATTGAAGTATTTATGTGTCATATTGGTTGTCAGCATGTCGTATTCCAAACCCGTAACTACGTCTGTCATTGTTCTTTTCTTCGTATGACCTAAAATAAACATGCTAATACCGACCTTTTTAAGTTTCCACATCTTTTCAAGAATTAACTCAATTACCTTGTCCTCTCCTGCCTGGAAACCACCGAATGCTGCTTTAATGGTATTCACTCTTTTTTCAGGATTTGCTTTATTGTGTAGTCTAATAACTTCTGGTTCTGTAATTTTAATCAACTCATCAAATGTGTCATATACTAAAACCTTTAAATCAGCATAATCTGTTGTTCTGTTTTTAATAATATCTTTAGTAATTTCATCAAAGGTTGTCCAATCAGGAACATCTTCATAAGAGGCATTGGGGATGGCATCAATACCATCCTCTTTACCAATATTCAAGATTATATACCCGTCTTCTCCGACTAATTTTTCGCAAACTTCTTTAGCTAGAGTTGTTTTACCGATCCCCGATTCACCAATAATTCCAGTGTTATAATCGAGAGGATTAACTTTAATTTTATTCTTTTTACCAAATTTTCTTGCCATATGGATAAACATCTCCTTATTGTTTTTAAATAAATGTTAGTTAGGTCTTTTCAAATCAAGCAAATAACTCATCAAATGCATTTTCTTTTTCTTCTTCAGTCACTTTAGGTTCTTCTTTTTCTACGGGTGGTGTAGAATTTTGAATCTGTTGTGGAATATATGTAAGATCTTCAATTTCATATGTAGATGTTGCGGCACCTTCTGTAAAATCATTAGAATCATTAAACTTTTTTAAAATAGGTTTTAAAAGTCTATTTTCTTCACGATTTTCGCCCAATAACCCTCCCTTAGGTTTAAAGTCATCCAGTGTGTTTAAACCTAAAGCAATCATTTCCTTTTGACTTTCCGTGAGTTCCTCTTCGGTAAACTCAATCTCATCAGCACCCCTGAAAATATTCACAACCCATTGAAGGTGAAAAACTTCATCATTTTCAACTTTAAAGAAGTTTTTCAAGAGATCTAACCGTTTCATATGTAATTCATTTTCAAAGTCCAATTTTTGTGCATTGATGACTAATTGCTGAGGAAAAAATCGATCTTTTTTTGCCTGATTATCATAGCTAAGTACGTACGCATCAACAAAGTACCTTTTTTCTTCCTCAAATGACGATTCATCTAAAGATTCACTTGTGAAAAATACATCCATGGTGGCTCTTAGTTGAGATGGTGTATCACTACTTACAATTTCAATGGTTTTGATTTTGAACTTTCTAAAATTCCGTCCATTCCATGAATTGTATTCAATATTGCCTGTGATTTTAAATTTATTGTCTTTATGCTTTTCGAGGTTTTGGGACAAGTACTGAATAGCATCATATTCATGAATGAATTCTGCACCGTTTACGTTTAATTGTTTATATTCTCCCTTGAGAGTAGATAAAGTTTTATTTTCTTCTTCAGTAAGAGAGCCTTTCATTTCCAACCCTCTAATTTTAAATTTCAATTCATTTAATTTGGCTTTTGTTGACTCATCGTTTAAGTTAATTAAGATCTTAGAAAAATCAGCAACCATGTTTACTGTTTCTTCTTTCAACCGATCTTCCCATGGAATTTCGAGTCTTGATCCTTTTTCATTTTCTGTACCCTTGCTAAATGAAAACACTTTATTTTGTTTACTTTTTGAGTAACCACCTTCAATCTCAACAAAAACACTGTTTGTTTTTGACTCTTGAACTGCGAAGCTCAATCTTTCCTTAACCCATCCGCTGTCATATTCCTTAATTTCATGGAATTTCTCTTTATTGTTTGAAATAAATAGGTTACCGATAAATTCAAATGTATTATAAAGTTTGCTCAATATAATTCCTCCCAGAATAATTAGTTTAAGATTAATTTAAGAACTGAATCTATGACTCTTTGATTAATTTGACTACCGGCTGCTCGGGGGTGACCTCCACCACCAAATTTAGCAGCAATGTCTTTTCCTAAATCAATTTTCTCCTTGACTCCCCTATAACTGACCTTTAATGAACCAGGATCAATTATGATAATGAAATCTAAATTAGGATTTTTCTGAGCAAGTTCATTCCCTAGTTCAGATTGATATGTATCAGCAAACACTACTCCTGTACTGTAATCAAGCACTTGCAAAGTTCTCAGTTGTTTTTCCTTTTTAGATATGTATTCTTTAATTTTAAATTTCTCAATGTCCAAAATATGTAGTTCATGATCTGAAAAATAAATGGATGGATTTGTTGAGAATCTTTTTATAAAGTTTTCTCTCCCAATAATATAAAGAAGATCATTCAGTTTTTTGGCATGGGTGTCATTATATTTTGTTGACCACTCCCAGGTGTCATATCTTCTTACTTTTTCTACAAATTCACTCAATTCTTCACACTCATTATTTTGAAACTTAATGAGATGGTCATAAACCATACTTGTAGCAGATGTCTTTAGGTTTTCTTCGCATGGTGATTTAATATAGTAATCATTAACATTTGCCCATTTATAAATATTTAACCACTTCGCTGTCGCATGATGATCAATAAGTACCCATTTAGACGTTGATTGAATTTCATTTATTTTTTCAGCAAGATCCTTATTAACAGATATATCTGTAACGAGAATTAAATCATATTCCTTAAACCTGTTATTATTTATGAATTCAAGAACTTTTTGATCTATATTATGATAATCACAAAACTCTACTTCCACGTCATTTAATAAGTGGTTACATACTATTGCACAACCAACTCCGTCTAGGTCAGTGTGTGTAAATAATTTTACCTTTTTAATATTCCGCACCTCTTTCTTTTTGTTTATATTTTATTTTTATCCTTAAAATGCCTATAATGAGACTTGCTACTAAACTTACAATCCTTTATACCAAGTAGCTTGTTTAATTCTATGTATCTCTTTTTTGGAAAGTCCCAAGGTTCTGGATCACCTTTTACATTTTCAATCCTTATTACTGTTCCATGCCGAATTGTGATCTTTAAATTTCCATATGAGTATGTTTTAGAAAAAAGACCTCTCTTAATTCCTCCTGGTTTAAATTCCTTTACCAACATCACATTCCTGGTTAATTTTCTTCTTGCTTGGTCTTCGTCAATGTCGTAATTCCTTTTTACATCATTTTTGTAGGTATGCAAGGCTTCGGCAGATACTTTCAGTATCTTTAATTCCTTTTTCATCTCTTTCCTCCTTTCTCTCTTTGGGATAACTTAATCTTACATCATTAAAAAGGCATGGTCAATAACTATTTTATTTTTATTCTGAAAAGTTTTAATGAGTATCTTTATTAATTGGGGTACAGACTGCATCTGAAGAATGATTTTCTTGTTTCCACCCCCAACAGCGTAATTTTATAAAATCATATCGAGAGTTAAGAAGCACCTTTGCTTAGGCGCTTCTGTATAACAAACTATCCTATACCCGAAATTCGGCTACGTATCTCTTATCTGATCCTTCATTACCGTAATCAGAAACTTTTGCAAAGTCCGTTGTGAAAGTTTCATCTGGGTACTCACGGATCATTTTTCTACATAGGTTAGACAGAGCTTCTTGCTTCGTTCTGCCATATTCATATACCAACACATTAAACACCCCTTAACATTATTATGAGAGAACCTTTTCCTTCTCATCCTTAATGTACCCACTTAACGATATGACAAATCAAAACAAGTGAAAATTCATAAAATTAAACAACTTCACTCCATGACCACATGTTCATTGTTTGCAGCGTAAAACCGTCAGGAAGCTTTTTCATTTTTACATTCACATTATATCTTTTCCCAGTGGTCTTATGAATTACAGCAAGTTCTTCACCATCATAGAACCGCACAATTGCTTCATTAAATTCAATTGGCTGATCAACCACGTAACCTTCTTTGAGCGCTTTGATATACAGATAAGGATCTGTTTTATAAAGCTCATATAGTCTATTGCCAAAGTCTTCGTGTTTATCTCTAAGCAGATTAAAATTAATTAGGGATATGTACAGTTTTTCCGATATGTTTAGCTTGTTCTTGAAGTACCGGATTGCTTCATCTTGCTCTTTACTTAAAATGTTAATCATTTAATCAAGCTCCTTTAAGTATAATGTTTAAGTGTTTTTATATGGGGGAATATGTATATGGAGGTGGTTCATTTGGAAAATAATCAGAAAATAACGCTAAACTCTTCTTTCGCGTTATCCACTCTTATTGTCTTACTTATTGCATTGTACCCGTCCTATTCTTCTTGGTTTGTCACAATATTCTTTTTAGGGTTTGCACTAATTTACACATTTGAAAAAAATAAGAGTAAATCCTCAAAATTAATTGCCATTATCTCTTATCCATTGTTTGTTGTAGCATTAGTTTACAGCATAATAAACAGCATATAATAATCCTCCCACCTAAGGGAGGATTATTTTTTATCCATTACATTTCAACAACTTTTGGGCCACCTTTGTCTGTGATGATAAAGCTGTCACTCCCGATTTTTTTCTTTCGATCCTTATCTTCATAAATCGTTACATGGTGCTTTGTCATGAGAGTTGCCCCTGCCATCTTAAATTCCTGCTTATCCTTAAAGTAAACAATTTTATATTCACCTAGAATAATCATGTTAGCTAGTCCAGCTAAATAAGAAGACCATCCCCCTGTAGGCAAATTTAATGCAAATCCTAATGTTTGAACGACTGCAGCAGTTGAATACTTGTCAAACTTGGTATCGCCGTATGTAGTTCCGGCATCTTGCCAATCATCCGCAGTTGTCGAAAAACCTGGGCTCTTAATATTTGAGGCGGTCTTAAGTACATTGATTGGTTGGTGGTAGACATTGCTTTCAGTATCATTCCTACTTTGATTTAGCTCTTTTGCATTTACTCCTACTCCAAAATCACAAAGCAAACCACTTACGAGTAAAGTTCCAACAACTCCAATTTTACCAATGTTTTTTTTCACACCTAATTCCTCCTCTGAGTGTTTTAATTATATTACACTCAGACATTACCCCAAAAATATCCATACAAACCACTTTCTATTTAATTTGTTTTCTTTTAAAACTACAATTTTATTTAATCTAATAAAGTTGACAAAGCTGGTTAAGCCCTGTCAACTTTTTGTTTATCTAAATCGTTTCGTATCCTTTAAATTTAAAAAATGTTATTTCTGTATGTCTTGTTGAAACCTTCAAATAGTCTTTGAAAAAGCTCTCTACTAGAAGTTTGGTATAAAATTCAAATATGGCTCGTCCAAACTCTGCATTATTTTCTGTTGATGTTCTTTCACGGAATTTGTCATCACTAAAATGATGTTTATAATGGAAGATTACATTTGTGAACTCATATTCAACTCTGATTTCATTATCCTTTTCTTCAAATTCTAATTTTTCAATTTTAATCGGAGTGGTTTCAATATACGTTTTAAATAGTTCTTTTAAAGCTGATTTCAATTCACCTAATAAGCCGTCTTTTTTCTTAACAATTTCAAAACTTAACAATCCTTGTATTTTTCGTTTTTCCATTTTTATCAATCCCCTTCTTTGTAATTACATCTTTATTATATCTCAAATTTCTTAATAATAAGATATTAAAGCTTTACGTAGCCTTAAATGACTACAATATCTCCTTCTGCAGTCTTCAGCGTTCCACTATCATATGTGTTATGGATTAAGGTTGTATTCTTTGCTTTATCTGTGCAATAAGGGTGGGATAATAACTTGCCTCCAATTCCGCGCACATCGTTCCTTACGAGACGTACCTTGTCTGTATTCTCCAAATAAACGCCGTATCCTTGGTCTACTGAACGATTAAACATTATCTCATTATCCTTTAAAATGTGTTCTGAGCCACCAGTCAGTTGAATAGCGATCAATGATTTACAGAAATAAACCTGATTCTCACTGATCTGGCAACTATACTTCTCAGGAGTACCTTTAATTGCAACATTCCTAGGCTCATGAATTTCATTTCGTTGCAGTGAGACAGAAGAGTCCTTGTCCCAAAAGATGCCGTATCCACTCCCACTTAACAACAAATCATTTCCCTTTAAACGAACTGACTGAGATCTTTCGCAATACATTCCACCATACACATTAGCAAATTCATTATTAACGAGACTGATTCGGCTAGAATCCATTATCTTTGCAGCATATGATGAGCTCGTTCCTTTTCCTTTGGTATTCACAACCTTGATATCATTTGAGTTTCTAACCTGTACTTGAACACAATCACTGTTTTCTATCCTGTTGTCCGTAATTAAAAAGTCCTCTGCTTGATGTGTTGCAATAGGACATGCTTTTATATTTTCAAAAGTATTATTTGATACTGTGCCACCCTTTCCTCTTACACAAATGCCCACTTCAAAGCCACTTATCGTATTGCCATCAATTTGAACTCTGTTTCCCGACTCCGTACTTGAAACGCCTACCGAGTCAATCCCATATGTCTTAATTTCATTTTCATTGATGATCTTGTTATTTTTGATACTGACATCCGTGCTATATCCATAGGAAATAACATGGTCACTGTAGTTTCCTTCAATAATTACCTTGCCGCTTGTGTGCGCTGTAACGGATCCACGTCCATTGTTTTTAAACCTGCAGTTTCGCACAGTTAATTTATACGGGTGATCATATTTAATTCCGTTTTCTCCAAAGCCCTCTAAATCAATGCCTAATTGTGGCCCAATTGTATCTCCCCCAGCTTCTTCTATATCACAGTCATCGACAAGAAGACCTTCACAACCATTGGTAGCTAGGTTATTTCTTCGCCCTCTTAAAAGCGTACACTTTCTAACGGTCACATTCTTTGAAGGCGTATATGTTCCTGAAGTATTCATCATTCCATCAGCTGCTATCCAAATGTCATCTCCAATACAGTCAGAGACTTGTGCATTTTCAATTAACACATTGCTACTTCCATTAACATGGATACCATAGCCCCATTCATGCGTCTTCTTAATTGAGGTGATTTTTGAATAATCATGCTCATATCGATCCCCTATAATTTGTCCGCCTCGAATCGTTACATTACTCGCTTGGCCAATATAAAAACAGGAGTAGCCTTGATAACCATTAGGCAACACTTTAAATATAGCCTCTGGATGAAGTATTAACTCAATATTTGATGGTACATTAATACCTCCACCGAATTCAGGTAACCGCTTTGTTGTATTCACCGCATCAATTAGATAGATTCCTTTTGGAATATGTACTTTATAGAATGATTTTGAGCTTGCATACTCTAAAGCTCGATTTAACCCTTCTGTTGTTTCAATTGCATTTGACCCTTTATCATCAATTCCCCAATCCAGAGCATCAACAAAATAGTATAAGGGCTGCTGCATGTTCATGTTGTCAAACCCTTCCCTTCAACATTTTCATTGAGAAACCCTGACAGAGTATCAATAAAGTTATAAAAGTTCTCGTTTCTTGTGTCTGAGCGTCCTTTTAGAGAAAAGGTGTTAAACATTGATTTGCGCAGTCCAGTGCTCAATTCCAGTTGAATGCTCTTTCCTGATTTATTTTTATTGGCAACATTATTTGGACTGCTACCGGATAACCTCGTCCCCTCATCAAGAAGCTCTGCAGAGTACCCGGCATTATTTAATGTTCTTGTTATCGCTTCAGCTTTGTTCCGATCTGTGCCGCCAATCAAAACATGTTCCACATTACTTGCATAGCCATGAAGTGACAGTGTGAACTCATGCTCCTGTAACATTTCAAGTGCTCGTGGTTCATCAAAATTCGTACTTGTTAAATGTAAATCAAATGCTCCTGGTATCTTTAAAGCTTCAAAAAGATATGTAGAGTATGCTTCGCTTAATTCCTTTGCAAGCTCGCTTGTCCCCCCTTCTATGCCACCTCCATGGGGAGCAAGAATTAATACATCAGTGTCTTGCTCTTTTGAGAACACACTAAAATTGAACGGTGATTCATTCGCTTTAAGCTCTTCAAAGTTCCGATACTTGTCCGCTGCTAAAATACTCACTGGATTCAGGAATGAAACCAAAGCTGTCACCAAGATTGGAAAAGTCTTCTTAACTGTGTTATACTTTAATAGCTTCACTTCGCGGTGAGGTGGGCAGATTAGAGTGTACCGTCCAAAGTCTCTCTTTTCTGCTCCTTTAGTCTTTTTTAGCAATTCCTCTATTCTGTTTTTAATCCGTAACAATTAATAACCACTCCTTTTTATTTTTGTTTTATTCTTAAAACTCAAATCACATAGGTAACTCACATTGTTATCACCCCCTTAAATTAGACATACAAGTTAAATCCAAGACACAATGCTACCGCATTTTAAATGCACGTGTTCCCAATCTCCTTCCCAAGGGACTTCTACTAAATCAACTTCATCTTTTTCAATTACTTTTTCACATTCGTTGCAGAAACAAGTAAACATTTTTATTCATCCTCTTTCTGTAAAATATCGTTTTTATTTAGACTCCAAAAGCTCTGGATTTTGATAGACTGTTCCGAGAAATTCAGAATCTGCCCCGCAATCGCCAAGAGACTCATAATGACCGTTAGTATATTCTCCGTAAAATGCGGCTAAATCATTGTCGTAAACAACCTTAAATATTCTCCCCAAAGCGTCTTTTCGAATGTCTCCCTCCCAAATCTCCTCCCCGGCCTCACTTTTGTCCTTTAATCCGGTGTATTGCAAATAAATTAGATGGTGCAACGTTTTAAAATTAGGTTCGTCTTCTGTGATGTCTGTAGCAACAATACCGCTTCCACCAAAATCAAAAACAATGTCATCTTCTTCGCCTAAATAAAGCATTCTGTCTTTGACATCGTCCCAAGCTCGAAACTTAATCTCCCTCATTCTTCCGCCTCCATTTTCAATTTAAATTCATCTTTATAAAATCTCTGATTTTTTTATCTTCATCGAAGCTATCCGCTCGCCGATTACTACACACTTATTTTATTTTTATCGATTAAATCAATTATGTAAGTCTCATACATGTCATCCCAATAAGGATCTGTTCTTGCTATGTATTTCTTTACTCTTCCATTTTCCTCGATCTTAAATGTTTGTCCCTTTTGGATATCCGTGAACCTCTTCTTTCTCCAGATTCCCCTAATCAACACTTCAACTTCTTTAACATCAACTGTTTGCTGCATCACATTCCTCCTTTTTGATTTTCGTGTATCAAGCCTGTACAATATTCAAAAACCCTAAAGGATGATGAACATGTGTGGCAGGTTCACTTTATTTTCTGAGTTTGACGACATCATCGAACAGTTCAATATAGATCAATTTCTGGCTGAAGACGAATACCGTCCAAGTTATAACGTTGCTCCTTCACAAAACATCCTTACAATCATCAACGACGGATCAAACAACCGTATGGGTAAGCTAAGATGGGGTCTTATTCCTCCCTGGTCTAAGGATGAAAAGATCGGATACAAAATGATCAATGCTCGCGCTGAAACATTGTCCGAGAAACCAAGCTTTAGAAAGCCGTTTGTAAGCAAACGCTGCATTATCCCTGCAGACAGTTTTTATGAATGGAAACGCCTTGATTCAAAGACTAAGATTCCTATGCGGATTAAGCTCAAATCCTCCAATCTCTTTGCATTTGCCGGCTTATATGAAAAGTGGAATACACCTAAAGGTAATCCGCTATACACCTGCACAATCATCACGACAAAACCCAATGAGCTTATGGAAGACATTCATGATCGGATGCCGGTCATTCTTACTGATGAGAACGAAAAGGAATGGCTAAACCCCAAAAACACGGATCCTGATTATCTTCAAAACTTACTGTTACCGTATGACTCTGATGACATGGAAGCTTATCAAGTTTCATCTTTAGTGAATTCACCTAAAAACAATTCACCTGAGCTCATTGAATCCCATTAAGTACCACAGTCATTTTGCTTTATATATCACCTTCGCTTAGCTATTATGTTCTAAGTAGGAGGTGATATTTTGTTTGTATCGCCAATGTTATTACATTCAATTAAAGAACCATTTGATGATGATGGTTATATTACCGAGCTGAAGTTTGATGGAATTAGACTGATCCTCTCCAAGTTTAATGATCAAATAAAGCTTTACACTCGTCACAACAATGAAGTAACAAGCAAGTTCCCAGAACTGTTGGATATCGATATCCCCAATGGAACTGTTTTAGACGGTGAAATCATTGTAGCTGCGCCAGGCGGTGCTCCTGATTTTGAAGCAGTCATGGAACGCTTTATGTCTAAGAAATCAGCTCATAAGGTGGTTTACTGTGTATTTGATGTAATTTATATTGATGGGTGTTCAATCGCTAATAAGCCGCTCATTGAACGAAAGAGCATGCTTTCAGACCTAAACCTTGAGCACGATAATGTCTTTGTGATCGAAGGCCTGCAAGGAAACGGATTAGCTTACTTTAATCTGGCCAAAGAAAAGCATCTTGAAGGAATCGTACTAAAGAAAGCTAACTCCCCTTATGAAATCAATAAACGTTCCCATAGCTGGCTGAAAGTGATTAATTATGATTACACAGATGTGCTTATCACTGGCTACACCAAAGAGGATATAAAATTTCTTCTGTCTTATCCTGATGGTACTGCAGCTGGGTTTATGGAATTCATGCCGAATGCGGAACGAAGTAAGTTCCACTCTATAAAACATGTAAAGTCTGAAACTGATGAATATGTATTTGTAGAACCGATCTTATGTAAGGTTAAGCACAGATTTAAGACTAAGCATGGTAAACTCCGCATACCTTCCTTTGAATCCTGGAGAGTCTAATCTCTCCGTTACATAATTCCTTAGTGACTCGCCATTACACACCGAATGAAAATTTAGTACATGGATCAATTAGACAATTTATCGTTAAAATAACTATTTTATTTTGATTCTATAATAATCACCAAATATCATAGCCCACAAAATCATTTAAAATATTCGTCATTTCCTCATCCTCTTCTTCTGTCAATCCATATCATCAAGTCTGTTTAAATAATCTTCTCGTTCGTTCTTGGTCAATTCCCTTCCTCCTTTAATTCCACATTAATATTCAATACTTTTGCAATCCTTTTACCCACCTCATCAGAAACTGTTTGTGACACCCTTTCTTTAAATCCATACAGCAGTCGATCTCCATTTCTAAAACCTTCTTCAATAAGTGATTAAATCTTTTCTCCTGCAACTCTATCCAGTTTTCCTGACTCAGACATCTTCTGAACTTCATTGGAAACCGCATTGCTGATCATTTTCTGTATGTCTTGCCTGGAAATACCTAATTCATTATGTATGAGATTTTTCAATTCTTTGTATACATTATGTTTATTTTCAAAGGTCTTCTCTTTATCTAGTGGGACGAGAACGCAATAATATCCATGATAAAAACCGCTATATAATTCTCCCTCATCTTCGAATGTATCAACATCCACTCCATCGTCGGCGGCTTTGCGAACAACTCGGACAATGCCATTCGACTCTCCTTTATAAACATGAATAACTTTATCGCCTACTTCCCCCTCACGTTCGACCATTTCGTAACGTCGACCGTCAATGTGAACGATGTCGGTCGGTTCGAGTACACGGCAACAGGCTGGATCGCAAGCAACTCCGTTCCTATAGCCTCCTAAATCTAAGTAAACAAAACTTGAATTGCTTTCGAGAAACGTACCTATCTCATCATCATCTCTGAGGATAATTCTATCGCCTACTTCCGCCTTCCGATCGACCTCGATGTATTCCCGCTTGATGCCGCCTAGTTTTTCATCAGCCAATACGTGAATCTTTGTATTTGTGTTTGCACTAGTTTCGCTCATTTGCTCCACCTCAATTTTCTTCATGTTTTTTTCAATTCTTTTTGATTTTCATATTACTTTCCACTCTTTTATTAATAGGAGCGTGTCATACACATGCCACCTAAAAGAGATAGGACATTTTTGTCTCGGGAGGTGAAAGGTAATGAAAATTCTTATAGATCTTTTCACAAATTGGACTTTTGATAAAGTCATGGATTACATGTTTACTTTTGTAATTTGGTTTGTATTTAAATCCAGATTAAAGCAGAATAAGTATCCGGATTATTTCGAGAAAAGACGCCACTATAGAGATTAATATTCTCTTATTTGATCGTTATCTATTAGGTTGTAGCGCTAGATAGCGATCTCCTATTGGTTTAATTTAAATTCAACACCCAAAAAGTCGCATAGCTCTTCCTTAAAATCCGGTTCTCCAAATGTTCCATTCAGCAACCTGTGTTCTAAAACATTGAGAGTAACCTCTTCAGGTTCCCACTGATCTTCTAAACCGTGGCATGAACAGTGGGAACCATTAACCTCGAACAATTTCCCTCTCTCTTCAAATAGAGCCCAAGCGTGCCCTTCACAAATATCGCCATCATAAGAGGCAAACAGAATGTTTACATCAGTTTCTTTTTCTTCAAAGTCAGACAAAACGTCAACCTTTTCTTTTCCTTCCCATTCGTTCAGAAGTACTGATTTTTGCTTAATGATTTCTTCAAATTTTTTCATTGTTGCTTTCCCCCATTTTCACTTTGAAAACTATCTTTTATTAGACTTGTTCAGCTCTCTCCAACATTTCTAAAAAGGATTGTGCCTCTTTTAATTTGGTACTGTAGTCTTCAATCTCTTTCTTTGTATTGGCCAATTTATCAAAACCCACTTGCCATTCATCGTTACGAATTCTGATGAATGATTTAATCTTAATACCATCAAACCAAACATCTAATACCAGTCTGTTACCTGAAGTGTCATTAATTTTGCTAAAGGCAACTTCTTTATTGACACCCGCGTAAAGCACCTTTTTAATTGGCTCATTGCTATAGTATTCTGTTTCCTTTGTTACTACATATGTATTCATTTTACCACTCCTTGTAGATTGTATTGACTGTCTTTAATTGAATCCCAATCAAACGTTTCAAGTATGTTAAGTAACCGCTCAACTTTTGGCGCTCTCCAAGCTGTCATTGCGTAAGTATGTGCTTCAGAAGTGTAGTGATGCTTATTCAATTTGATGTGTGTCTTCGCCTCTGCTTTGGTCAAAAACATTGTATCCGGCCATACAATGTGAACCTTTCTTTCTGGAATTAAGTCTGCTTCTTCATCAATGTATTTTTGAATCCACTCAATAGGATTGTCAAAGTCGTCCTCTTTCAACTCTGTTAAAGCTTCCTCAGAGAGCTCGCTATCTTCTTTTATTTCTTCTAAATAATCATCTAAAACATAGGCTTCTGCTATATATGGCAGGTATACAGAATACCGTTCTGCATTTTCCTCTCGAGCTTCGACCCATTCATAATCACCAACTGTCCAGAAACGCGGTGCAGCTTGACCGTCGTTATCTTGATTTTTTAACTCTTGCTGAAGTTCTTTTAAAAACTGAATATCTTGATTCATTCGTTTCCTCCCATTGTTTAAAATCACGATTTCATCTAAATTGTTAAGCTTACATCACTGTCATTATTAAGATAGTCATCTACCATTAGCGTTAAACCATTTACGAAATCTTCAATTTTATCTTCACATTCACAAAAGCTGTCCTCTAAAAACCACCCTCCTGTTTTGTGCATCACGGTATAATAGATGTTTTCCCACCCTCCAAATGACGCATTTCTTGTTGCAACTATCTCAAACCCTTTGTAAATTATCTTCATGCAGCTTTACCACCTCTAATATTTTTTTATTTAACCTGGACTAAGATTTCATTTAAAATCACAGCGAACCTCATTTATTATGATTTTAAACAATTTGTTAATTCTCATTTCTTCTTTTTCTTTCAAAATGTCCTCTTCATTACTGCCAGCTTCATTTTCAACTTAACGTTTTCTTTAATCAATTTCTTCACGTTGCTCATATGTATTATCTCCCTCAAGATATGTGTTATTTATAGTCAAACAATGTCCCTTCTTCTGTCTTTGGAACTTTAGTACATTCATTTGAATTTGGTTTATGTCCAACATAAATGTATTCCTTTTCTTCGTCTAGAATTTCGTATTCCTTGTCCTTTTTGAAAATTGGATTGTTAGGATCCTCCGCAAACGCAATATCCTCTTTAAAAATTAACTTGTCCATGTCTTTCACCATCCTTTTTAGATTGTTTGCAGGCTATATACGACTTCCATCCAGCTGCAGTTCTCAAAGAAATGATTTCATTCAGTCCCACTGCCTGATGATCTTAAATCCCTTCTCTATATATAAGCAGCGCTGTATTATGAGTTCGACCTGTATTTATTGAATTATATTTGATATCAATAACTTCAATCTTTTTTGACTCTGCTCTTATGAAACCGTTTATTAGCCTATCAATTTCAACCCATTCACCATTGCAATATTCATCTTGGAATAGCCTTGTTTTAATCATTGTTTAAACCCTTTCTTTAATGAACTTCTTTCGTTTAACTTTCGGAAGACATATTAATCTACTAACATTAATAACTCATCGACTTCATAATTATATTCACCGTATTCACCAGAGTCCCATTCAACACCTACAGAACCTTGATTTGTCGTCCACAATATAATTCCCATCTCCTCATCTTCATGCCACCTTACTCGCTTCCCTATCTGATAACCAAGCATGTTTCCACCCCTTTCTTGAGAAAGCATTTAATTTAACTTTAATGTGTATTGCCTTGAGAAAATCCCCTTTAATTGGTAAACTCATACCTAACTTACATACGAGTGGGTGATCCCTTGAATAAAACAATCGGTATTACTGGATTAATCATCAGCATTGTAGTGCAATCATTTTCAGCCGATGATTCGCTATCCAAAAAGATTGCTACTGGTTTGTTATTTTTATCAATAATGATTTATAATTTTGAACATGCTAAAGATTATTCTAAAAAGTCACTTGTAATTTTAGGAGTTTCCTTTATTGTTTTTATGCTAGGAATTTATAAACTTCTTTCATTTGTCAGCGATTACTTTGAAGAGCTTAATATGAATTTTGGATACATCCTCTTATTTGAAATAGCATTGATTATTGCATTAGTGTCGATTGCAGTAAACGTAATGAAGTATATTGCGAATCGGTTAAGGAAATCACCTAATGGTAAAGAGCTTTGACTCTTTGCCTTTTTTAAGCTAAATACTTCTTCTTATGTGGTCTTCTATGTACAAAATCAAATGCTATATCAACCTTTACCGGTTCCTTCTTCTCTGCTACTCGTTCCGTAACAACAATCAGTTGTCCATTTTCCTGGCGTTCAATGCTATGGACTGAATATCCTTTACCAGCGTAATATTCACTAATAATCTCATCAACGTGGTTACTAAGCAGATTCCTCTTTATCACTCGAATAACCTCCACTTATTTTATTTTTATTCTTTAAAAGTTTATATGTATTCCATCCGCAGCCATCAAATACGCTTATGTCCGCTCCAAGATGCCATCTAAACCAAACTAAGTTAAACCAGGCTGTATCAATTATGTGCTTTAAATAACCTATGTGCCTTCCTCCTTACAATGAAATAATCCATTTATTCAAAAATGAAAATATTAAGGCGTCATTATATTATTAATATGTATTGACGCCTTTTATTCTGTTATGGCTTAGTTGCAATATCTTCTGGTTTTATAAATTTACTTGGAACAGGAGCGCTGTCAAAAATTGTTGGAAATGATACCGGTCTTCCAAAGTTCTTAATGTTATTCTTTAATTCTTCAATAGTATTAACACCGAATACACTTAAAGTTTTTTGCGCAAACTTTTCAGATTTTAATTTACTTAGAAACTTAATGTTTAAATGAAAAAGATTATGGATATATGTGATCGGAAACCAATCAAAGTTCACACTTCTCATTCTTAATAAATGAAAAAGTAATACATCAGCTACTATCAATTCGTCTCTTAAGTCGTTCGATCTTTGTATCAATAATTCTGAATGATAACTCACCCTATTCAATTTAAGATTCTCGTTTCTTTTCTCTATAGATGTTATGTAAAACCTGAATGCAGTTAAGTTTTCAGAGCTTCCCCTAAATGTCAAATTGTATTCCATATCTAATAGGTCAGCAATAATGTTGTACATTTTATACTTGAACAGTAGAGTAAAGGTGTATATAACGATTTCATGGAGTAAAAACTTAAAGTGATCAAATTGCTCAGGATGACAATTATCCATTCCTTTTTGTATATCTGTGAAAATATATATTCTTTCAAAGAACTCTGACAAAGCATCCGAATCAACCTTGTCTGCCTCAATTAGTACTTTTATATAATTCACAAAATCGTCTTTTAATGGTAGTGACTTATCAATTCCTTCTTTAACCAAATCGTCAATTTGGTTATTTTCAATTTTTTCATTTTGGATTTGTATCTCTTTTAAAGATTCAACAAATGCTTCAATAAATTCTTCTGAAAGGAAACTAATTCTTGAAGAATTTTTCTCAAGGGCGTTTCTCATTTTTCTAATAATATTTTTAGTTTTAAAATGGTTTATTTCTTCATCAAATAAATATAAAGGCAGTTCACCTAAAGGTGGTTTTTTATACTTTGGTGCTTTCAATATATTTCTAATCAATTTTTCATAATTTTCTTCAAAAGTTTCTTCATTAGAGAGTTCAATATAAATTCTATTCTTAACATAAGCCGGAATGAAAGCATTCCCTTTTTCATCTCTTTCTGCGATAATAGGGATAAACTTTTCTTGTTTTGTATCCGAATAAATATTTGGAGTGATTATTTGAGTTTCATCCCCTACTCCACCTGTCCTATTATCAGCTTTATTTTGATAACCAGAATCACAAATGATTAATACCCTGTCTATTTCTGTAGAAGTAACCATACTCTCCATGAATGCATATTTATCTTGTCCTTCTTTTAAATCCCACTTATCAAGTATAACCTCTATACCATCTCCTTCAGACAATCGTACTGCTAGATCTAAAACCCAATCTTCATGTTCATCAGAAGTCCAACAATATGATATGAAAACTTTTGGTCTTTTAATGGCTTTTTTATTCATAAATTATTCTCCCTTTGTTCTTAATTTTCTCTACTAAAGTTTATATGGTTTTATTCCTCCAAACAAGGAAACTCTTTAAAATGCATCTTTTATTTAGTTCCATTGGTGATTTCTTTTTCTAATAACGTTTGCACTCTCTTAATCTCTTCAATGGAATGTACAGTACCTCCGGTGTTTAATTCAATATACCATTGAAGAACATCTGCTTTAGTTGGGAGATCATTAATGACAAACTCCAAACTGATTAAATTGCTCAAAGTGTCTTCAAACTGATTGTAAAAGTGATCAAATGCTTTAATTTCATTGTTTAGGAACCTCAAACATGCCGTTATCCTTTGTAAACCATCCACACATACAAAGTCTCCTTGAAAATCCCTCATCCATCCTTTTTGGTTAAGGAAAATGGGATTTGTTTTACCTCCTTTTAAAAGATGTTCTACAAATTTAATTTGCTGCTCTTCAGTCCATACATGCCCTCTTTGAAAATCAGGGTTAAGTTGTAGACCTTCCTCAATATACCTTTCAATTGCACTTTTAAAATGCCTTAGTGAGTGATGAACTCTATAACTGCCGTCTTTTGTGTATGGCACTATATCTTTGAACTTCATTCCACGTCCTCCTCTTCATCATTTGCACCAATTAAAACATGTGGGAATTCTTCATGAGGATAATTTTTTAGTGCGAACTCCATGCATTCCCATTCTGTCCCTGTAAAAAATGTGGCGTTATTTCTTGTATCAAAAACACGCGCTGGTTTTCTTTTCACTCCGCATCCTCCAATAACTCAGGATTTTGGTAAACGTCGCCGATGACTTCGTATTTTTTTACACTAGGATCTGATTCACTTTTCAACCAGCTTATAGCATTCATGTCTAAATCAATCCAAGGTCTTAAATCAAATGCTGGGTAATCTTCGTTTTCTAAATATTTCACCACTCCGATATAGAATGGCTCTTTGGAAAAGGCAGAGTCGTATGTAATTTTTATATAATCTCCTGCATATATGTCTTTGCCATTGCTGTCTTTAAGACAAGTCCATATATCCCGACTTATCAACTCGTAATCTTCTTTATCTGAGTAGATTGCCTCCCCAAAATATTCAATTTCACTCAAGGTGTAATAAAGCAAGACAATTTCAGCAGTATTCTTATGTCGGAAAACGTATCTGATTTTGATTTCATTCATTATCTTATTCCCCCCAATGTCCATGATTTCTCATGATGTCCGTTACCTCGTCAATATAAGGCTCATCCTGGTTGATAACAACATAGTCATTGACTTCTTTTCCTTCGGCTTCTCTTCTGCAAAAGTTGATCCTACCAATTAACGCCCCTAGACAAAGCCGTTCTTGAAAAGTTAAATACTTTTCGGCGTCCTCGATTTTTATAACAGTGAACTTACTCATTCCGCGCCCTCCTCAGTCCAAAACAATCTCTCATTCGTTATTTTTTCTACTTTATAATTTATGAGGTAGTTATTTTTTGCGTATTCCTCTGCATATTTCAATGCAGTTTTATCATCATTTGCGCCGAAACTGAAATGCTTCCAACCGAACTTAACTTCGTACCAAAGCTTATATTCAATACGCTTCACTTTCACAATTCCCGCGCCTCCTTTGGGTTTTCGTCACACATTTCTTTTAACGCCTCCACAAACTCTTTTTCGCTCATGTTCAGCGGTGTGTACCACTTTATAACTTCGTGAAACGGCCGTAGATAATTTGCAAGTGTATCTTCAGCATCTTCCCTTCCTTTTGTTGTCCCAGTAAAATTATTTAAATAGTCTTCACGTGTCATGTTTATGTGCGTTGGGCAGTCTACCACTGAACTAAATCGGCAGTACCGTCCATTCGGTTGCTTAGCGATTAATGCACCCATGTTATTCCCCCTTATCTTAATCTCTATAAAACTTACATTTTATTTTTATCTCTAAAATATTCATGCTGATTCACAACATCACGAAGTATGTATTGTATTTCCTCTAAATTGTCTTTAACAAAGTCCAGGTCTCCTATTGCCATTCTAATTTCATTGTTCTCTATGCTGCGCAAAGATCTTTCACATGATGCTAAGAGCTTTGCATATTTCCTTAAAACCATACTTCTTATTTGATTGTTAGTTGGTTCATTAATCAATAATTAAAGCTATCTCCTTTCCTGATTCTAATTCGATTATATAACCTCAACCATATGTTGTAAATACTTATTTTATTTTTACTCTAAATAATTTTAAAAAAATCAGCTTTACTCATACTGTAAAGCTGCTGTCTTCATAAACGTCTTCATGCCGTCTAGTTTCCAAAGAGTTTCATTTATTTTGTCTCTAAATTCTAAAACTGAAGCATGATCCATTCTAATCCTCAAACAATCCCCATTGTTTTTAAAGATAATGTCTATGTAGTACTCTCCACTTTGTATGTTCTTAGAACCAACACTCATGGAAACTGATCTCATAATGTCTTTCAAGTCAATTTCAAGATTAAAATCCATTGTATGCTCCAGTCTGACTAAAAAGTCACCAATTTTTTATGTCTCATGATGACTGACAAGATGTGTATGTATTTTTACTTCGATGATAACAATTGTGAAGATTTATAGCCTTCATTTTCAAACGAATCGTCTATCTCTTCGGCATAAGATGTTGTTAATTCAGCATCCTCTGTACACATGATATCTACATCAAATAGTGCCTCATATTTTTCTTGATCTTTTTGAAGAAACCCCATTTTCCCTGTTTTATTTCTTAATTTCTTTTTAATTGATTGATATGCGAACAATAGTGCTTCCTCTTCATTCTTGGCTTTTATTCTGCCGAAAAAAGGAATGCACAGCTCCCCTTGAATGAAATAATCCTTTTCTGACATACGTTTCCCTCTCTCTGGTAGTAATTAACCGAACCTACGTTCCCTTTTTGTTGACTTAATTATAACCTTTTACCTAGTTAGTGGCAAATCTTTTTTCTTTCATTTAAAAACTTGGAAAGAATTGATATAGTATGATAAGCAATACTATAACAGGAGGTTGTCCGATGCTTGAGGTTGAAATCGGACAATGTTTGATATCCATTCTCCTTGAAAGTAGAGGAATGTCCTTAGGAGAACTTTCAAAGCGAACAGGCATTAGTACGCAAAGATTAAGTGACTATGCAAACGGCTTTAGACCTTCTATGAATATAAAAACAGCGAAAATCATTGCTATTGCCCTTAACTGTTCGATTGAAGAGCTCTATGAATGGAAAATCAAACATTGACTTTATCGCTAGGGAGTTTGGCCTAGCGAACCTCCTTGTACCCTTTTTAGGGTATAGAACTATTTTACTGCATATGTACAAATTTGTCTCTGTCTAACTTTGTCGAATTCTGAAAAATATGAACAAAATCCTGATATTTTTTTAAAAATACCACGAGTTAACTCACATTTGTTTTATTTTTACTCTGAAAGTTATGTAAAGTTAATCCCTGTAACAGGGATTAAGAATTAGTCTCAATTACTTCAGACTTGATACAATATTTTTCTAAGTTCTCCATATTCACTACTTTCCTCAGTGTTTGTGAATTAAACTCCGCGTCTTCATTCAAGAACCCATATTGTCGAGTTATTTGTTTATAATCAGGTACTTTTAATTCACCCTTCTCTTTATATATCGCATACGCCATGTTGAGCTTTCCTGAATTGATAAGATTTTTAGGTGTAAAGAAGGGTTCTTCTAAAAATTTTTGAAACTGACTAAAAGAACGATGAACTAAAAATTTGTCAGCTTTCATACTCTGATTAGAGCTCTTATATTTTAGCCTAAAAATATTTTCGCTTTTAACTAATGTGGCAAATTTGTTTTTAAGGCTACTATCTGGCGAACCATTGCTAAGATGATATGTTCTTTGGTCATTAGCACGCTTAAGTAACTCATAACATTTATCGCTTACAGTAATTATTCTTACACCATGTTTATCATCTACTAGCTTTACCTTGTTATCATCGAGTAAATCGTCACCTGTTAAATTCAGTAACTCTGAATGCTGATAACCATCTATACCTTCATAAATAGCCTGTATCATGGCCTTATCCTGATAATTAATCATAAAATCAACATACTCTTCTACTTCTTTATTAGTGAATAGTGTTTTTTTGTTTTTATCTATAAACTGCTTTAAGTCACCATCCTGTATCTGATACACTTTGTTGATGTTACTGTTTGCCAAGCCATTTTCCATTGCCCAGGTTGTGTATTGTCCAATTACAGCTCGTGCTCCTCTTAATGAGTCTATAGATTTGCTATCCAAATCGAAAAATAACGTACGCAGCTCTTCCAAAGAAAAATTAAATATGTCTTTTTGAAGTATTTTTTCTGTAGCTGAGAAATCCCTTAGCCTTAGCCAATAATGGTTTCTTGTTGCTTCACTTTCGTATTTCTCTAAAAACTTTTCCTTCAATTCAGCATTATATATTTCACTCATATTAAATTCTCCTTTAGGCTTTAAACAACAGCAATTTCATCATAAAACATTCGCTTAAGTTTCTTCTTCATAATATTCTTTAGTTGATTCTCATTATTTTGTCTTCCTAATTCTTCAAACACTCTTCCGCTTTTACTAAAGTCAATCGTATTAAGGATATTTTCAAGCTTGTTTAGTTCTACATTGTTTTCCTTCATCTTCTTGGCCAAATAAACATAACCGTAAAACATTACGTTATGATTAATGTATGATTGCTTTCTAATGGACGATAAATCATCTTCAAGAAATTCGTCTGGGAAGGCATAAAAAAGGTTATCAAAAAAGTCTACCAAGTATTTCGCAATTTTCAACGCATCTTTTCGAGATTTCAGCTCAAATGCATCGTCTATAGCTTCTGATAAAGTATAATATGTTACAAGGAAATTGCTATCGATACCAATTTCACTTTGTGGGCTTATTTTATTTTTAAGTTCACTTTTAAATTTCAGCTGCTCGACAACGGTTGAAGAATACCGTTTTTGTCCCAATTCTTCAATTCTGGATTTTTCAACTGGGTTTATGGTATTCATTTGAGCAAAGTGAACCTTAGCCTTTTCTTCATCGTAATTGAGCACATTTAAAATGAATGGTTGATCTAATTCAGGGACTTCAGCAATGGCCTTAACAATACCTGAAATTCGATGATATCCATCAAGAGCATCTAATAAGGTTCCTCGTGTTACAGTGAGGGTTTGGTCGCTTGGATCATATTCAACTTCTTCATCACCATCAGATGTTCCAAGACGAGCGTTAAAAGTTAACATTGATACAATTAAATCGCCTTTAATAAACAATTCTTTGATCTCATCAACTGATTTAGGGTTTGTTTTAGGTACAGGGATAAGGCTGCCCTTAATGTATTTTCCTTCACGCTGAGTATTGTAATTGTACTGCAGGATGGAGCTATTATATAACTCACTAAGTTCCTTGGCAGTAATGGAAGTGACATAGTTATCCTCTTTAATTTTAATCACATTTTTGAACTTGTATGGTAGCTTAACTACTTCTTCACCGGCGAATACTCTCCCACCTTCAAGCTCTTTTGCCAATCTGGTTGGAAAATAATTTGAGGGATCTAAAGCTGGAGCCCCAAGAATTGAATACATCTCTTTTGAAACAATGTACACTTCTTTTTCGTTTAAACGCTGTACGTTGTTATCATTATTATTTAAAATTTCTTGGATATAACCAGGGAGTGCCTTGTATTTGTCCGCCATTGTGGCTTTTAATTCCTTCACCATATTGGAATCACTTTTAATATCAATAAGATTTTTCTCTATTTCAGTTTTTAACTTATAAAGTTTATCCGTTGTTAACAAAACTTCAGACACATTATCACCTCACATAATCATATTAAATTTATCATTATTTTCATAAGCAAGTAAAGCTTTTATGTGATTATTTATATCACTTGTTCAAAAACATTTTAAGTTTACTCTGTATATACATGTCTGATTTTAAAAAGAATTCTTTATATTGCTCTAAGGTAACATCTTCTAAAAAGGACATGTCTTCTTTTTGATCAACCAAAACCCCTGGATCTTGAGAATAATCCCTTTCATTGACTAAATAATGGTCATTTAAAGTATTGATATTGCTGTGACCAGAGAACGCTGCCACTTTTTTAATATCACCATTAACGCTGTAAGAAAAGTTTGTTGCAGTATTGCGTAAACTATGCGGAGTTATCTTTCTTTCTTTGGGAATACCCATAACTCTACATACGCGATTCCACATATCCTGTATTGAATCAACTGTTAACTTATGAAATAACAGTTCATGTTCCCCATACTCTTGCTTTAACAGCAACAACTCTTCATAGAAAGCTGTGGAAATTCCAACTGGCCTAGCCTTTTTTTGCTTAGTTTTTTTAAAGTTGACGAGATAGCATTGGTGCTTTTCTGAATAAGTAATATCATCCCACCCAACTCTAAGCACCTCTGATTTACGCCCACCAGTACGTGCACTAAACAAAATAAACATCTTTTTCATTAATCTGTTCTGACGCTCAGTAACATACGCTACCTCAGCAAATTCATCAGCTTCAGACATTCCTTCAAAAGAGCCTGCTGGGTTCTTTTCTGTTGGAAGAGGTCTAAAATTAAATACAGATGCATCACACTCATGTTCAGATTCAAGGTACTTAATCATACTTTTCAGTGCGGCAATCTTATTGTTAATTGTTGAATTGGAGTTGCTTTTATTTTTAGCCAAATGGGTTCGATAATCATACAGGTCACTCTTCTTAATCGCCAGGTCACTCTCAGTTAAATATTCAATATCCTTGGCAGCATAGTGGTTGAAAAACTCTCTTATATGCCTTTCATACGTGGCTCTAGTATTAGACTTTTCAATTTCTCCAGTTTCTCGATCCCTGTTTCTTAAATCTAATTCATCAAACCACCTATTTATGTTATTGTATATTGAATAATCCCTTAGTGTTGACGCTTTCTTTTGAGCTTCCATAATGACACCTCATATCATTTTTTTCATTAAGTATTGATCAAATTCTTTCCACGCAACAATCCATTCATTCTCACCTTGAATATTACTCAGCAGCATTATATTGGCGTTACAGATTTCCATTTGCTTTAACATGTCGTATTCTTTAAGAGCGTTAATTAAGATGTCTGTATTCATTTTATCACACCTAATTTATTTTTATCCTATAATAAAATTCAGTTTAGGACATTTACCCTCTCGTCCTTACAGACGTTTATAATTGGCATCCCCGTCAATTCCTCATAAAGCTCCTCTTCGAACCCAACCCATTCATCACTTGTCGCTTCTCTTCGTAGGTACTCATTATAAGCTACTGCTATCTCAGGCTGCTCTAGAAACTTTAAAACGATCATATGCTTTTTCCAAACTTTAGCCTTGTTTTCTTCTGTATAATATTTATTATTCATTTTATTTTTACTCCTTAAATACATTTTATAGAATTTTTTTGTTCTTTAATGAGGTTGTATTCTTTATGGTTTTTTCTCATTGTAGTTACATTATTAGGTGTAAACACATCTGGATCCTCTAGGTGGAGATTGACTCGTGTGAAGTTCTTTAGTTGTTTTATGTATTGATATTGTCTTAATGATGTAATCTTCAACTCTTCCTTTTGAGTGGCACTGGTTGTTTCCATTGTTTCATCTCCCAACAACGTTCATCTTGTAACTTCATTATATATGTTGCTAGAATAATATGCAACTATTTATTTTATTTTTATTCAAGACAAATAACACATCCCCTATGTATGTGTTAAAATGTCTGCTGATTTGTCTTTAATCTTCATTAGGATACCTTTGCTTTATATTTTGATCTAACCATTTCTGCTTCATTTTCAAGATGATTATCTTCCTGGGAAATTTCTAAATTAATATCTCCCATTTCCATGTATCCCTTAGCCATATCCTCATAAGAAAGTACTTGTCCGAAATGCTTTTTCATTTTAATTCCCCCATGGTCTTATATTTGGTTTTATAAAATATAGGAACTTCCCCTTTAAATTAGAAAAGACGCCTGATCCTTTGGATCAAACGTCTAACCATTGACTATGTAAATTCCTAGTTGTGTTATGCTCCTCTGCTAGCTGAAGCCACTGTGATATCTCCGTTAGCAGTTTGGACTGATTGTTGTCCACTTACAAACCCTACAGTTAAAGCTAGTAAAATGACAATCGCGCAATTAAATTTCTTCATTCTTTCACCTCCTTTCAAGTGAAGAAAACTATAGCGCAATTAAATTTAATATTTCATCTGAGTATCCACGCTTTTTCAATTCAATCAAAGGTAGATTTAGACAGAGCCTATCGCCTGACTTTTTGAATTTCTTTATACTCTCGTGAAAATGGGACATATCATTATACAGCAAGCCCTTAACGTGATAAAGAAACCCTAAATCATCATCCAGAACATCATGTTCTTCAATTTTTTTAATAACATCTTCTGCTTTCTTAGTTTCTTTAATATTAGTCAAATAAAAAGCAGCTTCAATCATATCCGGTATTTCTTGAGACTCGAAATCTACCCATTTGTTTTCTCTCGCCCAGACATTTTCTAAAAAGCAAAGTGCGAGTCGTAATTTATAATGATGATGGCTATTGTCTTTTGCAAAGTTCAAGCCTTTTTCATAGCATAGTTTTGCTTTAGCATAATCTTCAAAAATGTATGTATTCCCAAGTGTTAAATAACTAAATACAATCAATCTGTTATTATTGCATTCTTCAATTACAGCGCTACAATGTTTTCGGGTTTCTTCTAGTTCATAATCATTTAAGCTTATATTGGCCTTTAACAGTTCAATTCGACCACTATACGAATCTTTTATAAATCCATCAGACAGTTCGTCAATCTCCAGAAACTGAGCTGTACTTTTCATTAAGCCAAATTCTCCAATTTTCAAGTATTCGTACATAATCATAATATTCGAAAATGAATACATTTCAGGAGATTTAATTCTATATTTCCCAGTTTCCCGGATTGCTTCATTTATAGAAATTTTATTATTATTCAGTTTTCTATGTAGGGAATAAACCTGTCCCCATTCACGACTTATTGAATTAGATGATTCGCAAAGATTGCTTACGATCTTATCAGTCAATGCATTCCATTGGTTTAAATCTGCATACTCGACAGACTGTCTTGCGCTTTTTTTATTGGGATCCAATGATAAGAAGTAGTCACTTAGAAGCTGCTCTTCATTATCCGGAAACAAGCTCTTAACAATATTAATTAAACCGCCTAAGTTGTCCATTTCTTTCTCTGGGGTGTTGATGAATTTGTAAAAACCATTAACCTTTTCGTACCCTGCTATTTTTGAGAGTTTCGCTGCGAGCTGGTTGTCTTTTTCACATTCATTCTTAATCATCTGCTTAAGATTCATTGGTTACTCCACCCCTTCCCAACTAATGTTCCCTTGTTTATAATATACATTAGAGTTGTCAGAATTACAAGTATTTATTTTATTTTTATTCTAATTATTTTTTAAGGAATACTTATCTGTTTAAAATTCGTATTTTATGTAAACCGGCACAATAAGATTTCTTACTGTGCCTTAAAGATATTTAGTCCGAGTTTATCTTTTAATGCATCCTGTAGCACCTGAGAAAAATTGATGTTCTTTTCTTCAGCCACTTCATTCAACCATGCCGGAATAGTCAGTGTTTTCTTAATTGATTTACGTCTATACTCATCACGGAATGCGTGCATAGGCACATCAATCAAACACACAACTTCGTTTTCCTCTGTCTTAATTTTCGAAAACAGTGAGGGACTAGGATACTTCTCTCCGTCCATTTCTAACCCGTAAAGATGAAGACCTAAAGCTTCTTTTGCCATGCTAATTGCTTCTGTGTCATTCTTTCCACAGGTTATACACCCAGGAAGGTCTGGAAAGGTTACTGTAATACCATCATTTGCAAAGTGTAAAATAGAGGGGTAAGATACCCAATTCATTTATAATCAACTCCTTATTAAAGATTATAAATACATTTAAAAAGTTTGCAAATTCAATACGTATAATTGAACGTATTTGTTTTTATTACTCCTTATTACCAGGCCAAATGCACATTTCAATTTCACTTTTTAACTTCTTTTTTGTTTCTTCATCTAATTTGTTATAGAGAGTGCGAAGAAGATGACGCTGATCAATAATCATGTCAACTAACACTGACCTGGTACGTTTATTTAAGCCCGCTTTTGTAAGCAGCCACTCGTCTTCATACCCAATAAACTCAAGCAACACTGATTCAAGATCGCGTATCCGTTTTTCCATTTGATCTTTATATTCAGTTCCTGCTCTGAATCCCCTCTTAAAGTCTGCAGATTCTCTATTTTGATTATCTACTAAATTTATTAATTCTTCTTCAGTCATATTTGTCATCTCCACACCTACTGAATTTCACCGTTATTCCTTAAATTGCTCATGAGCTCAGGGTTTTCATTTTCAACATCATAAAAGAACACTTCATCAACATAATTTTCAATGTCCCAACTTTTTATGCCCCATTCATTTGTTGTGATTAAAATTATTTTCCCTGAATTAGTTTTTTCAATTTCACTCAACAAATTTGTATATCTCTTTGAGTCATCTAAAGCACTTTGAACAGGATAATATAAAGTGAACGTAGATTCATTCCCGCTTGGATTTGATCTTGTACGCCCTTCATAGCTATTGATTTTGACAATCATTCTACCCAATTTATAAGTAGTTGTGGATTTTATAGAACTAGGTAATAATTCCTCTTCAAATGCACTATTTATTGATCTTGCTACATCGTTCATTTTATTGCTAGTTCTAATAATTCCTCTATTAAATATTTCATTTAAACAATAAAGAACAACTCTTACCTTAGCATCATTATCGTACCCTCTTACAAGTAATACTTTCTTTTTTTCATCTTCTAAAAATTTCATCACATTCTCAATTGCTTTATCTCTATCGTTCAAAATAACCCCTCCATATTTAAAGCCGTTTCCATTCAACATACTCAAATCGTTGCTGATAAAGGTCTTCCAGGATTGCGGCCCATTCAACCCAGCCGTCCGCAACAATGCTTTTCTTCTCCCCATCCTCAATCCATTCAATCCAGTACACCTGAACACTCCTCACCTAGTAATAACCTCAATTTGTCTTATCGCAGAAGTGGCTTTAAACTCTGTATGCAGATCGTTTGCGATCACTAAAGCTTCTGACATTGTAGTGAACTTAGAAGCGCCCGAAGCCCCTTAGATGTCTTATAACCACTTCCATCTAATTTAAATGAGTTGAAGTAATCATCATTTTCAAATTGAATAACAAAAAAGTTATCGATAACCGGCATAGCTAACCCCTCTTCAACAGACCAGCAATTTTTATGGCCAGTGGCAGCAATCCAATTAATATGTAAAACACCATGATATTTATTTTATTCTTAAAGAACAGTTCAATCATATTCTGCTCCATACCTGGTGAAAATGAATCAATCAGTTCCTGCTTAAACTCTTCATCATAAACCTGATCAACAAATAAGGCCTTAAATCCTGTCAGAAAGCCTACACCAAGCCAGAGCATTAAGAAATATGCTATTCCAATCAAATTAAAGCCCTCCTTACTTACATCGTCTGGTATTATAGTAGTGTTAAATACTTTGTGTAGGTGAAATTTAATGGAAGAGAAAGATTTTGAGACTAATGGCTACGATGTAACAATTGTATATGATTATAAGGAGTATCCCGATGTTAAATATGGACGCTGTGACAACTGTGATTACGCTTTATTCAAGAGTTCAGTGAAAAGTGGTGTGTTTTTACGTGAGTGTCGTAGGTGTGGTATGAAGAAGAGCATTTAAATGCTCTTTTTTATTTCACTGGAATCATGTAGCTTACATATACTTCAATTCCGTCTTCAGTTTTATATTCCGCAATCCTGTCTGGATCAGCTTCAATCTTCTCTATTAGTCGTTTCGCATCCTTATTCCTCTTTGCAGTATTGGCAACAACAATCCAAGACCAATAATTCCATTCAGAGATATAGGACTTAATCTTTTCTGGTATCTTGTGACCTTTTGTGTAAACCTTGATCATTTGCATACTCCCCTCCAAATCTTCATTTAATCCAATAAGCCGGCGGAACGCTCAATACTTTATTCTGTTCATCCAAGTATGCATATTTCCTTTCCCAATCACTTTTCTTCCACGCTTCTTGATTTGGGAATGACGGATATATTGGATTTGGATATTCTCCGTTCACCCATCCATCTTCAATATGATTTAGTTTGGCTTCGTTACCTTTATCATCGTATTTGTACCAGACAGTTATCATTTTGACCGTCATTTGTTCGCTCCTTTCTCTTTAACAACAAATTAAGGCATCATTTCCTCCATATACTCGATGTAAGAATCATGCGCCATTGCTTCGACATCAGGATCGATAATTTCAAGGGAAACTTCAAATCGCGCTTCAGATAACAAGAAAATTAATTCCTTTTCATATTCAGAAAAGAATGAAATGGTCATCTCATACGTAGCTTCTAAATTGTCAATAAACAACCTAAACTCATCTTGATCCATATCAATTTCATAATGAGTGATTTCATTTCTTTTTTTGTTTATGTACAACAAAGCACTTTTGAAATTGTCAGGCACAGTCTTTTCACACAATAACTCCAACCTGCGTATGGCTTCATAAAAACCTACAGTGTTTAAGTTTGGATTTACTTCAAACACATTTTTCTTCTGTTTCTCAATCATTTTTTCTTTCGCGGACATATATTTATGAATATCAGAGAATATCAAAAACTCATTTTCTTCCTTCAGTATGTGTTTAAAAAGTAATTCATTTGCATGATTTAAAGAAAGAACTGCATCTTTAACCAAATGTTCACCGCCTATGGCAATTTCTTTATATTTCTCAAGAGAATTATAAGTTGATTTTAAAGAATCGATTGCATTCTCCAATAAGGTAAACTTCATATTATCGCCCCTTTTTGAAACTTTGCCGTATGTACGCACAGTCTATATCTAATGGCTCTCTCCATAAATGAATGGTGTCATTGCAACTTAATCAATCCTTGAGAACAGCCCGTTCATTACTCTGTCAGGATCAATACCATTACTATCTAGATTTTTACTTAGTTGCTCCAATAATAGGGCAATCTCTTCTCGATTAAATTTAAATTCTTCCTTGTCTAAGTCTAGTAACAGTTCTAATGACTTCATAACTTTAACAATTTGGACTGGTGAAAGATTTAGTTCGACTTCCTGTTCCCTGTCGATTGCAACTGGAACAGATAATAAAGAAGAAGGGACTTTTAAGCTTCTGCTTCCGAAAAGAATTCTAACCATTTGACCGTTCAATTCGTAATACTTGTCTTCTAGTCTTCCTTGAGAACCTTTTTTTCTTATCAAGGAAGCTTTTTCTGACGACCCATTATAGTAATTATCATGCAGCAGAACTGCAGTACCGGCAGTCAAGCTTTGTTTTTCTTCTTCAGAAAGTTCGCTTATTTTAACCCATTCTTTATCTCTAGCCAATTAAAACCCACCTTAATTATATTTTTCAATGATTCTTGAAGCAGCGTCATTAAAAGCTGTTTCTGGACACTCAGAATTAAAAATATTTAACAACTTTTCTTCAGTGAATTCCCTTTTCATATCCGCGATCATTTGGTTTTCACAGTCATAAGAATTAAAACTTAAATGGGCTAAATCACTGAGCGAAGATGATTCTCCTTCTGGGATTGGCCATTCGATTTACTGGGGATCATACATATAAAAACCACCGATGTATTTAAAGCTTTGGGATTTATCCATCCTTTGAATTGTCGAGTCGTCTAAATTCAGCTCTGATATGAATCTATACATTATGTACTCTCCTTTATTAATTAAGATGAAAGAATGATTTTAACTTAATTATTTTAGTCGTTTAAGTATTCTTTTTCCGTTTCAGATATTATTCCGCCCCACTCAGATGACCACAGTGTAAATGTTTTGTCGTTTGTTAATTTAACGAAAATCGGGTAGGAATCAACTGGCTCTATTCTTGCCTTTTGTCCCAACATCTCTGAGTAAACTCCTTCAAAATCTTGTTTACTTGACCAGGAAGGCTTTTTAATGTATGCACATTCCACCACATCACCTAAAATATCTTTCATTTCTTTAGTTAGAATAATTGTGTCATTGATTAGTTGCATATTGCACCCCTATCTAGTTAAAAGTATGTAGACCTAGAAAATTTGTAAGTATTTACTTTTGTTGTAACTTTAGTATACCATGATCACTTTAAGTGATCAATATCTTTTTAATCTTTTTTGTAAATCAACAGCTCATGCAGCTCAATGTCTAAATATGCACAGACTTTATCCAACATATCCCTTGGGTACCGCTCCATTTCATCATGATACAGCTTCCTGACTGTGTTAAAACCATGATCAATATCATTGGACAGCTTTCGAATACTGATATTCCTTTCGTCTAATATCTGCTTTAAATTTGATTTAATCAATTTAACTACCCCACATTCATTATTTATGATCACTTTAAATTATCATCATATGCATAAAAAAGGTCAAGGATATACCTTGACTATGTATTAAGCTTACCAATCAAATAAATCTTCATGTTCAAATCCATAAATACCTTTAATCCACACATCCCCGCAGCCTGGATTCTTTGTAATCTCTAACACATGATTACGGTTTGCATCTCCCTCTACTCGATCTGTAGCAGTATAGTCAGCATAGTTCCCAACAAACTGCTTCTCACTACGTGGAAATACCCAGCCTGCAAGAGTTATCCTACTGATTTTCATATTTAGAGTACACCCCTCAGCATTGCTAATTGTGAATTTGTAGAAGAGCCAAGTGCGATCATAATTCCGATCAAAATAATCTGCCATTGAAAAACTCTCTGTATCCTCACTCATGTGAAAATTTACGTTTTTGTAGTCTAATGTAAGCTTCGCCTCAGCACTTGGTGTGTTAAAACTCAATATAAAACCAATGCAAATCACAACCAAAAAGATTAGCTTTTTCATTTCCTCTCCCCCTTTTCCAAAATTATACTATATTTAAAATAAAGGTGAAAGAACAGGCAGAAGCTTCTCGATTTCCCTATATTCTCTATGATATAGCTAGATATACACGTATCTATGAATATCTACATGTATTTATAAGTATCTATACCTCCCTGTACCACACAAATATACCTTATTGAGAACAAAAATATTTATTTTAGTTCATTTTTAAGAACAAATCTTCCGTTTTTATGATATAATCATCACTGCTTATAGGCAACCTTACTGCTTATTCGCCATATGGTATAGGAAAGAGGTTCTTTTAATGAACGTAAAACATTCTAACTGTTTCTTTGTTATCAGGCTGTTTGCTGCTCTTTGTGTGTTGATTGGTCATGCTACAAGAGATCTAAATATTTCTGTCTTTGGTTATACCCCAGAGAGCAAAGCAATATTTCACACCGGCATATCAATCTTCTTTTTTCTAAGTGCATTTTTTCTTTTCACTTCCTATGAAAGATCTAAGCTTAAAGGGAATAATGTAACTGATTTTTATTGGAGCAGAATCATCAGAATCGCACCCGCTATATACACCTATGCTATCGTCTCCACCATCCTGTTAATTGTTCTAGGAGCTCTTTCATTAACAGTATTCACTACTAAAGAGTACTGGACATGGCTTCTTAGCAATTTTGTGTTATATCCTCAATACTTCCCTGACATATTCCATCACATTGGCACAGGTCGCCTTAACGATTCACTTTGGACAATTCCTGTTCAGATTAGCTTTTACCTTGTGTTACCCGCAATTTATTGGTTTTATAAACGTTTCGGATTCAAAAAAATGATTCTTTGCTCTTTTGCTGTTTCCGCTTTCAGTGTGTTGGTTTCTTTTATAACATTGAAGTACTCGCCTGACAGTTTGATCGGTAACCTGTACTTACATTCTTTCCTGCCACAGATGTTTTATTTCACTTTGGGCATCTTCTGGGCAAAGGCATGGAGAAAGTCACCGCCGCAGCATATTGTTTTATTTTCATCTTCGGTAATTTTATTTTTACTCTTTAAGGCAGATCCCATGCATCTCAGTTCAATAAACAGTACACTATGGAGCTTTTTATGGTTCATTCCTTTGAGCTATGCAATTATTTGGTTCGGGTACAATGGGCCGAAGATATTGTGGCAGCTGAACCGGTTAGATGATATCAGTATGGGGATTTTCATATGGCACATGGTGATCATCAACATCTTCTTATACACTGGAATTAATAAAACATTGTCTGATTACCCGCTGATCATCGTTCTGATGGCTGTCACTGCTACCGTCGCATTCCTTTCATACAGAATAGTGGAAAAACCGGCTCTTAAATTACGTAATATAGAGACACGCAAGCAAGTCAAAACGAAGATTGCGAGCTAATGGCCAAGGGCTGTTCATGTAGGCAGCCCGTGTCCCATTTAGCATGAAATGGTGTTTTTATTTAAAATAGGCTTTGGAATACTAACGTTTCATCAAATAGCTTTGATATTTTCGCTTTCACAAGATGGACAGTCTTCATCAAAGTCATCGCCAATCCATTTATACCCACACTCTTCACACTTGATCAGTAGCTCATCCATTGTTCATCTCTCCTTAGTCTCAGTTGCCTAACTAATTAATGGCTTAATTTCTTTTACATATTCAAAAAACTGCTGTTGACCTTCAAGAATGCCAAACAATTCATGCCTACCAGTAAAGACCCATTGAGGTGACTCCCCATTTGTCTGTATCTCTACAGTAAAGCTTACTCCTTTTGTATTAATCTCTTCATCTTCCTCGAGTTCATAATGATGTTCAATTAATCTTTTCAATGTTTGACTGTCTTTTATTTCCTTAGAATAAAATGTCAACCCCTGATCTTCATATTCCTTTAGTTTAAAGCCGTTGTCCAGTAAGAATTGAAGGATGTTTTCATTTAATTTTGATTTTGTCATGCTTTATTCTCCCCTCTTTAAAACTGTGTTTTATTCAGATATGATTGCATGTATCCTTCTTAATTGATCTAACGTTAAATCAACCGATGACCATCTATCAAAGACTGAGCGTATATTGAAAATTAACTTTTTCTTCTCTTCCTTATCAATAATATCTTGTTTGGACAAATAAAGTTCCCAGTCAGGACTATATTCTGTCACTTCTGTCATATCCTCTAAAGAAAATTTGAACATGCGTCTTATTTCTGTCTCTCCCGTATTTCCAACATAGAAATATTTCCTTCCTTTTTTTAACACAACTTTCTCTAGAATATCTTTTCTTCCATATCGTGCGGCATTATTGATTGGTTTAAGATATACTGTTGAACCAACCTTTATTAATTGACTTTTATCCAAATTAATTCTCTCCATTCTATTTCAAATTGCTATTTTATTCATATTTCTTTAAGGTAATAAAGCTACACTTTCACCTGTTTGTATAAAGTATGCACGTTGTAAAAATGTTACAGTGTGGTCATATTTACCTTCCATGTATTCTTTTGCTCCCTTCTTCCTCCATGCGAAATACGATTCACGATCATTCACATAAACTTTTCCACTTTTAACTTCTTCAATACAAGCTATGGCATTATCAGCAAACCATTTTCTTGTTTTTTGAACTGATTCTTCTGTTAGTTGTACCCCATTAAATTTTATCATACTATCACTACCATTCTGTTTAAAATATGCATTTTATTTTATTTTTACCCTTAAAATATGTATGCTTCCGCTGTTGTTTTAACTTGATTTAAGTATAGCATGACCGTTTTAAATAATCAATAATAATTTTATTTTTATTCTAAAAGTGCGTATTTTGTTATGATGTAAGCATGAGAAGCTTCGATGTATCCAGGATATAATAAGAAGCGTTATTTACCGTTTCATTGTAAGATTGCGCACCCTCAAAATTATTGATTACGTCTTTTTCTTCTGCTGTCATATCCTGATATTTCACCTTACCATACGAAGGAGGAAGCCAGTTTTTCTTTTGGCTGCCAAAGATGTTAAATGTCTTAAGAATTTCCATATCTTTAAACTCGATGTGACATGTTCCTTTTTTATAGAAAGTTACATAGAAGTACTTTAATTCTATTTTTTTCGTTTCACCGTAATGCTTAGCTAGTTTTAGAGATTCATCTATGTTAATGTCTTCTGTTAACCCATTGTCAAGGTAATTGAAAACTTTTTCAATGTCTTTCAACTTTTCTAAGACCTTGTAGTCTGTTGGACTATAGTGACCGAGCCAACTACAATACCCGTTTAGTGGAATAATTATTTTTTTATTAATTTTATATGATTTATTTGTTTTCCACCCATTATATAAGTGCACATTTTTTGATGATTCATCATAGTAATGCTTGTGGCTAAATTCTTCAAAAAGGTTAAGTATTGTATCTTCTACGCCCTGCGTCATCTCTTTACTCATCTGAATTCTTAATGTATAGATATTGAACAAAGAAAAATCATAATCTTTTAATTCCTCAACGTGCTGCAAATACTTTTGTTTTAAATTGCTTGTGAAGAGCCCCATAAATTGATCATTGTTAAATAACGTATTCCAATACTTCGCCCTAATTTGTTTTATATATGCATTCTCTATGTCATTTTCTTCGGTATTCTTGTCAATTAGCAGCTTCAATATTGGAGTACTGTCATCATTGAAACTATGCAGCATTAATGGTTTTAAACTGTTATATTCATTGATTAATTTTAAACCCGCTTTGATTTCATAATTGAACTGTTCTACAATTCCTTTTATAAAGTCTGCATTCACTAACTGTGTTGCTTTATAATCGGCACTAATTTTATGGGACTCATCTTTTTTCAATTCTTCTATTAGAACACTGTCATACTCTTGTTTTTCAATGCTTATGTAAATTAGCGCCGTTTCAACTGCTGTGTTTCGCTCTGAGTTCGAAAAAGCGTTTTGAATGTATTCAACTTCTGCATTTATTTCCTCTAGCTTACGTATAAGAAATTTCCTGTCATTTGAATACGGATTTTTTAATGTTTCGGCATTTAGTAAGCAAACAATTTGTCCGGATCTTTGTTGCTTTTCAATTAATTCAATCGCCTTTAATAAATGTTTAACACCGCTACTAAAAGGTGGATTCATAAAAATCAAATCATACTTCTTGTAAGTGTTAAACATCAGAAAATCGTCTGCTATCACTCTGTAATCTTTGCCTTTAAGTATGTGTCGTAAGTTTTCATCTTGTTCAATTGCATCAATGTCATATTTCGAATTCCTTCTATAGTTGCTGGTGTTTTTAAATTGATTGTGAATATCTTCTACTAAGTTTCCTTTACCTGCTGACGGCTCCAAAACGGAGTTAATGTACTTCCATTCTACTTTAGATGTCATTTTTCGGATTAACTGTGGTGGTGTCGGATAAAAATCCGGATTATCTTTAAACATTTTTTATTCTCCCTTTTTAGGGAATGAGATGTTTTCCCATCCCCCTCTTATTTCATAGATTAGACTTATAAGTATTGATTAAAGGTTTGAAGCTTTTATTATTTAAGTAATTTAAAACCTCGTCAAATTGTCTTTTGTCACACGAGTAGTACTTACTGTGAATTATTTTAGTCCCATCTGGTTTAACCTCTACATTATTCAACACTGTTTCGGGCAGCGAGTGCCATCCTTTGAACATCAATAATTCTGAATAGAAGTGTCGGTAATATAAATTCCTTTTATTTACAGGCCGATATGTCAACTTCACTGCATTATCATATTGAGCATATTTAGTTGACTGGCAACTGTCATACGTTATTCTTTCAGTAATTAAAGATCCAAGATCAGATATGTAAAACAGAGTATATTTTTCATCTTTTTCAAGATCAGCATTTTTAAATTGTTCTTGGATGCTGTCAACTTCATGGAGAATTCTGTATAAAGCAGTTTTTAATTTTTCTGTATCTACTTGTTGGATAACATTTTTACTCAAATTTAAATTATTCAATTTCAATTTTTCTTTGAGTGAGGCTTTATATTTGTCCCAGTCTTCATTATTCCAGGTTGCAAATAAATTTAATTCTTCAATGACTGAGCTAGAAAGATCTTCTATTTTTCCCGCTTGACGTTTTAACTCCTGCAATTCTTCTTTTAACGCTTCCTTATGAGAAACCTCCTTTTCAATTTTTGCATTATCCACTAAGCCAACATATCTGGCATAAGAATGGCCTTGAGCGTCTACAATAAATTGCAATTTCCCTCCGTAGTACACTCCTACGCCATATAAATTCCATTTGACTGTGTTCTTTTCAAGATCGTCCATATTGTAATAATCAATCATTGAGTTGATTCTATTGTCTTCCGTAAAACTTCCACCGGTTTCCGCAAGAAAATCAAAATCATTTAAAAGCAAGTTAGAAAAGTTGTTTAAAGCTTCTTCAGTATTGAAATGCACTTCTTTTGTAATTTTCACATTTTCAAGTCTGTAGTCACCTTTAACAACCTCGTCTTTATATTGATTAAGTGTTTGATTTTTGTTTAAGTTGGCAAACTGTGCATCAATAACAAAATACTCTTGATCTTCATTCAGTTGTTTTACTACAATGCTGCTATAGATTTTTTCGACTTGTTTCTTTTCTTCTTCTTGCCGTCTCTTATATTCAGCATTTTTAAGCTCTTGCTCTTTTAAATATTCCTGAAGTTCTTTTTCTTTTCTCGCTTTCTCGGCTTCTTCGAATTCTTCCATCTTTGAATCAAACAGTGTCATATCTTCTTTAATTTCTTCTGTTTGTTCTGTCACTGTGTATTCCCAATCTAATGAAACACGACCATAGAAATTGTAACTACCTGCGTAATCACTGTAAGGATCTGCTGGGCTGTAGCAATGGCGATAATTGTTTAAAAGGCTGTTGCAATAATCATAAATCGCAGTCAAATAAGCTGAGCCTTTTTCATAAGGACTTGATTTGATTGTGATGTTAATAGTGCTATGTGAATTGCTTCCCCCAGTAGTAACAGAGAATTTGCATTGTGGGAAACGTTGTCTCAAATGCTTTCTTATTTCCTTTGCCATTTCTTTCACTTCTTGTTCCTTGTTAACCTCGAATTCACTCCATTGTGTTGCATCCCACAGACTCATTTTTACGCCCTTAGCTTTCTTTTTGGTTTTAGTGATTGTTTTAGAAGATGAGATTTCTTGTTTAGTGACACCATTAGCGACCTGCATTGATTTTTCTGTCCGTTTGCTCCACCAACATTTTTTGAATCCAGAGTATCGAAAACCGTTTGATTTAAGATGAGTTAAAACCTCTTGTTCTGGTTTACTATCAAAATAAAGTTCAATTCCGTTTAACTCTTCGTTAATTCTTAAAACAGCTGTCATTTTCAATCTCCCCATTCTTTATAAAAATTTTATTTTTACTCTAAATGTATGTAATCCTTTGACTTGATTTAATTTTAACATGATCACTATAAATATTCAATAATTATTTTATTTTTATTCTAAAAAAAGAAAAACATATTATCGAGGTTCAGCTTGCTGAAACGAGACGGCCGTAAAGGCACTTTACGGACGAATTTATTATTTTTTTATTTAATTATTTTTCTGGTTCTCCTTAAGACTTAGGCTCTAAAACCCTTGATATGACTGGCTTATTTTTTAAGTTTAAGAGGTTTGTCCTCTTTATCAGGTATCGAGCCAGTTTGTAAGCAGCTTCCTCATTCTCAAAGAAGGTATGTACAAAGTTATTTCTTCTCCATCCCTAATAGCTGACCTCCATACCCATTGCACTAACTCAGACAATGCAAATGCGTCCTGGTCTATTGTAATACTGTACTTTTCTTTAAAATAATTATACAGAACAGTATTCGTATATCTGTTTATTGTATATGCTAAGTGTTTCTTATGCTTAAACTCATTTGTTGCACGTGCATTACATGAGACAAACCCCTTTGTATACCCATTACCCTTTATTCTGTTCTTATGGTCTGAATAAGTCGTCCACATAGCTTCATCACTTGACGACTTAACAATATTATTAAAGTAATTGAATACATTGTTCTTCACCTTTTTGATTGTGTAAGGTGATTTATTTTTATACCAATTAGAAGACAGTGAAAACTCCAGTTGTCCTATTGTGTTTAGATTACCTTCATATATTTTTATTTTGTTTCTTAACTCTTTCTTAAAGCTCCTTTCATAATCAGTACTGTGATCAATGAACCTATACTGCCCATCCATGTAAGCTGAAATGTACTTTTGATACTTAATGTTGTTCAGATCGTAGTAATACTTTTGTATTTGAGCATCAAACATATATGTAAGTATGTAAACCTCCTTGAATAACTGGAATACGTCGGCAGGAAAGTTCCAAATCAATATATTGTCTTTGAAATACATTAGGTTGTTATTTAACGCCATATCTCGAATATCATCGTATCGTGTTTCATAGTCTTTTTTTTCTTCATTCCATTTGACAAAACCGTCTTCAACATAAATCAAATTGGAATCAAACAGTGTTGTTAGATCATGTTTCTTCACCTGTAATTGTTCCACTACTTCCATGACTTCATCTAATATCAGTGTGTAATTGCCTGCAAGTATAAGTTCTTTTGTCTCGTCGTTTGCGTTTTTAAAAAGGTTATGAGTTGCCACAATATTTTTATTCTGTGATAAGAGTTCGTGAAAGGATTCAAACTTATATTGTGTTTTATCACCTTTCTTCTTTACTTTAGGTTCGAAAAATTGTTTGGACTTTATGCTTTTCTTTATGCGCTCAACTTCATTTAAATAAGGTGTGATGAATATAAAGGTTTCTTCTTTACTGGCAGAATTCATTTTGTTAATCGCTGCAGATGTTTTACCGCTCCCCATAACCGAATCAACTATTTTAATTTTATTCATAATATATACAGACTTCCCCCTTAAATATTATATATCCATTGTGAAAGCAGCTTTTCCATTCTCATCGAAGGAATGAACACTGTTAAAGGCTTATTGATATTGCCACAGTTTATTATCCATTTTAAAATCAAAGATAAAGCGTATGTATCTTCATCTAGAGATGACAACTCGTTATATTTCGCAATCAAAAACGAGTTTGGGAAACAATTGGCTGCAAAGCACAGATAACTTTTCTTTTCCTTTAGCTCTTGACCATTGAGAGGCACAAATCTTTTCTTGTTTCCTTTGAATTCTAATTGTCTCGCATATTGTGTGAATGTTGTCCAGCAACGCTCTTGACTAGTTGATTTTGTTTGATTATAAAAATAATTATTCATATTCAATTTTAATTGTTGCACAGCACCACCAGAGTTTTTATTGAACCAAGTTTTACTGTAGTCATATCTATTATTTCCGCTATGAAGCAACTTACCTTTTTTCTCGTGGATTATTAAGTTTTTCTTTAAGAGATGCAGAGTTCTCTCTGAAAGGTTTTTACAATAAAACACATCTTCTACGAAACTAGAAGGAGCTGAAATGCTCCGCATTGTAGTGGAGCTTAGAACATTATACAGACCGTCTGTGCCCTCTCCATCTAGCCACATTTGCTCTATTTTTAATAAATCCTTTTTCTTTTCTACATGCTCCAATATTTCGAATGTGAAATCATTTAAGCTATGTTTATCCCAATCTTTCTGAAGGATATGAGAATGGTGAACCCCATAATGTAGATCATTTATATGTTGTTCCCAACGTTTGAATACATTTATGCTACTTCCTATATATTTTTTTCCGTTATGCTTATTTGTTATCTGATATATTCCTTTCATTTTACCTCCTTATAATTTCTTTTTAAAAAGGAACGATAAACAATATACCGCTCCTTCTTACGTCTTAAATTCAATTGTTAGTTCTCTCTTCAAGATCATTAAAGTGTCCTTCCAGCCTAGAAATTGAATCATTATTGCACTGTTGATCACTTTTTATTTTGGCAACATAGATGCAATTTCTTCAGGTTCATTTGTGTCAATCCATTTTTCTGTCCCGCTCACCACTAATAAGCACCATTAATTGTGATGTCAGTTAGATTTGTTTACCTTCTTTTGGCGTATGCAAAATAAGCGATCCATAACAAAATGACAATGATACACGTTACTATGAAGATAGCCGTAATAAGCGACTGTATTCCGCTGCTGAAGTAATCTTTGATGAACAGGAACAATAAGAATAAAACAACAAATGTAATGTTCGTAAACCACAATGAGAATCGTTTCATATTTACAATGTGCTTGTCCATGTTATAATATGGGTAGTGACTAAAGGGGAATTAATCCCCTTTAGCGTGTTATCTGCGTATACGTTTGCGTTGTCTCTTGCTACGGAGGCGCTTGCGTGTACGCTTTTTATTTTTGCTTTCTTTATTCTTCATCAGGTTTTGAATCTTCTCAGCTATCGTTAAACAGTTGATGATTAAAACCGTGATAGGAATAAGGAAAGCAATTGTTATACCCACTTTCTCAAGCACTCTGTTCACCTCCTTTCCTATAACTCTATTATAGCACATTTTTCCTACAAAGTCATTTTATTTTTACTCTAAATATGGATTTTTTTAAATTATTTTGGACTATTATTTATGGGTGTTTATAGGCTGTATAAGGCGTGTATATGGATTGGATACCAATGATACTATGATTAATTTAAAATTGATTCTAGGTGTATTAGAATGCTTCTGACGATGTTATGGTTTGTGTGTTATGGGATGGATATATGATGATGTGTGGTGAATGGAAACGGATATAGATGAGAACAGGTAAGGTTATGGGTGGATGTAATGAGATGAAGGATGAGAAGGAATATTATTAGAGTGAATATAAAATAGGTGTGAGGATGAAAATGTATAAGATAAAAAATAAGACTTCGATTTGCTCCCTCTCGTTATACACACGATTATTTTTTATGAATGGTTATTCACTTTTAAATTGACCGCTTAATTATTTTTTCAAAAATAAATATTGTTTTTCATTTGAAATTGTGTTAGCTGTGTAAATTTATCAGCCAAATCAGAAAAACCCTACATAACGTATCTTATATAGGGAATTCAATACCAATATATAGGGGGTATATTAACATCTAAAGGCTAAAAAACAAGAACAAATGTACCCCTAGCACTTCCATTTCCACACCCAACTTATTTTTTCACTTTCCCATTTTTCAGCCTATTTTCGCATCGTAACCGCTATCGTAAAAGCCTATAATATCAATGTTTTTCTACCCCTCATTCTCCCCTTTTTCATTGGATTTTTAAATAAACAACCACTTTTCCTCTCTCCTGTCTACGTTTTACGATCACAAAACACCTATTATCCCCTTTGACAGCTCTAAAACATTGCTATATCAACTAATTAACCCTTTCCGATCTTCATTGACGATAAGCACTTTTTTAGCTCACGATCACCAAGGGGGGTCATAAAAAATCAAGCCACCAAAAATAGGCAGCTTCCCTTTAAAATTAGCGCTTTAGTCTCTTCAGTGCCTCCATATAAGAGGTCTTTTTCGATTCCTTGTTCTCCAGTTTTTTCGGTTTAAATAAATCCTCTCTACGGCGATTCTTCGCTTTATAAACAGTTGTTTCTTTAACTTCAGTGTTCCCATTTTCAATTAAATCATCTAACTGCTTCATTCGCTCATTGATCCAGGTTAATCCACTAAGAATCGTTATCGCCCTATTACCTTTATCATAATGCCCTTTAAATAAGTCTAGGGGCATCTTGTTATCAAAGACATTAAACAGCTCATTATACGATATATGTTCCGTTAAGAACTCATGAACATCCAGAATAACTCCAGCTCTCATCACATTTGTAAACTCAACAGGAGTGAAAATCGAATTGTTCCACGACTTTTGTATATCTTCATGCAGCTTATCAAAATACTTACCCTCATTTGTAAATTCATTGAGGTCTGTTTGAGCAATAGTCATGATTCCTGGTGTGTCAAAAAGCTGATTTAAATCCTTCCTGTCTAATGTACTGATCTTTGAGCCTCTGTCCGTGTAATTGAGTAAGACTTCGATTAAATCAAGGAACATCTTGTTTGTCTCCTTGTATAGTCTGCTTTCAGAAATCTTCCCTTCATATTTGCTCAAAACCATTTGATTATCCAAAGGTAAAACACATGTCTCTGGCATAGATAAGTCATCAAGCAACTCCAGTGAATTCATCTGATTGACCAATACTTCATTGTTGTCAGGAAGGATGGGTACAGCAACTATTGTTTTATGAGTAAGACATTCGTTTAACAATTCTAATAATATAGGAGCTACCCCTGAACCAGTTCCACCAGCTGCAGAGAAAACAACAAAAATGACTTGTACTGAAGGCTTTTCCATTGTGTTCTTTATAAACTCAATAGAAGATTCCCAGTTGTTTTTCATATGTTTCGCTGCTACACTTCTTTCTTTGCCAACTCCTTCTGTCCCAACCAGATGAAGCTTATCTTGAATATTGACCAATGAATTAAGGTCTGAAAGTGAATAATTTATTGCGACAGAATGAAATCCTCTCTTCATTGCTTCATCTGCTACACTTCCGCCGGCCTGACCAACTCCAATAAAACCAAACATTAAACCCTCTCCCCTTCTAATTGATATCTCAAAGCTTCTTGACCATATTGAGTAATAAAAATTGTATGCTCTTTACTGTTTTTCACTATATTAATAAACTGCAAGGCCTCAAGACGATCAATGCTCTTTCTAAAAGTAGCATCAGTTAGTTGAGTTTTAGCTTGAATGGTTTTCTTCCTAATTGATTTAAACTTTAAATCAGCCCCTTCATCGCTCAATAAGCCTAGAATATACAGATCATTTCGAGTTAAGTTGTCAATGACAGAAGCAAAATAAGTATCCATGTGACCCCTCCTTAATATCTGATGATTTTGAAGTATCTTGGTTGATATACAATTATTATATTGCCTATTTGCATTTAAATGCAAATATTTTTGTATCTTAATGCAAATAATCATACTCTGCTTGTATGTAAACCAGTCATTTTATAAAATTTATTCAAACAGCAAAAGGATGATTTAAATGGAATATAGGGTTAAAAGTAAGTTGGATTCATTTCTAAACAGCAAAGGTATTGAAAAAGGCTGGTTAGCAGAGCAAATAAAAGCTGAAAGAGCAAGTATATCTAGATGGTGTAAAAATGACAGCGAGGGATTTGCAACCGTTCTCCCTAGTACATACAATCTTTTATTGATGGCACATATTCTAAATTGTAAAGTTGACGATCTTTTTGAATTAATCGAAATTAAATCCAATTAACTTTGGATTTTTATGTTTACAAGAGTAAAAATAAAATATATAATAAAGACACAACCACATGAAGTGGTCTTTATTTTAATTACTTTAAGAGTAAAAATAAAATAGTATGGAGGTGTAAGATGAAAAAGCAGTATTTATTTAGTCATTTAATGGGATTTATTGAGGGAAAAGTAGTCGATGGGACAGCAACACCCGAAGAAGAATTCCTTTATCAGGATTATAAATGGTACGGAAAGATTAATAAGCAAAGCTTTACATATCGAAGTTTAGTAAATCAATATCTTAATAGCGAATATTAAGCACTTTTAGAGTAAAAATAAAATAGTGTGGAGGGAATTGATTGTTAACAGCTAAAGTTGGAGAGAACATAATACGGAGTTTTGATAACAAGTATGATAGATATACCTTAAAGAAGTGGTCAGATAAAAAGATCCTAAAATGTCCAGTATGCAACGATACTTATGAATATTGTCACGGTGATATAGTGTCACCTTATTTCAGACATAAAAATAAAAAGTGTAGTGATTTTTATAGCGAGCCAGAAACAGACGAACATAGAAAAGGGAAGATCATGCTGTTTAATTGGATTAGTCAGCAGCCAAACATTGATAAATGCGAATTAGAAAAATGGCTCCCTGAAACTAAGCAAAGGCCTGACATTTATTTTGAGAAAAACGGAAAGAAGTATGTCATTGAATTTCAGTGTTCACCTATAGCTACAGAATTTTTAAACAGGAAAGAACTCTATAAATTAAACAATATCACTGATATCTGGATTCTAGGAATTGGAAAGTATAATTTAACAAAACATTATGAGGGTTACAATCATAGTTCACGTTTTAGAATAATTGAAAAAGAGTGCTCATCTAGTTTTGGTCTGTATTACTTAGATACAGAAAGTGAAGCATTTTTAATTGGAGACTCTGTGCTTCATGTTAACAACCTTGAGGTTAATCCATTTACCTTTACTGTTACGGAGTTTATAAAAAAGTATTATCTTAAGCCCAATATTCAAGGTGATCTTTTAAACCACCTGTCTAGTTTTGATGACCAGATACATTATTACATGCCTGTAAAGACAAAAGACGTTGAATTTAATGATTCTATTTGTTTAACCTTCGATTTTAAATCAAAATACAAAGAAACCATTGGTGAGGTAATTGAATCATATTCTAAATATTCATCTCACCTAGAATTCTTGAAGCAATTGAAGGAATTAAAAAAGTCTATCAGTATTAGAAAGATAAAAAAAGTCGTTAAATTGTTGAACGATAAATACTGTAATTTTAATCTCTCTTTCGAAATTTCAGGTTTTAATAGTCAATATTATATTTGTTCGATTAATTTTGAAGACTATGTCTTTTTTATAAAGAAAGAACAGATCGATTTTTGTTCTAAACATTACTATTTTTATCCCACCTACAGAAAAAGAAAAACAGTTTGGAGAGAAGGATATAGGCACAAGAACTTAAATTCATTAAAAATTAAATCTGTTTTTGATAACAATGTTTCTAAATTTATAGAACAATGTGTAGAACCCTTCATTTCGGAAAGAATAGAGAATGAGTTAAGGTTTCAAAAAAATATGAATATTGTTAAAGACTCTAACCTCAAAATTATTACAAACGATTATTGGATAAATGGTAATGAACGATTTAAATATTATAGAAACATAGAAGAAATAAATGAAGAATTTATTAAAAATGAGCTTGTAGAAGATACGGTTAAATTTAAAAAGAATAAAAATATAATATATATGTTTAACGAATCAAATGATATTAATAAAATCATTAACACCCTAAAAGAAATTGGTTTTAACAATGTTGAAATGTTATCTAATTGTACTAAGAAAAGAGGTAGTAATCGTTGACCAATGTTCAATACTTTACTTTTAAATTTAACTCTTCTAGATTAAAAGAGTTTAATTATAATATAAAATTGACCTTTAAAGAAGCAAAAAAATTTAATGAAATTATCTCGTTATTTGACAATCAAATTTTGAGATCTATTAGAGATATAAAAAAGATATCTTGTGAGGACATGATTAGAACCCTATACATAGAAAAAGAAAAAATAAAAAAAAGCAACCATAGTAATGAAAGTGCAAAAAGATTAAATGAAATTCAAGAACAACTAGATGACCTTCTTTTTGTTCCAGAGTATATAACAATTAAAATGGAGCACCCTAGCCACTATAGATATCTGTATAGAAAAGGTCTAACTCTAAACGGCAAACAGTTTGTTAGATTCTCTTCATCAGCTGGTCAGGCTAGAGCTTCAACTGTGGTGTTTATTGAAGCAAAAACAGCTAAACAACTAAATAAATTATTAGACAATGGTCGAGATATAGATAAGATGCTAGTCCCCTCCAAGTTCAATGCGTACAAAGGTCTGGCCGGCAGCGCTACGAAAGTAGTTAGCACTCCAAAATTTTGTTTAACACCTGACTATTACAGCGATACTAATGTGAAAGTTAACTTTGTTACTGAAACTCCACTTGAAGATGATGACATTATTGAAATTAAAGATATTGTTGAATCATTTAATCGTTTTGATGGTCAGGGTCTAATTAGCTATGAGATGGCAGAGAAATGGGCAGCAGAATTGGGGCTCGATTACGTTCCTGCACAATGGTGTATTAGACAAAACTTTATAAAAGGTATGCTAAACACCTTCCCTATTCATGAGTTTTGTGAAACAGTCAATAACGGAAATTACAGAATAAGAACATCCTATAAAGATGAAAATGGTAACCCCAAGATAGTTGATTTAAGAGACATTGATGTAATTTTGACTGAAAGCCAATTTAAATTATGGGACAGCTTCCCTTCAATTGAGGTTTATCAGGAAAATTGCATAAAAAACAATTTAAGATGGGGAGTGTCTCTTCATAGTCCTAAAAAAGATAAAGACATCTTGAAGATGAATTATCAGTTTCTACAAACACTTAATTTGAATAATGAGGATATTGAAAAGATTTGTGAGAAATTTGTTAATTGGATTACAGGAGTTAACGGGGGAAACATTTATTACACTATCCTCTTCCTCATTGGAACTGATATAACTGACGATAAGGTTGAAAATTACATAGACAAGTCAGATAATCATTGGATAAAATCATTGCTTGTTAATCCTAATTTAATTAATGACAAATACATAAAAAAGAAGATATATGACTTAATGAAAAAGAAAATCCAACGAGGTTGCCTCGGTGACATAATTCTGGATGGGAACTTTCAAACTTTAGTAAGTGATCCTTATGCCATGATGCAGCATGTTTGTGGACTTCAAGTTACTGGGCTTTTAGGAAAACGTGAGTATTATTCTAACTATTGGAATCAAAAAGGTGTCAAATATGTTGATAGTATGAGAGCCCCCCTCACCTACCGAAGTGAACACTTGATCTTAACTCTTAAGAAGAATGATGAAGTTGATTATTGGTACAGACATAACTACACAGGAATAATCGTTAATGTACATGGATCAGAAACAATGAACTGGGCTGGGAGCGATTTTGATTATGACATCATTGCAACTACTTCAGACGAAACTGTACTCAAAGGAGTTTATAAAGATGAGTTACCTGTAGTGTATACCCCTCCTACTTCTGAGAAAAGGATTCTTACCGAAGATGACTTATTCAATGCAGACTTATTCTCTTTTGGGTCAATCATCGGTTCAATAACAAACAAAAGTACAAGTGGTTATGCGCTTTTAGCTGAATTGGACACTGATTCTAAAGAATATGAAACAACTTTAAATCGAGTAAAGATGTGCACAAAGCTTCAAAGCGCTCAGATTGATAAAGCTAAGATCGGTAGAGAGGTTAAAGGTATTCCCTCCCCTTGGGTTAACTACAACAAGGTTAAAGACACGGATTCTGATGAAACTAAGACTGAAAAAGAATTTAAGAATAGGATTTTGCTAGACAGACACCCATATTTCTTCATCTATTTGTATAAAGGAACTAAAAATAAGTACAAAAAATACGTCAAAAGCTATGACATTACTTGTCAACAGAAGTTTGGAGTAAGTCTTCAAGAGCTTAGGACAGTAAAAAGAAAAACAAAAGAACAACGAGACTTTTTGAAGCTATTTGAAAGATTTAATCCTGTAATTGAAAGTGAATGTGTAATGAATCGTATTTGCAAATATATTGAGTCTGTTGATTTTGGAATAAGGAATATCGTTAGCAATGATTGTGATGAAGAAATTTATAAATTGTATTTGAGTGATGAAGCTGTGTTTGATGAGGAAAAATACTTAAAAGTCAAAGGCCTGTACGGTAAGTTTAAGAAATCTATTGGACAAAGCGCTGTTTTAAACACAGGAGATCCTTCTGAAAGAAGCTCGTACGACTCTGAGTTACATACCCAAATATCAAATTCACAAGAACTATTCAAACAAGAGGTTTTTCAAATAAGTTCGAGTGTTAATGAAGTAACCAATTACCTAGTTAAATTATTTTATTTTGATGAAAAGACAGCTAACAAAGAAGTTTTATGGTCTGCTTTTGGCCAATACATATTTGAAAATATCAAAAAGAAAGCAAAAGAATTTTACATACCTGCTTCTGATACTAAAGGAGAGATCGAATATTTGAATAATAGATACACATTGAAAAAGGTGGTGTTGTAATGAGTGACATAAAGTTTAAAGAAAAGGATTACGCAGAGCTCTTACTCAAAAAAGGCTTAATTTCAAAAAATTTCGGCACTGAAATGAAAATCTTAGCTAAATATTTTAAATCATTGGGTAAAAAGCCAAAAGAACGAGAGAAATTACTCTATGAGTTTTGTGAAAACTATGTTACTGATTTTAGCCGGGTTCTTTATTTTAAAAAAATCAATTCAGCCCTTAATTATGCAAGGAAAAAAGAAAATGTTCTAATCAATATTGATCAAATTGAAATAACGAAAAACGAACTTGAAGTAATTGACTCTTTAGATGTTGGCCATGTACAAAAGAAACTTTGTTTTACTCTCCTAACACTAAACAAGCTTTACTCAACAATCCATGAAACTAAATATGGTGAGAAATCTGAAGAACATTTTTACGGGGGCAACAATAAGAAGTACAAAGAGTTAATTGACTCTTCACATACTTCCCTCACAGCAAACAAACTTCATCTAATTATCGGAGAACTAGCTGCCAAGGGAATTGTTGAAATAAGAAATAAAGGTTTTATAAAACTATCCTTTATATATGAGATTAACCCTGATAGCGAAGTAACGATTTTAATTAATTCTTTTAATGATATAGGACTCTATTATGACCTATATACAAATCAACCGAGGGTTAAACAATGTTCCGCTTGTAATACACCGATTAAAATTAAAAGTAACAAAACAAAGTATTGCTCCAGTTGTGCTAAAGAAATTAAATCTATACAGGTACGAAATTTGGCTAGAGAATCAATGAGAAAGATTCGCTCTAAAAATGTTAATAAAATAGAAAAACGCTGAAGCCCTTGATACATAAGGGTTTGAAGGACATTTATAAATTTTCTAGTTATGGTAAGACATGTACATATTAAGAATAAAAATAATATAATAAAGGAGAAATCACATATGAACAAAACAGAATTTGTTGGAGAAGTTGCAGAAAAATTAGGAGTTACTAAGAAAGAAGCTGCGCCTAAAGTAGAAGCAGTATTTAACGTGATCGTTGAAACACTTACAAAAGGTGAATCAATCAAGATTCCAGGAGTTGGAACGTTTGAAGTTCGTGAACGTGCAGCTCGTAAAGGGAGAAATATTCAAACTGGCGAGGAAATCGAAATCCCTGCTTCAAAAGTAGTGAAATTTAAGCCTGCTAAAGCACTAAAAGACGCAGTGAAAGCTTAATAAAAGTTACTGAGGACGACAGGAAAGGCTTCCTGCACGCTTTGTCACATAGAGCTTATGCTCCTAAAAGTGGCAGAGTTAGATGTTATGGAGGAAATTGTCGCCCTCCCCTCTTTTCGCATGTGTTCAGCTCCAGGTTAATTAATTAGAGTTCTTTTATTGATGGCATGGGGGTGTCGTCAATAATAAGCTGTTTACTGATATGTGGGATATCAGTTCTCGGCTAATATTCATTTGTTTGAGGACTTGGAATGCCAGGGTTTCGGATAAGTGGATATTAGCGGGGTATTGCCCCATCGTGGATGAAGCCTTTTCTAAACATGTCTATGCTATTTTCATACGAACAAAAGCATTAAATTCGACTTTACAACTACAACTGGTCATTGTGGTTGGTCGGATAATGGTCACTTATGAGGGTTCGAGGTTAACTCAGAAGTCTGTGTCTTAAAGAGACAGGTAAATGGCTATTATCGGGCTAAAAATGTCGGTAAGACCATTGCTACTCAAGCTGAAAAATTGCTGTTTATGTAGGGTGAATCCCATCACAGTCTTACTATGGGTGACATGTAGCCTGAATATTAATTGCGGTGTACTGCTTCGGCTTGCACTTAGGTAAGGCAGATGCGTCTCCCTTCCCTTTAAATAATGCCCTTGTAAGCTTTGTTGCTTATTAGAGGTAATCAAAAATTTTTCCGGGTTAGCGAGGCTTTGTAATTACATACCCTCGTAAAATAAGTGAAATGGCTTTTGAGCGCTTGATCACCGCTCCCATTTCACAGAAAAGGATTATTTTCGGTCTTGCCTTTTCAATTTCACTTAGAAACATATTCGCTATTTTATTCGCTACTTCTCATTCAATTTTCTGAATGGAGCCTAACCCCATGCACATACCTCCTTACACGGGTCAGAGAAGACTGTGCAAAATAAATGGCGAGCGTTTGAGACGCTTTGTTTCTCAATAAGGCGTGTAACCTGACAAGAGAGACTGAAAATGCCATTGAGAAGGCTTATAATGGGTCTTTCCTTCTTATATTTTTAAATATCTATAAACAGCTAACGTGCAAGCTCTTTTAAGGTGATGCTTGATAGAGCGATACTAAGCAGTTCACGAGACAACCGTGAATTCTCCGCCGGTGGGGACTTTAAATACGTTCCGGAAAGCGTGTAATATTTGTTGTCATAGCTCATCTGCCAGGTGTAGAAGGAGAATCCGGTTTTTATGCTCATGTACCTTGATGTACAAGGAGTTTCTGAAGACGTTATTTGGCGTCTTTTGTTATTTTCGACTTACAAAGATTTCGATCGATGAATCCGTAATCAGCGTATTCCCTGTCGATTTTGCGTACCTACTTGGGTTAATGAATAATATGTAAGGAAACGCTAATTTCGTATAATTTTCAAGGGAGGACGAAAAAGATGGACACAAATATTCGCGTTAAAGTTATGTATGATGACACGGTATATAATAAGTGGGGCGAGATTATCGATGCTATCCTTAACGAAGACACTGAAGAATATTTTGGAAAAGATCATGAAGGTCGCGAAGTATTTGTCGCATCTCTCGACATGTACGGTGAGCTCGTATTAGAGCCTGGATTTAAATTAGTAGACGACAAATAACGCAATCAGAACGAGGCTTCCGCACCCTGTGGCGAGGTCTTTTTGTGCTTGCGTTTTACTATGGATCATCCGGAATGTGCTTACGAGCCTTCCGGTACGCAAGTTATCAATAGTCTCCTTCGGGCGTTTCCCCAACGCCTATCCGACTTATCTTTTCATCTCCTTATATCCCCTTTTCGGACGTTACCGATGCTTCGGATCATCGGGCTTCCGAAGGAGCTTATTGAACGTAAATAAAACACATATTGGAGGAATTTAATTTGGCTAAAGGGAAGAAAGAGTATTCTTTTAAGAACTGCACTGTAAATGTTGATGAAGATCAAATTATTGAGCATAAAGGTGATGGCATACACATTCACTCATTATCTAAATACCTAAGAGAGCTTGAAAGCAAAACAGATCCAATTGATTTCACGTTAAAAAGTGACAGTGATGTTGTTCCTCAAGAAACTGAAGGACTTTCTGAGTAGGTGGTGACTGAATGACAGCTATTTTAGATACTGTTTTACAACGAGAAAAAGACGAATCATTTACTGATTATCATATCAGACTTTTCAAAAACAAAGACACTTATCACATTGATACACAAACAATTGCTGCCCTTTTAAACAAGGATCAGGGAACCAACTATGATGAAAGCAAATGGCGTAAAGACTTTAAACAATTTGAGCGCTGGCACGATTACTTTATCTCAAAGAATATGAACAAAGAAGTTCAACAAAAACATGAAGAAATTCGCATTGAATCCGAAAAACAAACAATCAAAGCACGAGATCAAAAAAGAGAATACCGGAAATTCATTGCCAATCAAGCACGGTTTGAACAAATTAAAGATGATGTCGTACAAGCTATTGCATCTTTAGAGTCAAAAAGACCCCTTCGCTTCACCTTCCCATCCCCCGCTATTGCTGAAAAACATGGGCTTGCACTATTCAGTGATTGGCACTTCGGAATGGAAATCGACAACCGCATTAACAAATTCAATAAAGAAATTTTTAATGAGCGTGTAGAACATCTCACGAACAAAGTGATTGAGTATGGTAAACAGAATCATGTTTCCACACTGCATGTAGCAAATCTCGGGGATTTAATCGGAGGTCTTATTCATGTGTCTACAAGAGTTCAGGCCAATGAAGATGCTGTAGAACAAATTAAATATGTATCAGAAACGCTTGCCGAGGTTTTAGCGATGTTGGCAAGTGAGTTTCAAGAAGTTAAGTTCTACAACGTAGCAGGCAATCACGGTCGGCTCTCCCCTTCTAAAAATGATATAGGGATTAAAGAAAACTTTGAATACCTCATTAATTGGTACCTCGAAGCCAGATTGAAGAACATAAAGAACATCTCCATTGAACCTGAGCAAGACGGATTCATCCCCGCTAAAATCAACAATCAGGAAGTCGTGTTTGTACACGGACACTACGATCGTGTTGATCAGTGCGTAACACGATTACCTCAATTACTTGGCTACATCCCTTCTTACATATTCGGTGGTCATATTCATCACAATTATGAAAAAGAGTACGGCAGCACAACGGTTGTTGTAAATGGAGCGCTTGTCGGTGCAGATGATTATGCTATGCAAGGTCGGTTTGGAACAAAGCCTTCTCAAAAATTTATGGTTTTTGATGATGCAGGTATTGAGGCTACATACATAATTAGATTTAAGAATGAAATATAGGGTTGCGACCAATCGCTTTAAGGAGAACGATTATGGAAAATAAAGATTTCATCAAAGATAATATCGGTAATTGTTTAAGTAAGCTGTCTGAACTACGCAAGGAAGGAAATCATCCGGCATACAAAACTATCGCCAAATCCCTGTGTGAGTACATGAAGATGATAAATACTCAAGACATGAATGAAATTAAATACTTGTCAAATATTAATAAATTAATCTCATCTGAAATGGACAATCTCAAAATCTTTATTACTACTTCATTTAATAAGAGGGATTTTAAAGCTTATCATAGTTTAAGTTGTGTTTTCGGTGAATTAAGTAGAAATTTAGGTTCTCTTAGAACTTCCCTTCGATTGATACATAAGGAATTATCTGAACGTGTACTGCATTACCAAAAGGAGGATTAAATAATGAACGTTACTTCATTTATTAATGAACTTTCAATTTATTGGGAGCAATTTTCGGAAGAATTTAAGAGGACAATTACTGAGTCTTTGTTTCAAAGGAGAGAATAAATTTGGAATTAGCAATGCACGAAGTTTATAACCTTCACTTGTATGATAAAACAACTGAGGAGTCTTTAATTGATTTAACATCTCTTCAAGATGTTGAAATCTTTTATAGCGATGAACATGAAACGTATTTGATTTTTGCGAAGAACGCTCTGTTAAACTTTGATGTACTTAAATTTTTAGGCGATTATAAAGCCCCTACCTCCTTTGAATCAAAGTTAGGGAAGAAACAATATATTTCAGTTTTAAAAGAGACTCCTCGCTCTGAATTCAAATTATTAGCTGAAACAATTGGTCGCCATATTGAGACAACAAAGTCACACAAGGTTACTTTAGAATTTAACAATGTCGAAATTATTTCTAGAGCAGAACTTAAAGGTGTTAGTGGAGAAGTATCAGGTTTAGATTTGATTTTTAAAGTAAACCCATTAGATAACGAATTCTTCAAAATTCACTATTGATAAAACTTTAATTTTATTCAGATTGGAGCAGTGTAAGTGGCTGATTACAAAGATGTTTACGAGTCTTTCTGGAAGGAAATCATTGAAGATGGAACAGGAAATATTAACAAAGAACAATTAATGAAAGAGCTGTGTGATTATAAGTATCTGTTGGATTCAATTCCTGCTGTTTATGAAGAAGTGACTTGTAATACTGTAAGTAAGCCATTTGCTGATCCTAAATATATTATTGAGACTCATAGAGAAGCTTTTATAAATAAAAGAATTGCCATAGATGATTTAAGAAACATGAGTGTGGCAGCAAAACACTATTCACCTTATGAGACAGTTGTGAGCCTAGGAGCTATTGAAGGTTTATTAAAGTAATATTAAAAACGATTGAGGATGAAGACAAAAAATGACGACTGAAGATTTTAAATACTTAAATAAACATTTAGAAACCCTCTTAGAGTTAAAACAGTCTGGATACAGATGTGATTCTGAGATTAAGCGTGTATTAGAAGCTATTCATTTAACTATTTTTGGAGAGAAAATCCAACCTCCATCCAAGCGAATGAAAGTTGTTTTTAATGACGTGGATAAATCACTACAAGAAAAGTTTCATAAAAATGCACCCAAAATGCTGCTGGTAAATGGTTCTCAGAGAGGTAAAGGTAAAACAACTCTTCTTCTTAGGCTATCACAAGAGAATAATATTCCTTTACTTGTAGGTGCTCATCAAAAGGTTTACAAAGACTTAGCCAAAGAAAAAGGAATTAGTTGTACTATTATCTCAGCCAATTATTTAGAAGGTAACCATTTTCCGAATGGCGTTTATATCGACAGTACTGTTACTAAAGATCAACTCAAAACAATTAAAAAATTAGGAATTGAGATCAAAGGAGGATTTCATCATGATGAAGTCCTCTCTTCTTTAGTTTAAATACCTTTTTAGAACGCCCAGGATGATTGCGGTACCCCCTTCCGCTCTATTACTGGGCGTTTTATAAAACGTGTTTACATCAACTAACTTTATGGAGGTGAGATATGTCTGCTGAAAAAATAAAATGCTCATGCTGCGGCAAAGAACAAAATGCCAATCAATATTATATTTCTGAATCCGCTTTTAATGCTGCAACCGGCAAACTATCAGTGTGTAAGAGTTGTCTCCAAAACGAATTCCAAAAAGACAAAGATAACTTGAAGAATGTACAAAACATCTTAAGGATGATTGATCGCCCATTTGTTTACGACTTGTGGGTTTCTGCTGTTAACGAATCCGTTTCCAAGAAAAAATCAGATGGCAATGTGTTAGGTACGTATATGAAGAATATCGGAATGAAAGATTACAAGTCAAAAACTTGGGCAGACAGTGAATTTGACTTTGAAGAAGAACAAGAATACACAACACAGTTATTACTCGCTAAAAGTACAGAAGATATATCTAAGGAAGACATAAATGAATTAATGCAATTCTGGGGTCGTGGTCTTGATGTTGAAGATTACATTTGGCTTCAAAATGAATATATTGATTTCACGAATAGGTATGAATGTGACTCTAAAGGAATGGAACTTCTTATAAATGAAATATGTTTGACGCGGCTAGATATCCGCAAACGGCGGGAGAATGGTGAAAAAGTCGATCAGCAGCAAAAAACTCTTCAAGATTTACTTGGCTCAAGTAATTTAAAACCGGTTCAAGAAACTGGAGCAAGTGGAGTTGAGCAAGAGTCTTTTGGAACCTTGATAAAAAAATATGAGAATGAGAGACCAATACCTGAGCCAGAGCCTAGGTGGAAAGATCCTGATAAAATTGGTAAATACATTAAGGTGTTTTTCCTTGGTCATCTGTCCCGAATGCTTGGTCTGAAAAATCAATATTCAGATGAATATTGGGAAGAAATGAATAAGCACACTGTTGAAGAACCTGTTACAGAAGAAGAGGAACGAGAAAATGACCTCACATAAAAATTTTACAACAGATCGCAACAAGCATAGTCGAGGAATTAATATCTTTAAAAAGGGAAACAACTTTAAAAAGAAATCAAAATCCGAACGATTAATGGATGGTATTGGTGCATGGACTTCATTCTATAGAGCAAATCCACATCGTTTCGTAAAAGAATACTTGGGCATTACGCTTAAATTGTTCCAATGTATTTTAATTTACATGATGGTACATAACCATTATTTTATGTATTTGGCCAGTCGTGGTCAGGGTAAAACTTGGTTAACCTCTGTATACTGCTGTGTGCAAGCTATTCTTTTCCCAGGTACTAAAATAGTTATTGCATCGGGGACAAAAGGACAAGCTCGTGAAGTCATAGAGAAAATTGATGACTTACGTAAAGAATCGCCTAATTTAAGGAGAGAAATAGAAGATTTAAAAACCTCAACAAATGACGCTAAAGTTGAGTTTCATAACGGCAGCTGGATTAAAATCGTCGCCTCAAATGATGGCGCACGTTCCAAACGCGCAAACCTCCTCATTGTAGATGAATTCAGGATGGTTGATTTTGAAATCATCAGTAAAGTACTCCGAAAATTCCTAACAGCTCCCCGTTCTCCTAAATATCTTGAAAAAGAAGAATATGCTCATCTCAAAGAGCGAAACAAAGAAATTTACCTCTCATCCTGTTGGTATAAAGTTCATTGGTCATTTAACAGGTTCATTACATACTACAATGCAATGATGAAAGGTTCTAAATACTTTGTTTGTGGCCTCCCTTATCAAATCGCAATAAAGGAAGGTCTTTTGGATAAAGATCAGGTGCGAGATGAAATGGCTGAAGAAGACTTCGATCCTATTGGTTGGTCAATGGAAATGGAAGCTCTCTGGTTTGGTGAATCTGAAAAAGCTTATTTTAAATTTGAAGACATTGAAAAGAACCGGAAACTTGCTTCTCCCCTCTTCCCTCCAGACTATTATAGCTTAATCAAGGATTCCAACTTCAAATATGAATCCAAGAAACCAGGAGAGATTAGACTGGTAAGTAATGACATCGCCGGAATGGCCGGTAAGGATAACGATGCCAGTGTTTACACAGTATTCAGACTGATTCCAAACTCCAATGGATATGATCGTCATATCGTATACATGGAAAGCATTGTAGGGGGTCATACAGGGACTCAAGCAACAAGAATTCGACAAATATACGAAGACTATGATTGCGACTATATTGTATTAGATACTCAAAGTATCGGGCTTGGCGTGTATGATGCATTATGTCAGCCTCTATATGATAAAGAACGCGCTAAAGAATATGAGCCGTTTTCATGCATTAACGATGAAAGAATGGCTGAGCGTTGTACTTATCAAAATGCTGAAAAAGTAATTTATAGCATTAAAGGTAATGCACAATTAAACAGTGAAATTGCGGTATTACTCAAAGATGGATTCAAACGAGGGAAAATCAAAATCCCTATCAATGAAAATGAAGGAAAAGAATACCTGAAAAGATTTAAAGGCTATGAAGGCTTATCCCCTGAGGTTAAAGGGAAATTCCTTTCAAGCTATGCTCAGATTACACTTCTAATAAATGAAATGATCAACTTAGAAGCTGAATATAGCGATAATGGACAAGTTAAGCTTAAAGAGCCAAAAAGTAAACGAAAAGACAGATATAGCTCAGTGGCTTATGGCAATTATATTGCCACAGTATTAGAAAGACAGTTAAACAAACAAACTGAATATGACGTTGAAGATGAGCTGGTCTATTTTTAAAAGAAATGAGGTGAAACATGGTTTCCTTAAATAAAGTTGACATTGAATCAGAAGAGTATAAGCAAATGCTGAATGACTATTCAACTTATACTGCTACATTTGCTTCTGGCTTTATCTCGAATATGTTTTCCAGTGGCATTGTTACGGAAGTTGAGGCCGAACAATTAAAAAACTATTTTTCTAACCCCGATCAATTTCAAGAAGAAATCGAAGATCTTGCAGAGTACTTTTACATTTCTACTGCAGAGATTCACCAACTGTTTGAATTGATTGAAGCCCTCCCTACCCTCAACTATAAAATTGATTCCTTTTATAAAGCTAAGTCTTCAGATAAGCATATTTCCCTTTTAAATAAATCCTTACATAAAGTCAAACATAAAAGACTTACTAGAGATTTGTTAAAACAGGTTGCTACAGCCGGCACTCTTGTTGGTATATGGCTTGGAGACGATAAGAGTCCCTATCCGTTTATCTTTGATGAGATTAAATATGTGTTTCCCTCTTTTAGGAGAAATGGAGACTGGGTATGTGTAGTTGACATGGAGATGTTCACTAAGTATAAAGTTGATCGCAGGAATGAATTGTTAAAAAGCCTCTCCCCTTTTATTAAACAAAGCGATTATGAAAACTTCGTGAAAGATCGAGAGAAATATCGATACAAGGAATTGCCGCAAGAGAGAACTTTCCCACTACGCACAGGAACACTAAAGAGAAATCAAGGCTTGGGAACATCTTGGGTTACCCCAGGTCTATATGATGTGCTTCACAAAAAGAAACTTAAAGATGTCGAGAGGTCTATTGCAAATAAGATTATTAACGCTGTTGCAGTATTAACAATTGGTACAGACAAAGGTAACGGAGAATATACAAACATGAAGTTGCCTAAAGCAGTTAAACAAAAAATTCATGGCGGAGTTAAGTCAGCTTTAGAAAAAAACCAAAAAGATGGAGTGACCGTAGTATCAATCCCTGACTTTGCTGACATCAACTTTCCAGATGTTAAAGCAGATGGATTAGATGGAGCAAAATTCAATCATATTAATAGCGACATTCAATCTGCTTACGGCTTGTCCGGATCCCTCCTGAATGGTGATGGAGGTAACTACGCAACATCATCATTAAATTTAGATACATTTTATAAGCGGATTGGCGTTTTAATGGAGGATATTGAACAAGAGGTTTATCAAAAGCTATTCAACCTTGTCTTACCGGACAGTCAAAAAGACAACTATTATATGAATTATGATAAAGACAAGCCGCTCACTCTGAAAGAGAAAATGGATATCCTAATTAAATTAAACGATAAAGGCTGGTCTATTAAGCATGTAATTGACAACTTAGCTGGAGTATCCTGGGAGAGCTATCTCGAACAAACTCTTTATGAAACTGAAGAGCTTAGACTCCAAGATAAAATTAAACCATACCAAACATCCTACACAATGGGTGATGGCTCTTCAAACAATGGAGAATCTGAACAATCTTCAACCGAAACTCCTACAAATGAAAATACAATAAAATCAAGAACATCTGATGGAAACAATACGCCTGAATAGTGTTCTCTTTTGAAAGGGGGTGAATTTCATTTGACAAAGAAGCAAAAGAAACGATCATGCCAGTTGCAGCTTAATGAAATTAGACAATCAGATGATCCAACAAAGTTACCTTGTACCTTCATCATATTTGATTTTGAAGTATCACATAACAACACAATAATCCCCAAAGAAGTAGCCTTGGAAGCCTCCCCTACTATTATTAATAAGCCCATCGTTGCCAAATATCATGAAGTTGAAGATATAAATACTTCAACAGATGCACTTGGTTCTCATGAAGCCTATTTAGGAACAGATAAGCATGGCGAACTTGAAGTAAAGTTGGACACAACTCCAATTGGAGTTTTCACTTCTGAAGGATACATAATGGAAATTGATACACCAGATGGAAAAAAAGAAGTTCTTGCAGCAGATGCTGTATTGTGGAGGTCTCGTTTTAATGATGCCTGTGAGTTACTACAAGAATGGTATAGCAGAGGGATCAATATCAACACAAGCTGCGAAATCTTATATTCAAACTATACAGTACAGGATGGTATTGAGGTTATTCAATCCCCTGTTTATTTGGCTGGACATGCAATTTTAAATTCCGAAAAGCGAGGCGAACATGATGTTGTCCTCCCAGCTTACGAATCTTCTAAACTTCTAAGCTTTAATGAACTACAGCGATTCGAAAAATTAGTGTTTCAAGCAGCAAGTAAAGAAAATCAAAAGGAAGGTGAAACCGTGGATAAATTTAAGAAAGTGTTTGAATTATCTCATTCAGACATTAGAACATTGCTTTATGGTCAACTAGACCCTACTCTTGACAAAGAGTCAGATTCATATATAGCAGACGTTTACGATACATATTTCATCGCAAACGTTTATAGTTGGGCAGATGAAAATAGTTATGACAAATACTATAAGTTTGATTACACCAGAACAGGCGAAGTTGTTTCAATTGATTTTGAAAGTAAAACCGAAGTGTTCATGACGCGGAACTGGGAGGAAGTTGTTCCTGAATCTGTTCAATTACAACTTAACCAGAAAGAAGAACAGATTAAGGATTTGACGAAACAAGTAAATCAAATCAATAAGGATAAAGCAGAGGTTGAACAGCAATTCAACTCTGCTAGTGAAAAGCTTATCCAACTGAACTCTGAAGTGGAGCAATTGAAGCCTTTTAAAGAAAAGCACGAGAAAGCTTTATTTGAGCAAAAATTGAATGAGAAAAATGAATTTTACAAAGCTAAATTTGAAGCTCTAAAGGCCGAGGATAAATTCAGTTCAGAAGCAGTGCAAAACCTTATTCATGCTTCTATTAAACAAGATGAGGAAGGTGAAAAAGCTGTATTACAACTTAACACAATGTTAGTTGATTTAGTTAGTACTCCTGCTGAAACAAATACAACCATTAGAGAATTTTCAAGTAAACGGGAAAATCTAATCCCTAATGATGACTCATTTGAATCCCGCTTTTCACAATAAATTTTAAACTTGGAGGAATAAAAAATGGCTACAAGATTACAAAAAGCCCTTACTGAAGTAGGTAATCATACTACTGGAAACTTGAATTCTTTAAAAATCAAAACAGTTGCTCACGGTGCAAAAGTGACTGGATCAGATATCGACAACTTCATGCTTGTTGAATTAGGTTTTGACGCTGAGGGAAATAGAACAGCTGCGAAGCTATCAGATAAAACAAAAAAAGCATATTTAATTGCTTCCCCTGAAGCACGGTATCTTGGTGAATCAATGCGAGACTTTTATAACGGTGTAGGAGAACATGCTCGAATTGTTATCCTTGAACCAGCTTATACTCGTTTTGATGTTTCTGCATTTTCATTAAATGCGGCCGTAACCGAGGTTAAACAAGGTCAAGTGGCACACTTTGATATTGCTACTCAAAAATATATTCTTAGTGATCCCGCATCACCTCATGAAGATTATGCTGATTCTTCTGCAAAGTTCCTGGTTGTAAATAACGAAGATGACCTTGTTTACACAATGGGGCAAAAACTTGTTCGCCTAGAAGTAATTGAAGCTTAATCCATAACAAATAAATTTCAATAAAAGGAGTATTCAAATGAAATTAGATACTGTGAAAATCAAAGGCTTGTTTAGCCGTGTATTAAACAACAAAATGGACGGTACAGATCAAGCTGATATCCAAACTTACATTAAGAAAGTGTTTGGCGATGGCGGAACGACACCTGATCCTTCCATGCTCCATCAATTTAATAACCTTGTCGTTGAACAAGCTGATGAAATTGCAAAACCAAAAGTAACTGAGTTACTCTCCCTTTTAGCCAATGTTCAGCAAGAAAAACGAGGTAATATTAAACAAATTAAAATTCCGAAAAAGAATAAAGCAAAAGTCATTTGGTCTGCTACAGGTTCTGGCGTTGATTTAGTTCGTGTTGAAGGTCAAGAAACTGTTCCAGCCGTTCCAAAAACTATGTCAACAGGTTTTTACTATGAGCCTCTAGACCTCGTAACAGATTCAATTACTTACTTTAATAAATTGGTGAATGATATTGCAGATGCTAAAGTCCGTCTATACCTCGATAAAATTCATCAATTAACTGCAAGTGCAATTACAGCAGGTAAAATCCCTGCAAAAAATGTTCAAACAGGCTCAAACCTTACTCTTCAACAATACAACAAAGTAGCCTCTGTGCTTCAACGTTATGGCGGGAAGCCTATCTTCGTAGCTGACACCCTTCTCATTGACTACTTCGCAATCCAACAAGGAACAGACTCAACGTATAAGAACTTCTTAACAGAAGAAATTAAAGGAGAGCTCCTTACTGCATTAAACCCTGCTACAATCGGTAGAACAACTGCTGTCAACCTCACTAACCCATTTACTGACGATACAAATAGCAAAGTTGAACTCCCTGTCAATAAAGGATATATGTTTGCCGGCGGCGTTTCTCAGAAACCATTTTCTGTTGTTGAGTATGGCGGATTGCGTCAATTGACAGAGCAAGATATTGAAGATGAAAGAATCAAGATGAAAATTGTTCAAGATGCTTCTGTTAATCTTCTGTTTGGAGAAGCGATCGGAATTATTGAAGAACAAGCTGCAGTATCAATTTAAATCGAATATGAGGATTTTTTAGGAGGATATGATTTTGACTGAGAAAATTAAGTTAGCTCGACACAGAAGCACATCTTATTTTGTTGGATTTACTGGTGATGGTGGACATAAACAATATACCTGGGCTGGAAGCAAAAATGGTAAGGTTGATATTAAAGAAGTCCCAAAAGAAGTTGTTGAGTGGCTCACAATGAATAGCGTTTGTTTTGATAAAGGTGAATTAGTTATTGTAGATGACAATGAAACAACAAAAGAGATTAAAGACTCTATTGTTGAATCAGAGGCTTATGAAAACAATATTCACACTAAAGAAGAAATAGAAAAGATGATTAAATCGGGCAATATTGCTCAACTTAAAAATAAGCTCGATAAAATCACGGTCGATTCTGAGAAGCAATTTATTATTGATGTTGCTTCAGAATTTAGCGATGACATTGCTGCAGGTAAATTAAAAGTATTGGCTGATTGGATGGGAGTCGCTGATCCTTCCCTTCTCTTTGACTAAGAGGAGGGGTTTTTATGACATCTTATGATCAAATATGGGAAACCTTTTTAAACAACTGTGAAACATCTGATTTTGATGTTCCTCAAGAAGAAGAGGACATTTATAAATCAATTCGAAATGCAATCCTTCATTTCAATAACAGATTGAGAGACAATTTAAAAGCTGATGATTCAACAGAAACTGTAAGCAGAGAATTATCTGAGGATGATATTCTTATTCTTGCACACTTCTTGAGATACATCTTTTTGTTAAATAAAAAGACCTTGTTTGAGAATACATGGCAACCCTTCACGAATGATGTGGGTATTAAGAACTTTGGCACACAGATCAATTCACTTAAACAAAGTGTAGTTGAACAGAAAAACGAAATTGAGCGTTTGATATTAAATGCTGCGGTGGATTATCTATGAGTATGATTCAAGTTAAATCGGTATTAAACAATGGACAAATTAAGATTGAAGAATTAGACGTGTATTGCAATACGCTCAGCAAGAAAAACATTTCAGTACTTTTCAAATTGGAGAAATACCTTAACAAAAAGCTACTGAGTGACCCTGACCTTATAGAAATCAGAGACATTATTTTAACAGTAAGTGGTGAGTTAAACAGGCTTAATGATTGCTTATTGACAGACGGTGATTCAATTGAAGGATTACAGTAATTATCACAAGATTAACATTAATGAGAAGCTTTTGCATGATGGAAAGCTCATTTTCAAGCAAGGTCTAAAAGGTTTTGAATCTGAGAAAGTTACGATTGATGGAATTGAAAAAACAGTAATGATTACTTCAAAGTATTCTAGTGGTGATGGAACTTCTAAATATATATTAGGTGAAATATCTGACATTTATTGTGGTGGTGTGGTTAAATATAACGGCGAAACATGGCTCATCACTTCGCTTCCTCATAGTAACAAAATATATAAGAAGGCCGAGATCAAAATATGCGGTGCTGTATTCACTCTAACCTCAGATGACAAGTCTGTTGAATCAGGTAAGGTTAACGAAATAACGGGTAAGCCAATTTACAAAAATATTCCAGGTGAAAAGACTGAAGTTCCCTGTATTTTTGAAAGGTCTACTTCGATAAATGGAACTGAATTGGCAGTAAATCTTCCAGATGGACAAGCAAATATTACAATCCCTTATTTTGTACATGAAAAATTAAAAATTGGCCTTACTCTTACTTTCTTTGGTGAAACCTACCAAGTCAATGATATAGACTACTCCAAGGTCTATGGAGACATCGGGACAATTAAACTTATAGCCAAGAAGAAAGTTGGAGGTGATAGCGAATGAGTATGATGGTCGAACATATGACAACTGTATTCAGAACTATTATGAATGATACAGAATTGAATCGTCTTTTATATTATAAAGATGACCCTCTCTCCTCTTCTCTCCCTGACGTTCAGACATTGGAAAATTATTATGATCCAGTTGATGATTCCCCATCGATATTAAGCTCCATAATCAAACGTGCTCCCAAAACTGATGATTTAACCGATCAACCAATTTGCAGGCTTTGTGTCTATCTTGGTAATGGAATCCCTAAACCCTCAACCCAAAGTGTGATGCTACTAGATCAAGACTTGATGATTGATGTTTATACACACATTAACACTTATGAGGAGACTGAATTCAGGAACCTGAAAATTACTGATCGTATTTGTAACATGCTCTTCAATCAAAATTTTGCTGGCATCGGTAAAAATGTTAAATACACTAGACTGCTCATATCGAACGCACCTGAAGGGTATTTGGGATACAAATTAATATTCACTTTCGGAGCTATGAAATGATTGATATGGAGTTTTTCATTACTGGAGAACCTATCTCTACAGAACTTGGTGAATGCAGATTCATTAAAGTTAAAGAGTACGGTCAGTTAGCCAATTATTTAAGGCTAATCAAAATGTCCAAAAAAGAGATCATTTACGTTTATAACAAAGAAGATGTTAATCGTTTCGGGGAACTTGATGAGCTTGTTGCTGAATTAAAAAAAATGACTCTTTATGAAATTTCGGGTGCCCTTCCTAATTTTCAAGAAGCCTATAGCACAGTGTTTTCTAAAATGTTCAATGGAGAAGAAATACTGGATAAGCTTACTCCTGAAAACTTCGATTCCATTAGAGAACTTGTATTAAAAATGTGTTGTTTGAAGGAAGAAAAAATAAGCTCCAATCCTGAAATTCAAAAAGCTAATGAGCGAAGCAAAAGAGTCAAGAGTCGAGATGGTGATTCAGTTGATATGGCAGATATCATTAGCACAGTGTCGACTTATACAGGCTACCTTTATAAAGACATTAATGACATGACCCTGTTTCAACTTTATATGACTTATCATCGGATTGCTCGATTCAAGCAATATGACACTTCTGCCCTCTTTGCTACAGTTTCACCAGAAGCAGGTAAAAACATTGTGAACTGGGATAAACACATTGATTTATTTGAGGAAGAGAAACATTACATAAGCCGAGATAAATTTATTAAAGAGACCAAAGGTTTTTCTAAGGGCAGCTAAAAGCTGTTCCTTTTTTTATTTTAAGGAGGAAATTTATAGATGAAAACAGTTATTCAAGATACAGCTGATGTTTATTTCAGAAGAAAATCTGATGGTCAGCTTGTATTCACAGCAGAAGCACAAACAGCTTCATTCTCCCAGGCCATCTCCGAAGAAAAACTTCGTGGTGGTATCGGAAATAAACCGCTTTATATCTTGAAGTCTGAAAAAGAAATCAATCTTACTGTCAAGAATGCATATTTCGACTTAGAGTGGTTAGCAATGACACAAGGTGAAACAATTGAGGAAGAAGCAAAAGTTCAGGTTTTCGACCGTGAACATGGTCTAATTGTTGATGACAAAAATGCGGTTACACTTAAAGGTAAACCGGTAAGTGATGTAACCTTCTTCAACAAAAAAGGATTGACTTATAAGACGCCTGTATCTACAGATGGCACGTATTTAATCCCTACAGGATTTGCTGGTACAAAAGAGAAATTAACAGCTGTATATCAGATTAACAAAATCGGCAGACGGCTCGCTATTAAAGCAAGTAAATTCTCTGAGCGATATGAAGTTGAGTACCGTACAATTGCGTATAACCCTGATACCGAAGAGGTCTATAGCGATATCTACATTCAATTCCCTAACGTATCCCCTTCAGGTGAGTTTGAAATGTCCCTCGAAAACGGTAATGCATTAGCTCCAGAAATTAAATTTGAAGCACTGGCCGACACTGACACAGACGAGATGGCCGTTGTTATTGAAGCGAGCAGAGATGATAATGTAGCCACTCCAGATCCTGACCCTGATACAGAAACTCAAACTAAATCCGTAGACGTTGGCAATTAATTTTACAGGAGTGATTTTTAATGGCAGCAAAACTTAATGATTTCGATGGCGTAAAATCTTCAGCTAGAGATGATGGAAACGGTGGTTTAGTAACTGACATTCATCTCAAATCACAAGAAAAGCCTCTACAAGTTGACTTCCCTCAAGCTGGTTTAGATGCTATCAAAGGCATCCAAGTACAATCCCCTTCCGTGACCTTGAATGAAAGAGATCCTGGTTTCTCCTCTTTTAAAACGGATAAATTCACTGTTACTTCAACAGCTCAAAAAGTTACCGCAGGTATCACTGACAGAACAGCACTTACTATTTATCCTCCTGCAGAAGGCACGATTTACATTGGAAACTCTATTGTGACTGCTGATACAGGTATCCCATTGACAGCTGGTGACAAACCTTTTTCAGTTCCTGTCGCTGCTGGTAAAACACTTTATGTCTATGTGATCAATGACGGTACTGACAGAGACGTAAGAGTATTTGAAGCTAAATAATTTGAGGGGATTCTTCCCCTCTCCTTTTTAAATAAAAGTCAGTTTTTAAACAGATTTAGGAGGTGGAGTTGTTGACAGAAACCGATGCAAATATTTTAAAAACCATTCCAGATAAAGCAACCTTTACATTCCACGAAGCAACAACTGCCCCGTCTGAAGGTGAAGAATTTGTAGTATCACATTATCGGGATATTACTGTTAAGATCTCTGGTTCCTCAACTTCAAGAGAAATAAAATTCTTTGCCGTAGATGAAAATGGTGAAAAGACAGAAATTGCTGGAACAAACAAAACTGATTTTCAATTAGGTACGGGCACATTGAATACAAATGAAATCTGGGATTTTGATATTGCAGGGCTTTTCAAATTCATGGTTGAGGTTGTTTCCGTAAATGGAGATGTAACGATTAAAGGAATTGCGGTGAGTTAATGAGTAGTAGTAAATTTGTAGGTCAGCTCAAACAAAACAATGAGCAAATTAATAATCTTAAAGATCAATTTTTCAGAACTGAATCTCATATGTCTGATCATGAAAAACGCTTGAATGACAAAGTTGATGAGTTTATGGAAAAGCAGAATTTTGATTTAAAAATGCATATTCAAAACAGTGAGAATCCACATCATGTGACTAAAGAACAAGTCGGATTATCAAATGTAATAAATGAAGAGCAAGCCACAAAAGTTGCTTTTGATGACCATCTTAACGATAAGAAAAATCCTCATGCAGTTACTAAAAGCCAAGTTGGTTTGTCTAAGGTTGATAATGTTCAACAAGCAGCAAAAATTGATTTTGACGCTCACAATGCAGACCTCGATCGACATATCACAAAGGATGAGCGCAGTTATTGGAACAGCTCTGATGAAAGGTCAAAGTCCATTTTAGCTGAACATACTAACGATCAATCAAATCCTCATAAGGTTACTGCTGAACAGGTTGGGCTTGGGAATGTAGTCAACGTAAAACAAGCTGCTAAAAGTGATTTTGATGATCACCTAAATGACACTAATGTCCATATCAATAAATCTGATCGGGATAGATGGGACGCTGCTCAACTTTTCAAACTCACTGCCGATGATGGGAAAGTATTCTACAAAGGTAGCTCCGAAAAAACCGAATACAACGATTTGATTACCACCGGGTTTTATTTAATCGCCAACCAGGGTCTTCACTCCCCTGCTAACTTGTCCAATGTCTATTTAGTTGTCATGAATTATGGTGATTCAGTAGCCCAATTTGCTTTAGAAGCATATTACGGAACACATACTTATTTCCGATTTAGGAAAAGCGATTTAACTTGGACTACGTGGCAAACACATGAAACGACTGACGGAGCACAGACCCGAGCTACTGCTGCACTCAACTCAGCTAAAACCTATACTGATACCAAGCTTTCCTCAATAACATGGTACACTCCTACTTTACAGAATGGATGGGTTAATTACACAGATGTTAACTCAACAGACCAAACAGTGTTTAAAACTCGGTATACAAAGGATGCAACGGGGACTGTTTTTGTAGAGGGAGCTATAGCAAAAGGAACGATTGGTTTTGGAGTGGCAGCATTCACTTTGCCTGAAGGATACAGGCCTGGAAGAGCGTTTCAATGGGTTGGTGTAGCTTCCCAAGCAGGAATGTCAGGAATACCTCAGACTCACAGAACGCTTGTTGATACTGAAGGAAGAGTTATTATAGAAAGTTGTACAAATACCTCCAAACCCAATGATTACATTAGTTTCGGCTTTAGTTTTAAGGCCGTGTAGGGAGAATATTATGATGCAAGTATACAAATATGACGAAAATTATATTTATGAATCCCCTGTTGTGCTTGAAGACGATAGTCCAATTCCTGATAATTGCACTATAATAGCTCCATCCGATGGTCTTTATATTCCCGAATTCAACCCTAAAACAAAAAAATGGATTGAGTCAGCATCGAAAGAATACATTGACAGCTTAAAACCACTTGACCCCGAGCCATCGGAAGCTGAAAAGGTTAAAAAACAATTAAGTGACTTAACATATCAACTAATGATGGATGGTGTACTTTAAATGAATTGGTATGAACTTATAAAAGATTATTACAACGACGGCAATGGTGTGTGGGATGAATATCGAGTAGCGCAAGCTGTAGTAAAAGGAAAAATTACACCAGAACAGTACGAAGAAATTGTTGGAAAGAAATATATTGAACCAACTACCTAATTATGATAATTTTAGGTCATGAAAAAAATAAAATTGATAACATTAACTATTGCTTTAGCCATACTAGGAGGATGTTCATTTAACGAAGTTGATTCATCAGCTTTAGGTTATGGGAAAGGAAGCAGTAAAAAATACGAGCCGCTAATGATTGCACACAGAGGCGCCTCGGAAATTGAGCCAGAACATACCCTACTCTCCTATGAACGAGCAATAAAAGACAAAGCAGACTACATTGAAATTGATTTACGACAAACCAAAGACGGTCACCTAGTCGCAAACCATGACAAGACTGTTGATCGAACCACAAACGGTAAAGGAGAAGTTGAAGATCTTACATTAGACCAGATTAAAAAGCTACATACTAGAAAAGGACAAAAGATCTTAACGATTGAAGAAATCATTAAGAAGTTTGGACAAACAACAAAGTATTATATCGAGACTAGAACAAACAACAAAGGCAAATTGGTAATGGAGAAAAAGTTAATTGACATACTCTCTAAAAATAAACTAATCGCTAATAACAAAGTTGTTTTAGAGTCATTTAGTGACAAAAGTCTAAAGAAGTTACATAAGCTAAACAATGATGTTCCTCTTGTTCAACTTTTGAAAGATGAAGACATTAAGCCGATGAGCAAATCAAAGCTAAACGAAATAAAAAATTATTCTAATGTTGTTGGCCCTAATGCAAAATTTGTTGATAAAGGTTTTGTTGATTTAGTCCACAAAAACAATATGAAAGTACATGTGTTTTTTAACGCTGATAAAGAAAGAGCACTCACATCCAAAATGCTTAAGTTGAAAGTGGATGGACTATTTACAAATAACCCAGCTTATACAGAGAAAGTTCTAAAAGAAGATTATAAATAAAATACAAGTTTTATTTAGACACCTCTCCCCTTTTGAGGTGTCTTTTTTAATGAGTTCAGAGGATATATAAGGAGGAAATGAGATGGCATCGAAAAAATTAAATCTTGGGTTGATCGAAGAAAGTGTAAGCAAATATGACAAGAAAGAACGAGTGCAACTTACCGATGACGTTCATGTTTATATTTACCCTTACTTCTCCCCTACCCGCTTAACCAAAATGCTTACTGAATTAATTACGGATCAAGAAGAGGCAAAAGAAGCAGGAATTAAGTTTGAAGATATCAATCCTGTTCATTGGGGGAACTTTTCACTAATAAAAGAATTTACAGACTTAGGCATTCCAAACGATATCAAAAATAAGGTTAAGTGGTTTGTTAAATTAATAGACTCCGAATATTTCCCAATGATTATTAAAAGCTTTCCTGAAGAAAGTATAGAGAAACTTGAAAAAGCAGCAAAAATGATGAAGATGAGTTTAGACAAATTTTCCAACATGTCTAAAAAAGAAATAAATGAACTCATCCTTAATAGGGTCGAAGAGATTGAAAATGAACAAGAGGCTGAATAATGGCCAAGAACATAAAGGAAATAGCAGCACTAATTGAATTTGCCGCGAAGCAAGCCGTTCAAAAACAATCCAGCACAAAAAATACGATGATTAAAACAGGTCAAGAGCATGTGCAATCTGATGTATATGACACATACGATCCTCTTGTATATGAACGTACTTCTCTTTTGAAGGACTCCTTCGTCATTCAAAATGAATCTAACGGAATTTCATTAGACAATACCCGTGAAGACAACGGTAAGGATGTTGCCACGGTTGTTGAGACTGGTCAAGGGTACACGTATCCAGATAAATACGGTTATGGTTATGGAAAACCTCGCCCATTTATGAAGAATACCGCTGAATCGTTAAAAGATGGACGATTAGCTACTGCTATGAAAAAAGATTTAAATACAAGTGGTATTAAAACAGAATAACGGTGGTGTATTAATGGCCAAGATCAAAAAAGTGCGCTATTTCACCAAAGAAAGAAAAGCACTTATCTCAAAAGAAAACAGAAAGAAATACGATAAGTATCTCAATAGCAACATAATCAAAAACAGAGATGTAAAAGACACTACCTATAAGGTTTACAGCAATTATATGGATCAGTTTTTGGTTTATCTTGCTGAAAAATGGTCTAATATCGATCTGTATTCTGAAGAATTCATGGAAGATGCAGTGGATATTATGGAGGGATACATTAGCTTCTGTCAGGACATCCTTTTCAACAACAAAAAAGTAATCAATACTAAGCTTTCGACAGTTTCGAGTTTTTATCTTTGGAGTCTTAAACGTGGATATATCGATAAACACCCCTTTGATAAAAAACTTGACCGTATGAAAGGTGCAAATGAAGAAAAAATCATCAACTCTTATTACCTCGATGATGAACAGATGAACCTCATAACTGAAACCCTAAAAACTGACCCGAAATTTGATATCCAAGACAAGCTAATATGGTCTATAATGCTGGATTCAGCTAACCGAATCGGGGCTATTTCCAAGCTTACTATCCAGGCTCTTGATCTAGATAACATGGTTTTTAACGACATACGAGAAAAACGCGGGTACAAGGTTGAAGTGGCATTTAATGATTACAGTAAAGAGCTTATACTTGAATGGTTAGAAATGAGAAAAGAAATGGATAACCTCGAAGTCGATTCCCTATTCATTACTAAATACGGTGGTGAATATCGTCAAATGTCAAAAGGCACTATTCAAGACCGGGTTACCAAGATCGGAGAAATTCTTGGGCTCGATGATTTTCATGCTCACTGTATCCGAAAAACTGCCCTCAATGATATCTACGTTAAAACTGGCGACCTCTCTCTTGCTGCTGAAATGGGAAATCACAAATCCGTTGAAACCACCCGTTCGAGCTACATTAAACCTCAAACAAAAGCTGAAGTCCGCCAGAAGATCATTAAAATGAAACAGAAAATGCAGGAAAACAAAAAGAAAGATTAATATCTTTAGAATGGGACTCTTCAATCCTCATCAAAATTCAGTCGAGAAAATGAAGTAGCAAATCGATGAATTGGCCGAAATTGTTGCTGAATTAACTAGGCAGCTTGATACTAAAGCTGATAAGAACCAATTCGGATCTAAACAGATTGATGAATCCAAGATCAGTGACGGTAAAGTTCTTGTTTACAACGCAAGCACCGGTAAACTTGAATACGGGAAGATTAAGAAAAGCTTGTTGGGTGACATATCAATTGATTTGCTTTAGCATCACTCTTTATGAAATCCCTCTTTTATGCAGAATCAAGATCCTTCAACCGAGGGATTTTGCTTACGTGTAAAAACAGCTATATTAACATTAATGATAAATTAAATGGGAGACCTCCTCAATGAGAAGAACAGATGAAGTCATTGAATTTATTGAGAATTTTTTGAATTAGAAGAAAGGTAAAAAGTCATTTCCTAAGACCATTTAGCAGGTTTACTTTTTTATGATGAAAAAACGGGTCTATTTTTGAATATTCCGAAGGTAATGCAATCAAGCTTGATATGAATGCTAAATAGGCTATTATAGTAACTAATGTGTTATTATGGAATCACATTAGTTACAGGAGTGATTAAAATTGCCCTCAGTTTTAGAAAATAAAATAAAGAACTTTACAAATGCTGTTGAAAAATCAATTGAAGATGAAAATTGGTACTCTGCCTTGGCTTTAGCTTTAGCACTACCTGACATCTGTGGAAACCTCCAAGACCCTAAAAGGTCATCCTCAGATAAATATATAGGGTTTTTTAATGATTTTATAAAACAAAAATACACTCGTTTAATTGGGGATCCTAAAGAACCTCAAGAATTTTTAAATGGAAGAGATATGTATGCTTTAAGATGCTCTTTCCTACATGCCGGCGAAGTGGAAATATCAAAACAAAGGATAAAAAATGTATTAGACGGTTATATTTTCTTAAAGCCAAATAATATAATTTATGCGCATATGAACAAAGTTAATGATACACTTCAATTACAAATAGATGTTTTTTGCAAGCATATTATACAAGCTGTTAATGAATGGCTTATATCTTACAAAAATATAAAAGAAATAGAGGAACGTGCAGAGTTAATGATTGATATTGTGGGATCGACTGACAATATAAGCTTTTAAAAAAGAATAATAAGAGAAATCAGATCACCTTAACATATTAACACCTTTTGACGATAGTATGGAGAGGTGATTTTTATGTTCAATAAGAACTATATCAAACGGCAATTTGTTGAACTTCGTGTTAATGAGCTTATAAAATTTATAAAAAAAGAATTCCCATATGAAGGTCAAGATTACGTGTCACATAACAATAAAATCCAAGTATTGAAATCTCTCAGCCACTCTGACTTATCAGCAATTATTGCACGCATGTCAAGAATTGAAATTGTTCACGATATAACAAAAACAGTTTCATTGATTACTGCGGTTCTTTCTGCAATAACACTTGTAATGAAATTTGTATTTGGTGAAGGAATGTCTTACACTGTGTTATTTGCGCTTTATGTCTCGTGTATAGCTATAGCAGGATTGCTAGATAGAAGGAAACATATTGCGGCTACTTATTTTAAAGACTTGGTAATACGTATCAAAGAAGATAAAGTTAGAGACGAACAAAAAGATTGACGCTGTTTCCCTCTTTCTGATGATACAGTTCTAAGCTTCTGGAAACCATGATATAATGTAGGAAAATAATACTGGTGGTGGTTGGATGATCTGGGCTATCATTCTAATTTTAGTGATTGGCGCTTTCATTATTATCGGGGTTTGCGCTTCAGATAAGCAAAAAGAAATGGATAAAAAAAGGGCAACCGAGATTGAGATCATCGGGAACTTCCCTTCTAATTACAAGTCGATTATTAATCCCGATAAAAATGCAAAGCTTACATTAGTTGAACCGGATGATAAGTTTATGATCCACAAATTCAATCAATATGGAACACTGGAAGAAAAAATTATTCCCTTTGAAAAAATCATTGAAGCCGAGGTTTCAATTGATGATTGTACAGTTACAAAAGTATCCAAAGGAAGTCAAATAACCGGCGCTGTTGTTGGTGGATTAGCAGCAGGAAGCATTGGGGCATTAGTTGGTGGGCTATCTTCCAATAAGACAGAAACAAAACACTTCAAAAAAATTGATTTAAAATTAAAACTCGATGATTTCTCCTCCCCTATTTACAGATTTGATTTCCTGCCGAGTAAAGATGAATTTGGCCTAGAGAATGTTAAAGGGTTTAAACAGGATGATCCAAAAGTTAAAGATGCTTTATCAAATGCTGAAATATGGCAAGGGATTATGGAGATTGCAATACGGAAAGCAAACAAAGTCGCTCAATAATGAGTGGCTTTTTTATATGCCCTAAAAATCACTCTCCCCTATTCGAAAGGATGTGACCTATATTTGAGTCAAGATTTAAAGATCATACTCACACCCAAAGCTGATACTTCTTCAAAAACTGTCGAACAGTTAAATCAGCAAATTAAATCTTTAGAGAAAAAGCTAAATTCCCTTAATTTAAAGACCAATATTGATGCCTCTGCTTTAAAGACTCTCAATGATTTCTCCTCTGCAGTCGACACTTATCAAAAACATCTCAAATCCTTCAATCAAACAGTTAAAGAAACTACAACTATTACCAGAAGTGCTGATGGCACTGTTGAAAAGCTTACACAGCAGTATAAGAAAAATGGCGAAATCATTCAGCGTGAAAAGAAATTCATCGACAATCGTAATCAATCACTACGTGAACAAACGCAAGAAGTTAACAGACTTACTCAAGCGACTGAAAAACTTGGTCAGGTACAGAAGAAAACAGAACAAAAGAATGCTCAAGGACAAACGACGAGGGTTACTCAAAAGAACCGCAATGGCTTTGACGATATTACCTATACTACTGACCCAAAAACAAACGCTACGTCGTCGAAAGTTACAACAAACTATGATCAGCAACGAAAAGCAATTGAACAATTAAAACTGGATTTAGAAAAACTTAGGCAACAAGGAATTGTAACTGATACCACCCTCTCCTCCCTTGGGCGGAAATTAAATACTGCTCAGACAGCACAGCAAATTGAAGCATTACAAAACAGAATTAAGATGCTCGATGATAAGTCTGCTGCTGTGGCGAAAAATAATGAACTCAGAAAAACTATTGAGTTGTATCAACGTCAAGCGCAGGTAAACGTACAAAACCTTAATACACGTTACGGCGATACTATGGGTACCGGCAATAGACAAGCTGCTCAAGATTATTTAAATGCAGTAAATAGTCTTAATGTAAGTGCCGGCGGTAATAATATCAGATCTCAAATGCAAAGCTTGAACATGCAATTTAGGGAATTGGCTTCAAATGCTCAAACAGCGTCTAGTCAAGCCTCCTCTTTTGGCACAGAGTTAACTCAAGCTTTCAAAAGTATGTCGACATATTTGATCTCCGGTTCTTTGTTCTATGGTGCTATATCTGGGCTCAAGGAAATGGTTTCCCAGGCTGTTGAAATTGATACTCTAATGACGAATATCAGACGTGTAATGAATGAGCCTGATTATAAGTATAATGAGCTTCTTCAAGAGTCAATCAACTTAGGTGACACGCTTTCAAATAAGATCACTGACATCCTGCAAATGACTGGCGATTTTGGGCGTATGGGTTTCGATGAAAGTGAACTGTCTACGCTTACTAAAACCGCTCAGGTTCTACAAAACGTCTCTGATTTAACTCCTGATGATACAGTTAACACTTTAACTGCCGCAATGTTAAACTTCAATATTGCTGCGAATGATTCTATTTCAATCGCAGATAAGCTTAATGAAGTCGATAACAACTATGCTGTAACTACTCTTGACCTAGCGAATTCAATCCGAAAAGCAGGAAGTACCGCTTCGACTTTTGGCGTTGAATTAAACGATCTGATTGGTTATACTACAGCAATTGCAAGTACCACCCGTGAATCAGGAAACATTGTTGGTAACTCACTTAAAACCATTTTCGCACGTATTGGGAATAATAATAGCTCAATTAAAGCCTTAGAACAGATTGGTATTTCTGTGAAAACTGCCAGTGGCGAGGCAAAATCTGCTACTGATTTAATTAATGAGTTAGCAGACAAATGGAATACCCTCAGTGATGCTCAAAAACAAAATACCTCAATAGGTGTAGCGGGCATTTATCAGCTTTCAAGATTTAATGCCTTGATGAATAATTTCTCCATATCACAAAATGCAGCGACCACTGCATCTAATTCCGCAGGAAGCGCTTGGAGTGAACAGCAGAAGTACGCTGACAGTTTACAGGCAAGATTAAACAGGCTGTCAAATGCATTTACAGAAATGTCGATTGCCTCAAGTGAAGCCTTCATCTCTAATAGCATTGTTGTTTTTGCAGATGCACTTAAAGGATTAATGCAAACTAGTGCTCAAATTACTAAAACAGTCGGACTCCTACCTCAAGTTTTTGGTTCTGCGACAACTGCAATCCTGCTTTTCAACACCTCTCTTCGTACAGCTACCATCTCAACTGGAATGTCTGCAATATCAACCCTTAAAAATCTTGTCTTAAACTTTAATGCTGTTGGGATTGGCGCAACCACCGCTTCAGCTAAAACTGCAGTTTGGACTCGAGTGGTTAATGCTTCAAGCGTTGCGATGAGCAACCTAAAGAAAGTAGCAGTCTCTACAAGCGCGTTTTTAGCCGGTAGTTTTCTTCCTATGGCAGCCATGGTTGGACTTGGCGTCGTTATTGAGAAGTTAATTTCTTCTTACTCTGAGTTGAAACAAGCTAGAGAAGATTTTGAACAAGCGAAAACTACAAGCATTGAAGCAATTACAACCAATAAAGATGAAACTGATAAACTGATTAGCCAATACAAAGAACTGCAAAAGGCTAAAGATGGCGGGGCTTTATCAGCCAATCAGGAGCAAGAATACTTACAAGTAACGCAGCAGTTGGCGCAAACGTTCCCGAATTTGATCGCCGGGTATGATTCTCAAGGGCAAGCAATCATAAAGAAAAACCAAGCACTAAAGGATGCTATAAAGTACACTGAAGACCTTAGTAATTTAAACAAAAAAGACATTCAAACAGGTGCCAATAGTAACTTTAAGGAAAGCTTAAAAGACATTGATAAACTCAATGATAAGATTAAACAGTATAAGCAGGTTGCCGATTATTATAAAAACGGCAAGAGTTGGGATATTTTCTCTTCTGAAAATGACAAAAAAAATCAAGGTATTAAAGCTGAACAAGATGCACTACGTACTGAACAAGAGCTATCCAGCTCACAGGCTAAAATTAGAGAGCAAGTGCAACAGACAATTGATGCCTTTAACTCAATAAAGATAAATCCGAATCTTTCAAGGGAAATATCTAACGCTTTCGATAAAATCGATTTCAGCAAAATGAATGCAGATGAACTTGAGTCATTTTCAATAAATGTTTCAAAATACATGGAAAATATCCAAAAAGCTCTGCAATCGGGAAATAAAAATAATTTTGATTCCGCCTCTAAAAGCTTAGAACAGCTTGTTAATCAATATATGAGTGGCAAAGATAAAGCTAATGGTTTGGCTTTATCTTATGATGACCTTAAAACTGCCATTGACTCTACAAACGATTCTGCACAAACTGCAAAAGTAACATGGGATGAAAATGGTGAAGGTGTAGATGCATTAGGTGAGCAAGTCGGGAATTTATCTGACAAGCTCAAAGAAGCTAAAGGTGATTTTGAAGCAATTAAAGGAATCATCGATGAATTAGTTGAATCGAAGCAAAATGATGCTGCTATATCTGCTATTCAAAATGAAGCTTATGACACTATGTCTGACAGCATCTCCCCTTTAAACAACCTCCTTGAAAAAATGTCTGAAGGTAAAAGCATATCTGCAACAGAAGCCATGAAGCTTATTCAGAAAGAACATGATCTTGCTGATGCAATTTCAGTTGAAAATGGTGTTGTAAAAATCAACAGAAATGCAGTTGTTAAGCTTCGGGACACAAAACTCAAAGCTTACAATGATATGCAACAATCTGTTAGACAAGATCTAATTAATCAGGCTAATGCATTAAATAAAAAGATTAATATGTATAAGTCTGAAGTCAAGGCTATCAAGACTGTTCAAGACGCTTATAAAATGAAATCTGAGCTTGAAGACAACAAGAAAAAGATATACGACGAACTAAAAAAAGGGAACAGTGGTGCGCTGCAGTTCCTACCCAAAACACAGGATGATTTAAACCAGGTCACTGATATCACTGATCAGCTTAAAGAGCTTGATAAACTAGCCGATTTGGCTTCAACTTCCCTATCCGAAACAGGAACATCTCTTGACGACCTTTCTTCTTCAAGTGATAAAGCCTCTGAGGAAATGAAAACATCTATGTACGTGGCTGATAAATACAAGGAAGCTCTGGAGAAAGTCACCGCTGAAGTTGAAAAGTACAATAAGCAGGTAAACGACTATCCAAAGTATTCTCAAAGTTATCGAAATGCCCTGCAGAAAGAAATTAAAGCTCTTCAACAAAAGAAAAAACTTATGCAGGAGCAAGCCAAACTCCTCAAGGATCAAATTAAGTCAGGGAACATTGCACAATACGGTATCGTAACCTCTTCCCTTTCCTCTGGTTCATCTTCTGGTGGTTCTTATTCTTCTGGTGGCGGATCTTACTCCGGTAAATACTCCAGCTACATTAATTCTGCCGCAAGCAAATACGGTGTTGATCCAGCTCTAATTGCAGCTGTAATCCAACAAGAATCAGGATTCAATGCAAGAGCTCGTTCTGGAGCAGGCGCATCCGGATTAATGCAGTTGATGCCTTCCACTGCTAAAAGCTTAGGTGTAAACAATGTTTATGATCCTTATCAGAGCATTATGGGTGGCACAAAATATTTAGCCCAACAACTAAGCAAATTTGGTGGCAATGTTGAGAAAGCACTTGCCGCTTATAATGCGGGGCCTGGGAATGTAATCAAATATGGTGGCATCCCTCCTTTCAAGGAAACGCAGAATTATGTTCAGAAGATCATGTCAAACTACACCAAGTCAATGACTTCTGCTAATTCCTCCATTGCAAGCTACTACACGAAGAATAGTGCGTTTAGAATAAGTTCTAAATATAATGCGAAAGATGGCGCTTACCGATCAACTCCACATAAAGGGACAGACTTTGCCGCAAAAGCCGGTACAGCAATTAAGTCTTTGCAAAGTGGAAAAGTTCAAATTGCTGGCTATAGTAAAACTGCCGGTAACTGGGTTGTCATTCAACAGGATGATGGAAAAGTTGCTAAGTATATGCATATGCTTGATACCCCTTCTGTTAAAGCCGGTCAAACTGTTAAAGCTGGCCAGACCATCGGTAAAGTTGGCAGTACGGGTAATTCAACTGGAAATCACCTTCATCTTCAAATTGAGGAAAACGGAAAGACAATTGACCCTGAGAAGTATTTAAAAGGTGTCGGTACATCTATTTCAGATGCATCTCAAGCTGAAGCAGAACGACAACAAGCAATAGCGCAAGCTAAATCCGACCTCCTCTCCCTTCAAGGTGACATTGACTCAGTAAACGATCAGATACAAGAGCTCAGATATGAGATCGTTCAATCGAAGCTCGATGAGTATGACAAACGTATTGGTGATTTTGATGTAAGAATCGCTAAAGACAAAGCCCTCGCTAGTCATTATCTGAGCGATAGTAAAGAGTTCCGTAAGTATACAAACGATCAGAAAAAAGCTTTAACTGAACAGCAAAAGATTCAGGGTCAGAAGGTTTCTTTTATTGAAAAAGAAATCAAAACAAACAAAACTCTGAATGCCGCTCAAAGAGCACAGCTTGCTGAGGAATTAAAACAAGCTAAGATTGATCTCATCAATTTTCAAGAAGAAGTAAGAGAACTTCAAGGACAGCTCATCCAATCTAAAGTTGACGAAACGCTTAACGGTATAGAGAAATCAACCAAGAAAACTGAATCCAAGCTTAAAGATGTTAGCAACAAAATATCCATGACCGAGGAAGATAAAGACAAGGTTAAATATTATAGCCAACAGATTAAGCTTATTCAGCAGCAACAGACTGAAGCGAAGAAGTACATCAAACAGTTGGAAGCACAAAAGAAAGCTGCCAAAGGGTTTCCGGATATTCAGAAACAAATTACTGAAGAGATCGAGAACTGGAAAGATAAGCAGAAGGACTACAATCTGGAGCTTTACAACACAAAGAAATCAATCAAAGATGTGTATAAATCTCTTGCTGATGAAGTTGTCTCTATCTACAAAGAGATGTACGAAAAGATGCGTGATATCGAATTAAAAGCGCACCAAAAAGCTACACAAGACTTGATTGATGAGATTGATAAAACTGATGATGAAGCTAAATTTCAAAAACAGTTAAAAGAGAAGCAAGACAGTATCCAAAAACTCACTGATCAAATTAATCAGTATTCTCTTGATGACTCAGAATTTGGCAAGTCAAAGGTTAAGGAATTGACTGAGCAGCTACAAAAGGAACAGTTAGATTTAGATGAGTTTCTTAAAGATCGTGAAAGTAGCAAACGAAAAGAAGCGTTGCAAGATCAGCTTCAAAAAGACGAAGATTCAATTAACAAGAAATATGATGATCTCGTCAATGATGAGCGTGGATTTAAGGAACTTGAGAAAAAGCTAATGGATGGGAAGATTACTGATATTGCTAAACAACTGAATGAATTCTCTAAGTTCATTAACAGCAATATGGAGTCCATTGGGAAAAGCATCTCTAATAACCTTATCGATAAGCTTAAAGAAGCTTCTAATGCCCTTAATACTGTGACCAAGGGTAATAAAACTGGGAAAAAGGTATCTTCTTTTGCATCGGGCGGATATACAGGAACAGGACTAGGCGCTGGTAAGCTCGCCTTCCTTCATGATAAAGAGCTTATCCTAAATAAAACAGATACTGAAAATATGCTTGAAACTGTAAAGCAAGTTCGCAATCTGTCTAATAACGATTTGAATAATGAAACACCTAAATGGGGGCAAGGTGGGAAATTAGCAGCTTTGATTAACAAAGGGATTACCTCTATTCCATCAATAATTCCGAATATTAATCAATCGAGTCTTTCTAATAGTTTGATACCAAATGTTAAAACCACTAGCCTCCCTCCTACCACAACCGTTAATTCTAATGGTGATAAAACAATTAACACACCAATTATTTTCAATGTTGATAAACTTACAGGTGGGGAAACTGGAGCAAGAACAATGCTCGAAACCATCAAGAAAGAAGTTATAAAATTAAATGGAAGCATGTAAGAGTCTGTATAATGCAGGCTCTTCAGCTTGCTTTTTGATTGTTAAGGGGGAAATTTTATGATTAGAGAAAGTCAATATTTTATGTTCAATGATATCCCCTCTTATGAAATTGGGGCAGTGAATGTAAACACAGATGGCGGACTAATGGAAGAGACATTCATAGCGAATAGAACAGTAAATGAAACATATACACGATCAGCTTCTGAGCCATATGTAGACAGTGTTAAACGTGAACCATATGAAATCCCTTTAAACTTTTACATAGAAAATCATTTAGATGAAGAAAATATTCGAAGAGTTGCACGTTGGCTAAATGTAGATGATTATAAGCCTCTTTCATTCAGTAGTAATTTAGATATCATTTATTTTGCTTTGCCAGTGAATGCAACAGATTTGGTACACAACTGCTCTAATGACGGATATGTGAAGCTGACAATGAAAGTATTTCCTTATAGGTATGGACGAGAAACAACTACCCATTGGTATGACATATCATCAGGTTCTAATAATATAGAAATTAAAAATATAGGGGATTTAGATATCCCACTTTCTCTTGAATTCAAAAAAATCGGTGATGGAGACATCACAGTCGAAAACTTGACAGCTTATAAAGAACCTCTAAAATTCACATCAATTAAACATCAAGAAGTTATTAATGTAGATGCCAATAAAGAGCTGATCACCTCCAGTGTTACTGGGTATGAGTGTTATGATCAAGTCAATGAACAGTATGTTTTTTTAACAAGGGGGATAAACAGAGTTAAAATAACGGGCGAATGTTGTATCCGGTTTATATACAGATATAAGTATTTGTAAGGGGATGTTTTATTGATTTACGATTTTAAACCAGGCCATCTCAAGCTTTCTTTAGCAAAACCAAATAAAAAGAAAATCGCTAATATAGTAGATTTCTCTAACGCCTCTCTAAATTTGAATTTTGATGAACTCCACGATCTAACTTTTAATATCCCACTTAAAGCAAGATATAATTTCAAGATGAAGCCAAACCATGTGGCAGAACTCATAAAAGGCTGGTATCTCATTAAGGCAGAGTTCTTAAACAGAGTTGAATGGTTTGTAATTACCGGGTTGACAAAGTCAGAAAATGAGGAACAAACAATACAAGTTAGAGCTCAAGGACTTCCCTACATTCTTCATAAAAGCAAAATCAAATCATATGAAGGCATCTCTAAAAATCTGTTGGAAGTTGCCACAGATTGTCTTAAAGGAACTTGCTTTACTGTAGACTTTATTGACCCCTCTTTTAATGAAAAACGCCGCTCATTTGATGTTACCTCTACCCGATATGAGTTTTTAAAGAACATTGGAGAAACTTTTGAGGCTGTGCCTATATTTGATACTGTTAACAACACAGTATCATTTTATAAAAAAGAAACTGTGTCCAAGTATAAAGGTGTCCAATTCTCTCCTAAAAGGTTCATGATTGATATGGAAGATACCATTGATATTGATGAAGTTGTAACACGGTTAGACATTACCGGTAAAGATGGAATTGTTATTAATTCAGTCAATCCTACTGGGCAGAGTTACTTGGATGATTTCTCTTATTTCCTCTACCCTTTTGAACGTGATGAAAAGAGAAATGTAATTAAGCATAGTGATTACATGGATGATGATTTGTGCCATGCAATTTTAGATTACAATGAACTTGTAAATAATGAAGGCTCTTCTTTTTACCTCCTTTTAAATCAGAAAAAAGATCTGGAAGCAATAAAAACAACACAGGAGAATACCCTCTTCACCCTAGAAAAAATTGAATTACAACAAATCTTAGATAAGATCACAGTAGCAAAAAAAGCTGGAGATGACACGAAAGACCTTATCAAGCAAAGAGATGCCAAACAACTTGAAGTTACATCAAAGAAAGCTGAAATATCCACCACTGCCAATCAGATTTCCAAGATAACTGAAGAAATAGCAGTGTTAAAAGATCGGTTATCTATGGATAAGTTTCTCGGTGAAAAGCTAATGAAAAAGTTGTCTTATTTTATCCGTCAAGATGATTGGTCTAATGACAACATTTTTGATGAAACAGAGCTGTATGAAAAAGGCCTTGAGGAACTTGGGGAGAAAAATACACCTCCGGTAGACATCAGAACAAACATTGTCAACTTATTTACTGTCAACAAAGAAAAGGATTTTTGGGGTAGAATTTACCTGGGAGATATAATCAGATTAGTTAATGACGATTTTAGAACTGATGTCAAAGCAACACTTACAGGAATGAATTTTGATTTTGAGCAGCAAAGTATACAAGTAACACTCTCGAATGGAAAAAGAGCTACTACGATAGAACAAGACTTTGCACGCTCATTGTATACTGCTAAGAAAGCATCAACTGAATTCAATAAGAAAAAGATTGATTATGATACCCTACTGACCAATTACAATGCACGAAATGATCGTATATCTGCACCCGTAGCAAACCCAACTATCCGAAATGACGGGACTGCTATAACTCACGTTGTAAATGATAATGGATCTGTAGATGTATCAATTGAATGGGATTTTCCAGACTCCGATGAGGATAAATACAATATCGATGGTTTCCTTATCCATTGCTACTCCGACACATCAGATGATACCTATCTTTTTGGTTCAAAGATGTCATCTGAACAATATTTATCAGTTAGTTATGATAAACGAATTGCAACATTAACCGGTCAAGTTTCAAATAAACACTATACATTTGGAGTACAAGCCTATCGCACAGTAGAGACATCCATTGATAGCAGTGGTCGAATACTATCTGATATTGTACAGCCTAAATCCCCTTCAGAAAACCCCTACCTCCCTTCTAATTCTGTTGAAGTGAAAGGAAGTCTAAGCGGAAAAGTTAACGGGCTTTATACAATATCCACCGAAACAAAGCCTATTTCGCCAGATGCAGGAACGATTTGGATTGATTCAAAGACTAATAAACAAGAGCTTTTTAATGGTGAAGAGTGGATTGTGTCTTCTGCGGGCTCGGCTGATTCATTAAATGGTTACACGACTTCAACGCTATCCACGCCTAATTCAATACCTGTACGTAATGACCAGGGAATCATTACAGGTTCCATAGATGGAAACGCTGAGTTTCTTGGCGGTAAACCACACTCAGAATATGCGCTATCCTCTGATGTTCCTCAGATAGCTAAAGGAACGTATGTGGGCGATGGAACAATTAGCAAACAAATATTGCTGCCTTTCACTCCAACACATGTGAAAGTGTGGCCAGTGTCTCCTAATGATTCTATGCTATTAATTGATGAGACAGGGGGTTATACGTATCAGATAAATGAAATAGGAATATCCCTGGTTGGGGGAAACTCTACATACGGAAGTATAAACGAACTTGGGTTTATAACAGGCTCAGATAGCAATCAAAGAGGGAATAAATTAAATACAAAGTACATCTGGGAAGTATATAGGCATGTAAAATAAACAGGCGTACCCTTATTGGATGCGTCTTTTTTTATTTCAACTTTCTTTCTAAATAAAATTCTACTTTATGCAAACACTTGACCGTTTTCATACGATAACACCCCTTTTTCACTTAAAAATACCTTGTAAATTATAAAAAACTTTACCACTTGATTCCATATTAGAAGTTGTGTCATGATGGATTTTGGTATATAAAGTGTTTAACAGAAAGAGTGAGGGGATCATCGATGAGTGAAAAAAAATATGAATCTATACACTGGTTTGCGTCAGTACTAGCGCTTTTATTAATAATTTTGAATAGTTTTTTTATAAAAATTGAGGGTGTAACTGTTGGTATTGCGATTGTATACATAGTGATCATGGGAATTGTTAGGAGCACATGGAAAAAGGCTTAGAGAGAAAGAAGAGATAGTCGCGCACTTGGAAGAATTGCTCAAATCAATTACACAATAAGAAAGGGCGGTGAATTTAGTTTGGATTTTCCTCAGCTCTATAACAACCCTATCCTTTCTCGAAAAAGGAAAGGTTCAAACGATGATCCTTATTTAAGTTATAGTGAAACTTTAACCGTTTATAACGGCCGAGCCGTACTTACTGAAATACCAAACCCCGAGTACAGAGTTATAGTTAGTGGTGACAGTAAGGAATGGCGAGAAATTGAAGATGGTGAATTAGAAGACAACTACTTTAAGGTTGAATACCTTATGGGGGTTGTCTTTTTCAATGATTCGAATGAAGGTAAATCACTTACTTTTACATATCAAGGAGAAGGTGCATCCTTCTTCCCTGCCTCAAGGATTTGGATTAAACGGCAAGGAAATATGGTCATTGAAACACTTCAAGGCTTAATTGATGATGCTGAAGATGCCATTATTCGTATCAACGAACGTATTGCTGAATGTGAACGTGTCACCAAGAGATGTATTGAAATAACAAATTGGTGCAGACAAGCAACATCAGATTATGAGTATGTAGTTGAGAACACTAGAAAGATTTACTTGCCGTTTGTGTACACCTATCAGGATTTATTAAACACTTATCCTTCCCCTCAAATTGGTTGGACTGTCACTGTAAAAGAAACAGGAATTGAATATCGATGGGATGGTTTTGACTGGATAAATATTAGCGTCTCAGATAAGTATGACGGTTTCAACATTGTTTCTAGCTATGTAGAGCCTTACAACATCAGATCAGTATGGTTGAGAACGAACAATGCTCCCAAAAAGATGAGGATAAAACCTTCTGCAGAACCCCCTGACGGAAGTATGGTTTGGATTAGAAAAGGATAAGGAGGAGTATATATTGAGCGACAATTTAATTCCCGTAAACACAATGGGGTATATGGACGAAGAAACAGAGCAATGGATACCCATTGATGCTATAGGGTTAAAATCAAATAATATCAGATATACTGCAGACGATATTCAAGAGGCTTTTGATAAAGCTTCTAAGGATATTAAAAACGTAATAAGCACAGTCGATTCTGGTTTAACAGATATCACAAACACTATTGGAGATATTTCAAAAATCCCTGCAGCTGGTGCAACAATTGTTGATAAAGTCTTAAATGAGTTTATCAGACGAAGTGTCAATGTTCAGGATTTTGGGGCTAAGGGTGATGGTGTTACTGATGACACTGAAGCTTTCAAAGCTGCTTTTTCCAGCGGGAAGCGAGAAGTTTTTGTACCCGCAGGTATTTATATGGTTCAAGGATTACATATCCCTTCTTATGTCAGACTTTACGGTGTTGGATCAGGATCTATTATCAAGCTTCACCCAACTGCTACCGGAACATCTTGTGTGTTAACCAATAGCGACTACACAAACGGAAATGAATATATCTTAATTGAAGACTTAGACCTCGATTGGAATTTAGACAAAAAGGACAACACCATTACAAATGGAACAAATGCAAACTGTGTGGGTATTGTTAACTCTAAATTTGTTCGGGTTAGAAACGTCAATGCTCGAAATCCAGGTCTTCATGGTTTTGATGTAAGCTCTCCTATTTGGAACACTTCTTCAGATGGTGCTGATTATTATCAACCGAAGGGCAGTAGATATGTTTGGATTGAAAACTGTACTGCAACTAATTTCGGTGACGATGGCTTCACAACTCACTATTCTGAATACATCTACTTCACTAACTGTCACGCATACAATGCCAATGGGTCTGCTCATGACAAAGGCTCATCAAATTCAAATGGTTTTGAAATTGATGACGGTTCTAGAAACGTATGGCTGGTGAACTGCAACAGTCAGAAAAACTGCAGAGGTTTTGAAGTTAAAGCCCACAATAGAGCGCCTGCAGCAAGAAATGTTAATTTAATCAACTGCTACTCAGAGAATGACATTCGTGCATTTGATTTTAGACACATCGGCTTTCATCGTGCTTCTGATAAAATTTCCACTAGTGCATTCGACATTAATGCTGTTAACTGTACTGCGAAGTCTCCAATCTTTAGTGACCTTTATAAAGAGTTGAGCCCACGAGCACTAGTAATCTCAGCTTACAGAAATGTTAACATTTCAAACTTTAACGCAATTGGAGACCCTTCTTATGATTACAAAGGAAATCCCGCAATCGCTACGCAATTTAAATCAAGAAACATTAATTTAAACAATCTTTCTATTTCTAACTTCAAAACAGCTGGAGCTGACATTTATGTATACGGTGGGGATCAAAAATCAGATAATGTAAATATTTCAAATGTAAATTGTTTTGAATCGGCGAGAATTGGTGTGCGTATTGGCAGTGGCACAGAAAATGTAAAGCTTATTAATGCAAGTTTGATAGGTGACGGGAAAGCTGACAGTATTGGTGTGTATTGTTCTAATTCTCAGGCAAGCCTAATGGGAATTTCAGTGGAAAAATACAAAAAGGCTGCCAGAATTTCAGGAGTTGATTACACTTTTGTACCAAATAATATAAAAGGCGGGACAAAGGTTGCAACCTCTTCTGGAGTACCCAAATCTAGCACAGGCTTAATAGCAGCATCTACTGGACAGCCTGAAGTATCAGGTGAAGCTTCTGCTGTTATAGGCACCACAGGTGGAGCAAAAGCAACTGGGGTCAGAACAGGAGTATTTTCCTCTTCCGGAGCAAGTTCCGTTAGCGGTTCGCGTAGCACAGTCATGTCTTCAAACGAATCCCACATTGAAGGCGATAATGTCTCACGAACTATCTTATCTTCGGGAGGAGTCAAACTCGGTACAAATGATCGCTATATGGTGGTTGGTGGATATGGTTCTACCCCATCAAGAGCGAATATCAAATGGATGCTAAACTCCATGAACGGAGATATAACATCTACCGGCAAGATGAATGGCGGAGCCACTTTCAGTGATTACGCTGAATATTTTGAAAGCCTTGACGGAAAAGCAATTCCGACAGGAACAATTGTCACTCTTGAAGGAGCTAAAATTCGCCCAGCGAGAAAAGGTGAAGATGTACACGGAGTAATCTCCGAAACTGCAGGAACTATTTTAGGCGGAGCTGATATTCACTGGCAAGGTAGATATTTAAAGAATGAATTTGGTGGATACATATATGAAGATGTAGTCAACCCAGAAACCGGTGATGTTAAGAAACTGCCTAAAGTAAACCCTGAATGGATTGAAAAAATAGATTACGTCCCCCGTGAAGAACGCCCTGAATGGAACATAGTCGGCTTACTTGGACAGGTTTATGTGAAAGTGGACAGCACTGTTTCTGTGGGAGATCGTATTGAAGGTAATTATGGCATCGGCACAAAAACAGAAGACAGGTTTTACTCTTGGAAGGCTATGGAGATTGTAACCCCATATTCAGACAAGCTTGGCTATGGCATTGCCATCTGCTTAATTAAGTAATCCCTCAAAATTAAAGGAGGTGGTTATGTTCTAGTTAAAATATAAATTTTATTCAATTTATAGCATTCAAAAACAGAGATAACAAGAGCATACGTGAGATAAAGAGAGATTGGGATTTGCCCCTTCTCTCTTTTTTTGTGCTCAAATTTAATTTTTAGGAGAGATGTTCAATATGACAATTGCAGTGAAAAAGAGATTAGTTCCAAGTGGAAAATACGCTCTGAAATGTCCGAACCCAATGACACCGGAGTATATCACTATTCATAACACAGCAAACGACGCATCAGCCGCCAATGAAATCAGTTATATGACAGGAAACAGCGAATCGACAAGCTATCATTTTGCCGTCGATGATAAAGAAGTAATTCAGGGGATTCCGCTGGATCGGAATGCTTGGCATACTGGCGATGGCACAAACGGAACCGGGAACCGTAAGTCTATTGGCGTGGAAATCTGTTGCAGCAAGTCAGGTGGTGCGCGTTACCGGGCAGCAGAGGCGCTGGCTATCAAGTTTGTGGCGCAACTTCTCAAAGAGCGCGGATGGGGCGTTGACAAAATCAGAAAGCATCAGGACTGGAACGGAAAATACTGTCCGCATCGTATTCTGTCTGAGGGACGTTGGGATCAAGTGAAAGCGGCCATTGCTGCAGAATTAAAAGCACTCGGCGGAAAAACTTCTTCCTCATCTTCAAAGCCAACAAAAGTAGTTAAAACAAATGGTTCTTATGTTAAGAACACAGTTATCGCTGACAGTCTTAATGTGAGAACCCAACGCAATGCAAACTCCTCTATTGTACTCGCTCTTCCTAAAGGCTCCACTGTCCAATACCAAAAAGGATCAACTCAAAATGGTTGGGGATATATCAAATATACAAACTCTAAAGGTGCTACATACAGCGGTTACGTAAATGTGAAGTACATTAAAAGTGATGCTGAACTTGGACAATCAACCCCAAAGCCTAAATCCACTTCTAAGCCTAAAAGCAGTGGTATCAAATCTGCAGGCAAAATTAAAATTGTCGGTGTAAAAAGCGCTGCAATCGTTATGGACAGACCCGATAAAAACAAAGCAAAGAATCTTGGCACCGTAAAGTTAGGTGACACACTCAGCATTTCTGGTTCAGTGAAAGGTTCAAACAATGCTAAGGGTTACTGGGAAGTGATCTATAAAGGTAAACGCGGCTACATCTCAGGTCAGTTTGGGTCAAAAATCTAAATATATTTAAATATCTTTGAGGATGATTGTTGATCGAGGTATATCAATGATTATCCTCTTATTTTAGGAGGTGATGTAATGTCACCTTTCTATTTTATCAAAGGTTGGTGACAAATGGATAACTTTGAGCAAAGCACCATTTCAAGATTAAGTGCACTTGAAGAAAAAGCTAAGCACACTGATAACAAAATTGACTCTCTTGAAGAAAGAACAAATGTTATTGGTCGTATTGCTACGCTTGTTGAGCAGCAAGTCGAAATTAATAAGGATTCTCAAGCACAATCGAGAGAACAGTTCAGCACTCTGAACGAAATGAGCAACAGTTTAAAAAATCTGAGTAAATCATATGAAAAACTGGACAATCGAGTTGAAATATTGGAACGCTCTGATTCTACTCGCAAAATTGATCCCTCTCAGTTTACTAAAGACCTTGTGTTTAAGGTACTGCCCAGTGTAATTGCGACTATTGTCGCAGCCTGGTTACTCATACATTTTGGCCTTAAATAAAATGAACAGGAGCGAATTTCATGACTAAAATTAACTGGAAAGTAAGACTTAAAAAGAAAACATTCCTGGTTGCAATCTTCTCTGCAACTCTTTTGTTTGCACAAGCTATTGCATCTGCTTTCGGATACGATATTTCTGTATTTAGTGATGATCTCACTGAGAAATTTAATGCTTTACTTACGTTTTTAACTGCAATGGGGGTTGTAGTGGATCCAACCACTACAGGTATCTCAGACAGTGATCAAGCAATGGAATACACAGAACCAAAATAACTCGGGGGAGTTCATCTCCCCTTTTTTTCATTTTTAATTAAGAAAGGAATGATTGTTGGCCATGCAAATAGGATCTGGATATATCGGGAGTCCAATGCTTGAGAAGTCAGAATCTAACCATGAAGTAATCCCTTCCCCACCTGCAACCTGGACGATTAAATATTCTTTCTATAAATTCAGCTTTTCGAATGATCAGGAATGCCACGTATCAATCAATGGCAGTGATCCTATCTATTTAAGAGCTGGACAAGGCTTTCAAATGGACGCTCATGATTCACCTATCACAAGCTTCAAAATTTCTGAGTCAGGAATAACATATAATTTTTTGGGGGCGCATAAATGAGTTTCTTCAATCCAATGGTTAATGTCTCAATTGTCACTGGGAAGTCTGCTTATGATATTGCAGTAGACAATGGTTTTTCAGGAACTGTAGAGGAATGGTTAGCTTCATTAAAAGGTGAAAAAGGCGATACTGGAGCTACAGGTGCAACCGGGGTTAAAGGTGCTACTGGCGCTGCCGGTAAAGATGGAAAATCAGCATATGAATTAGCCGTTCAACAAGGTTTCTCAGGAACATTGGATGAGTGGCTTGCCTCACTGAAAGCAACAGCAAACTGATAACGTACCCTTCTCTAACGAGGAGGGTATTTTTTTCGTTTCGGTCATAAACAAATTATTGATTTGTTTTTAATTTTCACTCAAATCCCCTTTACATTTCTTTCCTCTAATGCAACTATATAATAAAATGGATATGAAAGGGGTTTAGGACTTGAAGAGTGAAAAAGTCATTCCTTATGATTTAGTAGCAACAAAGATGAATCATTGGTATGTGGCTATTAAAAAGAATTGGGTCGGTAGAGCAGAAGAAATGCGTAAAGAAGTTATGCAGGAAATAAAAGTTATGGAAGAAAATCAAGATGTTTTACTATACTTCTCCCTACTTGAGTTTAGACATAAGCTAATGTTGGCATATATGTATCCTAACGCTATAAAAGACATTGAGAAAAATTATGGCGAGCTAAAAGAATATGAAGGTCATGGAAATTTAACAGGAATGCTGGAATATTACTATTACTTTTTCATGGGCATGTTCTATTTCAGACAAAAAGAGTTAACATTCTCCCTTAATTACTATAGACAAGCTGAGAGGTATTTGGATTCAATCGAGAGTGGAGATATTGAAGTTGAAAAAGCTGAATTTTATTTTAAATTGTCAGAAGTGTATTACCATATGAAACAGACTTATTTTTCAATGAATTATGCCATGAGGGCTTACGATATATTTAAAAAACAACCTGCTATTGACGGGAACCCTACATACGGGGTACAAAAGGTGCGCTGTCAATTCGTCATATTTGGTAATTTGCTGGACAGTATGAAGTTTGATGAAGCTTTAAAGCAAGCATACAAAGCGTATCAGGAGGCAGTAGAGCTAAACAAAAGTGAAAAGAATCGTGGGCATTTGATGCGTTCAGCACTGTTTAATATTGGATTGTGTTATAATCAAATGGAAGAACTTGATAAAGCATTTTTTCACTTTAATAAGTCACTTCAAATCATTGAGCCGGAAAATCATGATTACGCTGCTAAAACATTATTTGTTATCTCCTTCTTAAAGGGAAGGCAAAATGACGTTGAAAACGCAAAAAAATTTTATGAACAGGCCAAACAGCTGGCTGAACGGCATAACAATGAAATGGTACTTGAAAAGTTAAAAATGGTTAAAGGACTTTTCTTGGACTATGATTTAGACTTAGTTAGGAAAACATTCGAGTTCTTCAAAGAAAGAGGTATATACCCTGACATGGAAAGTTATGGTGTCTCTGTAGCAGATTTTCTCACTGGAAAACAGGATGCTTGGGGTGCAGTTGAATTTTATCGTTTGGCAAATGAAGCAAGAAGACAAATCAAAAGGGGAGAAGCAATATGAAAACTAAACTATTTATCTGTGCAGTTCTATTATTCGGCGTTGCCGGAACATTGGGTGCTTCCTATCTCCAACAACAAAATGATACGTTCAAGGTTGCTGAAAGAGCCGAAACGTAAAAAACTAATAACTTTGTAAGGAGAACAGAGGGAGCTGCTCTCTGTTCTCATGACTTATGTCCACCAGTCAAACCTGCTCTTTGCAATGCTGTTCCACCAGGTGTATATGAAACAGCTCGTAAGATCGCTTTAGATCCGTATTTATTTCTTATCCCGTCCATCACAAATCCAAGCTTCCTTCTCTTCTCATTATCCTTTTCAAACAGACTTAATTGCTGATTCACATCGTCTTCAATATTGGATAAAGTAACTGAAATACTTCTTACTGTTTTTCCTGTATAGAACTTATCAAACAAAATCAAGCAGTATCGATAAATATCCATTGTGATATTCGTAGGCAAATCAATTGTTTTAGATCTGTGAAAGCCACCGCCGAACTCATCTTTACTGTAACCAATTCCTAAGCTGATCGTACGCCCTACTTTGTTATGTGTTCGTGCTCTTCGTGCAACCTCTTCACAAATCTCCAAGAGGACTACTTTGATATCCTCTTTCTTCGTATAATCTCTAAGTAATATCTGACTTTTCCCGTAGCTTATTTGCCCCTGCATTAAAGGAGCTCCAATTTCAGAAAGGTCAATTCCATGGGCATGATAATAAAGCTGATTCCCCATAATGCCGAAACGTTTTTCAAGCAGCTCTAATGGATAATTGGCTAATTGGCCAACAGTCGCAATCCCCATTCGGTTTAAATTCCTTTCCATCCTCCCTCCTATTCCCCACATTTCAGATAACGGATGAACACGCCAAAGTTTTTTCGGAACATCTTCATACCTCCACCGTGCAATCCCAGTCTTTGTTTTCTTGCTCTCTAAATCAAGAGCTAACTTACTCAGCAGCATATTGTCGCCAATGCCAACAGTACAAACTAAGCCGAACTCTCTCTTCATACTGCTCTGAATTGCTTCTGCCATGACTTCAGGATTTTCTTTTCCTGCATCTAAAAAAGATTCATCAATTGAGTACGTGTGTACACATGTTTCAGGAACGAACCTGTAAAACAATTTAGTTATTTCAGTTGAAACTCTGATGAAAAGTTTCATTTGCGGGTTTACTATGTGAATTCTTGGATCATCTGGAATCTCAAATAGCCGGGAGCCAGTCTTGATTCCATAATCTTTTTTAAGTGCAGGAGACGCTGCTAAGACAACACTCCCCTGTCTATCCGTGTTTCCGACTACAGCGAGATAACATGTCATTGGATTCAATCCCATTGTTACAGCTGAAACCGAAGCATAAAAGGATTTCATATCTACACAAAGTATATTTTTACGTGGAAACTGTGAGTAATCAATCATTGTAAGCAACTCCTATGATGTCATTCATGGTGATGTATACGGTTTGATCGTGATGATCTTTTACATGTAATTTGTGTTGTTCGTAATTGAGATATTGAACTGTACCGATTAAATCCTCGGCAATTCCTTCTTTAAAGAGTTTAAACTTCAGTTCTTTATTGAATGCCATTGCTTCAGAAACCAAGATGTCAATCTCCTCAATTTGCTGTTCATCTAAAGATGGCTTCTCCATTTTCGAAACATCTAACAAGTCCTGTTTTAATTGCGTTAAATGTTCTGGAAGCATCATGGAAGTCCATTTGATTGTTCCTCGATCTCTAAGCATTTTGAATCACTCCTTTATTGATCTAATATTAACAGAACAAATGTTCTTTGTTCAATATAAATAAGAACAATAGTTCGATGTAATTGTTGGAAATGACTATTCATTAAATATCTTTATGGTCTACTCTAGTCGAGACATTGAATTCTCTCCAATAGGCATGGGAGCGAAAAGAAATCCGCAGAAAAAAGTAAACACACAGCCGCATTATTTTCTGGCAGCTGTGTGTCTTTATTTGTCTTTATCGGCTCCGGATTTCTCTTGTTTTTTATTCGGTAGCTGAATGGAAGGCGTCACACCTGACCCGCCGCTTCCGTTATAAAACTGTGGCACCTCTCCTTGAATCGCTTTAATGGAGACTGGAATATTATTTGTCACGACAGATGTCTTACTGGCAAACGGAATAATGACCTTCACTTTAATTTCCACAAAGATGCTGATATCAATCAGGGCATTGTTGATGCCGTACGGCTTTATTTTTGTTTTCACATCAGTTAACGCATCACCGATCAAGTTAAAGCGCACGGGGATTTTCGGCCCAAGATTTCCGAGAATGCTGTTTCCCGTGACCTGCCCTAAAGGAATATCAATCATAATTGCATCGGCCGTTTTCGCGCCTTTTTCTGTTTCATGCTGCTTATTGTTCGACTCCACTTCCTTCAGATGAGCCTGAAGCTGCTTTGTCACTTTCGCCTTCATACTGTTGACCATTTGTGTATTAAAATCCATCGTTGTGACTTTTCCGTTTTCATCCGTTTTCATATCGACCATATCTTTCACATTGTCGCTGTGAGACATGTATTCTTCAATGGATTCCGTAATGACCTCTGTCGCCACCCGTTTGGTTTCCATTTCTCCTATGTTCATCAGCACCGGTTTGATTGAGGAGTTGATCATCCAGAGGCTGATGACCGTCGATATGATAAAAAAAGAAAACGACAGAAGAAGCACATACCGAAAAGGCAAAGGCCCTCTCTTGCGAAGAGCTCTCCGGTATCTAGGCAAGAAAAATCCCCCCTTACATATCACAATGTATGCTTGTAAGGGGGGACATAGTAATTTATTTTCACACTTAAAAACTCCGGCACAAAGTGTTCCTTTTCTTTCGGATCACGCAAATGACGGGCTATTTTTTATATCCTGCTTATTTTAGTTTTTCTAATCCTTTTTCTTTTCATATCTTCATTAGATATTTTTGTTTGCATCTCCATAACACTTAATTGGCTTTTTAATATCTTAATGTCTTGTTTATTGAGCACTGGTGGCACATTTATTTCTGCCCTTTTTCCACTTGTTAATGAAAACTTTAAAACCTGTTTAGCTAAAGTAAATTCCAACGCCAGATTCTCCCTTAGTTAATTTCAACAATTTAAAATCATAAGAGCCATGATGCACTTACACAATAAAGATTACATGATATTGTCTTAATCATCAAACTTTGATTTTCAATTGACTGTTTCAGCTTGGTAATCTGATTCCTATAATCACAGACATATATTTGGAATTAGTGTATAATGATTCCTGTACATTAAAGCATGCTCACTCAAGGGAGTCTTGCTCATCCCCTACGAAAGGGGGTGATGCTTATGTCAACATTTCAGGCATTAATGTTAATGCTTGCATTCGGGTCGTTTATAATTGCCCTGTTGACGTATATAAATAAAAAATAGACCTCCCTTGAGACTGGAATCCTGAAGGGACAGGTCTATCACGAATAACCGCTGAGCAAGCCCTTTGATGGGTAGCTTTTTGTACAGAACCGGGGTGTTGGTAGCACCCTGGTCTTTTTATTTTATGCATTTCATAAATCAAAATGCATAAAATAATCATATAACTGTATTACCTACACTAATTATAACCACATAAAAATGGTATTTGCAATACTATTGCTTTATGGATTAAACCACTTTTACTTTGTCTAAGGACACTTATTGCTGCTTCCTCATCGCAATTGCAATACTTTTGCTTAACTGTTTAATAAATCATCATCTAGCTCAATAGATAAAATACCATCGTCCTCATCTGTTGTCTCTTCAATAAACAGACTTTGAATGAAGTCAGAGAAAGAATTTGCGACCAAAAATGTGTCTTTTATTCCATTTGTCAGTTCATGATCCCAAAAATAAACTTTCCCTGTTGCCTCTCCTTTCACACCCAGACAAACCTGGTCTCCTCCATCGCCATCAGCAATCGGGATAATCCAGTCTGGCATTTGTTCTTCATAAGTAACTGTCATTGATATAACATCAAAGTCAGCATCGTCTACCCCAAACCCATAAAATAGCCCTAATCTTAAATGATTATTACTAGCCAATGGATTCTCTTCTAAGCTTGGAAATAAAACATTATCTGCCTGTATCGTGCTTCCGCCATATCTTACAACGAATTCTTTGTACACCTCATCAAGATTTACGTTTAATTCGTTTTCAAATGCTTTGATTTTTCTTTTGCTTCTTTGTTCATTGCTTGATGCGTAATACTTTAAATTAAATTTGTTCATCTTTTCAGTGATATCGTGTATACTCATTCCAAAATCCCCACTTAGATCGGGTTTTCAGGATAATCAGCTTTATATTTATCAATTATCCCTTTTAGAGACGCATCAGACGGTTCCTCACCTAGATACTTATGTTTCCAAATGATGTGTTGATCACTGAAGCTGTAATCAGTGCTGAACCAATCAGTGTAATCAAAACTGATATTTAATTTGCCTGTTCTTTCAAGGCTTAACGTAAACGAATACCATAATTCTTGATCGTTCTCCTTGAATACTTCTCGTAGCCTCTCACTCAGATCAAACAACTTTCTCTTTTTCTCAGTAAAGTCATCTTCATCAATTGTGAAAATAAAAGGTACTTCTAAGCTATACTTGTAATTTTGTGGCTCGTCAGGAGTATTGTAATAAAAATAAGTTCCTCCTCCTGTTTCCGAAACTTGTGCATAAAACCAAAACTTTTCCCATTGTTCGGGGATCATTTCATTTATTGTTTCTGCAATCTCTTTATATAGATTGTTTAGCTCAGTCTCCATCATATGCATCACCCAATGTACTAAAATCATCCCTTAACCAATACCAGTGCTCACCCTTATTCTCAAGCAGTCGCTGTATTAAATCAGTAAATGAAGTGGCTATTACCTGTGTTTCACCAACAATTCCATGTCGATCAAAAAAGCTGTCGTAACACTTACCTTTACGATCTTCATTTAAATCAATTGTCAGATATTCTCCTTTTCCATCCGTACAAACAATATACCACTCGGAGGAAATGTCTTCTTCACAAAGTTCCCCAACAATAACGGGATTAGCCAATTTAAACTCAGTTGGTCGTACTATATATATTGGATAATCCGCATTTTCATATAAAACTGCTCCACCGCATTGTTCATAAAATTCACTAACATCTCTTGGTAGTTGATGCTTCTCGTCTATTGTCGGGAGACCGTCAACTTCCAACAGCCGGCAGTCTAGTGTAGAAGCAATCTTCTTGATTAACATATGAATACTCAAGTCTACACCTACTTTCTAAAATTGTATTGATTAAATGCATTATAATATTGCTGTCTCGCTTCTTTAGGAACATTAGCAGCATCAAACATCTTCTCAGTAAGTTCTTGTATTTCTCTAGGGGATACTTCTTTCCAGTTTACTTTGCCGCCAACTTTCTTCCCTGTTTTTTCGAACAACCATTCTCTATATACTTTCTTGGTAGCGTTGTGTTGTTCCTTAGTTAAAGCTACTGTTGGCGTATTACTACCTCTACTCACATAATTCGGAACATTATGTTTAGCCCATACATCCATTACACCGTGATGATTCTCTAAAGGACTGTTACTTGGTCTATAATCTACGACATCGAAAGGTTTTACTTCTTTATCTGACCTTTTAGCAAAACTCATTAGTTGATTTTTTAAGTTTGCTCCGTCCACTACATTGTATGGCACGTCACCTGTCAGAGCAAGGTTATACTTTGGATTATATGGCAGTAAATCCGGAATTTTAACATCCTTCAATTTCGTACCTGTCTGCCCTACCTTGTTTATGACCTTGCCTGCTGCATCTGCTTTGTTAACGGCTCCTGCGCCTTTCGTTCCGACGACAGCAACAGCCACTGAACTGACCGCATATGTCACCCATCTTGATCTGGAGTAAGCATCCCCGTTCACCATATCTTTTTGATACGATTCCTCAATAGCTGTTGAAATGGCATTATACGTGTTAATTGGGTGAGCAACTGCCCCTATGATACCTTCGATAACTTCATCAGGCTTGCTGATCAGCTGCCATAAACCTGTTACCGTGTCTTTCCCGACATCATATAAACCAACGCCGGCCCCTTTTAAAATATCCCAAGTCACTTCTCCGGCTTCTTCCATCTGTTTTGCTTGTTCAAGCTGGATCACATATTGCTGTTGGGAAGGTTCAAGGTTCTCGTAACCGATCTTTTTCGCAATCTCTAAGTATTCATCCGGATCAGTTACTCCATCGGCGAGCTTTTTCTCCAAATCCTTGATTTCCCGCTCTTTCGCTTCTTCCTTCTTAATCGTTAAATATGTGTCTGAGTGTCTTGCAATCTCGCCTTTTTTCTTATGTATGTCACTTTCTCTGTACGCCTCGGCATTATAGTGAAGTGGTGTTGCGTTTTTCCCTTTGCCCGTGGCATTTTGGAGCTGCTGGAAGTCGGCTTGGATGAACTGTTCGTTTGCTTCGGTTTCTGCGTATTCTTTCGTTAGATCATGATCAAGCTTGCCGAGCTTATGTACAGTATCGTCCCGTTTTTTGTCTGCTGAATCCAGCTTTTGATCGACATCCTCTGTAGAGAAAACATCAAGATGAACAATATCACTTATCTCATTAAGAATATCCCTCATTTCATTCCGCTGCTCTTGCATGATGGCTTTTGATTTATTCTTCGCATGAATCAACTCATGTTCTAAAAATGACTCTTCCACAAACGAATCGGCTAATCCGGCATCAGCTACTTTTCCTGAAATACTGTTAAGAAAAGCAATCTTCATATCGATCAGATCAAGCCAGCTGTCTGTAACACCAGCGTGATCTTGGAAGAATGCTTTAATGTTGTCAGCGCCTTTGCCTGAAAACTCACTATCGTCTAAGTCAGCCATTCCCTGAAACGCTTTTCTGAGATTGATAAATTGTTCTCTAATCTGATCGTATTCTTTTGCTCGTTTCTCCGCTGCTGAGATTAACGAGGATGCTTCAAATACTTTCATATCTGTCTCCTTTCCACTTAATTAATCTTTTCTAAATTTTACCATAGTTTTAGGTTCTTCGATTTTCAAAATCAGATGTTTACCTAAAATTAATTTTACAATCTTTGGTTCTATAATTATAATTAGGAAGGTTTGTCCGATATAAAGACAGAATAAACAAATTTGGGGGAATTACATTGAAGAAATGGTTATTAGGTATTGGCGCATTATCTCTAAGCTTTTCTTTGGCTGCATGTGGGTCTGATTCAGCTTCTACAGATAAAACAGATTCAGATAAGGCTAAAACAACGCAGCAAGAAGAAAAGGATACAAAAGAGACAAAGACAGACTCTCAATCAAACGACAAAAGCAATAATGACAAAAATGAAAAAGCCGAAAATGCTTCAAAGAAGGATTCGTCGGATAAAAAGACATCTGAAAATAAGAAAAAACTGGTCGATGTAACGCTTAACAGAACGGTTGACGGAGACACGATTAAAGTTAACTATAAAGGCGAACTCAAAACAGTACGTTATTTACTTGTCGACACACCTGAGACTAAAAAGCCAAACTCTTGCGTACAACCATATGGTGAGGATGCTTCAGCAAGAAACAAACAGCTGGTTAACAAGGGAAAACTTCAACTGGAGTTTGATAAAGGAGATCGTACAGACAAGTATGGCAGATTGCTGGCTTACGTTTATGTGGATGGCAAATCAGTACAAGAAACACTGCTTAAAGAAGGATTAGCACGAGTAGCTTATGTATATGAGCCAAACACGAAGTATTTAGACACGTATAAGAAAGATGAGCAAGCTGCGAAAGATAAAGACTTGAAGATTTGGAGTAAGCATGGATATGCGACTGATAAAGGATTTAATGGCTGCGTAACGAAACCGAAGAAATCAGTAAGTGTATCTAAGCCGGCTCAAAAGTCAGTTACAACACACCAATCCGAGACACATAAATCGAACCCTAGCAATTCAAATTCAAGCAGTTCAGCATCAAGCAGCTCTTCTAACTCTGCACAAGCCTCCCCTTCTGCTGGAGGAACAGAACACTTTGCAAACTGCACAGAGCTGAGAAAGAAATATCCGCACGGTGTACCAAGCACTCACCCTGCCTATACATCTAAAATGGATCGCGATAATGACAATTTTGCATGTGAGAAGAATTAATCAATTTGAAGCCCTCTGAGGCTTCTTTTTTATTTGGGCATATTCTCTATCTAAATAAAAAACCACAGAGCGCTGTGAGGGACTCTGTGGTCTATAGTGGCTGTTAAACCCCTATGATACATCAATTAGGATACTTTAAATTAGATTAATAAGCAAGCTGATCTAAAATGTTTCGTTAAAATGAGGATTTTATAAAGAAATTCCAATGTGCATGATATAATCTAACTACACTTACAATAAGAAGAAAGGATGAAATACTTGGCATTACACGAAAATTCAAGAATAGCAGTTTACTCAAGAAAATCCAGAGAAGACAGAGATTCAGAAGATACGCTCGCCAAACATAGAAATGAGCTAGAATATCTCATAAAAAGAGAGAACTTTAAAAATGTTCAGTGGTTTGAGGAAGTTGTCTCAGGTGAGACTATTGATGAACGACCAATGTTCTCAATGTTGTTGCCCAGAATTGAAAATGGCGAGTTTGACGCAGTTTGTGCTGTAGCAATGGACAGGCTTTCCAGGGGATCACAAATTGACTCCGGGCGTATCCTTGAAGCATTTAAGCAGAGTGGGACATTGTTTATTACGCCCAAAAAAACATATGATTTATCAATCGAAGGCGACGAAATGCTTTCCGAGTTTGAATCAATAATTGCTCGAAGTGAATATAGAGCAATAAAACGGAGAACGATTAACGGAAAGAAAAATGCTACAAGAGAAGGTAGACTGCATTCAGGGTCAGTTCCTTACGGTTATAAGTGGGACAAGAATATTAAAGCTGCAGTTGTTGTTGAGGAAAAGAAAAAAATATATAGAATGATGATTAAATGGTTCTTAGAAGAGGAATATTCTTGCACAGTAATTGCTGAGATGTTAAACGAACTGAAAGTCCCCTCCCCATCCGGCCGCTCTATTTGGTACGGAGAAGTTGTTTCAGAAATTCTGTCCAACGATTTTCATAGGGGCTATGTATGGTTCGGTAAATACAAGAAAAGCAAAAGCAACAACAGTATTGTTCAAAATAAAAATTTAGATGAAGTATTAATCGCAAAAGGTCATCATGAAACCATGAAAACTGATGAAGAGCATGCACTAATCCTGAATAGAATAGAAAAACTTAGAACTTATAAAGTGGCAGGAAGACGTCTAAATATGAATACCCACAGGCTTTCTGGAATTGTTAGATGTCCTTATTGTCATAAAGCTCAAGCTATAGAACAGCCCAAAGGCAGAAAAAAGCACGTTAGAAAGTGTTTGCGAAAATCTGCTGAAAGAACGAAAGAATGCGAACAAACAAAAGGAATTCATGAAGAAGTATTGTTCCAGTCGATTATGAAGGAAATAAAAAAATACAATGAAGCTCTCTTCTCCCCCACTGAGCAAGATGTTAACGATGACTCTTATACAACTCAGCTTATTGGTTTAAGAGAGAAAGCTGTTAAAAAGGCAAAAGGAAGAATAGAACGCATAAAAGAAATGTACTTAGATGGAGACATCAGTAAAACAGAGTACAAAGAAAAGCTGAAAATTTCACAAGAAACACTTCAAAAAGCTGAAAATGACTTAGCAGAATTAATTGCATCTACTGAGTTTCAAAATGCTCTTAGCGCTGAGACAAAAAAAGAAAAATGGAGCCATCATAAAGTGCAGGAAATGATTGAGTCTACAGACGGGATGTCTAACTCTGAGATAAACTTAATACTAAAGATGCTCATTAGTCATGTAACGTATACGGTCGAGGATTTGGGAGATGGTACGAAGAATGTGAATATCAAGGTCTACTATAACTAGGTTTATGTCGTACTCAATCAATAATTCTTACGACAGATCCGGTTACGACAGGCGGGAAAAACGATACGAGCTTACCGAAGAAAAACGACAGCAGAATGACAAGCAGACCCGATGCCAAAATGCTTCCGTAAATGGCTGAAATCCCGTACTCCTTACCGATGGAAATAATCGGCGCTACCGCGGTGAACGTACAGCCGAGCACAACGGGCAAGCCGATGCCAAAAAATTTATTCCTCCATACTTGAAGCAGCGTAGCCGCCCCGCACATAAAAATGTCAATTGATACGAGATATGTCAGCTGTTCTGCGTTCAGTCCCAATGCCGCTCCTACAATTAAAGGAACGACGACGGCGCCGGCATACATGGCAAGCACATGCTGGATACCGAGGGAAAGTGTTTTGGCATAGCCGTTTTTCATGAACGGACCTCCTGTACAAATGTCACTTTTCCGTCTTCAAGCGATTGAATTCTCGCCAGCGATTCGACTCGGCATCCTTTTTTCACCAGCTCATCTCTTCCCGGCTGAAATGACTTTTCAATGACGATTCCGATCCCGCAAACCGCTGCGCCTGCTTGTTTTACGATGGATAAAAGCCCTTCTGCCGCCTGTCCGTTCGCTAAAAAGTCGTCAATGATTAACACGCGGTCTTCTTTCGACAGATGATTTCCGGAGATTGCAATCTGACTTTCTGTTTTTTTCGTGAAAGAATAGACGGATGCCGTCAGCAGATCATCCGTTAATGTGAGAGACTTCCTTTTTCTCGCAAAGATGACGGGAACGCCGAGTTCAAGGCCGGCCATCACCGCAGGGGCAATGCCCGAAGATTCAATTGTGACGATTTTGGTTATCTCGTCTTTTTCAAAACGGCGCGCAAATTCCCGGCCGATCTGCTGCATGAGAACCGGATCAATTTGATGGTTTAAAAAAGAATCCACTTTCAGCACTTGATCAGAAAGAACAATTCCGTCTTCTGCTATTTTTCGTTTTAATGCTTCCACAATGATTACCCCCGCTTATAAAAAATAAAAAAAGCATTGCCCGCTCTCAATAAAAAGAGCAAGCAATGCCGAATGATCTACACGCAACGGCCGAATAAAGCCGTTCCATTGCTCACTCATAGTCGGACATTTACGGTGACCGGTAGAAACTTGCGTGCCATATCCACGCGATTATATGAGTGTTCGTATGATATTAATCAAATTATAACAAGATACACTTCTTTTGCATAGTGAAATTTGAATATTTCCGAACTTTTACAAAGAATTGGTTTTCGATTATTCGTCTTTTTAGAATTTTTAGAAAAACACCCGGTGTATACCAGGTGTTTCGTTTATAAATATAAATTTGAATATTTACCGACGAGATACTCAATGAGATATTGAACGTTCAGCTCTTCTCCCGTTGCATCTTTTATGATGTCAAGCGGCATTTTGCGTCTTCCGTGCTGATGAACCTTTTCTGTCAGCCATTGTTTGATCGGCTCAAAGTCGCCCCGTTCTATTAATTGATCAAATTCAGGCAGATCGTCAAGCATGGTATGCTTCAGCTGTGCCGCATACATATATCCGAGCGCATAGGAAGGGAAATAGCCGAAATCGCCGCCCGCCCAATGTACGTCCTGCAAAATGCCTTTTGCGTCAGATGGCGGCGTAATGCCTAAATAATCATGATATTTTTGATTCCACAATGCAGGCAGTTCTTCCACTGTCACTTCATTACTGAAAATTGCTTTTTCAATTTCATAACGGATAATAATATGAAGCGGATATGTCAGCTCATCGGCTTCAATTCGGATAAAGGTCGGTTTCGCCTCGTTGACAGCGCGTACAAAATCTTCTCTTTTCACATCTTGAAATTGATCAGGCGAAGCCTCAACCATTTTTTCATAATAGGCGGTCCAGAAATGTTGATTTCTGGCGATAAAGTTTTCATAAAATAACGATTGGGATTCATGAATTCCCATGGATGCACCGTCAGATAAGTTCGTTCCGCTCAGCGCTTCGTCAATATTCTGCTCGTAGATCGCATGCCCGCATTCATGAATCGTTCCGAAAATTGCCGTGCGGAAATCGTTTTCGTCATATCTGGTCGTCACCCGCACATCGCCCCGGTTGATTGTCGTCGCAAACGGATGCACCGTCTCGTCTAGGCGGCCGCCGTCAAAATCATACCCGAACTCTTTTAAGAAATACAAGGAGAGGTCTCTTTGTTGTTCTTTCGGAAACGTTTTCGTTATAAAGGAAGTGTCCGGTTTATTGCCGGATTCCGTCACTTTTTTGATAAGCGGAATGATCGCTTCCTTCAATTCAGAAAACAGCTGATCCAGCACCTTTACCGTAACACCCGGTTCGAAAATATCGAGCAATGCGTTGTACGGATGATCTTCATAGCCCCAATACGAAATAAACCGCTTATTAAAATTAATCAGCTTCTCAAGGTACGGAGCAAACATAGAGAAATCAGAGGCCGCCTTTGCATCCTCCCAAGCCGTTTCAGCTTTCGATGTTAAAATGACATATTCTTTATACTCATCTTCAGGAATTTTTTTATTATGATCATAATCTTTTTTCGCAAGTTCCGCCGCTTTCACTGTATCTTCAGGCAGCTCTTCTGCATGCGCGAGAAGGATGTCGATCAGCTCTTTCATCCGGTCGGATGTCTGGATTTGAAAAACGTCAGCCGACAGCTGTCCGATGCTTTCCGCCCGGTCATCAGAGCCTTTTTTCGGGGCTCCCGTTCTTAAGTCCCAATGCATAAGTGCAATGGCTTCGACATAGTGGGATACTCTTTTTAACAGATCAAAAAACTCTTTTTCATATGTATGTAAATCCATATCCGTTTCCCTCCCTTTTCACTATCAATTACAGGCTAATGGAATGCCGTGATAAAGTCAACTTCCCGGATTTAAAAAAGCCGCAGGATAAGAATCCTGCAGCTTTTGTTTTTATACGATTTTCGGTGTAACAGGCAAGATCTTTTTGACTTCGGCCAGGACCCGTTCACTTTCTCCGCCCGCATAAATGGATATGGTTCCGCTGTCCTGATTAGAACGGATAAGGCGGCCGATTCCCTGCCTGACTCTCAAGAGCATGTACGGCAGATCAACTTCCTCAAACGGATCTTTTTTCGCTCCGTTCCGCTTTGCGGTGAACACGGGGTCATGAGGCGGATACGGCAACGCCCAAATGGTCACATTCCGGAGCGAGTCACCGGGAATGTCAAGACCTTCCCATAAGTGGACGGAACAAAGCACGGATTCTTCATCCCGCTGGAACTTTTCGACCAGACTGCTGATCTCTTCGTCACCTTCGTAGTATATCGGATACGGCAGCTCCCACGCGGCAGCCTGTTCTTTAAATTCTTTCATGTCTTCAAAGGAAGGGAAAAGAACGAGGGTGCGTCCTTCATTCTCCTTAATGGTTTCAATCGTTTCGGCTGTTTTCTGCTCAGACGTCATGTCACCGTGAAGCGCAACAGACATTTGCTCCTCGTAATCGTACGGAGATTCAACGGTGAATGATAAAGGATCACGGATTCCGAGGCTGTCAGCGATATAATCAAATGAACCGCCCTCAGAAAGAGTGGCCGATGAGAAGATATAAGGAATCTTTTTAGAAAAGACCTTTTCTCCCAGCACTTCGGCTACAGTTCTCGGCATAACGACAAACGTTGAGTCTGTATCCCGCGTTTCAAGCCAGCTGATGGCATCCTTCTGATACAGCGACAGCGAATATGCCATTTGTTCGACGTATTCTTCTACAACTGACAGCTCGTACTTATCAATCGTATACATTTCCGATTCAAATACGAGCGCCTCGCCGATTTTATCGAGCAGACGGCACAGTTCGTCAGCCGCACGCTTAACGCGCTGGTCGTTTTGGATGTCCAATCGGTGAGAGCCGGCGATTTCCTTCGATTCCTCTGACAGCACATAGAAAAACTCATCGTTTGCGGCAAGGGCATCTTCAATCAGTTCGGCGAATTCCTCTCTGATGTCATTTTGAAGCAGACGCTCTAAAAACAGCTCGAGCGTCGACTGCTTCACGCGATAGGTTAACGCTTTTTGCGCGGCGAATTCCAGCAGATGTCCTTCATCAAACACGACGGCGCTGTGATCCGGCAAAAGCGGCAGCTGTCCTTCCCTTTTACGTGATTCTTCCGTCCATACATGCTCCATGTAGAAATCATGGGAGCAAACAATCAGATCCGTTGATTTTCTGTAATGATCTCTTGAAAGTGTTAAACCGCATCTATGTCTCATATCACAAGTTAAACAATCTTGGAAGGAATCATAGCTGACGCCTGCCCACTCTTCATTCGTCAAATCAGCGTACTGTTTGCGGTCGCCGTACGGATAAAAGCGCTGCATCGCTTGTGATTCGTGTACGAATGAAGGCAGCGACTCATAAAGATCCAGCCACTTTTCATCATCAGAACGCTGCATTGTTTTCTCAAGCTTTTTCAGACACAGATACTGCTCATGGGATTTGGACAGCCGTGTATCAATCTGGAGATCCAAATGTTCTGTCAGCTTGGAAATGTCGCCTTCTTTTTTGACAAGCTGTTCAATTAACGTTTCATCGGCGCATGCGATAATGGCCGGTTTACCCGTATATCTGGCATAGCTGATGGCAAACAGCAGATACACCAGCGTTTTCCCCGTACCGACTCCTGCCTCAGCGAACATGACCTTTTTCTCTTTAAATGCCCGTTCAAGCTGAAACGCCATAAATACCTGCTCATCCCGAAGGTCAAAGCCTTTCTCGGGAAGGATATCGTAAAACACGTCACCAATCCAATTGTTCAATTCTTCGTAAAAATTCTTTTCTTTTGTTAAAGCAAAAGGCAAACGTGATGTTGTCACCCAACTCCAACCCCTAACTATTCGGCATTCAGACCATCTATAATATCATTTAACCCTTTTCAATACAACAAAAAAACTTGGCCTCGCCAAGTTTTTGTCATGATCATTTCCGATTAATGATATGTGTACATAGGAACGGATGGTCTGTTGAATGTGTATGTTTTACCGCATTTTCAAGTTCTTCCTGTGCGTGTGTCATGGCGGAAGGACCGAACTCCGCTCCGGCTTCCTCCAGCCGGAAAGCAGTTGCGTCTAACGCCTTTTGTATTTTACTGAAGTGCTCGCTGTTCAGCATAAAATAAGATCACCTCTCAAATAGAAATAATCATCATTCTATGCCGATGTTTCACTTTCTATACATGCCATTCTGAATGATCCTCACCTGACCTGCACAAACTACAACAGATATTCGATCGAATATCCATCTTCACAAATTTATTCTACCCGGGAGTGATGGTTACATGAGTTATAAAGATCGATTAGATCAGCATTCTGAATTGTTTCATCACAATTGGACGCGGCCGAAACGCTCTAAATCGCAAGTGAACGGCCACACCGAAATGTCCCAGACCAACATTATTTTACGGAGCAACGCAAAAGCGCACCGCTGGTAATGGCAGAATAAAACGTAAAGATGCCGGAGAAGACGCTGTTTCAGGCGTCTTCTCTTTGTTGCGGCTTTTTCCGCTGCGGCCGCACTTTAGCCCAGTACTGATAATAATCCGTTTTGATAAAACCGTTAAAGAGCTTCCGTTTTTTGGTTGCTTTTCTTCCGTAGGCCTCTTCAAATTGTTCATTTGACGTTAACATGTAGACAGACCATGTATCAAGAGATTCAAATGCCCGGCCCATTTCTTTATACATCTGCTCGACTTCCCTTTTTTCGCCGAGCCGTTCGCCGTACGGAGGGTTTCCGACGATTACGCCGAATTCGAGTTTTGTCGTAAAATCCTGCACCCGCATTTGTTTGCATTCAATCAGGTCCCCAAGTCCCGCTTCTTCTGCGTTTTCTTTGGCGATATTTACCATCCGGTGATCCACGTCACTGGCAAAAATCTGCAGCGGCTGATCATAGTTCGCCTTTTCCTCCACTTCAAGACGCGCCTTGTCCCACAGTTCTTTTCCGATCCATTCCCAGTCTTCTGAAACAAAATCACGGTTAAAACCGGGAGCAATGTTTTGCCCGATTAAAGCGGCTTCGATGGCAATCGTGCCGGAACCGCAGAACGGATCAACGAACGGACGGTCAGGCGTCCAGTTGGTTAACTGAATTAACGCGGCAGCGAGCGTCTCTTTAATCGGAGCTCCTCCCTGATCAACCCTGTATCCTCTTTTGTGAAGGCCTGTTCCTGATGAATCCAGTGTAAGTACGGCTTTATCTTTTAAAAGGGAAATCTCCACCTTATACTCAGGGCCCGTTTCTTCAATCCATTCATTTTGTTTTCCTGATTGAAGTTTCAGCTTTTCCGCTATCGCCTTTTTGACGATCCGCTGGCAGTCAGGCACACTGGCAAGCACTGATTTCACGGACTTTCCGATAACGGGGAACTTTGCGTTTTCCGGAATGTACGCGCGCCAGTCAATCGCTTTTGTTTTTTCAAACAGCTCATCAAACGTTTTCGCCTGAAACTCGGCGACCTGTACCTTGATGCGGTCAGCCGTCCGCAGCCATAAGTTAGCGCGGCAGATCGCAAGCGCATCTCCTTCAAAGATGACTTTTCCGTTGTCTACTTTGCATTCATAACCTAAATCACGCACTTCTTTGGCGACGATCGCTTCGATTCCCATCGGCGCCGTCGCTATTAGTGTGTACTTCTTCATCGTATCACCCTGTCTCTTTTAAGCTTTCGTTTCATTCAAGATAAAAGCTCCCCTTTAAAGGAGAGCTCTAATTTGTCATATCAATAATGTTTAACGTTCTGTAAGCCATGTTTTGTTCCGTCGTACTGCAATCGGCTCATCACCTCGTACTCAGGCGGCAATCATCTATCTACAGAAAGTATTCTGTCCTTCTATCTGTTCAGTTCCTTCAAGAAGGTTCCCCTACCAAAATTTGGGTTTCTCGCTCGAGGGGTTTACCGCGTTCCACTCTCACCATTTCTGATGAGACTTCGTCACTGTGGCACTTTCAAGGATACTCAGCCATATCCGGAGACGTAGGCTTTTTTCCTGCCGTCAGCCTATCAAGGCTGCCCTAGCTTATTTCTTCGCTAGGCACGAACACTACGGGCATCTCAGCACCGTGCGAGCATGGACTTTCCTCTACAGATTCAAAGATCTGCAGCGATTACCCGAACGTTAAGAACACTTGTTCATTATAAAGCAACTTGTCTCATTTGACAAGTGTATCTGCCTTATTCGTCATAAAGTTTGCTGCCGAATACATGTTTCTCAAGGTTGGACAGCCTTTTCAGAATGTCAAAGTTGGTCGTATTGGACTGCACCGGCTGTTTTTTACTTGCTTCTTCAAGCTGTTTTTTCAGCTGCAGATTTTCCTGCTGCAGTTCTTCAATTTCTTGATGAAAGGTTTCATAATCCTTAATAATCATATCTAAAAATTTGTCAACGTCTTCTTGTCTGTAACCTCTAACGCCTGTTTTAAATTCTTTTTCCAAAATGTCTTTCGCAGAAAGCTTTACTTTATCAGCAAGCATCTTTTTCACCTCATATCGTGAATCATCATGTTATATTTTATTCAGAAACACGTCCCGTTGTCAAATATTCTCTGACGTGTTATGTAAAGAAATCTTCTTCTTCAACGGCGGCACGGAGATCATCCATCGTAATCGAATAAATCGGATATCCGTCTGTTTCACGGCGTTTTTCTGCCTGCTGCAGCATATATTTCGGCGATCCTTCCATTTCAGGATCATATAAAAGCAAAAGCGCATCTGACTTTTCAATAAAGAACGCGTTTTTCTGCCGGAATTGGAGCGGACTTTCGTACGGCCGATGCGTCAGGCTCTCCTCATAATCTGCCTGAGCAAGCATCGCTTCATACATTTCTTTATTCGGCTCCTTCCACTTTTCCTCCTGGCCGTAGAAAGGCGTGATAACGGCAACCTTTAATTCCGGATACTCTTCTCTGAGATCGTACGCCGTTTCTGCCGCCCAAAGCTCAGTCCCCAGCTGTCCTGATATGAGAATCCATTCCAAGCCTTCGTCAAGGAAGCTTCTGAGTCTGGTTTCTATCGCCTTTTTTATATAAACAAGCGCCCGGTCATCCTGTTTAAAAATCCCGAGTTCAAACGGCTTGTATCCTGTTACGGCTAATACTTTCAATTGATCACCTGCTTAAAAAATGGGGCTCCCCATCGGGCCCCATTTTGATTTGCTGATATCCTAACCGATCTTGCTTAAGCGTTCAATACTAATGATCGCAGCAAGGGCTTCCGCACTGAAAATGCTGGTGAGTTGTCGGGTCAACATTTGAAAAAGTGTGCGGATAGTAATGAACGTGCTCAAAGTTGTGGTGATTTACGTTAGTTGTATGTTGCGGATGAATATGCGGCACAACTGTGTTAGAAAAACAATGGTGTTCACAGCAATGAGTCGGATGGACAATCGGCGGCATCACGTTTGGTCTGCAACAATGATGATGAAACATGCTAAATCCCCTCTCCATTAACTTTTATTACACTGTTAGGTTATGAAGAAAAGAGGGTGCATGTTCTAATTCAATCACCCAATTTAAAAGTGCGTCAGCAAGCTGTCTTTAAAATTCGAAAATACAAACGCAATCAAAAAAACCACGACAAAGAACAAGTAAAAAACACCTTTATACATACCAACTCTCCCCTATAAATAACTAACGCTATTTTACAAGATGCGGCACCATTCTACAACAAAATCGATGCGGATTCAGAAAAAAATATTTTTGGCGAAACAGCTCGGCTTTTGCGCTTTCCCGGGCAATATTTCAAGAGGAATATTTCCTCTTGAGCCGGGCAATTCTCACATGGAGCTTCTCGGCTTCTTTTTCCGATATTTCCCCGTCTTCTGCCGCCTGCTGCGCGGCCTGCAGAGCTTTTTTGTAATCTTTTGCGTGATGCTCAAAATAGATCGCCAGCTCTACCGCTGATTGGTGTCTGCATATGTGAAGATCAGAGCCCGTCAGTTTCTCCCAAAGGGGCACGGCGTCTTGCCTGCGGTTTTGTTTTTTATAAAGCAGTGCTAAGTCAAAAAGGGCCCGATCTGAATCTTCAAAGGCTTTGCCTTGCAGCGCTTCCAGCTGTGAAACAGCCCGATCGGTTTCTTTATGAGCGATAAACCATTTCGCCATGGCGTATGCTTCCTGACGTTCTGACGTCTGATCAGAAGATGCAAAAATCTTTTTTGACATATGGATGTAAAGAGCGATGAGGGAAAGCACATCTTGTTCATTATGCGAGAGCACTCCCTTTAAAAGAGCCGGGTCCTCCGCCTTTAAAAATTGAAAATACAGCATCGGCGCCAAATAACCAGGGGTGTCTTCGTCCCTTTTAAAAGCAAGCTCTTCATTTTCAACCGCAGAAAGCGATACACGCTCTAATTTATGTTTCCAAAGCCGTCTCGCTCCGTGCAGAAGATCAAAGTGTCCGAAGTCAGGAAGTTTCGGAAGCCTGTCCCGCAGCAATGTATGCCTAGTTTTTACCTGAGGCCAGTCAAAGGCTTTTCCGTTATACGTAACAAGAGACGTAATGTCAACCTCACTTAAAAAGCTTTTGTAAAGAGCCGTCTCGTTTCCCGGTTTAGGAAGCAGATGCTGTTTAACCGCGACACGGTCTTCATACACTCTTGCATGACCGAGCAAAAAGATCATATTGCCGGCCCCGCCGCCGAGGCCGGTCGTTTCAGTATCAAAGAAGAACAGCTGGCTTTTTTCGTATCCTTCTGCTGATAAAGTATGTGTCAAACCGCCTTTATTCCATAATGCCATGACGTCATCAAGTTCACTGAAGCTGTACCGTCCGTGACGGTGCGAAAGCGGATAGACGGTTTCGCGGATAAGACAGAATTCATCCTCAAAAAAGAAAGGCTTCACTCCGAATGCCTCCCATTCTTCTCTAAATGGGACTTGAATATCCGGGACCGAAAGTTGTGAAGCTGCCGGCTTTTTTTCAGCTTCCGGCACATTCAGGTGGTTTTTCATCCGCTTTAATTTATTTTTCAAGGACATCTTTCGTCCCCCTTTTCTTTTACACGTAATTCAAGAGCCGGAGTATCGCTTTCTTTGCATCTATTCCTTCTATTTCGGAGCCGATGCAGGAAGGACATCCGTCTTGACATGGACATTGTCTGATCAGGCGCTCAGCCCCTTCATTGATTTCATCAAATCGCTTATATACTTCATCAGCAAGTCCGATTCCGCCCGGATAATGATCATACAGAAAGATTGTCGGAAGTCCGGTATGTGCGGCTTTGATTTGCGGCACGACATGCACGTCATTTCGGTCGCACATGACGTATACAGGCACGATATGCTGCAGGACGTGGGCAATGCCTAAAAGCAGCTGTTCAAGCGTTTTTTCGCCGATCTCCGAATCCGTCTCTTTCAATTCAAGCCAGGCAGCACTGGTATGCAGTTCTTCTTCTGGAAGATGAATCGGCCCTGATCCTATATTTTCAAATGTCGTCATTTTAATTTTTTTAAATATTGTCGGAAGTGCGTTCACGGTTACATCGCCGAAATGTAAGGCCGTTTTCTTTCTGCTGTCCGTTCTGTCAATGTCCAGCACTTTCAGCTGCACCGCTAAATTGGCATCTGTATAATATTCGACATCGACCTTTCGTACGTACGCTTTTTTATGGTCCCAATCAAGCTTTTCAACCTGGTACTGCACCCCTTCATGAAGATAAATCGCTTCATCATGAAGAAGCGTCATCGCGCTGAAACGGTCCATTTCTCCGATGATTTTTACATCAGCCGTCTCTGACCGGTCAACGATGACCACGTTTTCCTGTGACGCCGAACGGAGACTGATGTTGGAGGCGGGAAAAGATTCGCTCGCCCAGTGATAGCGTTCGCGGTTTTCGTGAAGCACCCCTTCTTCTTCTAAATACTCGAGAATGTCTCTTGCATCATTTTCTCCGAATGTTTCATCGGCTCTGAAAGGCAGCTCATACGCAGCGCATTTCAGGTGATCGACCAATATAATGAGATTATCAGGATTAATCCTTGCAGATTCAGGCGAGCGTTTAAAGAAATAATCAGGATGGCGCACAATATATTGGTCAATCGGATCAGAGTTCGCCACCATCACGATAAGCGCCTCTCCCTGCCGCCGTCCGGCCCGGCCCGCCTGCTGCCATGCGCTCGCGACACTGCCCGGGTACCCCGTCATCACGCAGACCTGAAGCTGGCCGATATCAACGCCAAGCTCCAGCGCGTTTGTGCTGACAACCCCGAGAATGCTGCCGTCTCTTAACCCCCGCTCTATATCTCTTCTTTCTTTCGGAAGATATCCGCCGCGATAACCTCTGACAGACTTCGCGCCGATTTCCTTTTTTACGATCTCCTGAATGTGGCTTAAAATAATTTCAACCCGCACACGGCTTCTTGCAAAAACAATCGTCTGGATCTTATTTTTCAAAAAAGTTTTGGCAAGTTCGTTCACTTCCACGGTGGCGCTTTTTCGAATATGCAACGGTTTATTTATAATCGGAGGGTTGTAAAAAGCAAAATGCTTTCTTCCGGCCGGGGCGCCGTTGTCGTCAATCAGGCGCACTGATTTTCCCGTCAGCTGCTCCGCCAATTCCATCGGATTGGCGATTGTGGCGGATGTGCAGATAAATGACGGCTTGCTTCCGTAAAAAGCGCAGATTCTCATTAAACGGCGGATGACGTTCGCCACATGGCTGCCGAATACGCCGCGATACGTATGTAATTCATCAATGACGATATATTTCAGGTTTTCAAACAGACTCACCCATTTTGTATGGTGGGGAAGAATGGCTGAATGAAGCATATCGGGATTTGTGATCACAATATGCCCGGCTTTTCTGACTTTCTGCCTGATGGCCGGAGACGTATCTCCGTCATAGGTGAAGCTTTTAATGTCCATGCCCGTCTCGTCTATGATTTCGTTCAGCTCGCTTTTTTGATCCTGTGCGAGCGCCTTTGTCGGAAATAAATAAAGCGCGCGGCTTGAGGCATCTTCCGCGATAGACTGAAGAACCGGAAGATTATAGCACAGTGTTTTTCCGGAGGCCGTCGGTGTGACAGCCACAATGCTTTCTCCGTTTTGAACCGTCTGAAAAGCGGAGTATTGATGTGTAAAGAGCCGCTCGATCCCCCTCTTTTCGAGAGCCGCCCGAATGTTCGGATCTACTTGCTCCGGCATCGGCATGGTTTTCGCCTCCCGCGGTTCCTCTTCATGCCAATGCACAATATTTTCATGATTTTTTAATTCCTGTATCAGTTCGCTCAGTGATTTTTTCTTCATCGTTCACACCTCTTTATGAGGTACAGTTTACCGAATATTTGTTTGCCTGGCTAGATGAAAATCCTGCACAAGAAAAAAAGCAGGGAATCAGCCCCTGCCTACTTCATTTTTATCGTAAAAAGCTCTGTTTGTCCTTTTTTCGCTTCATTTGCGCCTGCAAATTGCAAAGGTTCTGCGGCATCGCCATTCATAATCACCATAGGGATGACGGTGCTGCTTGCTTTTTCTTTTATTAAATCCAGCCGGCACGTTAAAAGCAGATCGCCTGTTTTCACTTTGTCGCCTTCTTTTACATGCGCTTCAAAGCCTTCACCGTTCATATTGACGGTATCCAAGCCGACATGTATCAAAAGTTCCGCTCCGGAAAGGGTGCGGATGCCGACAGCATGTTTTGTATGGAACAGCTGAATCACTTCTCCCTCAACCGGTGAAACAATGTCTCCGTTTGCAGGCTCGACGGCGATCCCATCCCCCATCATTTTTTGTGAAAATACAGGATCCGGCACTGAAGCCAAATCCATCACCGCTCCGTCAGCCGGAGAAAAAATCACTTCTTCGGCCGGCTTTTTCCGGCTGTCTCCCAATCCAAATAATTTTTTCAGCAATGTGTTGTGCTCCCCTTCCTAAATGTGAATCCGTTACCAGTTTATTCTCCACTATTTAACCATACTTTCTTTTTTCCTTCAATTCTTAACCATACGGCATAACATCGCATAGTCTGTTTGTAAAAAGGCGGTGGTCATATGGATCAATCACAAAACGATAAACTTGATCCGCAAAGAAATGAGGACATCATCAGCCATGCGATGGACCAATTTTTTCACTCAGGTCCCTTCGCAGAATTGATGCAGGGTTTTCAACACCTTGTCAATTCGGCTTTTACTGAAGCGCAAGTGACGATTGACGTCAGAGAAGAGCCGACGGGCCTCGCGGTTGATATCAGCGTTCCCGAGACATTCCGTGACGGGGATATGCTGGTGGAAACGAAAGGGTGCTACCTTCACGTTACAATCCGCTACGATCATAAACAGGCTCATTCATCCCACGTGTCTTCAAGCATGACAAGAACCGTTGTCCTCCCGTATAAGGTGAGTGAAGAAGATATGGAAACATCCTGGAATGAACAGACGCTTACCCTCTTTTTCCCTAAAAAATAAGCATGAATGATGGATATCATTCATGCTTTTTATTTGAAGATATTGGTGAGGCCTTTCACCAGCGATCCGACCTGATTTACGGCGCTTACCATCTGCCCCGTTGTATCTATCATTTTATTAAAGTCAAACTGTCCGTTCGTTTTTTTAAACTGGGAGAGTATGCCTGAGAATTGGGAAGACTGCTGCTGATTCGGTCTGGGAACGGGGTAAGGATTCACAAACCCCGGCTGCCCCCCGGGCATGGCTGCCTGAGGAGGAGGGGGAGCAAACGGCTGCTGCACATGACCGTATTCCTGATTCGGATAAAATTGCTGCGGGTACTGCCCTTGCTGATGATATGGCGGCGGCTGCAATGGCTGTATCTGCTGCGGACTCGGCTGTTGTAATGGCTGTATCTGCTGCGGACTCGGCTGCTGCAGCGGCTGTATCTGCTGCGGGTAGAAATATCCCGCCGGCTGCTGGTACATATTTTGATAGGGCTGCGCTCTCCATTGCATATGACATTCCCCCTTGTCTCTCACTAAGTTTCTGCTATATATGTATGAATTCCGCCTTGGTTATGTGCTTTCGGAGATTCTGATCTTTGTCAAATGCTGTCGAAAGTCTTAATTTTTTAAAAACAGAAAAAAGTCGAATCGTTATGTTACCATAATCTCAACATACATGAGAGGGGATGCACCATTATGAACGTATCATACTTAAGAAAGCGTTTTGCTGAAGTGAAAAAATATGAAACAGATTGTGCAGATAAACTGATGGACTTTGCAAAATTCCTCTATATTCAAGGCCATCTCACCGCAACCGAATTTCGAAACAGTATGAAGGTTCTCGAAGCAAGTGGAGCAGAAAACCCGGCGTATGAATAACATACCCGACCCCTTTATATAAAAGAAGGCAGCCGTTTTCAGCTGCCTTCTTTTTCAATTTCATCCCTTAATATACGAAGCGTATATAAAACAGATTCAGTTAAATCTCTGTATCTTTTTTTATGAATATGATGAACATATGATTGGAGCATCAGCTCTCCGAAATTTTCTGTAACGGCCTGAATCTGTGCGTGATGAACGTATTTCGGACGGTTTTCCTGAATAAACGCAAGCGCTGCTTTAGTCCAAAGCGCGCAAAGCCGGTCTCTTTTTTCAACATCGGGTTTAATAGTCTCAAAAAAATCATATGAACGGCCTGACTCTTTTCCATCCTGATACCTTTTTTCGGCTTCAAGAACCGCCTTTATCATTTGTTCTGTCAGCTCCAATAACGACTGTGTCTGCAAACGGACTCACCTCAGTACATATGGTACCAAAGTTTTTGCATAAAATCAGCTGATCCGGCAGGCTCTCGGCAAATCCTTTTTACGCCGGTCAGCCAAAAACAGGTCATCAATACAAACATGAAGCTCCCGCGCCTCTTCCTCAAGGCGGGAAAGTTTCTCCTGTCTGATTTCTTCAGCTTCCGCCTGACAGGATCTGACTGCCTGGGTAAGCGTTTTTTCAGCAGCAGAAATCCGGATTTCAATATCAGAAAGCAGACGGAGAATATCAGCCTTGCTCGTGTAAACAGACATTCATGTTCCTCCCTTTTATCACTTGCGTCTCTTTAGAATATAATTCTCGTTTTCATACCGCTCTCCTCTGCACATGACAAAACTAGAAGCAGTTCGGCAAACAAACAGAGATTATCCTAAAAGGCGTGCCTTTCGACAAAAAAGTGCCGCAAACTTTGTATGAACCGGCACGTTAATGCAAACGATACAGTTGAGGAGGTGCCGTATGAAAACGAGACCGAAAAATGCAGGTAAACAGCAAAAAACCGAAGCAAAAACGACTGATACGCTTGATAAAAAATTAGGCGGCCCAAACCGCCCTTCCACGTAACACATCAGCAGCCCGAAACCCCAGCGAACGGTTTCGGGCTTTTTCATTTCTTCAGCCACTCTTTCACCGCGAAGAGCGCATGGAGCTCCCGTCTTTTTTGGAAGTACCAGTCCGTCAGTTCAAGCTGTTTCGGCATTTTCTCCTGTAAGAAAGCCCCTTTTCTTAACCTTTTTTGAAACCAATCCGCCCTTTCGCCGTCTAATGGGTGGGCAACAATGGGATAGGTTGTCCTCAGCATCGGTGATGTTCTTTTTTTGATGCCGATCATTTTCTCCATATCAAAGCGCGAACCGGTATGAGGAACGGTATCAAGAAAACGGTAAAAAGAAGCGTGCAGATCAGGACTGAACAGAAGGCGGGCCAGCTGTTTTCCGAGCGTAATTCTTTCTTCGATTTTCGAAAACCGTTTGACGGAAATTCCGTATAAATGTCCGTCAAATGAAGGGAATATCACCGTATTAAAGTGAAACCAATCACTTAAATAAAAAGGAATCGTGCCAAAAACATTCTTTTTAAACGAAGGATTTTGTATAATAGGTGCTTGGATAGTGTTTTGTTCATTTATAATAAGAGCATACATGAGCCGTTCCGTATCTCCGTCACGCCAAAAGCGAAACCATTCTTCCTGCATAAAAGCCGAGACGCGGAAATGAGGAAGATGACGGAAAAGAGGTTCGCCGATTTGTTTTGACCACTGGTAGACCAGAAGCTGAGGATAGGCATCAGAAAAAATCAGCCAATTCGCCCTTTCATACGAAAGGAAAAACCAGTTTTTCTGACTGCTGTCAAGACCCTCCTGATAAAGGACGCCTCTTAAATCAGTCATCGACCAGCCCGCATTGCGGGACACAAAGGATGCCAAAAGCGGCCACTTGATCTCAGGATGGCGGTCATAATATGCTTTATAGGCATTCGTCCGGGAAATATTATCGGCATTTTTTATTTTTGTCTCTTTTTCGATCAGGCGAAGAATGGCGGTTACGGTCTGTCGTTTATGCACGTTCATTCACTTCCGTCACTATTAGTTTGATAAGGAGGATGGAAAAAGTGATTCGGTACCCGAATGGAAAAACTTTTCAGCCGAACAAAACGGTTTCATCCCAAAACAGCCAGAAACGGACCCATTCATACAGTAATCGCGGCATGACCCTCGAAGACGACCTGAATGAAACGAATAAGTATTATCTGGCTAACCAAATTGCTGTCATTCACAAAAAGCCGACACCCGTCCAGATTGTAAACGTCCACTATCCGAAAAGAAGCGCCGCAGTCATTAAGGAAGCTTATTTTAAACAGTCTTCAACAACTGACTACAACGGCATTTATAAAGGACGCTACATTGATTTTGAGGCAAAAGAAACAAAAAACAAAACGGCATTTCCCCTGCAGAATTTTCATGATCATCAGATTGAGCATATGAAGCAGGTGGTCAGGCAAGACGGCATTTGTTTTGTTATTATATCCGCTTTCGGAAAGGTTTATTTCCTCGAAGCCGACAAGCTGTTTGTCTTTTGGGACAGAAAGGAGAAGAACGGCAGAAAATCGATTCGCAAAGACGAATTAGAAGATGCTTCCTTTCCGATTTCCCTTGGATACTCACCGAGAATTGATTATATTAGTATTATTGAACAGCTTTATTTTTCGCAGGAACAGTAGACTGAGCGAAAGGTTGATAAACGAAAGGTTGAGATGTTATGTCAGATCAATTTATGAGCCGTGAAGAACGCCGTAAGGCAAGGCAGACGAAAAGCACTAAGCCCTCTTCACCGAAAAAAGGCAAGAAACAGCGTAAAGGCGGTTTATTCAAAAAGATTGTGCTGTCCTTGGTTATTCTGTTTGTCCTTGGCATAGTCGGCGGAGCGGCGGCATTTGCCGTTTTGGTTTCCGGCGCGCCCTCTTTGGACGAAGCAAAGCTGAAAACGCCTTACTCTTCAACGATTTACGATAAAAACGGCAAAGAAATCGCGGAAGTGGGCGGCGAAAAACGAACCTACGTCCCGATTAAGGATATACCCGATGTTGTGAAAGAAGCATTTATCGCAACTGAAGACGCCCGTTTTTATAAGCACCACGGTATAGACCCGATCCGGATCGGAGGCGCCTTGGTCGCCAACTTTACGGATGGATTCGGTTCAGAGGGAGGAAGCACAATCACCCAGCAGGTTGTGAAAAACTCGCTTTTGACCCATCAGAAAACGATTAAACGGAAAGCACAGGAAGTGTGGCTTTCACTGCAGCTGGAGCGCCATTATTCTAAAGATGAAATCTTAGAAATGTATTTAAACAGAATTTATTTCTCACCGCGCGCCTATGGCGTCGGTAAAGCGGCTGAAGAATTCTTCGGCGTAAAAGATTTGAGCAAGCTTACGGTTGAACAGGCGGCGACGCTTGCCGGAATGCCGCAAAGCCCGACCGGATATAACCCGGTTAAAAATCCGAAGGCTTCCGAAAAACGCCGAAACATTGTTCTCAGCTTAATGGAAAAGCAAGGATTCATTTCAAATTCTGAATACCAAAAAGCGAAGAAAGTGTCCATGAAAGATGAAGGCGTCGTCAGCCAAAAGGAATACGATAAAAAGGACACAAATAAATACAGCGCTTTTGTTGAAGAAGTTATGAAAGAAATTGAGACAAAAGAAAAGAAAGACGTCGATATTTCAACTGACGGACTGAAAATTTATACGACTCTTGATACGAAAGCACAAGATTATCTTGATCAATTGATGAACGGCGACACAGCCGGATTTACCGAAGGCATGCAGGGCGGCGTCACGCTCCTTGATACGACAAACGGAGAAATCCGCGCCATCGGAGCAGGACGGAACAGAACTACCGGGGGATTCAATTATGCAACACAAGGTAAAACCCAGCCCGGTTCAACGATAAAACCGATTCTGGATTACGGCCCGGTCATTGAAAATAAAAAATGGTCGACGTATGAGCAGATTGATGATTCGGCTTATACGTACTCTGACGGCACACCGATTCACGACTACGACAATAAATACAGAAATATGATATCAATGCGAGAGGCCCTCTCAGACTCGCGTAATATTCCGGCTCTGAAAGCATATCAAGCAGCCGGTAAAGATAATGCCGTCGACTTCGCAAATGACTTAGGACTAGGATTAAACAAAGAGAGTGTAACCGAATCTTATTCGATCGGAGGATTTGGTCAGGATAACCGCGGTGTATCTACTATGACAATGGCGGGCGCCTACAGCGCTTTCGGAAATAACGGAACGTACAATGAACCGCATGCGGTCACATCGATTGAATTTAATGACGGCACTAAGCTTGATTTAACACCGAAACCGAAAAGTGCTATGAGCGATTACACGGCATTCATGATTACCGATATGCTCAAAACAGTCGTGCAGTCAGGAACAGGCAGACTAGCTCAAGTACCGAACGTGGAAGTCGCCGGTAAAACGGGTACCACTAACTTTACTAAAGAGGACATTCAAAAATATAATATCGCACAAGGCGGAGTCCCAGACTCATGGTTTGTCGGATACACCCCTCAATATACAGCAGCGGTTTGGACCGGAGTTGAGTCTGGCAACAAAGCAGGTAAGAAATCACTGTCTTCTGCTGACCAGCAAGTCGCAAAACGGATTTTCCAAAAGCTGATCTCATACGTTGATGACGGTAAAGGAAGCTTCAAGCAGCCTGACAGCGTCGTCAAAGAAACGGTTGAGAAAGGCTCGAATCCTGCCGCTTTAGCCGGACCGAATACACCGGATGATAAAAAAGTGACGGAGTACTTCGTGAAAGGAACGCAGCCAACTGCCGTTTCTAAAACGTACACGAAAGAAAAAGCCGATAAACCGACAGGATTGCAAGTGAAATACGACAAAGATAAAAAATCATTAACCTTAAGCTGGGATTATGACGGTGATGCAACATTCAATGTCAAACAATCCGTTGACGGCGGAAGCTATAGTGACATTCAAAACAGTTCGGCAAAAGAAGCCGTCGTCTCAGATGTCACGCCAGGCTCCACATACAGCTTCCAGGTGACAGCGGAAAACGATGACGGAAAAAGCGATACGGCATCAGCATCTTTCAAAGTCCCGAAAGATGAAGAAGACGATGCAGATAAAGATAAAGCGACTGACGATGAACAGAAGTCTGATGAAGATAAAGATAAAGACAAGACGCAAACCGATGATTCAAACACAGATGACAATCAGACAGATACGTCTGACGGATCGGATCAAACACCCACTGATGACTCAGATAAAAATCAGGATCAATCCGATAAGGATCAAACGGATGACAACAATCAGAATCAGCCCGGTAACGGGACGGATAACAACGGACAGCAAGATAACGGCTCTGATAATGATTCCGATTCCGGTTCAGACGGCACAAATAAACCTGACAGCGGTCAAACGGACAAAAACCAAGACTCATCTTCAAATATCAACGGGCAGTCCAATTCGTCAACCATCCAGTCAAATTCCGCTCATTAGCGGACGAAATCCTTCACCTCAAACAGGTGAAGGATTTTTTTCATACAAAAAAACCTCCTTATGAGAAAAGGAGGTTTTTAACATTTGTTCATGGCTTCATGTTTATGATATTGCTTCTTCATCTCCGTCATCAATTCATCAAGCTGAATAAACGAGTGAAATTGAGTCGGTTTCGTTAAAATAAACGCCATTCGCTCCGCCCAATTGATCGGTTCGGCGGGAAAATGTTTTGTTTCAAGCACAGTCCAGTCGAGTGATGTAACCCGCTCCCCTGCCGTCCAGTGAAAAGCGGCAATCAGACAGGCAATTCCCTTCAGCATGTCATTTTGATCACATCTCGATTTTCTTGTTTGAAAAACGGGAAGCAGCGTTTCTTTCGTTTCGTTCCAAATCTGAAACAGAAACGGGACATATTCGCCCCTTTCCCTCCATGGCTGCACTGTTGGCTGACCGCTGAAATCCATATACAGCGGATGGCGGCGCAGCGCCGTTTTGATCTCGTGGCTTTCCAAGTCCGTAAGGCTGCGCAGGTATGTTTCATAGCCTGCCAGAATGTCAATCGCCGTCACCGTTTCACCAGCCCTTTTTTGTCACGCTTCTGCCCTTCTCTGCATAGCGGAAGCAAAGGACATTCCGCACAGCGGGGAGATTGCGCTTTACAATGATACCTGCCGAAAAATATTAATCTGTGGTGCGTAACAGACCAATCCTCTTTCGGCACTTTTTTCATTAATGTTTTCTCTACTTCCAAAACAGAGTCCTTCCAGCGGCAGATACCGAGCCGTTTAGAGACCCGCTCCACATGAGTGTCTACTGCAATCGCAGGTACGCCGAAAGCAACAGACACGACCACATTTGCCGTTTTCCGTCCGACACCCGGCAGATTCACAAGCTCATCCCGGTCTTTCGGCACTTCTCCGCCGTACTCTTCGATGATCATTTTGCTCAGCTTTTGAATATTTTTGGCTTTATTACGGTACAGGCCGATTGATTTAATATCCTGCTGGAGTTCTTCCAGCGATACGGCAAGATAATCTTCGGGCCGTTTATATTTTTGAAATAGCGTTTTTGTCACTCTGTTGACGAGAGCATCCGTACATTGCGCGGATAATGCGACTGCCACAACCAATTCGAAAGGATTTGAATGGACAAGTTCACATTCTGCGTGCGGAAACATATCGCCGATTTTTTCAAGACAATATTCAATCTGCTTTAAATTTAACACGTTTCTCCCCTTCTCATGTTATTGTTCCAGCCAATTGTAAAAAGGCACCTGCCTCGTATACTCTTTTTGCGGATCATTTTGTTTCGTTTGAACACGCCGGAATTTTTGGCTGTGCGCCTTCGCCTGCTCAACCGTTTTGAAGCCGTTCTTTTTCCATTCAAATAAAATCCGGTCAATATAGCGAAAACTGAGTTTCCCCGATAAAACGGCTTCTTTTAAGGCGTGTTTAATCAGAATCGCATCATGCTGATCCTGATCCTGCCATATGGCCAGCGTCTCGCATTCAAGCGGCGACAGCGGTCTTCCGAACTCTTCTTCAAAGATGGTATACAGGCTTTTTTGTTCTCTTTCTGACGTTCTTTCCTGCGTTTCGTTTTGTGAATGCTGCATGTAATCATACAGCTTCGCCCATAACGGCTGCAGAGAATATTTTTCAAACTTTATACCGTTATGGTCTTCACATTCTTCAATAAACAGAAAACCTTTTTGAATAAACATTCTCAGGCAGCTTGTACATTCTTCAGCAGAGATGGACATGCCTGATTGAAGTTCAAACGGCGTCGGAAAATAAGAGCCTTTTTCCAAATGCATTTTAATCTTCAAAAGCAGGATCAATTCGGTTTCATTCAGCCCAAGCTGCCGGTAATGTGTCAGCAGCAGGTTGGGAATGCTTGAAATGCCGAGTTCCTGCATATCTATAAATTGCTGTTTTTTCATCCTTACACCTCTTACTGTAAAAGGTTATCTCCGGGAGCTTTCCCCTTTACTTAGAAAAAGTCTCCCTTGCAGGAGACTTCGTTTTTCATAACTATTACGGATACAGACGGTTCAGAAGTCTCGGGAACGGAATCGTTTCACGCACGTGAGGCGCTCCGCTGATCCAAGCCACTGTCCGCTCAAGTCCAAGGCCGAAGCCGGAGTGCGGAACAGAACCGTATTGTCTGAGTTCAGCATACCATTTGTAAGCATCTGAATCCAGACCGTGTTCTTTTAATCTTTCTTCCAATAAATCCATATCATGAACGCGTTCTGAACCGCCGATGATTTCCCCGTAGCCTTCCGGAGCGATTAAGTCGGCACATAACACGACATCGTCACGATCTTTGGCAGGCTGCATATAAAACGGTTTTAATGACGTCGGATAATGAGTGATAAACACCGGTTTGTCATAGCTTTCTGCGATCGCTGTTTCATGCGGCGCACCGAAGTCATCTCCCCACTCAATATCGTCAAAGCCTTTTTCTTTCAGGAATTCGATCGCTTTATCGTACGTAATGCGCGGGAATGGCGCTTTGATTTGTTCAAGCTTCGATGTGTCTCTTCCTAATGTGTTCAGCTCGATCTTACAATGTTCCAGCACGCTTTGCACGATGTATGCAACATAATTCTCCTGAACTTCAAGGTTTTCTTCAAATTCAACAAATGCCATTTCAGGCTCAATCATCCAGAATTCGATGAGATGGCGTTTCGTTTTCGATTTTTCCGCTCTGAACGTCGGTCCGAAAGAGAATACTTTTCCGAGCGCCATTGCAGCTGCTTCCATATACAGCTGGCCGCTTTGAGACAGGAAGGCATCTTCATCAAAATATTTCGTCGCGAACAGCTCAGTCGTGCCTTCCGGAGCGCTTCCCGTCAAAATCGGCGGATCAACTTTCACGAAGCCTTCTTTGTTGAAAAATTCATAAGTCGCACGGATGATTTCGTTGCGGATTTTCATAATTGCGTGCTGGCGTTTCGAACGGAGCCATAAATGTCTGTGATCCATTAAGAATTCCGTACCGTGCTCTTTAGGCGTAATCGGATAATCAGTCGCTTCGTGAATGACTTCAATGGATGTAACAGCAAGCTCATAGCCAAGCGGTGAACGCTCGTCCTCTTTCACAATTCCTTTTACATAAAGTGACGTTTCCTGCGTCACTGATTTCGCGATTTGGAAGATGTCTTCTTCTACTTCAGCTTTGACGACAACTCCCTGAATGAAGCCGGTACCGTCTCTCAGCTGTAAAAATGCGATTTTACCGCTTGAGCGTTTATTAGCGACCCAAGCTCCAATCGTTACTTCCTCGCCTGTGTGTTTATACACTTGGTTGATTGTTGTTTTCAAACTCTTTCCCTCCAGAACAAGAAAGACATTCAGGAATCTGCCTGAATCTCTTTTTTCATCACTTTATTATACCCGTTCTACTCTAACGGGGTCAATGCAAGTGAAAAGCGGCTTTAAAAGCCGCTTTTTCAGAATCAGCTGTGTTTTTCCGTGAAGCGGCGGATTCTTTCGACCGCTTCTTCTAAAAGATCAAGTGACGTTGCGTAAGATAAACGGACGTTGTCCGGTGAGCCGAAGCCCGAGCCCGGCACGATGGCGACTTTTTCTTCTTCCAGAAGCGCCTTGACGTATTCATCGACATCTTTGAATCCGCAGTTTTCTGCGGCCGCTTTGGCGTTAGGGAACAAGTAAAACGCCCCTTCAGGCTTGACACAGGTGAATCCGGGAATTTCACTGAGCTGAGCGTAAATGGTGTTCAGTCTGTGCTCAAATGCCTGTCTCATCTCTTCCAGCGGCTCAGCCGGACCGTTATAGGCCGCAATAGCGCCGTATTGAGCGATGGACGTCGGATTTGATGTGCTGTGGCTCGCAAGGCTCGTCATCGCTTTAATAATCGTCTCCGAACCCGCCGCATAGCCGATCCTCCAGCCCGTCATGCTGTGAGATTTCGAAACGCCGTTAATGATGATCGTCTGCTCTTTCAATTCATCTGAAAGCTGTGCGATTGAGACGTGTTTTTTTCCTCCGTATGTAAGCTTCTCATAAATCTCGTCGGAAACGATCAGAATGCCATGCTCCAGACACACTTTTCCAAGTTCCGCAAGCTCTTCTTTCGTATACATAACACCTGTCGGGTTGCTCGGTGAATTGATAATGAGCGCTTTTGTTTTCTCGGTGATAGCCTGCTTCAGCTGCTCCGGTGAAATTTTAAACTGATTGGATTCCAGCCCTTCTGCATAGACGGGACGCCCCCCTGCCAGTTTCACCTGCTCAGGGTAGCTGACCCAGTAAGGAGTCGGTATAATCACTTCGTCCCCTTCATCAAGAATGACCTGAAATAATGTATACAGAGCGTGTTTCGCTCCGGTGCAGACAATGATTTCTGACGGCTTATATTCAATCCCCTGATCGTTTTTGAATTTTTTTGCGATACTGTCTTTCAGCGCCGGCAGACCGCCTGAAGGCGTATATTTTGTGTGGCCTTCATTCATGGAACGCACCGCGGCATCTATAATGTGCTGAGGCGTATTAAAATCCGGTTCTCCTGCTCCGAGGCCGATGACATCATGGCCTTCTGCTTTCAGCTCTTTCGCTTTTGCAGTAATTGCAAGTGTTGCAGACGGTGTTAATGCGGATACTCTTTTTGCCAATTTCAACTTGAACTCCCCCTAATACGTCTCACGGTGTGATGTTTTTGAGAATCTTGCCGCTTGTAAAGTCCACATAGCTAAAGCTATACTGCCCGCTTTTGTTGATATAGGTCACTTCCCATAACGGAACATTGTTTTCTCTCGCCGGGTGAACGCCATTCAGCTTGGAAACAAGCCCTTCGTCCCGAACGATCTTGGCAGCCTTGCCGCTTGAAATGCCGTCACTGGCTTTTTTTGAGAGGATTTTTGCTTTTTTGTCGGCCGGAACCCATACATACATATCTTTTCCATGTTTATCCGTTCCGGTAACAACATAATATTTCTGTTTGCCGACAAAGGTCTCCACTTTCTCAGCATCTGTCAGATCCGTTTTTTCTTTAGCGGCTGCGGCAGCTGTTTCGTGGCCTTCTTCTTTTTGAGCCATTGCAGATTTAAAAATGCCGGCCGAAAATAAAAGAACTGCTAAAAAAATAATACCAAATACGGCTGTAAATATTAATGCTTTTTTTCTCATCTTTTTCACCTATGTACGATAAATGGTGAAGACCGCTTCATTTTGATTTTCTTCGTCGAGCGCAAGGCCGAACATCAGATTGTCCCGTTTCAAAGTCCGGTTTAATGTATCGACGATTTTATATAAATCATCTGAATGCTCCACATTAATCGTTGACAGAATTTCAATTTTGCTTTCCATTTTTATACCCTCCATCGGTCGAACAAATTTTGTTAGTCATAACGGGATGCGCCCGCGGCATAATAAAATCACAAGGCGGCATGAACCCGCTTTTACTATAAAAACAATTCCTCATCCCACACCACGAAAGCCGCGTTTATGCGGCTTTTATTCCGTTTGGCTGACATAAGCCCCGAGTTCGGCATCCGTCAGCTCCAAAAGAGATGAAGTCGGGAGCGCTTCAAGAAACAGCCGTCCGTAACCCGCCGTCTTTACACGCTGATCTAAAAGAACGATTGTTCCCTTGTCTCCCGCCGTACGGAGCAGGCGCCCGATCCCCTGTCTGAACGTTAACACAGCCTCAGGCAGGGAAATCGTCTGAAACGGATTTTTCCCCTGCTTCTTGGCAAATTCGCATTTTGCGGCGTGAAGCGGATTGTCAGGCGCCCTGAAAGGAAGTCTTGCGATCATGACAGTTGACAATTCATCCCCCGGAAAATCAACGCCTTCCCAGAAATGATTCGTCCCGAGCAAAATCGCCCGGCTTGCCGTTTTAAAGGTTTTCATTAATTTACCGGGACTCCCGCCCGAAATACCTTGGGCGAGAAGCTGAATGCCTGAGATCTCCATACTGAGTTTCAGTTCCTGATACACTTTTTTCAGCATATCATGAGACGTAAACAGGACAAGGATCTTCGGCTGTTTTCCCTTTGACATGATTTCCGCATACTTGGCAATATGCTCAATGACTTCCCGCTCCCCGTCATATTTAACGGATTTCATCTCTTTCGGAATGATGACGTTCATCTGATCATCGTAAGAAAAAGGAGACGGGATGCTTTTGGTGCGCGGATAAAAATCCGCAAGTCCGAGCCTTTCAATCATAAATTGAAAAGACTGCTCCACCATTAAGGTCGCTGATGTGAGCACAACGCTTTTTTTGCGGGCGAAAAACTGGTCTGCCAGCATTTCACCGGGCTCCAAAGGCTGCGCATAGATGCTGACGGCGTTTTTTGCGCCTTTCGCGTCAATTTCAACCCAAACGGCTTCTTTCTCATCATTTTCAAACAGCAGCCTGCTGAACGTATCGCGATATTCTTTCAGCCCCCTGATACACTTTACATATTCGGCCGCTAAAAAAGCCGCTCCGCTTTTCATCTGATCAAGCTTTTGATGTAACAGTTTCTCCTGTACTGAAAACATGTCAAGCAGCTGATCCAGCATCGCACAAAGCCGCTCCGCTCCGTCCGTTATCATGTGAAACCCTTTATCCTGGCTTTTATGATTGAGACTATAGACGAGACGGTTCAGATCGTCTTTAGGTTTTCTTCGTTTGACAAAAGAATGCACTGAACTGAAAAATGCGTCGCTTTCCGATTGAATATGCTTCATCCACTCATCGGCGTCAAAAAAACTTTCCGCCGGCAGTTCATACGTATAAAACAGTTTCCTCATCCGCTTTAACAGTCCGTGTTCCTTTAAGGTTCCGATTCGGCTGAGCTTTGTGTGCAGTCCGATGTATGAAGCTCTCTTCCCGAGGTGCTCGCTGGCAGCGCGTTCGAAATGATGCGCTTCATCAATGATGACCGTTCCGCTTGCAGGCAGTTTTTTCGTTTCACTGCTTTGATCTGAAAACAGCAAAGCATGGTTTGTGATAATCAGATCTGCGGCCTGCGCTTTTTCTTTAGCCCGTTCATAAAACCCGGCAGCCGAGTCCTTCCCTTTTTTCAAAAAAGAATTCTCATCGTAAGCCATGCGCTCCCACAGCAATCTGCCGCCTGATGGAAGATTCAGCTCAGCGGCGTCGCCCGTTTCAGTCTCCGTCAGCCAGACGAGAAGCTGTGCTTTCGTCAAAACCGCATCATAGTTGTCATCTTCCTCATGCAGAATATGTTCAAACTTAGGCAGGCACAGATAATGTGATTTCCCTTTTAAAATAGCGGCTTTGACCGGCCAAGGAAACATACGCTCCAAAAGCGGAAGATCTTTAGACATGATCTGCTGCTGCAAAAGAGTAGAGTACGTGCTGATAATCACGGGAGTTTGTTCCGCTTTGGCAAATAAAACAGCCGGAACGAGATAACCGATCGTTTTTCCGATGCCGGGCGCCGCTTCAATCAGCGCATGCTCCCGATTGCGGAAGGCGCCAAGCACTTCATCCATCATCGAAAGCTGCCCTTTCCGCTTTTCATAGCGGGGGATGATATCGGATAAGATCTGTTCTTTTTCTTCGTTCCACTTTTCAAGGTCAATGGCCGCATTCACCGGACGGGAAACCGGAATGTGATCGGGCTCTTTGATTGAAAAAGAGGCGTATGGAATGCAGCTCTTTTCTTCCGCCGGCCTGCTTTCATGTATAAAAGAATCCAAAAGCAGCGTCAAATCGCTGATAAAATGCTGTGAAAGCCTTCTAAGCTGCTTTAACGTCGGTAAAGGCAAATGTTTCAGTTTATGTAAAATGTCTAAAAAGACCAGTCCCGTAACCTCCGCATCGCTGTCTGCGCGGTGAGGGCGGTCATGAACAATATTCAGCTCCGCGCACAACTCACCGAGCTTATATCCTTCAAACCCCGGGAAAACAATACGCGAAAGCTCAACCGTATCAAGCACTTCACAATCCGGCAGCTCATAGCCCGCTTCGCTCAGTTCATGCCGGACAAATCCGAGGTCGAAATGAATATTGTGGGCAACAAAATACGCGCCGTCAAGCAGATGAAAAATCTCCTCTGCGACCGCTTCAAACGGCAGTTCATTTTCAACCATTCCGGACGAAATTCCCGTCAGCTGTTCAATAAACGGCGGGATGACCTGATTCGGATTGATATATTTTGAAAACCGCTCAGTTATTTGTCCATTTTCAATGACAACCGCTGCGATTTGAATGATTTTATCGCCCTTTTTCGGCGAATTTCCTGTTGTTTCGACATCTATGACAACGAACCGTTGTTTGTTCATTAAAATGGACACCTCAATTCTTGCATACGAGAAAAGTGTAACACGTTTTGTTGAGAAATGGAGCGGAAAAACAGCTTTTGCCCCTAAATCTTAAAAGAAAACCCCCATGAAGGGGGCTCTTTTACAAAATCGTGTGTGCCGGCTCCTGGCCCAGCATCTGCTCGATTTTATTCTGATCATCCAGTACGGCCACCTTCGGCTGATGGCTTTTTGCTTCCTGATCAGACATCATTTGATAAGAAATAATAATGACTTTATCTCCTTCTTGGACGAGACGGGCGGCAGCTCCGTTTAAACAGATGACGCCGCTCCCCCGCTTACCGGGAATAATATACGTTTCAAGTCTCGCTCCGTTGTTATTATTCACAATCTGAACTTTTTCATTAGCGAGCATTCCGACGGCATCTAAAAGATCTTCATCAATCGTAATACTGCCGACATAGTTTAAATTGGCTTCCGTCACGGTAGCGCGGTGCAGTTTTCCGGCCATCATAGTGCGGTACATATTATGATCTCTCCCATTCATCAATATCAATAATGATATTATCAATCAGTCTGGCTTTAGAAAATTGGACGGCGCAGGCCAGAATGACCTTGCCGTTTAATGTTTTAAGCGGAGTCAGCTCCGGATAAGCGTACAGTTCGGCATAATCAATGACGCCGCTTGTGTTTTCGATGATATCGGTGACGGTTTTTATGACGGTTTCCGGATTTCTTTCACCGTCTTTGATCAGTTCGGCACCTTGCTGCAATGCTTTATAGATCATCGGCGCTTCTTTGCGTTCCTGCTCAGTCAGATAGACGTTGCGAGAGCTTTTGGCAAGTCCGTCTTCTTCTCTGACCGTGTCCACTGCAACCAATTCGATATCCATAAAGAAATCCTCAATCAATCCGTCCACAACCGCTGCCTGCTGGGCATCTTTCAGGCCGAAGTAGGCGCGGGTCGGTTTAACGAGATTGAAAAACTTCGTCAGCACAGTGGCCACTCCGTCAAAATGGCCGACGCGGGAGGCGCCGCACAACACGTCAGTTCTCCTTTTCACTTGCACGGCAACATTTTGCTCGCCTTTATACATGTCACTTGGAGACGGCGTAAACAAAACATCTGCCCCCGCCTGTTCTGCAAGCCGGGCATCGCGCTTTAAATCCCGCGGATATGCTTCGTAATCCTCGCCCGGTCCGAATTGAGTCGGATTGACAAAGATGCTCATCACGACAATATCGTTTTCTTTGCTTGCTTTTTCAACCAGCGTCAGATGTCCTTCATGAAGAAAACCCATTGTCGGGACGAATCCGATCGTCCGGCCTTCTGAGCGGTATTGTGCAATTAATTCTTTCAGCTGTTGAGTTTCTGTCAGTTGTTTCATCGCTTACTTTCCTCCGTACAAGCCTTGCAGCACAGTTTGGTTTATCTGAAAGGAATGCTTTTCTTCCGGGAAAACCCGTTCTTTCACATCACGGACATAATCACTGAGGGCCGACTCAATCGTGCCGTCGATTTTGGCGTATTGCTTCACGAACTTGGGTGTTCTGTCCACGCCGTGGCCGACGACGTCATGATAAACAAGGACTTGGCCGTCCGCTTTTGAACCGGCTCCGATTCCGATGACGGGAATGGATACTTCTTCTTTTATTTTAGCAGTCAGTTCAGCAGGCACGCATTCAAGCACGAGCATCATCGCTCCTGCCTGCTCGCATTTGATGCTGTCTTCAATGAGCTTTTTCGCGCTTTGCTCATCTTTTCCCTGCACTTTATATCCGCCTAATACGCCGACAGACTGCGGTGTGAGGCCTAAATGGCTGACGACGGGAATTCCGCCGAGAGTCAGCGCACGGATGGATTCGAAAACGCCGTCTCCGCCTTCCAGCTTTAACGCGTCCGCGCCGCTTTCCTGAATAATGGCCGCGGCGTTTTTCAATGTATCTTCTTTTGAAAGGTGGTAAGACATAAACGGCATGTCAGTTACGATAAACGTATTTTTCGCACCGCGTTTTACCGCTTTTGTATGGTGAATCATGTCACTGACCGTTACGCCGACTGTTGAATCGAGTCCGAGCACGACCATTCCGAGCGAATCCCCGACTAAAATCATGTCGACTCCCGCCTGTTCCGCAAGCTTTGCCTGCGGATAATCGTAAGCGGTCAGCATCACGATCGGCTCTCCGTTTTCCTTCATTTTCATGAAATCCAGTTTTGTTTTCATTCTGTTTCTCCTCCTCTAAACGGTGAGGAGATGAGCCGCCAATTCTTCGCAAGCAAAAAAGCCTTCTGTAAAATAAGAAGGATTCCCACTTGTTTAACGTTCGGCGAATGTCATCCCTCTGTCCCAGTCCTTTTTTGGATCAAGGCAGACTTTTCGTAATCTCTGTTCTGCTGATCAGGTGCAGTTCATTATGATACTGCCCATAGGAAGTATACCAAATTCACGAGGCTTGTACCAACTAAGATTAATTGAGCTCAATATCGGCAGAATAGATCTTCTTTATACCGTCTCTCGTTTCCAGGAGAAGAACTCCCTCATCATCAATGCCGAGCGATTTCCCGTAAAACGTTCCTTGCAGCGTTCTCGCTCTGAGCTCGTTCCCCAGTCCGACCGCATAGCTTTCCCATAGCAGCTTGATCGGTGTAAAGCCGTGGTTCAAGTAATCCTGATAGCGTTTTTCAAAAGTCAGCAAAATCTCTTGTATCAGACCCGCTCTGTCAATTTTTTCGCCAGCTTCCATGCTCAGGCTCGTCGCAATGTCCTGAAGCTCGCCGGGAAAATCGGCTTCCTGCTGGTTCACGTTGATGCCGATCCCGAGAATAACCGAACGGACACGGTCTTCTTCCGCCTGCAGCTCAGTTAAAATCCCGACGGCTTTTTTGCCGTGAATCATTAAATCATTCGGCCATTTAATGGCGGGCTGTATACCTGTAAAAGCCTCGATGGCCTGAACGACCGCAACGGCGGATAACAGGGTGAGCTGCGGCGTTTTTTGCAAAGGAACGTCGGGTCTCAGAATGAGGCTCATCCAAATCCCGTTTCCCTCCTGTGAATGCCACACTCTGGCCATTCTTCCTCTGCCTGCCGTTTGTTTATCGGCGACTACGAGCGTCCCTTCCGGCGCACCGTCATTGGCAAGTTCATGAGCGGTTTTTTGGGTGGACGGCAGGACGTCCCGGTAATGAAGCTGTTTGCCCAAAACCTCTGTTTTCAGCCCGAAACGGATTTCGGATTCACTGAGTTTCCCCGGTTTTTTAATGAGCCTGTACCCTTTTCGTCTGACCGCCTCAACCTCATAGCCCTCTTTGCGGAGCTCCTCTATATGTTTCCAAACTGCGGTTCTCGAGCAGCCGAGCGCGTCACTTATTTTCTGCCCGGAGATAAAGCCGTCACCCGCCTCAGAAAATAAATCAATTAATCGGGTTCTTAATGTTGATCCCATGATGCGAGCCACTCCTTTATGTCATGTTTTCGGTTAGGGAGCTTCCCTGCCAATACCGCTTCTTCAATCCGGCGAAGTTCTTCGGCCACCCATTTACCCGCGCGGCGGTTTCTGAGCTCCATCAGATCAGCGCCTGAAATGTCGAGGTCTCGAAGGCTTTTGATCGGCAGCTGCTCATACAGGCTCTGAACCTCTTTCAGCTTTTGTTCATCAATCGTCTTATGCTTTTTCAGCATCCCGATTTTAACGGCTGAAAACAGCGCCTCTCCCGCCCGGTACATCGCTTCCGCTTCCAGCTGCGCCGGATAAACGCTTATGATCTGCACCGCTTTTTTTATGACTTTTCCCGGCAGTTTCCATTGTTTTAAAAACGCCTCGGCGCTTTTCGGACAAAGACCGAGAAACAATAACAGCGCTGCCCAGCGTTCTTCGCGTGCATCTAAAGAAGAAAACGGAAAGCCGCTTGCTTCAAGCATTTGCTGCTCATAACCGGAAAGGCCGGGCAGCTCTTGTATCAGACCTATTTGCACCATCGTTTGAATCGCTTCTTGTGAGGAATCGCCCTGCAGCAGCTTTTCAAACTCGACGGTCTTTCGTTCTACTGATACATGTGCCAAAAGCTCCCTGTCTTTTATGACGGCCTCTCTTGTTTCTTTTTCTAACAGAAAGCCGAGCTGACTCATAAAGCGGACGGCTCTCATCATCCGCAGAGCGTCTTCCCGAAAACGGTCTTCAGGATTACCCACCGTACGGATCAGCTTTTGACCGATATCATGCGCGCCTCCGAAATAATCAAGCAGCTCTCCTTCGGCAGACATCGCCATCGCATTAATCGTTAAGTCTCTCCGCTTTAAGTCTTCTGATAAAGAAGTAATGAACCGCACAGCTTCAGGGCGCCGGTAGTCCTTATATTCTGATTCGGCGCGAAAAGTGGTGACTTCATAGGTTTCATCTTCCCACAAGACGATTACGGTGCCGTGCTCTTTTCCTACATCGACAGTCCGCTTAAAGAGGCGCTCCACCTCATTCGGCGAAGCGCTGGTTGCGATGTCCACATCACCTATTTTCCGTTTCATATAGCTGTCTCTGACGGCTCCCCCGACAAAGTACGCCTGATGGCCCGCCTTCATCAGATGATGAAGGATGGGGAGGGCTTTGACAAATTCCTGTTCCATAAGATCACTCCGGTCCTGCCAATTCGTCATAAATCCGTTCATACTGACTGACGATTCTTTGCGAAGAAAAGGCGGTCTCCACCATTTTCAGCGCATGATCAGTCAATCGTTTGCTGAGCTGTTTATCTTCTAAAACGGCAAGCGCTTTTTCAGATGCCTCCTGAATATCGCCGACTTCCACCAGAAAACCGCTTACTTGATCTTTAATCACTTCCGGGATTCCGCCGATATTTGTTCCGATGCACGGCACGCCGCAGGCCATCGCTTCAAGGAGGACGAGTCCGAAACTTTCTTTTTCAGACAGAAGAAGTTTAAGGTCGCTGATGGAATACAGCTCTTCCACCCTGTCCTGATTTCCGAGGAGCAGCACTTGATCCTGCAGTCCGTATTTTTCGACAAGCTGCCAAGCGACGCACTTTTCCGGCCCGTCGCCGACAAGCAGGAGCTTCGCCTTTGTTTTGGCTGCGATATTACGGAAAACACGGATGACATCTTTAACACGTTTTACTTTTCTGAAGTTCGAAACATGGATGACGACCTTTTCATCCGGCAAAATGCCATGCTTCTCTTTTATACTCTCTGTATTTTTCTTAAGATAAACACGTTCATCAATAAAGTTGTAGATGGTCTCAATTTTTTTATCCGGCTTGATTAAGTCATATGTTTCTCCGGCAAGCGCGGTTGATACCGCCGTCACTCTGTCGGACGCTTCGATGGCAAAACGGATTAAATCTTTTAATGACGGATCATATCCTAAAACGGTGATGTCCGTACCGTGAAGCGTCGTCACGATGCCAATGTCGCGCTTGAGCATCTGTTTGGCGAGATAAGCGCATACCGCATGCGGCAGCGCATAATGCGCGTGAATGATATCAAGATTTTCCCTCGCGGCAACCTCGGCGATTTTGCTCGCCAGCGTAAGGTCATAAGGCGGATATTTAAATACCGCGTATTGGTTGACTTCCACCTCATGAAAATGAATATTCGGATGATATGTATTTAATCTGAACGGGATGCTTGATGTGATGAAATGAACCTGGTGCCCTTTTTCCGCAAGCAGCTTGCCGAGTTCCGTCGCAATAATACCCGAGCCTCCGACACTCGGGTAGCATGTAATCCCTATTTTTAATGGTCTCATTGTCCGCCCCCAAAAACATCATCATTCAAAACGGGAAGCTGTTTTGAAAAGAAACCTTCGGCATACCCCGTCCCGGCTTCTTTGCCATACAGTCTTTCCCTCGCTTCCACCATTTCGATATAACCGTTGGTCAGCGGTGTGTTCACTGACTGCGCCGTAGGAATAAACTGGCTTTGATAGGCGTGCAGGCTTTCTTTTTTCAGATCGATGGTTTCCGTTATGTCGATTACAAAGTCCGGACGGTGAAACCCGTTGATCATATAATAGTATACGCGCTGAGCCTTATGAGCCGGCAGTTCCTGGTGATCTCTGTATTTATGAATTCCCGCCGAGAACACCGCTTCTTCGACCAAAGCCGCCGCATTGCCGTGGTCAGGATGACGGTCTTTCGGATAAGGCATGAAAACGGTTTTCGGCCGGCAGGCTCTGATGACACTGACAATCCGGCGGATGCCGTCCTCACTTTTCAAAAGCCCGCGGTCGGGAAGCGTAAGCTGGATTCTCTCTTTTACGCCGAGAATTCGGGCCGCCTTTGCCGCTTCTTCTTTTCTTATCCCTACCGTTCCGTTAGATGATAGTTCGGCCTCGGTCAAATCGCATATCACCGCGGTTTTTCCTTGAGCCGTAAATTTTGCGATCGTGCCGCCCATACCGATCTCGACATCATCACTATGGGCGCCGAACGCCAGAATATCAACGTGTTCAGACATTCGGTTCTCCTCCGCGCACAAGATTGCGGAAATCAAATGCCCCGCCATCCAGCGTCCGGACGAGGATTTCCGCTGTTCCCATATTTGTGGCGAGCGGGATCGCGTATACGTCACACAACCGGATCAGCGCCGAGACATCCGGTTCGTGAGGCTGCGCAGTTAACGGATCGCGCAGAAAAATGACGAGATCCAGGGCATTTGCTGCAATCAATGCGCCGATTTGCTGATCTCCGCCGAGCGGGCCGGATTGAAAACGTTCAACAGACAATCCGGTCGCTTCCTGGATTTTCAGGCCAGTCGTACCTGTCGCGTATAACTCATGATGGCTCAATATATCTTTATATGCGGTCGTAAACTGAACCATATCCTGCTTTTTTTTATCGTGAGCAATCAAAGCAATTTTCATTTGATGTTCTCCCCCTTGCCGATTCAGTCGATAATATTTTCGAGTCCGTATACAAGCTGGTCGATTTTCATCACTTGCTCCACTGACAGCTTCACTCCTGACATAAAGGAAGCCCGGTTATAGGAGTCATGGCGCAGTTTCAGCGTCTGGCCGTCCATGCCGAACATGACTTCCTGGTGGGCGATAAGGCCCGGCAGACGCACGCTGTGAAGGCGGATGCCGTTTAATTCAGCACCGCGGGCGCCCGGCAGAATTTCTTTTTCATCAGGATGGCCCTGCTGCTTTTCTGTACGGACGCTTGAGATCATTTCCGCTGTTTTCAGCGCCGTTCCGCTCGGGGCATCCAGCTTTTGATCATGATGAAGCTCAATGATTTCTACATCTTCAAAATAGTTGGCGGCCATTTGTGAGAACTTCATCATCAGCACCGCGCCTAATGCAAAGTTCGGAGCGATGATGGCGCCGATTCCTTTTTCTTCAGTCAAGGCTTGAAGCTCCTCTAAATCCGCTTCAGAAAATCCGGTCGTTCCCACAACGGGGCGGACGCCGTGTTCAAGAGCGGCTTTCGTATGTTTTTTGCCGATTTCAGGCGTTGTCAAATCGATCAGCACATCCGGTTTTGTTTCTTGGAAACATGCGCGGATATCCGTATAAATAAGAGCGTCTGAATCAGCTGACATCACTTCCCGCAATGTTTGCTGATCGTATGTATGGTCAATAGCGCCGACAAGCTCAAAATGAGGCGTGCGGACGGCAAGTTTTACGGCCTCCTGGCCCATTCTGCCTCTCGGTCCGGCAATGACGACTTTAATGGTTTCATTTGACATGGTTTCTCCTACTTTCCTTCTTCTTTTCTAGTCCAGCGGTCTTTATCACGTGTATTAAATTTATGCATGACGCGGTTATGAGCTTCCTCCAATGAAATATCAAGGGAGTTGGCGAGGCAGATCAGGACGAACAGCACATCGCCCATTTCCTCTTCCATGCTTTTCTCATTTTCCGTCGTTTTCTTCGGCTTTTCCCCATAATAATGGTTGACTTCTCTTGCAAGTTCGCCCAGTTCTTCCGTGATACGGGCCATCATGGCAAGCGGGCTGAAATAGCCTTCTTTGAATTGGCCGATATATTCATCGACCTCAGCTTGTAAGTCTTTCATCGTTTTGTCACTCACTGTGCGAATACCTCCTGTCATCTCTTCCATGTTAGCTAATTCAAGTACATTTGACAAATGTTAAAAACGGCAGTTTGCTGTTTTCTTTTGTATCCACTATAATATTTACGCAATCTTATGGAAGGAAAAGGGGTTTGATGCAATGCTTGGAGAAATCAGAATCAAAAACATTTGCTTTATTTTAATCGGCGCCGCTGTTTTTTCATTCGGACTGGTTCACTTTAATATGCAGAACAATTTGGCGGAAGGCGGATTTACCGGCATTACGCTGCTTTTATATGCGTTATTCCACATCAGCCCTTCTATTTCCAACCTGGTATTGAACATTCCTATCTTTTTCATCGGCTGGCGTATGCTCGGCCGGACGATGTTTGTCTATACCCTGATCGGCACCGTTTCTCTTTCTGTTTTTCTGAGTGTTTTTCAGCGCTACGAAATTCATATGCCGCTGTCCCATGATTTAGCGCTGGCCGCCTTGTTCGCCGGTGTATTTATCGGCGCGGGTCTCGGCATTATTTTTAAATACGGCGGCACGACGGGCGGGGTCGATATCATCGCCAGGCTGATCAACAAATTTTTCGGAATCCCGATGGGCCGGACGATGTTTGCCTTTGACGCCTGTGTCATTCTGCTTTCTTTGTTTACGTATCTTTCTTACAAGGAAGCGATGTACACGCTTGTAGCCGTTTTTGTCGCTGCGAGATTGATTGATTTTATCCAGGAAGGCGGCTATGCCGCAAAAGGGGCAACGATTATTTCTTCGAAAAACGATTTGATCCAGCAAAAAATCATTGAAGAGATGGAGCGCGGTGTCACCGTTTTAAAAGGACAGGGATCATATACAAAAGAAGACAGGGACGTTCTTTACTGCGTCGTTCCGAAAAACGAAATTGTGCTTTTGAAAAGCGTCATCACTTCCGTTGACCCGCACGCCTTTGTTGCAGTAAGCGACGTCCATGATGTACTTGGCGAAGGATTTACGCTTGATGAAAATAAAAATCCGATCAGACGATAATAAAAAGGCGGCTTTTGCCGCCTTTACTGTTCGTGTTTCCATTTGACAACCGGTGATTTTTTCTTTTTCAATCGGCGGGCGAATGCCGGACTGACATTGAGCGTCTGCTCGACGAAGCGCTGCGGCGTCAGTGCCAGCCATTGGTTTAAAGAGACGTCTTCGAAACGGTCGCTTTTGAAGATTTCCAGAAAGCGAAGCACGGTGTCACCGGTATTCTGAACATAATGTCCCATTGCAAAAGGAACATATCCTACGTCACCCGATTGATAGTTAAATGTCCGCGCTCTTCCTTCCGCCGCAAACACCGTCATTTTCGCTTCTCCTGAAAGATAATACTGCCACTCGTCCGTATTCGGATGCCAATGCAATTCTCTCATGCCTCCGGGTTCGACCTCCACAAGAGCTGCGGCAATCGTTTTTGACACCTTAAACGTTTTTGAATCGACAATCTTTACTCTTCCCCCGCTGGTAACAAGGGGCTCATGCCGGGAAAGTTTGTAGCTGAACGGCTCCAAAACGGTGCCTTCCGGGGAAGAAACTGCAGCCTGCTCAATAGGGGGAGGCGGTTCCAACTGGAACATGTAACGCTCTTTCTTGTGAATATAAGCCAACTCATAACCCGGAACACCGAAGTTCGCCTCCAGCACGCTGCGCGGGGTGTGGGCAAACCAGTCCGTTACTGAAAAGGTGCTGTTTTCTGAAAAAGAGCCGTCATCAAAGACGAGCAAAAACTCACTTCCCTGCTCTAATCCTTGAATGGAATGAGGAATGCCGGAAGGAAAATACCACAGATCCCCTTCACTGACATTATCAATAAAATTCCGCCCATTTTGATCGACCGCAGTTAAACGGACTCCTCCGTTAATCACATATCCCCATTCGGCTTCTTTATGCCAATGAAGCTCCCGCACAGCTCCCGGCTTCAGTCTCATGTTCACCGCCGCGATGTTTTTGGATACCGGCAGTTCCCTGACCGTCACCTCTCTGGACCATCCTCCGTCTTCAAGCCTCATATGCGTATCAGAAAATGAGAATTTCAAATTTTGAACCGTTCCTGCATCCGTTGAAGGCGGAACGAGCATGTCAGGATTCTGGAAGTCACGCGGGAGGTTTCGCGGTCCTTCGTCAGTCGCCCCTTTTCTGCCTCTGATCGGCTGCGGGAGGTGTTTTGAAGCCAATTGCTGGATGAGTTTTTTCACTGGCTTAGCTCCTTTACAGCAATTTGTGTTTATTTAGACTTAGGATACTCACGCTTTTTCTCTTTCTTTTTTTCCGCTCTGTATTTTCGGTAGCCGACATATGTCAGCGCAGTAATAATGATACCGCCTGTTGTCAGAATGACCCAGAGCAGCGAAGGATCAGCGTCATCCCGCTCCACCTTGTCAAAAACCCGCTTTAAATCCTGCTGCAGGAGCGTCAGACGCTCAAGCTTTGTTCCTTTTGTCATCTGCTGAAACCCTTCCTGCTCAATTACCTCGATATGTTTCGCCACCGTATCAAGCTGGCCGGCCGACACATCCATTGTCAGGCTGGGATAAATTAAATCATATAATGATATAAATTCATTCCACTTTTCATTGAAATTTTCACTTCCGTTTCCGCTGACATCTTCTTTTAAGGCGCTGAATGTCGCCATAATCGGTCTTTCAAGCGAACCCCACAGCGGATCGGAGTGGTCTTCCATCGCATCCATTACCAACCTGAACTGGGCGGCTGCCCGGATTTTTTCGTTATCTGAGGCGTCTGCCTGTTTCAGAACGCGCACTAAATCATTGAAACCCAGAGTCACCTGCCTGACTTCGGCGCCGTTCAGTGAGTTTACGTGTGTCATTTTTTTCTTAAAGTAGCCAAGCACTTGCAGAGCCTCATCATACTGCGAATGCCGCGTCATTTGGAAAACGGTATCCGAAAGGTCGTTCAGTTCCTTGAGACCGCCCTCATCTTCAGCTTTGGCAGTTGTGATGAAACACATAAGAGCAAGTAAAAGACAGATCGTCAGCTTTCGTTTCATAGAGGTCCCTCCCACTCCTTCTCTTTACAGAATATGAGGAGCGGGACAAGGTTAGACCAAGATTCTATCAGTGTAAGTCAAGCTTTATCCGTCTTTTGGAAATCACCAAATAGTATGCAAGGCCGAGTGAAAATATGCTCAGCCAGAATGTAGCATAGCCGATCTCTTGCATATAGTCATTGAGCATTGAGTAGCGGGGCATCATGCCGAAAAGATAATCAATGACATCATTATGAAGCGTCCAAACAGCGGCAGCGGCAAGATGCCATAACCGGAACCGAAAATACGGGCTGTATAAAACGCCTTGAACGGCCATGGCAAAATGTGAAGCAATCAGCATGTACCCTTCCCAAGGCATCTGCCCCATTTTGGCCAACACAAAGACATTCATTCCGACCGCCCACAGCCCGTATTTTACAAGAGTTACAAGAGCCAGCGCTTCAAACAGCGGCGCGTTTCTTTTCATGAGAAATGCCAGAAGCACGAACAGGAAGAAAAACGTCGCCGTCGGGCTGTCAGGCACAAATATCAGAAATCGGAACGGCGTGTCCGCAAGCTGAGGCACATACCAATAATAGCCGTACACCGTACCGATAAAATTAACGGCAAGAACAAGCAGAAGCATGCCGCGCAACCCTAAAAGATAAGAAATCCACCTCATACCATCAACTCTCAGTCCGTAAAAAGTATGTATCATGCAAAAAAAGCTGACATCCGGTCAGCTCTTTTCATAAAAGTATATCCTGCTATTGTCTGCTTCACAATACGTTATTTCGCTGTCGTTTCAGAAATGAACTTCGCCAGCTGATCAAGCTGTTTGTCATTCCCTTTAAAAATACCGGCTGGCATCTGCCCTTTCCCTTTGACGGCGATTTTTTTAATTTCTTCCGGGCTCAGCCCGTTATCGACCAGGGACGGACCGGCGCTTCCGCCTTGAAGATTATCCCCGTGACAGGAAATACAGCCTTGTTCTTTAAATACCTTATAACCGTCTGATTCAGTATCAATGGCGGCTTCTTTTTTGATTTTCCCTTGCTCCTCCGCCTTCGCCCAGTCATGCGTCGCGACTGACTGCCACGTTAAAAAGACCGTAGCGCAAAGCGCCAAAAGCATCATCCCGACCGCAACCGGACGTTTCCACGGCCTTCTTTCAGACCCCCTGTCGAGAAACGGAGCCAAAAGCAGCGACCCGAAGGCAAGACCCGGTATAATCATCGCGCCGATAACGGTGTAGCTCCCTGCGGCATATTCATATTTTAATAGCTGGTATAAAAATAGAAAATACCAATCCGGCAGCGGAATATACCCTGTATCCGTCGGGTCCGCCACCCGTTCTAAAGGCGGCTCGTGCACAATCGTTAAAACGAGAAATCCGACGAGGAAAACGGCCCCGACCATCCATTCTTTCAGCAGGAAATTCGGCCAAAACGCCTCTGTCTTTCCAGGATACTCTGAATAGTCTTTCGGTATATTCGGTTTTTTTTCAGCCGGTATCCTTGAATCTCCTACAAACTTCATTCCTTTCCCCCGGTGCATGTCATCCCCTCCCTTTTATATCAGATTTGTATTAAAGCGGTCCTGAAATTCCCTGCTTGCGGATCATGACAAAGTGGGCGCCCATGAGCGCAAACAAAGCGGCAGGGAGAAAAAATACGTGAATCGCAAAAAATCTCGTCAGCGTTTGGGCGCCGACAATATCGTGGTGGCCGGCAAGAAGAGTTTTCACCTGCGCTCCGATCAATGGCGTCGCCTCCGCAATCTGAAGACCTACCTTTGTCGCAAACAGCGCCTTCATATCCCACGGAAGCAGATACCCTGTAAAACCGAGACCGAGCATCACAAAAAAGATCAGAACACCGACGATCCAGTTCAATTCCCGAGGCTTTTTATAAGCTCCCTGAAAGAAAACCCGCAGCGTATGTAAAAACATCATCACAATGACTAAACTTGCGCCCCAATGGTGCATACCCCTTACAATCTGCCCGAAAGCGACTTCATTCTGCAAATAATACACGGATTCCCACGCGTTTTTTATATCCGGCACATAATACATCGTTAAAAACATCCCGGACAGCACTTGGATAACGGTTACAAAAAACGTCAAACCGCCGAAACAATAGACAAAAGCCGAGAAATGGTGAGCGGGATTTACATGTTCCGGCACTTCATGGTCGGCGATATCCCGCCACATCGGCGTAATATCGAGACGTTCATCCACCCAGTCATAAATTTTATTCAGCATGTCACCCTTCCCCCCTAGGCTTTGCTTTTCCAAGATACAAAAAGCCGTCCTTTACTTTTTGCTCATAACGGTCAAGAGGCGCGAGCGGCGGCGTGCCCGGAACGTTCGTGCCGTCTTTTTCATACAGCCCGTAATGGCAGGGACAAAAGAATTTGTTCGGATTTTTAGGATCATTGTTCCAGTTTACGGTGCAGCCCAAATGTTTACAGATCGGAGAAAGCGCTATAATTTCATCCCCGTGCTTGTAAACCCAGGCTGACCTGGATTCTTCCGATTCGTACCAGGCGTCGACTTGATGAATTTTAAAGTCAAACCGCTTCGGCTCCTTCGTCAGCTCATCCACACTGACAACCTGCACCATTTTTTGATCTCCCGTCGGTTTTAATACCGGGTCCAGCGCAAAACGGACCATGGGCATAAGCGCACTGGCGGCCATAAATCCCCCCACGCCGGTGAGCGCATAGTTTAAAAATTGTCTTCTTGATATATCTTGTTTTCCGCCCATCTCTTCCCCCCCTAAAGATTGACCAAAAATTAACTAAAATAGAAAATAATTCAGAGATTTGACACCCTCATAATATATGAATCTTTCAGCAAGGTCAACAGAGGCAAAACGGGTGTTTTGCGGGATGTATGGAGTTTTTAAGAATTGTTCCACTTCTGTAACAAAACGTTCAAAATTTCTCCGCACTTGTCATCCGCTATTTTTCTCTTTAAAGAGTCTTTCATATGTTCAAACGGAACGGCAGGTATGTATATGACATCAGACCCTATTTCAGAATCCTTCCATTTTTCGTCTGCCGTCAGGAACAAGGCGTGCCGGAAGTTGGTCATCACCTCTTCTTTAAGTTTTTGAAGCAGGGCGATTTGTGATTGGTCTATATCAACATATGTATAAGAGGGGAATAAATATACCCGTCCCTTCAATTGGCGCTCAAGCTCTTCAGAAAGCAATTGGGTGCTTTCCCCCTGTTCAACGGCCTCTTTTAAGCCTCCTGAAGATGTTATGGAAATTAACGGAATGACAGCGGTATCAATGTAATCCGCAGATTGTAAATAGGCATCGGCATCAGCGGCCCTCCATCTCATGTCTCGTTCCTCCTCTTTACGCAACAAGCCTTGCATACTCTGCAAGGCTGTCATTTATGTGAGCTGATTCAATTGGCGGGAAAGCTTTTCAAATGTTTCTTTGTCGTGGCGGTCCAGCGCCTCGTCGATATCTTTAAGCAGCTTTTCCCGCTGGAAAGTGGAAATGGCATGTTCTAATATTTTTTCAGCCATCCCCTGATCCTGTTTATTTTCAAACAGGTCTTTCGGCAGATGCGGATTTGATTCAAGAACAGCGGCATATTCCGGTGAGCTGTAGGCCGAACGGAAATTCAGCTGGATAAATAAATCCTGCTGTTTATTTAACCGGATGTCGTGAAAAGATTTTTCCGCGTCCGTAGTCATGACATTTTCTTTGTAAAACCTAAACGGCACCTCATCAACGCAATGAGTAGACATGATAATGCCTCGCGGGCAAAATTCAGCTTGTTCTACAAAATGGACTTTTTCCATTAATGAATCATGACTCATTAAATAATTTAAAATCCAGACGCACTCCCGGCGTTTAAGCTGATAATGATTTAAAAACCAACGGATAAAATCCTTTTTTTCATTGACAGAAACAGGGGTCTGCATGTAATTCCCTCCTCTATCGATCGTATAATCTGACATCACTTATACATTCAGCAAGCGTGGTCCAAAATCCTGCTTATCTTAAAAATTCATCCTCTATCCGTAAGATTGTTTCTTCAAGCTCTTCGTTTGTTCCATCCATTGAAAGCACTTGTTTTAAAAGCGGCAGCGCTTCTTTCTGGAGACCCTCTTCCAATAAGAAGTGAGCGTATTCATATAAGAAATCCCGATCATCCTGATAATGGAGATACGCAGCTTCGAAGCTTTTTTTCGCTTCAGCGTATTGCTCAAGGCCTGTATAGGCACCCGCCAAATACCAATTGTATTTCGGATCTTCTTCTCCGTAGCCGCGGACTTCCTGAATCAGATCAATAATCTCTTCAAAGCTTTCTTCTTTATGATAGACGGCTAAAAGCGTATGGAGCGCTTCCACGTAACCCGGATCGAGCGCCAGCGCTTCCTGAAGAAGCTTTTTGCCTTCCTCTTCGTTGCCGAGCTTTAACGCCATTTTCGCCGCATAGAGAAAAAGCTCTTTATTGTATTCATCGTAAGTAATACCTTCTTTAGCGGTTTTTAATGCATCTTCATACATGCCTTCTGCCTCGTAGCTTTTTGCAAGCGGCATATAAAGCGATGAATAGGAAGGATCAAGCCCTTTTAAATCAGACAGCTGCTTGATGGCTGTTTTGACCATTCCCGCCTGATAGGCTGTGAACCCGTACCCGAAAATCGTATTCGGTTCTGTATGTTCTGCCGCCGCTTTTTCATACCATGAAATCGCTTCCTCAAATTCACCCGCCGCGCTCAATGACTCAGCCAGCCTCTGATGAACATTTACGCCGCCGATTTCGTGCCGTTCTTTTGCCGTCTCTTCATAGTACGGAACGGCTTTTGCGTATGACCCCTGAGTGAAGTATAATTCCCCCAGAGCGAAATCAATAACAGGTTCATCTTGTAACATCGCTTTCGCCTGTAACAGCTTTTGCTCACTTACTTCAAATAAGCCCTGCATCTGATACAGATCAGCCATTAAAAGAAGGCTTTCCGCGTAAGACGGGTCTTCCGGAGAAATTGTCTCCAGCACCTCAAGAGCTTTTTCTTCTTCATCAATATCTATTAACAATTCGGCGTAAAAATTCGTCAGCTCAGACTCATCCGGATAAAGGTCATGCAGATCACTGATCAGCGCTAACGCTTTTTCGGCGTTTCCCCATTCATAGTAGAGCTGGGCTGCAATGGCTTTGTCTTCGTCATGAAGCTGCGTTTCAGCTTTTGAAAGCGCTTTGAGTCCCTTTTCGGTTTCACCTGCTTCAACTAATTTTATGGCTTCTTGAATCAATGTATTCAAATCAGACCGGTCCTTTCTTTTCCTATACCTCATCAACCAATGAAAAGGGTTTTTATTCGGGTTATTCTTATCATAATTCAGACAGGGCCTGCCCGCAAATAAGATGCTTCACCCGGCATTATAGTTTATCAGAAAATGGTTAAGAGGAAAACGGCAAAAAAGGGGACGGCATCTTTATACGCAAACAGCGCAATTTGTTCCGGCTGTTTCTGTAACGAAAACGCATTCCCCCTTTCTTTTATTTTTCTGTTTAAGACAAGCTATGTCAAAGCCCAAGATTTTATGACACATGAAGAAAAAAGCCCGAAGAATCGTCTTCAGGCTTTTTTGGCTAATTGATCTAAATGCTCAAAAAATGACGGATATGAGACATGGATCGCCTCAGTATCACGGATGTCAATCGGCTCTTCTGTCAGGCATGAAGCGATACCGAGCATCATGCCGATGCGGTGGTCGCCGTGGCTTGACACATCGGCTCCGCCCGCAAGCGTTTTATTGCCGTGTATTTTCATGCCGTCTTCAGTCGGTTCAATGTCTGCACCGATTTTCCGGAGCTCTGATACGACGGTGTCGATCCGGTTCGTTTCCTTCACCTTCAGCTCCGCAGCGTCTTTAATGACAGTTGTGCCTTCAGCCTGCGTTGCCAAAAGGGCGATAATCGGGATCTCGTCAATTAAACGGGGAATGATTTCTCCGCCGATTTCTGCCGCTTTCAGATCTGAAGTTTCAATAACCAGGTCTCCGTAAGGCTCCGCGCTGTCCGCTTCTGAAGGAATCACTTCAAGTGAAGCCCCCATTTGCTTTAAGACATCAATCATTCCCGTGCGTGTCGGATTCAGGCCGACATTTTTCAGCACAATCCGGCTTCCGGGAACGACAGCACCTGCCGCGAGGAAAAAGGCTGCTGAAGAAATATCGCCGGGCACGAAAATATCAGCCCCCCGAAGCTTCTGACCGCCCGTTACGGAAGCGCTCGTCTCCGTTTCCGCAAGCTTGGCGCCAAAAGCGTTCAGCATCCGTTCCGTATGGTCTCTTGATTTATGAGGCTCAGTGACGGTTGTCGTCCCTTCAGCCTGCAATCCGGCAAGCAGCACGGCGGATTTGATCTGCGCGCTTGCAACAGGGGAGACGTAATCAATGCCTTTCAATTGTCCGCCTCTTACGGATAAAGGCGTAAATCCTCCGTCCGCTCTTCCGTCAATCGCGGCTCCCATCTGTTTTAAAGGCTCTGTCACCCTCTTCATCGGGCGCTTTGCAATGCTTTCGTCCCCCGCTACCGTACTGTGAAATGGGCGTCCGGCTAAAATGCCGAGCATCAGGCGGATGGTCGTGCCGGAATTTCCGACATCAAGAAGGCTGTCAGGCTCACTAAGTGCGTCAATGCCCTTCCCGTATATCGTTACATCACTTCCGTTTTGTTCAATGGAGACACCCATTTTTCTGAAGCAGGCAATGGTGCTCAGACAATCGGCTCCGGGCAAAAAGTTTTTTACCGTTGTCGTTCCTTCCGCAAGCGCTCCGAACATAACAGAACGGTGGGAGATGGATTTATCCCCCGGAATATGAATTTCACCGTTTAAAGACGTCACTTTTTCTCTTTTCAATGTTTTCCACCTCAGTCAGCGTAAAATGTGTCATATTTAGCGCGGGATTGAATGCAGGTTTCCGCCCGCTTCCTGTCATCATCAGTCTGGAAACTGATTCTGAGAATTCCGTTAATATCTTCTCTTGTTTCGATAATGCGGATGTTGGTGATACTGATTTTTTCTTCTGCCAATATCGCCGTAATTTCCGAAATGACCCCCGGATGATCGGGAACATCGACATAAAGGTCATAAAAGGACGGGATCGCTCCTTTTTGACGGAGCGGCAGACCGTCGCGATAATCTTTCGCTTTTTTAAAATATCCGAACAGGCTGTCCGCATCTTCATTTTCTACATAAGATTCGATCGTGTCAATCTCCCATTTCCATTCTTTGAAGCGGTCAAGCAGTTTATCTTTGTTATGAAGAAGTATGTCCCTCCACATCGCCGGACTGCTTGAGGCGATCCTGGTGATGTCCCGAAAACCGCCGGCTGCGAAACGTTTCAAAAACGGATAATCTTCTTCAGCATGATGAGCCTGATGTACGAGGCTTGCAGCAACGATATGAGGGAAATGGCTGATGACGCTCGTTACGCCGTCATGCTCCTCGGGAGTCATCTCCACAAAGTGGGCGTTTGCCGCTTTCAAAAGTTCCTTCAGATGCGTTACTGACTCTTTAGAAGTTGATTTTCCGGGTGTTAAAATGTAAAACGCATTTTCGAATAAAAATTCTTTCGCGGCAGCGGCCCCGGATTTATGAGATCCCGCCATCGGATGGCCGCCGACAAATTGATAGTGAGCCGGAAGCACTTTGTCGGCGTAGCTGACGACTTTCTGTTTCGTGCTGCCGACATCCGTAATCAGGAGTTCATGGGTGATGTCTGATGCGGCCAGCACATCGAGCATTTTCAGCGTTTGGGCGACAGGCGTGGCGATAATGACAACAGACGCTTGCTGCGCCCCTTCCGTAAATGAGCCGGCCCGCTCGTCAATAATTCCGAGCTTCAGCGCGGCAGTGAGCTGTTCTTCCGAAATATCCACACCGATAATCCGTTTATGCGGATGCTCCTTTTTGATGGCCAATGCGATCGATCCGCCGATCAGCCCGATCCCCGCAAGCAATATAGTATCCTTCATTTCACTCATTTCCTTTTTCAACTATTTTAATAGAGCAAAGAGGTGATGCCTGATCACCTCTTATAATATTGCAGCTAAAATTGTGAGAATTTCCTCATTCTGCTCTTTCGTACCGACCGTAATCCTTAACGCTGTCGGAAATCCGAGCGCCTGTCCTGAGCGGACGATATATCCTTTTTCCAACAGGGCTTGGAACAGTTCATCCGCCGGGCGGTTAAAATCAATGAGCACAAAGTTGGTTTGTGAAGGATAACAAGTTAATCCGTGAGTTTCTGCAAAATCATAATACTGCTTAAGGCCTGCTTTATTTTTCTCGACGCATTCCCGAATAAATATCTGGTCATCAAGCGCTGCCAGTGCCGAAGCCTGACCGATTCTGCTCGTATTGAACGGCTCTCTCGCCGGTTCAATCTGGCGGATCAGCGCTTCGTCCGCAATGCCGTATCCGACACGCAGCGCGGCAAGTCCGTACGCTTTAGAGAAGGTGCGGAGGATCATGACATTCGCATATTGCTTTAAAAGCGGAATGCTTTCTGGGTAATCTTCCGCCGTGACATACTCGTAGTACGCTTCATCAAGTACAACGAGTATATGCTCGGGAACTCTGTTTAAAAAGGCAATTAGCTCTTGCTCAGAAGTATATGTCCCTGTCGGATTATTGGGGTTGCATACCCATATGACTTTCGTCTCGCCGTCAATTGCTTCCAGCATCCGGTCCAAATCATGAGCGCCGTCACTGCGGAGCGGCACCTCGCGCACCTCAGCGCCTTCAATCACCGCATTGTGTCTGTATTGCGGGAAAGTCGGGGCGGCGGTAATCGTGTTTGCCTGATCATTTAATAAAGAACGGCAGATAATCTGCACTAGCTCATCAGAGCCGTTGCCGAAAATGATCGAAGATTCACTGACCTGCAGATGCTCACTGAGCCGCGTTCTCAAAGCGGCACTGTAACCGTCGGGATACAGCGCAAGCTGCTCAATCTCCTGATGCAGCGCATCTTTAGCGGCCTGTGAACAGCCGAACGGATTTTCGTTAGAAGCGAGTTTTACTACTTTCTCAAGCCCGTATTCCATTTTCACTTCTTCTATTGGTTTGCCCGGCTGATACGGTTTCAGCTGTCGCAGCTGTTCTTTAATCTGCAAATCCAGTCACCTCATTTTACACTGTACAGTCGTCCGAACGTCTTTGCGTATTCTTCAAATTCAAGAAGCGCATCAGCTCTTGTGCCGGGATTCACAAGCTTTGTTTTAAGCTCTTCAACTTTTTTGACAAGCGCGCTGCCGACAACGACACCGTCAGATATTTCATTCATCCTGTCAACCTGTTTGCGGTTTGAAATGCCAAAACCGACCGCCACCGGAACAGAGCTGAATTCTTTCACCTTACGAATGAAAGAGTATACAGACGGATCGAACTCGCTGCGTACGCCCGTCACTCCTAAAGAGGATACACAATACACAAAGCCGCAGGCCTGTTCAGTAATTATTTTCAAACGGTCTTCACTTGTCGGCGCAACCAGTGAGATATAAGCGATGTTCTCCTTTTTGCATGTCATTTGCAAAAGGGCGTTTTCCTCTAATGGAAGGTCGGGTACAAGCAGACCGTCTATGTCGTTTTCCCGCAGTAAAGCGAAAAAGCATTCTTTATCTAATTGTAACACAGGATTATAATACGTAAAGAGGATAATTGGAATATGAACGCCGTTTTTTTTCATTTTGCCGCCAAGTTCAATTGCTTTTACGATATTCATTCCGTTTTCCAGAGCCCGTTTTGAAGCCCGTTGTATGACGGGTCCGTCCGCGAGCGGATCTGTGTAAGGAACGCCGATTTCAAGGGCAGAAGCGCCTGCATTCTGCAATGATATTGCCAGCTCAACAGAAATGTCAGGAAGCGGATCGCCAGCTGTAATAAAAGGGATAAATAATTTTTCAGAATCTCGCAGATTAAACATGTGTCTCCACCCCGTTTTCCAAAACATTCATCAGCGTATGAACGTCTTTATCTCCTCTTCCCGATAAACTGACGAGAATGATTTTATCTTTATCCATGTCTTTTGCCATTTCAAACGCTTTTGCCAGGGCGTGGGCAGATTCAATAGCCGGAAGAATACCCTCTGTTTCAGAAAGCAGACGTAACGCGGCAATCGCTTCATCGTCTGTCACGCTTTCGTACGTTACACGGCCGCTTTTATGCAGATAGGCGTGCTCAGGGCCGATCCCCGGGTAATCAAGGCCTGCTGAAATGGAATACGGTTCGATAATCTGCCCGTATTCATCTTGTATTAAATAGGTCATTGAACCGTGAATCACCCCGAGCGTCCCTTTTGCGATCGTTGCCGCATGCAGCGGCGTATCAATTCCTTTTCCGGCCGCCTCGGCGCCGATCAGCTCAGTATCTTCGTCTAAAAAGGCCTGAAAAATGCCCATCGCATTGCTTCCGCCGCCGACACATGCAACAACCTTATCCGGGAGCGTTCCTTCAACCCGGCGGAGCTGTTCTTTCGCTTCCTCGCCGATGATTTTCTGGAATTCGCGAACGATATACGGATACGGGTGCGGCCCCACTACAGAACCGATAAGGTAGAAATGATCTTCACAATGCTGGACCCAATACCTGATTGCCTCATTCGTCGCATCTTTCAGCGTGCCGTTGCCGCTTGTGACCGGCACCACTTCCGCGCCGAGCAGTTTCATCCGGAATACGTTCAGCGACTGGCGTGCAACGTCTTCTTCACCCATAAAAACCGTACACTTAAAACCGAATTTTGCGGCGGCTGTCGCGGCAGCCACACCGTGCTGTCCCGCACCGGTTTCGGCGATGATTTTCGTTTTGCCCATCTTTTTGGCAAGCAGAATCTGGCCTAGCGCGTTGTTAATTTTATGAGAGCCGGTATGGTTTAAATCTTCTCTTTTCAGATAGATTTTCGCCCCTCCCAAATACTCCGACACCCTGTCTGCGAACGTTAATGCGGTCGGTCTTCCGGAGTAATCAAACAATAGTTTTTTATATTCGGCATGAAAAACGGGATCATTCCTTAATTCTGTGAAAGCCGTTTCGATTTCCTCAAGGGGCCGCATCAATGTTTCAGGGACAAATTTGCCGCCGAATTCGCCGTATCTTCCGATTTCATTTGGATATGGATACATAGTGGTTCATCCTTTCTTCTAAAATCCGGATCAGTGTTTGATCCTTTTGTCCGTTTTTTTCAATTCCGCTGGCAAGATCTATACCGCACGGACGCGATCTCAGTAAGCCGGTAATCGTTTCAGGATTAACGCCGCCCGCGATAAAACAGCGCTTGTTTGCATTTTGAGCCTGCTTTCGGTACAAGGGGACACGGGCCCATGAAAACGCGATTCCCGTGCCGCCTCTCATTCCTTTTACTGAAGAATCAATGACATAACCGTCGACAGCAGGTGCGAATTGAGCCATCTGACGGAGCGTCCCTTCCCCGTGATGGAGCGCTTTCCATATCTCCGAGCGCACTAGCGGGCGGAGGCGGAGGGCATCCTCAGGCGATTCATCACCGTGAAGCTGGATGACGTCAAGTGCCAGATCAGAGGCGATTTGCGCGATGTTTTCTATCGTTTCATTTACAAATACTCCGACATGTTTCTTGTCTGTCCGGACCTGCTCTTTCCATTTCCGGATCTCATCCGGCGTTACTCTCCGTTTGCTTGCGGCAAAAATAAATCCCAGATAATCCGCTTCTGAAGCTGCCGCAAGTTCATAATCACGCTTCGATCGTATTCCGCAGTACTTTAACTCAGGCTTTTTCATATCGTCACTCCCCGAACAGTCCGCGGATCGCCTTTTGCTGCGAATCCTCTCTCATTAAGGATTCTCCGGCCAATACAGCCTGCGCCCCGTGCTTGTTGACAAATTGCAGGTCAGCCAAAGAACCGATGCCGCTTTCGCTGACCAGCAGGCAGCCGTCCGGTACAAGCTGCGCTATTTTTTCCGTTTGCGAAACAGAAGTACGGAACGTTTTTAAGTCCCGGTTGTTTATGCCGAGAATGTCCGGCTGAAACACTTGTAAAATCCGTTCAAGCACAGTTTCATCATGGATTTCAACGAGAACGTCCATGCCCTTCTCGCGGGCCTCTAGATAAAGCTCATGAAGCTCTGAAGGTTCCAGCGCTTCCCCGATCAGCAAAATGGCATCGGCGCCGATCCTGAACGATTCCTCCACCTGAAGGGAATCAATAATAAAATCTTTTCTCAGCACGGGAAGAGACACGGTTTGTTTAACATCTGTCAGAAATTGATTTCTCCCCTGAAAAAAACGGGTATCCGTGAGAACTGAAAGGGCGTCGGCTTTAGCCGCTTCATAATCCGCCGCAATCGTTTCCGGAACAAAATGCTCTTTAATCAATCCTTTAGACGGCGAAGCTTTTTTCACTTCGGCAATCAGCCCGATAAAACGGTTCGGGTTCAGGAGCGCTTTTTTAAAGGATCTCCGTTCAATTTGACAGGTTTCCGGCAGCACGATGGATTTTATTTCTTCTTTTTTCTGCTGAATGATTTGATCAAGCATACATTTCTTCCTCTTTCTGTTTCAGACGTTCGAGCTGCCTTTTAGCATCTCCGTTTTGAATCGCTTCTAAGGCGGTTTTCGTTCCTTCTTCCAGATCGTTTGCAAGACCTGCCGTATAAATGGCCGCGCCCGCATTTAAGGCGGTAATATGCAGAGCGGATGACGGAGCTTTATTTGCAAAAATATTCTGAATGAGGAGCGCGCTTTCTTCCGATGAACTCACTTGAATATCCTTTAGTGAACCTTCTGTAAAACCGAATTGTTCAGGTGAAACGGAATATTCCAGACGTTCACCGTTTTTCAGTTCAATGATATCGGTCGGTGCTGAGATGGACAATTCATCTAATCCGTCACGGGCAGAGACAAGCATGACGTGTCTGACATCAAATTGTTCCAAAGCGCTTGCCATCAGGCGCGCTTTATCAAATGAATAGACGCCGATCACCTGCCGCTTCACCTGCAGCGGGTTGCTGAGCGGGCCCAGCAGATTAAATACGGTTCGGAAGCCAAGCTCTTTTCTTGCGGCGGCGACGTGCTTCATTGACGAATGAAACAGCGGCGCAAACAAAAACCCCATTTGTTTCATTTCAATGCTGCGTTTGACGCTGTCTGGAGTGGCTTGAATGGAAACCCCCAGCTTTTCCAGCACATCCGCGCTGCCGCTTTTAGACGAAACGGAGCGATTTCCGTGCTTGGCAACTTTAGCTCCGGCGGCAGAAGCTGTAATTGCCGCTGCCGTGGATATGTTAAACGTAGAAATCCCGTCTCCGCCTGTTCCGCACGTATCAACGACATCCGCCAAGCCACCTGATGTCTGTGCCCGCGCCCGCATCACTTTTACAAATCCGGCAAGCTCCTCCGCCGTTTCACCTCGGTGGGCTAACACCGATAAAATCCCGCCGATCTCAGACTGCGACATGTCCCCGTTCATCATCATTTCCATCAGCTTTTCAGCTTCTCCGGTTTTCAGCGTACGGCCATTAACGCACGATTGCAGAAATTTGTTCATCCGTCTTCTCCTCCCCGCCAGAAAAGATGTCTTCTGCGATTTGAATCGTTTTTAAAAGCGCCCCCGCTTTGTTACAGCTTTCTTCATATTCGGCTTCCGGGACGGAATCGGCGACTATTCCCGCGCCCGCCTGCACCGATGCCGTACCGTTTTTGACACTCATGGTGCGGATGGTAATACACGAATCAATTGACCCGTCAAATCCGATATAAGCGATACATCCGCCGTAGGTTTCTCTGGAAGTCGGTTCTAATTCATTTAAAAGCTGCATCGCGCGGATTTTCGGAGCGCCCGTGAGTGTTCCTGCCGGGAATGCTGACATCAGCGCGTCAACGGGATGGACGCCCTGTTTTAAACGGCCGGTTACAACAGAGATGATGTGCATCACATGTGAAAAAGAAACGACCTTTGTGAATTCCGGAACGGCTACGGAACCGTACTCCGCAACTCTGCCGATGTCATTGCGCGCCAGATCGACGAGCATGTAATGTTCAGCTTTTTCTTTTTCGTCATTCATCAGCTCTTTTTTCAGGCGTTCGTCCTCTTCTTTTCCGGCGCCCCTTCTTCTCGTTCCGGCAATCGGATGAATTTCCAGGTGCCTGTCATGCACGCGGATCAGACGTTCAGGCGAACTCCCGACAATGTCTCTGTCAGGCAGTTTGATATAGTACATATAGGGTGAAGGATTGATGATGCGGAGCACCCTGTACAGCTCAAATGAATGTCTGGATACCGGAATGTCAAACTTTTGCGAAAGCACCCCTTGAAAAATGTCTCCCGCTTTTATATATTCTTTCAGTTTATTAACACCGGCCATAAACTCTTCTTTCGTATAATTGGATGTCACATCGGCAAAACTTGGCGTGTCAAACGTTTCTTTAGAAAAAAACGGCTCTTTCATATCTTTCGATTCTGTCAAAATACCGATAAGCTTACGAAGCTCCGCGCAATTTTCTTTAAAAACGGCCCGCTTTTCTTCCTCCGTCTCCCGACCGTTAAGCTCCGCATATTGAATGAAATGCACTTGTTTCGTTTCGTGGTCGTACGCGATGATTTTCCGGCAGACAAACAGCATGCATTTTTCGAAATCTGTTTCTTTCGCGTGGCTTGGCACGGAAGGCTCAATCAAAGGAATCATGTCATAGCTCAGATAACCGACAGCCCCTCCCGAAAATGGGATATCAAGCTCGGGTGTTTTAATGCGGAAGCTCTCATTCATCCAGTCAAGCACGGCTTTTAATTCTCCCGCTTCAAACAGCGTATGCCCATTTGGATCAGCGGCAGTGAATGTGTTATGACTCTCTTTAATGGTGATAAAAGGATCGAGGCCGATAAAAGAGTATCTCGACCAGCTTGACGACTCATCCTTGCTTTCTAAAAGATACGTAATGTTTCTGTCCAGTTTTTCAACCATCTGAATGGGTGTGATCGTGTCGACCGTAAAAGTCTCTGCGATTGGAATGGTGCGGTGTGTCAGACTGTCCTTTAAAAATAAAGAAACATCCGATTGTAAATTCATGATTCTCCTCCTTACGGTAAGGAGAATGAGATGAAGAGTGAGAGGAGTCTTGCGTATAAGAAATAAACCCAAAAGAAAGGATTCTTTTGGGCAGAATAAAAACGTGTTTATCTCAGCTCAGCTAAACTCATTCTCTGCTACCCTATTCTAAACTCAACTGTTCAATATCTTACTTACCAGCTCTATACACACTCTTGTGTATTTCTAAGCTTTGTTTATCGTATTACATGTCAGTATTTTTTGTCAATGATAAATCCGGCCTTAACACAACGGCTTTTTCTAAATAGACATGCTTGATTTCATCCTGAGGCGTATCCGTCTGAACCGTCATCAGGACACGGATACACTTTTGCAGAGCGCCGGTGACATCCATTTCCTGCATGCACGTCACCGGGACGTACTGCCACCCGGAAAGGCGGCGGACCGCTTTTGCCGGAAATACGGAATGGATATCAGGCGTGGCGGATAACAGGATCTGCACAACGTCTTCCGGCTTGCATCCATTTTGTTCAATGATTTTTTCAAGCAGCTGCTGTGTTTTTTCTAAAATTTCTTGTTCGGTGTCTTGTTCCACCGTTGTTGCTCCGCGAATGCCGCGTATCATCATGCTGTTTCCTCCATTCGCCATTTGTTCAGCAAATTTTCGAGCTCATCTTTTGAAAGCATGCAGTCCCGCGCTTCGCCTAATTCTTTTAACACGATGAACTGTGTCATGCCTCCGCGCGTTTTTTTATCATTCATCATCCGGGCGGAGAGAACCGGCGTTTCAATATCTTGTCTGATGCTTCCCGGGTAGCCGAGCCCAATCAGCCATTGCGTGAGTTCTTTTCTGTTCATCTTGCATCCCGCAACCTGTTCACTCACGTAAAGGGCAAACTGCATGCCGAGGGCGACCGCATCTCCATGTGTAATCCGGCCGTATCCGTATTCCGCCTCAACGGCATGGCCGAGCGTATGGCCGAAATTCAGAAAAGCTCTTATCCCCTCTTCCTTTTCGTCCTCACGCACGACGGCCGATTTGATTGAAATTCCTTTATAAATCATTTCATTCAGCTCAGCGCTTGTCAGTCCTTGCAACGTGTCAAACGTGAGAAGTTTTTCTAAAAAAGCATGATCGGCGATAAACGCATGTTTAATCACTTCAGCCATACCCGATCTCAGCTCTTGTTCCGGCAGGGTTTTCAGTAGCTCCGTATCGTAAATCACCGCTTTCGGCTGATAAAACGCGCCGATTAAGTTCTTTCCGAGTTTATGGTTGACGGCCACCTTGCCGCCGACCGCGCTGTCATGGGCAAGCAGTGTCGTCGGCATTTGAATGAAATCAATTCCGCGCATAAAAGTTGCTGCGCAAAAGCCGGCCAAATCACCCGTCACGCCGCCTCCGAAGGCGATCATACATGAGGAGCGGTCCATATTGAAAGCGATCGCTTCCGTTTGAATCCGTTCATACTCTTTCAGAGACTTCGCTTCTTCTCCGCTTGGAACGATCACTTTTTTCACGGGCCATGTTTCGTTTAAAAGCCGGAACATCTCATCACCGTAAAGCCGGTCAACTTCAGCATCGATGATGAGAAGGATCTTTGTCAGCGGCCTGTTCAGTGAAGACAAAAGGGCAGCGGCCTGTTTCCTTATGCCTTCACCGATATACACGGGATATGCGGAGGTAGCTGTCCGAACCTCAAGCTCTTTCATCAGAATTCCCTCGATAGTTTTTTCATGTTTTCAACATTTTCTTTAATGCGGTCGATCTGGTCAAGCCCGAATTGTTCGACGACGGCATTTGCGATTTCCCAGGCCACTGCTGCTTCAGCCACTACACTTGCTGCCGGAACCGCGCAGCTGTCTGAACGTTCAATGCTCGCTGTAAACGGTTCTTTCGTTTCAATGTCGACACTTTTCAGCGGCTTGTACAAAGTAGGGATCGGTTTCATAACGCCGCGGACGACAATCGGCATTCCCGTCGTCATACCGCCTTCTAATCCTCCGAGCCTGTTTGTGGCGCGTGTATAGCCTTTCTCTTCATCCCATACGATTTCATCATGAACTTCACTGCCGTTTTTGCCGGCCGCTTCAAAACCGATGCCGAACTCGACGCCTTTAAACGCGTTAATCGACAGAACGGCAGCAGCGAGCTTGCTGTCCAGCTTACGGTCATAGTGGACATAGCTTCCGACACCGACCGGCATACCTTCGACGATCACTTCAACGATTCCGCCGATCGAGTCGCCGTTTGCCTTCGCTTCATCAATGGCTGCCATCATTTGACGGCCTGCTTCTTCATCGTAGCATCTGACCGGTGATTCTTCCGTTACCCGTTTGAGATCCTCAATGGATGTGTAATCGGTTTTCTCTGCTTTTACGCTGCCGATTTGCAGGACATGCCCGGCGACTTTAATGCCAAGCTCCGCTAAAATCTTTTTAGCGACGGCTCCGGCAGCCACGCGAACCGTTGTCTCACGCGCGGAAGATCGTTCTAACACATTTCTCATATCGCGGTGATTATACTTAATAGCACCGTTCAAATCTGCGTGTCCCGGTCTCGGTCTTGAAATCTGGCGCTTCATTTCACTTTCTTCTTCTTCTGTAATCGGTGCGGCGCCCATGATTTTTGTCCAGTGAGTCCAATCTTTATTTTCTACAACGAGCGCGATGGGTGAACCGAGGGTCCGGGCATGCCGCACGCCGCTCGTGATCTTCGCTCTGTCCGTTTCAATCTGCATGCGGCGTCCGCGGCCGTGCCCTTTTTGACGTCTGGCAAGCTCAAAATTAATGTCTTCTTCAGTTATATAAAGCCCCGCAGGCACACCTTCTATAATTGTCGTCAGCTGCGGACCGTGTGATTCTCCGGCTGTTAAGTATCTCATTTCTTTTTTCTCCCTTCATCGCATTAACGCTTTTAAGTAAAACTATACCACAAGTTTTCATTAAATGTCTTCTATCTTTTTTGATAAAAAAATGTATCAGTGCTCTCAAGGCCGAATTTTTCCGGGCTGAAAATTTGTTCTGTACTGCCGACAAACAGAATTCCGTTCTTTTTCAGACTGCCCGCCATTTTCACATACAGCTCTTCTTTTGCTTTTTCAGTAAAATAAATAAAGACGTTGCGGCAGACGATCAGGTCAAAATCCTGTTCATAGCTGTCGGCAAGCAGGTTGTGCCGCTTAAACCGGATGTTTTTCTGAATCTCTTGTTTTACTTGATAGCTGCTGTCAGCCTGCTTGGTGAAATAACGGCTTTTCACGGAAGCCGGCACCTCTTGCAGCGAGCGTTCCTGATAGATGCCCCGCTTGGCTTTGCTTAGCGCCTTTTCATCAATATCTGTCGCCAATATATCAAATCCGGCCAGTCCCGTCTGCTGATTGAGAATCATAGCCAAAGTATAGGGCTCCTCTCCCGTTGAACAGGCCGCACTCCATATTTTTAACGGTTTGTTATGCTTTATTAACGGAAGAATTGAGGTTTCAAGAACTTCCCACCGTTTATAATTTCGGTAAAATTCAGAAACATTGATCGTCATTCTGTCCAATGTTTCGTTTAATAAAAGCTTGTCCTTTTCCAAAGCGGCGGCAAATTCCTGAAAATCTCTGAACCCCTTCTTTTCATAAAGGGACGTCAGCCGCCTTTTCATCTGTGCTTCTTTGTATAAAGATAAATCAACGCCGGTTATTTGTTTCCACTTGGTGATAAAAATGTCGTAAGGCTCCATTGCTTCTCTCCCAATCTCGCTGTCTTTTGTCCTAGTATAGCCTGTTTTCTGTCGAAATTGTACGATTTCAATAAAAAAATCAGCCCGCGGGCTGATTTGTGAGAAACGAAAAGACAGGGCAACACAGCCTCTGTCTTTCATAAATGATGTAAACCTTTTCATAATACGAGAAAAAGAAAGGCTGACGGCTTAGTACACCCAGTCGGCCATTAATTTTTGATACGGTACAAGCTCTTCCTGTTTAAAGAAAATGTGAATTTCCCGCTCAGCGCTTTCTAAGGAGTCTGAACCGTGAATGATATTTTTGCCGACAAACATGCCGTAGTCACCGCGGATCGTGCCCGGCAGTGCATCTTTCGGGTTCGTTTTTCCGATCAGCTGTCTTGTGATCTCTACTACATTTTCCCCTTCCCATACCATTGCAAATACGGGTCCTGATGTAATGAATTCCACAAGCTCGCCGAAAAACGGCTTCCCTTTATGTTCAGCATAATGGTTTTCAGCCATCTGTTCTGAAACTTGCATTAGCTTGGCTCCTGCCAATTGTAAGCCCTTACGCTCAAATCTGGATAAAATCTCTCCGATCAGCTGGCGCTGTACGCCGTCCGGTTTTACCATGATAAAAGTTTTTTCCATAAGATTCTCCACCCCATCATTATGTATAGGCTTTCAAGTTGCACACCGAAATCGTAACATCTTTCTGACAATTAATCAATCCAGGGCGGAGAATGTTCACATCTTGTTCGTAAAAGGAATTTAAAATTTCCGTTTGCCGATATATTTGGCGATGGCGGCCAATGATGAGCGCGCCCGTCCTCTCGGCAGTGTATTCAGTTTTTCAAACGCTTTTTTTAAGTACCTGTCACTGACGGCCATTGATTTTTCAATCGCGTCTGTGCGTTTAATATTTTCAATAATGGGGGCGAGCTGCTCCTGTGTTGTTTCACTGTTAATTAATTTCAGCTGATTTTTCAATTCAGGCTGACGGAGCGCGTACAAAACGGGCAGAGTGACATTTCCTTGCAGCAGATCCCCTCCGACCGGTTTTCCCAGTTCCTCTTCCGTTGAAGTGAAATCAAGAATATCGTCAATAATCTGATAGGACATGCCCACGTAATAACCGAACCAATATAATGCTTTATGAATTTTCTCATCAGCTCCCGAAGCGATGGCGCCGAGCTGGCAGCTGACGGCAATGAGAAGAGCCGTTTTCCGTTTGATGCGGCGCAAATAGGTTCTGAGGTTTTGCTCCATATTGTATTTATCTCTGATCTGTTCAATTTCTCCGAGGCATACTTCTACGATGGTTTTGGACAGGATCCGGTGGGCTTTCGGCTCATCCAATCTCGTCATCATCTCAAGTGAGCCCGCTAGCATATAATCACCGGTATACATGGCGATGCGGTTGTCCCACTTGGCTTTGATGGTCGGTTTTCCCCTCCGCAGCTCGGCGTCATCAATGACGTCGTCATGCACGAGGGACGCCATATGAATCATTTCCAGCGTCACCGCAACATATTTTATTTTATTAATGTCATAGTCGCCGAACATGCCGGAAAGCAATACGAAAACGGGGCGGATCCTCTTGCCTCCCGCCTGGAGCAGATGGAGCCCGGCTTCACTCAGCAAGGGATAGTCTGACCGCACCGTTTGCTCAAGCTCCCTTTCGATCACATCAATATCGTCATTTAAAAAAGAATAGGCCATTTTAAATTTCATATCATTCACCCAAACATCTGTATATTCATCATTTCCAACCGATATGCGTAGCGGCCACTCCGCCGGTAAACGAATGGTATTTGACATTCGTCAGGCCCGCTTCTTCAAACAGACGCGCAAGTTCTTTCATACCGGGAAATTCTCTTGCCGATTCTTGAAGCCAAGAATATTCTTTATAGCTCTTCGCAAACATTTTTCCGAAGAAAGGCATGATGTATTTAAAATAAAGAAAATATGCCTGTCTGAATCCGAACATTTCCGGCTGGGATGTTTCCAGACATACGACCTGCCCGCCCGGTTTGACGACCCGCCGCATTTCTTTCAGCACGGTCAGATAGTCGGGAACGTTTCGCAGCCCGAAGCCGATGGTGACAAAATCAAAAGAATCATCAGCGAAAGGAAGCTCCATCGCATTTCCGTGCAAAAGCTCAATTTGGCTGTAACCGCCCTCTTTCACTTTTTTCTCACCGATGCTCAGCATATTTTTGCTGAAATCCAGTCCTTTGATTTCGCCGCTTTTTCCGGCCGCTTCTGCGAGGGCAATCGTCCAGTCAGCCGTTCCGCAGCAGACATCAAGCGCTTTTGCGCCTTCTTTTACATTCATGATCTGCATCGTTTTATCGCGCCATTTTTTATGCTGCTGAAAACTGATAACAGAGTTCATTTGGTCATAATTTTTATAGATTTTTTCAAACACGCCGTGTACGCGCTGTTCTTTTGACTCTTGCATGTTGATTACCCTTCTTCCACTTTCTGATGATATGTTTTGTCCTGGCTGATCGCCTTAAGCCGGTTCAGCATGAGGTTTTGGATTGGTGAATTGAGCGGCAGCAGCGTTTCAATGCTTTGCTTTGCCTTTCGGAAGCTATCTTCCATTATGTCAGCCTTTGATTTCCCTGACTTTACAATATTGCCGATGACATCGAGAAATATAGCATTGCCGTTCATCAGCCGCTTATATACAAAAAAATCACTCGCCAGCTCTTTCCAGCGCGGAAGATTAAAGTGGTCTGACACTCTGTGAAACAGGGCCGCTTCCACAATTGCCATGCTTTCGATCAATTGATTCAAGTCATTGACAGACCGATCGTACAGACGGATTTTATGCTCATTGATTTCTTTAATTGCCGTAGCGAGCGTCCGTATCATATAGATATCCTTCATTTCAGATAAAAGCGAATAATACAGTCCGCTGAAATAGTCGCCGGCAAGCACGGTGAGCTGCCGGTTTTTATTTTCGTCTCGCTTTAACGCTCTGGCTGTTGTCACTTCATCGTGGGTATCAAGGGCGCTTTGGACAAGCATCGCAGTTACTATGTAATTTTCTCTGTCGTTGTTCTTAATGTCCGCCTCTTCAAACAAAGCGTGAAAAAGAAGAAGCTTATCCTCATCGATTTTAGGCGCAGAAATATGTTTCGCTAAATAAGGATGAGACAGCTTTTGTTTTAATTTCGTATTTAGATTCGCTAAAGTTCCGTAGATGTCTTGCAAAAATATCACCCTTGTCCCCAAATTCACATTTATTCTAATATGTATGAGATTTACTCGTCATTATTATACGCAGGTATCATTATAGCATAAAAAAAAGAAATTGGCTGTATTCTCCCGCCGTTTGCGGGCATTTGGCAAAAGCGGGAAACAGCCGGCTTATTTTTTTTCGCTGTTCATTTCTCCGTAAGCGGTCTGGATGAGGGCGTTGCCTCTCACTTTGATGGCAGAGGTATGCTCAGTAAACTGAGCGATAATTACTTCGCCTTTGTCCAGTTTTTCGGAATGGTGAAATTTCGTATCCGTTCCTCTCGTTAAACCGATGACGTTCACGCCGTCCTCGACCGCTTTAATGACGACAAAATCACTTGAATGCTTTGAATTCATATCTGCACCCTCTATCATTATTAATCCGCACGTTTAATATGTTCTAACACTTCGGAACGCGCCGCTGCATCATCTTTAAAAATACCTCTTACAGCGGAAGTCACTGTTTTTGCACCCGGCTTTCTTACGCCCCTCATCGTCATGCACATATGCTCAGCTTCGACGACAACCATGACGCCGTGGGGCTCTAAGGTCTCTACGATGCTTTCGGCAATCGTTGAAGTGATGCGCTCCTGCAGCTGCGGGCGTTTTGAGACGGCTTCCACCGCCCGCGCCAATTTACTCAGGCCCGTCACTTTGCCGCCGCGCGGAATGTAGGCAATATGCGCTTTTCCGTAAAAAGGAACAAGGTGATGTTCACACATGGAATGAAACGCGATATCTTTTACAAGAACAAGCTCCTCATGGTCTTCTCCGAAAACGGTTTTAAAGTGTTCTTTCGGGTCTTCATTTAATCCCGAGAATACTTCCGCGTACATTTTTGCCACGCGTTTCGGCGTATCTAAAAGCCCTTCCCGGTCCGGGTCTTCTCCAATCGCCTCTAAAATCTGGCGAACCGCCTGTTCAATCTGTTCTTTATTAACTTCTTTCATTGTCTGTGTCCTCCACCATTGAATACATTTAATTTCGATTCTAGCACATTTGCCGCGCCAAAAGCAAAACGAAAGTCCTGCCCGGTGACCGAGGCTGCTTAAATATGAAAAGCCCCTTTATCAAGGGGCTTTTCTGTGAAGAAACAAAGTGTATGTATCAGATGCATACACGATCTATATTCACAATTATTTTCCTGCAACAGCGTCTTTAAGAGCTTTACCTGGTTTGAAAGCAGGTACCTTGCTTGCAGGGATTTCGATTTCTTCACCTGTTTGCGGGTTACGTCCTTTACGTGCAGAACGCTCGCGCACCTCAAAGTTACCGAAACCGATCAGTTGGATTTTATCACCGTTTTTAAGTGCATCTAAAATCGTATCAAAAACAGAATCAACTGCTTTTGTAGCGTCTTTTTTAGACAATTCGCTTGCTTCAGCAACCGCATTGATTAGTTCTGTCTTGTTCATGCCTTTCACCTCCTCCCAAAAGGGTATCAAATCAGCAGTTTATTATCATTTCTTCACAGTTCAGCCTGATTCTAAACCTGTCTGATAAAAAATCAAAGCAGGGAAGAACAGACAAGTAAACGGCTTTTCATAAGAAAACAGACACTTTGAGGAATGTTTGTCCAACAAAGTGAAGATTTTCTGTATGTAGAGTAACACATATAAAAAGCCATATCAAGCATTTTAAAGCCTCAATCCCTTGCTCGTCAAGGTTTTCACGTGTTTTACCGAACAAATATTCCTTTTTTTGCTTTTTTCCTCCTAATCCTTGATTGATTTCCAGTATCTAAAAAGAATAAAAAAAGACCCCCCGTTTCAGGAAGAGGTCCTTCAGCTTACAAAATAATGGCGATCAGGCCGCCTGAGCCTTCGTTAATAATTCTCTCCAGCGTTTCTTTCAGTTTATATCTCGCATTTTCCGGCATGAGTGACAGTTTTGCGGAGATTCCTTCTCTTACGATAGAGCTCAATGATCTGCCGAAAATATCGGAGTTCCAGATAGAAAGCGGATCATCTTCAAAGTCCTGCATTAAGTAGCGGACAAGCTCTTCACTTTGTTTTTCCGTCCCGATGATCGGCGCGAATTCACTTTCCACATCCACTTTGATCATATGAATAGACGGAGCGACCGCTTTGAGCCTTACTCCGAACCTTGATCCCTGCCTGATGATTTCCGGTTCATCAAGGCTCATATCGGTTAAGGCCGGGGCGGCAATGCCGTAGCCGGTCTGTTTCACCATTTTCAGCGCATCTGATACCTGATCATATTCTTTTTTCGCGTGGGCGAAGTCCTGCATTAATTCAAGCAGGTGGTCTTTCCCGCGGATTTCAACGCCGACCACTTCTTTTAAAATCTGGTCATATAAATGATCCGGCGCATACAAATCAATTTCTGCGACACCCTGGCCAAGTTCGATTCCGGCCAGACCGGCGCTTTCAATAAACTCAAATTCACTGAAGTGGCCGACAACCCGGTCGACATCGCGCAGGCGTTTAATATCTTTTACGGTTTCTTTCACTGATTCCTGGTAGCTCTCTCTGAGCCAGTGATTTTCCTTCAGCACCATGACCCAGCTCGGAAGGTTGACATTGACTTCCAGAACAGGGAACTCGTAAAGCGCTTCTCTGAGGACGCTTAACACATCTGTTTCCCGCATGCTTTCAACACTCATGGCGAGGACGGGAATATCATATTTCGCGCTTAATTCAGCTCTGAGCGCTTCTGTTTCCGGGTGGTACGGTTTTACCGAGTTGATGACCATAATAAACGGTTTGCCGACTTCCTTCAGCTCGTCGATGACTCTTTCTTCCGCCTCCACGTAATCGCCCCGCGCAATATCGCCGATTGAGCCGTCTGTCGTAATGACGACCCCGATTGTGGAGTGTTCCTGGATGACTTTTCTCGTACCGATTTCCGCTGCCTCATGAAAGGGAATCGGTTCTTCGTACCAAGGTGTATTGATCATTCTCGGGCCGTTTTCATCCTCATATCCCTTCGCCCCGGGAACCGTATATCCCACACAATCCACAAGCCGGATGTTGACATCAAGTCCTTCCGCGACATGAACGGACATGGCTTGATTCGGGACAAATTTTGGTTCTGTGGTCATTATCGTTTTTCCTGCTGCGCTTTGCGGAAGCTCATCCTGCGCCCGCGCTCGATCGGCCTCATTGCTGATATTCGGGAGCACCACGAGCTCCATAAATTTTTTAATGAATGTAGATTTCCCTGTACGGACAGCGCCAACGACTCCTAAGTATATATCGCCCCCTGTTCGTTCAGCGATATCCTTGAAAATATCGACCTTTTCCAAGTGATCCCCTCCCGGACTTCCTATCCTTATCATTTTTCATTCACCATTCTCCAATCAAATACAGGACACTATATGTGTATGACGTTGTCCTATTTCAATATGACATCTTTAGAAAATTTTCAGGCAGTCTTTTCTATCAAAATCAAAAAAACCTTTCTCCCTATTTGTATGCGCGGGAAAAAGGTTCATTCCTGTTTCGTTTGACTTTCTAAAAAAACGGGTTCCTGTTTTTCATTTACGGTGTATGTGACTGAAAAGGCCGGGACGAAAGGAGTCTCTTTCCATAAAATATCCTGAATTTCCGCGCCCGGTTTGATTTTCTTTTTGTTTTCCTTCAGGCAGCGGGCGAGATCGACGCGATAGTCGGCATAGATTTCTCCGTCAGCGCCGATTAAAAGCGGCAGAGACGTGCCTGAAACCGGACTTTTGACTGAAGGAGAGTCTTTCATGCCGAGCTTTTTTTTATTTAAAGTGAACAGCCCTTTTGAAACGGCGTCCTCATAGGGAGGATATGTATGCTTTTCCTGATACATTTTGACACGCAGCTTCATATCGCGGATTGCTTCCGCCATTTGGAGATCGACCAGCTTGACGGTCGGCTTATTTTCCACATCGACAAGCACGTATTGGTACATTCCTCCGCTTTCATAAGCTGAGGCCGGCGGCTCCTCTATGTATCTGGGCGCGAGCCGCTTAAAATCTATCGGATATTTTTGATAGAGCGGTGTTTTCATATCTTTTGTCTGAATCGGCAGAAGTCCGCCGTTCGCCTTTTTAAATTCATCCACTGCCGCTTGCACCTGCTGAAGCTGATGTTTGTAAGATACTTTATTTTCAGTTTTTTCCGCTTCAGGGTACAGACAGCCGGACAGCAGAAGCACCGCCATTGCCGTTATGACGGCCATTTTAAACTTATGCATTCCGCGCCCCCTTTTTGCTTTATTCATTGACAGGCCCGCTGAAAACAACCATTAACACGATCAATCCCGAGATGACCATGCAGGCATAAGCGAGTGAAGAAACCGCTGCTTTTATCAGTTTGTTTTTCACTTTGTACCTGCTGACATAAATAGAGGCCACCGCAACAAACATTAATCCCATAGCACCAAGCGCAAACCACATTTTCATCAATGCCACACTCACGTTCGTGCCCCCCGTCCCATCATTGTAAGCGTTATATTTCATTTTAATATACAAATGTTGAAAAGATCAACAGGTTTTCCATCTATTGAAAAAACAAAAAAACTGAAGCAAAGAGGGGGACTTTGCTTCAGTCAAGTTGACTATATTCACCTGTACGTCTGAGATACACTCTCTTGGACTTCGATGCTATAGTATGCGTAGATGCGTACGTCTGCATCCTCTTCTGCCTAAATCAGCAAATGTTTTAAGCGATTTCAGCCGGAGAGTTCTGCGTTTTGGACTTTCGTCACTTCAGAATATGCTGACGGCATGTTATTGTCACTTCACCCGGTTTTCGAATGTGTTGACCAAGTCTTCCATCTCATGGGTTTTCACTCTGGCCATTAAGGATTCTACGGCCGTTTCTACCTTCTGCCCGTTAAATAATACTTGGTGAAGCGCCTCTGTGATCGGCATTTTCACTTGGTATTTTTGAGACAGCTGATACGCAGCTTTTGTCGTCCGCACGCCTTCAACAACCATCCCCATCTTATCCAGGACAGCTTCCAGCTTATATCCTTTGCCGAGCAGGTTGCCGGCGCGCCAGTTTCGGGAATGAACGCTTGTACATGTCACGATTAAATCGCCTACGCCGGTCAGGCCGGAAAAGGTGAGCGGATTTCCGCCCATCTTTGTGCCGAGTCTGGCGATTTCAGCAAGACCTCGGGTGATTAAGGCCGCTTTTGCATTATCTCCGTATCCCAATCCGTCTGTAATCCCCGCTGCAAGAGCGATGATATTCTTTAACGCTCCCCCTATTTCAACACCGATCATATCCGGATTGGTATAGACGCGGAAATGCTGGTTCATGAATAAATCCTGAACCGCTTCTGCAGCCTTGATATTTTTTGAAGATGATGTAACAGTCGTCGGGTGTCTTAATCCGACTTCCTCAGCGTGGCTCGGCCCTGAAAGCACGACGATGTCTTTTCTGTACTCCTCAGGCAGCTCCTCTTCCATTAATTCTGAAATACGGAGAAGCGAATCCGGCTCAATTCCCTTGCTGACATGAACAAAAATCGATTGTTTCGGGATGTACGGCAGAGCCTTTTTCAACACTTCCCGAATGGCTTTTGTCGGAACTGCCACAATGATGAAGTCCGCTCCTTTTAAAGCCTCGCTTAAATCAGCTGTACCGATGATAGAACTTGATAGCTCCACCCCCGGCAGGTAATCTTTGTTTTCATGCAGGTCGTTGATTTGATCGATCAATTCGGCACGGTGTCCCCACATCATAACTTGATGTCCGTTATCAGCCAGCACTAAAGAAAGTGCAGTGCCCCAGCTTCCCGCTCCAAGCATTGCCACTTTTTTCATCTCTGTATCACACCTTTTTATTTTCTTGCTCTTGCAAATATTTTAATTGGCGTACCTTCAAATCCGAAAGCGTCCCGGATTCGGTTTTCTAAAAAGCGTTCATAAGAAAAATGCATCAGTTCCGGATCGTTGACAAAAACAACGAAGCTCGGCGGCTTAACAGCGACTTGAGTCGCATAATAAATTTTCAGACGGGAGCCGTTGTGCGTCGGAGTCGGATTCATGGCGACCGCATCCATGATGACATCATTTAAGACATTTGTCTGCACGCGGAGAGAGTGGTTTTCACTCGCTTTAATAATCGCAGGCATGAGTGTATGAATCCGCTTTGTCGTCAGTGCCGACATAAACAGCACCGGCGCATAATCAAGAAATTGGAAATGTTCCCGAATATTCTGTTCAAATTCTTTCATCGTGCGCTCGTCTTTATCAACGGCATCCCATTTGTTTACGATAATGACGACGGCTTTCCCGGCTTCATGGGCGTATCCGGCGATCCGCTTGTCCTGCTCAAGGATGCCTTCTTCTGCATTCAGCACAACGCCGACGACGTCTGAGCGATCAATGGCTTTTAACGCCCGAAGCACACTGTATTTTTCTGTTGTTTCATATACTTTACCCTTTTTTCTCATTCCCGCCGTGTCAACGATTACAAATTCCTGCTGATTGTAGGTGAACGCCGTATCCACAGCGTCTCTAGTCGTTCCGGCTACGTTGCTCACGATAACCCGCTCTTCGCCGAGCATCGCATTGACAAGGGATGATTTTCCGACATTCGGGCGGCCGATCAGGCAGAATTGAACGACATCATCACTGTACTTCGTCTCCGGAATGTTTTTAAAATGCTCGGCACAAGCATCGAGCAAATCTCCCAATCCTAAACCGTGTGTGCCCGAAATCGGATACGGTTCTCCAAAGCCGAGCGCATAAAAGTCATAGATGTTCGCTCTCATTTCGGTATTATCTAATTTATTAACGGCTAATACGACCGGTTTTTTTGTCCGGTACAGTATTTTTGCAACTTCTTCATCAGCAGACGTCACACCTTCGCGGCCGTTCACCATAAAGATGATCACATCAGCCTCGTCCATGGCGATTTCAGCCTGCTGGCGGATCTGTGTCAGAAACGGTTCGTCTCCGATATCAATTCCGCCCGTATCAATCAGGTTAAAATCATAATTCAGCCATTCCGCCGAACTGTATATCCGGTCCCGCGTCACTCCGGGGGTATCTTCTACTATTGAAATTCTTTCACCCGCAATCCGGTTAAAGATTGTGGATTTTCCCACATTCGGTCTTCCGACAATGGCTACGACAGGTTTACCCATAGTACCCTTCCTTTCAATCCAGCCGCTTACATTTTCACAAAAAATTGTTCAACCGGTTATTAAAAATCATCTTCGCTATGAAAAGAACCCTTCAAACAGAAGGGCTTAACTCATTTATTATATCAGTTTTCACTGAGATCACAATGTATTCTTCAAAATGTTTCGCATTCATGTAACAGTCTCCGTCTGTTTTCAAGACATTTTTGTCGCTCCTTTGCCCTGCTTTTTGCTTTTTTGGCTGATGCGCGCCGCAAGCTGTTCATATGTAGTCAGCCCGACGAGCAGAATCACTCCCGCCGAACAGCCTGAAAGCCATTTATAATCACCGACGGCTGCCGCACCCGCAATATTGCGGATGACCGCAGCATACAATAGCTCCCCCTGGCACATGCCGAGAACAAAAAGACAAAGCCTCTCAGGGAACCGCCCCTCAACGGAAAGCGTAATAACGGTAAGCAGTATAACCGCCGCCCATTCAGGTTTTATGATAAACCAAACAGGATCATATAATGCAAAAAGAAAAATAAAGCCGTACGCCGCAGCCGCCGTCAGATGAATCACAATATTACGGAGCCGTTTATGCATGCCGAGGCTTCCCGCATAAACAAATGCCGCAGTAAAAAACATGACATATGCCGCATTCAGCGTAAAATAAGCCGTAATCTGATGTATGCTTGCCATCATATTAGTCAAAATAAAGACTGATACGTAAAAACGGCTTTTCGTCTTGGCAAAAATAAAAGTCGCAAGTATCCATAAAAACCACATTGACCAGTAATAATAAAACGGTTCCATAATCGCTCCTCCTCTGATCAGTATGGAGCGGGAGCGCATTTTTTAAACCAATTATGCCTGAAAGGAGCGGATAAGGATGGGAAAAGACAGACAGGAGAAAAAACTGAAAGCCTCCCGACGAGTGGAATCTGATCGCGATGATTCGATTCACCATAAAGGAGCGACAAGCCTTGAGCAAAACGGGGAATTCCGAAAAAGAAAATCGTAAAAAACAGAAAAAGGCATGCGGGTCCGCATGCCTTTTAACGTCTGCTGAAACGGGATGTGTCAATTCCCCGTTCAGAAAGCCAGTGATGTGTGTCACCTTTTATGACCAAAGGCGCCTTTTGCAATTGGGCAACCGATTGGCATCCGAGGGCGGTCATAATCATTTTCAGCTCTTGCAAAAGCGCCGTCATCTCGTCAAACAGGCCCTCTTCTCCTTTAGAGGTGAGAGCTTTCAGGAAAGTGCCCGCCATTCCCGCGCTGGAAGCGCCGAGGGCAATCGATTTGGCGACATCCAGGGCACTTTGCAGCCCGCCGGATGCGATAATTGATTGATCAGCGGAGAGCGAGTGGATTTCCGCTAAGCTTGCGGCAGTGGAAATTCCCCACGTATTAAAAAATTGAAGCGCCTTCTCTCTGCGCATATTTTCGATCTTAGAGAAATTTGTACCGCCGTATCCGCCGGCATCAACTGCTGCTGCGCCGGCATCAAATAACTGACGTGCCGATTCCCTGCTCATTCCGAAGCCGACCTCTTTGACAAAAACGGGAACTCCCGCTTCCGCCGCAATCCGCTCAATACGGCCGAGAGCGCCAGTAAAGCTTCTGTCACCCTCTGGCATGACGATCTCCTGAATCACATTTAAATGAATCTGGAGGGCATCCGCTTGAATCATATCAACTGCCCTTTTCGCCTGCTCGGCATCCGCCTCGCTGCCTAAATTGGCAAATATCAGCCCGTCCGGATTCTCTTTTCTGACGATCTCGTAAGAACACCGTTCGGAGGGATCTTTTAAAGCTGACATTTGCGAACCGACAGCCAGCGGCATGCCGGCTTTGCGCGCGGCTCTTGCCAGCGATCTGTTAATTTCGTATGTAAGCTGTCCGCCGCCGCCTGTCATCGCATTGATAAAAATCGGCGAACTGCTTGTGAGTCCGCCGATTTTCGTTGATATATCCACTTTTTCCAATGCTAGGTTCGGTAGGCTGACATGAACAAACGTAATATCATCAAGCCCCGTTTCCCGGTTTTGGCCGGTAGACAGCGCATGATTTATATGTTCTCTTTTTCGTTCTGCTCGTGTCACGTTTTATCACCAATTTATTTTAATTTATTAAGCTTGTCTCCGATTAAATCGCCAAGCTGGAAGCCGGTGCTCGGCTCTTCTTTCGCCTGGTATTGGCGGAAGTCCTCCTGATCGGCTTTCGGCGCTTCTTCAAGCTCACGCATGCTTAAGGAAATGCGCTCTTCGCTTTCGTTCACGTCAAGCACTTTCACTTTAACAGTCTGTCCTTCTTCAAGCACTTCATGCGGCGTTCCGATATGTTTATTGGAAATTTGCGAAATGTGCACAAGTCCTTCCACGCCCGGAAGAATTTCAACGAAGGCGCCGAAGCTTACAAGGCGCTGCACTTTTCCTTCAAGCACATCTCCCTGTTTTACCTTTTCGCCGATCTGGCTCCAAGGTCCCGGCAGCGTTTCTTTAATAGATAAAGAAATACGTTCGTTATCGCGGTCTACGGACAGTACTTTCACTTTTACGTCCTGACCTTCTTCCACCACGTCAGACGGTTTTTCGACGTGTGAATGAGACAGCTGCGAAATATGAACAAGCCCGTCAATTCCGCCGATGTCGACAAATGCGCCGAAATCAGTCAGACGCTGCACTTTTCCTTCAAGCACGCTTCCAACCTCAAGCGTTTGGAGAAAATCATGCTTTTTGGCTGTCTGTTCTTTTTCCACTACAGCCCGGTGTGACAGAATCACCCGGTTTTTATCACGGTCGAGTTCAACGACGATAAGAGAGAGGGTTTTCCCTTTATAGTCAGTGAAATCCTCGACGAAATGAGCTTCGACAAGTGATGCGGGAATGAAGCCGCGAACGCCGATATCAACGACGAGACCGCCTTTCACCACATCTTTCACTTCAGCTTCAAACACTTCTTTTGTGTCGAATTTTTTTTCAAGGTCTTCCCAAGCGCGGTCAGCATCAACGGCACGTTTAGATAAAATCAAAGCATCGTCTTCCACTTTTGTTACTTTCAGGTCAAGCTCGTCGTCAACTTTTACGACATCCGATGCTTTCTCTACATGAAGACTTGATAATTCACTGATTGGAATGATTCCGGACTGTTTGACATTGACAATTTCGACATCTACATGCTTGTCCTCTACCTTTGTCACAATCCCTTTTACTACATCTCCAACCTCTGGCACTTGAACATCAATTTGATTCATTTCCTCTGTCATTTGAATAACCTCCTTGGTCCAAACCTACACAGCTTAATTAATACGGTTTGAAAGCTGAACATGTGAATGTCCGCTTTTCAGCCGAATATGTATTAAAGAATCATCCAAAAAAGATTTTGAATGATCAATAAAAAGTTTTATTAGTATTAACTTCTAATAAATGGACTGGTTTGTCAAGCAATAACATCTTGTCTTTCGAAAAAAATTATAAAGCGCTCCGCCCGGGCTTAACGTGATTTCTGTTCAACGATCTCCAGAATTTTCCCTGCGACTTCGGCAATGCTTAGTGACGTCGTATCGATTTCAATCGCGTCTTCCGCTTTGCGCAGCGGGGAAACTTCCCTCTCTGAATCGAGTTTGTCGCGTCTGGCAATTTCTTCAATGAGCGTCTCGTAATTCACGTCATAGCCTTTTTTCTTATTCTCTTCATATCGGCGCTTCGCTCTTTCCTCTACGGACGCGAGCAGAAAAATTTTCACTTCGGCATCAGGCAGCACATGAGTACCGATATCACGGCCGTCCATGACGACACCGCCTTTTTCTCCGAGCTGCTGCTGTCTTTTGACCATTTCTTCTCTGACGCCTTTATGCTTGGCGGCGATTGATACTTGGTTGCTGACTTCGTCTTTTCGGATTTCTTCTGTCACATCTTCTCCGTTTACCAGAACGATTTGTCCTTCCGGAGCGGATACAAGCTCAATTTCCGTACGCTTCAGCAGCTCTGTAAGCGCGGCTTCATCAGTTAAATCGGCATTCTGCTTGAGCGCCGTATATGTAATGGCACGATACATCGCTCCTGTATCAATGTACACATATGATTTTTTCTCAGCCACTATTTTAGCAACGGTGCTTTTTCCGGCAGCGGCCGGCCCGTCGATCGCAATTGATAATTTCTTGTCCATAATCTCTCTCCTTGCTCTTTACTCCTCTATGGATTGTATCATGAACTGCCGGAAAAGGGGCGAAAAAATTGAGCTGATTTACCGCTTTACCGTTTCAATCCATTCTTTTTTCTCCATTTTATCAACTCCCTCATATTTCACAGCTTTCGAAATATAAGGTTCAATAGGCTGATAATGAAGCAAAAACTGCACCGCGCCCAAAATGATAAGCTGAATGCAGACCAATTTGACCAGCAGACGTTCAAACGTTTTCATACACGCGCACCTCCATTAGAATTAGTATGGAAAAGTGCGCTGCTGTTTATTCCGACAGACTGTTTCTTCTCTGCTGCAGCTGCGCGCGCATACAATATTGGAGTAAAAGCTGCTGTGAAGCGGGAGCGATTTCTGCAAATTCAAGCGTCATTTTTTGTTTATCCGCCTTTTCATCATAAAAAATCCGCTGGATAACAGCCTCGGCCGTAATATCCGCCGTATTTTCCTTGCCGGGAAGAGAAAATGCGACATACAGCTTTTCACCTGGTTCCGCGGAAATATGCTCAGGCATCACAACAGCGATTCCGCCGGCGCTGATATTAGAGGAAACCGTTTGGAAAGCGGTTTTTTTCGCTTCCATTTTGACGGATACATCCAATACTGCGTCTGCACGGACGTATCGGCGTCTTTGAATCCGCTTCATTTCCTCCTGAGGGGGGATGTCCAATCCGATCATCGGGATGGGGTCTTTTTTCTTTCCTTTGATTATGCTTTTAAATTGATACGGCACTTGGCCATTCCCCATAAATTCCGCTGTTATTTCCAATCCTTTATGCAAAAAGACCGTCCGTCCCGAATCCAGATCGACGGGATATGAGATGTGCAGTTCGCCGTTTTCAACGCTTACTGCTTTGCTCCTCGCTTTTTTGGGCTCATTGTTCTCTATGTATTCAATCCAAATGTAATCTCCGACAGCTATCATGGGCCTTCACTCTTTCATTATTTATGCTTTTATTAAAGCATGTAACGAAAAAAAGGAAAAGACTTTTAGTCCTTTCCTCCTTTATTTTTATAGGTCTTTATATATAGGTTCTGCACTTTTTAACTTTTCTATTTTTTCCTCTTTTCCGTCGTCCGCATTGATGAACATTTGATACGTGTCTTTCCCGATCGTTCCGAGCATTTCGTAGCAAAGCACTTCCTGACCGAGTTCATTCGTGATCAGCGCCTGCCGGGTCTCCCGCACTTCAACATTTTTATTCAGCTTCGCTTTCGCTTCATCAGCTGACAAAGCGGGAGCCGGAATCGTTCTCGTGCGGTGCGCCGCCAGGTAATCACGCGCGGAAAAACCGACGACTTCACCATCATCCAGCGCCACTTTCATTCGGATGGCTTCCGGATAAATGCGGACATTTTTCTCTACTGGGATAAAAGAAAAGACGCCGATGTTATTATATTGCGCGCTTTCATCAATTTCGAGGCCTTTTGTTTCATATCCATTTTTCTTTAAAAACGCGACGGCCCGGTTAGATGCTTCATTGAGGCTGATCTTTTGTTTCTTCACGGCCCGTTTTTGAATCAAATAGACCGGATGTCCGCCTTTTTGGGTAATATCCATATAGATAAAAGACTTGTTGTCGGCGTCTTTCATGCGGATGCTGTATACGTCCCGATTCGTCTTCCTGCCGCTTTTGACCACTTTAATTGAATAATTATGATCAGGCGCAAACCGTTGCGCGATTTTGACCGCTTCTTTTTCCGTAATTTGTTTTCCTTTCAGATGCGTAAAACCTTTTCGTTCTGTATTTGCTCCCGTAAATGTGGGGCTGATGCTGTCTTCAGAAAAAGCGCCTACATTTTTTTCGACTGTTTTAAAGCTGTCGACGATCGTATTATCGCTTTGTTTTTTGTCAGAAGCGAGCGCCATCTCAACATCCATCCACCGTAAATTTTTGCTCATGACGAGATGCTGAACGCTGCGGAGCTGGTTTTGAATGTTCTCCGCCTGTTTGTACAGGCTGTTCAGCGTTGTATATTCTTTCTTATCAAGCGGTTTTTGGTCTAAATCCCGGACGGATGTTTTATAGCTGAAATCTCCTATGTTGGATAAAAACTCCTCCGTCTTATTAAAAGGCATGAGAGTCAGCGGCAGCTGGCTCACATTGTTATGAGCTTCAGATGTTATTCTCCATACATCAATGAGCGCCGGAGACAGAGATTTTTTACTGTTCATCGCAAGCGTCGTCCCGATTTTGTCGTGAAGCTGATCTACATGGTACGTCAATTCATGAAAAGCCCTCTGATAATTATTTTCCGCATGCAGAAGGACCGCATCTTTTTCCTGATGTTCTTTATATCCCCAATATCCGGTTGCGGCGATTGCGACACCGAGAACGGCGATAATGATTCCTCTAATCATGTTAACACCTCATTTTGCGTACTTTTACTCACAGAAAATGTGTTTTCCGATTCTTTTTATCTGCGGACGTCCCCAAATCCATTTGCTTGTCGCCGTATCAGGATTGAAATAATAAATCGCGTTTTCAGAAGGGTCCCAGCCGTTGATCGCATCAAGAACCGCTTCTTTTGCTCTTTCGTTCGGCTGCATATATATTTGGCCGTCGGCAACAGCGGTAAACGCGAGCGGTTCGAAAATGACGCCGGCCACCGTATTCGGAAATAACGGGCTTTTAATACGGTTTAAAATAACCGCGGCGATGGCAACCTGCCCTTCAAACGGCTCACCGCGCGCTTCCCCGTACACAGCCTGTGCCAAAAGATTGATGTCGTTGTTTGAGAAACCGCCAGGCATATTGGCCGCTGTCGTATTTTGCTTTTGATTTGACTGACCGCCTGTATTGTTTTGCGGCTTTTGAGCAGGCTTATTCGTTCCCGCCGGCTTCTGCGTTCCGGCTCTCGGTTTTGTTTGGTTTTCCAATGGGACGTTGCCATAATGAGTGAACGTATTCCCTTTTTGGATCTGCTCCATTACATATTCACGGTAATATTTTGATTTAGAAATCAGCACCTGTTTGGTTTTCGCGCCGACGAGGCCGTCAACCGGCTTCATGCCGAATTTCTCCTGAAAATTCCTCACGGCCCAGTATGTGGTCCAGCCGTAAACACCATCGATTTTCCCGTTATAAAATCCGTTATATTGAAGACGGGCCTGCAATTCTATAACATCATCACCCGTCGCGCCTCTTTGAATCACTTGATTTGAAAACGCATGAACCGTTTCATGATGATCGAAGAAAGCGGCGGCGAAAGAAAATAGAATGAGACATGCCATAAAGGCTCCTTTGCACTTCATCTCTTCAAGCCTCCTACTGCAAAATTTAAAGTGTACCCGTATTGTCTGTCACGAGGTTATTTTTATGCACGTTTCCTTCTTATCCCCTGTCAAGGCATAAAAAAGAAACCGCACGCGACGCGCGGTTTCTTCACACTTGGATCATATTGACGGAGCGTGCTTTTTTTGCCTTTCGCAGCCCGAACCACCATAAAAACAGCATAAACGGCAGCATATAATATACCCAATGATTGAGGGCGGTAAGAATAAAATCGTAAGAACCGTGCAGACATGAAGGCACGGCCAGCGAAATCACAAGCCATTTGACACGGGCTTTTTTCTGCGAAAAGCGGGCTTTTCCGAGATAAAATCCCATAATCACTCCGATCAGCGCATGGCAGGAGACCGGCAGAAGCGCCCTGATGAAAGCATGCTCAACGCCGTGGCCGAATAGATACAGAATATTTTCAAGCGTGGCAAATCCTAAAGACACACTGGCCCCGTAAACGATTCCGTCATAATGCTCATCAAAATGAGCATGCGGATACACACTGATCATCAGAACGAACCATTTCACCGATTCTTCCAGAAATCCCGAAGACAAAAACGAAACGAAAAAGCTTCCTCCCCCCACATGCTCTTTTTCAAGAACATATTGGATAAACATAGTCGGAAACACAAGGACAACCCCGAGAAAAAAAGACCTCAGCACCATATGTACGGGTTCATTGTCATACTGATCTTTTAAATAAAAATAGCTTAACAGCGCAATGCCGGGAGCAATTCCTGCAGAGATGATTGCAAACATCAGGCAACCTCTTTCCTTTATATTCCTATATCTATGGTACCATGTTGTTCATATTTTTACATCTTTCAATTTTTTTAAAAAAGAGCATATGAATGATCATATGCTCTCTCTACCCAGCCGTTTTGATATTTCGTTTGCGATCAAGCCGCCGTGAAAACGGCCGTTCTCGATAAAAATTTCATTGGCGTTATTTCCAGCCGCAATGACTCCGGCGATAAAAACACCGTCAACATTTGTTTCCATCGTTTCTTCCCGGAAAAACGGCCGGCCTGATTCAGCATCAATCCGCACACCGATTTTTTCGAGGAAACCGTGATCGGGATGGTATCCCGTCATGGCAAATACGAAATCGTTTTTCAGCCGGACCGTCTCATTTCGGCCGGAGCGGAAAATGATTTCATCTTCCGTCACTTCTTCAAGACAAGCGCCGAATTCCATCCGGATTGTGCCGTTTCTGACAAGGGCCTCAAACTCAGGCAGAATCCACGGCTTGATGCTCGGGGAGTACTCATGTCCTCTGTAGAGCACCGTGACGCGCGCACCGGACTTCACCAGTTCCAAAGCCGCGTCCACACTTGAGTTTTTCCCGCCGATCACAGCAACATCTTTATCAAAATAAGGATGGCCTTCTTTAAAGTAATGAAATACCTTAGGAAGCCCTTCACCCGGGATGTTCATATAATTCGGATGATCATAATATCCTGTCGCAATGATACAAAACGGAGTGAGGTAGCGGTCTTTTGATGTTTCTACAAGAAAACGGCCGTCTTCCTGTTTCGTTACGCGCTCCACTGTTTCAAAGGCGTTTACGCGCAGCTCTTTTCTTCTGACGACCTCTCTGTAGTAAGAGAGAGCCTGTATTCGGACCGGTTTTCTGTTTTCCGTAATAAAGGCAACATCGCCGATCTCCAATTTTTCACTTGAACTGAAAAAAGTTTGGTGGGTCGGATAGTTATAAATGCTGTTTACGACATTCCCTTTTTCGATCACAAGCGCGTTCACGCCAATTTGCTTCAGATGTATAGCCGCCGATAATCCGCAAGGACCTCCGCCTATTATAATTGCTTTTTCTTCTGTCATGTCCTTCAACTCCTGCGATTGGCATTTCCATCATAAGTTTCCACTCATATAAAAAATCTCCTATATTATCATAGGAGATTTTTTTTGTTTATGCAAACGATTGGTTTATATCCAGCCTCTGAAACGCGAAGCCTCAGCCATTTTCCGCACGCCGACCATGTAAGCCGCAAGCCTCATGTCAATCCGGCGGTTTTGGGACATTTCATAAATATTATTAAACGATTTTATCATCATATTTTCCAGTTTTTCCTCGACTTCTTCTTCACTCCAGTAGAAGCCTTGGTTGTTTTGAACCCATTCGAAATAAGAAACCGTTACACCGCCGGCGCTCGCCAGAACATCGGGAACCAGCAGCGTTCCTTTGTCTGTCAGGATTTTCGTTCCTTCCAGTGTCGTCGGTCCGTTTGCCGCTTCTACAACGATTTTCGCTTTGATGCGGTCAGCGTTTTCTTCTGTAATTTGGTTTTCGATCGCCGCCGGGACAAGTATATCACAGTCCAGCTCAAGCAGCTCCTGATTCGTAATGGTGTCATTGAAAAGCTTCGTCACCGTTCCGAAGCTGTCTCTGCGGTCAAGCAGATAATCAATATCAAGACCGTCCGGATCGTAAAGGCCTCCGTACGCGTCAGAAATTCCGACAACTTTCGCGCCGGCGTCATGCATAAACTTGGCCAGATAGCTGCCCGCATTTCCGAAACCTTGTACGACGACGCGCGCGTTCTGAATATCGAGACCTTTTTTCTTGGCCGCTTCTTTTATACAGATGGTAACGCCTTTTGCCGTAGCTGATTCCCTGCCGTGGGACCCGCCGAGTACAAGCGGTTTTCCCGTAATAAAGCCGGGTGAGTTAAATTCATCAATTCTTGAATATTCATCCATCATCCAAGCCATAATCTGCGAGTTTGTAAATACGTCAGGTGCCGGGACGTCTTTAGTCGGTCCGACAATCTGACTGATTGCTCTGACATATCCCCTGCTCAGCCTTTCAAGCTCTCTGAATGACATATTTCTCGGATCACAAACAATTCCGCCTTTACCACCGCCATAAGGAAGATCAATAATTCCGCATTTTAAACTCATCCAGATGGAAAGTGCTTTCACCTCTTTTTCAGTTACATTCGGGTGAAAACGAATGCCGCCTTTTGTCGGACCTACGGAATCATTGTGCTGCGCACGATAGCCTGTAAATATTTTCACAGACCCGTCATCCATCCGAACAGGAATTTTAACCGTTAATAATCTGAGCGGCTCTTTCAGCAGTTCATACACTTCTTCTGGATACCCCAATTTTTCCAGAGCTTTATGTATTACGGTTTGGGTTGATTTTAATACATCATGTTTGTCTTCTTCATTATGACCGGTGAATCGATCGGCTGCCATTTGAGTTAACCTCCTAAAATCTTCTGTTTCTCTCATGCTCCCTTTCAGTGACTAGTATACACCTTCAATATCTCCGTGCATAGAAGAAAGACAATGATTTTTCCATTATTTCGCTTAAAAAAAGACGGCCGCTGAAAACAGCTGCCGTTTCAAATCTTTTTTTTATGAAAAATGTTTCTGGATGGTCTCCACAGCATTGCCGTCCATGATGAGTTTTCCGTACTCATGGAGCCTGTAAATCGTAATCGTCGCCGGGTGTCCGTATTCAGCCAGCACCGCGATGACGCCTTCGGCGGAACGGGAGCCGAGGTCTTCAAGGCTTACATAGTATTGGTTCTCATAGTGGTAGACAGTGCCGCCGGTAATCCCGATTCGGTGAAGGCTTCCGGCAAGCTGAATGATATCTTCAAACGAATGGAACTGATAAATAATATCCGGGCTTTCGTCAAGTTTGACCTGCATCTCGATATAATCATCGTCATATTCGTCATCTTCTGCGTCCGCGTCATGATTTTTCGTTACAATCACAACCATGCCTTGTGCCTGAAGAGAATATACTTCCACCGCGATCGGACCATTCGCTTCAAAGCCGAGCTCTGTATTTGCTTCATTCATCATATCTTTAAATAACTGGTGGACTTTAAACGAGTCCTTCCAGAGGTCTTCTTTTGTCAGTCCCCGATCAGTCAGATCGTCGAGGGTTAAAAAGATTTTAATCTTATTATAGTTCAGACGCTCAAGCCGCATAATGTTCCCTCCTGCCTCTTCTTGCACACAAATCATATAACACAGTATATGAATAAATGAGTCATAGGTTCTTAATTTGTTATCAGTTTACACCGTGTACAGCGGGAAGACAAGCAGAACGCCGTTTTTTATCACCGCGGCCGGATTAGTTTCATGAAAACGGCTCATCCGGTCCGCACAGCGTAATCATATGCGTCTCCGGCTTCGCCCCGAGCCTCAGCGGAACTTTTGTCGTCCCGTAGCCGTTGCTGATCAGGTAATGCGCTTTTTTTACCGTTCCCGTCCCGCCCAATTCGTATGGCCCGAACCGGCCGAAACGGATTTGGCCGCCATGTGTATGGCCGCTGAACACAGCGTCAATCCCGTCTGACTCCCTCATCTGCTCATGGATGTCCGGGTTATGGCAAAGCAGGAGGTTTACTTTGTCAGCATCCGTATATCTGATTGCAGATTCGTAATCATCCATCATCATCCTGATATCATCCACCCCGCATATTGTAACGGTTTCCCCTTTATAAGCAAACTGAACCGATTCATTTCTCAGCGGGATCACTTTGTATGCCCGTAAAAGAGAGAGCAGCTTTTGCTGGCTGACCTCGTAATCGTTATTCCCCCACACATACATGACAGGCGCGAGAGCCGTCAGACGTTTGATGTTTTCTTCAATTCTGGCGTAAGGAACTCCGCCCTCTGCCAAATCACCGCCGAGCAAAACGGCATCCGGCTTATAACCTGCCGCTTCGCGGAGAAGCTTTTCATCAATTAAACGGCGGTGCACGTCAGATATAAAAAAGATGGTGAGCGGCTTCATCCCCTTCATTTTATCAAGCGTAAATGTATGTGTTTTCAGATGGCTGCCGTTTGCCGTTTTGTACATAACGGCCGCCATAACCGCAGCCGCTCCCGCCAATGAGCCGAGAATTCCCGCTGTAAGCTTCATAAACGCACTCTCCATTCTGTCATTGTCTTACATTAGACGGACAAACAAAAAAAGACGTTTCTATCCTTTCCGGAAAACGCCTCATTTTATTTGCTTTCAAAATAAAGATTGATATCATACCGATGTTTCATCAAGTGAAAAACAGATTCTCTCGCCCTCCATTTTTCAGGCTGGGGCCATAAATCCGTGCTTTTTTGGATAATTTCACATCTCAGTTTATGAAATTCACCCTCAGCTTTTTCTTCCTTTTTTTTAAAATAATAAGAAGTGCAATACGCAAAAGCGGAAGCCATAATCCAGCACAAGTAAACCGTATGGCCTAATATTTCCTGCAGAATCAGCTGCGGAGAGGCTTGGGGGGCATTAAAGCTTTTAAACATCAGCAGTATGCACATCAGGGAAAAACAAACGAGGGACGCCCACTGCCATCTTCGGCATTGTGCGGCATAATTTTCGTATTTTAATTTCCGTTTCACCAGCGCCTGAAGCATTTGTTTCGTCGGTCCGTCAGCAAATCGGTCTAATTGCTTCCATAAAGAATCCATGCGCTTCACACCTTGTCCGTTTTCATTGGTACACTATATGAAAAACACGGTGAAAACATGCATTTATTTTAGTCAGACAGCGGAATGTTCAGAACCTGGCCGGTGTACACGTCGTTTCCGTTTAATCCGTTGTAGCTGCGGATTTTTTCTTCGCCCGCCCGGCTTTTATAATATTTCATTGAAATGCGGTAAAGCGTTTCTTTCGGCTGTACAGTATGCTGTACGGTCCGCACTTTTTTGGGGACAGTCCCGGCTTGATCACTCGCGGCAGCCGGAGCCGCTTTTTCACGGACAGCCGGCGGAGACTGCTGTTTTGTCTCCGCGTAATCGGTGTCTGTCGACTTTACTTGTTTTTCTGAGGGCGTTTCCGTTTTTTCACTTGGTTTTTCACTTGGTTTTTCTTTTGTTTTTTCAGGTGCAGCCGCTTCTTTCTTATCTTTGTCGTCAGACTTTTTTTTCGGTTGTTCTAAAAGAGCGGTTTCTGACGTTTCTTTCTGAGCGCCTTTCGGAATAACGGCAGGCGCGCTTTCACTGTGGTCTATGAAGACATCTTCATAGTCCTTCGGGTCAAATCTGCTGCTGTTCGTCATATAAAGAAGACCGAAAAAGACACCGATTGTTACGATAATGAACAGGACGGTCAGAAAAGTGAACAGCGGCGTTTTTGTTTTGGTTTTTTCCTTCACCTGCTCTTCCTTTTTTTTACGCTCCTCTTTTACAGATTGTCTTGTCGGGAGGCTGTCTTCAAGATATTCAATTTGTTCATCCGCGGCCGCGGCAACCTGCTGCTCGGCACGCAGCTGAGCTTTTCTTCTTTCAACTCTTGACATTTCCGTCATGCAAACCCCTCCTAACATATTGAAAACGGATCTGACAGGCAAATACCGCATCAATAATAAAATGCGCTGTAACCGGAACGAATAAATTACCGGTCCATTCGTAGATAAGCCCCAGCAAAAGACTGATGCCCGCAACCATCATAAACAGAAGCCACTTCGCCAAGTATCTGAAATGAAGCACGGTAAAAATGAAGCTGGCGGCCCATAAGCCGATATGTGTCTGCAGAACGCCTCTGAACAAAATCTCTTCGCTGAACGAAATGAGAAGCGTCAAAAACAAAATGTGCAAAACCGGCCTGTTCTTAAAAAGCAATACATTAATGCCGCCGTCATCATATAAATGCGAAGGACACCATTTCATCACCGCAAGATCGGCAAAAATGACAAGGACGGCAAGAGTTACACCGTACCATATGATATTATCGTCACGTATATGCCACAGCTTTAAAAAATCGTGAATGTCGGTGAAAAAGAAAAAGCCAATAACAGCTGAAACCGCCAATATGAGCAATTGGGTGGCATACAGCTGCATCACAATCTCCCGGTCTGAGAGCTGCCGGATCAATTCGCTTTGCCGTCTCAGCTGAACTCACCCGCAGACTCTGAACCGAAAATCCGGCCTAATTCCAGCTTCCAATCTTCAAACCGTTCCATGTTTTTACGTTCTCCTTTTTGCTCGTACGGAGCCAGATCAAGTCCGCAGCTGCTGCAGCATTGTCCGGTTTGACCTTCAGGCTCATACGGTTCATCAAAATAAGACAGTAGCGCTTCTCTTATACATTCTTTCCGCTCTAATAACGCCGAAAAACGATTCATTTTACGCAGCTTCTTTTCCACGCGGTATGTCAGTTCTTCCTGCAGCTGCTCTTTTGTGGTTTTTCCTTGCAGATACAGATGGACGGCCGTTCGCGCCTGTGTTTCCTGGACGCCCTTATTGATCAGAACGTCCCGAAGCTTTCGCTCATCACCCGTACCGGCATCCCGTATGACGGCCAGAATGGCTCCCAGGTCATAATCAGACAGGCTTTCCGTCTGAATAATCTGCTGCTGAAGCTCGGTATCGCCGGGCGCCCTCAGCAAAATACTGACACTCGGGCTGCCGTCGCGTCCCGCTCTGCCGATTTCCTGCATAAAGGCCTCGGCCGTTTGGGGAGGATAAAAGTGAATGACAAAGCGGATATCTGACTTATCCACACCCATGCCGAACGCATTGGTGCAGCAGATGCAATCAAGCTGGTTATGGATAAATTGCTGCTGGATCAAGATTCTGTCCCCTGTATCCATTCCGCCGTGATAATAATCCGTCCGCTTTCCCGTTTTTTCATTCAGCTCAGCCGCAAGCTCTTCCGCCCATTTTCTGGTCGGACAATATATGATACCCGGGCCTTCAAGCTTTTCGGCAAGCTCCGTGAGCCTGCTTATTTTCTCGGCATTATCCGCCAAATGTTCTGCCGCCAGGAGAATATTCGGCCGGTTGACTGAATAAAGATGACGCACCGCATGCTCAAGGCCGAGCACATCCGTCACGTCTCTGAGCGTTTCTTTTGTCGCTGTTGCGGTCAGCGCCAATACAGGCGGCTTTCCGAGTGCCTGCCTGAAAGGTCCGAGCTTCGAATAATCAGGCCTGAAATCATGTCCCCATTCTGATATGCAATGAGCCTCATCAATAACAAATAAACTGACCGGGACATTTTTCAAACGGTTCAGCACATAAGGTGAAGAAAGGGCTTCAGGAGACATATAGAGAAATTTATACCGGCTGATGTTGCTGAGGATAAAATGCCGCTCTGCGGAATTCAGCATGCTGTTTAATGCCGCAACCCGCTTTTCCCCTTTCGCTTTCAGCTGCTGCACCTGATCTTCCATTAATGAAAGAAGCGGTGAAATAATCAGCACCAGCCCGTCCATCATGTAACCCGGGAGCTGATAGCATAATGATTTTCCCCCGCCGGTCGGAAGCATGGCGATCGTATCTTTTTTTTGGAGCACGCTAGTCATAATCTCTTCCTGCCCTTTTTTAAAGGAATGCAAACCAAAATACCTGGATAAAGCTTTATGCAGCTCAGTCATGCTGATTCACCGTCTTTGCCAGCGCCAGCCTGATCTGAAAATAGCTGAAGCGCATCTGCATTCCTTCGCGAATCCGTTTAATTTTATTCGTTTGATGCTGTTTTGCAAATGCCGTTATCATACGCTGTTCCTCTTCAGAAAGATACTGTTCTATAAAAAATGCAGGCTGGTGCAATGATATTTCTACGATATGATCTTCGATTGTGGCGGTTTTTAAATTTCTGACCGCGGCGATCCGTTCAATCGGAAACCCTTTTTCCAACAGCTCAAAGGTTTTTCTGGCAGACTGTGTCAGCGCGCTTTCCGCCTGCAGATCGGACAGCAGCTCGCGCAGAGCGGGATATGCACATTGCGGAAGCGATTGAATAACATAATGTACCGCTCCCCAAAACTGGACGGACACATACCATTCATCTTCGTTCAGCTGGAGAGCGAGCTGCTTATTCGTTTTGCCGATTCTGTTGAATGAAGTTAAAGAATAGACAAAAATAAGCGCCTGCCGTTCACTTACGCCTTGCAGAAGCTGAAACAGCGCGTCATGCATTTGGACGGAAAGCTCTTTAGCATCTCTGTTTTTCCGCATGAACCGTTTGACCCATCTCAGCGTCTGCACATCGTTGGTAACCGGGATATATTGACTGCATTGATGCTCTTTGTTTGACAGGACTTGAATGAGCAGGGAAAGCCGCCTCCACAGGGTGCCAGCAGGCGTTTGATAATTCGCGCCGTGGCAGTGCTTCGGCCAAGGCCGCTCGGCAAACGCCCGTTCAAGCTTTTGAACGCCGCGCGCAGTCACTTTCCACGTCCCCTCTTCTTTTCCGGCTGTGATGTATGAGCTCTCGGTGAGTTTATGCAAAGAAGCAGCAATATCGCCGCGTTCACACTGTGAAGCCATGCCGAAATATTTAGCGATCTGAAATAAGCCGGCATCCTGAATGGTTTGAGACGACTTTTTTCCTTTTAATAAATGAAACACAGCACTCGGAGTCCGTTCGCCGTCTATTTTGTCCAGACAGTCGAGAACCACGGTATCAAAGAAGTTTATCGCCAATCTAAACACACCTACATTTCTTCTGTGACAAGTTTCGTTTTTTGGTTCTTTTTATTTTAACAGATTTTCATATAAATTTGACGTTTAAAGTCATCTTTTAGGGGGAAGTGCTAAAGAGAATCCCTTATGTGATAAGCATTCTCAATCATTTTTCTGTTGAAATTTGACACTAACATCATTACAATAAGTAAGAGGAATAGGTGTTATATTTAAAAATATATAAGGTAAACCATTTGTTCCAACACGAACAATCTGGGAGGTTTTATTCATGGCAAAGTACACAATTGTAGATAAAGATACGTGTATTGCATGCGGCGCCTGCGGAGCTGCGGCACCAGACATTTATGATTATGATGATGAAGGCATTGCGTTCGTTACGCTTGACGAAAATAAAGGCGTCGTCGAAGTTCCGGAAGTTCTGGAAGAAGATATGATTGACGCATTTGAAGGATGCCCTACTGATTCAATCAAAGTTGCGGATGAACCGTTCGAAGGCGACCCGCTGAAATACGAATAAAAAAGCCCTCCCCGTGAGAGGAGCTTTTTCGTCCTGAATAAGACTCCGGCTGTTATCGGCCGGAGTCTTATTTTTTGCGATCAGCACAAACAAAAAAGCGTCCGGCTGTTTTCACAGAGCGGACGCTTTCAGTCTTTATTGTGTTTGGATGCTGCGTTTTTGTTCAATCCAAGGTTTCAGCTTCGTAAAGATGAACGTAAAGACGATGGTGATGATAATGCCTTTTACAATGTTAAACGGCAGAATTCCTGCGACAACCGCCGTTTTTAACTGGCTGTTTGACAGTGCCGGTGAATGTAAAAACCAAGTATACGCGGGCAGGATAAGAATATAGTTCAAAATACTCATCAGCACGGTCATCGCCGCGGTTCCGGCCAGCAGGCTCACCGCAAGACCTTTTGCAGAATTGAGCTTTTTAAACATAAACGCCGTCGGCAGAATAAACAGCGTTCCCGCGATAAAATTGGCTGCCTGCCCGACAGGCACGCCGGCCATGCTTCCTTGAATGATATACTGCAGAATATTTTTAATCGCTTCAACCGCAATCCCCGCCGCAGGCCCGTAAACCAAAATGGCGATAATTGCAGGAACGTCACTGAAATCAATTTTCAAGTAATCCGGCAGACCCGGAAACGGGAAATTTAACAGCATAAGCACAAAAGCAATACTGCTAAGCATACTGATGACAACTAATTTTTTTACTTTCACAATGCTCTCTCCTTTTCGATCAAATCTCTCGAAAAGAGGAAAGGTTCTTTTGCGCCCCAATAAAAAAACCGCTTTTGTTAAAAAGCGGGAGCTTACTAAGGCTTGGCAAAGAAACGTTTGATATAAGCATCAAAACGTCTGCTGAACCTCCATCTTCTCCCATCCAGACTATACTGTCGGCTCCGGAATCTCACCGGATCCTGCCGCCGAAGCAGCTCGCGGGCTTAGAGCGTGATGCTCATCACCGCCGGTAGGGAATTTCACCCTGCCCCGAAGATTGATCTTATGAATTTATTCACATTATATATGATCAAGTTGCAATTGTATAGAGAACTGCTCAATTTTATATAAAATATTGGGGACACCCCATTTTCAGCTGATTCTGCGGTTTCCTTTTCTCCTTTACTGCGTCAATACACATTGACACTCTATTGAGAATATGATAAATTATCAGATATTTAGTCAGCTAAACTAGGAGGAAATCTAACAATGTTTCGAGTTTTGGTCTCAGATAAGATGAGCAATGACGGCTTAAAGCCGCTGATGGAATCAGACTTTATAGAAATTGTTCAAAAAAACGTCGCGGACGCAGAAGATGAATTACATACCTTTGATGCCCTGTTAGTCCGCAGTGCCACGAAAGTAACCGAAGATTTGTTTAAAAAAATGACTTCTTTAAAAATCGTCGGCAGAGCCGGTGTCGGCGTAGACAACATCGACATCGATGAGGCCACAAAACATGGAGTTATCGTGATAAACGCGCCGAATGGAAACACCATTTCAACTGCAGAGCATACATTCGCGATGATTTCTTCATTAATGAGACACATTCCGCAAGCCAATATCTCAGTAAAATCAAGAGAATGGAACCGGACGGCTTTTGTCGGGGCGGAGCTCTACGGAAAGACTTTAGGCATTGTCGGTCTGGGCCGGATCGGAAGCGAGATTGCCCAGCGCGCCAGAGCGTTCGGTATGACGGTTCATGTATTCGATCCTTTCTTAACCGAAGAGAGAGCCGGCAAAATCGGCGTAAACAGCCGGACATTCGAAGAAGTGCTTGAAAGCGCGGATATCATTACCGTCCACACGCCTTTAACAAAGGAAACAAAAGGACTGCTTAACAGAGAAACCATTGCCAAAACAAAAAAAGGCGTCCGTCTTATCAACTGCGCAAGAGGCGGCATTATTGATGAAGCAGCGCTTTTGGAAGCGCTGGAAAGCGGCCATGTCGCAGGCGCTGCCCTTGACGTGTTTGAAGTGGAACCGCCTGTTGAATCAAAACTTCCCGACCATCCGCTGGTGATCGCCACACCTCACTTAGGCGCTTCAACGAAAGAAGCACAGCTGAATGTCGCGGCACAGGTTTCTGAAGAAGTGCTGCAGTTTGCAAAAGGTCTGCCTGTCATGTCAGCGATCAACCTGCCTGCGATGACGAAAGATGAATTCAAAAAAATCCAGCCTTATCACCAAATTGCCGATAAAATCGGAAGTCTCGTGTCACAATGTATGAAGGAACCCGTCAAAGATGTTGCGATTCAATATGAAGGCACCATCGCCAAACTTGAAACATCATTTATTACAAAAAGCCTGCTGTCCGGTTTCTTAAAACCGCGTGTAGACTCAACGGTCAATGAAGTGAACGCCGGCGGTGTAGCAAAAGAACGCGGAATCAGCTTCAGCGAGAAGATTTCCTCCAATGAATCAGGATATGATAACTGCATCAGCGTAAAAGTGACCGGAGACCGGAGCACATTTACGTTAACGGCTACGTATATCCCTCACTTCGGTGAACGAATCGTTGAACTGAACGGCTTTAATATTGACTTAAATCCTGCCGGCCACCTCGTTTATATCCAGCACCAGGATACGACTGGTGTAATCGGACGCGTCGGACGCATCCTCGGCGATAACGATATCAATATCGCTACCATGCAGGTAGGCCGTAAAGAAAAAGGCGGAGAAGCCATTATGATGCTTTCTTTTGATAAACATTTAGATGATAAAGTCGTCAATGAGCTGACTTCAGTTCAGGATATTGTTTCCGTTAAACTGATTGACCTTCCGTAACCAACAAAAAACCCAAAACATTCATATGTTTTGGGTTTTTTTACGTTTAATGGCTTGGAAGAGGATTAGGCGCGGCAGGCACAGCGATAGGTTTTGTCACATCATAATTACCGATTTTCTTTGTATGCGCATGTGTGAACAGCACCTCAGAATAACCGAATTCCTTCGCAGTTAACAGAAGCCCTTCGATCATTAAAATCCCTTCCAGCGAATCTTCAACCTTATGTTTTTCGGACAATTGAATCCGCAGCTGCTCGCCGTCTTCCCTTTCCGATACCGATGCAATCGCATCTGCTTCTATAATGCTCGCGGTCTGTGAGCCTCCGTCTGTTGTCTTCATCCCGTCAATAGCCTGATATACTGAATAATAGGTTTGTTCAGACGGGATGAGATACTCTTGTCCCAGACTGTCGCTGTAAGAAAAATACGCCCGGTTTGTCTGTTTATGTACGGACATCTCAGCGGAAATGCCGTAAGATTTATAAAAATCCTGTCCGGCTCCGTTTTGAACCTTTTTCAATTTAATCCGCTCGTAAGGACTCCATGTCAAAGTCTCTTTCAGCATCTTTTTCAATAAGTCAGCATCGGCAACTGATTCGATAGAAAGCCGTCCGTTTACCTGCACAAGCAAATCCTTCTTATCCGCCGTTACCTGCACACCGTCCAAAAGGTTCGGCACAGAAAGGAAGGATTCGGGCACTTCTAGGTTTTCCGCTTCGGATAAAGCCTCTGATACCGATTCATCCGGCTTCTTTTTTTCAAAACTGACCGGAATGACGGCGGATGTTTCTGAATCGGCAAATGCCAAAGTAATGTAATTGTTTTTGTTTTGGTTTGAGACGACGAACGTCTTCTGATCCGGCGGCTTGACAGAAGCTGACTGACTGGCTTTTTCAGTCTGGCGGCTGTCAGCGGTCAGATCACCGGAAGATTTGTTTGTCATCAGGTGAGGAGATATAATCAGAGCGATGCACAATGCGCAGACGCCGGCTGCGGCGGGGCCGATCCAGCTTCGGGCCGGCTTTTTCCTGTACGGTTTACCCGTTTCAATATTCCGGTAAATGGCCTCGGGTGAACGATGATCTCTAACCGCCGGAAGTTGTCTTAACAACTCCTCTACTCTTTCTTCGTTCCAATATGACTTCATCATCCATTAGCTCCTCCCTCAAAAGCTCCATCTGTTTCCGAAGTATTTTGAGCCCTCTGTGTTGGGTCGTTTTGACTTTGCTTTCCGAGAAGCGGAGAGCGGCGGCTGTTTCCTGAATGGAATATCCCTGAATAAATCTCAAGATAATAACAGCTCTTTGATCAATGGTGCAATGATCAAGCGCGGTATAAATTTCCCGGACGTTTTCATGCTGTACGGCGAGTTCGTCCGGAAGCAAATGCTGATCTCTGACATCTTGTGTATCCCAATCAAACGTACCCATAATACGCTGTCTGATCGTCTGCTGCTTGCGGAACCAGTCAATCGCCACATGGCGTGCGATGGACAACAGCCATGTTTTTTCACTGCTTCTTCCTTCAAATGTATGATAGGAATTCAAGACGCGGATATACACTTCCTGCGCCAAATCTTCAGCCTGCGACTTATCTTTTACCATATAAAATAAAAATTGATATAAATCTTGATGGTATGCATCATATAATATCTGAAAGGTTTCTTCCATGGGAAACCCCTCCGTTCACTTTTTTGTCGTAAAAATGCGTTGAAAAGTTACATTACAACTATATTACGAGAAACTGGAATTTGGAAGGGAATTTATATTAACATATTCTTAAATTTTTAAAGGAGAAACAAATAAAAAACACCCGCAGAACATGCGGGTGTTTCGTATGGAACAAGATTGTTCGTCAATTTCAGACGTCATCCTGCACTTTTGTCGGAATATAAAATGTAAACGTCGTCCCTTTGTCGATGCTGCTGTGAACCGCAATTGAGCCGCCGTGGGCTTCCACGATATTTTTTACGATGGCGAGCCCGAGCCCGGTCCCCGCCCTGCCTCTTGTTCTTGCTTTGTCCGCTTTATAAAAACGTTCAAAAATAAAAGGCAGGTCCTCTTCCGGTATTCCCGAGCCGGAATCTTTGATATCGATTTTCAGTCCGTCTTTTACGGTCTGAGCCGCGATATGAACGCTTCCGCCTGACTCCGTGTGGCGCAGCGCATTATCTATAAGGTTGGTAAACACCTGTTCCATTTTATCTTCGTCAAAGACACACTCCGGCTGAGACACCGAGATGTCTTCTGTGAGCGAAACGCCTTTTTCCTTCGCTACCCCGGAAAATTTGCGGGAGATCTTCTCCAGAAATTCATGCAGGTTTACCGTTTCATAGTGCAGGCCCGTATGTCCGGATTCCATTCTGGCCAAATCCAGCAAATCATTGACGAGCCGGCCCATGCGAAGAGATTCATCATAAATGATCTGCGCGATTTCTTTTTTCTCCTCTTCGGTGCTTGCAATGTCGTCCACTATTGCTTCGCTGTATCCCTGCAGCATAGAAATCGGGGTTCTGAGCTCATGACTGACATTGGCAATGAAGTCTTCACGCAATTTATCGAGCCTGCGCTCTTCGGTCATATCACGGAGCACGGCCACGGCGCCGCGGACGTGTGATTCCGCATAAAGAGGCGACATCAATAAAACCCATGACCTTCCTTGAAGCGTCATTTCAATCATTTGCTCTTTTTCCGTGTTCACTGCATTTTGAAATAGCTCTTTTGCTTCAGGGGGAAGGTTGTCTCCTTCTTTAATGTTCATGTTCTGCTCATAATACCATGCCTGCAGAAAACGTTCGGCCGGCGGGTTGGTCACCAAAATGGTGCCGTCGATATTAATGGTAATGACACCGTCTGCCATACTGCTTAAAATATTGGACAGCTGTTCTTTTTCCTGATTCAGCGCGTTAATATGGAAATTGAGCTGCCGTCCCATCTGATTAAAGGCAATAGCCAGTTCCCCGATTTCATCTTGGGTCAGAATCGGAATTTTTGTATCAAACTTTCCTTTCGCCAAGTCTTGGGCGCCTTCCCGCATTTTCCGAAGGGGATATGTCACCCTGCTGGATAAAAAGAACGCGAAAAACGTTGTCAGGACGATGGCAATGCCCGCCGCAAGAAAAATATAGCGGGTTGTATGTTTCGTCGTATCTTTGACGGCAAGCAGCGATTGGGATAAAAAGACCATGCCTTTTTTGCCGTCTTTTTCATACGGCACTCCGACGATCAGCCGTTCGTTATCCGAACCGGCATTGTTGGGCACCGCACGTTTGCTTACTTTTTTGCGGTCTGTCAGCGCCTTGTGCAGATCCCGGTCATGTTTGATCTGCTCTAATGTAATAGAGGATAAATGATTATCGTCATTGGGCGAATACCAGACATGCTTATCATCCTGAATGATCGCGATGCTCGTTAAATTGTCCGCCAGTTCCCACGTGATGGATCTGGCAAGCGGCTGGTCTTCATGATTTTCTATTATGACCGCAATTTTATCGGCAAGCTGCGTTAAATCTTTTTCCGCTTCTTCAACGTGGTAATTTTCTATAAATTCCAGAAGCAGCACCGTTAAAATAAATAAAACAATTAACACGAGTGAAAGAATGGTAAACCAAAGCTTACCTACTACGCTTTTCCAAAACTTCATTCAGCGCCTACCTCAAATTTGTATCCGACTCCCCATACGGTGACGATTTTTTTCGCCGCTCCCGGGGATACTTTATTTAATTTTTCACGGAGCCGTTTGACATGGGTGTCCACCGTTCTGAGGTCTCCGAAAAATTCATACTGCCACACTTCTTTTAAAAGCTTTTCCCTGTCGTACACTTTGTCCGGTGTTTTCGCCAGGAAGTACAGCAGTTCATATTCCTTCGGCGTCAGGCTCACCTCTGTGCCGTCGGCAGTCACCCTGTGAGCATCGTGATCAATAGATAGATGCGAAAAGACGAGCACATTTTTTGTCGGGGTATTGGCTGTCAGATAAGATGTTTGGGAAGCCCTTCTTAAAAGCGCCTTTACCCGAAGCACCACTTCTCTCGGGCTGAAAGGCTTGACGATATAATCGTCCGTACCCGCTTCAAACCCCTGGACGCGGTTGGCTTCTTCCCCTTTTGCCGTCAGCATGATAATCGGCGTCGCTTTTTTTTCTCTGAGCTGCCGGCATACTTCGATTCCGTCCGTTCCCGGCATCATTAAATCCAAGAGCACCAGATCATAATCTGATGCCAGCCCCATTTTAATGGCCTCGTCGCCGTTTTCCGCTTCTTCAATCACATAGTTTTCCCGTTCAAGGTACATTCTTAAAAGGCGTCGAATTCTGGCTTCATCATCTACTACTAATATTTTAGTTTCATTTGTTTGATCCATCGTTTTCCCCCTGCTTTCCTTCTGTTACTTTCATTTTAACAAACTGTGCGGCAGCTTGAGAACTGTATCGGCTTTTTGCATCTATGCGTACGAATGAAGTCCGGCAAGCACGAGATTCACAAAAATCAAGTTAAACATAATAATGGCGAAGCCGATGACGGCAAGCCACGCGGACTTTTCGCCATGCCAGCCTCTTGACAGCCGCAAGTGCAAATACGCTGCGTAAAATAAAAAGGTGATCAGCGCCCATACTTCCTTCGGGTCCCAGCCCCAAAAACGCGTCCAGGCAAGCTGCGCCCAAATCATCGCAAACACAAGCGCGCCGAGTGTGAATACCGGAAAACCGATGGAAACGGCGCGGTAGCCGACTTCATCGACCAAGTCCAGGTTCACATTTTTGACGAGCGGGCTGATAAGAGCGCTGATTCTCTTTCTGAATATCAGCCTGAGCGCACCGTATAAAACGAGACCTGCGCCAAACGACCAGATCACCGTATTGACCTTTCTGCCTGAAAAAATGGCCGGAAGCTCAATAAGCGGCTTCATTGCGCCTTCCGTAAGCAGTTCTCCGTCATGCGGGCCGACAAGCGCAGGCATATCATATATCATGACGCTTTTGGCCTCTTTTTTATCCACCCAATTAAATTCAGCTTTGTAGTCCGCCAGCCGGAATGCCGACGTGACGGCGATAAATGCCACGGTCGTCACGAGTATAAACATGATGACTTCAAGCCAGAACGTTTTTTTGCCCGGTCTGGATTGGTCGACATGCTTTAACAGGAAAATGACGCCGGCTACAAAACTGATCGCAAGAATCGCCTGCCCGAGCGCCGCCGTTGTGACGTGAATGTACAGCCAATTGCTCTGCAGTGACGGAATAAGCGGCGTGATGTCTGTCGGAAACATGCTTGCATATGCGATAAGCAAAAGCGCGATAGACAATGTGAACATGCCTAATGAAGGCAGTCTGTAAATAAAGTAAATAATAATAAAAGCGAGAACAAGCATCATGCCGAATGACGTCGTAAATTCAAACATATTGCTGACAGGCGCATGTCCGCTTGCCGACCATCTCGCAATGAAGTAGCCGAGATGACAAAGAAATCCGAAAATGGTTAACGTGATTCCGATAGCCGACCAGCGGCCCTTACCGTCCTTAGCACCTTTTGTTCCCCGGATGGCGCCGCCGAAAACCGGGACGGCAATTAAATAAATCAAAAAGGCAGCATAAAGAAAATTTGCGCTCAGCTCCGCCATGACACCACTCCTTTTTCACTAGGCCTGATTTTTGGCCAATTCTTTTTGATCGGCCGGCTCTTGAATCCCGGTCCCGCTAAGAACAAATTCGATATCCTTTTTCAGACCGAACCAGTTTTTGTTCGTATGTCCCGCCACAAGCACTTCACGATCACCTGTTTTGATCCAGATCCTTCTGTGCTGCCAGTACATTCCTTGAATGACGCCGATCATAAAGATCGCGCCGCCGACGGCAAGCACCCATAAGGTTAAGTCTTTTCTGACGGTGAGTCCTGTAATGTTTTTCGTTTCCACATGGTCGAATTTTAATTTGTACTTGTTACTTTCGGAACCTTCAACAGTCTGCTGAATCGCAACAAAACTTTTCTCCCCTTTCGGCTTGTCAGGAGCCGTGATTTTAAAGACAAAAGCCGGATTGTTAGGAACCTTCGTTTTCGTGCTCGGTTCTCCGTCCTTGTTAAAATAAAAATCAGGAAGATAACTGGCGATCTGCACTTTGTAACCGTTACCAAGATCATAGTCCGTGTCGGGATCAAGAAGATTGATCTTCAGTTTGCCGAATGACTGTTTTGTTTTTTGGTCGATCAGCTGAAATACCATCTGATCGAGCTGGTTTTCTTTATAGTCCACCTGATACACAGAATAGGAGTCAAAGCGCAGCGGTTCATTGACGCGGATATTGTTTTCTTTGACTCTTTTAAGCTTCGGCTTTTCACCGAATACAATGTCGCCTTCCCTCTTGTACAAAACCGCGTCCGTTGTGAAGGATTTGGCGACTTTGCCGTTTCCGGCTCTGTCAATGGCGTCGGCGAATACTTTTTTCTCAGTGTCTTTGTTATATGTCTGCATCGTGAACCGATTGTTTTTTAAGTAATACTTGCCGTCAGTGCCGGGGATCTGGGCGGTTTCGCCTTCACGGACCCAGAGCGTTTCATCGACATACATACCGGGTACAAATCTCAGCATGGCTCCGATCAGAAAAATGATCAGGCCGATATGATTGACGTAGGGCCCCCACCTTGAAAAACGGCCTTTTTCCGCCAGAATGCTTCCCTCTTGTTCTCGCACTCTATAATGCTTTTTTTTCAATCGTGTTCTGAGGCTATCAGCCGCATCCCCGCTCAGCTCGGTTTCTGTCCGGCTGTATAGACGCTGCCTCTTCAAAAAGACCGGATTCCGCCGAACTCCTTGATTTTTCAGTGCCCTGTACAAAGGAATCACCCGATCCAGGCTGCAGATGACCAGTGATATGCCAATGGATGCGATCAGGAGCATATACCACCATGAGCCGTACAGCTGATGAAATCCCAGCAGATAATACAGTTGACCGATTATGCCGTACTGCTGTTCATAATATGTATCCGGCTGGGCGCCCGGCGGCAGATAAGCTTCCTGCGGAAAAACCGTGCCGAAAGCAGACGCCGCCAGAGTAATGACGATCAGCCATATTCCGACTTTTACGGAAGAAAAGAAGTTCCATACCTTATCTACGATTGTTTTGTTATATGTTTGCGAACGCCTTGCGCTGCCGTCGTACCGCATATCCGCAAGCGGCGATTTTTGATCATCAAGCGGCTTCCCGCACGACTCGCACAAAACCGTCCCGGCTGGATTCACGTGCCCGCATTCACATTTGACCTTTTTCATGAAGACGCCTCCGGCTTAATTAAATTCATATAGTCATGAACCATGCGTTCTGTCATCGTGCCGGTCACCACTTTCACGACGTTTCCGTCGGGATTGATCAAAAATGTCGTCGGAATAGGTGATACGCCGTACGCGTCCAGCACTTGCCGGTCAGTATCGAGCGCAACCGGGAAATTGACGCCGTATGTTTTCATAAAATTATGTACTGCAATTTTTGATTCGCCGACATTTACCGCAACCACCTCGACACCGAGGTCTTTAAAATGCTTGTATTGATTCTCCATGTAGGGAAATTCCTGCTTGCACGGCTCGCACCACGTTCCCCAGAAATTCAGAAAAACACCTTTTCCTTTTAACTGACTCAGTTCTATGAGTCTGCCCTCTGTATCTTTCAGCGCGAAATTCGGGGCTTTGGACCCCTCAGATATACGCTCTCCGTTTGTGTATACGGCATTATAGATGGTATATCCGAGCGCGCAGAGTAAGATGAGAAGGATGCCGGTCCGAATGAATAAACGCCGCCGTTTTTTGTTCATTGTACACTGCTCCCCTCCCCTGCCTGCAAATCCATTCAATTATATCATCAACACGTTTTGTAATTTTTGAAGGTTATGTGAAAATTAGAAAGCGTTTTTACCGTGTTCAGCTAAAGCCCGCAGCCTTTTCACTTCATGCGGCGACAATTCTCTTGCGTCTCCTGTGCGCAGGCCTCTTAAATCTAAAAATGCGTATTCTTCACGTTTTAGTTTCAGCACGTCATGACCGATCGCCTCGAACATGCGGCGGACCTGTCTGTTCCGGCCTTCATGAATCGTCAGCTGAATGATGCTCGTCTGCTTTCTTTTGTCCAGGGAAAGCATTTTCGCTCTGGCCGGCGCCGTCTTGCCTTCTTCAAGCTGAATGCCGCGCTCAAGCTTTCTCAGAAGTTCCTTGGAAGGAATCCCCTTCACTTTGGCGACGTATGTCTTATCAATTTCGTATTTCGGATGCATGAGTTTGTTGGCAAACTCGCCGTCATTTGTCAGCAATAAAAGTCCGCTCGTATCATAATCAAGCCTGCCGATCGGATAAATGCGCTGCGGTACTTCTTTGAAAAAGTCGGTCACCACTTTCCGCCCTTTGTCGTCATCAGCTGCTGAGATCACTCCTCTCGGTTTATAAAGCAGAAAGTACACGGGTTCTTCCCGCTCCACCTTTAATCCGTTTACTTCAATCTGATCAGAACCGGTCACTTTTACGCCGAGCTCTGTTATTACTTTTCCATTCACCTTTACTTTTCCTTCTTTTATCAGCTCTTCCGCCTTTCTGCGTGATGCCACGCCGGCATGAGCAATAACTTTTTGCAGTCTTTCCATGTCGTTCACCTCAAGTATAATCTTACTTTTTTCCCCTTGAACAAACAAGCTTTTTCAGGGGGAGTTATTCTGATATATAAAAAGCGCCTGATTTCAGGCGCTTCCAAATAATAACGTAACTATGATGATTGATGCAACCACCCCGATCAAATCAGCAAGAAGACCAACCTTTAAAGCATCCCCCATTTTTTTGATGCCGACCGCCCCGAAATACACCGTCAGGACATACAGCGTCGTGTCAGTCGATCCCTGCATGACCGAAGCCAGCCTGCCGATAAATGAATCAGGCCCGTACACGGCGATCAGATCTGTCGTCATGCCGAGCGCCGCCGTCCCCGAAATCGGGCGGATCAGAGCAAGCGGCACGACTTCTGCGGGAATGCCGATCGCTGTAAAGAAAGGCTTGCACAGCCCCATGACAAAATCCAGCGCGCCTGAGGCCCGGAATACGGTAATCGCCACCAGCATCCCGACCAAATAGGGAATGATGGAAAACGCAATCTCAATTCCTTCTTTTCCGCCTTCAACGAATGATTCATACGTCGGCACTTTTTTGATCGTGCCGTATATCAATATACCGGCGATAATAATCGGAATCATGGCTAAAGACAGCCAATTCACCATTTCCATTCGCTTACCTCCCTTTTCTTTTGCGGCGGTACCAGAAGTAGCGGTCAATGAAAATCGCGCCGATTCCCGAAATTAAAGTCGCTAAGATGGTCGGCCCGACGATATCGGTCGGTGATTTCGCCGAGTAAGCCATGCGCACGGCAATGACGGTTGTCGGTATCAATGTAATACTCGAAGTATTTACCGCCAAAAAGGTAATCATGGAACGGCTGGCCTCAGACTTACCTCCATTCAGCTTTTTCATCTGCTCCATGGCTTTAATGCCGAGCGGTGTCGCCGCATTTCCCAGTCCGAAAAAGTTTGCCATGAGATTTGATAAGATGTATCCCATCGCCGGATGATCAGGGGGAATATCAGGAAACAGCTTAGAAATAAACGGGCGGCACATTCTGCTGAATATATCCAAAAGGCCGGACTGCTCGGCTATTTTCATCAAGCCGAGCCAGAACACGAGAACGCTCATTAATCCGAACGAGATCGTAACCGCTTCTTTCGCTCCTTTAAAAACGGCTTCATTCACATCCTGCAAGGTACCGTTAAACATTGCAAAGACAAGTCCGATTACCGTCAGACATACCCAGATTAAATTGACCATGACGAACCGCCCGCCGCGCTCATAAACAGGCTCGTAAACGTCTCAATGAAATGCTTTTTCGGTTTTTTATGGCGCTCATTTTCATAATAGACGGGGATCTTGGCGATCACTTTCCCATCATGCATAACAGTCATCCGGCCGACGACATCAGGAATGAGAGAGGCGTCCTTTTTCCAGGCTTTTTTCGGTTTTATTAAGGTTGTGCTGATTTTTACATCGTCGATTTCATCCTCTTTTAACAAATATTTGACATCCCGGGCAATAAAAGCGCGCTTTCCGTAAAACGTCTTTTTCAGCTTCGGAATGCCGCCTTTTTTAGCGACGACATAGGTTTTATAGTGATCAAAGACATAATTAAACATATTCATATGGTCATCCCAGTCATCCGGATCATTTATGGTGACCGCGATGAGATCCGTACCGTCTTTTGAGGCCGTCGAGACGAGCGTCCGTTTCGCGATTTTTGTGTAACCCGTTTTTCCGCCTGTGCTGTAACGGTAGAGCCCAGTCAGAAGCTTGTTTTTATTTTTCCATACCCGGTCCATCGTTTCCGCCTTATACACTTTTGTGCCTGAAACGGTCCGGTATTCCTTGATTTTCATCGCGTATTTAGTCAAAAGCGCCATGTCATACGCCGTTGAATATAAATTTTCATGGTCGTCCAGCCCGTGCGGATTTTGAAATTTTGTATTTTCCATCCCGATTTGCTCGGCTTTTTTGTTCATCATAAATACAAAACCGTCAAGGCTTCCGCCGACATATTCCGCTATTGCCGCAGCGGCGTCATTTCCTGATCTCAGCATAAGCCCGTATACGAGATCTTTCAGCTTTACTTTTTGTCCCGGCTGAAGATAAATGGCTGAGCCTTCCGTTTTTACGGCATTCGGGGAAACCGTCACTGTCTCTTCCATCTTCCCTGATTCAATCGCCAGCACCGCCGTCATGATTTTCGTAATGCTTGCAATCCGCCGCTTATGATGTTCATCCTTGGCGAATAACACCCGGCCAGATGCTCCGTCGATTATAATCGCGCTTTTTGCACTGACATGTATTTGGGCATGTGCCGTATTGCCGTCTGTAATGGAAAAAAGAATAACAAAAGTCAAAAGAAATACGGCAGCTTTTTTGAGAAAGCGCATGAATGCTCACGTCCTTGTTGTGGGTTTGTACAAGTTTATGCGCATGTCCATGACTTATGAATACCAATTGCATCACTTTCACATAAAAAAACTCTTCCAAAAGGAAGAGTTTTTATCTGACTGATGCCATATTTGAGCCTGATGCTTCATATTGCGCCAATTCTTCCCGCATGCGCAGAAATTCACTGCTGAGCGAAAGCAGAAGGCTCCGCAGCGAATCCGGCACTTGCTGGTAGAATTCAATCGCGCTTTGGCCTGTATAAGCGGCGCGGCTGTTTTCGTACCATGTATCCTTTTTCGGCATGAAAAATTCTTCCACGCACTGATGATACACTTTATACAGCGTTTTTTCCGCTCTCACCTCATGAAACGGCTCCTGCATTAAGAGCCGGCGGCAGGCTTCCTGGGCGCCTTCGCAAAAGACGGTCATCCTCCTCAGCACACTGAGCACGTCGCGGCAGTATGCCTCATCCGCCTCTCCTTGAGCCCGCATCTCCGGCAATGTTGTATGATTTAAATAGCTGCTGACCATCGTGACAACCTCGGCTAAAAATTCACCAGTTTCTTCAGTATGGGCCCTCACAATCGAATTTCCCATTTCCGTCCGTTTCCTTCCTCTCTTTTACTTCGTCATTTGCGTCATTCATCAATGGCCTTTCCCTACTATCGTATGATGAAAAACGATTATTATTTAATATCCTCAAAAGTTTGGTTGAAGTTTTCAAAGAATAAATCGGCTTCCTCCTGGAGAACGTCTTCCTCCGCATTTTCAGGAAGCGGCGGGAGCTCCTCCAATGTTTTTAAGCCGAATTGTTCAAGAAATACCGGTGTCGTGCCGTATAAAATCGCCCGGCCGGGACCGTCGGCGCGGCCCACCTCACACAGCAGCGCTTTTGACACGAGGCTGTGCAGAATCCGCTCAGACTTCACGCCCCGGATGTCTTCAATTTCCGCCCGTGTGATCGGCTGCTTGTACGAAACGATCGCCAGCACTTCCAAAGAAGCCTGTGACAGCCCTTTTGACGGCACTTCGATTAGTTTTTTCAAATAAGGCACGAATTCTTTTTTCGTTCCAAGCATATACGTATCCGCATATTCGGTAAGCTCGATGCCCCTGTCATCTTCCTTGTACTGAGCGGCCACTTCTTCCATGATTCCGGCCAGTTCCGCTTCTTCTATTTCAAGCACCGTCACCAATTGCTTTTTGGTCAGCCCTTCATCACCCGCCGCATACAGCAGGGCTTCCACAATCGCTTTCCAATTCACGATATCAAGCGCCATGAATGGATTCACTCCCCGTAATGTATATATCTGAAAAGTTTTCTTCCTGTTCAATGATAATCTGCTGATTTTTCATCAGTTCCAGGACTGCTAAAAACGTCACGACGAGATGGTCCTTTTGCCGAGAAGGAAAAAGCTCCGTGAAGTTTATTCTTCTCCCCGCCGTTTTTAAGCTTTTTACGATTTCGTTCATTCTGTCTTCAATCGGTATTTCCTGCCTTGTAATGGTCGTTTCTTTCGGCCGCGTGATTTTTTTACGCTGAAGCACCTTTTGAAACGCGCCGATCATGTCATAAACGGTCACCGACAGCTTCTGCTCGGTCTGTTTGATTTCTTTTGCATACTCACTTAAATCACTCGGCGGCTTGGTAAATGACTTTTGTCTTTCTTCTTCCCGCTCTTTTAAATCCTTCGCAGCGGTTTTATACTTTCTATACTCAATCAGTTTTTCAATCAGCTCGTCCCGAGGGTCTTCTTCTTCAAGCATTTCGTCTTCAAACAGCTCTTCTTCTTGTTTCGGAAGCAGCATTCTGCTTTTAATGCTGAGAAGCGTCGCCGCCATGACCAGATATTCACTGGCGACATCAAGTTCAAGCTCTTGCATTGTATGTACATATAATAAATATTGTTCAGTAATGGTTGCCACGGGTATGTCGTATATGTCGATTTCAAGACGGTTAATCAGATGAAGCAGCAGGTCCAATGGGCCTTCAAACGTATCAATTTTCACTTGATATTCTACCATTATCTCACCATTTTCAATATCACTCTCATTGCCGGAAAAACTGGCTACCCTTTAGTATAATCCACCGAAATGCTCTCGTCCAATACTTTTATACACGTCCTCCGTTATTTAGAAAATACTGAAAAAGAAGATATACGCCTATACCTTTAAAGGCGGATGCACATATGATAGCCGTGTAAACTTGAAACAAAGGGAGGCTGATTTCACATGAGCGGAGCTTGTTTCGGCGGAGGTTTTGCATTAATTGTCGTTCTGTTTATTTTGCTCGTTGTCGTAGGAGCATCTTACATCTGCTAGTTCCTCAGGCTTCAGGCACCAAGCCGCTCTTTTTTCCTTTTCATAGCGCTGTGGTACACTGGTTTTAGCATAAAAGGAGGAAGCGGCTTGTATCCTAAAGCTTATATCGGCTTTTTGGCCGAATTTCACGCATCAAGAGATTATTTTGAGTGTCATGAACTGTTAGAGGAATATTGGAAAGAAAGCCCGGCTGAAAAGCGGAGCATTCATTGGGTCGGCCTGATTCAGCTTGCCGTCGCTCTGTATCACCAGCGCAGGGGAAATGAAGCCGGGGCGAAACGGCTGATTGCCAACAGCTTACGTATTCTCCAGTCTGAAAAGCAGGCGGTCTGTTCTCTCGGTCTCAGCCATCCGAAGCTGATTGAGCTGATAGAAACGCTGGCAGACGATATAGAAGCGGGCCAGCCTTATAAAAGTGTTATGCTGCCGATTACAGATGAAGCCCTGAAAGAAGCATGTCTTGCCGAATGCCGCCGAAAGGGCTATACATGGGGGCAAGAAGGCGTATCAGATACCTTTCTTATTCATAAACACCGCCTGCGGGACAGGACGGATGTCATTAAGGAACGCGAACGGGAAATTGAGAGAAGAAAAAAAAGCAGAGGCTGACGGTCAGCCCTGCTTTTTCTATATCAAAACAGCTCCCGAAACCGTGAAGATTCCGGGAGCATTTGTCAGTTATTATATGAGATATCCTGATCTTTTTGATGTTGACAGCGTTCAAAAAAGCTTTGCGTTAATTCATTCGGAACGAGTGCCTCCGTTTTGAACAGACGTTTTAAGGCGTCCATCATTTGCTTTCCGATTCCTTGATGGCGGTGAGAAGGATTCACGCTGATATGCCGGATTTCAACTTCTGAGTCCTTTTTTTCGACTCCGATCGCTCCGACGATATCTTCATCCTCTTTCCAAAGAAAGAGCTGGCGGCCAGTATCCGTTTCATAGTCCTTTATTGTCTGCTGAAGCTGCTTGAGATCTTTTTCATTCGGCATAAATGACAGAAGACCCATCGCAATCTTTTCAAACGATTTTTTATAACGAATTAACATAAAAACCCCTCTATATCCAAAATGTCCATTCATGTCCTATCAAACGGATACATAAAGGCGATCCGTTTCCTCACATTATATCATTTTCGCCGCTGTTTTAAACGCTTTTCAACAAATTATTCAAATGAACGGTTTAAATTTGCCATTTCAATGGCAGATACTGCGCAATCCGCTCCCTTATTTCCGGCTTTTGTTCCGGCTCGTTCGATGGCCTGCTCAATGGTTTCAGTCGTCACAATGCCGAAGATAACCGGGACGCCCGTCGCCGTTCCCGCCTGGGCAATGCCTTTTGCCGCTTCATTGCAGACATAGTCATAATGCGTTGTCGCTCCTCTGATAACCGTGCCGAGCGTAATGACGGCATCGTATTTTTTCGTTTCCGCCATTTTCTTTGCCGCAAACGGGATTTCAAACGCTCCCGGCACCCAAGCGACGTCAATGTCGTTTGATTCTACACCGTGGCGAAGCAACGTGTCTTCCGCTCCGCTTAACAGCTTGCTCGTAATAAATTCATTAAATCTGCCGACGACGATTCCGATTTTAAGTCCTGTTCCTACTAGGTTTCCTTGTATGATATTCATATGTTATCCATCCTTTTTTGTGAGATTTGTTTTTAGAAATGAAGCAGATGTCCAAGTTTTTTCATTTTGGTCTGTAAATATTGCTTGTTATGCTCACTCGCTTCCATTTGAAGCGGCACCCGTTCTGAAATGCTGAGACCGTATCCTTCGAGGCCGGCGATTTTCCGGGGGTTGTTGGTTAAAAGTTTCATATGCTGAACCCCTAAGTCGCGGAGAATCTGGGCGCCGATGCCGTAGTTGCGCAGATCAGGCAGAAAGCCGAGCGCTTCGTTCGCTTCAACCGTGTCATACCCTTGTTCCTGCAATCGGTACGCCTTCAGCTTATTGATTAAACCGATTCCTCTGCCTTCCTGGCGCAAATACAATAGAACGCCGCGGCCTTCTTCAGCAATTTGCGCAAGCGCGGCATGAAGCTGAGGTCCGCAATCACAGCGATGGGATGCAAACACATCGCCCGTCAGGCATTCTGAGTGCACTCTGACAAGAACGGGTTCGCTGTTAAACGGGACATCCCCCATGACAAAGGCGAGATGTTCTTTTCCGTCAACCTCGTTTGTATATCCGTAAACTCTAAACGTGCCGAAGTCAGTCGGCAGCGTAATATCAACTTCTCTGTTCACAAGTGTCGTAATGTTGTAACGGTACTCTATTAAGTCTTTTATCGTAATCATTTTCAGATGGTGGCGTTCGGCGATTTCGGCTAACTCCGGCACTCTGGCCATTGTGCCGTCTTCATTCATAATTTCACAAATGACGCCCGCTCCCTGAGATCCGCAGGCTTTTGCAAGGTCAACGGCTGCTTCCGTATGGCCGGCCCGCTTCAGGACGCCTCCTTTTTTTGCGATTAAGGGGAAAATGTGGCCCGGACGCTGAAAATCGTCAGACACAGATTCTTCGTTCAACAGCGCCTGAATGGTAAAGGATCGTTCCTGAGCGCTGATGCCCGTTTTTGTCAGCCTGTGGTCAATACTGACCGTAAACGCGGTCTCATGTGAGTCCGTATTATGATCGACCATCGGGTGAAGATCCAGCCGGCCGGCGATGTCTTCAGACAGCGGCGTGCAGATCAGGCCTCTCCCATGGGTCGCCATAAAATTAACCACTTCCGGCGTGGCATGCTCAGCCAGCGCTATGAAATCTCCTTCGTTTTCTCTGTCTTCATCATCGACAACAATGATGACTTCACCTTTTTTCAGCGCCTCTAACGCCTCTTCTATCGGATGAAACATATCGATCTTCCTTTCTAAAAGCCGTTCTCGCTTAAAAAGGCTTCCGTGATAGTTTGATTGCTTTTCGTTTGTTCTGTTTTGTGCAAAAAGCGGTATAAGTATTTGCCGATCATGTCACACTCAATATTTACGGTCGATCCGACTGTTTTCGTCTGAAAAATCGTTTCTGAGATGGTATGCGGAATGATGGATACCGTCACGCTTTCGTCTGATAGACCGAAAATCGTCAGGCTCACGCCGTCTACCGTAATTGAACCTTTCAATACGAGCGTTTTTGTCAATTCCGGCGAAAGTTTTAAATCGTAATAGACCGCGTTGCTTTTTTTCTCGATCCGCGTAATTTCCGCCGTTCCGTCCACATGCCCTGATACAAAGTGGCCGCCGAACCGTCCGTTGGCGGACATCGCTCTTTCCAGGTTTACTTTACTGCCTTTTGACAAGCCGTTCAGCGAAGTGGCTTTCACTGTTTCCGGCATGACATCAACCGTAAATTGATTGTCAGAAAATCCGGTTACGGTCAGGCAGATGCCGTTTACCGCAATGCTGTCGCCAAGCTTCACATCACTTGTCACTTTTGAAGCGGCGATGGTTAATGCCATGGAAAGGCCTGTCTTTTTGATTGCTTGGATCGTGCCTGTTTCTTCAACGATTCCTGTAAACATCGTCACCATCCTTTCCATCTTTAGGTATGGCCGTCAGTTTTATATCCGGCCCGATTTGGGTGATTTGTGTGAATTGTAAATGGGGGACATCTTTCATTGATTGAAAACCTTCACCGGAGATCAAGCTGGGAGCAAGCGTTCCTCCGATTAATTTAGGGGCGAAATAGAAATGAAGCTCTTGGAAACAGCCTTCCTTGACAAAACTTCCGTGTACGGATGCTCCGCCTTCCACATAAACGGACATTATGCCGTTTTCAGCGAGAATGCTGAGCACCTCAGGGACGTGAATGCGGTCTGTTTCCAGCGGAATAACTTTTATTCCGAGTGCGGTCAGCCGGTCTTTCTTTTGCACGTCTGCATCTTTGGCCGTAAATATCCATGTCGGCGCAGCGCCGTCAGTGAGCACATTTGCCGTTTCAGGAATGGTCAGCTTTGTATCGAGAATCACTCTGACCGACTGCTTCACCGCATCAGGAAGCCTGCAGGTCAGGCTCGGATTATCGGCTTTGACTGTGCCTGCTCCGACAAGAATGCTTTGATGCGATTTCCTGTATTGCTGGGCATCAAGCCTTGCCGCCTCTGATGTAATCCATTTGCTGTCACCGGTTTCAGTCGCTGTTTTCCCGTCAAGGCTCGCGGCCGCTTTCAAGGTGACATACGGAAGTCCGGTCCGCATGAAGTGAAGAAACATTTTATTCAGCTCTTCTGCCTGCTGCCTGAGAAGTCCGGTTTTCACTTCGATGCCCGCTGCTTCCAGCATTCCGATGCCTTTTCCGGCTACAAGCGGATTCGGATCTTTCACAGCTATGAACACCCTTTTCATCCCCGACTTTATTATCAGTTCGGCGCATGGCGGTGTTTTTCCGTAATGGCTGCAAGGCTCCAGCGTCACATACAAATCGGCGCCTTTTGCGTGTCTGCCGGCCATATGAATCGCGTGAACCTCGGCATGCGCTTCTCCGTATTGCAAATGGGCGCCCATTCCGACGATCTGTCCGTTTTTGACGACGACAGCGCCGACAAGAGGATTGGACTGTGTCTGTCCTTCACCGCGTCTGGCAAGTTCTATTGCCGTATTCATATAATATTCTTCCATCGTTATCCCTCCCTTCTTCCACGCAATTTGGCGTCAAAAAAGCCCCGAATGTTTACACAGTTCGGGGCTTTGCCAGTTTTCATCCATAGGAAATAAGACTATACAGTAAGTTTATTTTTTGCATAGCTTCTCTCATCCTTCTCCCATCCAGACTTTCACTGTCGGCTTCAGCTTTTCACTGAATCCACCGTATACAGATGCATACGGGTCACGGGCTGTAAAGCGCAAAACGCCTTATTACCGCCGGTCGGGATTTTCACCCAGCCCCGAAGGATACAATCAATATTTTTTTGTCCTTATCCGCTATTATAACATCCTTTGCGGCAGGCGCAATGAATTTGCACCTAATTATTCAGAAAAATAAAAAGCGCCCTTTTTCCATAAAAGGCGCCTTTATTTATTCGTTCACTTTGACGACCTTCAATAAGCCGTCAATCCGGTTTGATTTGCTGAAATACGCTTTAATTTTATCTCCCTTTTTCACATCGGAGAGATCCTGCTTCAGCTTGTCGCCGTTAAAAATAATTTTTGTGCCGTTTGCTGCCGTACCGTGGTACTCAGTTCCTTCGATTTTCGTAATTTTATATGTTTTGACTGTATATTCTTCTTTTTCCTGGGACAGGGTTTGTCCGATTGCAGTCGGCACGTCTTTCAGTTCAATATCGTTTATGACCATATAACCGCCCGCCAATAACAGCAGCAGTACAAGTAAAATGGCTGCTTTTGTTTTAATTCTTCCCATTTTTCTACCTCCAGCCCGTATCAATCTATTCATTACTATGTCATATTCCTTTTTTTCATGAATAGAAACCCGTTCTTCCCTGCGTGAGTTATTCATATAACGTTTCATAAAGGGAAGATGTTTCATGTATCTGTAAAACTTTCTATCTATTAAATAGATATACGAATTTATGTTCTGTTTTTGAGGGTGGAAAGATAAATTTATATAAAAAAGCAGTTTTCTTATAAGAAAACTGCCTGTACGGTTTATTTCGTCTTGCGAATTTCGTTAAACGGGAAGAAGACGAATTTTGATGTGCCCGCTATTTGTTTTTTCGTAAAAAGACCGAGGCCGTTGCGGCTGTCCATAGATTCTCTGCGGTTATCACCCATGACGAAATATTTGTCGTCCGGCACCTTCACCGGGCCGAAGTCTTCCGTCAGCCGGTCATAGCCGTCTTGCTTCGCTTTTTTCTTGTTTGCCGCTAAATACGGTTCGGACACTTTTTTGCCGTTGATATACAGCTGATCGTTTTTCATTTGCACCGTGTCGCCGGGAAGTCCGATAATCCGTTTGACATAGTGTTCATTTTCTCCGTTCAGAACGACGATCTGGCCGCGTTTGAAGTCGCTTATGTATTTGACCGTCATATTGACAAAGATTCTCTCGCGGTCATGCAGCGTCGGATCCATTGATCTTCCATCAACGAGATAAGGGGCAAATAAAAAGTTTCGGATGAGCAGTGCCAGAACTACAGCGATGATAATGGCTTTCGCCCAATCAAGTACGGCGCTTTTTTTAGAAGTTTTTTCTTTTTCTGATTTCAAGTGATTTCCTCCCATTAGCCATGGTCGTTTTTATTTTACCATGAATCCCTGCACAGAGGGCAAATAAGCCCCGCACCCCATCCATTTTTTTCATTTTATAAGCCGGATTTGCTGATTTTACGGTATTTCACAAAGCTTCCGATCCGCCAAATGCACAAATACACAAAAGCAAGTTCCATCGTTAAAACGGCGAATTCCGCCGCGTCAATGTTTTTGAAATATTGGCTGAGCACGATGCGGATCGCAATAATCGCGATAATGACATATTTAAAGTTTTTATTCCGCTTGGAGTAGACAAAGCCGTCTTCCCGGATTTCATAGGCGGTTTGCGACAGCATGATGACACCGAATACCGCGCCTAACAGTCCGGCGATGGCGAGCTCCCAAAGAGCGGGAAAATGAAACGGCTTTCCCGGGATATTCATGAGCTGGCTGATGCTGAATGTAAAAATGACGGCGATAATCAAAAGCGGGAGAATGATGCCGAAGCCGCCGCCTTTAATCGGCCTGTTTCCCTTTTTCACCCTGAACCAAATCATAAGTGCGAGAATGATAATGACAAATAAAACGGTTGCCAATTGAACCAACGTTTCTACCTCTTTTCATTGTTGTAATCGGTCTTTTTCACTATACCAGAATGATCGCTGATGTTCATATATGTATTTTTTCATGATTTACACATGAGAATTTTCATATACACAAAAAAACCCGCCTGAAAAAGGCGGGTTTTATGTCATTATCCTTCTACACGGATTTCTTTCATTTTGTCTCCGTTAGACATGTTTTTCGCATGCTCTAAACCGCTTGTCACTTTTCCGAATACAGTATGAACGCCGTTTAAATGCGGCTGCGGCTCATGTACGATGAAGAATTGGCTTGAACCCGTGTCTTTACCGGCATGCGCCATTGATAAAGAACCGGCTTCGTGCTTATGCGGATTGCCTTCTGTTTCACATTTGATCGTTTTTCCGCTTCCGCCCATGCCTGTCCCAGTCGGATCTCCGCCTTGGCTGACAAAGCCCGGAATCACGCGGTGGAAAATAACGCCGTCATAAAAGCCCGTATTCGCCAGGTTTTCAAAGTTAGCGACTGTATTAGGCGCTTCATTCGGATAAAGTTCAAATTCGATTCTGCTGCCGTTTTCCATTTCGATGTAACCAGTTTTCATTCTCATTCCTACTTCCGTATTGTTTTTTGTCAAAGCCTTCTTCAATATGAATTTCAATTGTAAGCCGGCTTTCTTTTTGATATTCTTTTGAAGGAAGAGGCCTCTGCTCTTCTTTTCGCGGCTATTATACCACACCTTCAGCCGGAAAACGAATCTCCCCGCTTCCGCAGAAAGAAAATGAAACCAGAACAGCTTCACAGCCGTCTATGTATCGGAACTGCTTCACGCAGGCCCTCACAAACCGCTTCAAAACGGCATTTGTGAAAAGAAGGAGGTTAACCGCTTTGAAAAAAATGTGGATTGGATTGCTGGCGGCGGCCGTTGTATTGTGCACAATACCGAAAATCAGCCTGGCCGATGCCGCAGTCGGAGATGTTATCGTCACACTGGGGGCGGATCTGTCAAACGAAAACCGTCAGAAAGTGCTTGACGAATTAAATGCCCCTGATAACGCGACAAAAGTGACGGTCACGAATAAAGAAGAACATGAATATCTGGGAAAATATATATCGAATGCCCAAATCGGCACAAGAGCCATCTCTTCATCATCCATCACGGTGGCAAAGAAAGGGTCCGGGCTTGACGTTAAGACCCATAATATCGATTCCATCACGGATGAAATGTACTTAAACGCCCTGATGACAGCAGGCGTGAAAGATGCAAAAGTATACGTGACGGCGCCGTTTGAGGTATCAGGCACCGCAGCATTAACGGGAATCATCAAGGCATATGAAGTCTCATCAGACAAAGCGATTTCAGAAGATGTAAAACAGGTCGCCAACCAAGAGCTTGTCACCACTTCAAATCTCGGGGATAAAATCGGGGATAAAAACGCCTCCGCGCTCATCGCAAACATTAAAGATGATTTCGCGAAAAACGGTGTGCCCGATACAAAAGAAGGAATCGAGAAAAAGGTCGATGATGCGGCTTCAAACCTTAACATTACACTGACTGACGCTCAAAAAGACCAGCTCGTTTCATTGTTTAATAAAATGAAAAACGCCAAGATTGATTGGGGCCAAGTCGGCAGCCAGCTCGATAAGGCAAAAGACAAAATCACGAAGTTCATTCAATCCGATGAAGGCAAAAGCTTTGTTCAAAAAGTCATTGATTTCTTCGCTTCGATTTGGAATGCGATCGTGTCTGTATTCACAGGAGACAGCGGATCAAGTTCTAACAGCTGAATGCAAAAAGAGACCGGACGCCATTGTTCCGGTCTCTTTTTTATTTATTGTTTGACCCCCGTCTTAAATGGCAGATCCAGTTTTACAATGTCTTCATAAGTTTCCCTTCTAATGACAAGATGCGCTTCGCCGTCTTCCACAAAAACGACGGCGGGACGCGGAATGCGGTTGTAGTTGTTAGCCATGCTGTATCCGTATGCTCCCGTGCAGAAAACGGCTAGAAGATCGCCTTCTTTCACTTCCGGAAGGTCTATATCCCAAATGAGCATATCCCCGCTTTCACAGCACTTGCCCGCGATGGATACCGTTTTATCGTGGTGTTCTCCGATTCTGTTTGCCGATACGGCTTCATATTTCGCCTGATACAGCGCAGGACGGATATTATCGCTCATGCCCCCGTCAACCGCTGCATATTTACGGGTGCCGGGCACTTCTTTTTGCGAACCGATGGTATAAAGCGTCGTTCCGGCGTCTCCGACGAGCGAGCGTCCCGGTTCAATCCAGATCTCCGGAATGTCAAAAGCGTGCAGCGCTGCGTTTTCTTTTACCGCTTCGATAATTTTTTCCACATAAACGGCGGGATGAAGAGGTTCATCCTCCTCCGTGTAGCGGATGCCGAAGCCTCCCCCTAAATTCAGCACTTCAGAGACAAAGCCGAATGATTCTCTCCATTCATTCAGTTTTGCAAAGATTTTTTCTGCGGCCAGCACAAAGCCCGCCGTATCAAAAATTTGCGATCCGATGTGGCAGTGAACGCCGAGAAGGCGGATATGGTCCGACTGTAATACTTGTTCAATCGCCTTTTCTATTTGCCCGTTATGCAGATCAAAACCGAATTTGGAATCTTCCTGTCCCGTCGTAATATAATCATGCGTATGCGCCTCTACCCCCGGAGTGATCCGCAGAAGAACATCCATTGTGCGCCCTGATTTGCGGCACAGTTCCGCGAGTAAGGAGATTTCATAAAAATTATCCACGACGATGCAGCCGATTTGATGATCGAGCGCCATTTTCAACTCTTCTTCGCTTTTGTTATTGCCGTGAAAATGAATCCTGTCAGCCGGAAAACCAGCCGCAACCGCCGTAAACAGCTCTCCGCCGGATACAACGTCCAATGAGAGCCCCTCCTGTTCAGCGAGCTGTATCATCGCAACGGAAGAAAACGCCTTGCTTGCGTACGCGACCTGCGCCTTTAAATCCGCGTCAATGAATGCCTGTTTAAAGCTTTTAGCGCGCTCACGTATTAAAGCCACATCGTAAACATAAAGAGGCGTGCCGTAATGCTCCGCTAAATACAGCGCGTCCACACCTCCGATTTCCAAATGACCTAGTTTGTTTTGTCTGCTTGTGCCATGTAAGAACAATGCTCATTCCCTCTTTCTGATCCGCATATGGGTGAAAAGGACAGCTTCTTTTGAGCTGTCCTTATACAAGTCCCGTATAAGTTAAGACATACAATATCATAATCTTCTGTCGGTTTCAATGCGATTATGAACCGCTTGGCTGTCTTTGACGGTCTTTCGGGTGAACAATGCTCGGTCTGACTTTCGCTCCCGGCACTGTCGTCCGGACGAGCACCTGCCACAGCGCCTTACCGTTAAACGGTAAAAACGGCCATAAATACGGCGTATGAAACGAGCGGATATTCGCCATTATGATCAGCAGCAATGTAAAACCTATCACAAAGCCTTTCACTTGGAAAATGGCCACGAGCACCATTAAGATGAGGCGTATCATTTTATTGGCGAGGCTGAGCTCATAGCTCGGCGTCGTAAATGATCCGATGGCGGCGATCGATACGTACAGAATCACTTCTGCTGAAAACAGCCCCACCGCTATGGCGATTTGACCGATCAGCACCGCCGCAATCAGACCCATGGCGGTGGATAAAGCGGTCGGCGTATGGATCGCGGCCATCCTGAGAAACTCAATCCCCAAATCGGCCAAAAAGATTTGCAGAATGATCGGGATATGCGTATTTTTATTTAAACCGATAAAATCCAATCTTTCAGGCAGAAGAGACGGTTCAAGAACAAAGAGGAACCAGATCGGAAGCAGAACAGTTGAAGCGATAATACCGAAGAACCTGATCCATCTTAAAAATGTTCCCACTGAAGGCGCCTGCCTGTATTCTTCCGCATGCTGAACATGGTGAAAAATCGTGGTCGGCGTTATGATCACGCTCGGTGACGTATCAACGACGATGATGACGTGCCCTTCTAAAATGTGATTGGCGGCCACATCCGGCCGCTCCGTGTATCTGACCATCGGAAACGGGTTGTAGCCCTGTTTGACGATGAATTCCTCCACCGTTTTATCAGCCATCGTCAATCCGTCAATGTCAATCGCATTCACTTCGTTTTCGACGATGCTGACAAGGTCCGGGTCCGCGATGTCTTCTATATACACAATCGCAAGATCGGTCTTAGAGCGCTCGCCGACTTTCGTAATTTTGACGCGGAGCCTTTCGTCCCTGATTCGTCTTCTGATCAATGCTGTATTAATGACGATATTTTCGATAAAACCGTCTCTTGCCCCGCGGACGACCTTTTCCGTATCCGGTTCTTCAGGTGTGCGTCCGGGGTAACTTCTGACGTCGACGACGAAAGCGAAGCCCGCGCCTTCAACGATAACGGCGACAAGTCCGGAAAGCACTTGATCCGTTGCTTCGTCGAGCGTTTTGACTTTTTGGACCTGCTGATTGACAAGCCTGTTTTCAACAACGTCAATCGCTTCATCCGCATTTTCGTCATAATTATTGACGTCGACGAGCTGTTCCATTAAATGAATGATAAACAAAGTATCGGTTAATCCGTTGACAAAGTAAATCTGGACTTCCCGGTCTAATACTCGAACTTTGCGGACGCCGACATCATAGCTCGTTCCCATACCGACGCGGTCTTTAAAAAATTGTTCATTTTTTCTAGGATCCCGGTACACCTTGATCATGTTTTCCGGTTTTTCCGGCATGGCTTTCGCTCCTTTCTAAAATGAATTCGACCGCCTTCATCGTAATCGGCGAGCCTTTGGATATGTCATCTTTTCTCCCCATCTTTCCTATGTCGCCGATTCCCACAATGAGGGGAACGTCCAATTTATCCAGACAATACACCGTATCTCCGTTCATTCTGTGCTCGTCCATTTCTCTCATTCCGGTTTTATCGACGCCAAACTCCGTCACTTCTCCATCACGGTCAATGGAGACATCGACTTTCGTCCATTCAGCCTGATGGGTCTTAGAAGCGACCGCAATCACCCCCAGCACTTCAATGTCCTGATGTGAGGCGACATATTTCAGCGCCGTTTCGCCCGGCCCTTCCCCTTGCAGGCCTGAATCGTCAAACATGACAAACACCGGGTCATTCGGCGCGGCTTTAATCAGCTGAACAAGTTCGGGGCCGCTTCTCGTTGACGGATTGCCTTTTGATTGGGAAATACACCGTCCGCCTGCTTGTTCCGCGGCATATTCAATTGTTTTGGCGGCGTATACGTCCCCGTCTGTCACAAGAATGACCTTCCGTTTCGTCATCAGGCATTATCCTTTCGGTTTAAAAATAACGGCTACAAGAAATGCGAATAAAATCGCTGAAGATATACCGGCGGAAGTAAGTTCAAAAATCCCCATGGCGATCCCGATAAATCCATGCTCGTGAGCTTGATGCATGGCGCCGTGCAATAAGCTGTGACCGAAGCTGACGATGGGAACCGTCGCGCCCGCGCCCGCGAATTCGATAAATTTGTCATATATTCCGAACCCATCTAACAAGGCGCCGATGACGACAAAAGTTGTCATTACATGGGCGGGTGTCAGTTTAAAAATGTCAAGCAGCAGCTGACCGATAATGCATATGATTCCCCCGCAAACAAAAGCCAACAGATATTCCATTTATGATGCACCTCCCGCCCGCTCAAATACCACACCGTGCGCGATGGTCGGAATGGTTTCCTTCTGCTGGATCATTGTCGGACTTAAAAGCGCTCCTGTCGCGACAACGAGTACCCTGTTTAGAGTCCCTGCTTTTAATTGATTAAAAATATGTGTGTACGTAACAAGCGCGGAGCAGGCGCAGCCGCTTCCGCCCGCAAACACCTGCTGGTCCGGCGTATAGATGAGAAGACCGCAGTCATCGTGTTTCGTTCCGGCGGGATAGCCTTCTTCTTTGAGCAAATCTTTCACGATCGGCGAGCCAACGCCTGAAAGGTCTCCCGTTAAAATCAGATCATAATCATCCGCCGTGCGGTTTAAGTCCTGCAGGTGCTGTTTGATTGTGTCGGCAGCGGCGGGCGCCATGGCGGATCCCATATCGAACGGGTCCGTAATCCCGAGGTCGCTTACTTTTCCCACTGTTGCGCTTGTAATCTTGATATCAGAAGGGTTTTGGCTGATGATGACCGCCCCGCCCCCCGTGACCGTTGAAGTGGCGGTATCCGGTTTTTGCCCGCCATACTCCGTCGGATTGCGGAATTGCCGTTCTGCCGTCGCGTTATGGCTGCTCGTGGCTGCGATCGCCCGGTTCGCAAAACCGCCGTCAATGAGCGCGGATGCGACCGCAATCGTTTCCATTGATGTCGAACAGGCGCCGAACAGACAGAGGAACGGAATTTTCAGATGTCTGGCGACGTAGTTGGCGGTCACATTTTGATTTAAAAGATCCCCCGCGAGTAACAAATCAATATCGCTCTTTTTCAAATTCTGTTTTTGCAAAGCGGAGTTGATGGCATCTTCCATTAACTGACGTTCCGCCATTTCCCAGTTTTTCTGATTGCAATGCATTTCATCGTATGTCTTATCAAACAGCGAACCGAGCGGGCCGTCTTTTTCTTTCGGTCCGGCTGCCGTCCCCGCCGCATTTACAAATAACGGGTTTTCAAATACCCAGGTTTGCTTTCCGGTCAATTTCATTTTTTCTCCTCCTACGAAAACAGTTTTTCACAAGCAAACCGTATCAGGCCTACGATATAGGCTGCCACGACGCCGAATACAATGACGTTTCCCGCCAATTTAAACATGTTTGTCGCTACTCCGAGCACGAGTCCTTCACTTCTGTGTTCCAGAGCCGCGCTTGTCATACTGTTTGCAAAACCCGTCACCGGCACGGCTGAACCCGCTCCGGCAAACTGCCCGAGTCTGTCATAAATGCCGAATCCGGTCAAAAGGGCGGAAATTAAAATAAGAGTGGCGGACGTCGGGTTGCCCGCTGTTTTTTCATTAAAATTAAAAAAGTGGATGTAAAAGTCTTGAAGAGCCTGCCCGATCAGACAGATCAAACCGCCGATCAGAAAGGCTTTGACGCAATTCCAAACATATGGCGGTTTCGGCTGATAGTCTTTCACTTTTGTTTTGTAATTTTCTTTTAAGTTTGTCACGTCGGTTCCTCCTTATGAATGATGGATAAAATACAGCCAATGAAATAAAGAGCCGGCTATTTTGCCGAACACAATGGCCATCAGCAATATGATGATTTTGCTGCCGAAGCCGATCCGTTTGGCAAGAATGGGAAGCACATTCAGCACTTCTGTAAGCGCGGCGGCCAGCATGCCGACAAACATGCCGGCCAAAAGCCCGACCGGAACGGCCAGCCATTCAGATAAAAAAAAATGATTCATATTTAAGGTTTCCCAGCCGCCGAACACAGCTCCTGAAATAACAGCTCCTTCGTAGGCCTGTACAAAGCGCATTGTTTTTGTCAGCTGCATAAGGCGGGGGACGATTCCCATAACGGTTAAAAAAGCCACAAAGCCTGCCCCCACGGTCAGCCCTCCGCCAAGCCCGACAAACATAACGAAAAGAATGCTAACGATCATGCAGATCTTTCATCGTCTCTTCATTTTCGTGCATTGCGACATAATGATCGAGATCAAGCTGATAATTAAACATCTCGACTTCCAGCGGGCTTGGCTCTTCATTCAGGCGTTTTTTGAAGATGTGATTAAAAAAGACGATCATACCGAGACCGAGGCCGATGCTGTATGGAATCTGAAGCAGATACGGGTATTCATTCCGTTCGCCCGTTATGATTTCATATAAGGCGATATGAACTTCTCTCATACTGACATCTTCATGAAAATTCATAATGGCAAGACATGAACCGATAAAAAGCAGGAGCCAGACACCGACGAACAAAACGGCTGACAGCCGCTTTTTCTGGTAATGGATTTCCACTATCGTTTCAGCGCCGCCGACGGTCTGTACATCAAGCGCAGGAAAAGCGGTATGAATGGTTTTCAGCACTTTTATAATGTCCAGCACGACGATATTTTTGTCTTTTTTCGTGACCTTATACAGCGGCAGTGCCGACAGTTTTTTTTTCAGCTTTTGCTGTCCCGCGATCTGCGCGGCGTCGCCGATTGTGATGATATCTCCGGTATGAGCCTTCACGCGGTGGCGAAGTCTGAGAAATATTCGTCTTTCCATCTTGCATCACCATCTTTCGGGTGGTTATATATGTAGTATGTGGTTCACTTTTGTTCTCATTCATCAGCGGCAAAAGACCATAAATTACCACCGATGCACAAATAAAAAAAGCCGGCCCGTAAAAGGTCAGCTTTCCGTATGATCCATCTGCACTTTAATCTGCTTTAATATTTTTTTCTCCAGCCTCGATACCTGGACTTGGGAAATCCCGAGCCGTTCGGCTACCTCCGACTGTGTCTGATCTTTATAATATCTCAGATAGACAATGAGTTTTTCCCGTTCTTCCAAATCACTGATCGCTTCCTTGAGGGCGATTTTGTCAAACCACTTCTCTTCTGAATGATCGGCGATCTGATCAAGCAGGGTGATCGGGTCTCCGTCATTTTCATACACGGTCTCATGAATGGATGAAGGCGCCCGCACCGCTTCCTGCGCAAGCACCACATCCTCCGCATCAATTTCTAAATGGTCCGCGATTTCCTGGACGGTCGGCACTCTTCCGTATGTTTTTGACAGTTCATCTTTCGCCCGGCGTATTTTATTGCCGAGCTCTTTTAAAGATCTTGATACTTTGACGGTTCCGTCATCGCGGATGAAGCGCTGGATTTCTCCGATAATCATCGGCACGGCATAAGTTGAAAAACGGACATCATAGGACAAATCGAATTTATCAACGGATTTTAACAATCCGATACAGCCGATCTGAAACAGATCGTCCGGCTCATAGCCTCTGTTTAAAAACCTTTGAACGACGGACCACACAAGACGCATGTTTTTTTCTATGAGGAGGTCTCTTGCCTGCTGGTCGCCCTCTTGGCTCTTTTTGATCAATTCTTTGACTTCATGGTCCTTGAGCTGCGCGTTTTTGCTGTTTTTCTTAACCTCCACATCCATAACAAATCTCCTTAATTACAAAGCGCTTTGCTTTTTGATAGGTGTTTTGTTAAGCGTATCGTCGTTCCCATCTCCGGCGAGGAATCAATCGTGACATCATCCATGAAGTTTTCCATAATGGTAAAGCCCATTCCGGAGCGCTCAAGCTCGGGTTTTGTCGTAAAGAGCGGCTGGCGCGCTTCCTCAAGATCCGTGATCCCGAGGCCTTCGTCACGTATGGTCAGATAGACGACATGATCCTCCAGCGTAACGGAGATGTACACCTTTCCGTCGCAGTTTTCTTCATAGCCGTGGATGATCGCGTTTGTTACCGCTTCTGATACGACGGTCTTGATTTCCGTCAGCTCATCCATCGTCGGGTCGAGCTGTGCGATAAAAGAAGCAACTGTTACGCGCGCAAACGATTCGTTCTGACTGAGGGCTGAAAATTCAAGATGCATCTCGTTTTTCATGATGCCACCCCCAACGTTAAAAGCGCTTTTTGTTCTGATTGTTCGAACCTGATGATTTTAAACAGGCCGGACATGTCAAACAGACGTCTCACCGCGGGCGAAATCGCGCACACGACCATTTCTCCGCCGAGCTGTTTAATTTGTTTATAACGCCCTAAAATCACGCCGAGGCCGGAGCTGTCCATGAAGGTAAGATCTTCAAGGTTCAGCACGATGTGACGGATGCCGTCAGCCTCCAGCGATTCAGTAACCTTTTGTTTTAATGATTCTGCCGTATGATGGTCGAGTTCACCTGTTAATCGAATACAAAGCACGGATTCTTTGACATGAAAGTCAATTCCAAGGCTCATGCTCATTCCTCCTTGATATGATCGGATAATGAGTGTTTCGATTTTCGGGAAAGCAATTCCTTCACTATGACAAAACTAGTGCCCGTTCGCCACGATTATTTAAATTTTGTCCAATCTCCCATCGTGCGCTTCAGAAAAGTGAGAAAACCGGCTTTTTCCATGTCGTCTTTTGCCGTGACCGGGCTTTCAACGAGCACCTTTCCGTCTTTTTTCAGAACGAGGCTGCCGAGCACCTCTCCTTTTTTAACCGGAGCCGTTACATTGCCGTTGATTTTCACTTCTTTTTTTACTTTGTCCATGTTCTCTCCCTTTTTGGCCAGAAGAGAAATCGGCTCAGATGTGGTCAGCTTAACCAGTTTCTGTTTTCCTTTTTTTACTTTTACCGTTCCGACGATTTGATCCCGTTTGTACAGCGGGTGTGTTTTGAACTGGCTGAAGGCGTAATCAAGCATTTTGGTCACTTGGGCGTTTCTTTCTTTCGGAGTGCTGGCTCCGAAAACGACAGCAATGACCCTCATATTTCCTTTTTTAGCGGTGGCGGTTAAACAATACTTCGCTTCGCCTGTAAAGCCCGTCTTCACGCCGTCTACACCCGGATAAAATTTGATCAGCCGGTTTGTATTGACGAGCCAGAACTTTTTGTCTGTATTTTCTCTTAAATAATCCTCATACGTTCCCGTAAATTGAGTGATTTTATCATACTTTAATAATTCCTTCGCCATTTTCGCCATGTCATAAGCAGAGCTGTAATGGTCTTTTTCAGGCAGTCCCGTCGGGTTTTTGAAGGAGGTATCTTTCAATCCCAATTCTTTTGCTTTTTTGTTCATCCGGCTGACGAAATCCTCTTCTGAACCGGCGATATACTCCGCCATTGCGACGGATGCGTCATTTCCGGAAGCTATCGCAATTCCTTTGAGCATTTCTTTTACCGTCATTTCTTCTCCGGGTTCAAGGAAAATCTGTGATCCGCCCATGGACGCGGCATGTTCACTCGTCCTGACTTTATCGCTCATCTTTATTTTCCCTTTGTCAAGCGCTTCCATGATTAAAAGCATGGTCATGATTTTTGTCATGCTTGCCGGCGCCAGACGCTCCCGGCTGTTCTTGTTATAAAGAATGCTTCCCGTATCGCGTTCAATCAGCACGGCGCTTTTGGCTTCATGAGCGAGCTCCGATGTATGTTTTCCGTCCGGCTTTGCAAAAGCGGACGGTGCTGATGCCGTTAATAAAATGCCAATCAACAAAGTGGATATAAGACGTTTCATCTCCAAAGCCCTCCATTTCATAATCCTTTTTATTTTTTCCAAATCCGGTGGTTTTATACGCCTTATCTGGAAAATGTTTCGTGTTGAGGGCATAAAAAAACAGCTGCTTCCGAAGAAACAGCTGACTTATGCTGACTTATTTTTGAGATCGTGCGACTACGGCTTTTACAAGCTTCAAAAAGCCGCCTTTTACTTTTTCCGTCATTTCCATTACTTCTTCATGGGATAACGGCTGGTCAAGAATACCTGCCGCTGCGTTGGAAATGCATGAGATGCCGAGCACGCGCATCCCCGCGTGGTTGGCGACGATGACTTCCGGCACGGTCGACATGCCGACAGCGTCAGAACCCATCGTTCTTAAAAACCGAACCTCAGCAGGCGTTTCGTAAGACGGCCCCGTAACAGCTGTATACACCCCTTTTTGAACAGGAATGCCCAGCTCATCGGCCGTTTTTTCAGCCAAGCTTGACAGCTCTTTGTCATAGGCTTCTGACATGTCCGGGAATCTCGGTCCGAATTCAGCTTCGTTCGGCCCGATTAACGGGTTGGTGCCCGTAAAGTTGATGTGGTCTGTAATAATCATCAGATCGCCGGCGCGGAATTCAGTGTTGATACCGCCGGCTGCATTCGTCACGACGAGAGATTCAACGCCGAGCGCCTTCATCACGCGGACGGGAAATGTGACCTGATCCATTGAGTAGCCTTCATAGTAATGAAAGCGGCCCTGCATCGCGATGACCTGCACGCCTTCAAGCGTTCCCATCACAAGCTGGCCGGCATGGCCTTCTACCGTTGAGATCGGAAAATCAGGGATCGTTTCATATGTAAGCTTGACAGCTCCTTCAATTTCATCGGCCAATACGCCGAGCCCTGACCCTAAAATCAGACCGATCTTTGGTGTTTCTTTCACGTGTTCTTTAATAAATGCAGCAGCACGTTCGATCTTTTGTTTCAAAAAAAGTCCCCCTACTGTAATCTTGATAAAAAGCTTTTTCCGTATTCCGGCTTTTCCGTTTTGAAATTATCCGCAATGGTTGCGCCGATATCGGCAAATGTATCCGCAAGCGGCAGCTGTTCAGTGTGTTTGTGCTTTTTGCTGTAAACAAGAAGCGGCACATACTCCCGCGTGTGATCCGTGCCGTGATGGACAGGATCATTGCCGTGATCCGCAGTGATGATAAGCAGATCGTCTTCTTTCATTTTTTCAAACACTTCCGGAAGCCTCGCGTCGAATTCCTCGAGCGCTTTTCCGTACCCTTCCGGATCGCGGCGGTGTCCGTACAGCGCGTCAAAATCAACGAGGTTGGCAAAGCTCAGGCCCGTAAACTCTTCACCGAGCGTTTCAATCACTTTGTCCATGCCGTCCATATTAGATACCGTGCGGCGGGAAGATGTAATGCCTTCTCCGTCATAAATATCAGAAATTTTGCCGATGGAAATGACGTCTAATCCGCTGTCTTTCATTCCGTTCATTACCGTGCGGCCGAACGGTTTGAGCGCATAATCATGACGGTTCGGCGTGCGTTTGAAGCTGCCCGGTTCTCCGACGAACGGTCTTGCGATAATCCGGCCGACCATGTACTTCGGATCAAGCGTCAGTTCTCTTGCCGTTTCACAGATGCTGTACAGCTCGTCAAGCGGAACGACATCTTCGTGAGCCGCAATCTGCAGTACGGAATCTGCTGATGTATAAACGATCAGCGCACCCGTTTCCATATGTTCTTTTCCGAGCTCGTCCAGAATCGCCGTGCCTGAAGCCGGCTTATTTCCGATGATTTTCCGTCCTGAACGCCGCTCAAGTTCCTGAAGAAGTTCATCCGGAAATCCTTCCGGGAACACTTTAAACGGTTTTTCAATGTAGAGGCCCATAATCTCCCAGTGCCCCGTCATCGTATCTTTCCCGTTTGACGCCTCCTGCATTTTTCCGTAGTACGCAAGAGGGTGCTCCGTTTTTTCCACGCCCTTAATGTCTCCGATCAGTCCGAGACCGAGCTGCGCCATATGGGGCATATGTAAGCCGTTCATGTGCTCTGCGATGTGTCCGAGCGTATTTGCGCCTATATCATTAAAATCGGCGGCGTCCGGCGCTTCACCGATTCCGACAGAATCCATTACGATCAAAAATACCCGGTTATATTTGTATTCAGACATCATAAAAGCCTCCTTTTCTTCCATCTGTCCATTGTAGCTTACAGAGGTCAGACAACTCAAGTATAAACCGTTTACATTCTTGTTGACAATGCCGATTCAAATAATTAGAACCTTCTCTGTATTCCGCCAATCCGGCAAAAAAAGCCGCGGCCCCTCTGGCAGCGGCTCCTAAGCGCGCGGATGATACTGTTTGTACACGTCCTTCAGCCTTGTTTTCGTCACATGCGTATAAATTTGCGTCGTGGAAATATCGGCATGTCCGAGCATCTCCTGCACGGCGCGCAGATCCGCCCCGTTTTCGAGCAGGTGCGTTGCAAAGGAGTGCCGGAGCGTGTGCGGTGTCAGCTCTTTTTTAATCCCCGCTTCAAGGGCGATTTTTTTCAGGTTTTTCCAGAATCCCTGACGGCTGATCTGCCTGCCGTGATGATTCAGAAAAAGCGCTTCGGTTACGTTTTTCTTTAATAATTTCCCTCTGGCTTTTTCAATGTATGCTTCTATCGCATGAGAAGCGGCTTCACCAATCGGCACAATCCGCTCTTTCCGCCCTTTTCCGAAGCAGCGGACAAATCCCATCGTCAAATGGACGTCGGATAATTTCAGCTCGATCATCTCGCTGACCCTGATGCCGGTCGCGTACAGCAGTTCAAGCATGGCTTTATCCCTGAGACCGAACGGGCTGTCAAGCTTAGGCGTGTCCAATAACCGCTCAACTTCGTGAAGCGCCAATACTTTCGGAAGCGTCCGCTCTGTTTTTTGTGTTTCAATATGTACCGAAGGATCTTTATCCGCGGCTTTTTCCCTTAACAGAAATTGATGAAAAGACCGGATTGACGCCAAATGCCTGGCAGACGTCTTGCCGGATTTCCCGGAGTCCTTTATGTGCTTTAAATATTGAATAATATGAAGACGGGTCACATCATTCCATGAAGTGATCTGAAGGCTTTCAGTTAAGAAGAGAGAATAACTTTTCAGATCACGCTCATAGGACATCATCGTATTTTGGGACAGCCCTCTTTCAACCCTCACGTAATGGATGAAATCCTTAATTTGATCCTTCACTCTCGATCTACTCCCCGTTTTGGTAAAAAAAGATCAATCGGCCGAACCAGCCGTCTTTCTCCTCATGTTCCGTTTTGGCCACTTTGACGGCGGAGCCTTCCGGTTTATCGTACCGATGATAGTTTTCATACTCTGAATTCACCCATATCATAGCATAATAGAACAGCGCGGTAAAACCTGTGAACAGTATAAACACTTTGATCGTATCCGCGGCTGTTTTTAAGAATCTGCCCATCTTTCTATCGACCCTTTCTTTGGCGGCTGTTAGTACACCTTATGCCAATTTCAAAGGCTTTTATACATAAAAACAGCAAAAAACCCTTTCCTGGCAGAAAAGGTTCGTAGGCTTTTACTCTGTTTCATCCCCGCGGCAGCGGTGGCAGATTCCGTGAAAAGTCAATCTATGATCTTTAATTTTAAATTTCCAATCACGTTCAATCACTTCTTCAACGTCTTCAAGCAGATCTTCTTCAATTTCATCGACGGCTCCGCACTCCATGCACACCAAATGGTGATGAAAGTGAGCCGCGCCTTCTTTGCGAAGGTCGTAGCGGGATACGCCGTCCCCGAAGTTAATTTTATCAACGACTTTTAATTCTGTTAATAATTCTAATGTACGGTATACTGTAGCGAGACCAATTTCAGGAGATTTCTCTTTTACGAGGAGGTATACATCTTCTGCGCTTAAATGGTCTTCTTCGTTTTCAAGCAGCACTCTTACCGTTGCTTCCCGCTGTGGCGTAAGCTTGTAGCTTGACGAGTGCAGCTGCTTTTTAATTCGATCAATACGGTTTTCCATGTCTTTCCCTCCTACGCCGCATTCCATGACTCATTATAACAAAATACGCGCAGAGTTCCAACTATAATTATTATAAACTGATAAATAAAAGTATTATTTTGTGATAATTATTCTAAAATATGCGTGATGACAGCTTTTCCATAAACAGCGGAGACACGTACGCCTCGAGCAGCGAAGCGATGACCGAGAAGAAAACGATGAGAATCAGCACGAAGGCGTAGCGTCCGAACCATTGGATCGGCGCGTCATGAAGGCTGCGTTTGACAAACAGCTGCCGGATCAATTTCAGGGAAAAAGCGATGGAGCATGTCCCCATGATAAGGTATGCCGGAATGAGAACGATGTTTTGCGGCAGAACCGAAATAAATGACAGGAAAAACCCGTTCATCCCCATTTGATTCACTAAAAAACCGACCGTGAAGCCGACGACGATTCCTTTTAAGAACACCATAATGAAAATAACCGGAAGACCGATCACGGAAATACCGAGAATCCACATCAGCCCCAAATATTTTACATCATGAAAGACGGCCTGCCAAAACATTTCTGAAGCGCCGGCATGTTTTCCGTCAGACAGCTGTCCGAAAAACTTGCTTAAATAGTAATACAGATCTTCTTTCTGCGTGATGGTCATGCTGTTGACGATGATCGCCCCGAAAATGACCCCCATCAAAAACAAGACGAACACAAATATATAAAGTGACAGATGATCCTTTACATGGCGAAAAAACAGTTCTTTGTACGATTGTTTTCTCATACCGCTTTCCTCCCGCTAATCTATTGACTTGATTTAGTAGATTGTATGAAAGAAAAGAGAAAACATGACAGAGAAATCATAGAAAGGCGCGAGATTCCGGCATAAAAAAAGAACCCCCGTCATCACTCCGGTGATCATAGGGGTTCCTTTTTTTATGCTTTATTCTTTCAAGCCTGTCTTTTTTGGTTTTCGTCACTCTTTCATGGGTGCTGAAAGACGGCGCCGTCCCCCTTGACAGGACTGCGTCACGCATCCCGTTTCTTTTGAGATGCTCCCGCATTTTTTTCGTTTTGCTCTTCGCCATGTGCCAATCGCTCCTTTTTCCCTTTTCTTTATCATAACAAAAAAATCCAGATGTGTTCATGAATACGGCTCATGTTTCGACCGGTAAGCGCGCAGAGACGTTTTGGCAGATGAATAGCTCCCCATTGCGGCGTATCCGTAAAAAAACCCCATAAAAATCCCCGCATACACGTGTTCATGATGACCGAAAACGATAGACACAACATTTCCGGCAGCAAGGGCAATCGTGGGAACGAATATGCCCGGAACCCGGCAGAACACTTTGATCAGCTGTGTAACGCATAAGACGACCGGCACGCCGATCACAGCATCCCAAATATTTGTATGGATCAGCGGAAAATAATCCACATTGCCACCTCTTTTTTCCGTCTTTTGCTATCTGTTAGCCTGCCTAAGAATTCCGCTTCCTATTCATGAAAAAAACAGCACCGGCACATGTCCGGTACTGTAAGAGTTGTTTATTTTCCTGCCGCGGCCCGTTCTACGGCTGCTGATACGGCCTGATGCACGTCCGCATCCAAAGGCTGAGGCACGAGATCGCCGTGTTTTGTGCAAGAGGCGATGGCTTCTGCGGCCGCCACAAGCATTTCATGGTCGATTTTCTTGCTTTTGGCGTTCAGCGCGCCGCGGAAAATCCCCGGGAAGCCGAGAACATTATTGACTGAACGGCCGTCAGCTGCATAAGCGGCTCCGGCTTGTAATGCCTCTTCCGGTTCAATCTCCGGCTTCGGATTAGATAAAGCCAGAATGACGTGTCCTTTTCTGACATCCTCTTTTTTAATGAGACCCGGAACTCCTGTGGTGCTGATCACAATGTCACACGTGTCCATTAATTCTTTGATGCTTCCAAGCGGCTGACCTCCGTACTGAGCGAGGCGGTTCATTGCGTCTTCTGACTTGTCCGTTCCGCAGACCGCTTTGACTCCGTATGCCATAAACATGCGGCAGATGGCGACGCCTGCCGCGCCGAGACCGATCTGACCGACCTTCGCTTCTTTTAAATCAAGACCGGCGCTTTTACAAGCGGAAATGGCGGCGGCGAGCGTGACGACCGCCGTGCCGTGCTGGTCATCGTGCATAACCGGAATGTCCAGTTCTTCTTTCAGGCGGTCTTCAATGTCAAAGCAGTGGGGCGAACCGATATCTTCAAGCAGAATTCCGCTGAACCCCGGAGAAATATGTTTTACCGTGCGAATGATTTCTTCCGGATCAGAGGTATCGAGCAAAATCGGAATTCCGCTGATACCCGCCAGCTGGTCAAAAAGCGCGGCTTTCCCTTCCATTACGGGCATTCCGGCGACAGAGCCGATATTGCCGAGGCCGAGAATCGCCGTGCCGTCGGTGACAATGGCGACAGAATTGCTGATTGTCGTATAGATGGATGCTTTTTCAGGCTCGTTTTCGATCAGTCTGCACACATCGGCGACGCCCGGCGTATAAACACGGCCAAGCTCAGCCAATGTCCGGATCGGCATTTTGCTTTTCATCTGAATTTTGCCGCCTTCATGAGCAGAGAGCACTTCATCTGAGACTGTATGAAGCCGGATGCCTTCACCGAGAGCTTCAATGGCTTGAATGATTTCCTGCAGCTGCTCTTCATTTTCAGCCTGCACCGTAATGTTGCGCATTGTGTAGTTCGGGCCGACTTTAACGGTTTCAACTTCCCCGATATCTCCGCCCATCACTCCGATGGCGGTTGCCACTTTTCCGAGATTTCCGGGAACAGTCGGCGTTTCAATCATTAACGTCCGAATCATATGCTTTGTAATCATGAAATGAACCTCCTAACCCAACTTTTGAGATTGCAAGGATTTTTCTTTCGTGTACCAAATGAATTTCCCCGTGTATCCGTACAATATTGCCAGTCCGATAGATACAAAACTGAGCCACATGAACGGCAGATAAGAAAATGTGGATACGCCGAGAATGCCGGCCATATAGATGCCGTTATCAGACCACGGCACCATCCCTGAAGTAAGCGTGCCGCCCACCTCTGCGTTCCGGGATAAAACTCTTCTGTCAAGTTTCAGTTTATCATAACTGTTCTCCATGATTTTCGGCGTCAGAATCAATGACACGTACATCGCACAGCCGAAAATGTTTCCTAAAAGGGCGACGATCAATGTCGAAAGCGTCACATTTCCCGGTGTGGTCAGCTTTTTCTCAAAAGTTGAGACAATCACTTTTAATACGCCGAGCTTCTCAAGAATTCCTCCAAAACCAAGACCGAACAGGATAACGACTAACGTATCCAGCATACCGGTAATGCCTCCGCGGTTTAACAGGCCGTTTAAAAATTCGACGTCCGTTTTAATAGAAAAACCATTATAAGCAGTCGCGATGGCACTGGCAAAATTCATTCCCTGAAAGACGGAAGCCCAGATTGCGCCAAGCAAAGCACCGATGATAATAACGGGCATAGACGGCTTTTTCAAAATCAGAAGGACAACGACGACAACAGCAGGAATGAGCATCCATATATGAATGTCAAACGTTTTCTGCAGTGAAGATTTTAAAAATTCCACTTTGTCGAGATCAATATTTTTTCCGCCGTATATAAATCCCGTTACGGTAAATAGAATGGCCGTAATAATATAGGACGGAATTGACAGATACATCATCGCTCTGACGTGTGACAGCACATCCACCTTAGAAAGCGTGGAGGCAAGCACCGTACTGTCAGACAGCGGTGAAAGCTTGTCTCCGAAGTAAGCGCCGGACAAAACGGCTCCCGCTACGATCGGAAGCGGTATACCCATTCCCTCTCCGATGGCAATCATGGCGATCCCCGCGGTTCCCACGGTTCCCCACGACGTTCCGGTCGCAACGGACATAACGGAACAAATAACCAGTGTAGCAAGCAGGAAAACATGAGGATTAATAAACTCTAAACCATAATAAATTAACGTCGGCACAACGCCGCCGGCAATCCATGTCCCGATGAGCGCACCGACCGAAACAAGAATCAACACCGCTTCAAGACCGTTTGATATCCCGGTGACAATCGAATCCTGCAAGTCTTTATATGAATATCCCAGCCTGACTCCGAGAATAATAGCGAAAAACCAGGATATTAATAGAGCTAGCTGGATCGGCAGGTCTAAAAACACTGTGAACGATAAGACAAGTGCTAAAAACCCGAATAATAAGATAATTATTTCCAATAAATTTGGCAATCTGACCTCTTTCACAAGAAAATCCCCCTAGAAGAAAAAAGCTAAAACGCTTTCATCAAATGATATAACAAATTATACTATACTGCCTCATCCCTTTGTATGGCAACCGCCTATTCACTAAAAAACGTGAAAAGGCGGCTGTTGTTGCTTTAAAATTTATTTTTCTAATAGATCTTTTCCGGCAATTCCCGGTTTTGTCATTTCATACGGATTCAAAATGATATCCAATTCTTCTTCTGTCAGTACATCATTTTGAAGGCAAAGATCTCTTACAGATTGCCCCGTCATGATTGCTTCACGGGCAATTCGCGCAGCCGCTTCATACCCGAGGTGCGGATTGACCGCTGTAATGACGCCGACGCTTTTTTCCACGTATTGCTTCAGACGTTTTTCGTTGGCTTCAATTCCCGCCAGACAATGATCGGTAAATGAACGGAACCCGTTATTCATGATGCTGATGGATTGAAGCAGGTTAAATACGAGTACCGGCTCCATTACGTTAAGCTCCAGCTGGCCCGCTTCTGAAGCGAGGCAGATCGTATTGTCATTCCCGATGACCTGGAAGGCGATTTGGTTGATCAGCTCTGCCATTACAGGGTTGACTTTCCCAGGCATAATGGATGATCCCGGCTGACGGGCCGGCAGTGAAATTTCCGCGAGTCCCGCGCGCGGACCTGAAGCCATTAAGCGCAGATCGTTGGCGATTTTAGACATGTTCATCATGCATACTTTCAACGCGGCTGAAACTTCCGTATACGCATCAGTGTTTTGTGTGGCGTCAACCAAATGGCCGGCGCCGACAAGCGGCAGTCCGCTGATGTCAGCGAGGTGCTTCACAACCTGTTCTATGTAGCGCGGATCGGCGTTAAGCCCCGTACCTACGGCCGTTGCCCCCATGTTTACTTCATACAGATGCTGGCGGGATTGTTTAATTCGCTTTATGTCACGCTCAAGCACGCGGCTGTATGCTTCAAATTCCTGTCCGAGACGGATCGGCACAGCGTCCTGAAGGTGTGTGCGCCCCATTTTAATGACAGAATCAAATTGTTTCGCTTTATCTTTAAAGACACTGAGCATATGCGCCATCGTATCAAGGAGCTTATCCAAAAGTTTCAAGGTTGAAATATGGATTGCCGTCGGGAACACGTCGTTCGTCGATTGTGACATGTTGACGTGTGTGTTCGGGCTGAGGTGAATGTATTCACCTTTTTTATGCCCCATGATTTCAAGAGCCCTGTTGCCGATTACTTCGTTGGCATTCATGTTCATGGACGTTCCGGCTCCCCCTTGGATCGGATCGACGATAAATTGGTCATGCCATTTTCCCTCAAGAATTTCATCTGCGGCCTGTACAATCGCATTCCCGATTCCTTCATACAGCCGTTTTACATCCATGTTGGCAAGCGCCGCCGCTTTTTTGACGATGGCGAGCGCATTAATCATTTCTTCGTGGATGCGGTATCCGGTAATCGGAAAGTTTTCTTTCGCGCGCAGCGTTTGTATTCCGTAATACACATCAGCTTCAATTTGTTTTTCTCCGAGGAAATCTTTTTCCTGACGATATTCTTTTTGCGCGTTTGTCATGCTAAAACCCTACTTTCTCTTTGTGGTAGTCATGTTTTTACAGTACAACGTCGTCTGCGATCGGTGTCTCCATAATGTTTTTGACTTCAGCCAAGTTGTGAGACTGGCCGAGCGCCCACATTAATTTCGGCACGATGGCTTCCGTGTTCATATTTCTGGAGCGGATAATGAGATCTTGATTGACTCTTCGGCCGACTTCATAGACGCTCATGTCCTCTCCTTCTTCAAGACATTGTGTCGTAATGACGACGACAATGCCGCTTTCAATCATTTCATTGACTTTGGCGAGAATGTCTCTTCCTTCAAACGGCACGCCGCCGCTGCCGTAGCTTTCAATGACGATTCCTTTGTACATGCCCTTTAATGCGTCAAACATTTCCGGTTTCAGCCCCGGGTGGAGCTTGAGCAGGCACACGTCCGTGCAAAGTGAAGTATTGACCGTAAAAGCATCGTCTTTTGGCATGTGCACTTGTTTGTTATATTCAATTCCGTTTTCGGTAATAAACGCGATATACGGATAGTTAATGCTCTCAAATGCATCATAGCTTTTCGTTCTTAATTTAATGGCGCGTGTGCCTTGAATGACTCTGCCGTCAAATACGACGTATACGCCGCCCACCCCTTCACATGCGAAGCGGATCGCGTCCGTGATATTTTTTTTGGCATCGGTTTTTTGAAATGTAATCGGGATTTGCGAACCCGTAATGACGATCGGTTTATCAGCATGCTGAAGCATATAAGACAGTGCCGCTGATGTATAAGCCATTGTGTCTGTCCCGTGCGTAATGACGAACCCGTCATATGCGTCATATTTTTCTTTGACAGCATTTGCGATTTCGGCCCAGTATTCAGGCTGCATATTTGTGCTGTCGATGTTCATTAACGAATGGGTTTCCATCGTGTAATCGTTATCAAGTTTTGATACGTAGGTTAACAATTCGTCTGCTTTCACCCCGGGTGCAAGCCCGTTTTCTCCTTCGACTGAGGCGATTGTTCCTCCGGTTGTTAACAGCAATAATTTTTTCATACCCTGCACCTCTTCATCCAGTTCTCAAGATGTGTTAAGCATTCGCTTTTCGCATACTTTTAATCAAATTATAGACAGACGAATGAAATTAATCAAGTGATTATTATTCAGTTCGCGTACACTTTTACATATCGATATGATATAATTTGCTCAAGTGAAAAGGAGCGGTTTTGAATATGAATTTAGATCGTTTAACTGAACTGAGAAAAAAGAAAAATTGGTCTCTTCAATATACGGCTGACCGTCTCGGCATCGCCAAAAGCACGTACGCCGGGTATGAATCAGGATACCGGCGTCCGTCATTCGAGGCGCTGGGCACGCTTGCCGATCTGTTTGACACGACGTGCGACGATTTACTGGGGCGCACTGAAAAAAAAGCGGAGCCGTTTACCCAGACCATCGAATTAACAAACGCCGCACAAGGCCGCGGCACACTGACCGTTGACGGACAGCCGCTGAATCAGGATGAAATCATCGAATTGATTGCGTTTGTCCGCACGAAAAAGAAGGTGCAGGAGGAGCTCCGCTAAAAACCGGCTTTTTTACGGCTTGATTCGGCCGTACGTCCCTCCGCCCCCGGCCTCAAGGACAAGCTGCCCGGTGCGCGCTCTATGAATGACAGCCGCTATTTTAGGCTGGACGACACGCGCCAATTCCTCTTCTTGCGCCTGATGTAGAATCGCCATCTCCGTCCCGAAGGCCCGCTTCAGTTTTTCTAACGTTTTCGGCCCGACGCCGGGAATGAACTGCAGCGGAATTTGATGAATATACGGCGGCCGCGGCACGCGGCTTTTTTTCGGGCCGCTCAGTTCCTCCAGCCGTTCACTGACCCCTTTTGTCATTGTTTTCCCCCCGCACTCCGGACATGCGGAAGCTCCTTTTTCAACCGGGCTGCCGCAGCGGTCGCAAGCCGTCCGGTAATACTTCCCGAGCTTCGGGTTCAGCCCGTAATTCGCCGTGATTTTTCTTCCGTCCTTCCCTTTTAAAGCCAGCGAAAATTCCGTGAAATTCGCCTCTTTAAGAAGCATTTCATTATATTCTCTGCCGATTTTCCCTAAGGAATGCGCATCAGAATTTGTTAAAAATGTATACGGATCAAGTTCCGTTACCCGCGAAGCCATGTCGGTGTCGCAGCTTAACCCGAGTTCCGCCGCATCAATGAGCGCCGGGTCGAAAACTTCTGTCAAAGAAGATCTGACCCCTTTTCCGTACAGGCTTTTATGCGGGGTGAACATATGGGCGGGAATAAACAGCCCGCCCAATTCCTTTGTTTTCCTCTGAAGATTCAAACCGGTTTCATAAATGCGTTGGGAACTGAGATGGATATTTTTAAGCCTTTTTGCGAGCCACTCAGAAAACATCTTCATTTCGGCAAGAGACGGCATAAAGACGAGAACGTGAATCGGCCCGCGGCATGTGTGATCATAGATTTCAAGCTCACTGCCCAACAGAAGCGTCGTATTCCGATACCGGATGCCGCCTTCTTTCAGCTCACGGTATCTGCCTTCATCAATTCCGCGCTCGATTTCTTCTATGACTTCCGGGGAATGGCAGTCGATGATGCCCAATAGTTCAATTCCCTTCCCCTCACTGGCTTCTTCTAAAATCCGGTGCAGCGTCAACGTTTTGGCCCCGGTGATTTTGACCGGTTTTCCCGTATAGGTGCGGCCGATATGAATATGCAGATCCGCATAGATGGTTTTCATCATTTTTCCTTCAGCGCTTCTTTCAGCTGGAGATACTGAATCGCGTACGCCGTTTTTGCGTCATACACCCTGCGGGATTCAATCAGCTTCACGGCCTCTTCAAGCGTGACCTGCATGACTTCGACAAATTCATCCTCATCCAGCTCTCGTTTTTCTTCAAGCGGCGAAAGCCCTTCCGCAAGAAAGAGATGCACGATTTCATCAGCAAACCCGGGTGATGTATAAAAAGCGGTGATTTTCGTCAAGGTTTCCGCCGTATATCCCGTTTCTTCCTCGAGCTCTCTTAACGCCGTATGTTCCGGCTCTTCTCCCTTTTCAAGCTTCCCGGCCGGAATTTCAACGATTGTCCGTTCCAGCGGCTTTCTGAACTGGTTCACCAAAATGATTTTTCCTTCCTCGGTCACCGCAAGTACGGCCACCGCTCCCGGATGTTTGACGATTTCCCGCTTGCTTGTTTTTCCGTTCGGGAGCTCTACATCCTCTAAGTAAAGATCTATGACTTTCCCGTCATACAGCTTTTTTTTCGCAAGTGTTTTTTCTTCTAAATGTTTCATCATGTCATCTCCCGTTCTGTCTCTCTATTATGCCTCATATATTTTATCATACATGCATGAGAGGGAGGTGCTTTTCGATTGAAGGTGTACCGGAAGGATAAGAGTATCGTATTGGTCGGAAAGGCGTGGGAAGTGCGGGCTAAACTGAAAGAATACGGACGGACATTCCGCTATGTCGGAGATTGGATCACCGGGCCTTAACAGTTGAAAACTTCGCGCCTTTATATTACGGTCAATAAAAGACTATAAAAAGGAGCGAAACGATGAGAAAACGCACACTGGGACATTCTGATTTAGAAATAAGCGAAATCGGGCTCGGCTGTATGTCGCTGGGTACGGATAAAGCTAAAGCGCTGTCTATTTTGGATGAAGCGATCGAGCTTGGAATCAATTATTTAGATACCGCTGATCTTTATGATTTCGGCAGAAATGAGGAAATTGTCGGGGAGGCCGTCAAAAACCGCAGGCACGACATCATTTTAGCCACGAAAGCCGGAAACCGCTGGAATGATGATAAAGACGGCTGGCATTGGGACGCTTCCAAAGGATACATAAAAGAAGCGGTCAAAAACAGCCTGCGCCGGCTGAAAACGGACTATATCGACCTTTATCAGCTGCATGGCGGCACGATGGAAGACCATATTGACGAAACGATCGAAGCATTTGAGGACTTAAAACAGGAAGGTGTCATCCGGTATTACGGCATTTCCTCGATTCGTCCGAATGTTATTAAAGAATATGTGAAAAAATCAACTATCACCAGCGTTATGATGCAATACAGCCTGCTGGACCGGCGCCCCGAGGAGTGGCTTCCCCTTTTAGAGGAGAACGGAATCAGCGTAGTCGCAAGAGGGCCTGTCGCTAAAGGGCTTCTTACGGAAAAACCGCTTGATCAAGCGGCTGCAAGCGTAAAAGAGAACGGCTATTTAACATATTCTTTTGCAGAACTGGCGGAAACCAAAAAAGCGATCAGCGCTGCCGCACCTGACTTAAGCATGACGGAGCTTTCTCTTCAATACTTGCTGTCACAGCCGGCCGTCGCTTCTGTCATCACCGGAGCCAGCTCACTTGAGCAGCTGAGAGAAAACTGTTCGGCTGCAGAGGCCCGGCGTTTAAGCAGCCAGGAAATCAAAGCTCTGCAATACCATACAAAACGGGACGTATACGAAGCCCATCGTTCTTAAACAATAAAACCGGCACCTTTTCAGATGCCGGTTTATTTATATTTGTGCCAATCGAGACTGCTTTCATTCAGCAGCTCTTCAAAGCTTTTATGTTTTTCTTTTTCTTTTCGTTTTCTGATTTGTTCCGCCTTTTGCTGCGCCTGCTTTTTCTCGTCTTCTTCCTTCAGCTCACTTTTCATTTGCAAAAGCCTGGCCTTCAGATCTTCCTCCAGATCGTCTTTTAAGCTGTGTTTTTCTTTAGGCAGCTGCTTTTTCATCATTACGCCCCCCGTATCTGAATATGGTGAAGCAAGTGTACCACGGAGCGCCGGAGGCCGGCAACGTTCACGGTCCCAAAAAGCCGGAGGAAGGATTCTTCATATTAAAGGAGGGTGCCTGTGTGAAAAAATGGCTGGCGGTGTTCGGTTCGGCTTGCGCAGTCTTTTTGGCTGCCGGATTCGCTTTTACGAATCTGATTATGTTTATGAAGAAAAAGACGGATGAAGATATCATGAAAAAAGAAACGGCGGACGGGTATGATAGATTTGATTCCTTTCAGGCCATGGAAAAAGAAGAGGCCGTCATCCTGTCACGCCACGGGTATGAGATCAAAGGCTTTTACGTCGCCCCGCATCATACGGCAAACACCATGATTATTTGTCACGGCGTTACCGTAAATTCGTTCAATTCATTGAAATACATGGATTTATTTTTAGATTTAGGCTGGAATGTGCTCGTATATGACCACCGCGGGCACGGAAAAAGCGGCGGCAGAACGACGAGCTACGGCTATTTTGAAAAAGATGATTTGGAAGAAGCCGTGAATTGGGTGAGACACAAAACCGGAGACGGCGGTCAAATCGGCATCCACGGGGAATCGATGGGAGCGGTGACGGCCTTATTATACGCGGGCGGGCATCAGGATGAAAACGGCGCTGATTTTTATATTGCGGACTGTCCGTTCGCAAGCTTTCGCGATCAGCTCGCCTACAGGCTGAAGCGGGAGTTCCGGCTGCCTCCGTGGCCGCTTCTGCCTTTGGCTGATTTCTTTTTGCGGATGAGAGAAGGATACCGTATCCGTGATGTATCTCCTCTATCGGTTATCAGCCGCATCCGGCAGCCCGTGCTGTTTATTCACAGTAAGGAAGATGATTATATACCTCCCGCTTCTTCCGAATTGCTGCACCGCAGAAAACGCGGCCCTAAGATGCTCTATCTGGCCGAATCGGGCGGGCATGCCATGTCGTACACCAAAAATCCGGAGAGCTACCGCAAAGCCGTTCAAACCTTTTTAGATACCATGACGCAAACGTAAAAAAGCGAAAGAACGTATGCTGGTTCTTTCGCTTTCCCGTCATAAAACGTCGGTAATCCCGTCCATATTTTCTCCGATCCAGTCAATGGCGAGGTCGATTGTCGTAAACTCCTGCGCTTTGAAGGTCATCTCATCCTGAAGCAGCCAGACATCCTTCTGAACGGATTCAGCGCCACCGATGGACCAGTGCAGCAGACTGTACGGGTGGTTGTTGTTCAGAAAGGATACCCACGTTTTATGCTGTGCCGTCTGTTTAATGGCTTTCAGCTTTTGATTCACTTTCCGTTTCTCCCTGCTTTACTAATATGCTCATTCTCGGGCTCAGCATCTCTGCCGGGCTTTTTAAGACGAGCGTTTTTGCCTTTTCATTGTAATCGATTGTCATTTCCTCGTCAAAAAACACTTTTTGTGAGGTCTGGATGTAAAGCGGAAGTCCGTTGATTTCAATAGCTTCGCATTGTCCCGTTAATTCGTCCGCCAGCCAGATGGCCGGCACGCCGCTCACCGCGCACCCGCAGCCTTCTGCGTCATAGCGGAGCTGCGCTTTTTTCCCCGGGTTGGCGTCCATCGCCTGCTGAAGTGTGTGTTTCGCCGCATCCGTCACATGTATTTGCATAGATGATCCTCCGTTTTCATTTTCGCCATTGTAGCATACCGAGCCGCTGTATGCATTGTTTCTGCTTTCTTTACAGCAGCCCGCTCTCCCAGTCCTTTGCCTCTTGTTCAGCCGCCTTGATCCAGTCATTTTTCCCTTCACTATACTTTGCCATATCGTATGGGTATGTCTCAGCGAGGTGCCGTTTCAGTTCCATGTATTGAGCCGCTTTTTCAGGCTTTGCAGTGAGGTAATCTCGGAACAGCAGATGACGCTTCACGTCCGGATGGCCTGTTTCGTATATGTGAACGTGGTGTGTGCGCTTGTTGCCGCCTTTTTGAAAGAAACGCCGGCCCTCTATCCCGTTTTCCCCTTTCGCCTCATAGCCGAGTGCTTCCAGCTGCGGACTGAATCGGTCGGCATCCAAAATATCTTTGACCTCCGCCAGTATATCGATGACGGGTTTGGCGGCCATCTGCGGGATGGAGGTGCTGCCGATGTGGCTGACAGAATGAAGTGCTGGGCCGAAGATTCGGATCAAGTCCGCCTTCTCTCTTTCAAACATTTCTTTCCATTCCGGCTTGTACGGAACAACTTCCGCTTTCCTCTTCGGATAAAGATGAAAAAACGAGAGGGTCAGCCCTTCCGGCGTCTCAATCTGTCCGGCTTCCGTGAACCCGGTTTTTAAATAGAGAGAGACTGCCGGAACGTTTTGGCTGGCGGTAGCCGCCTCTATTTTTTGGGCGTCCCGGTTCTCGTCTATCACAAATTGAAGAAGCGCCCGTCCGATCCCTTTCCGAAAGCCGGACGGATGCACCGTCAGCCTGCATATGACAAGGTCATATCCCCTTTTTTCATACGAAATGACGCCTGCAAGCTGATCTTTTTCCTTGAAACCGGCAAACGTCTCCCGTGACCGCTGTATATCATCGGGTGTTTCATGCAGGGCGGGAATGCCGAAAAAGCCGATCAGCTCGGCTTCTTTTTGATAAGAGCAGCGCTGAACCGCCGCAATTTCCCGCGCGGTCTGTTCTTGTGTATGCTGTAAAAATGTAATCAATCTTCCGCCCCTTTTGACGCAAACATCCGCTGTGACTCCGTCTTCGTAATGCGGACCGCGTACGCTTCATACCAGGCGCTTTTTCCTTTTTGTTTTGCCGCCTGGTGGTCCGTATGATCTTTCCACCTTTTAATCGCCTCCAGGCTGTCCCAGTAGGAAACCGTGATGCCGCAGCCGTTTTCCTCCCGAACGCTTTCCGCGCCTAAAAATCCCGGCTGTCCGCCTGCCAAATTCATCATGCGCTCTGCCGTATGTTCATATTCCTTATCATATTTTCCCTTTATTGATGAAAAAATGACCGCATAATAGGGCGGTTTGGGCGTGTCAGCTAAAAAACCCATATTCATCCCCCTCTACATATATTTCACAAACAGAATCCGGTCTTCTCCCGGACCGTCATAATTCGCAAAAACAGGGATTCCGTTTACGGTTTTGGTTCCTTTTTCAACTTCAAAGCCTAATTTTGTATGATAAGCGATTGATACTTTATTGACAGGCGCCGTCACGCAATTGACTTTTGTGCAGCCCCTTTTCTTCACCGTCTCCATAAATCGGTCGTAGAGCTGTTTTCCAATTTGCATTTTTCTGAAATCCGGATGCACACCGGAAAAATGAATGTAGGCTGTCTCAGGGTCTGTTTGTGACTGAAAACCGATTAAAAAACCGGTCATTCCCTCCGGCCCGTACGTGATAAAGCTTGTGTCCTGAAAATGTTCAAAAAACAAGCGCGGCAGTTTGTCTTTCATCTGCCTGCCGCCCCACCATTCATTCAAAACAGACGTAACCATTTCATAGTCTTCAGAGGTAATTGTTCGAATATCCATTATCGATTGACTCTCCTTTTCGTCCGGCAAAATGAATGTCAGCTCTTCTCATTGGAATATAAAAAATTATATGTGGGTTGTTTGCAATTGTAAATGATTTCTTTTCAAGCAAACGAATCAGCATGCCTTCCAGCCGGGGAATGATTTACCAGTATAAACGTGATCATTGTTCGGGTACAATGAAAAACAGAACAAATGTTCCCGGAGGTTTTTTTATGGCTGATATTCTTCTTGTAGATATGCAATCGTTTTATGCGTCTGTGGAAAAAGCGGAAGCGCCTCATCTCAAAAACCGGCCCGTGATTGTCTCGGGAGATCCCGAAAGACGCAGCGGCGTCGTGCTTGCGGCTTGTCCGCTCGCCAAACGATACGGCGTAAAAAATGCCGAACGGCTGTGGGAAGCGCAGGCCAAATGTCCCGACGCCGTTATTGTCCGTCCGCGGATGCAGCGGTATATTGATGTATCCGTCATGATTACCGAACTGTTTGAACGGTATACCGATCTTGTAGAACCCTACTCCATCGATGAGCAGTTTCTCGACGTGACCGGAAGCAGGCGGCTGTTCGGTGATCCTTTTACAATTGCCAAAAGCATTCAGCAAGCGATTATGCGTGAATTCGGAATTTATGCCCGTGTCGGCATCGGGCCGAATAAGGCGCTCGCGAAAATGGCTTGCGACCATTTTGCCAAAAAAAACGCATCCGGCATCCACAGATTGGATATGTCAAATATCAGGCAGGATCTGTGGCCGCTGCCGGTCGGAAAATTATTCGGCATCGGAAAACGGATGGAGCATCATTTAAGACGGATGGGCATCAGCACAATCGGCGGGCTTGCCGGGCACCCAGCCGAACTGCTGAAAAAACGCTGGGGCATTAACGGCGAATTGCTTCAGCGGACAGCCCGCGGCATCGATCCCTCTCCGGTCACCGTCAACACGCACAGCCGGCAAAAAGCGATCGGCCATAACATGACCCTCCCGAGAGACTACAGCCGCTTTGAGGATATCAAAGTCGTGCTGCTGGAGTTAAGCGAAGAAGTGGCCCGCCGCGCCCGTTTCAAACAATACATCGGCCATACGGTTTCGGTCAGCATCAGAGGCGCTGATTTTGAATTTCCTTCAGGTTTTCACAGACAGAGAAAGCTGGTGTCTCCGACTAATTTCGGAATGGATATTTTCAAATCGGCGGTCAAGCTCTTCAAAGAGCATTGGAACGGTGAGCCCGTCCGCAGCGCCGGCGTCTCCCTTTCCCAGCTGGAGCCTTGTGATTATGTTCAGCTGAGCCTGTTCGATGCCCAGGAAAAAAAGATCAGTCTCGGCAAAGTATTGGATGATATTCATGAGCGGTACGGCCCTGCGTCGCTCCTCCATGCCGCTTCACTGACAGAGGCCGGCCAAGCCTTTCACCGGGCTGAAAAAATCGGCGGGCATTACAAATAATTTGAGGTGATATACATGAATCCGAACAAATTAACACCCGGGTATAATGTCATGTGGGAATCAAGCCGGATGATGCTGCCCGAACATCGGGAGCAGCTGCTTGCGAAAAAACGAAAAGAACGGGAATTCCGGCCTCCGGAACTGAGCGAAGAGCAACTGAACGACATGAACCGCATCATTGCGGCGTCAATTAAAGAAGACAGGGCCATTTCGGTCACCTACGCTTCCGCACACGGCCCCCGCCGCTTTTGGGGCTGGGTAAAACAAGTGATGCATGACGAAAAACGTTTAAAAATCATAAACGATGAAGATGCGTTAACGCTGCCGTTTCATCGTATTCTCTCAGCTGAATTGGAATAAAAATCCTACCCCGGCCTGACAGAAAATATGATAGAAGAGTGGGAGGATCACATGATATTTAGTAGAATAAAGATGAATGACAAGAATAGGAGAATATATGATGGATCAATTTATAGAAAAAATGCTGGGACAAGCCCTCCGCCAGTATGGACGGAATGTGTCGACAGATCCGCTGAGCCCCTATGAAAAACAGAGTTTAAAAAAAGCTTTAGAAGAAAGAAGGAATGAAGAACCCGATGAGGATCTCCATGCCCATGTAGAAGATATTATCTACGATTACGTCACCAATCAGGGGCAGTTTTCCTGACACGGACGTTTATGCACCGGGCGATAAGGGAAACGTCCGAGAGTAAACCCTTAAAGATTGCGTGGTGCAGGATATGCCTGTCGGGCCTTATTTCAGGATCGGCTATGCCGTTCTTCTGTTATTTCTCATCATTTATCTCGGAACATTAATAGACTTTTTGTTCCAGCCTGTTGTGATTACGGTTAAAACCTTGTTTCCGCCTATTGTATTATCGGGCGTCCTTTACTATTTGTGCCGCCCGCTCGTCAGAGTGCTGCATGCGAAATTAAAGCTGCCCGAAGGAATCGCGATTTTAGCGATTTATGCGGGAACAGCCGGCCTTTTTGTCCTCTTCCTTTATACGGCGGGCCCTGCCGTTCAAAAACAGTTTACAGCCTTCACAGATCATATTCCGGAGCTTTCCGCAAAAGCTGAAAATTGGATCGGGCATCTTCAGGACAGCAAATGGTTTTCCCGGCTTCAGCATGGGGATTCCTTTAAAAAATTAGCAGACAAAGCCGCAAATTATTCCGGTTCAATCGCTGATTCTCTCAGCAGCCTGGCCGGTACGGCTGCCAATGCCGCCATCACCGCCGCCATTATTCCGTTTGCGCTGTATTACATGTTAAAAGAAGGACACAAAGCCCCCCGGCGACTGCTGCGGCTTCTTCCGGAAAAACATCAAAAAGAAGGAAAACAAATCCTTCGGGACATGGATGAAGCTCTCAGTTCATACATACAAGGACAGCTGCTCGTCAGTTTTTGTGTCGGCGTTCTCGTCACAATCGGCTATTTTATAATCGGGCTCGATTATCCGCTCGTTCTGGGCGCGTTCGCCATGGTGACAAACCTGATTCCGTTTGTCGGGCCTTGGATCGGCACATTTCCCGGAGTCATTGTCGGATTGTTCGATTCACCGACCGAGGCGGTGCTGGTGATTACGGTCGTCGTCATTGTCCAGCAGCTTGAAAGCCAGCTGATTTCCCCGCAAATTATGGGACGGAAGCTGGACATTCACCCGCTGACCATTATTTTTCTTCTGCTTGCCGCCGGCAAATTCTCAGGAATTGCCGGGATGCTGCTGGCCATTCCGGGATATGCGGCCGCAAAAGTGGTCATAAGCCACATGCAGAAACTATTCATTCTCAGAAAAACACAAAGCTAGGACTGATTCATCCCCCATGTCTTCACATCGGTCAAAATACAAAAACGGCGGGCTGAAGAAGCCCGCCGCACACGGAGGTAAAAAAGATGAACATCGGTGATGTCATTTTTCAATTGATTTCATTTATTGCAGCCGCGGTTTTCCTGTTTGCCGTGATATACGTATTCAGAAGCTTGAACAAGCGCCGCATACAATTGGACAGAATCGAAAAGAAACTCGACGCGCTGCGCGAAGAAAGAAACGAAAAGTTATAGTTCATTCAGAAGCAGGAGCAACGAGCTCCACTTTTATCCGATCCGGGTCCTCCGTGTATACGGCGTAATGCGTGCTTCCGCCTGCATATGGATGGCGGTCCCTGTAAAGCACGGGGCATCCTCTGGCAATCAGCTTTTCTGTCATCTCGTCAACCTGCTCTCTTGATGCAGCATGAAAAGCCAGATGGTTCAGTCCGACCCGGCATCTGTGGTACTCCGGTGTTAAAAAACGCTCCTCTGTCTGTACAAGCACAACATAAAATCCTGCGTTTTTCCAGCTGATGCCGGAGTCCCAATTTTGAAATTCCCTATAACCGATCTCACCTAAAAACCATCCCCAAAACCGGGCGGAGGCTTTCAAGTCAGATACATACAACTCAATATGATGTATCATAATATTCGCTTCCTCCTCACATCACACCCGCCTTACCAGCACCTCTTCAACTTTATGGCCATCACCTTTTCTCAAAATCAAATCCGATCTGAATTTTGTCGGCAGGATATTTTCATACAGATTCGGACGGTTGACGCTCTCCCAAATGGAGGCGGCCATGGTATCCGCTTCTGCATCAGACAAATCCTTAAATTTATGAAAATAAGAAGCCGGATCCTGAAAAGCGGTTTCTCTTAAGAGGCGGAAACGCTCCAAATACCACGTGAAAATCCGGCTTTCTTCGGCATCCACATAGATCGAAAAATCAAAGAAATCGGATACAAAAATCCGCGGATCTTCCCTGTCGTCCTCTAATGTAGGCGACTGCAGGACATTGATTCCTTCGATAATAACGATATCCGCACCTTCGACAACCTCGACGGCGCCCTCTTCCCTGTCATACGTAAGATGGGAGTATACGGGCGCCTCCACTCTCTCTTTCCCTGACTTTATATCGTTCAGAAACTCAAGCAGCGCTTTCACGTCGTAGCTTTCCGGGAATCCCTTTCTGGACAGAAGGTTTTTCCTTTTTAATTCCGCCGTCGGATACAAGAAACCGTCGGTTGTCACCAGGCTCACCTTCGGCCTGTCCGGCAGACGGGAAAGAAGCTTTTGCAAAATTCTCGCCGTCGTGCTTTTGCCGACGGCGACGCTGCCCGCGATTCCGATGATAAACGGGATTTTCGCTGAATGCGGATGCTTCAGAAACACATTGACATGCTGATTCCGTCTTGCGGCAGACGTGACATGAAGATGGAGCAGGCGCACAAGCGGAATGTAAATCGTTTCTACTTCTTCCACCGACAGGTAGTCATTCAGCCCTTCTACGGCCTTGGCTTCTTCCTCTGAAACGGCAATGGAAAGATGGCCGCCGAATCCGGCCCACGACTCGCGGCTGTGCTGCGTATACAATGTATGTAAGTTCAATTCTTTACTTTTCACAATTCACACCAATCTCTCTGTATGGCTTTCCGATAAAAAAACAAACGCTTACAAAGATTGTAACGGAAAACCGCTTCACTGTCTGCCCATTTTTTTCACAAATGAGGAACCGATCCGGCTGTACTCTTCCATTTCCTCCTCCGGAACCATGCTTCCGCCGGTGCTCCACACAAGGTGCACGGCATTTTCCATCTCAAGCCCCCGCTCTTTTATATACCGGCTTCCGGCTTCGGTCTGAACGACCTTGACGGCTCCGGCCAGTCCGGCGAGTGCAGAGGGTTCAAGGCTCTTATTCTCGGCCGCCCTTAATTGAAAAAGCAGCGAAAAAAGCGTGCCGTCATCGGCGGTATAACAGCCGCTTAGTATAGGCTCCATCAGAGGGCCGGCCAGTCCGGACGGCCTTCCCACCGCGAGTCCGTCGGCGGCCGTTTGATTATCAAGACCGATATCCTGCACGCTGATTCCGTCATGCAAGCCGGAAAACAGTCCTAACAGCATACACGGTGAATGCGTCGGCTCACCGAAAAAAATATGGACATGCTCGCCATAGATCAGCTTTAGCGCAAGCGCGACGCCGCCCGGGCCTCCTCCGACCCCGCACGGCAAATAAACGAAAAGCGGTTCATCTGCATCAGGCTTTATGTTCATTTGATCGAGCTGCTTTTTCACACGGCTTCCCGCAACGGCATACCCCAAAAACAGATCCCGGGAATGCTCATCATCAATAAAATAACAATAAGAGTCCTGCTTCGCCTGCATGCGCCCCTCTTTGACAGCCAGACTGTAGTCTGCTTCATATTCGATGACGCGAACCCCCTTTTCCCGGAGCAGCTCCTTTTTCCACTGCTTTGCGTCACTGGACATATGAACGGTCACACAAAAGCCGAGCTTCGCGCCGATTATGCCGATACTCAGACCTAAATTGCCCGTAGAGCCGACGGCTATAGAGTATTTTGAGAAAAAAGCGGTAAACCGTTCTTCAGTCAATATGCTGTAATCGTCGTCTGCTGAGAGCATTCCCGCTTTTACCGCGAGATCTTCGGCATGCTTCAGCACTTCGTAAATCCCGCCGCGCGCTTTAATGGAACCGGAAATCGGAAGTTCGTCGTCGCATTTCAAAAGCAGACGCCCGGGGAAAGCCTGAGCGGCGCTGTGTTCCAGACGCTTTTTCATTTCATTGATTAAGACAAGCGGAGACTCAATGAGGCCTCCCTCCGCTTCCGTCTCCGGAAAAGCCGATGCGATATAAGGCGCAAACCGGCGCAGCCTTTCTTCCGCTTCGGCAATCTCCTGTTTCCATTCAGCACCATGCTTTACTGGATCATCGGTTTTATGCGGGTTGATCCAAAATACTTCACGCGCCTCCGCCATTTGCCTGACGAAAGGCTCTGCCATCAATGTCTTGTGTATATCCCGGTCGGACATTCCTTTTTCCCCCTTGTTACTTTTTCTTTAATGCGCGGCCGGCCAGTTTTTCTGTAAATGATGGAAAAAGCTGATACAGCTTCGTCCCGAGGCTCATCCATCGCGGAAGATTCATTTCCCGTTTATCCGTCAGAATCATGGATGTAATGCGCTCTGCCACATGGTCGGCATCAAGCATCCATCTGCCGACGCTTTTCACATAACCGCCCTCTTTATCTGCAATTGTAAAGAAGTCTGTTTTGATCGGACCGGGATTAACCGTTGTCACAGCTACACCCGTACCGGCCAGCTCAAGCCGCAGCGCATTGGAATACCCTAACACGGCGTGCTTCGTTGCAGAATAAAGGCTTGATTTCGGCGTCGCCAATTTGCCGGCCTGTGAGGCGATATTGATAATATGGCCGCTTTTCGCATGAAGCATCACAGGAAGACAGGCCTTCGTACAGGCGATTAATCCGAAGACGTTGACTTCAAACATTGCCTTCATATCATCCAAAGATGAATCAGCGGCCGTTTCAAAAATGCCGAAGCCGGCGTTGTTGATTAATACGTCAACATGACCGATCAAACGCCTTACGTTTTCAGCCTCTTCTGCATGCCGGACGTCAAACGGAATGACATCACACTGCCCGCCGCGCGCGGTAATCGTCTTTTTCACTTCCTGCAAGCGGTCCTCCCGCCTCGCGGATAAAAAAACATGAGCTCCTTCTGCCGCGCAGGAATATGCAAGCCGTTCTCCGAGTCCGCCGGATGCTCCGGTGATCCAAATCCGCTTATCCGTTAATCTGCCCATTTCCTTCACCCCTTCACAGCTTTAAACATCAGAGTGTTCCCCGACTGAAAGGATACAGCCTTCCCTTCGGCGGCCAGCACGTCAAGATGGCCGATCGTTTCTGACATCGTTAAAAACATTTCATTTTCATAAACAGCCGGAAACAGCCGCCGGCATACCTGGAAAGCCGTCAGCGTTTCCTCTGACAACAGGCGCAGCACATATTCCGACCGGTTTCTCTGTTTTTCAAGCCGCCTGTCAAAAGCAGGCTTTACGTCTGTCAGCAGATCGCCGTGTCCCGGATATAAAAAGGACGGGTTTAAGTCATACAGCCGCTTCATTGAGTTCAAGTAGTCGAGCATCGGGGCCGCGCGCACGCCCCCCTTTTCCGGAGCTTCCAGAATCGGATTGGTGGAGCTGTTGGACAAAAGCAGATCGCCGCTGAACATTTCACCGCTTTTTTCATGGTAGAGCGCAATGTGAGAAGCGGCATGGCCCGGGATTTCGAGCACCGTCCAGCCGTTAAGCCCGTCAATTTTTCCGCCTTCTCCCACTGTTTTCGTTAACGGACGGTTTGCAGAAAATAAGTATGACAGCTTAACTGTTTTATGTATGTCTTCAGGCGTCAGGGGAACGTCCATTTCAGTCATAAGCGACAGGAAAAAGTCCTCCTGCCGGGCGATATACGACTGATCCTGAGTAATGTACCTGTCATTCAGCGGATGCCCTATTACTTCCGTATCCTCGGAAAAAAGGTGCAGCAGACCTGAATGATCTGCGTGATGATGAGTGAGCACCACCTGTTCTATATCCGCCGCAGAAACCCTGTGTTCCTTAAGCTGCAATGAGAGCGATTCAGCCGCTTCCTTTGTATTCGGGCCGCAATCAATAAGGGTTAAGGCTTCATCTTTTACTAAATAAACGATAACGTCGCCGACTGCAAACGGAGTCGGCACACGTATCGGAATGATCTTTCTCGCTGCCATGTTTACGCTCCTTCGTTCTTTTCATTCCTGAATAATCATATTTTAGCGTTTTCTTTTCACTGTGTCATTATTGCCGCATATCGGAAAAAAAGATTGACATCCCGCTCTTGCGCATAGCATAATGAACAACAAACTAGAAAACACGGAACGCGATGACGAGGAACTAGTATATAAACAACGGCAGCAGAGAGCAATGTCCCCGGCTGAAAGACATTGCGGCCCTCTTGTTTACAGAACCTGCCCTCAGAGCGGTTAGGAAAACCTAAACGTATCCCCTCGTTACGGGATTTGAGCTGAGCACGGCTGATTCGTGCTAATGTAAGGTGGTACCGCGAAACCTTTTCGTCCTTTTTGACGGGAAGGTTTTTTTGTGTTTTGAGAAGAAGGAGGATTTATATGAAGAAAATCGGTTTTATCGGGGCCGGATCAATGGCGGAAGCAATGGTGAACGGACTGCTGCAAAGCGGAATGACAGCCCCCGGACATATATATATGACAAACCGGTCAAATGACAGCCGGCTTGAAGAGCTCCAAAAAACGTACGGAGTGAAACCGTGCCGGGATAAAGAAGAGTTTTTCAGCAATACCGACATTATCGTTCTCGCCTTTAAACCGAAAGATGCGGCAGAAAGCATTGAGAACATTCGCGAATACGTGAAAGATCAGCTTGTGATTTCTGTCATCGCAGGGCTGACGATTCACACGATTCAGCAATATTTCGGCAGAAAGCTCACCATCATCCGGGCGATGCCGAATACATCCGCGGCCATTCAGCAATCGGCGACCGGTTTTTCCGCAAGCTCCGAGGCGAGTGAAGCTGAAATCCGGACGGCAAAAGAGCTTCTGGAAACAATCGGAGAAGCGACGCGCTTTGAAGAAAAACACCTTGACGCCGTCACAGCCATTGCCGGAAGCGGTCCCGCCTATGTGTACCGGTATGTCGAAGCGATGGAAAAGGCCGCCCTTCAAGCCGGCCTGCCGGAAGAAACGGCAAAAGAGCTGATTTTACAAACCATGGCCGGGGCGACGGAAATGCTCAGAACAAGCAGCAAACGGCCTGAACGCCTGCGCAAGGAAATCACAAGCCCGGGCGGCACGACTGAAGCAGGCCTTCGCGCATTAGACGAGCGCCGCTTTGAAGAAGCCATCATGCACTGCATCGCAGAAACCGCAGCCCGGAGCGCCGAAATTAAAGAACAATTCGCAGGCTCCGTTCTGCAAAAGACGGACCAGTGATAAAGCATGGGGCTTCCCATGCTTTTTTCATTCTGTTTAACTGCCGTATAAACGGCTGATTCTCTCTTTTACTTCTGGAAGATGGAATGTGGCTTCGTGCATGTTCACCTCTTCCTCAACCGCTTTTGTCAGCTCTCTTTTCATCCGTGCGGTCACATTGGTTTTCAGCGCAACCAGTGAGGCTCTCGGTTTATCCGCCAGCAGCCGGGCCAATTCGCGGCCTCTTTGAAGGACGTCTTTTTTCGGCAGCACTTCAAACGGAACTCCCCGTTTTTCCAGAGCGGCGCCGCTGAAATTCGCGGCTGTAAACAGCAGTTCTTCCCCGAGGACAATTCCCAGTTTTTCAGGCACAATATACGTCGCGCCCATTCCCGGTGTAAATCCGTACTTCATATAATTACAAGAATAAAAACTCTCCCTGCTTAAAATCACGAAATCCGAGCTCAGACCGATCGTAAAGCCGGCTCCGATCGCATGCCCCTGCATGACGGAAATCACGGGAATCCTGCAATCCAATAAAAGACTGTGAAGCTTTAAATCTGTAAATTGGAGCTTTCCGCTCTGAATGGTCAAAAGCCCCTCCTGCGTTCCTCCCGTGCAGAAATAATTTCCGTAACCCGTCAGAAGGACGGTTTTATAGGACGGATGGGCATTGATGTCTTGGAATACCCGGTGCAGCTCTCTGACAAACTCTTCTGACAGCCCGTTTTTCCCGGCCGTATCCTGCATTGTGACCTGCACAATGCCCGGTTCTGTTTCCTGTACATCAATCATTGGGTTCATGTTTATTCTCCGTTTCTTTAAAAATACTCAAGCCTTTCCGGCTCTGAGTGTTTCTGATACTAGGTCGTCCATTCATACTTTCTGTGAAACTCTTTTATTTCAGTCAGCACCAATCGTGTTTTTCCTTGATGCGCATTCGGGATGTCTGCTGCGGGCGCGGCATTTCTTGTGCCGAATTTTACGATGCCGCTGTCTTGGAGCAGCCGGTCGTAATCAGCCATCGATAAACGGACGCGTTCATCCAAATGCCGGCTGATCTGAAATTGATTCTGCCGCGTCCGGCTTTGCGGCATAACGACACCGCTGTAAAATTCAGAGCAGCAGCCCGAACCGTATGAAAAACAGCCCACGCGTTTCGGCGTTTCAAAAGAGCCGTTATCAATCGTGCTGGCAAGAGATAAAAATACAGTGGCCCCCATGATGTTGCCGACGCGCTGGCAGTATTGAATCCCAGGCAGCACGCGTTGCTGAAAATCCGCTTCAATGTCTTGCGGCTTAGCCTTTGCCAATTTTCTCATCATCGTCCGATGCGCTCCTTTTACCATTCCGCCAAACGGAGTATGAAAAGAAAGGTATTGAAATGTATTCTTATAATCCGCCCCGCTCACACGCTTTCGGTATTCCTGAAATGATTTTTCACAGCAGTCCAAATAAGACATGAGCGAAAGATCAGCATCCCCCGCTTCACTATCCGGAATCGGGCGGCAGGTATCCATGACTTCATACCCGTAATACCCGCTTGCGCCTTGATCAAGCAAAAAGACATGAGGGGTGCTGCTGACTAAAAGCGCCACAGCTCCCGCCCCCGCACTCGGTTCGGCATAGGACCATTCCTCCGTCAACGCGTCACCGCCTTCAGCCACTAAAAAGCGGGAAATATCCGTTCCGATGATGAGCGCTTTCGCTCCCGGCGATGTTTGCGATAAGATGAAATTCACGCCCATTTGAAACCCGGCCGTTAAAGAATAGCAAGCCTGTTTCACCTCAAATAACCGGCAATTCCGCTTCAGCTGCAAATAATCATGGACGTATGTACTGATGGATTTGCCAAAATCAATCCCGGATTCCGTACAGGTGATCACCATTTCAATCTGATTCCGTTCCTCTTCTGACAGAGAGTCGATAATCGGTTTTGCGGCATTTACGGCGAACGTAATCGGATCTTCAAACGGAAGCGCCACCACTTTTTCTTTCATCAGCAGGTTCTCAAACCTTTTTTTATCCAGGTTCCGATGTTCCGCAAGCTCCATGACGTCTACATACGCGGTTCCGCCAAACACGTTCATTGCTTCGATTCCTACATTCATTTCTCCAAGCCCCCAGAGTAAAGAGGCTTCCTGTGGAAGCCTCTTTTATTTTTTCGTTCAAAACTCAACAAGCAGCCTGTCAACGCCGTGAAATACAGGGCTCGGAACCAGATTCGGCTCTTGATCCTCAGTAAAACGCCATGCGGGCATCTGTTCAAAAAAGTGGGAAAGCGCGATTTTCGCTTCAAGCCGGGCCAGCGGCGCCCCTAAACAATAATGGCTGCCCTGACCGAATGACAGATGCTGATTCGGCTTTCGTCCCAAGTCAATCTGATCGGCATTTTCAAACTTCTTTTCATCTCTGTTCGCCGATCCAATCCACGCATACACTTTTTCTCCGGCCGGAATCGTTTTTCCGCCAATCTCGCTCTCAACCGCGGTGTAGCGGGTTACCCGCTGAATGGAAGGTCTGAGGCGGATGACTTCCTCAATAAAGTCAGGAAGGAGCGCCTTATTTTCAAGCAGCCGGGGCAGAATATCCGGGAACTCCTTGAGACTGAGAAATGAATTTCCGATCACATTTTCCGTCGTTACGTGCCCCGCGACGATCAACAAGCCGCAAAAACCGATTAATTGCTTGTCTGACAGCGGCTCTCCGTCTAAATCAGCTGCAATTAAATGGCTGATTAAATCATTTTGCGGCTGTTTTCTCCGCTGTAAAATAAACTGCATGAAGTATCCAATCATCTGCTTTTGCACTTCATTCATTTTCTTTTCATCTTTTACATTCTGGCTTTGGTCGACCCAGCTTTTAAAGATATCCCTGTCTTTCGGAGGGAATCCTAAAAGCTCTGCGATCACGATAATCGGAAGCGGAAATGCGTAATCTTCAATAATGTCCATCCTGCCTTTTGAACGGACGGCCTGAAGCAGGTCATCAGCGATAGCGGCTATACGCGGTGCAAGAGACTCGACCGATTTCGGCATGAACGGCTGATTGACCAATTTTCTGAAGACGGTGTGTTCAGGCGGGTCCATTTTCAAAAGGCTGTCTTTGTTAATATGCCGGATCATTTTTTCCTGCTTGTCCGCACTTAAGTATTTATGATCGGAAGAAAAATGACTGTAGTCAGAAATCACCCGCTTCACTTCATCATAGGTGAAGATTTCCCAGCAATCTTCCTTTTCATTGTAATGAACGGGAGAGGTTTCTCTCATCGTTTGGTACCACTTGTACGGCTGCTGCTGTCTGATTTTTGTTAAACTGGTCATTTTCATTCCTCCAAGATGTGATCAAGATTTGAAATGACCCGCCAAAGCTTACGAGTAAACCCGGCGGGCGGATATGTGAATTTACGGTCTTGTTTTGGCGGGCTGCTTCAGCATCTCACCATGCACGTTCAGTATCTTTTCCTGCAGCTGCAGGAAGCTGTGTTCTGCCATTCCGTCAGCCGAATATAAAATGCCGCAAAATTCAGAAATCGTTTCGGCTGCGCTGTCTTCAGCCAATAACGTCATATGGTTGGATACCGCCACATCCATGATGGCGATGTTTGTCATATGCTCTTCCCACTGGCTCCAGTAGTTGACGAAATCAGCGGATAAAATATCAGCCCTGATCGTAAAATACGGATCAAGCTCACCCAAGAAAATACCGTTTTTATTTCGGAAATAATAGCATGTCACCCCGTTCGGATCCGGAAGCGGCAGGAGTTCGTAATCAGTGATTTCGTAAGCGTCCTGAACATTTATATTCTGCCTGATCAGATTTTTCACCAACGCGTCCGTCTTCGTTAACCCCCGCTGTTTGGCTTTTGCGATTAATTGCTCTAAAAATATGTCTTCATGAAGATCGGCATCTAGTTCATCACGATGAATCAAGGTTTCAGATATGCGTTCCGGATGTTGATAGATTGGTGCAAATAAAGCCATGTTCACCGTCTGCAGCATCATATTTTTATCAAATAATTCATCAGGAATGTTGATTTCCCGCGCACCCGCTGAGTCAAAGGAGTCGAGCATGACGATTGACTCAACGGTTTCTCCAGCCAGCTGCAATTGCCGGGTGACTTCATAAGCGAGCATGCCCCCTAATGAATAGCCGCCTACATCGTAAGGACCCCGGGGCTGCACGGTACGTATGAGCTTAACGTAATATTCGGCCATGTTTTTAATGCCGCGGATCGGTTCCCGGTCTGTCATCCATCCTCTTGCCTGAATTCCGTAAAAAGGACGCCCAGTCCGTTCGGCAACAGGCTGGTACAGCTCCACTGCCCCCAGCGCGGAATGAAACCAGAAAATCGGTCTTCCCTTTCCCCCCGGGTTAAGACAGATCAGTTCGGGCGGTTCTTGATCATCTGTCTCTTCTGATATATCGTTTTGTTTCGTATGTTCCTCATGTACTTCCTCGGTGTCTTTTTGGACAGAACCGGTCAGATACCCGGCTAATGTTGCGATTGTCGGATATTCATAGACCAGATTTGCCGTAATAGACGCTTGATAGGTTTTATTAATGGACTGAACCCATTCCACACCGATAATAGAATCCAGCCCCATTTCAATGAATGCCTCATTCTCATCAATATCTTCCGGCTTCAGAAACAGGATGTCCGCAAGGCTTTCTTTGAGCTCTTTGCGCAAAGTGCCGTCAGAGATGCCGGCAAGGGGCGTTTCTGCTTCCGGGATTTGCGGACGTACCGCTGTTTCCTCCGCTTCAGCATACTCGGGTTTCTTTATTTGCCCCGCTATATATTCCGCAAGCTCCTCAAGCGTCGGGTGTTCATACACCTTATTGGCAGTAATCTCAGTGTGGTACGTTTTATTTACTGTTTGTATCCATTCAACCCCGATAATGGAGTCAAGCCCCATGTCGATGAAAGGCTCATCAGCATCAATATCTTCCGGTGACAAAAATAAAATATCTGCCAGGCTTATCCTCAATTCTTCAAGCAATGTTCTATTGTCTTCGAAAACGGCTTTTTCTGGCTGCCGGACAGAAACAGAACAATCCAAAGGCTGTAACACGATCGGTTTTTGCAATGTCTCCGGTTCAAACGCTGTCATTTCGATCTCAGTTAAAGGACTCAGAGAAATCAGCCCTTCATGTTCAGGCTGCGGCGAAGACGGGAGAACGGTTTGCGTTTCAGACTTTTTCATGGCTTGGCCTGGTAAAGAACTGTTTACATCAGCCGCCCAATACCTTTCTTTTAAAAATGGGTAGGCAGGCAGCGGCGTTTTATAATATTTCCCTCCGTCAAAAAGCCGTGTAAAAGGAAGATCATATCCTCTGCAAAAAAGGTCAGCGATATGTGCCAGGCTTTCTCTGTACTGTGCTGGCGAAGCCGCTGAGCGGCACTGTTCAATGCATTCCATTCCGAATGTTTTCATTCCGGCTTCTTCTGCCGGCTTCTGATCCTTCAAATTGGACACAAACACACCCGGAAGCTCTCTTTTTACAAGCCACTCCGATAATACCCGCTTCAGTTCGTCCGCACTGCTTACGATACAGGCAAACCGGTGATGTAAATGCTTTCTGCCGAGCAGGAGCGTATAACTTATATTTCCCAGATCGCTGTCTTTGTTCTTGCTGAGTGAATCCAGCAGGCGTTCTGCCTGAATTTCCAGCTGACGCTCCGTCCGCGCAGATAAAGGAATGAGGCAGGCCGGTTTTGCCGGTGACCGGCGCACGGTTTGCGGCGCCTCTTCAATCACAAGATGGGCATTTGTTCCGCTGAATCCGAATGAACTGATGGCGGCTCTGCGCGGTGCATCCGGGTTCCGTTCCCACGGTATCAGCTTGTCATTCACAAAAAACGGGCTGTCCGCAAATTGAATATGCTGATTGGCTTGGTGAAAATGCAGGGAAGCCGGAATCTGCCGATGCTTCAGCGACAGCAGGATTTTAAACAGTCCGGCCATCCCCGCGGCCGCAGCGGCATGTCCGAGATTGGTTTTCACAGAGCCGATGGCGCAATATCCTTTTTTATCCGTATAGCGGCGGAAAGCGCGCGTTAAGGCGCCGAATTCGATCGGGTCGCCCAGTGCAGTGCCCGTTCCGTGAGCTTCCACCATTTGAATGGTTTCCGGATCAATGTGAAAAGTGTCATAGACATGCCGTTCCAATCGTTCTTGAGATAGCGCGCTTGGAGCGGTGATTCCGTTTGTAGCGCCGTCCTGATTCATTGCCGAGCCTTTTATGACGCCGTACACATGATCTCCGTCACTAACGGCGTCGCTAAGACGTTTCAGCACCACCGCTCCCACGCCTTCACCCGGCACGAACCCGTCCGCGCTTTGATCAAACGTATGGCAGCGTCCGGTCGGTGACAGCATATTCGCCTTATTTGACGACTGATAAAAAGCGGGAGTGGATTGAATGAAAACCCCGCCCGCCACCGCCATTTCCGTTTCTTTCGTCCAAAGCCCCTGACATGCCAAATGAATGGCTGTCAGCGAACTGGAACATGCTGTATCAACAGTGATCGCCGGACCTTGTAAATTAAGGTGATAGGCGATCCTTGCCGGAGTGACGGAATTATGATTGCCCCAAAACGCCTGCGCGGGCCCCTGCTGTTTAAAAATGGCCTGGTAATCTCCGCCGCAGGAGCCGGCATACACGCCGCATTCCCGGCCTCTTACCGAGTCTCCCGCATATCCCGCATCTTCAAGCGCTTTCCATGATTCTTCCAAAAACAGCCGCTGCTGAGGGTCCATATAGGTCGCTTCACGTCCCGATATATGAAAGAAAACGGGGTCAAAACATTCAATGTCCTCTATAAAACTGCCATACTGGCATTGGCTGTCAGAGACATCCCATCTGTCTGCTTTTTTAATCAGCTCCCGTCCGGCAGCTAAGTGTTCCCAAAACTCATGGACATTCTCCGATTCAGCAAACCGCCCGCTCATCCCGATAATCGCGATCGGTTCTTTTTCAGGTAACACAGCTGCTGATTTTACTGTATCGGCCGGATCCTTTTGTTCGGGGCGGTACGTCATTTGATACGGCTCAGAAACGCTGATGACGATTTTCCCGATATTTCCGCGGTCATCCAGACAGTGATACGCTTCTTTTATGTCTTCAAAGGAAAAGATTTTTGAGATGACAGGCTGAATGACTCCCTCTTCCGCCAGCCGCTGCAGTTCCAATTGATAGTCCTTGACCTGATCCGGATTTTGAAGGGACAGCTTCCGCAAATCCACGCTGTGAAACGATTGATTGTTATGAAGGACGGACAAGTCGACTGATTTAGCGGATTTCAGCGCAGTCATGGCAATTTCGATATATCTTCCGCCCGGCGCCAGGCAATTCATCCCTTTTTGCATGGCATCACCGGCCAGGGTATTAATGACAACATCCACTCCACGGCCGCCGGTCATTCGCATGATTTCCGTTTCAAAATCTTCTTCTAAATAGCAAATGGTATTGTGGACCCCGAGCGAATGCAAATACTCAATTTTTTTCTGTGATCCGGCCGTGGCATATATTTCCGCGCCGATATGCCGGGCCATTTGCACCGCGATCAGCCCCGTTCCTCCCGTCGCGGTCTGAATTAATATTTTTTCGCCTTTTTTAAGTCCGGCTTTCCGGAAGGCGTCTATCATTGTCACCGCCACGGTGGGAAGAGCGCATGCTTCTTCAAAGGTCAGCCGGGCCGGTTTATGATAGACTTGATGTTCTTTACATGTGATGAGATTCGCCTGAGATCCAAATTCCTCTCCCATGCCGACAATCACTTCATCACCTGGAATGACGGATGTTACATGCCTACCTGTCTTGATCACGACGCCGCTTGCTTCAAATCCCGGAGTGAACGGATAAGGCGGCATCGTCGGGTACAGCCCTCTGACACAAAGCAAGTCTCCGAAATTTAAAGAAAAGGCGCGGACGGCTATTTGAACTTCGTCATCTTTTGTCTCGGGCACTTCACTGCGGGCAATCATCAGATCTTCAATGCCGCCCGGACGGTCAATCACAACCCGGAACATTCCCGAGTCATCGGACTTTGCGAAAGAAGGCGGCATACGTTCTTGTTTCGGTTTCTGATAACCGGTTTCCTTTCTTTCCGTCTGCAGAGGTTTTTCAGCAGGCCGTTCTTCCTGAAGCGCCGGGCGGATTTTCGCTCTTTCGGTCTCCAGAGACGAGGCTATGATGGTTTCGTATTCTGCCGAGATATAACCGGTCAGCAGTTTCACATGATAGTAATCAAATAAAATCGTTGTCTGCAGTGTAAGATTCAAACGCTTATTAATCTCGTTAATCACATTGACGGCCAAAATGGAATCAATGCCGTATTCAGAGAAATTCAGTTCTTCCTGAATATCCTCTTCTTTCATTTTTAATACATCGGCAATACTTGTTTTGATGACAGAGCGGACATGGGAAGCGACCGATTCCCCATCAGCCTTAACAGCTTGATGCTCCTCTGGCGCGCGGCTGCGGGAAACAGGCTGTGCGGGCTTTCGGAAAACTTCGGCCGGGGCGGCGTATGGCTTTCTGCCGTCTCTGATCCCTTGCATCCGGACGAGTCCGTCACTCTCAGCTGCGATAATCTGCTGACCTAAATCATGAGCCGTTTCAGCAGGGAAACAAACCGCTCTGTATCCTTCCGAATGCAGCACACACTCCCACGATTTTGGATATAAGCCGGGACTTCCCGGAATCCGAAGCTCAGCATCCTCATAGGACCACCACCCGTCAAGCAGCCCGAAGGTTAAATGGGTAAAAACAGAACGATCGCTGATTTCGTTTATCAGAATCATCCCGTTGTATTTCAGGAGCGCTTTCAGACGGCGAAGTGTCAAACCGATATTTTTTGTGGCGTGAAGCACATTGGCGGCGATGATAATATCGTAAACACCCGTTTTGATATTTTGTGATTCGCAAGGCTCCTCCGCATTAAACAAGGCTGTTGTCAAATACGGCACATCAGGTCCGTATTCCTGTTCGGCATGCATTAAAAAAGCTTTAGAAACGTCCGTATAACAATATTCCGCAATCTGTTTTGCGAATGGTTTCAGTTTTGTAAACAGCATGGCGCTCGTTCCGCCCGTCCCGGCCCCTACTTCTATCAGCCTGATGCGGGCATCGGGGTGTTCTGTAAGATAAGCTTTCAAGTAAGCGGCCGCGGAATCTGCTAACACTTCATTAAAATAATCCGCGACAGGATTATGCTTATAAACACCTTCAACGAGCCGCATTGATGAATCGGGAAATACGATATCCGTAGCCGGACGTTCCCCTTTTAAAATGGAAGGCATCGCTTTTATCGTCGCCTCAGCCAATTCAGCTTGCGCCTGCTCCCCATTGGGAAGCAGGCGTTTATGGGCATTCCACTCATTCCAGACTGTGCGGCCGTCCGGGCGCTGATCCCTGAGGAGAGTGATCGTGTATCCGTCATACGTGATATACCCGTTTTCTTTTAATAGATTCAGGCTTTCTTCCAGCCATCTGCCGTATGTGCCGATCACGCCGGCGCTCCGCATGGATGCTGAAGCTGTGGTGACAGGCTCGCTGAAAAACCCGATTGACTGTAATTGGTAAAAGAGCAGTTTGCAAAGAAGGCTGTTCATATGCGCAACTCCATTTCTCGTTTTAAAGTCTCAAGCCGTTCATTCCGATCCGGATTTTGCCGCTTGACGCTTTCCATAAATGAAGGCTTCGGGCCGGATACAACCGATATTGCATCTTGATCCGTCAGCGCGGCTAAGCCGTGCGGAGCAGCTTTAATGAATGCCGCTTGGCTGAACGGTTCTGATAGTAAGACTTCCAGAGCCTCCATTGCTTCATCGGGTTCAATAGAACCGATCCCTGACGCCTCCATCCGTTTTCTGTAAGACGGGTCTGATACAACGCCCAGACTGCCCCAATATCCCCAATTCATGACTTTCACTTCACAATCAAGCAAAGAAGCGATATGGCGGGCAAAGGCGTCTTGAAATGTACACCCTGCCGCATAGTTGCTTTGCCCGGCATTTTTTGTGAAAGAATTAACGGATGAGAAAAACAGCACAAAATCAAGCGGTTCTCCCTTAAAAGCTTCGATCATTCGGACGCTCGTATTCACCTTAGCTGAAAAAGCGTTTCTGAAAGAAGCTTCATCCATATTCGCCATACTTTTGTCGGCAAGCGTTATCGCGGAATGGATGACTCCCGTTATATTGCCGTATTGCTCTCTTACGGAACGGACGGCAGCCTTAAGCGCTGCGGCATCTTGAGCATCAGCCTGTATATAATGCGGCGCGGGGCCTGCTAGCGCCAGCCTGTCTATTTTGCTCTGAATCTCCTGATCCTTCGGCCGCCTGCCGATCCATATCATTCGTGCCTTGTAACGGGTGATCATGTATTTGCTCCATGCTTCTCCAATGCCGCCCGCTCCGCCGATGACAGCATAAACGCCGCCTTCTCTGTACGACATACGCGGAGCGGAACTTGTCAGCACTCGGACTGTTTTTTGCTTGTGCCAAGCTCCGTTACGGTACGCAGCAGCATTTCCGTCCGGATCTGGAGGAAGGCGCCAGATGTTTTTCATCTCAGACGAATCACTGCCTTCTTCTGTATCAATCAGCCTGATGTCCCAGTTCGGATATTCTTTTGCCAATGAACCGATCAAACCGTGTACACCTGCATGCTCAGGCTGCGGCAGATCACCCGGATACACGGACTGTGTCTGCCGGGTGACCGCCGTAAAGCTGATGTTTCGGTTTCCATACCCGAGTGACAGCAGCGCTTTGATGAAACGGAAACATTGAATCACCCCATTCTCCTGCTCATCAAGCATTTCCTGACTGACGGATGCGGGTGCGAAACGATCCGGCGCAATCCATAAGAAATGGCGGATATCCTGATACCCGGCTGTCAATTCACGTAATGTTTGCTCGCTTGAATGATCCGGCGTCTCCGCCAGATGGGCGCGGGGCCACATTTTTGCCGCAGCCTTTATGGTATGTCCCGGCTTTCCGATGATCAGCAATTGTTCCTGATCAACCGCTCGATTTTCTTCCAGAGAAAAGAAAGTTTTGTCCCAAACAGGGGCAAGCATCGCTGTCTGAACTTCCTGCCGCTTGCTTTCGGTTTGGTTTGTCTGCCGGACAGCCCGGCAGGAGAAGCCTGTCAATCTCATACAAACAGCGCCGTTTTCATCACATAAATCAATATCCAGCGTCAGCGCTCCGTTATCTGACCGATCGCTCTGTTTGCGGACAAGCGCCCACATCGTTTTCTGAGTCGGCTGAAATATTTCTGCCTGCCTCAGGGAAAACGGCAGCATCGGAGTGTCTCCGGCAGTATCTGAACCGGCACCCAGTGACGCCTGAAACGCGGCATCTAGAAGACTCGGGTGGATGACAAACTGATCGGCGGTACTGTCTGCCGTTTCCGGCAGCGACAGCCGGGCTGCAGCGCCCCTCTCTCCGATCATCAGCTGATCAATTCCTTGATGGCTCGGCCCGTATATCATACCCGCATGCCGGAAAGCCTGATAAACCTCATCAGACGTCATAACCGATTGGCTGCACCCGGACAGCCAGCCCTCTAAGTGAACTGACGGAACCGCTGCTATCTCTCCTGATACCGCGGTGCCTTTACTGTATAAAATCCGTTCTCCCCCGGGTCCTTCCGATAGGCTGTAAATCGTAAATTCAATGTCTTCATTTTCCTTAAGGATAAGGCTGATATGGACTTCTACATCCGTCCCCTTATGAACAACAGGCCTCATCCATATGAGATCTTTTAAATACATTCCTTTACGTCCGTCCGGCACAGCGTATGCGGCACGCTCAACGGCCGCCCTGGCCATTTCGATCACGGCGGCTCCCGGGAGCACTTTCTCCCCATTGACTGTGTGATCAGTGAAAAAGAATTCCCGTCCGGTAAAAACAGAAGTGAATTTCAGCTCCCACAGATCGGATGTGTTTTCATGAAGCAGCGAATGGATCACCGTTTTGCCGTCATCCCGTTTTGAAACCGCCTCGGCTTCATCTTGAATCCAGCATCTGACCTTTGCAAACGGATAGGCGGGAAGGCTGATTCTCCGGGGTTTTTGTCCCGAATATAACAAGTTCCAGTCCACATCGACTCCCTGCACCCACATGTTCAGCAAATGACCGTACTTTCTCTTTTTCAGCCATTTGCCCATGGCTTCCTGCAAATCTTCATCAGATTCAAACACAGCCACTGTCTCATGATTTCGCTTCGCCCGCCCCCTGTAAAGATGCGGTGCGTTTTCATTTTCCAAGTACGATCTGAGCTTGTCCTCCAGCTCCTTAAGGGAGTCCGCAATGAAAGCCAGCCGCTCATCCATCGCTTCCCGCCCCGCTTGTAAAGTGTATGCGACATCAAATAAGTCCGGCTTATCCGTATGCTTCTTTTGAAGAAAAGCAAGAAGGCGCTCCGCATATTCTGTCAGACGCTCCCCATTTTTCGCAGACAGCAGAATGACAGCCGGCTCTTGGCTGCTGATTGCTTGTTTTACAGGAGCCTCATATTCTTCAATAATGATATGCGCGTTAGAACCGCCCGCACCAAAGCTGCTGATCCCCGCCCTGAGCGGCTGTTCTGCTCCGTCTGCTGCAATCCGTTTCCAATCTGTTAATTCCCGGCAGACGGAAAACGGACCTTCGTCAAATTGGATATTCGGATTTAAAACATCCGCATGCAAAGATGGGGCGATTTGTTTGTGCTTCATCTGCAGCAGCACTTTTGTGACAGCGGCGATGCCTGCTGCCGATTCCCCATGTCCGATATTTGATTTGACAGACCCGATGAGACATGTTTCAGGAACATCACCGAATGCATCGGTTAAAGCCCGGATTTCAATCGGATCGCCCAATTTCGTCCCTGTCCCGTGCGCTTCCACATAGCTGATCTGGCCCGGAGATACCCCCGCTTCCTGTAAAGCTTGAGAAATGACTTCGCTCTGCGCCTTGGGGTTCGGTACGGTGTAACCGCTCGCTCTTCCGCCGTGATTAATGGCAGCTCCTTTAATGACGCCGTAAATCCGATCTCCGTCTTGTACGGCGTCTTCTAAACGTTTAAGAAGCAGCACCCCGACTCCTTCTGCCGGAATATAGCCGTCACCCCCGGCGCCGAAACTCCCGCAGTGTCCTTTAGATGAGATGAACTGCCCCTGGCTCAGCATGAAGTACTTGTTAGGATGAACGGTGAGATTCACTCCGCCGGCAAGCGCCGCGCGAATCCGATGATCCCGCAGATCCCGGCACGCCATGTACAATGAAGTCAGCGAACCCGAACACATCGTATCGACCGAAATGCTCGGCCCTTGAAAATCGCAAAAATAGGAGACACGGTTAGCAATGGATGAAATCCCGCCGGGGAGCCCGATATGCCGTCCTTTCACTCCCGCTTCAGCCGCGAATAACGGGTATTCCTGATACATGACTCCGGCATACACACCTACCTGACGGCCCAGTTCAGGCGATGTCCTCGTATATCCCGCATCCTCCATGGCCATCCACGCATGCATCAAAAACAGCCGTTCCTGAGGATCAAGGTGTTCCGCTTCACGGGGGGAAATCTTAAAGAACTCAGGATCAAAATCGGCGATCCCGTCAATGAATCCGCCCCATTTGCTGTAGATCGCTCCCGGCGCCGTCCGGTCCTCGGAAAAGTAATGTTCCCATTTCCAGCGTTCTTTCGGAATTTCGGTAATACAATCCTTTCCTTGTTTGAGATTTTCCCAAAACGCATCGATATCATCGGCCTGCGGATACTTGCCGGAAATCCCGACAATGGCAATATCCAGCGGGTTTCCTTTCGTTTTCTGACGGCTTTGATTCCCGGACGGGGCAAAAGACGCATTTTCAAGCCGATTTGGCTGAAGCACTTCTTTCACAGACGCGTTTTTCAATTCCGCCAGCTGTTCCCCGGTATGACTGAGGACTGCGGCATCAAATGAGAGAAACCCGTCTTTTTTATGTTTGATTGTATTCACCACATAGACGGTATCAGACATGACAGGTCCGTAAAGCGTCAGCCTCTCAATCATGAGCGGGACGTGAATCCGCTTTTTCAGCTGCAATTCTTCTTCACCGAGCGACATATAACATGAATTCAATATAAGCGGGTCAAATGCAAAGTGATGCAGATCGCCTTTTTCTTTTTTTCCTGATAAGTCCAGCTGCAATAAAAAGGAGCTCTCACTCATTTTGTATCCCGCCGTTACCGTTTTCAGCATCGGGCCTATCGTGAAGTCGGCAACCGAATCGTACAGACGGGAAATGACATCCGGTGCTACCTTTTGTGCATGCGCCTTCATTTGTTCAACGTCATATGATTTTTTTACGGGTGCCTCTATACCTCTGCTTATTTCTCCTTCGGCACACGTCTTCCGGCTTTCTTTACCGGAGACAGTGCAGCTTGCGGTAAAGCGTTCGGCACTCTTTTCTGCCGCAAATGAAATGTCAACATGTGCGGCCTCTCCCGGCTCCAGCGTGACGGGCCCGCCCGTAAAACGGATATCTTTCAGCCCGGCGGGATACGTGCCGGAATGAGACGTTCCGGATGCTTCAAGCACCAGACACGGATACACTACACCCATCAGTGCCGGTTTGCCGAAAACCAGATGATCCTGAAGGAATGCTTCATGTTCATAGAAAGTAAATGTCTGACTGCCTGATTGCGTTTCAGAGACCGGTGCTGCATCCGCGACAAGGCCGGATGATTCATCTGTTCCTTTTGTTTTTATGTCTTCAAGCAGTTCGGATATGCTGCTGCACTCAAATAAAAGAGTCGGATTCAGCCGCAGATCAAACGCCTCTTCGATGTCTTTAATAATGGCCAGAAGCTGTGACGATTCAAGACCTAATTCAAAAAACACGGTGTGCGCATCATTTCTTGTGACAGGACGGCCTACGTATGTTGAGAAAATGCGGTATAAGGTTTCCTCCATCTGCTGAACGCCTGGTATCAGCTGCCGGTCTGTCCGCACCTTTTTGGCTGTCAGGCCGAGCAGTGAAGCAATATGCGCACCGCTGAGGTTGTAAAAGTCAATATCCATTTTCACCATTTCAGAAGGCGTGCCGGACTTTTTCGAAATCACCGCGTAACAGCGCTCCGTAACGGTCTCAGCGGCAATAAACGAATCATAATAAATCGGTAAAAACAAACCGGCGCCTGCAGCTGTCTGCAATACGCCGGAGGCCATGGCGGCACCGTCCATCAGCGCGGGATGAAAGAGAGCGCCGGGGAGATTTTCCTGGCATGAATCAGACTGCCGAATATCAAGGAAACATTCCTCTTCATTTGCATAGATCTCTCCCTCCGGCTTCATCAGCCCGTCATGCGACAGTCCGCGGCTTCTCGCGTCTTCGTAAACCGTATGCAAAGAGACTGATGGAAGTGCGGCTTGTTGTTTTTTCTCCCCTGCGTCAAGGCGCCTATCTGATGAGAAGACTCCTTCATGCACCTCCGCTGATAAGAAAACCGTCCCGGAATCCGCCCCGCAAATCGCGGCTGTCCAGAACTCCTTTTCTTTACTGAATATGACACTCACATCAAGCCGCTCTGACCGTTTCACTGATAAAGGATGATAAATGGTCACCCGTTTCAGACAGATGGAACGGAATGAAAGATCAAGGCTTTGCTTTGCCAGCTGATACAGCATATCAATATAGGCCAGACCGGGCATGACAGATTCTCCGTGAACAAGATGGTTTTTCATAATGGGATGTTCTGCCGTCAGGCGCAGATTCACTGTTTTTTTCATGGTTAGTCCCCTTTTAAAAACGTCACGTTGTCACCTGCCAAAACGAGTCTGCAGGTGCAGTGCTTGTCTCTGCTTTTTTCTCATATTTCTTTAAAAGATCCGCAATGTCTGTTTTTTCATTATTTATTTTTTCCGTTTCACTCTCCGTGCTGTTCCAGCCGCCCAAAAGCGGGTAGTGTTTTTTTCTGAATTCCGGCGGCTGAGGCGCCCGGTGATGTTCCCGCTGCCTTTCACCTCTGTATTCTTCAACGAGGATATGAGCATTTGTCCCGCCGTCAGGAAATGAACTCTGAGCTGCGACGCGGGGTTTCTTCTCTGAATGCCAATCAACGGGTTCACGATTAAAATGAATACGCGACGCTTCAAAGTCATAATGTTCAAATGGCTCAAGCGCTGATAAGAAAGGCGGAATCAGCTTATGATAGACGCTCAGCACACATCGGATGAAGCCCGCAAGACCTGAAGACAGAAGCAAATGCCCTACATTCGGTTTCACCGATCCGATCCGGCAGGGCAGAAGCGTTTTCCGGTTCAGCTGATAGACATCTGAGAGCGCCTTGATTTCCACCGAATCAACGATTGGGGAACCGCCTCCGTTCACTTCTATATATCCAATGTCTTCGGGCGACTTTTCCGCCATGTCAAGCGCAGTTTGAATGGCGTCTCTCTGCGCTCTTATATTCGGTGAACCGGGACCGAGCGTCCGGCCGTCATTGTTTACCGAGACGGCTTTTATGACGCCGTAAATACGGTCTCCGTCCCGCACCGCATCGCTCAATCGTTTGATAAAAACCGCCCCCGCTCCTTCTCCGAGCACTTCTCCCGCTGATTCACGGTCGAATATATGAAACACGCCGTTCTCATTTAAAATATGGCGCGCTCCGAATAACCGGTGCGCGGACGGAGATAAGAGCAGACTCACCGAACCGACTAAGGCCGCGTCAATCCTTCCGGCCAAAAGGGCGTCTTTTGCAAAGGACAGCCCGATCAGCCCTGAGGAACATGCTGTATCCACGACAAGGCTCGGTCCTGTGACATTCAAAAATCGTGAAATGTTGGCCGCCAAATAGTTTTGTCCCGCCCCCAAAATCGGGTTAGGCGCCTGCAGGATATGTTCCATACCGGCTGAAGGCTGCGCCCTGCCGCCGATGTACACGCCGACTTTCCGGCCCGATAAATCCTTTTGGCCGTACCCGGCATCATAAACGGAATGAACCGCTTCTTCTAATATGATCCGCGCCTGCGGGTCCATAATTGCCGCGTCTTTTTCAGAGATGCCGAAAAAGCCCGCATCAAACATGTCGATATCATCAATCCACCCCGCATAATCCTTTGCATGTGCTGTTGCATGCCAGCGCGTTGCGGGGACAGGCCGGATGGCGGTGTTTCCTTTCATCAGCAGCTCCCAAAAAGCATCCGTTCCGCCCGCCCCCGGAAAACGGCAGGACATGCCGACGACGGCAATATCGTCTTCGGTATCCGCTTTCGGCTTCATGGATGTTCTCTCTTCAGCAGCGGCGGTTAAATCAAGCTGTACGTCCCTGTCTTGAACGAAACCATTTTCTTTTGTCACAAAATCGGCTTCATGATGCGCTGCGAAATAGTCAACCATTTCTGTAATCGTTTGATATTGAAGCATTAAGGACGGTGTTAACTTTATGCTGATCCGTTTTTGCAGTGATTGAACCAATTCCGCAAAGAGTATTGAGTCAATCCCGTATTCATCAAACGGCATATCATCTTTTATCTGCTCATCCGTCATTTTCAGTTCTTCACTGAAGACGGTGCGCACCCATTGACGAATCGTATCCTTCACCTTTTGGTCACCGGCAGTGCTTTTTTTCACGGGAGCTTCAGCTTTCTTCACCTTCAGAAGATCACCAAAATCAGCCTCACTGTCTTCTGGAACACAAGGAATTCCGCAGCTTTGTCCGTTTAATATGATGTAATCTAAAAACTTCAGTCCGTCTTCGGCAGACAGCCTGGAAAGTCCTGATTTTTGATAAGCAGGTGTTTCCGGCAGGCCTTCAGCCATGCCGGTTTCTTTCCAGACGGGCCATTGAACGGCTTTAACAAACACGTTTCCTATACCTGCTTGATGATTTGCAAAAGAGTCCATAAATGAATTAGCCATCGCGTAGTCACTTTGCCCCGCAGCAAGCGAAGGGATCAGACCCGAAACGGATGAGAACAAAATAAAAAACGACAGCGGCTCATTCTGAACGGCTTCATAGAGACCGCGAAGCCCTGTTACTTTCGGCGCGCAAACGCTTTCGATTTCAGTTTCGGTTTTGTTATAAAAAGCGGGGTGTTCTCCCATTGCACCCGCGCAATGAAAAACGCCGGTAATCGGTCCCATCGTGCCGCGGATGCTGTCCGTCATGTTCCGGAGCCCCTTTTGATCCGTAAGAGAAACGCTGTAATAACGGATCTCCGCGCCCCGCTCGGCTAACCTCTGCATCCGCTCGGCTTTTTCCGGGAGAATGCCGTCCTTTTTCATGTCTGCCCACTCTGAGGAATCGGGAAGCGGCTCCCGCCCCATGATGACCAGTTTCCTGCATCCGCGTGAAACGGCATGCTCTGCCGCAATTGCGCCGATCCCGCGCGATCCGCCCGTTATTAACAGCACATCATCAGACGAATAGGAAAGCTCAGGCGCCGCCGAAACATTCATACCCTGCTTCAGAAACGGCACATAACGGCGATTCAGCCTGTAGCAGCATTCACTGCCGCTTTTGGCCCGCGGCTGTAAAAATTCAGTCTCAATCTGTCTGCTTAATTCTTCTGTATGCTCAATCGCACAATCGCTATCTATCGTAAAAGAATGAATGTTGGCATACTCAGCGCCCAGCATTCGGTACAGCCCCGCCGTTTTCGCCCCTTGCATCAGAGGTTTACTTTCCTTGAAAGGCTGGAGGCGGTGTGTCACTTGGCTGAACACAGCGCCGCTATGACGGAATGATTCAAGAGCCTGCTGTAAAAAGGCAAGCTTTCCGTGTTCTATCTCTTCCTGCCGTTCATATTCCGCATCATATGCGGTTATGTCGACGACCCCGAGTATCTGTTTGTTTTGAAGAGACTCCCGCACTCTGCCGTAAAGGTTTCGCCCCGATGCGGCGGCGTAATAATCGGCGCCGTCTTTTGCCTGATGGATGAAGCAGATCGTTTCAATATGGCCGTTTCCTTTAAAAAGAGCATCGGCCAATCGGCGCGTCTTATCCGTTGCAAGTATCATTACTGTTCCTGATAGTGCTTCAGATTCCGCCGGATCTTGCTGCTTCCAGTCTTTTTGAAGAATGATCTTTTGGTTTTCCGCCGGTTCGTCTGTCTGTTTCCGGATATCCGCAGGCACAGGCACCCAATACCGCTCCTTCGCGAACGGATATACAGGAAGGCTGACCCGTTTCGGCTTCTCTCCTTCGTATAACAGGCTCCAGTCAACGGCGGCTCCTTTTGCCCACTCAGTGAGCAATCTGGAATATTGCTTGTTTTTCAGCAGCTCGGCCATTCCACTTGATGAAATATCATCTTGAGCACGTCCGCGGAAACATCCTTCAATTTCTGTTTTCCGTTCAAGCACATCCTTCAGTTTCGCTTGCAGACCGCAAACGGAAGTAACGATAAATGCCAGCCGTTCAGGCATCGCTTCTCTGCCAGCTTGAAGCGTGTAGGCCAGGTCTTTAAGGTTGACTTCTTTTTCCCGTAAAAAGCGGTCATACCGTTTGACATATTCTAATAGGCGTTCTTCATTTTTGGCCGAAAGCAGAAACAGAACCGGCTCGTCTTCCCGTATACTTACTGATTGCTTTTCAGCCTGCGGCGGCAGATATTCTTCTATGACAAAATGGGCATTGCTCCCGCTGGCGCCAAAAGAACTTAAACCCGCTCTTCTCGGCTGGTCAGAATGTGACGGCCGTTCCCATTCTTCCAGCCGGTCCGCCACATAAAACGGCGTGTCCGGAAACGGAATATGGGGATTCAGCGTGTCCGCGTGCAATGACGGAAAGATTTCTCCATGCTTCAGCTGCAAAAGCACCTTTGTTAATCCGGCGACCCCGGCGGCTCCTTCTAAATGGCCGATATTTGATTTGGCAGAGCCGATGGCGCAAAACCGCTTCTTGTTTGTCCATTTGCGGAAAGCGCGGCTCAGCCCTTCAATTTCAATCGGATCACCCAAAGACGTGCCTGTTCCGTGGGCTTCAATATAGCTCAATGTCTCCGGATCAACGCCGGCACTCTGAAAAGAATCTGTAATGACTTCCGCCTGTGATGCCGGATCAGGCACTGTCAAACCGGATGTTTTTCCGACATGGTTTAAAGCGGAGCCTTTTATGACGCCATATATCGGACAGCCCATTCTTTCCGCTTCTTGAACGGTTGTCAGTAACACCGCGCCGACGCCTTCTCCCGGCACATAACCGTCACCGCCGGCGGCGAAGCTTTTGCAGACGCCTTCTGAAGACAGAAATCCGGCATTCGCCAAAAACGCATATTTATGCGGGTGTGTGACCGCATTCACACCGCCGGCAATGGCGAATTCGCACTCCCCCCTTTTAATGCTTTCACATGCCAAATGTATGGATGTGAGCGAAGAAGAGCACATCGTATCAACAGCCATTGACGGCCCTGTAAAGTTCAGGCAGTGAGACACGATATTCGGAACAGAGGCAGGCGTCACGCCCATAGACAGCGGTGTGCCCCGCTGTGTGATTTCAGCCCCGAACAGCTCATAATGGCTCCAAAACACACCTGCGAATACCCCGACGCGTTTTCTCTTTTGTGAAGATGGCCCGCGCGCCGTTCTGTCCTGATAAAAACCGGCATCTTCACAAGCTTCCCAAGCCGTCTCTAAAAACAGCCGCGCCTGCGGGTCCATCATTTCAGCCTGGCGCGGAGTCAGATTGAAAAACAGCGGGTCAAAGCTGTCTATGCGATCTAAAAATCCTCCGTAACGGTAGAACTGATCTGCTTCATATGAGAAAGAATAACCTTTCCATCTGTCTTTCGGCATTGTTGTGATGCAGTCTTTACCTGAGCGCAGATTTTGGTAAAATTCATCAATGCTTCCCGCCTGCGGGTATCTTCCCGCCAATCCGATTACCGCAATATCATGCTCTTCTGTATGTCTCTCTTGTTTTCGGCTTCTTCTCTTGACAGCTGCGTTGGATAATGAAGATCCGTTCTTGTCTCCCTTTGGACCCAATCGGCCCATGCTTTCAGTTACAGTGGGCTCTTTCCCGTATAAAATAACGGATTGCAGCTTGCCGAGTCGCAGCATATATTCAAGTGAAGCCATCCCTTCCCCGGCCGGTAGCGGGCTGGTGCCTGTTGCATCATTCATGATCTCTTTCATCAAGCTGTCAACCTGCATGCCGCCATCTTCCCAAAGCGGCCAGTTGATCGTCATAGAAGCCCCGTTCCGTTCGCCTTTTTCCGCTTTGCAATCGCGATATTTCATATATTCATCCATAAAAGCGTTCGCTGCGGCATAATCTGTCTGGCCCGCATTTCCGGCCAACGCCGAGAATGAGGAAAAAACGGCGAAAAATTCAAGCGGTTCATGCCGTGAAGCTTCGTCCGCATGAATCAGGCCGCTGATTTTCGGCAGGAACACCTGCTTCAAGTCAGAACTGTCTTTTTGGATGATAAATTGATCTTTTAAAACACCGGCGCAATGAAAAATGCCCGTCAGCCGGCCGAAAGTCTCTGTAATCTGAGCAAATGCCCGCTCTGTTTCGGCTTTGCTGCCGATGTCCGCTTGAACGTAAAGAACTTCTGCGCCCAATGCTTTCAGTCTGCTGATCTTCTCAGGCTGTTCCGGCGAACGGCCGATGAGTGCGAGCTTCACCTTTTCTTTTTCTGCAAGGTGACGGGCAAGCAGAAATCCAAGACCGCCGAGGCCTCCTGTAATGACATATACGCCGTTTTGTTTCCAAGGAGACTGTGTCTGCCCGTCCAGTTTCTCAATACGTTCGAACAATCTGATCTGCCGCATATTGTCTTTATACCGAATGTCTGTGCAGCCTGCATAAGAGCAGTCTGCTTCTGTTCTAATGATTGCGGCCGTCTCACTTGGCAATCTCTCATTCTTGTCACAGAAGGTGATCACCTGAGTGCGAAGAACCGGATTTTCCAGATGTGCCGTTTTCAGCATAGCCCCGAGAGCGGAAGACAATGCCGCTCCATTCTCAACGGCGCATACAAGCTGAATCAATGTATGTTCTTTCGGATGGTCTGTCAGTTCCCGTTTGAGCATACGAAATATACGCTCGGCATCTGCTCCAAACTGCTCATCTGCAGCCTCATGCTCCCTTTTCAGTTCTATCACTTCCGCTTCCGGGCAATGTATGCCGAGTTCACCGGTGAGACGGGGTTCTGCATCGGCAGCGATAATGAGATGACGGGTGTGTTTTTGCCCGTTCTGCACCGCCGTTTCCAGCGGATGATCTTTCCAGGCGGGTTCAAAAAACAGAACCTCATCAGCGATGTCAGCATCTGATGTATGCCGTTCTTCGGCCGAATCTTTCAGCACACAGCCCGCTTCATTGATAAGGTAATCCGCAAGGCGGCGGACAGATGAATATTCAAAAAGCAGTGTCGGATAAAACTGCTGCTGAAAAGTCTGCTCTAATATCTTTACAAGCTTCAGCAAATGCGCCGAGTCAAGCCCCATATCATAAAAGCCTTTCCGCACATCAATATCCTGTGCCGGACGATTGATCAGCCTGGCGATTTCCGACTTTATGTAAGTCACCATGTTTTGTTCCGGCGTTTGCTGTTCAGACACGTCTTCTGCGGCCACAGGACTTTCGGGCTCTCCACGGCCGCTTCTGTTCTGCTGAGGCGGCTTCTCTTTGTCTATCAGATGGGTAATCATATTCGCTTGTCTGACCCTTTTCACTGTCAGTTTCTCACATTCGGCCAATACGTTCCCTGCCCTGTCATAAATCGTGAAGTCGGCCGAATAAACATCAGGTTCGCTGTCTGATACGCCGCTTTCAGTGCGGCTGTTTTTCACAGAATAAGTGTAAATCGTTTTCGGAAACGGCTGATACATGCAAAAACGATTGATCATAAAAGGAATATAAGGTGTGTCATTTTGCTTTTGGGCCGACAATGCAAAGGAAGAGCCGGCAAGGGTGGACGCATCTAAAAAAGCCGGATGCGCCTTAAATTTCTCCCGGAATCCTTCAGCCAAATCACTCAGAGTGAGCTCCATTAATTCTTCTTTATCCTGAAGCTGATAAACGGCCCCTTCATTTTTCATAAACTCGCCATGCTCAATATGGCTTCTTCTTGCAATTCCGTAAATGTCATGCATGTCCCATTTTCGGCTTGCGTTTTTCATGAACGCTTCAATATTCAGTTCTTTTGCCCGGGGCGTGTCTTCTTGCAAATAAAGCTGGCATTCCATATTCTCATCCCGGTTTCCGCCAAGCGGTGTGCCGTTTTTTGCTTTTTCGCTTGTGATCTCAACTTTCCAGCTGTCACGCGCCGGCGTAAAGGTGACATACAGGTGTTTATCAAACTCTTCAGATGTTACAACAGGCTGCTTAAAAATAATCTGTCTTAATTCTATAGGCCGTTCACCGAGATACCCGGCGGCGAGCCGATACAGCATATCTATTAAAGTCACGCCCGGGAGGACGCGGATTTGATGAACGCGATGATCCCGGACGATATAATTCGTATGGCTGATTTTCTGCAGGAACGTTTTGACTTGATCGGTGGCAACTGCCAATCTATCACACCTCGCTTATTTCAAACATTGCTTCTGTGCCCGCCTTATTTTCTTCCGCTTCGGACAACTGTGCTTTTTCAGGCCAATACCGCTGTTTTCGGTATACTGTCTGGCCGCCTTTCGGTTCCATGGCCGCTTTTCGCTCTTTCGGTATTCCTTCGTTGCTGACAATGATATGGGCATTATTCCCGCCCAAACCGAACGCGCTGACCCCGGCCCTGAGTATCTCTTTTTTTCCGTCCCACCGCTTCAGCTCAAGCACAGGATAAAGCGGCGAATCATTAAATTGAAACCGGGGGTTCGGTTTATGGCAATGCAAAGTCGGCGGCAGTTCTTCATTGGCAATCGCCAGCAATACTTTGATGATTCCCGCCGCGCCCGCCGCACTCAGCAAGTGGCCGATATTGCTTTTGACGCTTCCTACACCGCAAAATTGTTTTTCATCGGAATAAGCAGACAAGACATTGGTTAATCCTTTTAATTCAATCGGGTCGCCGATCAATGTACCGGTTCCGTGCGTCTCTACGTATGTCATGGTGTCCGGCTCGATTTCCGCTGATTGAACCGCCTGCTCAATCAAGTCCTGCTGCGCCCGGGGATTCGGCGTCGTCACACCCATTGTGCTGCCGTCATTATTTATCGCAGAGCCGTCAATAACACCGTATATTTTATCTTCGTCTTCTATCGCTTTTTCGAGCGGCTTGAGCATCAGCACACCGCAGCCCTCTCCGATTCCTGTTCCGTCCGCACCGGCATCGAAAGATTTTGAACGGCCATTTGGCGATAAGATTCTCGCCGCGCTCATTGTGAGAAAAGGTTTTTCATCAAGCAAAATGTCAACCCCGCCCGCAAAGGCCGCTTCCGCTTCTCCATTTTGAATAGCCTGTACGGCCAAATGAATTGCCGTAAGCGAACTGGAACAGGCCGTATCCACGACCAGGTTGGGTCCTGTAAAGTTATAAATGTGCGCCATGTGTGCGGTAATAAAGTTTTGCCCCGCGCCAATAATCGCGTCTTTTTGCAAATATTGAAATTTCTGATGAAACGCACCTGCCCTTGCACCGGCAAAAACGCCGATACGGCGGCCCCAGAGATCCTCTTTTTGATAACCGGCATCGGCTAAAGCTTCCGCGCTCACCTCGAGCCACTGCCTTTGCAGCGGGTCTATCATCGGTGCCAGCGTTTCTGAAATATTAAAATACTCCGGGTCAAATCGATCAATATCGTGAATAAAACCGCCCCATTTACTGATGCTTTTTCCTTCTTGATATTCACCCGGCTGATAGTGTTCCCCGGTGTCCCATCTGTCCGGCGGAACTTCAATGACGGCATCCGTTCCGCTGCGGAGATTCTTCCAAAATTCTTTTATATCCCCCGCTTTCGGAAAATGGCAGGCCATGCCGATGATCGCAACCTTTCCCCGTTTCCCGGGCTTATCTGCCGTTTTTTTGCTCCGTTTCGGCGTCTTCTGCAAAGGGAACTTCTCCGCGGGAACCGCTGCATCTGCCGAAAAAGCTTCCGGACAATGTGCGGCTAAATAATCCGCGAGCTGTTCAATGGTAGGATGCTCCAGAAGGACAGTCGGATCAATTGAAACGGACGGCAGTTTTTGATCAATCTTTGTCAGCACTTGCGCCAGAAAGATAGAATCCATTCCGTATTCCTGAAAAGGCACATCGATATCCATATGCGTTTCATCGATACTCAGCTCTTTTGCCAAAAGCGACCTCAGCCAAGATTGAATATCAGTCCGGTTATGTCCCCGCTTTTTTGTTTCAGGAGGTTTGGAAGCTGCTTTCATTCCTTTATGGGCGGCTGGCTTGGCGTTTTCCAGCGCTTTGATGTCCCAATCATGTTTCACTTGTGCCGGCAGCACGACAGCTCCGGGTTTTTCTCTTAAAATGTAATCAAGCATCTTGAGACCTTCTGCGTCAGAGTGCCGCAGCAATCCCGTTTGCTGATACATCCCGCTTTTTATATCCCTGCTCATGCCCGTCTCATCCCATGCCGGCCATTGTATGCTGATGATGCCGCTCTTATTGTTTTCTGCAAAATAGTCCATGTAAGAATTAGCCATCGCATAATCGCTCTGACCCGCCGCAAGAATCGGGACGGCTGCCGAGACAGATGAAAACAGGACGAAAAATGCCGGCGCACCATCCTTTACACTCTCATACAGACTGTGAAGGCCGTCTGCTTTCGGGGCGAGCACCCGCGCAATACTGTCTTTGGATTTGCGGAGAAAAGCAGGGTTTTCACGGTCTGCAATTCCTGCGCAATGCAGAATGCCTCCGACAGGTCCGAGCGTTGAGGTTACCTCTTTTATAAGCCGTCCGACGGCCTGCTTATCCGTCAGATCAACTGCTGAGACGCACACTTTTACGCCTTGTGATTCCAGCTGCCGGATAAGCTGTATTTTTTCCGAAACGACAGGGTCTGTTTGCTCAAGATCCCACTCGGTTTTCGGCGGCAGCTCCTTTCTGCCTGTCAAAAGCAGTTTCTTCACACCGTACACTGAAACGAAATGCTTGGCGCATAAAGCGCCGAGACCGCGCGTTCCTCCGGTTATCATCAGGACGGCGTCTTTTGGAAACACAGTCCGGTCTGTTTGCACGGCTTCAGGTTCAATCTGATCAGTCTGCCGAAGAACATAGCTGAAGCGCATGCCCTCCCTATAGCAAACAGCAGATTCCGTTAAGTCTGATTCAATTTCTTGTTTAATAAAAGCGGCTGTCTGCTCCAGCGGCCCTTCAGGATCAATATCGGCGTGACAGGTGAGAATATGGCTGTATTCATGCCGCAGCATGCGATAAAGCCCCGCTTTTTCAATACCATGCATAACGGCCGCCTTATTTTTGAAGGATTCAAGCCCTTTTGTAAGATAAAGCATTTTCAAGTTTTCTTGTCCGCGGCCGTATTCAATCAGCTGCTGCAGCGATGCCACCCAGCTGATGTCCTGACGCTTTTGGCCGGAGCCGCAGCCGGTGAAGTCAATAAACCCGGAATAGACGGCCGCATTCGCATCCTGTAAGAAAGAGATGAGCTGATTTTCCTGCACAATGTCAGCATCATTCAGCTGTTTTTTCACCTCAGCGGCAAGGTCTTTTGTATCCTCGGAGATGATGAGCGCTATTTTGCTGAATGGCTCGGATGAAGACACTGCCTCGCAAGGCTCCCATGTTTTCTGCAATAATACTGTTTTTTGATTCGAAAGCGGCAGCTGCTCCCGTTTCGGCACCCAATAGCGGTCTGCTCTGAACGGATAGGAGGGCAGGCTGATGCGGCGCGGCTTACTGTCCGTATACAGCTGCTCCCAATCTGTGTCAAATCCGTTTGCCCAGAGCCGCAGCACTTTCTTGTATTTCTTTTTCTCAAGCCAGGCGCTGACGAGGTCAGCGGCGTCTTCATCGTCTGAGAACATGGAAATCGTGTTATTCTCGCGTTTTTTACGGCCGCTGATGATATCTTCGCTGTTTTTTCCCAACAGAAACGCGTTCAGTTTTTCAGTCAGTTCCTCTGCGGAGCCTGCAATGATTCCCAGCCTCGCTTCCATCGCATCCCGTCCGGTCTGCATTGTGTATGCGGCATCTGCAAGATCGATATGGCGGAATGATCCGTTTTGGATAAAATCGCGAAGGAGACGCGCTCTTTCTTTCAGCCGCTCTTCATTTTTAGCTGACAAAACAAAAAGAGATGACGCTTTCTCACGGGTTTCCTGCTGTTCCGTCTCACTTCTGCCCATGTATTCTTCAATAACGATATGCGCATTGACGCCTCCGAAACCGAATGAGCTTACACCCGCCCGGCGGGGCAGGACCCGGCCGTTTTCATCACGCAGCGCTTCCCACTCCTTTGTTTCTGTCACAATGTAAAACGGGCTGTCCTTCAATTTGATATGGGGATTGATGTTCTCGCAATGCAGACTTTTGGCGAGCGTCCGATGTTTCAGCTGCATCAATACTTTGATAACGCCCGCAATGCCTGCCGCGAGCTCCAAATGTCCGATATTTGTCTTCACTGAGCCTATCCCGCAATATTCGCCCGGAGCCCCGTCTGTTTGGAAAGCTTTTTTCAATGCATTGATTTCAATCGGGTCTCCGAGTGCCGTTCCTGTTCCGTGCGCTTCTATATAAGTGATCGTTGACGGGTGAATACCGGCTTTTTGATAAGCGCTTTTCAGTACATCCGTCTGAGCCTGCGGATTCGGCGCGGTAAGTGACGCTGAGCGTCCGCCGTGATTTTCCGCTGTACCGCGGATGAGGCCGTAGATGTGATCCCTGTCACGCTCAGCCTCTGAAAGCTTTTTCAAGACAATCATGCCGGCACCTTCTCCTCTGACATAACCGTCAGCCTGATCAGAAAATGTTTTGCAGCGCCCGTCTTCACTGAGCATGCCTGCTTTTTGAAAACCGATATGCCCTTCAGGCGTGACGATCGTGTTGACACCCCCTGCGACCGCCATATCACAATCTCCCGTTTCAATGGCTTTTACCGCGCGGTGAATGGCGACTAAAGAGCTTGAACAAGCGGTTTCTACCGGCTCGCTCGGCCCGTGGATATCAAGAAAATAACTCATCCGGTTCGGCCCGACGGACGGCACGATTCCGGTCATCGTATACCCCTCGAGAGGAAGACCCGCCTTATTGATTAAGGTTTGATATCCGCTTCCCAATGTGCCGGTGAAAATGCCGGTTTTTGTTCCGGCAATCCGTTTTGCTGAGTACCCCGCGTCTTCAATGGCTTTCCACACATACATCATTAATAGACGCTGCTGAGGATCCATCATTTCAGCTTCTTTCGGAGATATCCCGAAAAACAGCGGGTCAAACCCGGCGATTCCATCTATAAAACCGCCCCATTTAATTGACGTTTTATTTGCATCCGCTGCCGGATCGCCGTAATATTCGCGCCAATCCCAGCGATCTCGGGGAATTTCTGTGATGCAATGCTCCCCTTTTTGTAAACGTGTCCAGAATTCATCTATGTCTTTCGCCTGCGGAAAAATACCGCTGATTCCGATAATGGCTATCGGTTCGGTTTTTTCTTCTGATTTTCCTTTTACGGACACGGGCGTTTCCCGCTTGACATGAACGGCCGCCGGAGCTTCAGCTTTTCTTATTCCGGCTTTTGGAGCGGTTTTTAAACTCTCTCTTTCTAAGCCGCTGAATGCTTCTTTCCATTCAGATATCAAATGGCCGCTCAGTTTGCGCAATGTTGGAAATTCAAAGAAGATAGTCGGGCTGAGCTCAAGCTGATAAGACCGATTTAATAGATTTGTAAATTCAGTGAAAATGATCGAATCAAATCCGTATTCCGTCAGTTCGCTGTCAGCCTCAATATCTTTCATGCTTACCTTTAAAAGATCTGATACATGCCGCTTTAGTTTCTCTTGAACCTGATCTTTCAGATCTCTTGCATCTGCCACTGCCGGAGCTTTTCCGGCGGCGCTTTGTTCTTCGCCCAGATCGAAAATATGGCTGCGAATCCGTTTTTCGTCGCCTTCTGCCACCATGACCTGGTGTTCTCCGGAGGCAAAAGCGGCGTAAAGCGCTTGGATGCCTGATGCCGATCGCATGGCTTTCATTCCGGTCTGTTCGTACATCAGCCGTTCGGTCTCTTTGTCCACACGCATACCGCCCTCTTCCCAAAGCGGCCAGTTGACGGACAGAGTCTGCCCGCTCCGCTCGTTGTCCCGCACGAGATGGTTCCGGCGGGCTGCATAAACATCCATAAATGCGTTGGCTGCCGCATAACCGGCCTGCCCCGGATTTCCCATGCCTCCCGCCAAGGAAGAAAACAGGATGAAAAAGTCCAGCCGCACATCTTTCGCTGCTTCATCAAGATTGATAAGCCCTTTCACCTTCGGCGCCATGACGGTCTTCCGTTCGTTTTCTGTCTGGTTCAGAATGTAATTGTCAGCGATCACGCCGGCGCCGTGAATGATCCCGTCGAGTGTTCCGTGCTCCTCCTGTATGCCGCGGACGAGGGCGATGACAGCCGCCCTGTCTGTCACGTCAACCGGTTGATAAAATACGCGGGCACCCGACGCTTCCAAGCGCCGTAAGCGGGCGGAGCGGTCTTCATCAAGCGCTTCCGCCCTCCCCGTTAATACAAGGACGGCA
>NZ_CP089436.1:686887-1272974 GCF_021228595.1 Bacillus sp. FCW2 | reverse complement strand
AATCTGTTTGAGCCGGACACCCGTTTTCCCGCCGGGCAAGTCTTCAGCGGCAAGTGTAACGGCGGCCCGAGCCATTTCTAAAGCAGCTGCGCCCGGAAGCACCGGTTTTCCATTGACGATATGATCGGCAAAAAACGGTTCATGCCCTGAAAAAACAGAAGTAAAACGCTGGGCGGTAAAGGTCGATGTATTCGCGTGGAGCAGCGGGTGAAGTCTGGCTGCTTTCTCACTTTCCGCTGAGCCTGTTTTGTCAAGTGACACATCAGCTTTTGTGACCCAATATCGGTCTCTGGCAAAAGGGTAGGCCGGGAGACTGATGCGGCCCGGGCTGCGCTGATAAAGAACTGACCAATCGACGTCAAGTCCTTTAACCCAAAGGTCAAGCAGCTTTCCGTATTTCCCTTTTTTCAGCCAGGCATTTATGGTAAGCGCCATATCTTCATCAGAAGTGAGCGAAGCCGCCAATGAATGATGTTTGGCTGTCCTGCCCCGCCAGATATGAGCATGGTCGATATTATGATCGTTTGAGAAACTCATAAGCTTCATTTTCAGTTCTTCTATCGACTCGGCCGTAAATGCAAGCCGCTCAGCCATCGGTTCTCTTCCCGTCTGAAGCGTGTAGGCGATCTTGGCTAAATCCCCGTCAGAACGTTTTTTTCTTATGACATCATCCAGAAGCTGGCGGGCGCGCTCTGTCAATTGCTGCTCATTTCGCGCTGATAAAATAATAACAGCCGGTTTTTGCGGAGAAACAGCTGCGGTTTCCATTGGTTTCAGGCTGTCAGACGGCACATATTCCTGAATGATGACATGCGCGTTTGAACCTCCTGCTCCAAACGAGGAAATGCCGGCAATTCTCGGATATTCCTTCATTTCACCCGTGATATTCAAGACAGGTCGTTTCCATTCCGTTTCTTTTTGCTGTACGAAAAACGGAGTGTGCTCAAACTCAATATTCGGATTCAATTCCGCCGCATGCAACGAAGGGGCAATTGTCTTATGTTTCAATTGCAAAAGCAGTTTGGTGATCCCCGCAATCCCGGCAGCGCTTTCTAAATGTCCGATATTTGATTTAATGGAACCGATGGAACAAAACTGCCGGTCTTCTGTTGTCAGGCGAAAAGCTTTCGTTAACCCGTCGATTTCAATCGGATCACCGAGCGCAGTGCCCGTTCCGTGCGCTTCCAAGTAACTGACCGTTCTCGGGTGAATGTCTGTCCGTTTCAACGTCTCTGCGATCAGATCAAACTGCGCTTTCGGATTCGGCACCATATAAGCGTTTGTCCTGCCTGCTGCGTTCAGCATGCTTCCTTTGATAACGCCGTAAATATGATCGCCGTCTTTCTCCGCTTGAGCAAGCGGCTTTAACACAATCGCCCCTACTCCTTCACCGTCAACAAAACCGTCCGCACTGTCTCCGAAAGATTTGCATTTATCACCGGGAGACAGCATTGAAAAAGCGGACAGCCGCTCATAGTGGGCCGGATCAACGATAAGATTGACTCCGCCGGCAATCGCTGTTTCACTCATTCCGCTCCGCAGGCTTTCTATAGCGAGATGGACAGCTGTTAAAGAAGAAGAGCATGCGGTATCCACAGCCATACTCGGCCCTTGGAAATTGAACAAAAACGATACTCTGTTTGCGATAGACCAGTCGCTGGGAACTGTCGGGTAATTGCTGTTCATCACACCGGCAAAGACTCCGATTTTCCGGCTGTCACAAAGCGTGGCCGGGGTGTACCCCGCATCTTCAATGCTTGAATAAGCAGTCTGCAGAAACAACCTTTCCTGCGGATCCATCCTTTCAGCTTCCGCGGGAGATATACGGAAAAACAGCGGATCAAATGTATCAATGTCATCGAGAAAACCGCCCCATTTTGAATAAATGGACCCCCATTTTCCGCGTTCCTCGTTATAAAACGTTTTCCAGTCCCAGCGATCTTTCGGCACTTCAGTAATAGAATGCCTGCCGGCTTTTACATTTTCCCACAGCTCATCAACGTGATCGGCGCCCGGATACCGGCCTGACAGACCGATGACAGCGATATCCTGGATAGAGGGATCTCCGTTCGTCCTGCTGCCTTCCTCGTTTTGAGGAATCTTGTTTTGTTTTACATTCAGGTTATCTGTGTGATCAGACAGCTGCTCCTCACGCACACCCATCGCTTTCATAAATGCTCCCCGCTGAGAAAGAAGCAGGTAATCCGCGATTTCTTCTATCGTCTGATATTCAAAAAAGAGGGTGCTGGTCATTTGGTCAAATACGTTACGAAAAGCATTCGTGAGCCTGACGACCAGAATAGAATCCAAACCGTATGCGGTTAAGGAAACCGACGGATCCATTCTCCCGCTCGGAATCTTCAGCGTTTTTCCTATTAATTCCGTCAGATATGTGATGCCCCGTTCTCTTACGTTTGGAATCGGCGCGGCGCTTTCTGCGGGAGCCTGCACCCGTCCGGCGTTTTCGGGATGAGCCGGTCCATTCCCGAATTGCCGCTCGAGCGCTTCTTTACGGGAAGACAGAAAGTAATCAGCAAGCTCATTAATGGTTTGATATTCAAAAAACAAAGTGCTGCTGACAGAACCGAAGACGTCTTTTAACGCGTTGGTCAGTCTGACGACCAGTATGGAATCCAATCCGTATGCGGTTAAAGGTTCATGGGATAAAAGACGATGCGCCGGCACTTTAAGCGCTTCACCGATTACCTTCTTCATCAGTTCAACGCTTTTTTCTCTCAGGCTGAAATGCAAAGTATCATCCGAAAGACCATCTGCGTCATACGGACGGCGCTCCGGCTTCTCTTCTGACGCCTGCGGGAGGGCAAGCCTGACCGTTCCGTCACTTTCAGCCGCTATAATCTGCTGGCCTAAGTCGTGTGCGGCTTCAGCTGGAAACAGAGGATGGACGAACCCTTCAAGCGAAAGCGCTTCCGCCCAGCCGGCCGGCTCAACCCCCGGACAGCCCGGAATCCGTAAATCATGATCCTCATACAGCCACCAGCCTTCAAGAAGGCCGAACGTCACATGGTTGAATATGGTGCGGCTGTTGATCTCATTTATAAACAGCTGGCCGTTTTTTTGCAGCATTGCTTTCGCATGGCGCAGCGCAGAGCGGATATTTTTTGTCGCATGAAGCACATTGGTCGCGATCACTGCGTCATACGTGCCGATGTCCGGCGCTTCTGTTGATACCGGCTGCTCAGCGTTGAATATTTTATAAGTGACATAAGGATATTCCGGACCGAATATGTCTTCTGCATGTAAAAGAAATGCTTTAGAAATATCCGTGAAACAATATTCGGCAATATGCGCTTCATACGGTTTCAATTTTCTCATGACCACGGCGCTCGTCCCGCCCGTTCCGGCTCCGATTTCTAAGATGCGGATTTTCGCCTGCGGGTCTTTTTCCAGACGTTCCCGCAGAACTGCAATCAATGTGTCAGCAAGCTTGTCATTGAAAAAATCAGAAATGATATTATTGCGGTAAATGCCTTCCACAAGACGGAAGGAGGAGTCAGGGAACATCACTTCCGTTGCCGGAAGCTTACCGGTTAAAATGTCTGGAAGCACACGCAATGTCTCTTCCGCCAATCTGACATGCGCCCTCATGTCTTTCTGGCGCAGCCAAGTCTCTTTTTTCCGCTCCCATTCCTCCCACACCTGCCCTAAATCCGTTTTTTCCGGAGCAAGCGCTAATGTATTCAGGAGGACAAAGCTCTCTTTCAGCCATCTGCTGTATTGTTCCGTTATGCCGGCAGCCGATTGAAATAACGGCAAAGCCTGGTCAAGCCCGGCTCCCATCTCATAAAGGGTTGATACAAGCATTTTTTCAATAAGGGATTCCATATCTCTCATGCAGCTCATGACACTTGATGCTTTTAACCGCTCAGCTTCGTCATTCTGCGTGATGTTAACCGCTAATTGTCCGAGTGCGGAAGGAATCTTTTCCGGATAAACCGTTACTTGTTCTTTCAGATCGTCCTTCATAAAAAGCGGATCTGTCGTTTTAATCAGCGCCAGCTGGTCATGAGGTCCGGAAAGCAGGGTTTCCAGCGTTTTCATCGCTTCGGGCGCCTCAATAGAAGCGATTCCGTCCCGCTCCATCCGTTTCCGGTATTGTTCTGAAGCCACGACGCCGACACTTCCCCAAAAACCCCAATTGACAACTTTTACGGCATACGGCGCTTTCTGTGAGATCCGCTTAGCAAAAGCGTCTTTAAACGTGCACCCGGCGGCATAATTGCTCTGTCCCGGCGCTTTTTGAAACGACATCATCGAAGAGAAAAACAGCAAGAAATCCAGGGGTTCCCCTTCAGCTACCCGGGCAATCTGCAAGCTCACATCAGTTTTTGCAGAAAGTGAAGCGCGGAACTGATCCTCTTCCATATTGGCAAAACTTCGGTCTGATAACACGATGGCGGAATGAATGATTCCGCGGACCTTTCCATTTTCCTTCACAATGGTGTCATACGCCCGTTTGAGAGAGTCAAAATCCGCAGCATCCGTGCTGAAATATTGCGGTGCGGGACCTAAAGCTGCAAGTCTTTTCAGCTTTCTTTCAATCTGTGTATCTTTTTTCCGTCTCCCGATCCAGACAATTTTCGCCTGATAGGTCTGAATCATATATTCAGTCCATACTTCTCCTATTCCGCCTGCTCCGCCGATAATCACATAAACCCCGCCGTGCCGGTATAATGAAGGCTCATCTGCATGAGGCCGGCAGACGGCCAATTGCTGTCGGTGCCACTGACCTGCGCGAAAGACCCACGGATTTCCCTCGGGGTCCGCCGGTAAAGAGAAGACATCAGGAAGATGCCGGTCTCCCCTTTGAGATTCCAAATCAAGAAGCCGGATGCTCCAATTGGTGTATTCTTTTGCGAGCGACCCCGCTAATCCGTGTATGCTTGCATGACTCGGATTGACCTCATCATGTTCATGAATCGGCTGTGCTTGAAACGTGCAGATTGTCAATGATAGTTGTTCCGTGTCAAAATTCAGAAGCAGAAGCGCTTTTACCAGCCGGAAAAGCTGCATGACCCCGTGCTCCTGTCCCTCGGCCGTATCCGCATCATAAACGGATGGAATGGGATGATCCGGCGCCGCCCATATCATGTGTTGAAAAGAGCCTTGCGCTTTCAGTGTTTCAGCCATTTGTTCCGCGCTGTCCAAAGAAGTGATGTCCGGAAAACGGACATCGGAATACATCTCTTTCAAAGCCTGCTGAACATCCGGCCCGGCCCCGATGACGATTATTTTTTCTTCACGCATGAAAGGCATGCCGGTTTCCGGAATGGTGACGGTGTTCCAAACCGGTGTCATAAGCAATTCCGTTTCACGGCTTTTCTTCGGCGTGACGCCGGCTTTTTGGTTAAACCCGGCGCTTTCCTGCACCTCTTTTATGATAAAATCTTTCACTGCCGCCAACAGCACGCCGCGCTCATCACAAATATGCAGATCAAATTGGTGAACGGAGGCCGCTTTTACCTCCGCATGCACAAATACGGTTTTCGCTAACGGTTCAAGCAGCTGTATTTCTCCGAAGGAAAACGGTACGATAAGCGCAGGCTCTTTTTGAAATTGCAGCACATGCGCCATTGCAGTTTGAACAGCGCCATCCATTAAGGACGGATGTAGGATGTACTGTTTAAAATCGGCTTCCAAGTGTGACGGGAGCGTTAATTTGGCCAGTGCTTTGCTTTCTGTATAAGAGAATTCGCGGATGACCTGAAAACTGTCCTTTTGCACGATTCCCGCCTCAGAGAACGAGTGATAGATGTCTTTCGGCTCCGTTCTCTGCGCAAATGGCGCCGGGAGCTGAAAAGCCGGGGCCTCAAAAGACGCTCCTTTTTCTTTACAAATCACTTCTCCTTGCGAAAAGAGGGCGCCGTCCGCTCCTTTTTCTTTAATGACATAGCTTATACGCTCTTTTTCTGCTTCAAACTCTATCATGACGGATCTTAGGTCTGTCCCTGTCACAATCGGCTCCATGTACCACACACTTTGAAGAGAGACGACCGGGCGTTCTCCCCACAATCCCGCGCCGTATGCCGCCATTTCCAGATGACAGACTCCGGGAAGCACATATTTTTCGTTCACTAAATGATCTTTAAAGAAATATTCATCCTTGGAAAATATCTTTTGAAACGTCCCTTTCCGGGCGGATGAAATATTCTCATCAAGCAGAGGATGCAGCGCTTCACGCCTTTTGGTATTTTGGGGCTTTTTTGTATACCGCTTTTTTTGATCGGTCAGCCAGGATGTTTCCTTTAAAAACGGGTACGTAGGAAGCGGAACTTTCTGATACGGCGTTTCCGGCTTTTTGCAACCTTGAAGACCTTTCACCCACAGCTCGGCAAATTTCTCAGGATCTGAAACGGATTGGCCTGAAACGTCCGGCCGCCCGGGTGACGCTTTTCCGAAGTAAATATGTCTTTCGTCTCTGTGACCGCTTACAAATCCGTCCAATCGCTGTTTCAGCTCAGAAAGGGATGACGCAATGACAGCAAGCCGGAAGGAGAAAGGCTCTCTGCCTGACAATAGGGTGGCAGCGATATTTTCCAGACTGTATCCGCCGGCAGAAGGCAGGTTTTCCAAGCGGGCAAGAAAGGAGCTCAATTTCCCGGCATATTCTTTCAGCTGCTGTTCGGAATGTGCGCTTAATACGACGGCATGCGGTTTTGGCTCAGTATTCCCGTCCGCTTGCCGTTTTGGCTGATAAGCACCTACGATCAGATGGGCATTAGAGCCTCCTGCGCCGAATGAACTGATTGCGGCGATTCTCGGTTTATCTCCTTCAGCCGGCCACGGCCGGTTGTTTCGGACGACATAAAATGGCGAATCAGAAAAAGAAATCTTGCGGTTCAGTTCCGCGGAGTGCAGACTGGCGGGAAGCGTTTCATGTTTCATGCTTAAAAGCACCTTGATTAAACCGGCGATCCCTGCAGCCGCTTCCAAATGTCCGATATTGGATTTCACCGAGCCGATTCCGCAGTCATTTTTCTCATCGGCCTGTTTATCAAATGCCATAGACAGGCCGCGTATCTCAATCGGATCGCCGAGCGCCGTGCCGGTTCCGTGAGCTTCAATGTAGCTGATATCCGCCGGACTTACCGCGGCTCTGTTTAGAGCGGATAAAATCAAGTCCCGGTGCGCTTCCGGATTCGGCACCGTATACCCGGTCGTTTTGCCGCCGTGATTAGTGGCGGACCCCTTAATGACACCGTAGATGTGGTCTTTGTCCGCAATCGCTTTTTTCAATGGTTTTAATAAAACGGCTCCCGCGCCTTCGCCGGGCACGTAACCGTCTCCGCCTTCACCGAAACTGCGGCATTTTCCTTCAGAAGACAGAAAATGCGATTGGCTTAAAAACATGTATTTTTGCGGATGTAAGCTGAGGTTGACGCCTCCGGCCAGCGCCATTTCACAGTCGCCCGACATAATGGCCTGACAAGCCTGATGGACGGCGACAAGCGATGAAGAACACGCCGTATCAACAGCGATGCTCGGGCCATGGAGATCAAGGAAATAAGAAACCCGGTTCGGAATGCCCCAATATAAGGAGCCGGGGCCTTTGTACTGATCTTTGAGGAAACCTTCTTCGTGTGCAATTAATGAATATTCATTCCAGGTCACTCCGGCGAATACACCGATTTGATCCGTCGGCCTCGCCGCCGGGTTCCCGTAACCGGCATCCTCCATCGCTTCCCAGCAGCACGTGACATACAATTTTTGCTGAGGGTCCATTAAATCAGCTTCCCACGGGGAAACAGAAAAAAACAGCGGGTCAAATTGATCCGGATGATCAATAAAACCTCCCCATTTACTGTATGACGCGTATTCTGCCGTTTTCTCTTCCGAGTAATAAGAGCTGTCCCATCTATCCTCTGGGATTTCGGAGACACAATCTTTATTTTCTATTAAATTGGTCCAAAAATCATGCTGGTTTTCCGCTTTCGGAAACATCCCGCTCATTCCGATAACCGCAATATCAGAGCTCCCGTCCGTTCCCGGTTCAGGCACCTTTTCAGCCGCCTGTACAGGAAGCAATTCTTCTTCCTGCCGGCTTCCCGTATCAGGCTCCGTTTCTTTGAATTCAAGAACGCTTTCGGGATTTCGTTTCTGCGCACTTAAAAATTCACTCAATTTCTCAATGTTCGGATATTCAAACAGCAGCGTTTCAGAAAGGCCGGTAAATTCTTTATGCAATATGGTCATGATTTCTTCACTGATGAGAGACGTCACGCCAAGAGTAAAAAAAGCGGTTTTATCTTCCGCTTCGGTCACCTCGGCACCCAGCTTTTGCGCTATTACCGTTCTTAAAAATTCGTTAATACATTTCATGAGGATACCATCCCTTGTACAAAAGAATTTTTCTGTGCTTTAACAAGTTAATCCGCCGTCTATCGCAATTGTCTGTCCGGTCATAAAGGACGATTCAGGAGAAAGCAGGAAACGAACGAGTCCGGTCATATCGTCTGTTTCGCCTAAACGTCCCATCGGCGTCCTTCTGATAATCTGCGATTTTTGTTTTTCCGGCATATTTTTCGTCATATCGGTGTCCACAAAACCGGGCGCAAGTGAATTGACACGGATTCCTTTAGACCCGAGCTCCCTGGCCAGGCTTCGCGTCAAGCCGTCAAGAGCCGCTTTGGATGCGCTGTAGACTGAAGTGCCTTTAAATCCTCTTGAGCCGATAATGGAGCTTATGTTAACGATTGATCCGGAATTTTGTTTCAGCATGACCCGGGAAACGTTTCGGGTCAGCTTGATGACTGAGCCGATATTCAGATTGAGGATGCGGTCAATGTCTTCATCATTGGTCAGGGGCAGAAGCTGATCAAGGTTCAAACCGGCGTTATTGACCAAGCCGTCTATTCTGGAAAACTTGCGGTATACTTGAAGAACAAACTGTTTCATGGCGGCGGCATCCGCCGCATCCGCCGCTTCCCAATAAAAGCGGCCGCGGTACTTTTCACTCTCTCTCAATGTGTTAATAAAATCAGATTCACTGCGGCTGAAAGCGGCTACTTTGTAATCCTCATCCAAAAGCGTCTGTACAATCGCTTTTCCCAGCCCCCGGCTTCCTCCGCTGACGACCGCTACTTTTCCGTTATTCATATTTGCCTCCTGTTTTACACGTTTCTTATTTTTTTAAATCGATCATTAGACAGTTTCCGATCTGTAACAGAGATGATCTGCGGTATCTGATATGGCTGCAGCTTCTGTCTGCAATGAGCTACGGCCCGCTTTCTGAAAGATTTGATATCTTCCTCTTTTTCAAGCACGGCCTCTGCCGCGACAATCTCGCCCGTAATCGGATTTTTTCTGCCCGTTATAAGAACATCCCGGACATTCGGTATCTCCAGAAAGACGCTTTCCACCTCTGCCGGAAACACTTTCTCTCCGCCCACATTAATGATTTCACTCTTTCTTCCGAGAATTCTTATATATTCGCCGTCTGTTTCCACCTGGTCACCGGTGTCGTACCAGCCGTCTTCATCGAAAGGTGACGGTGCGTTTAAATAGCCGAGCATCGCCGACTCAGAACGGACCCAAAGCGTGCCTCCGGTAATTTTGGTCTCTGTTCCGGCACCGCCCACTTTCATCCAAGTGGATTGGCTGTCTTTTGATTTCGTTGAGAATATACCCAGTTCAGTTAATCCGTATGTTTGTTTCAGCCGTACATCCGGAAACAGCCGGTGGATGCCGCGCAGCGTTGATTGGGGCATCGGCTCTGTGCCGTAAGTGATCAGCCGGAGTGAAGAGAGGTTATATCCGGCATCCGCCTTGGACATCAGCAGCATGTTTAAAAAGGTCGGGGTGGCGGGGAGCACTTGGACAGCATGTTTGTCGACCGCCTGATAAACGGACTCCGGCGTTCTGCTGTCTGATGTGACGATCGTCCCCCCGTTAAACAGAATCGCAAACAGCGTATTAATGCCGCCTATATGATCCAATTTCAGAAAAATAAGTGTACGCAGCGGTTTTCTCTTCGCCGTTTTATATTTTTCAAGCAGCCGGCCGGCGCTTAACACGGATGCTTTGCTTTTGCCGGAGGTTCCCGATGTGAAAATAATAATGCCTGACTCCCCTCTCTCGCGCAGATCATCAAGCAGAGGGTGAGAGGCGCTTTCAAAACCTTCACGAAGCGTCCAGCTGTCATTTTCATTTATTTCAATGATTTGATTCACTTTCGCGTCTTCAAACATATCGAGATGCTTTTCCCTTGACTCATTACTGAGAGGGACAACGATATTTCGGTTTAACAAAAGCGCCATCAGCAAAAAAATGGCGTTCGGGGAATAATCCCCGATAAGCGCCACACATTCTCCTTCACGTATTCCGTTTTGTTCAAGTTCTTTCTGAAAAAAGCTGATTCGTGTCAGCAAATCATCATACGTAAAAGTCTGCCCTTTAAAAATGAGAAACTCACTGTCTTGCGTTTCCCTAAGCTTATCAGTCACCCAGCTGATATCTCCCCCGCTTTCTGTTTTCATGATTGAGCACTGTCCATATATTTTTGATAAATATCACAAATGCTGCCGACGGTTGTAATGCTGGAAATCGTTTCTCCTTGGGAAAAAGGATCTACTCCGGTTTCCATCTCCATCTGTGCGACTAATTGAGCGATATCCAGTGATGAGAAGCCCAGATCCTCTATGACTCTCACATCATCTCCCGCTTCGACGGCCCGATATGACTGCTGTTCTTGAATGTCCTGAATGATTTGAGCGATGATCTGCTTCATTTCCTTGGTTTGTTCCATTTACTTTCAGCTCCATTCTTCATTTTATAAACTCCTGATGACCCGTTTATAATCCGGAATATGATCTTGTGAAGAGGTCGGCACCGCCAGCAGCTTATCCACCTTGGAAATGGCCAGCAATGTATGATTTCTTTTCATATAGACTTCAATCTGATAGCTGATTTTCGCCACTGAGATCATACCGAGGGACTCACCGTGAAAGTCGGGATCGCATTCTTCAATGTGTCCCGTCATATAAATATCAAGCTCTTCATCTGCAAAACAATTTCCGTAATAATACGTCTCTCTTTCAAGCAAAAATAAATGCCGCGCGATTGAAACCGGAAAACCCGGCTTCGACCGGCGCGTCATCCATTCAAATTCCGCCGCATCCATTATCTTGCTGAATTTCGCAAACACCATGGCATGCCCCGGCGCAGCATCCTGATCAACAGGAACCCGATATGAAACGGGGTCTGCTGTTTTGAGATTGCCCGGCTTCATACCGAAGGCGTCCGTTCTGATTTTCTTTGACCGCATCAGCGCGTAAGGCGGCTTGGCTAGCTTAGAAAGTTCCGCAATGCATTCAGCCTTAGGCGCTGAGACTTTTCGGGTCGAACCTTCTGTTTGTGTGACGTCGACGACAATTAAACTATTGGCTTTCATAGAAGGAAACCGTCCCCGGTCCCACTCGCTTTTATCAGAGCTGACCGCTCCTTTCGGCCCGAACAAATAATCAGATTCTAATATGGTTTCTCCAAACCGGGAGATATCGACTCCGACGGAAACCTCGTCCCATAATCGGTACTGATCAAGAGGCTTATCTGAAGGAACTTTGAGATGTGTCATAAAATAAGCCGGATACAAAATCAGCCCTTGGTGATCGGCCATCTGATCAGGCCGGAATCCCGTTCCGTCCGTTAAATGGTGACTGTGTGCGTTGCCGAATAACAGCAGCAGCGCGTACTCATTCAAATTCCCTAACCCGACATGGCTCATCGTTAATTCATGATTTTCAATCAGCATGGTCTGTCCTCCGCAGAAAAAATGTAATGGCTGGTCATACTCAGCCTGTAATCGATTCCAGCCTTTGCGCAAGAAGGCCGGCTGTTTCTTCCATGAGCTGTTTGCCGATCAGATCGACATGCCTGTTTCTCCAATTTTCAAGCGGGGTTCCTTTCACCCATTGATTAAACGCGCCGAGCGCAGGGCCGCAATGAATTTGGTAATCTATTTTACTTTCGCTTTTTCCTTCCAGAGCGAGCCTTGTCGTATGAGAAAAATACCATTTAAATACCATCGCCATTTTGTGTTTCGGATTCTGTTCGGCTTTGGCGATCTGTTCAGGAGATTTATCACGTTTCAACTGCTCATACACTTCTTCAAAACTGCGCTGGAAATACTTTTCTTCAATTAATGTTTTCGTTTTTTCATCTATTTCATCTAAAGAATTGTATTGTCTGTACAAGTCAAAGAGTTTATTGGCTCTTGCCGGGAAAAACAGGCCTTTTTTCAGCACCTGCACCCTTGCTCCCGCTTCAAACATATCTCCCGCGGGAGCGTATGACGTATCCTGCACGTTCGCTTCCTGAAGCAGATCTTTCACTGAATCACTTGTCCCGGCTTCGACCGTGCATTGATTAATAGAACCGGTTCCGATAAATTCGGCGCCGAGCAGAAACGCCGCAGCAGCCGCTTCCGGAGTGCCGATGCCCCCGGCTGCGCCGATTCTTACTTTTTTCGCATAACCGTGCTTCTCCATCATGCGGTCTCTGAGTCTGATCATGGCAGGCATTAATGTATACGGAATCCCTTGGTCGGTATGCCCTCCTGAATCCGCTTCAACGCAAATGTCATCAGCCATCGGAATTTCTTTTGCAAGCGCCGCTTCCCCGGCTGTCAGCCGATTGTCAGACACAAGTCTTTCCAGCACATGAGCCGGAGCCGGACTTAGAAAGGCCTCAGCGACTTCAGGCCGGGATACTTTCGCGATGATTCTGTTTTGAACTGACACCGACCCGTCATGATTCCTGCTTAATCCCTTTGCCCTGTATATCACGAGAGCGGGGGTTATGCCCATAAATGCCGATGCTTCAATAAGATGAATGCCGTTTTTCAAATATAAATCTATCATTCTGACTTCCTTGTCAGGTGACATCATATGATGAAGAAGATTCATTCCGAATGTTTCCCCTTGCCGCAGTGCAGACCGGATGGTTCCGATGGCCTGTCCGATCCGTTCGATACTCAATCCGCCCGTTCCGAAAAAGCCCAGCATTCCCGCTTTTGCCGCTTTAATGACCATCTGTTCCGAAGCAATTCCCCTGTACATGGAGCCCGTCATGTAAGCATATTGGATGTTATAATCTTTTTTAAAATCTTCGTTCCCTAATCTCATTCCCGCCGTTTTTTGCGAATCAGCTGCCGATGCTTTAACATCAGCAGTATCAGACTCTTCTTTCGGCATAGGTAATGGGACGGCATCTTTTTTAATCTGACGCGTCAGTTTTGTCAGCACTTCCCCGGGCCCGACTTCTGCAATTTCATTATTTTCAAGTCCCATCAGACGGCGTATCGTGTCCGTCCACTTTACCTGATTGGTCATTTGCAAAGTCAGATTTGTTTTGATTTCATCATTCTTATAAGGTGCGGCATGAAGATTTGAGATCACCGGAAAACGAAGAGGCAAAAACGCCGTTTCTTCTAAATAATCCGCGAACTCTTTTTCAGCATCTTTCATATAGCGGGAATGGAAGGCGCCGCTCACATTTAAAGGAAGGTACATTCTCACGCCGGCTTTTTCAAAGACGGGGCCCGCTTTTTCAATGTCTTGTTTCGTTCCGGCGATCACAATTTGCGAAGGTGAATTGTGGTTAGCGATATCAATGCCGGTCAGATGATAATCGGATAGAACCTCTTTTACTTGTTCAGCCGTAAACCCCAAAACCGCCGCCATGCCTCCGGGAGCTGCCTTGCTCATGAGCTCCCCTCTTTTTTTAACAAGCTGCAAACCGGTCTCAAAATCAAAGCAGCCGGCCGCAAATAACGCATTATATTCTCCTAAACTGTGCCCTGCGGCGTAATCAGGCTCTCTGCCGGACTCTTTCATTTTCTTTAAATAACTGAGTGCACTCACCGTATATAACGCCGGCTGGGTAAATTGCGTTTTCCCCAGCTGGTGATTCGGATCCTCCAGACACAATTCTTCTATAGAGTAGCCTAATATGTCATCAGCCTGACGTGTCAGATCTTGAAATTCATCAAACAGTCCGGCTCCCATTCCTTTAAATTGAGAACCCTGCCCCGGGAACACAAACGTAAGCATCTTATCCTCATCCTTTCCGCATCGCCAATTTTGCACATCACATGTGGTTCTCCATACAAAAACGTCTCTTATTTTCATATATTGACTGGTGTAAACACCGGCATAAAAATAAAAACACAAACGCGTTTGCGATTCAGCACAGGTTTAAAAATCGCAAACGCATTGTGTTTTCCTTTTCTAACATAATTTATATTAAAACATATTGCTTGTTTACTGAATGTTTCTCATGACAAGCTGCAGTGCCAATATGCCCGAAAACAGCGATGACGGCACACTTCTCCCTTATCATGTATATGTAGATATATACACTACAATCATTTTTATAATCCCTATTTCCTCTTCAACGTGCCGAAACAGCGATTGAAATTTAATAGGTGCTTTACATCAATTTAATAAATTTAACAAATAGTTGCTATTTAAAGAGAATAATATCAATTTATAGATAATAATGTCAAGGCTTTATTTCGTTATTTTCTGACATTTATTCCACAGTTTTATGTTCGGTGGACAGTCAGCATAATTGTTTCGGGATAAATGTCAGATAATTCCCTGAACCCTTTTCATGTCAAAGAAAATTCATCGCTTCTCTGTCAATTGGGTCTATACTTATTTTTCATTTTCATATATTATGTAAAAAAAAGACGAATTAGAAAAATTTTTAATCACTTTAAATACTATCCATTAAATACTTTCTTTGTATAATAATTTCTTATTATTCTAAGGAGGATCCAGTCATGAAATGGTACGCACTTTTTGTAGAGTCCGGAAAAGAAGAAGCAGTTCAAAAATTTCTGCGTCTGCAGTTTGATGAGCAGGCACTCTACTCAATCATACCCAAGAAAAAAGTCACAGAACGAAAAGCCGGAATCAAATACGAGGCACTCAAAAAGATGTTTCCGGGATATGTGCTGTTTAAAACGAAGATGACAGAGCGGACATTTCATAAAATCAAAGAACTCCCCATTTCATGCAGAATCGTGAATAACGGCGCATATTATTCCAAAGAGCGTAAAACCTATTTCACGACAATTAAGGATGAAGAAATCCTCCCTATTATCAGGCTGATCGGAGAAGGAGACACTGTAGATTATTCAAAAGTCTATATTGAAAATTCAAAAGTAACCGTTGCCTCAGGGCCTCTTAAAGGAATGGAAGGCATTATTAAAAAGATCGATAAAAGGAAAAGACGCGCCAAAATCTGCCTGTCTTTTATGGGACTGGACAAAATGGTCAACGTCGGAATTGAAGTGCTCTCCAAACCCTAGCATGTCAAAAAAAGCATCAACAGCATGTGCCGTTGATGCCCTTTTTATATAAACAAACGAAAGCCCGCCATCAAAATAATCCCGCTCACCACCGTCACGGTCAGACTTTTTGTTTTCAAGGCATAGTTGACCTGAAGCCGGGCTGCGCCCATGAGGCAACATCACATTTAGGGGAAGAATACATTTTAATCAAAAGCGGTGAATTGACGGTTGAGCTTTATGACGAAAAGCATGTGCTGACTTCGGGCGACGCCGCACAGTTATTTTAATTCCTCGGATGAACCGGTGACATATTTTATGCTGGTCTATTATGATGAACCGGCTTAAACGCATATCAGGCTTCTTCAGACAGAAGCCTGATGGACCGCAACCCATTCTTGTATGCATTGAATCAGTTTCTGGACAGAAGGTGTCTGCGTCTCCTTTGCATGAGCTGTCAAAATGCCGAGCTGCCTGGAGACATACCGGTCGAACCGTTTGATGAGCACATCACAATCATTCACCAAAAGCTGCGGCAAGATGCTGATCCCCAGATTGTTCCGCACCATTGCAATAATCGCTTCATCCCCTCTGATTTGATAAGCGACCCGCGGCGTGATCTTTTCTTCCTTCAGCACTTTCAGCACATCAAAATGTGTCTCCGGATAAGGCACGATACATTTGACGGACTCCATGACATGTAACGGAACCGTTTCACATTGCGCCAACTCATGCTGCGGGCTCATCACCGCTACAATCGGGTCCTCTGCCAACGGGTAAAAATACCACTTCTCGCTGTGGGATGTCCCGATCGCCGCATCAATCCGGTCATCTTTCAGCCATTCTTCCAGTTCAGTAGAATTTCCTTCAAACAAATGCACCTTAATGGAAGGATACAGCTCATTAAATTCCCTCAAAATTTTCGGCAGCCATTTTACAGCCACGCTCGTAACAGTGCCGAGCCGGACTTCCCCTCTTTCTAACCCATTAATATTATCAACGGTTTCAGACAGTTTTTCATAGTTTTTTTGAATTTCCTTCATAATATGTAACACTTTCAAGCCATTTGCGGTCGGCCTCACTCCATGCCGCTGTCTGATCAAAAGCGGAAAACCGTACTCTTCCTCTAATTTACTGATCATTTGGCTGATGTTCGGCTGTGTGTAATTCAATATGGCAGCGGCTTGGGTCAGGCTGCCGCTTTCAACCGTTTTAATAAAGGCTAAATGCTTCTTTAAATCCAACCGGCTTCATCTCCCAGATATCATTCTTTATTATCCAATGCATTAGTTATATTTAGTTTACTTATACATCAATCAAAAATAAAATGGCAATGTCTCCATCATTATACTTGATAACAAACAGAAGGTGAGCGTTTCAGCATGAGTTTTCTCATTCAATTTTTTATCGGCGGCACTGTTATGGTGGCCGCCGCGTATTTAAGCAAATCGAAATACTTATTTTTATCCGGCGTTATTACATTGCTGCCAATCATGACGCTACTGAATATTCACTTGCAGCTGAAAAATATGAGCCCCGACGATTTCAGAGCCGCTCAAAAAAACGGAATATTCGGTGCCTTCGGCGCGGTGATCTTCATCAGCAGTATTTTCATCCTGACAAACTGGTTCAAAGGAGGCCACGCAGTCATCGGTGCGTTTCTCATCTATATTTGCTATATGATCGGCTGTAAATGCCTGTTATGAAGATACGGCACCGATGTGTATAAAAAAATGCCCTTCCAGAACAATAATAACAATGCACTCAGTCGTGAGCAGTTTATATGACTGAATGATCATGAATTGTTATAATCAATGTCTAAAACATTCCGGGAGGCGAAATAAATGGCCAGAAAATTATTCACACCATGGACCGTTAAAGATGTAACGATCAAAAACCGTATTGTTATGGCACCGATGTGCATGTATTCCTCACATGAGAAGGACGGAAAACTGCAGCCTTTTCATATGGCGCACTATATATCGCGTGCAATCGGCCAGGTCGGCCTGATTATCGTGGAAGCGACAGCCGTTAATCCGCAGGGGCGCATTTCCGATCAGGATTTAGGCATTTGGAGCGATGATCATATCGAAGGTTTTGCCAAACTGACGGAACAAGTGAAAGCGCAAGGATCTAAAATCGGCATTCAGCTTGCGCACGCCGGACGTAAAGCTGAGCTTGAGGGAGACATTTACGCTCCGTCAGCCATTCCGTTCGATGAGCAGTCCAAAACACCGGCTGAAATGACGACAGAACAAATTAAAGAAACCATTCAGGAATTCAAACAGGCAGCGGCGCGCGCGAAAGAAGCCGGCTTTGACATTATTGAACTTCATGCGGCACACGGCTACTTAATGCACGAATTTTTGTCCCCTCTGTCCAATCACCGTACAGACGAATACGGAGGCTCACATGAAAATCGCTACCGCTTCTTAGGCGAGACCATTGAAGCCGTCAAGGAAGTCTGGGACGGCCCGTTATTTGTCCGTATTTCTGCATCGGATTATACAGACAAAGGGCTGGACATTGCGGATCATATCGGTTTTGCGAAGTGGATGAAAGAACAGGGAGTCGACCTCATTGATTGCAGCTCAGGCGCACTCGTTCAAGCTGATATTAACGTCTTCCCAGGCTACCAAGTGAGCTTTGCGGAGAAAATCCGTGAACAGGCCGAAATCGCAACAGGCGCCGTCGGTTTGATAACGACGGGAACAATGGCGGAAGAAATTCTGCAAAACAACCGCGCTGACCTTATTTTTGTCGCGAGAGAACTTCTGCGCGATCCGCACTTTGCAAGGAGTGCAGCGAAGCAGCTGAATACTGAAATACCGTCACCGGTTCAATACGACAGAGCATGGTGATGAAGTGACAGCCGGAGTTTTTCGATCCGGCTGTCTCTTTTTTTATTTTTTGAGAAACGATTGCCGAAGCTTCTCCGTCTTCCCTATAGAACCAATTAGAGGGGATGACTCCAATGAAAGCAGCATGGATGGAAAGGACATATCTGATTGACGGGTGTCCGTTTTATACGAAACACCGTAAAGGCGCCGGCGAAGTGACGATCGTCTTTGAAGCCGGCTACGGCACTTCTTCTGAAACATGGACATCATTACTCGCTGACATAGATGAAGAATTTGGGGTTTTCACATATGACAGAGCCGGAATCGGCAAAAGCGGACAAAGCCGAAACAAGAGAACGGCGGACCACATGGTACAGGAATTAAACGCTCTTCTTCTGAAGGCCGGCGTCAAGCCTCCTTATCTTGTCGTCTCGCATTCATACGGCGCGATTATCAGCAGACTTTGGGCGAGCCGGAACCGCCGGGATATTCTCGGGATGGTGATGCTTGATCCGGTTTCTGAGGATCAGGAGACGAAAGTGCTTCCGCTTCTTCCCGAAGAAATGAAAGCCGCCTATTTGAAACAGTTCATATTGGAAGGATCACACGCGGAATTTTTGACGAGCCTTCGTCAGATCAAGCATCAGCAGATTCATTTCGGCGATATGCCGCTGTTGATTTTATCATCGGGAGAGCGGGATGAGCACTTAAAGCACGCTCATGAACAATGGGTGAAACTGCACAGAAGCATGCTTGATGTCTCTTATCAAAGCGGATGGATTCAGGCCAAAAACAGTTCTCATGCCATTCACCACGATGAACCGCACATCGTCCACCTTGCCATTTATGATGTTTGGTGCGCGGTGCGCCAGCAAATGAATGCTCCTGCCTATCAGGCGGTAAACTGATTAAACAAAAGCCATTGTGCAGCGGCACAATGGCTTTTGTTATCGTGATCTATTTTGTCTCACGATGCAACGTATACTTTTTCAACCGGGGTGAATACTTTTTCATTTCTAACCGGTCCGGATTCGTCCGTTTGTTCTTCGTCGTAATATAATTTCTGTCCCCTGTCTCTGTACAGGCCAATGTAACATTCACACGCATCATTTTCACCCCTTATACAAATCGTAATTATTTCGTTTTATTATATCTCATCAGAAAAAAATGTCAAGCGTCCATTTTTTAAGACCGCTCCACAGTGACCTCCATGAAGTCAAATGCGATCTTACTGTTTTCAAATACCGCTTTCGCCTCATGTTCGAGACGCTCTATCGGCGATTCACCCTGATACCTTGCGCTGATATGAGTTAAAATCAGCTGTTTGGCGCCTGCTTTTTTTGCCGTTTGCGCAGCCTGTTCTGTCGTTGCGTGATAATAATTATGTGCGAGCTTTGCATCTTCCTTGGCAAACGTCGCTTCATGAACAAGCACATCCGCATTGCGCGCCAGCTCCGTTACCCGCTCTGATGCCCTCGTATCCCCGGAAAAAGCGACGATTCTCCCTTTTTTCGGCGGTTCCAAAAAATCCCGCCCGTTAATGATTCTGCCATCGTCAAGTGTGACCGTTTCGCCTTTTTTGATTTTCTGATAGACGGGTCCGGGCGGGATATTCATTTCTTTCAATCTGCCGGCCTGCAACGCGCCGGGAATATCCTTTTCCTGAACCCGGTAGCCGAACGCTTCCACGCCGTGAATGACGGATGCTGCGGTAACAATGAATTGCTCATCTTCAAAAACCGTCCCCTCTTCGATTTCATGTACGGTAAGAGGATACGTCAGATGAGTCGCCGTCACGTGCAGGCTTGTTTCGATAAAGGCTTTAATGCCTTTTGGCCCGTAAATCGTCAGCTCTTCTTCACCGCCCTGAAATGAACGGCTCCCCAACAGACCCGGAAGACCGTAAACATGGTCGCCGTGAAGGTGGGTGATGAAAATCTTCTCAATTTTCCTCGGTTTGATTGTTGTATGTAATATCTGATGCTGAGTGGCTTCTCCGCAATCAAACAGCCATACGGAACGCCTTTCTTCAAGAAGCTTCAGCGCGACGGACGTTACGTTTCTCGTCTTTGCCGGCATGCCGGCCCCCGTCCCTAAAAATAATAATTCCACAATGCTTCCTCCTAGATCTTTGTACTACTAAGGATACAGGATCAAGCTGAAAATGTGAATTCACCCGGGCCTTCTCCGGCCTGATTAATTTTTTTCCGCAAACCGCAAAAAACAGGCTGAAATGTTTGCTTTCAACGAATTTTAGATTTAAAATGAAGGAAATATGCGGGGTTTTAAACCATGCTTCAGATAAAGTGAGGTACTCTAAGTGAAAACAAACGACAAACCAAAAGCAGTAATTGTAATATTTGGTGCCACAGGGGATTTGGCAAAACGAAAACTTTACCCATCCATTCACCGTTTATATAAAAATGGTCAAATTGGTGAAGAGTTTGCAGTTGTAGGTGTTGGAAGAAGACCTTGGTCAAACGAGGACCTCCGGGAAACCGTTAAAACGTCTGTTTCTTCTGCCGGGCAAAAAGACATAGACGATTTCACATCTCATTTTTATTACCATCCGTTTGATGTAACGAATCCGGGTTCCTATCAGGAGCTGAATGTCCTGCTTGATCAGCTTGAACATACATATGAAATCCCGAACAACAGAATGTTTTACTTGGCGATGGCTCCTGAGTTTTTCGGCACTATCGCAAAATCACTTAAAAACGAAGGTGTCACAGCGACAAATGGCTGGTCCCGTCTCGTCATTGAAAAACCGTTCGGCCATGACCTGCCGAGTGCGAAAGAGCTTAACAAAGAAATACGCGAAGCTTTCACGGAAGATCAAATTTACCGGATCGACCATTACTTAGGCAAACAAATGGTTCAAAATATCGAAGTCATCCGGTTTGCGAATGCGCTGTTTGAGCCGCTGTGGAATAACCGCTACATCTCAAACATCCAGATTACGTCAAGTGAGGATCTCGGCGTTGAGGATCGTGCGAGATATTACGAGAAATCAGGCGCACTCCGTGATATGGTTCAAAACCATATTTTACAAATGGTCGCTCTCTTGGCGATGGAACCGCCGATTAAACTGAACACGGAAGAAATCCGCAGCGAAAAAGTGAAGGTGCTGAGAGCTCTCCGCCCTGTCGCTCCAAACGAAGTGAGTGACTTCTTCGTCCGCGGACAATACCAAGCGGGAACGATTGACGGAAACGCTGTACCGAGCTATACAGATGAACAAAATGTAGCACCGGATTCCAATACGGAAACATTCGTGTCCGGAAAGCTGTTAATCGATAACTTCCGCTGGGCCGGCGTTCCGTTTTATATCCGCACAGGGAAACGGATGAAAGAAAAATCAACGAAAATCGTCGTTCAATTTAAAGACATTCCGATGAACCTTTATTACGGCAATGAAACGAATGTAAATCCGAACCTGCTTGTCATCCATATTCAGCCGGATGAAGGCATCACACTATATCTGAACGCTAAAAAATTAGGCGGAGCCGCTCATGCTCAGCCGATTAAGCTGGATTACTGCAGCAACTGCAGTGATGAAATGAACACACCGGAAGCCTATGAAAAATTAATCCATGACTGTCTGCTCGGTGATGCGACAAACTTTGCCCATTGGGACGAAGTGGCGCTTTCCTGGAATTTCGTCGATGCGATTTCCGAAACGTGGGCAGCCGACAAAACCCTTTCTCCGAATTATGAAGCCGGGTCAATGGGACCGAAAGCTTCGGACGATCTTCTTGAAAAAGACGGTCTCCACTGGTGGAATATATAAGAAAACATCAAAAACCGCGGCGCCGTTCATGACGGCCCGCGGTTTTTAATATCAGAAAAGCCCCCGCAATAACTGCGGGGGCTTCTTCATTACTTCATCCATTCAGTATGGAAAATGCCTTCTTTATCTGTGCGTTCATACGTATGCGCGCCGAAGTAATCACGCTGCGCTTGAATCAAGTTTGCAGGAAGCACTGCCGTACGGTAGCTGTCGTAATACGCAAGTGCGCTTGAGAACGAAGGTACCGGCACGCCTTGGGCTACGGCAAGTGAAATCACTTGGCGAAGGGCGCCTTGGTAGCTTTCTGCAATGTTTTTGAAGTAGCTGTCTAACAGCAGGTTGTCAAGCTCCGGTTCACGGTCATACGCGTCTTTGATCTTTTGCAGGAACGCCGCGCGGATGATACAGCCGCCGCGGAAAATCATCGCGATTTCACCGTATTTCAGATCCCAGTTATATTCTTCAGACGCGGCTTTCATTTGGGCGAAGCCTTGTGCGTAAGAACAGATTTTACTCATGAAGAGCGCTTTTCTGACCGCTTCAATCAGCTCTTCTTTATTTTCAGTGACCGGCTTAACGTCTGGTCCGGACAGAAGACCGCTTGCTTTCACACGCTCTTCTTTCATTGCGGAAATGAAACGCGCAAAAACAGATTCAGTGATAATCGGAAGCGGCACGCCTAAGTCAAGAGCACTTTGGCTTGTCCATTTACCCGTTCCTTTTTGGCCTGCTTTATCAAGGATAACGTCAACAAGCGGTTTGCCCGTTTCTTCATCTTTTTTAGTGAAAATGTCAGCCGTGATTTCGATCAGATAGCTGTCAAGCTCTCCTTTGTTCCACTCAGCGAATACTTCGTGAAGCTCTTCGGCAGACAATCCGAGCACCTGTTTCAGAATGAAATATGACTCAGAGATCAGCTGCATGTCACCGTATTCGATACCGTTGTGCACCATTTTTACATAGTGCCCCGCTCCGTCCGGGCCGATGTATGTCGTACAAGCTTCTCCGTCCACTTTAGCAGAAATGGCTTCTAGAATCGGTTTCACGAGTTCGTGCGCTTCCTTTTGGCCGCCCGGCATAATAGAAGGCCCTTTCAGCGCTCCCTCTTCACCGCCTGATACACCCGTTCCGATAAAGTGAATGCCGCTTTCGGCAAGCTCTTTGTTCCGGCGCTGTGTATCTTTATAGTATGTATTTCCGCCGTCAATCAAAATATCGTCTTTTTCCAGATGAGGAAGAAGAGATTGAATCGTCGCATCCGTTGCAGTTCCCGCTTTAACCATTAATAAAATTTTACGGGGTGTTTCAAGAGACTGGACAAACTCCTCAATGCTGTATGTACCGACAACATTTTTGCCTTTTGCCTCTTCTAAAAACTCTTCCGTTTTGCTGCTTGATCTGTTGTATACAGACACAGAAAATCCCCGGCTTTCGATGTTAAGAGCCAGATTTTTACCCATTACCGCAAGACCGATAACTCCGATTTGTTGTTTTGACATATTCTAACGTCCCTTCTTCAAACGTTTAACCATTTTAAAATTTAAATTAAAATAAAATGATATTTATACTAAAGAAATTATCATACATAACCCCTTTTTTCAAGTTATTCACCTTTTCTTTTCATCCTGAAAAAAGTCTCTGTTAAAGCTCGTTCCCCTTGTTTTGCTTTCTTCTTTTTTTATAACGGCGCCTTTTCTGATCAGGTTTTGGCCGTATTTTTCATTCAGCTCGTTCATCATCTGAAAAATCGGCTCATCCTTTGCGTCCTCCTTGAATGAAAACAGATCAAGCTGTTTATACGCCTGCTGTTTTTCAACCAGTTCCGTCCCGGTGATGCCGAGAAGCCTTACCGGATTTTGGTTCCAGTGCTTGTCAAACAGTTCCATCGCCGCTTCCATGATGTCTTTTTTCTGATCAGCCGGATTGTTGAGGGTCATGCTTCTTGTGACCGTTTTCCAATCCGCATACCGAATCATGATGAACAGCCGGCAGGCCATGACCTCCTTACGCTGGAGCCGTTCGCTCACAGACAGCGCGAGCCGGTCAAACACACCCGTTAATTCATCCCAGTCAGCCGAATCATGCGACAGGGTGGATGAGTTGCCGACGCTTTTAAATTCATAAATCCGCTCGGGATTGACTTCTGCAGGATGGATGCCGTTCGCTTTATCCTTCAGCCTCGGGCCGTTTATGCCGAGAAGCGTTTTCAGCGCATGTTCATCTCCTTTTGCCAAATCACCGATCGTTTTGATGCCGAGCGTTTTTATTTTTTCCGCAGTTTTCGTTCCTATACCGTGCATCTCTTCAATCGGAAGAGGCCATAAGACGTCCGGCAGCTCTCTTTTTCTTAAAATGGTGATGCCGAGCGGTTTTTTCATGTCAGACGCCATTTTGGCAAGAAATTTATTCGGGGCGATGCCGATGCTTGACGGAAGCAAAAGCTCTTTTTGCAGTCTCGCCTGAATGTCTTCGGCTGTCTCATACGCCCTGTGTCTGTGCGGTGTGTCCGTAATATCCATGTATCCTTCATCAATAGAAACAGGCTCGACTAAATCCGTATACTCCCTCAGAATGCTGAACATTTCTTTTGACGAACTCCGGTAGCGGTCAAAATTCGGCGGCACGACGATGAGTTCCGGACAGAGGCGTTTTGCCCGCCACACCGGCATGGTGGTCTTTACGCCCCGCGCTCTCGCTTCGTAGCTGCAGGTGACGATGATTCCTTTCCGTTCCTTCACGTTTCCGGCAACGGCGATAGGTTTTCCTCTTAAAGACGGATCATACGCCATTTCTACGGAGGCATAAAAACTGTTCATATCGATATGAAATATAATTCTCCCTTTTCCGGCCACTCCCGGCGCCTCCTTTCCTTTCATAGACAACCTTATATATATGTAGTAAAATAAGAGCTGAATGGATGTGATAAAATGATTCTTGAGTCAATGAATGACTTTTTATTTTTAGTCGATTTTTTCACAATTATTCTTCCCGCTCTGACCGCGATCGGCATCGCTTTTCTTTTGCGTGAGCGCCGCGCAGGCGAGCATTGGAGAACGAAACGAATAGATGAACATCAAGCAGTCGTTCAGCTGAACCGAACAGACTTTCTTATTATTATATATCATCGCATTACAACTTGGATACGTAAAGTCATCCGCATGAATTCACCGGCGAATGATGATGAAGATGTCAGCTTCCTCCTTTTATAACGGCAAGTGAAGATAAAAAGGAGGAGACATAATTGTCTAAAACATATCAAAAATGGATCGCATTCGGATTATTTTTTATCGTACTGTGCACAGGCCGCTCGGCTTTTGCGGCGACATCTCAGACTCAGACGGGAGGCCTCGGGAATATCGGTTTTTTCCACGATTACCTGATCGAGCCGTTTTCGGCACTTTTAAAAGGTGTGGCGGGCCTGTTCCACGGTGAGTACGGACTGTCGATTATTCTGGTGACGATTATCGTCCGGATCGTTGTATTGCCTTTGTTTGTGAACCAATTTAAGAAACAGCGGGTGTTCCAGGAAAAAATGGCTGTGATCAAACCGCAGGTCGACAGCATTCAGGCTAAAATGAAACAAACGAAAGATGCGGAAAAACAAAAAGAACTGCAAATGGAAATGATGAAGCTTTACCGTGAGCACAATCTGAATCCGATGGCAATGGGATGTCTTCCGATGCTGGTGCAATTCCCGATTTTGATTGGTTTTTATTACGCCATCCGCTCAACGCCGGAAATCGCTTCACACTCATTTCTGTGGTTCAGCTTAGGGCATTCTGATATTCTTGTATCACTGTGCGCGGGAGCCATGTATTTCTTACAGGCTTATATTTCCCAAAAATTAAACGAGAAATATTCACCGGCTGCTCAAAATCCGGCCGCGATGCAGTCAGCAAAAATCATGGTCTTTATTTTCCCTGTCATGATGACCATTTTTTCACTTAACGTACCGGCTGCGCTGCCGCTTTACTGGTTTACAAGCGGACTGTTTTTGACAGTGCAGAATGTACTTTTACAGCAGACGCATCATAAAAAGAAACAAGCTGCGGCTCAGGCGGAGCCCGCCAAATCATAATACTGAAACCCTGCCGGAAACCTATCCGGCAGGGTTTTTTTCTTGTATCTGCAAGGCTTTAAGCCAATTATTATGAAGAATGAAAAAAGCACCCAATCAACTGGGTGCTTCGTTTTTAGTTGGCCGCTGTTTCGATAATGGCAACGACCATTTCCGCCGTTTTGACGAGCTCTTCAATCGGCATTTTTTCATTTTTCGTATGGATTTGTTCATAGCCTACTGACAGGTTGACTGTCGGAATGCCGTGGCCGGCAATGACGTTTGCGTCACTTCCGCCGCCGCTTGTCTGAAGTTCGCTCGGCCGGCCGATTTTTGCCGCCGCTTTTTTCGCGACTTCCACAACCTGATCGCCGTCCTGATATTTGAAACCCGGATACATGACCGCGATGTCCACTTCCGCGCGGCCTCCCATCTCAGCTGCAGCAGATTCGAAAGCTTCTTTCATTTTCTGCACTTGCGCTTCCATTTTTTCAGGCACTAATGAACGCGCTTCAGCCAGAATATCAACCTGGTCGCAGACGATATTGGTTTGCGTGCCGCCTTCGAAACGTCCGATATTAGCCGTTGTTTCTTTATCAATACGGCCGAGCGGCATTTTAGAGATCGCTTTTGACGCGATTGTAATCGCGGAGATGCCTTTTTCCGGTTCTACTCCCGCATGAGCCGTTTTCCCGAAAATGGTTGCTCTCACTTTCGCTTGTGTCGGCGCGGCTACAATAATGTTGCCGACTTTTCCGTCTGAATCAAGCGCAAAACCGTATTTCGCGGTAATGTCTGAACGATCCATTGCTTTTGCCCCGACTAATCCCGATTCTTCTCCGGCCGTGATAATGAATTCAATGGTGCCGTGCTCGATGTTTTGTTCTTTCAGCACTTTAATGGCTTCAAACATTGCGGCAAGTCCCGTCTTATCATCAGCGCCGAGAATCGTCGTGCCGTCGGATTTTACATAGCCGTCTTCCACAATCGGCTTAACGCCTTTGCCCGGGACAACCGTGTCCATGTGCGATGTGAAATAAATCGTATCCGCATCTTTTGTGCCCTTTAACGTACAGATTAAGTTGCCGGCTCCATGCCCCGTCACTTCTTTTGTATCATCTTCTTTTACGCTCAACCCTAAATCAGTGAATTTTTGTTTGAGCACCTTGCTGATTTCCGCTTCATGTTTTGTCTCTGAATCAATTTGAACGAGTTCAAGAAATTCTTCAAGCAGACGTTTTTCGTTTACCATTTTCAGTTCCCTCCGTTTAAAGCGGTATATTACCGTGCTTTTTTTTCGGTCTTTCCTCTTCCTTATGCGCAAGCATGTCAAATGCCTGAATCAATTTTTTCCTCGAGTCTTCCGGCCGGATGATATCATCCACCATTCCGCAGGCCGCCGCTTTATACGGACCGGCGTTTTCCTTTTCGTATATGGCTTTTTTTTCGCGCTTCGTTTTCTCCGGGTCGTCAGAAGCCTGTATGTCTCTGCTGTATAAAATCGACGCCGCGCCTTCCGCTCCCATCACGGCGATTTCCGCATTGGGCCAGGCGAATACAAGATCTGCCCCGAGCCCTTTCGAATTCATGGCGACATAGGCGCCTCCGTAAGCTTTTCTGATGATGAGCGTCACTTTCGGCACCGTTGCTTCGGCAAAAGCATACAGCAATTTTGCTCCGTGACGGATGATTCCCGCATGTTCCTGCTGAAAGCCCGGGAGAAATCCCGGAACATCAGCGATTGTCAATAACGGAATATGAAACGCGTCGCAAAAACGGATGAATCTCGACGCTTTGTCAGCGGCATCAATCGTGAGGCTCCCCGCCAAGTGTTTCGGCTGGTTTGCGACAACACCGACTGTACGCCGTCCGAGTTTCAGAAAACCGACAACAATGTTTTTGGCAAAATACGGCTGAATGTCAAAAAACGTTCCGTCATCCGCCAGCTCTTTTATTACCTGTAACACATCGTAAGGTTTCGAACTGTCCGCGGGAACGAGGGTATTTAATAACGGTCTGGCGTCTTCCTTTTTAACGGGCAATGCCGTCTGTCCGCCGTGCGGGAGATAAGAAAGCAGGGTTTTCACAGCGGAAAGAGCCTCTTTTTCCGTTCGTGCGGAATAGTGGGCACTTCCGCTTATCACATTATGTATTCCCGCACCGCCTAAACTTTCCGCGTCAATCTGTTCACCCGTAACCTGTTCAATGACTTTCGGGCCTGTAATAAACATGTGCGACGTATGTTCCGCCATAATCACAAAATCCGTCAATGCGGGTGAATAAACAGCACCGCCGGCACACGGCCCAAGGATGACAGAAATTTGCGGAATCACTCCCGAGTAAAGGACGTTGCGCCTAAAGATATGACCGTATCCATTTAATGATACCACACCCTCTTGAATTCTCGCACCACCTGAGTCGTTCAGCCCGATGATCGGGGTTTTGTTTTTCGCCGCCAGATCCATCACCGCCGCGATTTTTTCCGCATGTGTCTCGCCGAGCGTCCCGCCGAGTACGGTAAAGTCATGGGCAAACAAATACACGGGCCGTCCGTCAATTGTGCCGTATCCGGTAACGACTCCGTCTCCCGGAGCATTCCGGCACCCGGGCATGCGGCTCTTGGCAAACGTCTGCAGCTCTGAAAAACTGTCTTCGTCCAATAAATAGTCAATTCTTTCTCTTGCCGTCAGCTTGCCTTTTTTGTGCTGTTTTTCATTTTTTTCCGCTCCGCCGCCGTTTGTTAAAAAGGAACGTCTTTCGTTTAAGTGTCTGATATGATCACTCATGCTCATCTTGAGTTTCTCCTTTTTCAATTGTTTCACAAAGCTCAATCAGGACCCCGTTCGCCTCTTTTGGAGAGAGAAATGCGATCTTCTTCCCGCCCGCTCCGCTTTGCGGTTCATGATGGATCAAAGTCATGCGGCATGATTCAAGCTCCTTGATCGTTTCCTTCATATCGGCGCAGCGGAATGCCAAATGATGCAGCCCTTCGCCTCTTTTCTGTAAAAAAAAGCTGACGGGAGACGCGTCCGACAGCGGCTCAATCAGCTCAAGCTTTGTGCCTCCCGCCTCTAAAAAAGCAACTCTCACATTTTGGCCGCTTACCAGCTCGTCTCCCATATACGTAAGCCCGAGCATCCGTTCGTAAAATCCTCTCGCGGCATCAATAGAGCTGACGGCAATGCCGACATGATCAAGTTTTTTCATAGCGCGGCCACCTGCTTTCCGCCATAGGATATGGCTTGTTCATACAAGCAAAACACGTTAAAATGATAGACAGTAATCTTAAGGAGTGAAACAATGTCTCAAAAATTTATGAAAAGCGCCGTCATCGTCATTTTAGGCGTATTTATACTTTCAACCCTCCTCTCAGGCATTATGATGTATTTGCGGTAAAAAAGCAGGCGCCTCATTGCAAGGGGGTTTCCTGCTTTTTTATGAGGGCTTTCCGCTCTATTGCAATGTCCTCGAATGAGCGGTTTTCTTTTGTAATCAATACTTTCGTTCCGGGAGGGATAATCCGGAAAATACGGATGACATCCCGGTTTTTCATACGGATGCAGCCGTTTGATACAAACCCCCCGATCAGCTCTTCTCTGTTTGTTCCGTGAATGCCGTATATCCTGCCGTCGGTTCCTTTCGCGTCAAAACCGATCCAGCGGACGCCGAGCGGGTTTTCCGGCGCGCCTCCCTTTACATTTTTCTTCCGGTAATACGGATTGACGGCTTTGACCGTTACCGTAAATTCTCCTTCAGGCGTCAAATCATCCGTTTTTCCCGTCGCCACCTGATAAATGCCTTCTATTCGGTTATCCTTCACAACAGCAAGCGCATTTGTGGCTTTATTGACGATAATATAAGGGTCACCCGGCAAAGGGTTTGCGCCAAGCGGCCAAAGCGGAGACAGCAGCAGGGCGGCTGACAATAAAAAAAATCGCATGGGCTCCCCTCCTTTTTTCATTAGAATGACCAATGAAAGGAGGACTCATGCGATTGATCCATATGTTTTTTACAGCTTGATGCCTTTGAAATAACTTTTAATCACGAGATATTGTTCCATCTCACCGAGGAGGTGGAACAAAGCCGCCCGCGCTTCAAACTCCTCGCGCGTTGCCGGGAGCGGCATTTCTTCAAATTCCGTTCTCATTTCTGCAAGTCTTTTTAAAAATTTATGAGCGGTATTGCCGGGATGAATGGCTTCCCTTAATTCACGGATGAAATGGGCGATTATTTTGCCCTGCTCCACCGTTATTGAAATAGAGGTAATCTTCGGCAGCAGCCGTTCAATGATTTCAAATTGTTTCTGTCTCATCTTAAAATAATGATAGTAAAGATTTTCATGGCGCAAAATATGATTCTGCACGTCCCGATAGGCGAGGTTTTTCGCCTCTTGAATCATCTGATGCGTCTCCGGTATTTCCTTCCCCGACCAATCTTGCTCACCAGTTAACAAATACCGTTCGATTTCGGCGAAGATGACGGAAAAGTTGTCCTCGATTTTTTTCCGGTACGCCGCGAGTTTTCTGTCAAGGCTCGGCATATACAGATTCATTAACAGCGCGACGCCGATACCTACGGTGATCAGCTGGAACTCATTCCAGATAAACGCCATCGTAATGCCGCCGGACATATATAAATGAAGAATGATTACTGAGCTGGTGACGATCCCTTCGTTTATTTTTAAAACGACTGTAGTCGGAATGAACAGCACCAGCAATATTCCGATCGCAAACGGATAATAGCCGATCAGCCCGAAAAAGACATATGAGAAGACGATTGCCAATAAACAGGCGGCAAATCGGGCCCACGAGGCCTGAAGCGACCGCTTTTGCGTAATCTGGATGCACAATATGGTGATGATTCCTGCGGATGCGAAGTTTTGCAGATGCAACAGCTGGGCTAAATAAATGGCCAGCGCCGTTCCAAGTGCGGTCTTTAGTGTGCGGTAACCGATTTTAAACATTGCTTGCTCCATTCTGTTTGTTTCTTTCTCAAAAAAAAGAAGAAGAGCATTCTTCTTCTTTTCTTCCAGTTATATTTTATAATATTTTTTCTAAAAAGTCCTGTGCTCTTTTTGACTTCGGAGAAAGAAAAAATTCTTCCGGCTGCCCGTCTTCCACGATCGTCCCTTCATCCATAAATAATACGCGGTCTGCGACTTCTTTGGCAAATCCCATTTCGTGCGTTACGATCACCATTGTCATGCCCGTCTGCGCGAGCTCTTTCATCACCTCAAGAACTTCTTTGACCATTTCCGGGTCAAGAGCCGAGGTCGGTTCATCAAACAGCATGATGTCAGGATTCATGGCAAGCGCCCGCGCGATGGCGACCCGCTGCTTCTGTCCGCCTGACAAACGGTTCGGATAGTCGTTCCGTTTGTCAAGCAGTCCGACTTTTTCAAGGAGAGCGCACGCCTTTTCCTCCGCCTCCTTTTTAGACTCTTTCTTCACGCTGACCGGCGCGTATGTGATATTTTCAAGCACCGTTTTATGAGGAAACAAATGAAAATGCTGAAATACCATGCCGATATTTTCCCGCACTTTCAGTTTATTCGTTTTAGCTGCGGTGATTTCGTTTTCTTTAATGGCAATCGTTCCGCCGCTCGGGGTTTCCAGCAGATTTAAGCAGCGCAGAAACGTTGATTTGCCGGAACCTGAAGGGCCGATGACAGCGACGACTTCCCCTTCTTCGATCTGTGTTGAAATGTTTTTCAGTACTTCATGTTTCCCGAATGATTTTGACAGGTTGTCGACCTTAATCATTGGCTTTCAGCTTCCTTTCTACGCCTTTTCCGATGAATGCTAAGATCAAAACGAGCACGTAATAGATTAAGCCCGCCACAATAAGAGGTTCTAAATAGTTGTATGTTGCGGCGCCGGACTGGTAGGCCCGTCTCATAATGTCGCCAAGACCGATAACTGTGACGATCGCCGATTCTTTCGTTAAGGTGATTAATTCGTTAATAATAGCCGGAGAAATGTTTTTAAACGCCTGCGGCAGCAGCAGATCTTTCATCATTTTTCCGTATGGCACGCCGAGAGCGACGGCTGCCTCTTTTTGTCCTTTGTCAATTGCGTTGATTCCCGCTCTGATAATTTCAGAGACGTAAGCGGCCGAATTGAGCGATAATGCGGTGACTGCCGCCCAAAATTGATCGATCTGAAAGCCGAGGAGCTGCGGCATACCGAAATAGATGATCATCAGCTGCAGCACGAGCGGCGTGCCGCGGAATATCGAAGTATAAAAATCCGCAATCCATTTCAGCGGACTGATCGTGCTGATTTTAAATAAGCTGAGCACGATTCCTAATACAAGACCGATGACCGCTGAAACGAGCACAATTTTCAATGTGACCGCAAGGCCTTCCAATATAAAAGGAATTTGGGGGATTGTCGCTGAGAAATCCAAATTCATACGTGTGATCTCCTTTGTCTTTATTCAAGATAAAAAGCTCAACGAAAAGTTGAGCTTTCTTTTATTTCTCGTTGGTGAACCATTTTTTCTTCAGTTTTTCGATTTCTCCGTTTTTCTCCATTTCTTTCAGCGCTTTGTTAAACTTCGCTGTCAGATCACTGTCTTTGCGGAACGCAATCGCGGAGCCCGATTCGTCTGATTTCGCATCTGCTGACGCAAAGCCCTGCAGATCTTGATTTGAATTGAAATAGCCTTGTGCTACGATGTCTTCGATAATCGCGGCATCAAAACGCCCGGATTTGATCTCTTCGGTTAAATCTGAGATCCGGTTGCGGTCTTCGAGCTGAAAACCGTATTTCGAAGCGAGCTTCTTGCCTTTTTCCTCTTGAATGGAGCCGAGCTGCACACCGACGGTTTTGCCTTTCAGATCATTCAGGGATTTAATGCTGCTTCCCTTTTTCGTAACAATCATATTGTTAGCAGTATAATAAATATCAGAAAAATCAACTTGCTTTTTCCGTTCCGGCGTAGGTGTCATTCCAGATAAAATCATATCTACCTGCTTGGACTTCAAGGCTGTAATCAGGCTGTTGAAGTCCATGTCCTGCACCTCAACGTCATAGCCGGTCTTTTTGCCCAGAGCTTTTGCCAGATCAACGTCAAACCCGGTGATCTGATCGCCGTCTTTATATTCAAATGGTTTATAGTCAGCCGATGTACCCATAATCAGCTTGTTCTTTCCGCCCTCTGAGCCTGAATTGCCTGATCCGCAGGCGGACAGCGCAAAGGTGATACATGCGGCAGCTAATACCAACAGCCATTTCTTCATGATTCATTTCCCCCATATCTACTGATCTCTTAAAATTGAATATTTATTCGTTAACTTGTATTTTAAACACTTTTTAAGTGTGATGCAATACTATTTTTGAAAAATATATTTTCCTTTCTGTGTTTATTATAGTCATTGTTTTTCAGATTAGTGACAGCTGAACACCGATGTATAAATATTTATATTTATACAGATTCCATATAAAAAACCCCCGCAAGCGCTTGGCTCCGGGGTTTTTCTTTCACTTATACTTCTTCACAATATTCTTCAAATGCTTCCTGCAGTTTTGTGACGACGGCCATCGGCTCATGGCCTTCAATTTCATGGCGTTCCACCATTTTCATGATTTTCCCGTCTTTTAAAATGGCAAATGACGGAGAGGACGGCGGATAGCCTTCAAAGTATTCTCTCGCTTTGGCTGTCGCTTCTTTATCCTGTCCGGCAAATACCGTCACAAGCTGATCCGGTCGTTTATCGTAATGTACGGAATGGTACGCGGCAGGCCGTGCAATACCGCCTGCGCATCCGCACACAGAGTTGACCATAACGAGTGTCGTTCCTTTTTTCGAAAGCGCTTCGTCCACTTCCTCAGCGGTTTTCAGCTCTGTATACCCGGCAGCCGTGATTTCCTGGCGGGCTTGACGCACGACATCATTCATAAATAAATTAAAATCCATATTCAACTGGGACCTCTCCTTTTTGATCATCTCTTCTTATGATAGCAAGGAACCTCCCTATCGGCAAATGACACCGCTCATAACCAATTGTTTTTTGACCCTTTTATGTTCCCTATGTAAGTTTATGACCTTTTAAAAACGGGAAACTTGTTAAGGAGATTGTCTGAAATAAAGGAGCAGTCGTATGAGCCAACGGAAAGCAGTATTAATTTATAACGGAAACGCCGGACAAAAACAGATTGATAAAACGCTCGGCACGGTCGTCCCCATTTTGGCCCAGTCAGCTGACGAACTTTTGATTAAACCGACCAAACATCAGGATGATGCCCGTCAGTATTGTGAAAATCTCGACAGTTCAGTTGACCATTTATATATTTTAGGCGGGGACGGCACTGTGCATCAATGCATCAACAGCATCAGCAAGCTTGATCACAGACCCGCTGTCGGCATTTTGCCGGGAGGAACGTGCAACGATTTCTCCCGGGCGCTCGGCATCCCGCAAAACCTTCAAAAGGCCGCTGAAGCGCTCGCGGCCGGACATAAACAGATGATTGACGTCTGTAAAACGGATGACGGCTATTTTCTGAACTTCTGGGGCATCGGATTGATCACCGAAGCATCAAGCCATATCAATGAAACTGAAAAAGCATGGCTTGGTAAAATCAGCTACTTCACGAGCGCCTTGCGGACGATGACAAGCGCGAACCCGTTTCCTGTCAAATTGACGATTGACGGCGAGGTGAAAGAAGACGAAGCCGTAATGGTGCTTGTCATGAACGGGCATTATATCGGGACAAACAGAGTTCCCCTGCCTGATGCCAGCCTCCGGGACGGCTTAGCCGATGTGTTAATCTGCCGCAACACAAGCCTTGCCGCGTTGCGGGAGCTGATGACGATGGAGCAGGGTTCATTTGATGATTTCAAAGGAGAGCTGTCCTATATTCAGGCCTCCAGGATTGAAATCGAAACCGGACGTGAGATGGACGCGGATACAGATGGCGAGGTATACGGAACAACACCTTGTACGATCGAAGTGAAAAAACATCATCTCACTATGCTTGTTCCCGAGGATTCACAATGAAAATAAAAAACTCCTTTTGCCGCCCGGGCAAAAGGAGTTTTTTTAATATACTGACGTATGTTCATCAATGTTTTCTAAGATCTCTTTGACGCGTCCGAGGAATCGGCCGCACACGAGCCCGTCGAGCACTCTGTGATCTAAAGACAGGCAAAGATTAACCATATCACGAACGGCGATCATCCCGTTATTCATGACAACCGGTCGTTTGACGATAGATTCTACCTGAAGAATCGCCGCCTGCGGATGGTTGATAATGCCCATAGATTGAACTGAGCCGAAAGATCCCGTGTTATTGACGGTAAATGTGCCGCCCTGCATATCTTCCGCGGTAAGTTTTCCGTTTCTCACTTTTTTCGCAAGGTCCGTTATTTCTCTGGCTATGCCTTTAATCGTTTTTTCATCAGCATGCTTAATAACCGGAACAAACAGCGAATCTTCCGTGGCAACGGCAATGGAGATGTTGATGTCTTTCTTTTGGACGATTTTGTCTCCCGCCCACATGCTGTTCATCTGCGGGAACTCTTTGAGAGCCTGCGCCGCCGCTTTTACAAAGAAAGCGAAAAACGTTAAATTGAAGCCTTCTTTTTGTTTAAATGAGTCTTTAATGCTGTTTCTGTACGCCGTCATGTTCGTGACGTCGACTTCCATCATCGTCCAGGCATGCGGAATTTCTGTTTTGCTTTTATGCATATTGGCGGCGATGGCTTTTCTGACGCCTGTAACCGGAATTTCAATATCACCGGCTGACAGAGCGGGTGCCGGTGCTTGTTTTTGCTGTTGTTTCGGCGCTTGTTGCGTTGTTTGAACAGCAGCCGGCGCCGGTGCTTCCGATTTCTGCTTCATTCCCGAATCAATGATCTTTTGAATGTCTTTTCGCGTAATTCTTCCGCCTGCACCCGTTCCTTCAACTTCTTCAAGCTGAATGCCGTGTTCCCCCGCTAATCTGAGCACGGCCGGCGAATAACGCGCTTTATTTGACTGATCTTTACCTTGGAGGTTTGCATCGGTGTCTGAAGGGGTATTCTGCTCTTCTTCCCGCTTCGGCGCCTCTTCGGTTTCCGTTTCTTCTGTTTCAATTTTGCAGATGATCTCGCCGACTGCAAGAGTCTGGCCTTCTTCTCCTACAAGTTCTGTAATCGTACCGGTAAAAGAAGACGGCACCTCCGCGTTCACTTTATCTGTCATGACCTCCGCGATGGGGTCATATTTATTCACTTGATCACCGGGGGATACCAGCCACTTGCTGATCGTCCCTTCCGTCACGCTCTCTCCGAGCTGAGGCATAGCCATTTGTTCAATCGCCATGTCAAAAACCTCCTTACGTCTTTAAAACTCCGCTAATTCTCTCATCGCGGCTTCTGCTTTGTCAGGATTCATCATGAAGTATTTTTCCATTGTCGGCGCATAAGGCATTGCCGGAACGTCAGGACCTGCAAGCCGCTTGATCGGCGCGTCTAAATCAAATAAGCAGTTTTCAGAAATAATGGCGGCGACCTCGCTCATAATACCGCCTTCTTTCGTATCTTCCGTGATCAGCAATACTTTTCCCGTTTTAGACGCGGCTTCAATGATGGCTTCTTTATCTAACGGATAAACCGTACGCAAGTCTAATACGTGCGTGGAAATTCCGTCTTTTTCAAGACGCTCGGCAGCCTGCAGAGCAAAATGGACGCATAATCCGTACGTAATGACAGTAATGTCGCTGCCTTCGCGTTTTACATCCGCCTTTCCGATCGGAAGGACGTAATCATCCGCAGGGACTTCGCCTTTAATCAGGCGGTACGCCCTCTTATGTTCGAAAAACAGCACCGGATCTTCGTCACGGACTGCAGCTTTCAACAGCCCTTTTGCGTCATAAGGAGTTGAAGGCATGACAATTTTAAGGCCCGGCTGGTTGGCAAAAATGGCCTCCACAGATTGGGAATGATACAACGCGCCGTGCACGCCGCCGCCGTAAGGCGCTCTGATGACCATCGGACAGCTCCAATCATTGTTTGAACGGTAGCGTATTTTTGCCGCTTCTGAAATGATTTGGTTGACCGCAGGCAGAATGAAATCGGCAAACTGCATCTCGGCAATCGGACGCATGCCGTACATCGCGGCGCCGATCCCGACACCGGCAATCGCTGATTCAGCAAGCGGCGTATCCATCACGCGCTCTTCTCCGAACTGTTCATAGAGACCCGCCGTTGCTTTAAACACGCCGCCTTTTCTCCCGACGTCTTCCCCGAGAACAAACACGCGCGGATCTCTTTCCATTTCTTCTTTCATTGCTGCATTAATACTGTCAATATAAGACATTACAGACATAAGTATTCCTCCCTACTTCGCATAAACGTGATCAAGCGTTGATTCAGGAGATGCGTATGGCGCTTTCTCCGCTTCGTCTGTCGCTTCGTTTACGATAGCCATGATGTCATCCAGCATGGTCTTTTCTTCTTCTTCACCTAGAAGCCCGGCTTCTTGCAAGTATGCTTTGTATAAAAGAAGCGGATCTTGTTTCTTCGCTTCTTCTACTTCTTCGCGTTCTCTGTAGCTGCTGTCGTCGTCATCACTGGAATGCGGCGTCAAACGGTAGGAAACCGTTTCTATTAATGTAGGGCCTTCGCCTTTAGACGCCCGTTCGCGCGCTTCTTTTACGACTCGGTAAACTTCCAGCAGGTCGTTTCCGTCAACAGTGACTCCCGGCATGCCGTAGCCTGCCGCCCGGTCGGATATTTTCTCGCACGCCACCTGTTTGTCATACGGGACAGAAATGGCATACTTATTGTTTTCACACATGAAAATGACCGGCAGTTTATACACGGCGGCAAAGTTTGCCCCTTCGTGAAAATCCCCCTGGTTGGAAGATCCTTCTCCAAAGGTAACAAAAGAGACGATATCCTTTTTATCCATGCGTCCCGCAAGCGCGATTCCGACCGCATGAGGAACCTGCGTCGTAACAGGGGATGAGCCCGTTACGATTCTGTTTTCCTTTTGCCCGAAGTGGCCCGGCATCTGCCTTCCGCCTGAGTTCGGGTCAGCCGCTTTCGCAAAACCGGACATCATCAAATCCTTTGCAGTCATACCGAATGCAAGCACAACCCCTATATCTCTGTAGTAAGGAAGTACATAGTCGGTATCACGGTTTAAGGCATAGGCCGCGCCTACTTGTGCCGCTTCCTGTCCTTGACATGAAACAACGAACGGAATTTTGCCCGAGCGGTTTAAGAGCCACATTCTTTCGTCGATTTTTCTGGCTAACAGCATGGTTCTATACATTTCAACGGCTTCTTCGTCAGAGAGCCCTAATGCTTGATGGCGGTTTGTAGTCATTCAAACCCCTCCTTCTTTCCTTTTAAAAATGAATCGCGTTTCCGTCTGCGGCTAACGCAGCTTCTCCAATCGCTTCTGACAGCGACGGATGCGGATGTATGGACTGGCCGATTTCCCAAGGCGTCGCATCGAGCACCTTGGCAAGCCCCGCTTCAGAGATCATATCGGTGACGTGCGGGCCGATCATATGAACACCGAGAATATCATCTGTATTCCGATCGGCGACGATTTTGACAAAGCCGTCGCTTTCTCCGTATACAAGAGCCTTTCCGATCGCCATGAACGGAAACTTCCCGATTTTCAGTTCATGCCCTTTTCGAAGAGCTTCCTCTTCTGTCAGACCGACGCTCGCCGCTTCCGGATTTGAATAAATGCATTTCGGCACAAGAGCGGCATCAAGCGGAGCCGGATTAAGACCCGCCATATGCTCAACGGCAATGATGCCTTCACGGGAGGCCACATGCGCAAGCTGCAGCCCGCCGACAACATCACCGATCGCATAAATGTGCGATTCCTTCGTCTGCCCGGCTTCGTTCACGATGATAGAACCGTTTTCCGCTTCAATGTCCGTGTTTTCAAGGCCGATCCCTTCAATGTTCGGCTGGCGGCCGATGGAAACAAGCATTTGTTCCGCGTGATACGTTTCTTTTTTTCCATTCTTTTCAGCGGCAATTGAAACGCCGTCCGCTTTTTCCAATGTATCCGGAAGCACTTTCGCACCCGTCACGATTTTAATTCCTTTTTTCGTTAACAGTTTTTCCATCTCGCTTGAAATATCACGGTCTTCAGTCGGCAAAATGCGGTCCGCATATTCAATCACAGTGATATTGACGCCGAAATCGTTCAGCATGGATGCCCATTCAATTCCGATGACACCGCCGCCGACGATCATCATGGATTGGGGCAGACGTTTAAGCTCTAACGCTTCATCTGATGTCAGAATATATGTACCGTCTGCTTCTAAACCCGGCAGCATTTTCGGCCTTGAACCGGTTGCGATAATCAATTGTTTCGGTATCAGCATGTCGTTTTCTTCACCATTTGCGTATTCGACGGAAACTGTACCGGGAAGAGGTGAGAAGATGGAAGGGCCGAGCATACGTCCGTACCCGTTGAATACATCAATCTTCCCCTTTTTCATCAAGTGGGCGACACCGCCGGCCAGCCGGTCAACGATTCCCTGCTTTCGTTTTTGCACGCTGTCAAAGCGGAGGGAGACACCTTCCGTTTCAATGCCGAATGCTGCCGCTTCCTTTGCGGTTCGGTACACTTCCGCGCTTCTTAACAGCGCTTTACTCGGAATACATCCTTTATGCAGGCATGTTCCGCCGAGCTTTTCTTTTTCTACAACGGCCGTTTTTAAGCCGAGCTGGGCCGCTCTGATGGCGGCTACATAACCGCCTGTGCCGCCGCCCAGAATGACCACATCATACTCAGTCGCCATTTGTTTTCACTCCTTCGCCGATCTGATATTGCTTTGACTGCTCCTCACCGGCTAAAACCCGAAGCGCGCCTTGCGCGAGAGATTGCAGTTCATTTTCTCCCGGGTACACCAGTACATCCGAAATCCAATCTATGTACGATCTGATAGCGGATACGAAACTTTTCCCGTACGCCAATCCGCCCGTCAGGACGATAATGTCTACTTTTCCTTTTAAAACGGCGCTTGCCGCCCCGATTTCTTTTGCTACTTGATAAGCCATGGCGTCATAAATGAGACGCGCGTTTTCATCTCCGGCCTGAATGCGTTTTTCCACTTTGACCGCGTCCGTTGTCCCCAGGTAGCCGGAGAGTCCGCCCGTGCCGACAAGTTTTTTCATCATATCGGCTTTTGAATACTTGCCGGAAAAACACATTTCCACCAAATCACCCGCCGGAACGGTTCCCGCGCGCTCCGGGCTGAAGGGGCCTTCTCCGTGAAGCCCGTTGTTGACATCTGTCACCCGTCCGCAATCATGGACACCGACTGTGGTGCCGCCGCCCATATGAGTGACGATCATCTTCATCTGTTCATACCGTTTGCCGAGGGATGCCGCCGCCTGACGGGCAACAGCTTTTTGGTTCAAAGCATGGAAAATGCTTTTCCGCTTGATTTCAGGCATTCCTGATACTTTAGCGAGCGGAGTCATCTCATCCACCACGACCGGATCGACGATATACGCGGGGATATTTAATCCGTCAGCTATTTCCCTGGCAATAATTCCGCCCAGATTAGAAGCATGCTGGCCGTTGTAGCCGTTTTTCAAATCAGTGATCATGGCGTCATTCACTTCATATGTGCCGCCCTCAATCGGTCTGAGCAGGCCGCCCCTGGCACAAACGGCATCGAACTTTGAAATGTTGATGCCCTGTTCGTGCAAAGACTCAAGAATGCTTATTTTTCGAAATTCGTATTGGTCGATAATGCTGTTAAATGTTTTCAGCTCTTCTTCGGGATGCCGCAGCGTCTTTTCAAAGATACAGCGTTCATTGTGAAAGACACCGATTTTCGTTGATGTTGAGCCTGGATTCAGAATGAGAATGCGTTTTTCCTTTTCGAACATTTTCATACCTCCAGATCAAATTCCTATCGTCTGCTTAATATACTTTGGCCGTTTTGCAGAAACTGGCTTCTTGAACGGCGCATGCGCTCAATTCGTTCCTCAGCCAGACGGTCAGCCGCTAAGTATGTCGGAATGCCGTCACGCGCGGAAATATCGAGCACCCGCTCAATGTTTGCATAGATGCCTTCAACCTTTTTCAAAGCCCGCTCAGCATTGTAGCCGTAAAGCTCATCGGCCACATTGACGACGCCGCCTGCATTGATGACATAATCCGGAGCGTATACGATTCCCATTTCATGAATGGTATCGCCGTGACGTGTTTCTTTCAGCTGGTTATTGGCCGCTCCCGCAATGACTTTCGCCTTCAGCTGTTTAATCGTGTCATCGTTAATGACGGCGCCGAGAGCACATGGGGCATAAATATCGCACGCCTGTGAGTAAATGTCGTCGGGATCAACTGCGCGGGCGCCGAAGTCCTCAACGGCACGTTTAACAGATTCTTTATTGATATCCGTTACGATTAAAGAAGCGCCTTCTTCGTGAAGGTGGCGGCATAGATTGTAAGCCACATTTCCCACGCCTTGCACGGCAATTGTTTTACCTTCCAGTGAATCAGTGCCAAACGCCGCTTTCGCTGCAGCTTTCATCCCTTTATAGACGCCGTACGCCGTAACCGGGGACGGATTTCCTGATGAACCGAATGCCGGAGAAATTCCGGTTACATAGTCTGTTTCATCATGAATGATGTCCATATCTTCAACGGTGGTGCCGACGTCTTCCGCCGTAATATACCTTCCGTTTAAGCCTTGGATGTACCGGCCGAACGCGCGGAACATTTCTTCATTTTTATCTTTGCGGGGGTCTCCGATAATAACGGTTTTCCCGCCGCCTAAGTTTAAACCGGCAGCCGCATTTTTATAAGTCATGCCTTTTGCGAGTCTTAGTGCATCTTCAATCGCCGCTTCTTCACTGTCATATGTCCACATTCTTGTTCCGCCGAGTGCAGGGCCGAGCGTCGTATCATGAATCGCGATGATCGCTTTTAATCCGGATTGTTCATCTTGGCAGAATACCAATTGTTCGTAATCATAAGTCTCCATATATTTAAAAATTTCCATAGGTTCGTTCCTCCTACTGTTCTTGTGATGCGCAAATCGCAAGCGCAATTGAATACAGTTTATTTTCTGCGGTATCCGCTCTGCTCGTTAATGCGATCGGCGCTTTTGCACCGGCGATGACGGCAGCAACATTTGCTTTCGCAAAATAAATCATTGACTTATAAAGCATATTTCCGGCCTCGATTGAAGGAACCAAGAGAATATCCGCCTGGCCCGCTACGCTTCCGGAAATCCCTTTTTGCAGCGCAGCCGCTTGGGATACGGCATTATCCAAAGCAAGCGGTCCGTCCGCAATGCAGCCGGTAATCTGTCCTCTGTTGCACATCTGGACGATCGCAGCCGCGTTCAGCGTCGCCTCCATTTTCGGATTAACCGTTTCAATAGCGGCAAGGACTGCGGCTTTCGGCATAGGGTTCCCTACTGAATGTGCGACATGAACCGCATTTTGCAGAATATGCCCGAGCTCTTCAAGAGACGGGGCAATGTTCAGCGCTGAATCAGTCACATACATCAGCCGGTCATAGTCCGGCACCTCAAAAACGGCTACATGTGATAACACCCTTTTTGAACGAAGCCCTTCATGGCGGTTTAAAACCGATTTCAGAAGAGTTGAGCTCGGGAGATTCCCTTTCATTAAAATGTCCGCCTCTTGTTCACGCACTGCGCGCACTGCTTTTGCCGCAGATTCTTCGGGTGAATCGGCGTGGATGATTTCAGCATTGAACTTCGGCTCATTTGCCAGAAGCTCTTTCAGCTTTCCGCTGTCACCCGTCAGTAAAAATCGTGCCGACAAGTGTTCTGCCGCCATTTTGACGGCCTGGATCACTTCTTTATCTGCTGCGTGGGCCACTGCAATGGTTTTTGCGTTTTTTGCCGCGGCTTTTTCAACTAGGTCTCTCAGCTTCATTTTGTACCACCTTCCTTGTGCGAATCCGCTTTTAACAATGCAAGTTCCGTGCCAAATATGCGGGAGGGTTTATTCCGGCTTTTTTCAAGAAAACATGCAGCTGTTTGCGCTTTCTCTGCAATTTATTGCATGCCGTCATTTGCAAGGCCGTACTTGTCCATTTTGTAGTACAGATTCCGAATGCTGACACCAAGCGCTTTTGCCGTTTTGGTTCGGTTGAATTTATGCTTTTCAAGCGTTTTTTGAATGACGTGCGCTTCAAATTTTTCAACAGCCTGAGACAGCTTTTCCCCTTCCACATCCGGAAAATCACTTTGGGTGCCGTTTTTTTCATTCAGCTCTGATTCAAAAACAGGCAGATGCTGCTGTTCGATCCGTTCCATGTGCGGCTCTAAAAATATCATTGCCCGTCCGAGAACATTTTCAAGCTCCCGGACGTTTCCCGGCCAGCTGTAGGCTGATAAAGCACGCAGCGCGTTCGGCGCGAGCCCCTTTACATTGCGGCCGTAATCCTGATTGATTTTTTCAATGAGCCGAATGCTCAGCGCTTCAATATCTTCTTTGCGCTGCCGAAGCGGCGGGATTGAGATCGGATAGCGGTTAATCCGGTAATACAGGTCTTCACGGAACGCGCCTTCCGCCATGGCCTTTTCGATGTTGACGTTTGTCGCTGCGATAATTCTGACATTGACAGAAATCGCTTTAGCGCCGCCGACCCTGATAATTTCTTTTTCCTGCAGAACTCTGAGCAGCTTTGCCTGGGTGCTTTGGGTCAGCTCTCCGATTTCATCTAAGAAAATGCTGCCGTTATTCGCTTCCTCAAAAAGTCCTTTTTTGCCCCCGCGCCTCGCGCCCGTAAACGCGCCTTCCTCATAGCCGAAAAGCTCGGATTCTAGCAGGGATTCAGAAAGGGCCGCACAATTGACCCGGATGAATTTATTGTATTTTCGGTCGCTTTCATTATGGATGGCGTGGGCGAAAAGTTCTTTTCCTGTGCCGGATTCTCCCCGCAGCAGAATCGTCGCCGGCGTTTTCGCCCCGAGCTTCGCCTGTTCAAGGGCGACCAGCATTTGTTCACTCGTGCCGATAATGTCATCAAACGTGTATTTCGCTTCAAGCGTGCGGATGATCTGGCGCGCCCGATTCAGCTCAGCAGTCAGCGTTTTAATTTCTGACACATCGTGAATGACGCCGACGCTGCCTTTTAAAATACCGTCCACAATAACGGGGGCAACATTTACGATGACATCCTTTTTATTGGGGCCGACCTTCATTCTCACACCCCGCACAGGCCGCCTTGTCCCCAATACTTTCAGGTGCATGCTTTCCCCTTCTGAGATATCGGTGGAAGCGGGTTTTCCGATGACTTCGCTTTCTGACAGCCCGGTCATTTTTGTATACGCTTTGTTGATTAACATTCCGATGCCGTTTTCATCAACGACGGAAATGGCCTCGTCTGAGGATTGAATAATCGCTTCAAGCATGGTGCGGATTTGTTTTAAGTTCGTGACCTCTTCCGCCAGTTCAACTGCGTCGGTGATGTCTTTAAACACGCATAACGCGCCGAGAAGTTTTCCGCCTTCATCAATGATCGGCAGTCTTGTCGTGACAATCTGCAGGTGCTTTCCGAGAAGCTGCTTCTGGTTATATTCCGGCTCTCTCGTTTCCAGAATCCGCGGCAGCTTTGTGTTCGGCACTACATCTTTAATTTGGCGGCCGATGACATCCTCCCGTTTTTGACCGACCATTTTTTCTGCCATCTGATTAAATAAAATGATCGTTTCGTTGACGTCTATAAAAATCATGCCGTCGTGCGTTGAATTAAAAATCCGGTCATGCTTATACGTCTGCGACTTGAGCATTTGGATAAGCTGCTGTTTTTCCTCCATCAGCTGAAACACCATGTACGCCAATTTTCCCGGCATGACGATGGTTTGTTCTTTTTTCTCATGGAGCAGCTCATCCATGACCGCTTTATCGCCTGTTGTATGGATGATAATATCTATATCTTCGGTTATGTAAGGTTTCCAATCTGATGAGGTTGCAATTCCATATTTCCGGGCTTCTTGCAGCCCTTGCGCCTCCGGATCTTGATCAACCACCGCAATAATCCGGATCAGCTTTGTTTTCATCAAAATCTGTAGGAGCGCCGTGCCTCCTTTACCAGCACCTATAATCAGCACCTTCTGCATCCCGATACCCCTTTATATGAAAAAATTTGCACACCTGTATTTTCCGTTGCAATAATTTGCACAACCCCTATGTTACCACGTTTTGATCTCTTGACAAAATATTTTTTCGATTGGACAATAAAGGAAATCATATCGTAAAGGGGTTTTCTGAATATGAGCCGGCTTGTTGCGCTTTTGATTTTGGTCCTCCCCGGCGCTGTCGCGGCGCTCGGCATTAAGCTGATGAGAGATGCATTATTCGGGCATGTGTTTTCCCCGTTTCCGTCCCTTTTTCTTCAGGGGGCGGCCGGTTTGGCGTTTTTTTTGTTCGGCCTTTATGTTCTGGCCGGGTTTATTTTGTACAGAGATCGGAAACGCAATCAAGTCAGCCCGCGGTTCAGGAAAAAAAAGCTGTAAAAAAAGCCCTTGCAAAAAAAAGGGCTTTTTCAGTCGTCCGGCAGTATCGTTTTGGCAATGGATTGATCCAGTTCTTCATAGTCATCGTAAGCGATCGTTTCATATAATTCTTTTCTCGTCTGCATATCTGAAAGCCCCTCTTTTTGCGAGCCTTCTTCTTTCAGAAGGCGGAAAATACGCTCAAAAGCCTTGGCCGCCGTTCTGAGTGACGTGACCGGGTAAATGACCATCTGACAGCCCATATCGGAAAATTCATCAGCACTGTAATACGGCGTTTTTCCGAATTCAGTCATGTTAGCGAGAATCGGCACACTGATTTGTTTGGAAAACGCTCTGAATTCACTTTCGGATTGGAGCGCTTCCGGAAAAACAGCGTCAGCACCCGCTTTTATATAAGCGGACGCCCTTGTTAATGCCCCCTCCAGCCCTTCCTGCTGTCTGGCGTCTGTTCTCGCAACAACAAGAAGGGTCGGCGCGGCCCGCTTGACCGCTTGGATTTTTTGCGCCATTTCTTCAATCGGCACGAGCTGCTTCCCATTCAGATGTCCGCATTTTTTCGGCAGGCGCTGATCCTCCATCTGGACGGCGGCCGCGCGCGCTTCATACATTTCTTTCGCCGTCCGGGCGGCATTCAGCACTCCTCCGAAACCCGTGTCAATATCGACAAGGACGGGCAGATCAGACGAGCGGACCAGATCTTTAACCCGTTCAGCCATTTCCGCCGACGTGATGATCCCTAAATCGGGCAGCCCTCTGCTCGCCGTGTAAGCCGCGCCTGATAAATAAAGAGCCGAAAACCCCGTTTTCTTGGCGATAAGAGCGGCCATCGCATCGTGAGCGCCGGGGATCTGCAATAGATCCGGCGCTGCCATCAGCGTACGGAACCGCTCTGCAAGCTCCTCTTGAGACGACTGCTCGCTGACGATCCACGTCATGTTTGTCACCCTCCTATTTTATACGAGAAATAAGTCCATAAATTCACTAACGCTGAGCTTCTGCATTCGGCCGCTATGTTCGCAGGCCTCTTCGATTTTTCGCTGCTGCTTCAATGAAAAATGAGTGCTGATGTTTGCTGAAAACTTGGCAAGAATCTTCGGAACGGCTTCTTTTCTGCGGAACCGGTGTCCGAGCGGGTATTCACATTCAATCCGTCCCGTAGCCGTGCCGTCTGTAAAATGCACCTGTACGGCATTTGATATGGATCGCTTATTCGGGTCTAAGTAATCTTTTGAGTACGCTTTGTGTTCCGTCACCTCCATTTTGCTCCGCAATGTATCAATTCGCGGGTCAGACGCCGTTTCCTCTTCATAATGATCCGCCGTGATATCTCCGAAAAGCAGCCCGATTGCCGTAATATACTGGAGGCAGTGATCCCGGTCAGCCGGATTGTGAAGCGGCCCTTTTTTATCGATAATCCGGATTGCCGACTCATGGGTCATAATCGTGATCCTATCAATGTCTTCAATGCGGTCTTTCACCTCCGGATGAAGCCGGACCGCGCATTCCGCCGCTGTCTGGGCGTGAAATTCAGCCGGGTAGGATACTTTAAATAAAACATTCTCCATCACATAGGACCCAAGCGGGCGGGCAAGCTTCATTTCCTGCCGGTTAAACAGTACGTCTTGAAATCCCCACCCAGATGCGGTCAGAGCCGTCGGGTACCCCATTTCACCTTTTTGCGCCATAAGGGCCAAATATACGCCTCTGCTCGTCGCGTCGCCGGCCGCCCATGATTTGCGTGATCCGGTGTTCGGCGCATGACGATACGTTCTGAGGCTTGAATTATCAATCCAAGCGTGAGATACGGCGTTATTGATTTCCTCTCTTGAGCCGCCCAGCATTTGTGCGCAAACAGCCGCAGTCGCCACTTTCACAAACAGCACATGGTCAAGCCCCACTCTGTTTAAGCTGTTTTCCAAAGCGAGAATTCCTTGAATTTCGTGCGCTTTGATCATTGCGCAAAGCACATCGCGCACGATAAGCGGTTCTTTCCCTTCTGAAATCCGCACTCTGGATATATAATCCGCACAAGCCAATATGCCTCCGAGATTGTCAGACGGATGACCCCATTCCGCAGCAAGCCACGTATCATTATAATCGAGCCACCTGTTGATACAGCCGATATTAAAAGCAGCCGTGACAGGGTCTAAAACAAAAGGCGTGCCCGGGACTCTGCTGCCGTTGGGCACGGAGGTTCCCGGGACAATCGGGCCGAGCAGCTTTGTACATTCGGGATAGCTGAGCGCCAAAATTCCGCAGCCTATCGTATCAAGAAGCACATGTCCTGCCGTAGTGAATGCTTCTGAACTGTCAATCTCCTGATGGAGCACGTAGTCAGAAATCTCTTCGATTACAGCGTCCATTCGGCGGGGTTCTGTCATGTTTTCATCTTCCTTTCTCATCTGTTTACAGGCGCGCTCCGGTATAGCGGACACGCGGGCGGAAAAGCCGGTTTCGGCTGTGCTGTTCAATAACGTGGGCGCACAGTCCGACCGTCCGTGCGCTGAAGAATATAGGCGTGTACAGCGGGATCGGGATGCCAAGCATGTAATAGACCGGCGCTGCGTAGTAATCTAAATTCGGATAAAGGCCTTTTTTCTCCCTCATGACGGTTTCACCGGCTTCACACATATTATAAAGACGGAAATCACCTGAAAGATCAGACAGCTTTTTTAACGCTTCTTTCATCATGAGCGCCCTCGGGTCCATTTTTTTCATGTAGACACGGTGGCCGAAGCCCATGATTTTTTCTTTGTTTGCGAGTTTTTGAGTTAACAATTGTGTAAACCCGTCTGTATCCTTCGCTTCTTCAAGCATGTACATAACCGCTTCGTTCGCGCCGCCGTGAAGGTTTCCTTTAAGCGAGGCGACGGCTCCGGTCAGCGCGCCGTAAATATCCGATTGCGTCGAAGCAATGACACGGGCCGTAAACGTTGAGTTCGGCAATTCATGCTCACTGTATAAAAGAAGCGACCGGTCGAAGATTTCTTCTTCCAAAGATGACGGCGTTTTTCCGGTAATCATATATAAAAAGTTTGCGCTGTATGATAAGGTTCCGACCGGCGCCAAAGGCTCCAGCCCGTTGATGACTCGATAGCTGTTGACCGTCAGATTCGGCATTTTGCCTATCAGTCCGCGTACGCGGTGCTGATTTACGGAAGATGAACGGTCATCGATGTCCTTGTCAAAGCCTCCAAGGGCGGACAAACCCGTCCTCAGTCCGTCCATCGGGTGAGTATGTTCGGGCAGCAGACGGCATATGTGCAAGATTTCCTCGGGAAGATGTCCGCCGCGCCGAACGTCTTCTTCAAGCGCCGCCTTCTCTTTCGCATCAGGAAGTCTGTCTTCCAATAAGAGATGAACAATGTCCATATAGCCGGCCGTTTTAGAAAGCTCAATCAGATCGTGGCCTTTGATTAAAATACTGCCCTGCTGTGTATCCAGGAAAGAAATCCCCGTTTCCACCGCAATGACGCCATCTAAACCGGGAGAATAAGATTCCATGGTTTCGCTCCTTTGCGCACTTTTTATTGAAGAAGATACTTAGAAATAATCAGCCTTTGAATCTCATTGGTTCCTTCATAGATTTGCGTGACTTTCGCATCCCGAAATAAACGCTCCGCGGGATATTCTTTCATATAGCCGTAGCCGCCGTGAATCTGCACAGCCTCCACCGCCGCTTTCATCGCCGCATCGGACGCGAATTGCTTCGCCATAGACGCTTCTTTTCCGCACGGAAGCCCTCGCTGATACAGATCAGCAGCATGATAGACCAATAATTTGGCAGCTTCCGCATTCGTCGCCATGTCAGATAATTTAAATGAAACGGCCTGATTCGAAGCGATGGGTCTGCCGAACTGGCTGCGGGTTTTGGCGTACTCCACCGAGCAGCCGAGCGCCGCTTCGATAATCCCGAGCGCCTGAGCCGCTATGCCGATCCGTCCGACGTCAAGGTTTTTCATGGCGATTGAAAAGCCCTCGCCCTCTTCGCCGAGCCGGTTTTCAATCGGAATTTCCGCTTGGTCAAACTGCAATTCGACAGTATTGGAACCTAACAATCCGAGCTTTTTTTCTTTTTTTCCGACAGAAAAACCGGGTGTGTTTTTTTCAACGATAAACGCGGAAATCCCCTTTCTCCCCTTACCCGGATCGGTTATGGCGAATGTCAGATACAGATCTGCCGCTCCGCCGTTTGTAATAAAGATTTTTGAACCGTTCAGAATATATGAACCGCCTTTTCGCACGGCCGTTGTTTTCAGGCTTCCCGCATCAGATCCGGATTGAGGCTCAGTAAGCGCAAACGCCCCAATATATTCGCCCGCTGCCAGCTTCGGAATATACGTTTGTTTTTGGGCTTCTGTCCCGAAATGCAAAATCGGGATTGTCCCTACCGATGTGTGGACGGATAAAATGACGCCGACGGCCGCGCTGACTTTTGATATTTCATGAATCGCTAAAATGTAAGATGTTGTATCAGCACCCGCCCCGCCGTAAGCTTCCGGGACGGGAATGCCCATCAATCCCGCTTCGCCCATTTTTTTAATCAGCCGCTCCGGAAATTCATCTGTTGATTCCATGAGCTCAACCACCGGCGCGATTTCCTTGCGGGCAAAATCACGCACCATTTTTCTCATCATGATGTGCTCTTCTGTAAAATGCATGGCTGCCGTCTCCCCTCATGATCTTTACGTCATCTGCCGTACTCATAAAAACCGCGCCCGCTTTTTTTGCCGAGCCAGCCGGCGCTGACATATTTTCTGAGCAGAGGGCATGGGCGGTATTTCGGATCTCCGAGCCCCGCATAGAGAACCTCCATAATGGAAAGGCACGTATCCAGCCCGATGAAGTCAGCTAATGTTAAAGGACCCATCGGATGCCGCATGCCGAGCTTCATCACCTCATCAATCGCTTCCTTTGAAGCTGCTCCTTCGTAAAGGCAATAAACGGCTTCGTTAATCATCGGCATTAATATGCGATTAGATATAAAGCCCGGGAAGTCATTGACTTCGACAGGGGTTTTATTCATCCGGACGGCAAGCTTCTTTACTGTTTCCGCTGTTTCTTCCGATGTGGCGAGTCCTCTGATGACTTCGACAAGCTCCATGACAGGAACCGGATTCATAAAATGCATGCCGATTACTTTTTCAGGCCTTTTTGTGGCCGCGGCAAGCTCCGTAATGGGAAGAGAAGACGTATTGCTTGCCAATACGGCATGCGGGGGACAGATTTTATCTAGTGTGTCAAACAATTCCGCTTTTGCTTTTTTGTTTTCGGCAATGGCTTCAATAACAAAATCAGCATCTCCCGCTTCTCTGAGTTCTGCCGGGGAAATACGGCTGAAAGCGGCATCTATCTCCTGCTGTGACTTCCGTCCTTTTGCCTGCTCTTTCTCCAGGTTTGCCTTTATGCGGTGAAGACCTTTTGTTACCGTTTCCGGCTCCCAATCGTATAACTTGACGGCAAACCCGGCTTCTGCAGCCGTCTGAGCGATGCCTGCTCCCATCTGACCGGCACCTGCGACCATGATTGTTTTCATCTTCATCCGGCGCTCCCTCCTTTGATCAGTACACCTCCAGCAGGACGGCATCTCCTTGAGCCGCTCCGCTGCATATAGCCGCTATGCCTAAACCTCCTCCGCGACGCTTTAATTCGTATATTAAACTCATGATGATTCTCGCTCCGCTTGCGCCGATCGGGTGGCCGAACGCGATTGCCCCTCCGTTTACATTCACTTTCTCCCGGCTGAACCCGGCTATTTTTTCACTCACGAGCACGACGGACGCAAATGCTTCATTTACTTCAAACAAATCAATATCGTCAACGGACAGTCCGGTTTTTGTCAAGAGCCGGCTGATGGCCTCTCCCGGGGCGCTTGCCAGCTCGGACGCTTCCAGTCCGACTGACGCAAAGCCAAGTATCGCTGCGAGCGGCCTGACATGCTGCTTCGCGGCTTTTTCCTCTGACATCAGCACAAATGCTCCGGCCCCGTCATTTACACCGGGAGCGTTTCCGGCTGTAACCGTTCCGTCGGCTGTAAAAATTGGCTTGAGCGCTGCAAGCTGCTCAAGGCTCGTATCAGGGCGCAGCCCCTCATCCGCTTCAACAGTATGCTGTTTGCCTTTTTTGCCAGTCCAGGTGACAGGGACAATTTCTTCACGCAATTTGCCCGCTTCAGACGCCTCTGCCGCGCGTTTCTGGCTCAAAAGAGCGTAATGATCCTGTTCATCCCGGGAAATGCCGTACTTTTTGGCCGCAGTGCTTCCGTGGACAGCCATATGCACCTGGTCGAACGCACAGGTCAGCCCGTCATGAACCATTAAATCCTGAAACACCCCGTCCCCCATCCTCACACCCCAGCGGCCGGCCGGAATGGCGTACGGAATGTTGCTCATGCTTTCCATTCCGCCTGCAATCAGCACGTCCGCATCTTTCGCCCGGATCATTTGATCACAGATGGTAACGGCTCTGAGCCCTGATGCACAGACCTTATTAATGGTTTCAGCCGGAACGGACCACGGAAGCCCGGCATATCTTGCAGCCTGCCGTGCCGGAATCTGCCCGGCACCCGCCTGGACGACCATTCCCATCACCGCTCCTTCCGCTTCGCTTTCACTGATAGCGGCGCGCTTGATTGCTTCTTTTATGGCAATGCCGCCAAGCTCGGCTGCCTTTACCTCTTTTAATGCGCCGCCGAATTTTCCGAACGGCGTTCTTGCCGCACTGACGATAACCGTTTTTCCCACAATTTTGCCTCACTTTCAACAAGATAAAAGATAACGCTTACACAAAACGCCCTGTTACAATATATGAACCGGCTGACCGCGTTATGATTGCACCGTCTTTTTCCCGCCCATAAAAAAAAGAAGACTGTCTGAACAGTCTTCTCAGCTGCGGCATTCTTCTTTTATAGAAACAGCCAGCTTTGGATAATCGGTAAAAATCGCGTCTGCTCCCGCTTTCATCAGCTGCTTCATATCCTCAGGACGATTGACGGTGAACGGACGGAGCGCCGCTTGGTGTTTTGCAAGATGTTTGATCACTTCAGCGCTCACCGCCGGCGTACCGAGCTTCGGATGATAACCCGAAGCGGGAATGGCTGCAAGATACCGTTCAGGCCGGTACAGCACATCCATTGTCAGCACCGCCCGTTCAATTTCAGGCGCCAGGGCGTGGCAAACCGCGAGACTCTCATGATTAAATGAAGAAAAAATAACGCGCTTTTCCAGTCCGTAATATCTGACTTTTTTAATCACTTCTTCTTCCATTCCTTCGTAACGGAATACACTGTTTTTCAGCTCAATGTTTATCAGAAAATCAGCACGTTCCGCAAAACGCAGCACATCTGACAAAAGCGGAATTCTGACACCTTTAAAAGCATCTTTCCATTTTCCGGCGGCATCGGCGGTTCTGATTTTGTCATACGCCGTATCTTTCACAAATCCTTTCAAAGACGTCGTGCGGTCGAGGGTTTCATCGTGAATGACCACGATGCGGCCGTCTTTTGTCATCTGTACATCAAGTTCAATTCCGTCAGCCCCGTCCTCAATCGCTTTTTTGAACGCGGGCATCGTATTTTCCGGGCAGTCGCCCGACGCCCCCCGGTGGGCAAAAATATTCGTCATATGTGTCACCTCAGGTGTTTGTCATCGGTTTTCTCTATTATAATCGTTATGCACATAAGGAGGGCGCTATTTACACATATTTTATAATTACCGGCCGCTGTAATAGGTTTCGATTCCGTTTACAACGGCGTCCGCGGCGTGCTCTTGTCCGTTATCGCTTTTCAGCTTGTCCGCATCTTGAGGATTTGTGATAAAACCTAATTCAGCCAGCACACTCGGCATCTTTGAATATGTAATGACATAAAAAGGAGCTTCTTTTACGCCTCTGTCCCTCATCCCTAAAGACGTGACAAGCTGCTGCTGGATGTCGGAAGCAAGCCTTTCGCTGTCTGCGCCTTCATATGTCGAATTAAAATACGTTTCCGTGCCCGTTGCCGTTGATACGGCTGAATTCGTATGGAGGCTGACGAATAAATCGGATTGGCTGGCGCTTGCTTTCGCCACCCGCTCGTCCAAACGTAAAAAAGTATCGTCAGTCCTTGAAGCTACAGGTTTTGCGCCTTCTGTCTCCAATTTGGCGATCACCTTGTTTGACACCGCTAAATTGATGTTTTTCTCAAGCAGTCCATTTCCGCCAGCCCCGCTGTCTTCTCCGCCATGTCCGGCATCGATATAAATGGTTTTCCCTTGCAAAGGTTCAGCTGCATAAGCAGACGGCGCAAGCAGAAGCAGAGCGGCACCGAAGGCAGCAGCGCTTTTTGTCAGTAAACCCACGTTTTTTTCCTCCCCGTTTTCACATATCTGTTTCTTTTTTCAGTTCCTCAAGCCGTAATTGTCCGTTGCTCTCTTTTTTATAGGTGATTTGCACCGCCGTATGTTCAGGCAGAGACTGACATTCAAACCGCTTGGCGAAAGGCACCTTCACCTCTTGCCTTTCTCCGTCAATTTCGACCGCGATTGTATCGTTTCCGGCCGCTTTTATAAATGTTCCTTCCTGTGTAAATGACGGCGCCGCATCAGCCTCCGCGGTATACTCGCAGCCTGATAACAGCCATGCGGTGAAGATCAGAAGTATGACAGACTTCACACAGATCACCTCACGTTTTCTCATTCGGCTTTATCTTTGAACAGAATGGCCGATTTGTAAAGGGAGCCTTCATTCCTCCAGCGCTTTTACATATTTGGAATGAAGGCTATCTGGCCTGCTGTTTACCTGAACTTAGAAAGAAAACAAGCTGATCAGTCTATGAAAAAGGTTCTGTCTGAAGGCCGAATATGCAGAATTTAACGGAAACGGACGACTTTCTGTTCATTTTGAAAAAATATCAGATCGGCAAAAAAAGAGAGCCGCGTCATGCGCTCTCCCGAATAGAAACATTCATATTTATTTTGAGCTTTTCATAAAATGAACGGGACAACTTAAAAGAGCAGCGTATTGGCAGCAATGATGAGAATAATCACTCCGCTCAGCACCGTACTGAACTGTCCGACGTGAAAAGAACCGATGCGCAATGATGCGGCTTTTTTTCCAAGCGAGCAGCCGACCCATATGGTCAAAAAGCTTCCGACCGCCGCAGTGATGGAAATGGCAGCGGGAGAAAGCCCGATCAACCCCGCGCTTAATCCGTTGGTCAGCGCATTTGCGGATACGGCCACCCCGAGAACCATGGATTCCAATATACCGATTTCTCCCGAACCGTCGGCATCCGCTGCCTCCGGATTTTGCAGCAGACCGGCAAAACGGGCTTTTTTTCCTGACGCGCCAACACGCGCTGTTTTTCTCGGCACAGCCAGCAGAATGATGCGGATACCGATGACAGATAAAATAAACGCCCCCAGCAATACAGGAAGAAAGCCCGGTAAAACGGCTGAAATCCATTTGCCGAAATAAATTCCGATATAACTGAATACAAAACAGATAAAAGCGATCATCATATTCGACGCATGCGATATTTTGATTTTTCTGATGCCGTATGACATCCCCACTCCTAAATTATCAATGCTCGAGGACACTGCCAAACCTAAAATCAATAACCAAGCCATGTTCGTTTCTCTCCATTCTTTGATGTCTTTTCAACATGTTGTGCCGTTGAATCTACACTATCCTATTCAGCAGCACAGAAAAGGTACCTTTTCTGCAAAAATTATTGATTAATGATCATCATTCCGGCGGAAACGAGGTGACACCCTTGACAGAAAATAAAAATAAGACACTGGGGCCCCTTTTAAAATCACTGCTTGATAAGCACTCGCTCTCCATGAGAAAACTCGGCGCCTTAACAAACATTGATACGGCCACCATCTCCCGGATTATAAACGGAAAACAGAAGGCCAATTTAAAGCATCTTCAGGAATTTTCAAAACATCTCCGCACCCCGCTGGAGGAATTGCTTGAGGCGTCAGGCATAGACATCGGCCATGAAAAAGAAGCTGCGCCGCAAGACCCGATGCACGCGATTCAGGATATGCTGAATATGGCCGAGATGTTTGATCAGCCTTTTTCCCGGGAGCAAATTGAACGCGAACTGACCAGATATGAACAATATGCCAAAACCCAGCAAGGCCATCGCCTGATTTGCGATGAGTTTCAAAAGAAAATGGACAATGAAGAAAGCGTCGGCCCTTTTATTGATCATTTGAAAAACATGCATCATCAGTATATGGATGAATCAACACCGGCTGAAGACCGCGCGATTCTCGGGAGCGCGCTGCTGTATTATATTTTAGCGACCGACGTCATTCCGGATTACATGTTTCCGATCGGCTACCTGGATGACGCCATCGCCGTTCAAATCGCTTTGAACCGGCTGAAAAAAAAGTAAAGGCGCTTAAAAAAGCGCTCTTTTTGTGTTGAAAAATATGAAACACCGCATTACGGTTTTGTCAAAACAGAGACAGCTGTCATATGATACATCAACCTAACAAAAAGGAGGGTGTCTTCTATGGACAGCAACACAGTTGTGGCAGTGTGCGCTCTGTTAAGTGTTGTGATTCAGATCGGAACGATATTCGCCGCAGGAAAGTGGAAAAAAGAATAAACAAATTGACGGTTTTTTCGCACAAGCGTATGCTTATAAATAACCTTGTAAAAGATAAGAAAGAAGATATGCATATGAAAAAAATCATTCTCCTCTTCGCCGCCGCTGTCATATTCAGCTCGATCGGCCATCAAATTTCAGGAGGATATAAAGATCCTGAAAAAGAACGGAGAAAACCGTTTCATTCGTTTAAATGGTTCAGCCGGTCATAACCTCAGGAAGAAGAACAAGCAAAATAATTGCACACAATTAAAACATAAGCTAGAATACGGACGAGTTAAACTCCTAAGGAAGAAGGCGAAATGATGAAGCAAACTTATAAACCGCTGTTTGAACCTTTTACGTTCGAAAGCGGCGTCACCATACCAAACCGTATTTCAGTCGCACCCATGACACACTATTCATCAAATGATGACGGAACGATTTCCGACCGTGAATTAAGCTACATTACTCCCCGTTCAAAAGAAATGGGCATGGTCATTACGGCATGTGCAAACGTAACGCCAGACGGCAAAGCGTTTCCAGGCCAGCCCGGCATCTATGATGATTCTCACATTCCCGGCTTGAAAAAACTCGCTCAGGCGATCCAGTCTCAAGGAGCGAAAGCCGTTGTGCAGATTCACCACGGAGGATTGGAATGCCCTCCTGAACTCGTGCCAAACAACGACGTCGTCAGTCCGAGCGGCTCAGAAGAAGACGGGAGACAAACGTCCCGGGCTCTCACCGAACAAGAAATTGAGCACATCGTGAAAGCATTCGGCGAAGCGACACGCAGAGCGATTGAAGCCGGCTTTGACGGTGTTGAAATTCACGGGGCAAACGGGTACCTGATTCACCAATTTTATTCACCGAAAACAAACCGGCGCACAGACCGCTGGGGCGGAAGCGATGAAAAGCGCCTTGCGTTCCCGCTTGCAGTCGTTAACGCTGTCAAACAGGCAATTGATACACACGCTGAAAATCCATTCGTTCTCGGCTACCGCCTGTCACCGGAAGAGCCGGAAACACCGGGGCTTACAATGAAAGAAACATTCATTCTCGCCGACGCGCTTGCGGAAGAGAACTTGGATTATCTGCATATTTCACTGATGGATGTCAATTCCAAAGCCCGCCGCGGGGCGGATACTTCACGGACCCGGATGGATTTATTAAACGAACGCGTCGGCCATAAAGTGCCGCTGATGGCCGTCGGTTCCATCTATACCGCGGACGAAGCGCTTGCCGTATTAGAAAGCGGAATTCCGCTGGTGGCTCTGGGACGTGTCATTTTGATTAACCCCGAATGGGCGGTACTGGTCAAAGAAGGCCGCGAACAGGAAATCGAAAAAGCCATTCAAGCATCTGAAATTGAGAAATACCGACTTCCTGAACCGTTATGGGAAATGATTCAGAATACAGGCGGCTGGGTGCCGTTTGAAAAGTAGACTAAAAAACTGCCGGATGTCCGGCAGTTTTTTTGATTCACAAGTTTTTACCGCTTTGTTTACTCCTATTTCTAACACACAGCGTACATATAGTAAATAGATTAATAGAAAGGAGACCGTATATGATGGCTGGTTTTCCTATTACGATTAACAGTCTTTCCGGAAACGGGGTTGTCAATGTCGGCGGTGCGTTTTCGATAAGTCCTTTAACCGTATCAAAAACCGTCTACGGCTCAGGAGGGGGAAATACAGGGTTGGTCCTGCAAATGAATCAATCCAGTACATCTCAATCTTCAAGCTCTCAATACTCTGATCAAAATGTAACGAAAACACTATGACATCCCCATTTCCCTCCCTTTCCGGCTGGCAGCAGCCGGATTCTTTTTGCCGTTTTGTTTAATCTTCTTCCATATCACAGCGTACATATAGTTAGTAGACTGTGAGAGAAAGGAGAAAAAATAGAATGAGCGGTTGCCCGATTACGATAAACAACGTATCAGGAAACGGAGTTGTCAATGTTGGCGGCGCCATATCCATCAGTCCGCTGACTGCATCAAAAACCGTTTTCGGTGCCGGAGGGGGAAATATCGGCATTGTCATTCAAAACAATGCTGTGAGCCACACCAAAATGTTTGAACATCAATTTTCAGATCAGAATATTGTAAAGTCAATTTAAGGGCTGACAAGCAGCCCTTTCAGCATAAATAAAGCAGGCTCACTGATTTCCCGAAAGCTAGATTTTTAAACATCAGCGATCACCTTCCCTTGTTTTGAATGATTTCAGTTCAAGATGAATAGAATGCAGATTGAAAGCGAGTACTGAATCTCATTAAGGAAAGAAGGAATCGTGATGAAAAAACTTTGCCGGGAAGTTTGGATTGAAGTTGACCTTGATGCGATAAAAAAGAACGTACGGGCGATCCGCCGCCATATTCCGAATACGTCTAAAATTATGGCCGTCGTAAAAGCGAACGCTTATGGCCACGGGTCTGTGGAAGTAGCGCGGCAGGCACTGGAAAGCGGGGCGAGCGAGCTCGCTGTCGCCAGCGTCGAAGAGGGAATTGTGTTACGGAGAGCGGGAATTACGGCACCTATTCTTGTGCTCGGCTTCACAGCTCTCAGCTGTGTGAAAAAATCTGCCGTTTGGAACATAACATTATCAGCGTTTCAGGTCAGCTGGATCAAAAAAGCGAATCGGATATTGGAAAAAGAAGCAGATTCGAAACGGCTGTCCATTCATATCAATGTGGATACCGGAATGGGCAGGCTGGGTGTGCGTACGGAAGAAGAACTTTTAGCAGTGGTGAAAGCGCTCAAGTCGAGTACATACCTGTCATGGGATGGCATCTTTACACATTTTTCAACAGCGGATGAACCGGACACTGAGCTGACGATGCTGCAGCATGAAAAGTTTATCAGCTTTCTCCGCTTTTTAAAAAATCAGGACATTACGCTGCCTACCGTGCATATGTGCAATACAGCCGCCGCTATCGCATTCCCGGAATTCAGCGCCGACATGATCCGTTTAGGCATTGGGTTATATGGTTTATATCCGTCCGCCTCGATAAAGGAACTGAACCTCGTGGATCTCACACCCGCACTAAGTTTAAAGGCGCGTATCGCTTATGTGAAAGCCATGGTGACAGATCCCCGAACCGTCAGTTATGGCGCCACATATATCGCCGAACCGGGTGAAATCATCGCGACGATTCCGATCGGCTATGCTGACGGTTACTCCCGCGCCCTGTCCAACCGCGGGTTTATTCTTCACCGCGGCAGACGGGTGCCGGTGGCGGGGAGAGTGACAATGGATATGATCATGGTCAGTTTAGGTGAGAATGAGGGCAAACAAGGAGAAGAAGTCGTCATCTACGGTAAACAACAAGGAGCCGAGATTTCCGTTGATGAAATTGCCGAAATGCTCGGTACGATCAGCTACGAAGTCTTATCTGTGTTAAGCCGCCGCGTCCCCCGCTTTTATTTCAGAGACGGCAAAATCATTAAAATATCAGCTCCGGTATTATATGTGTAGACGTCATAGACCCCGCATTTATGTATAAAACAAGTACCGGCGTGGGTGATTCCTATTGTTTTCGTCAGCAAAATTTCAAAACGCCTTCTCTTCCGCGTTCATGCACGGAAAAGAAGGCGCGAAAAAGACATTTAGCCAAAAGCTTTGTTACGAAGCTTTATGCTCCAATCTCAGCTTGTCAGCAACCATCGCGATGAATTCTGAATTGGTTGGTTTTGCTTTTGTCATGCTTACCGTATATCCGAACAGTGAAGAAATGGAATCAATATTTCCCCTGCTCCATGCGACTTCAATGGCGTGGCGGATGGCCCGTTCTACACGGCTTGCGGTCGTGTTGAATTTTTTGGCGATGTCGGGATAAAGGACTTTTGTGATGCTGCCGAGGAGTTCAATATCGTTATACACCATGGAAATGGCTTCACGCAAATAAAGATAGCCTTTGATATGGGCAGGCACACCGATCTCATGGATAATGCTTGTAATGCTGGCATCGAGATTTTTCCGCTTCGGCTCCGGCTGGCTGCGGATAATGCTGCTTTGCGCGGACGGCGCACGGTGTGTGACACTGCTGACATTTCCGCTTACCTGGCGGATATGGCCGACAAGGTTTTCCATATCAAACGGCTTCAGGATGAAATAGGACGCGCCTAAATCGACGGCTTTTTTCGTAACGTCTTCCTGACCGAATGCCGTCAGCATGATGACGTTCGGCTGCTTCTCGAGCTCTGATTCCCGCAGACGCTCCAAAACCGCAAGTCCGTCCAGATGCGGCATGATAATGTCTAAAACGAGTACATCAGGATTCTTATCTTTAAACAAAGAAAGACATTCCTGTCCGTTATAAGCAACGCCGATCACTTCCATATCATCCTGTCCCTCTATATATTCACTCAACAGGCTTACAAGCTCTCGATTATCATCAGCAACACAAACTTTAATTTTCTCCACGTTTCTTCCTCCCCCAATGTATTAACAGGACGCAACCCATTTGACTGCTACATGTTACATTCGACAAAACCACTACTTCCCCTTTTAAAAAATCCATATTTACCAATAATAGTGGTATATCTTTGTTTTTCTAGCATTTTCTAGGTTTTTCGACTAAAAATTAAGTTTGACAAATCAGGAAACGTGAATTTGTCGAAAAATCTTCATGTCTTATTTTACATGAATCCAGGAAAGAAGTGAAGAACGCATCACATAAAAAAACTGCCGGATCATCCGGCAGTCAGCTTGCTTTGTCTTTCCCGTAAACATCAACACCCGCTTCAGGCAGCATCCATTCGATATGAACGCCGTAGCCGCTTGTCGGATCATTGACAAATACGTGGGTTACGGCTCCGACGACCTTTCCGTTCTGGATGATCGGGCTTCCGCTCATCCCCTGAACGATTCCGCCGGTTCTTTTCAGCAGTTTCGGATCTGTCACTTTCAACACCATTCCCTTTGTCGCCGGGAATTTTTGCGGCGTGGTGCTGACGATTTCAATATCAAATTTCTCTACTTTATCGTTTTCAATAACCGTCAGCATTTGCGCAGGTCCTTTTTTCACTTCATTTGACAAAGCAATCGGAAGCGCTTTGTCGGAAATGTTGTTTTTAATCGGCTGATGCAATGTCCCGAAAATGCCGAACGGGCTGTTGCGGTTAATATCGCCGATCGTTTTCCGTTCTGACGAAAACCTTGCCAGTTTTTCGCCGGGATTGCCGCCTTTTCCTTTTTCAATCGATGTTACAGTTGAACGGACGATTTCTCCGTCTTCTACAACAATCGGTTTTTTTGTATCCATATCAGAGATGACGTGGCCCAATGCGCCGTATTTTTTTGTTTTCGGTTCAAAAAATGTCATGGTGCCGATGCCGGCTGCCGAATCGCGGATATAAAGGCCGATTCGATATTTCCCCTCGGCTTCGTCCTTTGTCGGAATCAGCTTTGTTTTGATTTTTTGCTTATCGCGTTTCACCAATAAATCCAAAGATTCACCGGTTTTGCCCGCTTTTTGAATAAACGGGGCGATATCGCTCATTTTTTCAATTTTATGTCCGTTCATTTTAATAATGATGTCGCCAGATTCAATTCCCGCTTGTTCTCCCGGAGACTTTTTCCCATCCTTTGTCATCACCTGGTGAAAGCCGACGACCAAAACACCGACTGAATGCAGTTTTACACCGATGGACTGTCCGCCCGGAATGACCTTCAATTCTGGAAGGACACGCACTTTCGTTTTTTTAATGGGAAACCCGGCAAGATCATATACTACTTCTGACCGGCCTTGTGTTTGCCCTGTTATGTTTGCATGGCCGTGCTCTTCTTTCAGCGTAAAGGCTTCTGATAATTCGCCCTTTTCAGCGCTTATTGATGCATTGACCGGAACGGCTTGTGTCTGGTTTTCAAAGACGCTCATTTCTGACGGTATCAGTAAATATTCTTTAAACGGCTTAAAAAAGCCTACACTTAGTAAAGAAACAAGGAGAATTACACCTATTGCTTTCCTCATGTTATCGTGCATTCATTCCTTCACTCTCCTCGCTCCTATCCCACACCACTTTCTTTTTCTGCTACATCTATACTTTTGCCTTCCTGCGCTTGATTTATAACCGGCATACGAAGAAAAACATTGGATACACTGTTAGAGAAATGGAACAAAAAAATAAGCTGCCTGTATCAGCAGCTTATCCTGTCGTTTTTACCTGTCCGGCCTGTTTTAAAAGCTCTTGTGCATGCCGTTTTGTCAGATCGGTCACTTCAACGCCCGCAATCATGCGGCCGATTTCCGCTACCTTGTCCTGTTTGGAAAGCGGCGTGACATGCGTTGTCGTCCGGCCGTCTTTGAATTCTTTTGCGATCAGAAGGTGCGTATCCGCCATGGCGGCAACCTGCGGCAGGTGTGTAATGCAGAGCACCTGTGAACCGGTCGATACTTTATGGATTTTTTCCGCGATGGCTTGGGCAACCCGCCCGCTTACACCGGTGTCCACTTCGTCAAAGATGATGGAGGTGACATCCTGCTGGGAAGAAAAAATACTCTTCATCGCCAGCATCACCCGTGAAAGCTCGCCTCCGGAAGCGACCTTTGACAGCGGTTTTAAAGGCTCACCGGTGTTTGTTGAAATTAAAAACTTCACAAGGTCAATCCCCTTTTGGGTAAGCTGCACGGGCTGCCCGTTAACAACCGGCGCTTCACTTGCTGACGGATCGGTTTTCACGAGAAATTCCGTATCAAACGTTGATTTGCCCATATACAGACTTTTTAATTCCTGATGAATCGCTTCCGCCAGTTTCTTAGCCCAAGCTTTTCTGATTTTTGATAAATTGGCGGCTTCTACGGCCACATCTTTGCCGACCGACTCCAGTTCCTTCTTCAGCGCTTCAAGGTGGCTGTCGCGGTTCTCGATTTGATCGATTTCCTCTTCTATTTTGGAGCCGTATTCCAAAATGTCTTCTACCGTCGCTCCGTATTTGCGCTTCAGCTGTTTAATCTCGTTTAAACGGGTTTCAATAAAATTCAGCCGTTCCGGGTCATATTCCAGATCATCTAACAGATTGCGCATCTGAAAGGTGGCATCCTCCAGCAGATAATAGGAACTTGACACGCTTTCTGACAGCTTTTGCAGCGGTTCATTGATATCCGAAATATCTTCAAGCTGGGCAGAGGCCATTCCGACCCAGTCAAGCCCCCCCTGCTCGCTGCGGAGCGCATTATAGGCGTTTTGCAATGATTCATAAATTTTTTCAAAGTTGGATATCTGCTTCCGCTCTTCCTGAAGAAGCTCGTCTTCATTCAATTCAAGCTTCGCCGACTCGATTTCTTCAAGCTGAAATTGAATCAGGTCTAACCGATGCGCCATTTCCTGCTCGCTTTCTGACAGCTTCTTCACTTTTTTGAGCAGCTTCATATAACGCTCATAGCCTTCATGGTAAGCCTGAAGCGCGGATTCGGCCTCAGCGCCCGCAAACCTGTCCAACAGCTCTAAGTGTTTATCGTCCTCCATTAACAGCTGGTTATCATGCTGTCCGTGAATATCTAATAAAAGTCTGCCGATTTCCCTTAAAGCCGCAATCGTCACTAATTTTCCGTTGACACGGCAGACGCTTTTTCCTCCGGCATTGATGTCCCTTCTCATGACAATCATGTCGTCAGATGCGTCTATTCCCTGCTCACGGCATACTTCAAACACGGGATGACCGCTGTCCAATAGAAACAGTCCTTCAAGCTCGGCCTTTGTTTCACCGTAACGGACAAATTCAGACGAGCCGCGGCCGCCGACTAATAGGGAAACGGCGTCTATAATAATTGACTTGCCGGCCCCTGTTTCTCCCGTCAGGACGGTGAGCCCCCGCTCAAACGAAATCGTCAGTTCCTCTATAATGGCAAAGTTTTTTATTGATAGTTCAGCTAACAAACAGCATTCCACCTTTTATCTGATAATTACGCTACAGCAGCTCCAAAAGACGGCTTTGTACGCCTTCTGTATCTTCAGGCGTCCTGCAGATGATTAAAATCGTGTCATCTCCGCAGATCGTTCCCATGATTTCTTCCCATTCGAGATTATCCATCAGAGCGCCGATTGCCTGAGCATTCCCCGGCATCGTTTTTAATACGATCATATGGCTTGCTGAGTCAATTTTTACGAACGCATCCATTAATGAACGCTTCAGTTTTGACAGCGGATTGAACCGCTGATCCGCCGGCAGGCTGTATTTGTAGGAGCCGTTGTTCGTCGGCACCTTTACGAGATGCAGCTCTTTAATGTCTCTGGAGACAGTCGCCTGAGTTACCTTATATCCTTCTTCTCTCAGCATGTCAACTAAGTCATCCTGCGTTTCAATCTCATGGCTTGTAATAAGCTCTCTGATTTTTATATGCCTTTGGCCTTTTGTCATATAAGCACCTCTGTTTTCAAGCTGTTCTTGTCATTATGTTAACCGCTTCTTGATAAAAAGTACATGATGGCAGAAAAAAGGAATAATAGCCCCCTATTATTCCGGTACATCTGTCTTTTTGGCTTTTAATGTTTCATGTGCTTCGCGGACGGTACGGAGAATGTCTTCTTCCGGCAGTTCAGCGCCGTTTCCGTCTTCTCCGCCCCATTCCAAATGAAGCAGAAACTCAATATTGCCGTCTCCCCCTGTAATCGGTGAGAAGGACAGTCCTTTCACTGTATATCCTTCAGAAGCGGCAAATTGATTCATGCGGCGGAGAACGTCAGTATGAACGCCTGGATCTCTGACAATGCCTTTTTTTCCGACGGATTCCCGTCCGGCTTCAAATTGCGGCTTCACCAGTGCGATACAATCGCTCCCCGGTACAAGCAGCGTTTTTAAAACCGGCAGAATGAGGCGGAGTGAGATGAAAGAAACATCGATTGTCGCAAATTCCGGCAAACCCTCTGTGAAATCGGAAGGCTCGGAATAGCGGAAATTCGTCCGTTCCATGACGACGACCCTCTCGTCCTGTCTGAGCTTCCAAGCAAGCTGATTATAGCCGACATCCACTGCGTAGGACCGCTCGGCTCCGTTTTGGAGGGCGCAATCCGTGAATCCCCCTGTAGACGAGCCGATGTCAATCATCGTTTTGCCTTTTACCGAGACGGGAAACACTTCCAGGGCTTTTTCAAGCTTTAATCCGCCTCTGCTGACGTATTTAAGAGGGTTTCCTTTTACCGTTAACGGAAGATCCCGGGCGATTTTTTCACCCGGTTTGTCCAATCGGTTTTCATTTGAGTATACGATGCCCGCCATAATGGCGCGTTTCGCTTTTTCCCGCGTTTCCGCAAGGCCTTTTTCTACAAGAAGTACATCTAATCGTTCTTTTTTTGCTGTCATGATCCAATTCCTTTATGTGTCTTCGGCGGCATCAGCAGTTTGATCCGGTTCATAACCTCAGCCTTCGTGAGACCGATTTCTTCAAGCAGGGCGGTTACGCTGCCGTGTTCAATAAACCGGTCTGGGATGCCCATTCTGTCAATCGGTGTATGATACATGCCGAGGTCATGAGCGAATTCGAGAATCGTGCTGCCGAATCCGCCTTCAAGCACGGCTTCTTCTATCGTTAAAATCGGCAGACCTTCATTAAGAATGGCCTTCATCATTTGTTGATCAATCGGTTTTATGAACCGCGCATTCACGACACGCACGGACAGGCCTTCTTTTTGCAGTTCTTCAGCCGCTTCCAGCGCCATTTCAATGGTCGTACCGAATGTTAAAATGACCGCGTCTTTTCCGGGACGGAGCACTTCCCATGTTCCGATCGGAATGGTTTTCAGCTCTTTATCCATCTTTACGCCGAGTCCGTTTCCGCGCGGGAAGCGCATCGCGATCGGACCTTCCTCATAATTAAGGGCTGTATTGACCATATGGCGGCCTTCATTTTCATCCTTCGGCATCATTAAAACGAGGTTCGGTATATGCCGCAAAAAGGCGATGTCAAAAACGCCTTGATGCGTCTCCCCGTCAGCGCCGACCAAACCGGCGCGGTCAATGCCGATAAATACATTCGCGTTTTGACGGCAGATGTCATGGACGACCTGATCGTACGCCCGCTGCAAAAAGGTCGAATAAATCGCAAGAAACGGCTTCATGCCTTGGAGCGCCATTCCAGCCGCCATCGTCGCCGCATGCTGTTCTGCGATTCCGACATCAAACATGCGTTCAGGGAATTCTTTCGCAAACCCTTCCAGTTTGGAGCCGACCGGCATGGCCGGTGTAATCGCGACAATTCTGTCATCCTCGCGCGCCAGCTCCTGCACGGTGCCGCTGACAAGTCCGCTCCATGAAGGCGCCGCGGCTTTCGGCTTGACGAAATCACCCGTATTGATTTTATACGGACCCGTTCCGTGCCATGTGCCGATTGTGTCGGTCTCAGCCGGTTTATAGCCTTTGCCCTTTTTCGTGATGACATGTAACAGGACAGGGCCTTTCGTTTTTTTGGCGTATTGCAGGTTTTCAAACAGTTCGTGGTAGGAATGACCGTCAACCGGGCCTAAATACGTAAAGCCCAGCTCTTCAAAAAACATGCCTGACACAAGCATATATTTCAAACTGTCTTTTATCCGTTCCGCTGTGGCGGCCAATTTTCCGCCGACGGCCGGGATGCGCTTAAATAAATATTCAAGCTCGTCTTTTACCCATTGATATTTGCCGGCAGTCCGAAGCCGTCCCAGCATAGAATGAATCGCCCCGACATTCGGCGCAATACTCATCTCATTATCATTCAGGATGACGATCATGTCTTTTTTCTCATCACCGATATGGTTCAGCGCTTCAAGCGCCATTCCTCCGGTTAAAGCGCCGTCTCCGATAATCGGGATGATATATTCCTTCGATCCTTTAATATCACGGGCCGCAGCCATTCCCATCGCGCCTGAGAGCGAGGTTGAGCTGTGGCCTGTTTCCCATACGTCATGTTCGCTTTCGCTGCGTTTCGGGAAACCGCAAAGCCCTTTATATTGGCGCAAGGTTTCAAACTCCTTACCGCGTCCGGTTAACAGTTTATGAACATAGGACTGATGTCCGACATCCCATAAAAATTTATCTTTCGGACTGTCAAATTCTTTGTGAAGCGCAATTGTCAGCTCGACAACCCCGAGGTTCGGCCCGATATGGCCGCCAGAGGCAGACAGCGATGTGATGAGGAAATTGCGGATCTCCTCACTCAGCTCTTCCAGCTCTTCAATTGACATCTTTTTAAGAAATGACGGGTCCTGTATTGATAAAAGATCCAAAGCGGATCAACTCACTTTCAGCATGAATTTCTGCAAATTAAACAGTGTCTTTTTGAAAAAAGAAAAAGACTCCCTTTGTATTTTCATCGAAACTGCTTACATTTTACCATAGGAGCGGCAGCCCCTTCAAATCAGGACCGTTTTTAATGATCTCTCGCCGCGATTAAATCACAGAGGTCATGCAGCAATTCTTTCTGAAGAGAAAGGCCGCTGATGATCTGTTTCGCCTCGCTGATATGATACGCAAGCTTTTCTTTCGCGCCTTCAAGCGTTAAAAGCGACGGATACGTTGATTTTTCGTTCGACGTGTCTGAGCCGACCGGTTTGCCGATCCTCTCCTCATGCCCTTCAATATCAAGGATGTCGTCTCTGATTTGAAATCCGATGCCAATATGGCTGCTGAACAAACGGAGCTTTTCGACTTCATCCTCCGGTGCATCTGCCAAAATGGCGCCCGCCGTCACGGAAAAACCGAGGAGCTTGGCCGTTTTCCGCTCGTGGATGGATTCCAGCTCCTCAAGCGTTATCCGCTTTTGTTCCGCTTCCATGTCGGCAGCCTGCCCGCCGACCATTCCTTCCGTTCCTGCCGCGCTGATCAGCTCATCGACGAGACGGAGCCGTTTTTCTGCTGAAACCGCCTCAGACACGTGGGATGTGATCAATTTAAAGCTTTCTGTCAGAAGCCCGTCTCCGGCCAATACGGCTGCCGCTTCTCCGAAGACTTTATGGTTTGTGGGCTTTCCCCGGCGCAGATCATCATCGTCCATGCAAGGCAGATCATCATGTATTAAAGAATACGTATGAATCATTTCGACAGCGCATCCGACCGGAATCCCATCTTTTTCATCTTTTCCGTAAGCATTCAGAACGGCTAAGACGACGAGGGGGCGCAGCCTCTTTCCGCCCGCTTCCAAAGAATACAGCATAGATTTTTTGAGGGTTTCCGGCATCGCAAGCCGTTCTGTATACAAAGAAAGCTGCTGTTCAATCAGTTGTTTGCGCGATGCTAAAAATGCGTCCAGTTTATTTGTCACCTTCGTCTTCCTCCTGAACGCTGAAAGGTGCAAGTTCTCCGTTATCTTTTAAAATAAAGTCCATTTGCTTTTCGACATGCTGAAGCTTTTCATGGCACATTTTTGAAAGGGCCATCCCTTCCTGAAAATAATTAATCGCCTGCTCCAGCGGCACGTCTCCTTCTTCAAGCTTTGCCACAATGCCTTCAAGGCCTTTCATCGCCTCTTCAAATGTCAGCTCTTCACTTTTTTTGGTTTCTGTCATTTTCGTTCGCCTCTCTTTTGCAATACTTCACACGTCAGAACGCCGTCTGTCATCTTTACTTCAAGCGTATCATTTTGTTCCACTTGATCAACGCTTTTGATCAGCTCTTTGTCTTTATAGGCCAGACTGTATCCTCTCTCCATCACCTGAAGGGGACTTAATGCATTCAGTTTACCAAGAACCGTCTGAAACTGCGAATGAAGCTGCTTCAGCTGGACATTCATGCTTCGGGCGAGCTGATTTGAGCGCTCCTCGTACCGTTTTTTCGCCTGTTTCAGCTGGGTTTCAGGGTGGAGCGCCGTTAATCTGTACGTATTCCGCTCCAGCTGCCTTTGTTTCCTGTCCGTAAGCCCTGTGAGCTGTGATTGGAACTGCTGATACAAAAGGTCAAACTGCTGTTCCTTTTGGGTATACAATCGTTTCGGAAAACGGAACGCGTAGGATGACTGGAGCGATTGAACCCGTTCTTTTTTCTTGCTGATATGCTGCTGCATCGCTCTTGTCAGGCGGACTTCCGCCGTTTTTGTCCGTTCCATTAAGTCCGTCGTGTGGGGGACGGCGATTTCTGCCGCTCCTGTCGGCGTTGCCGCCCGGATATCCGCGACGAAATCACTGATTGTAAAATCTGTTTCATGTCCGACGGCTGATATAATCGGAATGGCGGAAGCAAAAATCGCCCGGGCCACGATTTCTTCGTTAAATGCCCACAATTCTTCGATCGAACCCCCTCCCCTTCCGACGATCAGGACGTCACACATTTTTTGTGCATTGGCTTCTTCAATGCGCTTCACAATCGATCTGCTGGCATTTTCACCTTGAACGAGCGCGGGAAGCACAATGACTTTCACAAGGGGGTATCTTCTTTTGAGTGTGGTAATGACGTCTCTGACGGCTGCTCCCGTCGGTGACGTGACGACCCCGATCGTAGCCGGAAAAGCGGGGATGGCCTGCTTATGCCGGTCATCAAACAACCCTTCGCCGGCAAGTTTTTTCTTTAATTCTTCATATGCTAAGTAGAGCGCCCCCACACCGTCCGGCTGCATTTCTTTCGCGTACAGCTGATAGCTTCCGCTCGGTTCATAGACGGAGATACCGCCTCTTACGATGACCTTCATTCCGTCTTCGGGCTTAAACGCAAGCCTCGAACTTTGCCTCTGAAACATGACGGCCTGCATGCGGGCATGCTCATCTTTTAATGTAAAATAAATGTGGCCTCTCGTATGAATTTTAACATTGGAGAGCTCACCCTTAATCCAAATGTCTTCAAGATGAGGGTCCACATCGAATTTTCGTTTAATGTATTTGGTCAGCGCGGAAACCGTGACATATGCCGCTTCACTCACATCCTGCACTCCTTTCATAAAGGCTTTTTGCCCTAAACTAAGAAAACCCGCTCTGGCTGAAAGGAGCCTTAAGAAGCGGGTATCGTGCTCATTGTCACACTTTTTGTGACTGTCTCCGGTTATCTATGATAACGTACGTCTGGCAGATTTAACAGTATTATGCGCAAGCATTGTGATGGTCATCGGACCTACTCCGCCCGGCACCGGCGTAATGAAAGATGCTTTTTCTTTCGCTTCATCAAACTGAACGTCTCCGCAGAGTTTTCCGCTTTCGAGACGGTTGACGCCGACATCAATGACAATGGCGCCCTCTTTGATTTGATCGGCTTTGATGAAATTCGCTTTACCGACCGCTACCACAAGAATATCTGCTTTTTTCGTATGCTCAGACATATTTTTCGTGCGGGAATGGCAATATGTGACGGTCGCGTTTTCGTTCAGCAGCAGCTGGCCGACCGGTTTTCCGACAATATTGCTTCGTCCGACTACAACAACTTCTTTGCCGGAAAGATCTACGTTCGTCTTTTTCAATAACTCGACAATTCCGTGCGGCGTGCATGGAAGAAATGTATCTTCGCCAAGCAGCATTTTCCCGACGTTGAGAGGGTGGAAACCGTCAACATCCTTATCAGGGGAGATCCGCTCGATTACGGCTTTTTCAGAAATATGATCCGGGAGCGGCAGCTGGACGAGAATGCCGTGGAATTCCGGATTTTGATTATACTGATCAATCACTGTTAAAAGCTCCGCCTCGGTTAAGCTTGAGTCAAAGCGGTCAAGCTTAAATTTCATTCCCATTGTTTCAGCGGCTTTTTTCTTGCCTGTCACATATGAAACAGAAGCGGGATCGTCTCCGATTAAAATGACCGCCAAGCCAGGCACTACGCCTTGTGCTTTCAGCTCTTCTACTTCTTTTGCCAATTGTTCGCGTTTTTCTTTAGCCGTTTCTTTTCCGTCGATGATTGTTGCAGTCATTTTCTTTCCTCCTATGATTCGATATCAGTTTTAATGTTAGAAAGAACCCCGTTTACGAATTTTGCAGCTTTATCGTCGCCGAACCGTTTTGCCAGCTCGATTGCTTCGTTTAATGACACGTTAGCAGGAATGTCGTCAGAATAAACCATTTCATACACCGCCAGACGCAGGACCGCGCGGTCTACGTTTGCAATCCGGTCAAGCTTCCAATTGACGAGATGGCCGGAAATCATTTCATCAAGCTGAACCTGATGTTCGATCACTCCGTACACCAGCTGTTCAAAGAAGGCATCTGTTTTTTCACCATCGAGCGCGTGCTCAATGGCATCGTTCGGTGCAATATCGCTGACATCAATCTGAAAAAGTGCCTGCAAAGCTTTTTCTCTAGCTGTTCTTCTTTTCATTTTCTTTCTCCTTCAGATCCGCTTTATCCGCTTGTCGTTAAGCTTAAAGAGATCATAACATATTTTTTTCTCAATCGCATGTCGAAATTTAGGTTTTTTCACCCTAATGCCGAATATTTTCACAAACCGTATTAATTTCATTCGGATTTCACAGCATGAAGAAACTCGGCTGCCGTTTGTAAGCCGGCTTTCTTCATGCCTGAAATGACGGGAAACGTATAAAAAACCAAAGGGCTGCCCATCCCCTTGGTTTTTATACGCTCATTACATTTCTTCGTCGATTTCGACTTCTTGGGCTTTCGTGTCAAATTGAATGCCGACGATATGAATATTGATTTCATTAATGGTAAGAGACGTCATGTTTAATAAGGTTTGTCGGATATTCTCCTGAACGCTTGCCGCCACTTTCGGGATCGAGATCCCGAATTGAACGACGCAATAGACGTCGATGGTAATCCCGTCATCGGCTAAATCGACCTTTACGCCTTTGCCGTGATTGATTTTGCCGAAGCGTTCTACGACGCCCGTGGCGAAATTGCCGCGCATTTCAGCAACTCCTTCAACTTCGGAAGCGGCGATGCCGGCAATGACTTCAATGACCTCAGGAGCAATTTCAACCTTGCCTAAATGAGCCTCATCATGATCCATTTTAAGCACACTGTTGTCTTCCATTCAATTCACCTCCCGCAAAAATTATGAGCCCATTACATCATATGTTTCTAAAAACTTTGTATTAAACTCTCCGCTGACAAATGTTTCGTGTTCAAGCAGTTTCAAATGGAACGGAATCGTCGTTTCAATACCTTCAATCACGAATTCGCTCAGCGCGCGTTTCATCCGTGCGACTGCCTCATCACGCGTTGTTCCGTATGTGATGACTTTAGCAATCATACTGTCATAGTACGGCGGGATCGAATAGCCGGGATATGCGGCTGAATCCACGCGTACGCCAAGTCCGCCCGGCGGCAGGTACATGTTAATTTTACCGGGTGAAGGCATGAAGTTTTTCGCAGGATTTTCAGCGTTGATGCGGCATTCAATCGCCCAGCCGTTAAATTCAACGTCTTCCTGTCTGAGCGAAAGCTCCTGTCCGGATGCCACTTTGATCTGTTCTTTGATCAGATCCGTTCCCGTCACCATTTCTGTGACAGGGTGCTCTACTTGAATACGCGTGTTCATTTCCATGAAGTAGTAGCGCTGTTCTCTGTAGTCATAGATGAATTCTACTGTGCCGGCTCCCGTGTAACCGACGGCCTTAGCTGCTTTTACCGCTGCTTCGCCCATCTGCTCCCTGATTTCAGAATCAAGCGCAGGTGACGGTGACTCTTCAAGAAGTTTTTGCAGACGTCTTTGGATAGAACAGTCACGCTCTCCGAGATGGATCGTGTTTCCGTAATTATCCGCAAGCACCTGAATTTCAACATGGCGGAAATCTTCGATGTACTTCTCGATGTACACACCCGGATTTCCGAATGCCGTAGCGGCTTCCTGCTGGGTAATCTCAATGCCTTTGATCAGTTCTTCTTCTGTGCGTGCGACCCGGATGCCTTTTCCGCCTCCGCCCGCAGTGGCTTTTATAATGACAGGATACCCAATTTCACCTGCAAGCGAAACCGCTTCTTCCGTATTTTTTATGATTCCTTTTGAACCGGGCACAATCGGCACGCCCGCCAGCTGCATCGTGTCGCGCGCGATATCTTTTGTTCCCATTTTTGAAATGGCGTCAGCCGTAGGGCCGACAAACGTTACGTTTAATTCCTCGCACAGCTCGGCAAAGTCGGCGTTTTCAGCTAAAAACCCGTATCCCGGATGAATCGCATCCGTGCCGGTCAGCTTTGCGACGCTGACGATGTTCGTTACATTTAAATAGCTTTCTTTTGATGTTTTCGGCCCGATACAAAAAGCCTCATCGGCCATTTGGACATGCAGGGCGTCTTTATCTGCCTCAGAATAAACGGCTACAGTTTCAATGCCCAGCTCTTTGCAGGCCCGGATGATTCTGACGGCGATTTCTCCTCGGTTGGCGATCAATAGCTTTTTAATCATAATAGCAGGTCTCCTTACTCAGCTTTTACAAGAAATAGAGGTTGTCCGTATTCGACCAGCTGGCCGTTTTCAACTAACACTTCAACGATTTCTCCTTTTACTTCGGCTTCAATCTCGTTAAAGAGTTTCATTGCTTCTACGATACAAACAACTGTATTTTCGCTCACTTTTGAACCTTGGTTTACGTAAGGGCCGGCTTCCGGTGATGAAGAAGCATAAAACGTTCCGACCATCGGAGACGTAATTTTGTGCAGGTTTTCGTCTTGTTTCGGCGCTTCCTGAGCAGGAGCGGCTTCACGCGCTTCCGGTTTTGCAGCCTGCGGAGCAGGTGCGTAAGCGGCGGGAACGGCTTGGGCTTGTCCCGTTACATTCACTGCCGGCGCTTCATTTTTTTTCAGTTTCAGGCTTACGCCTTCAATTTCGTAAACAAGTTCGTCGATGGAAGATTCATCGATTCTTTTTATCAGTTCATGAATTTCGTTGATTTTTAACATCAGTTCCACTCCTATGTATAAAAAATAGAAATTTATGGGTTGCTACTAAAAGTACATACTATGTTTATCTTACAGGAGCGCTTGTGTAAATTCAACACTGATCTAAAATGACATCAGAAAAGCCCGCAGCGGGTGCGGGCGGTTCAGGTCTCTTACTTTGTCGGTTCAAACGTGACGGCGACGTCTTTCATCGTCTTGATTTCTTTTTCCACCAGGTCAATGATAGCGGAAGCTTTTGCGTTTGAATGTTTGTCAGACATGACGGTAATGTTGATTTTGTCTCCTTCAGCATCCACGAGCGCATCTTTGTAGCCTTGTGTTTTAATCAGCGTTTCCAGCTGTTTTTCCGTCCCTTCAGCATTGCTCAGCGCCGTCATTTTATCGTAGGCTTCGCTTTTTTCCTTTGCGGTCGCATCATCGCTTGAAACAATGCTGTTTAACTGTTCCCTTTCTTTGCTTCTCGCGTCTTCAAGCTCCATGCGGTATGCGGTAAATAAGTTTTCATCAGCTGTTTCTGTGGCGACCGATCCGTCTTTGTCCGATGCTTCGGCTGATGTTTCTTTATCCTCTTTTGTGCCTTTAGAATCTTTCGTTCCTTTTGTGCCGTCTTCTTTTTCCGTACCGCTTCCGCTCTTATCTTTCGTTTCAGGAGCCGGCGTTTTTTCAGTGGCGACTTCTCCGCTGCTTTTTTCGCTTTTCATCTGCACGGCATTTTTGCTTTCCGGCGACATAATATAATAAACACTTAATACCACGACGAGACTGAGCATTGTTAAAAGCCAAACCGTTTGTTTTTTCAGCATGATTTATGAATCCTCCTTGATTTTTTTAGGGGCAACCGCTACACGGTAGCTCGGAACATCGAGCACCCTTGTGACGGCATCAATGATGGTTTTTTTTATTTGAACGTTGTCCACTCCCTGAGCGACAACGAGTACACCGCGGATATCGGGCTTTTTCGTCTGGACGACGACCGGGGTTTCCTGGTCCCCGTTTCGAATCATGACAATTTGTTCTTCAGAGGTTTGATCGGTTACGCTTCTTTTGCCGCCTTCTTTATCGGTTTCTTCAGTAGTGGTGTCTTTTTTCGTTTTATTTTTCTCAAACACTTTCAAAGATGTTGCGTCTACGTTTACGACAATTGAGACATCCTCCACGCCGATAATCGTTTCAAGGATTTCTTTCAGCTGGTTTTCATAGTCTCTTTCGTAATCATCGATCGTGGTTTTTGCGCTGCCGTCTTTCGATGCCTTAAAAACGGGTGCGCTTTTTTGCCCGCTTTTGTCTTCCGTTCGGCCGGACATGACGGTCTGCGCCGTTTGGTCCTTCCCGGTTTTCTCCGGTGAAGAGAACAGCTGGCTGACCAGCATAAAAGATACCCCGAGCACAAACACGAACAGAAAGTAATGATATTTTGTCAGTTTTGGTTTTTCTCCGTCTTTCGCCTGTCCGATCATCAGCTGTTTTTTGAGTATGGTCCATAGTCCGTTTTTATTCATGGTCGTTTTTCTCCCCGCCTTCCATATAAACCGTAATTTTCTCACTGCCGATTTCCCATATATCCGCAAGTTTTTCTTTGATGTCTGCGGCCTCTTTTTTGTCGGCTGCGCCTTCCGGTTCGTATTTGCGGTCTGTGCGGATGTCGATCGGTGCGACGGTTTGCACGGTTTTTTCAGAAGATGGGGCCATATACACGCTGATCGTTTTTACATCTTCTTCTGAACGAACCTGTTCTTCCGCTGTAAGGCGGATGTCGTCTATTTTGTATTCGTCATGACTGAACATCTCCTCCGCTTTCTTTTTTAGTTGGACAGCCATTTCTTCTAAAACATATGCGCGGTTTGATGCTTGTATTTCTTTTTTTTCTGATTTGATTTGATTTTTTATATCAGCGGATTGAGATTGCTCTTGTTTTGTCAAATAATCGAAGATGATTTCCGGGTCTGTTTTGAAAAGTTTGAATATCGGGTTGAGCATGACAATGATTAACAGCAGGCTGACAACCATCTTTGCGTATTTTTGCATACTGGAGCTGGGCAGCAGCATGTCGATGACGATGGCGAATAAGATAAATAAAATAATGCTTGTCAGCCATTCTGTTAAAAAGCTCATATCCAATGGGCCTCCTTTATTTCATCATCATGGTGAGGTTGCCTGCTGTAATAATGACTGTGATGCTGAGGAAAAACATGAGAGAGACGATGGCGAGCGCCGCGAAAATATACAGTACGCTTCTGCTGATGACGCCGAGGCACGTAATGACGGGCCCGCCTCCGAGCGGCTGCAGAATAGCGGCCGCGAGCTTATAAATAAAAGCGAGCGAGAGCACTTTGATCGCCGGAAACGCGGAGATGCAGATCAAAATTCCGACTCCGAGGATTCCCACGGTGTTTTTTAATAGGAGCGAGGCGCTGATGACCGTATCCGTCGCATCCGTAAACATCCGGCCGAGCACGGGAATAAAATTGCCTGTTATAAATTTTGCAGTCCTGAGCGTAATCCCGTCCGTCACGGCAGCCGAAGCCCCCTGTACGGAGATGACGCCGAGAAACACGGTGAGGAATACGGCAAGCGCGCCGATCGCGATATTTCTGAGCAGATTGGCAAGCTGCGTGACTTTATATTGATCCGTCATCGTGCTGACGATGCTTAAAATCGCTGACAGGAAGATAAGCGGCATGACAATGTTTTGAATGAGAAGGCCGCTCGTATTCATCAGAAATAAAATAACGGGGTGAAAAAAAGCTGCGGAGACGGCTCCCCCGGAAGACGCCAAAAGCGCGAGTAAAAGCGGGATAAGCGCGAGAATGAAGCTTGTCATCGTCTGGATCGCTTCACTGGCATAATTGACAGCAACATGAAAGCTGTTTAAAGCGAGAATAATCAGCACCATGTAGACGATTGCATAAGCCACTTTGCTGACGGTGCTCTGCTGGAACGCATTTTGCAGGAGCTGCAGAATGACACAAAAAATGGTGAGAAGAATCAAAGTTCCCAGAAGCTTTCCGTTTGCGAGCACTTCATGAAACAAGTATGAAAATAAAGCCTTCAGCCATGCCTCCGGTGAGAACGTTTTTTCTCCGTTAATAAAGTCGATGATGCTTCCCTTTTGGCTTTCAGGCAGAAGACCGCCGTATTCCGTCATGATGTCGTCCCAAAACTTTCCGATGCCTTCTGTTTTCAGCGCTTCGGCCTGCTTTTTCGCCACTTCATCAGCGGATTCTTGGTGAACTGCGGTTTCCTGCGACGCACCGTCTGTTCCGGCAGCTTGTACACATTCAGTCTGAAAAAATAAGAGGATGAACAAAAAAGCTCCCGCCCACCGAAAGCGCTTCATTTTTTGTGCCCCCCTTTCCATTTTATTTATGATCAAGAAGGAATAAGTCCGAGAATCGTTTCAATAATGACGGTGAGTATCGGCACGGCCATTACCAGTATCAAAATTTTTCCGGCCAGCTCTATTTTCGAAGCAATCGCTCCCTGGCCCGCATCCTTTGTAAGCTGCGCTCCGAATTCAGCGATGTAGGCGATGCCGATAATTTTTAAAATGGTTTCCACATAGACCATATTGACATTTGCATTGACGGCTATTTTTTCTATCATTCTGATAATGTCGTAAATCTGGTCGATGAGATAAAGAAAGATCACGCAGCCGCTGAAGACGACAATCATAAACGCGAAAGTCGGTTTCTGTTCTTTTACGATCAGGGAGAGAAATGTGGCGATCAGGCCTAAACCTACAATTTGAACAATCTCAATCTGTAAGCCCCCCTATCCTTGGAATAGAAACACAGCTTTGATCTTTTTGAACAGGTCATCGACAATCGTCGCCACCATAAATAAAATATAGATAAAGCCAAGCAGCGTCACCCACTGGGCGTATTCTTTTTTTCCCATTTGATCAAGTATGGTGTGCAGAAACGCAACCACGATACCGACTCCGGCGATTTGAAAAATGACATTTACGTCGACTCCCATTTTATGTTTGCTCCCCTCATGTTTACATCAATAGAAGAATAAGTAACAGTCCGGCTAAAAATCCTAAGCTTTTCACCATTTTTTCATTTTTCGCCTGCGCCCGTCCGGCATCCGCTTCCGCCGCTTCCAAATGTGTAAGCGCAAGCTTGATATGTTTCTGCTGAGAAACACGGTCATGGAGCCCGAGCGTCTCTCCGAATTGCTTCAGCACATCATATTCGCTTTTTTTCATCGCCATGGAAGACCAGTTATGTTTCAAGCTCTGTTCCCAAGCCGTTTTGGCGGAATCGCTTCCCTGCTCAAGCCTTCTGCTGAAAGCTTGAAACAATAACGATACAGGTTTGGAAAGCTGTGCGGCAATTTGTCCCGAGGCGGTATGCAGCGGTGTATGCCCGAACATGATTTCCGCTTCAAGCGATTGGAGCGCCGCGCGCAGCTGACGGATCTGCCTCGGCCTTTCAATATACATTTTGGCGATCTCAAATCCGGTCCAAGTCGTCGCTGTCAGAATAAACACGGCACCCAAAAGCTTCAGCATGTCATCACGCTTTCAGCATGCGGAACAGGTTCCCCGTCCTTTCCGTACATCCTGCTGATCGTTCCCGGACCGCGGCGCCTTGACAGTTCAACATACCGGTCAAACACGTTTTCCTCCCAAAGCATTTTCAGCGACGGCCTCTTTACCAAGTCTTTCATGTCCCACCCGTGCGCAGATACGATAACGGATACGCCCGCATGGAGCGCCTCCAGCAGCGCTTGTGAGTCTTCCATTCTCCCGATTTCATCCACAATTATGACATCAGGACTCATAGAGCGGATCATCATCATCAGCCCTTCCGCCTTCGGACAGGCATCAAGGACATCGATTCTGCGGCCGAAACTGTGCTGGGGAATGCCCCGCAGGCAGCCGGCAATTTCCGACCGTTCATCTACGATACCTGTTTTTTTTGCAGGAATGCGTTTTGATCCGGTGCTGGAAAGCCGGGCCAAATCACGAAGCAAGGTCGTTTTCCCCGTTTGCGGAGGACCGATGATCAGCGTGTTCAGCCAGTTTTCTTTCCATAAGAAAGGAATGAGCGGTTCTGCGATCCCCAGCTTCTCCCGGGCGATTCGGATATTAAAAGAAGTAATATCCCGGAGTCCTTTGACGGCTCCGTTTTCGACGATGACTCTTCCGGCCAGCCCCACACGGTGGCCTCCTCTGATTGTGATGTATCCTTTTTTCAGCTCTTCTTCCAGCGTGTACATACTGTAATTGCTGAGCCGGCTGAGGATCAGCTGTGCGTCGCCGGCCGTGCACACATATGACAAATACAAAGGTTGTCCTTTTTGGATCAGTTCAACCGGCCTGTCGACGCGGATTCTGATTTCTTCTGTATCCCGCCTCGCTTCTTCGGGCACGGCGGAGATGGCATCTCTCAATAATGCAGGGAGAACCTCTGTAATCTCATTCAATAGAGTCTCCTCCTTTTTTACCGATTGGCTTCTTTAAAATGTATGATCCGGGACAGACTTTATGACACCCCGGCCCTCTATTTATGCACACCGGCCAAAATCAGCACCACTCCCGCAAAAATCAATATTAACTTTGCATATGAGAGCTGTCCGGCAATCTGATAAATGCCGATCGTCATTGTGATGATAAAGATCAGCGGGCCGACGATTGCCAAAATACTATTCACCACAACCGCTTTTCTGATGTCGTTTGTCAAAAGCATGATAATAGCGGCCGATAATTCAATGAGCGAGGACAAAACTCGTAAACCGGCCATCGTTAAAACAGTAGAATTGATTGAACCAAACAAAAATTTCATTGCAATCCCCCAACTTCAAGCATTTTGTTACACTATATGCTCTAGCTGACGGAAGTAGTCTCACTATTTTCATATAAAAGAAAGATTTGATGCAGAACGCAAAAAAAGCCTGCCCCGTAAAAGGAGCAGACTCCGAATTTCTTTAACTACGCTCTTGACACGTAAGAACCGTCTGATGTATTTACAACAAGCGTATCGCCTTCGTTCACGAAGAACGGTACGTTTACGACAAGACCTGTTTCCGTTTTGGCAGGTTTTGTGCCGCCTGACGCCGTGTCGCCTTTAATTCCCGGCTCTGTTTCAACAACTTTCAGTTCAACTGTGTTCGGCAGTTCAATACCGAGCGTTTCAGACTGATACATCATGATGTGCACAGACATATTTTCCAGAAGATATTTTAATTCTTCTTCGATTTGGTTTTCATTCAATTCAAGCTGTTCATATGAGCTTGTATCCATGAACACGTGCTGATCGCCGTTGGCATAAAGATACTGCATCGTTTTTGTTTCGATTTGCGCTTTCGCGACTTTTTCACCTGCACGGAATGTTTTCTCCTGAATAGCGCCCGTGCGCAGGTTACGCAATTTAGAACGGACAAATGCCGCTCCTTTTCCCGGCTTTACGTGCTGGAAGTCAACGACGCGCCAAATGCCGCCGTCTACTTCAATCGTTAGTCCTGTACGAAAATCGTTAACTGAAATCATGTTTGATGTCCTCCTATATTCCGATCACAAAATAATTAATTCTTTAGGGGAATGCGTAATTGTCCGGTTGCCGTCCTCAGTGATGATGATATCATCTTCGATTCTTGCGCCCCCAACATCCGGTATGTATATGCCCGGCTCAACCGTTACCGCCATGCCCGGCTCAAGAACGGCCGATGACCTGAAAGACAGCCCCGGTGATTCATGGACTTCCATTCCGAACCCGTGTCCTGTCGAATGGCCGAAATACTGTCCGTAGCCTTTTGCGGTGATGTGATCCCTCGTCAGGGCGTCCGCTTCTTTTCCCGTCATGCCGGGTTTAATATGCAGGACACCAAGCGCTTGGGCATCGTATACGACCTGATAAATCTCTTTCAGTTTATCACTTGGCTCTCCGACCGCGACGGTGCGTGTGATATCAGAACAATAGCCTTTATAATAAGCGCCGAAATCGAGCGTGACCAAGTCTCCCTTTTCAATCAATTTGCCGCTTGCCACTCCGTGGGGAAGGCTGGATCTGACTCCCGAGGCGACGATCATATCAAAGGAAGAGCCGTCTGCTCCTTGGCGTCTCATATAAAATTCGAGCTCGTTTGCAACTGAAATCTCTGAGATGCCCGGTTTGATAAACGTCAGAATATGTTCAAACGCATCATCCGCAATCTTCGCAGCTTCCTCTAATATCTTAATCTCTTCACTTGACTTAATCAAGCGCAACTTTTCAACGGAATCCGCGACGGGAACCATCTCCGCTTCCTGCAGCACCGCTTGGTAGGATACATATGTTCCGTACGTCATGCTGTTTTGCTCGAAGCCGAGTTTTTTAATGCCGTACTCAAGAATCGTATCCGCAGCCGTTTGGATTAAGCTTCCGCCGTGCTCGATAATGTCAAAACCCTTCACTTGCGTCTTCGCCTGCTCGGTGTAACGGAAATCCGTGATAAATGCCGCACGTTCTTTCGATATGACCGCAAGGCCTGACGAACCCGTAAATCCCGTCATATACTGCAGATTGGCGGAGCTTGTCACCAACATTCCGTCTATATCCAGCTGACCGAAAAGATTTCGCAATTTCTCAAGTTTCATTCCCTTTCTCCTCCTCGCCGATTCTTGACTGCCGCCTGACAACGCGGGAGCATCCCCGCCCGGTTTTCAGCATAAAAAATGTTCACTTCTCGTGAACATTTTACCATACCGGACAGGGATTATACACTTATTCACTTGTTGCCGAGCGCCCTTGCAAGCTTGTCTGACGTAAGTTCATTGTAGTTGAAGGAAATTGAGTAGCCGACAAACAAACCGTACAGAATGTAAAGGCAAAGCGTCGTCACGATTGTATCTGATTTCAATTCAGTGATGGATTTCACATCTTCGAAAATCGGATTGAATAAGAAAAAAACCGCACACCATAAAATGACGCCGTACACCATCCCCGGCCACATCGTTTTAAAACGCTTCAGGCAGACGAAATAAATAAACGCCCCGGCAATTGAAATGAATCCGATGACAACGATGCTGACCATCGTGCCGAGCCATTGTTTTTTCCATTCTCCGATCATAAACGGCTGAAGAATCATGTTGGGGCTGATCTCTGAAAAATGAAAGACATACCCGAGATAGCCGATCAAACTCCAAAATACACCGCCGGCAAATCCGATACCGCAAATTCTGCCGGTAAATGAAACAGGCTGCTGATCATCATCCTGCTTCTTCTTTTCTTCCTGTTCTGAATGTTTTTCGCTTGTCATCATGGCACCTCCAGTCATAGACTGCCCCAAAATTTAAAAGTCATAAAAAGCTGCGCCATATTTTCATTCAATGAGTAAAATCTAAAGAAACGGGGTATACTGCATGTAGAAAAAGCATTGATTTCCCAACTGTCTAACTAGAGGTTTACCGCGGTTTCCTGTACAATAGAGTGAAAGGAAATGGTTAGTAAATCCTAAGAAAACAGGCAGGTTGATAAACAATGTCCAAACAAAAAACGCCCCCTGCATACGGCGGGCAGGCTGTTGTTGAAGGGGTCATGTTCGGCGGCAGAAAAAATTATGTTACCGCCATCCGCAGGAATGACGGAAGCATTGATTTTTTCAAGCTTCCGAGAGTGCCGAACGCCAAGCTTTCGGCTTTAAAAAAGATTCCTTTTTTGCGGGGAATCGTCGCCATCATTGAGGCGAGCGCCAACGGCACAAAGCATTTAAACTTTTCCAGCGAACGATACGGGCTTGATCCTCAGGATGACGCCAAGCTGGAGCAGGAAGATAAGAAGGGTTCGGGCTTATCGATGTTTTTCAGCCTGGCGGTGATCGGCGTTCTGTCGTTTTTGTTCAGCAAATTCGTTTTTACGCTCGTCCCGGTCTTCTTAGCGGAGCTTGTAAGGCCCGTCTTTTCCTCAGACGCCGCGCAGATCGGAATCGAAAGTCTGTTTAAGCTGCTTCTGCTTCTCGGCTACATTTATTTTTTATCAATGACGCCGTTAATTAAAAGAGTGTTTCAATATCATGGAGCCGAACATAAGGTCATAAACTGTTATGAACAGAATTTTCCAATTACAATAGAAAATGTTCAGAAACAGTCACGGCTTCATTACCGTTGCGGTTCAAGCTTTATTTTATTTACGATCATTGTCGGCATGTTCGTCTATTTACTCGTTCCGACAGATCCGCTTTGGGTGCGGATTTTAGACAGGATTGCGCTTATACCGGTCGTTCTCGGCATCTCCTTTGAAGTGCTCCAGCTGACGAACAGAGTGCGGAATATCCCCGTTTTGAAAGTGCTCGGTTATCCCGGCCTGTGGCTGCAGCTTTTAACGACAAAGGAACCGGCGGATGACCAGGTCGAGGTTGCCATAGAAAGCTTTAACGAGCTTCTCAGACTGGAAGACATTTCAGAACAGAGCGAAAAGCCGTCTCACAACGTAATCTGAACCGTTACCGTTATTATTTTGGAGGTGGGCAGTTATGAATCATCGTGTACAACCTTTTTTTGCTGTATTGATAGCGCTTGGCGCATTCGGTTTCATTTATGCGGCGGTAACCAACCCCGGGCAGATGATTTCAAGAGCGATCACCGTTATTATCGCAGGCATCATTATTTATTTTATCGTGAGGACGGTCCTGAACCGCCGCACCGGCCGTGACGGAACCGCTTTCAGAAAAGCGGCCAGACAATCGCGGCTCCGAATGAAGGAACAAAAAGCGAAGCACCGCGCCGGACACAGAGGCCGGGTCAGCCATTTGCGGAGCGTGCCGAGCAGCAGCAGACCGAAGCCGATGATTCTTAAGAAAAAAAGCCAGACCCAGCTTACCGTCATAGAAGGCAAAAAGAATAAAAAGAAAAACAGAGCGCTTTTTTAATAGCTCCATTGCTTCAAAAATTGCTCTGTTCTGCTTTTTCCTAGCTCAATGAGAGCTAGTTTTTTTTGCGGTGTGAGATGAAACTCCGTCGCCATCACATGTTCCACCGGAATAAAAATAATATTCTGTTCGTACTTTGTCGCGATATGCCTGGCATCATGAGCGTCTTTCATCGTTTCAAACAAAGCCCCGAACAGCTCAAAAGCGTTGCGGATTGTTTTTTTCGGGCGCTCTTTTTCGTTGGGCGAAAGTGAAATTCCGATGACCGGCCGTTTGCGTTCTTTTGAATACAGCCAAATCGGGAAATTGCTTAACACGCCGCCGTCAACGACCGTCGAGGTGCCTTTTTCGGTCTTCAGTTTTATCGGTTCAAAAAAATAAGGAATGCTGCAGCTCATTCTGACGGCTCTGGCAACCGGGAACATCTCCGGATTTAATCCGTAGCGGGGAAGATCGTCAGGAAGCACGATCATCGTTCCGTTCGTCAGATCTGAAGCGATGAGACGGAGCGAGCCTTTTTTCAAATCACCGAACGCGATGATGCCCTTCGCTTTTAATTTATCCGCAATCCATTTTTCCAGCATATCGCCTCTGTATAGTCCGAGGCGCCAATATATCGACACCCACTGCAGGATTTTCAGCGGGAGGAATGAGTATCTCTGATCAAGCAATTGCCTTCCGTCCACCTCATCTATGATGGAATGAACCTCTCTGCTCGTATAGCCCGCAGCGATAAATGCGGCAATAATTGCGCCGGCGCTTGTTCCGGCGAGCCTTTCAAAGCGAAAGCCCTTTTCTTCCAGCGCTTCATAAGCGCCGGCAAGCGCCACCCCTTTTATCCCCCCGCCCGAAAATACGCCGTCAATCTGCATAGCGCGCCCTCTCCCTTCCATCTCAAGGTGTATTATTATTTTAAGAAACGGCTGGGCGAAATAGACCAAAGAATGAAGACATTAAAAAAAGGGCGCCCCCATTTCGGGCTGCCCTTTATTCACCGGGATTTTCGGTTTTTTTCTGTACGGATTTCAATTCTTTTTTCCGGCTTTCGTCATCTTCGAAATACTGAACGAGGTCGCCGATGCGGTCAATGCTGTTCCAGCTCAGATGATGTTCGATTCCTTCAACATCATTGTAAATCTTCTCTTCATCAACACCAATGATTCTTAAAAACTGCTCAAGCAATTCGTGTCTGTATACGAGCCGTTTGCCGATCTTTTTGCCTTTTGACGTCAATACGAGCCCGCGATATTTTTCATAAATCAAATACTCGTCTTTATCTAGTTTTTGAACCATTTTCGTTACAGAGGAGGGGTGGACTGCCAAAGCTTCCGCGATATCAGAAACCCGTGCATATCCTTTTTCTTCTATCAGCATATAAATCTGTTCAATATAATCTTCCATACTTGGTGTTGTCATAAGTAACCCTCCCAAAAAGCACCTTAACTTTATAAACCATTACAAGTTTACACTAACGGTCATGAAAAAACAAGGATGCTTCCGGTCTGTCAAGCCTTATCAGCGCTTATAATTCCATTCATCAGACGCGTATTTCGTCTCAGCCAGCTCATTGACAAATGCAAGCTCTTCAGACGTGAGTGTGTAAGGCTCAAGATGAATGTTCAGCCCTTCCTCAAAACCGGCTTTAAAAGCGATTCTGGCCTCATCCATCGTTACCCGTTTCGGCGCTAAGGCGTTGATGGCTACCGCTTTGTTTTTGAAATTCCGCTGCATGCGCTCACGGACTCTGTCGCTCGGATATAAAAACAGATCAAACAGCTTATCCTCATCAATGTCAAGCAGGATGGAACCGTGCTGAAGAATGACGCCTTTTTGGCGTGTCTGTGCGCTTCCGGCAACTTTCCGTCCTTCGACGACCAGTTCATACCACGAAGGCGCATCAAAGCAGACGGACGAGCGCGGATTTTTCAAGCTTTCTTTTTCTTTCTCCGTTCGGGGAATCGCAAAGCAGGCATCAAGTCCAAGGTTTCTGAATCCCTGCAGAATACCTTCTGAAATCACCCGGTACGCCTCTGTCACCGTGGCCGGCATTTCCGGGTGATCCTCTGAAACGATTACGCTGTATGTCAATTCTTTATCATGCAGAACACCCCGTCCGCCTGTCGGTCTTCTGACAAACCCGAGGCCGTGTTTATGTACTGCGTCAAAGTTAATTTCCTTCTTAATATTTTGAAAATACCCGACAGACAAAGTTGCCGGATTCCAGCCGTAAAAACGGATCACCGGAGGAATTTTTTTTTGGCTGTGCCAATATAAAAGCGCTTCATCCAGCGCCATGTTAAATGCCGGGCTTTCATTCCCTGAGTCAATAAACCGCCATGTTTCTTTTTCCATACACTGAACCCTTCTTTATCGTTTTAATAAAATCAGTTTAACAAACTGCCTTGAAAATGAAAAATATTTCGTTTCATTAAGGATGACAATCGCTTCATGCTTTACTATAATAGTATTTGTCCCAAAACGTCCGGTAAGCCTTGTTTTCAGGAAGCAGGGTTTTATTTTATAAGCTAAAGGAGTAGAATCGCATTGTCTAATATGATTGCTTTAATTATTGTTGCGGCGTTTATCGTTTATATGATCGTGTCGTATTTTTACCAGCAGCGTTTAATGAAAACACTTACGGAAGAGGAATTCCGCGCGGGCTACAGAAAAGCGCAGCTGATTGACGTCCGTGAACCGAATGAATTTGAAGGCGGCCATATTCTCGGCGCGCGCAACATTCCGCTGTCACAGCTGAAACAGCGCAAAAGTGAAATCCGTCCTGATAAACCCGTTTATCTGTACTGCCAAAACAATGTCCGCAGCGGACGCGCGGCACAGACGCTCCGCAAACACGGCTGCAAAGATATTTACAACCTGAAAGGCGGATTTAAAAAATGGGGCGGAAAAATTAAAGCAAAAAACTAATCATGAAAAAAGAGCTGTCCGTTTTATACGGAAGCTCTTTTTTTATACCTTGTCAGCGGCTGACGTCAGGTGTACGTTCGTACTTTAAAACCGGCTTTCTTGCCGCCTTGGTTTCATCCATTCTTTTGACAACTGTTGTATGCGGCGCCTCCTGAACGATTTCAGGCGATTCCTCCGCTTCCCGCGCAATTTGAATCATGGCATCTATAAACGCATCAAGCGTTTCCTTTGATTCCGTTTCCGTCGGTTCGATCATGATGCTTTCTTCAACATTGAGAGGAAAATACACAGTCGGCGGATGATAGCCGAAATCCAAAAGCCGTTTGGCAATATCAAGCGTTCGTACGCCAAGCTTTTTCTGCCTTCTACCCGATAACACAAATTCATGCTTGCAATGACGGTCATACGGGAGATCATAATAAGGCGCGAGTCTTCTCATCATATAATTTGCATTTAAAACCGCGTTTTCGGTCACAGCTTTTAAGCCGTCAGGCCCCATGGAACGGATATACGTGTAGGCTCTGACATTAATGCCGAAGTTGCCGTAATAAGGTTTTACGCGCCCGATCGACTGCGGCCGGTCATAGTCAAACGTCAAACGCCCCTCTTTTTTCGTGAGAACGGGTTTCGGCAGATACGGAATGAATTCTTTTTTTACGCCGACCGGCCCTGAGCCAGGTCCTCCCCCGCCGTGCGGCCCGGTAAATGTTTTATGCAGATTAAGGTGAACGACGTCAAATCCCATATCTCCCGGTCTTGCTTTACTTAAAACGGCATTTAAATTCGCTCCGTCATAATAAAGCTTTCCGCCGGCCTGATGGACGATTTCAGCCATTTCCGTAATGTTTTCCTCAAATAACCCGAGGGTGTTCGGATTCGTCAGCATCAGCGCCGCTGTTTCTTCATTTACCGCTCTTTTCAAATCTTCAATGTCAACCAGCCCGTGCTCATTTGACTTGACGGTAATCGTTTCAAAACCGGCGACCGTGGCGGATGCCGGATTCGTGCCGTGGGCTGAATCAGGGACAATCACCTTCGTCCGTCCGAAGTCTCCCCGCGCTTCGTGATAGGCGCGGATCATCATCAGACCGGTCCATTCGCCGTGAGCGCCCGCCGCAGGCTGCAGCGTCACCTCGTCCATGCCCGTAATCTCCTCCAAGTGTCCGCTTAAATCGTATAAAAGCTCAAGCGCCCCCTGAACCGTGTCCTCGTCCTGAAGCGGATGAATAGCGGAAAAACCTGCGATCCGGGCAATTTTTTCATTTAATTTCGGATTGTATTTCATCGTACAAGAGCCGAGCGGGTAAAAGCCTGAATCAACTCCGTGGTTCCTCTTAGAAAGAGCGGTATAATGCCGCATAATATCGAGCTCTGATACTTCCGGCAGCTTTGCGTCTTCATCGCGGATATAGTCACCGGGAAGAAGACTTTCAAGCTCTGTTTCCGGCACATCAAGCTTCGGAAGGCTGTAACCGATACGCCCTTCGCGGGACATTTCAAAAATAAGCGCCTGATCTTGATTATTCATGTTGATCCCCCAATCCCGCAATAAGCGAATCGATCTCTTCTTTTGTTCTCAGCTCTGTGACGGCAATGAGCATATGCTGATTCAGTTCCGGATACGCAAGGCCTAAATCATATCCGCCGATTATGCCGTCTTGCAGGAGCCGCCGGTTTGCTTCCTTGACGGGAAGATTCAGCCTGACGGCAAATTCATTAAATATCGGGCCGTCAAATGCTACGTGCAAGCCGGCTTTTTCCGCTTGGCGTCTCGCGTAATCAGCTTTCAATATATTTTGGCGGGCCATGTCTTTGACGCCGTTTTTTCCGAGCGCCGTCATCGCGACTGAAGCCGCTAAAGCATTCAGCGCCTGATTTGAGCAAATGTTAGACGTGGCTTTGTCCCTTCTGATATGCTGCTCGCGCGCCTGAAGAGTGAGAACAAAGCCTCTTCGCCCGTTTTCATCTTCCGTTTGGCCGACAAGCCGGCCCGGCACCTTTCTCATCAGTTTTTTCGTTACTGCAAAATAGCCGCAATGCGGGCCGCCGAACGCCGCAGGTATGCCGAAAGGCTGCGCGTCCCCGACGACGATATCAGCTCCGCATGCCCCGGGCGGTGTCAAAATACCGAGCGCGAGCGGGTTTGAAGAAACAATCAGCTGGCTGTTTCCTTTATGTGCGAGCGGCTCAATGTCCTTTAACGGCTCGATTTGTCCGAAGAAGTTCGGATACTGGACGATCACGGCGGCCGTTTCATCACAAACGGCATGTTCCAATGCTTCAAGATCTGTGACGCCGTTTTTCGCGGGAACCTCTACAACCTCAATATATTGGCCCTTTGCGTATGTTTTCAAAACATCCCGTGATTCCGGATGAACGGCTGCGGAAATGACGATTTTTTTCTTTTTCGTATGGCCCGACGCAAGCATCGCCGCTTCCGCCAGCGCCGTTCCCCCATCGTACATAGAGGAGTTTGCGATATCCATTCCCGTTAATTCACAGATCATCGTTTGAAATTCAAAAATCGCCTGCAGCTCTCCTTGTGAGATTTCAGGCTGATAAGGCGTATATGCCGTGTAAAACTCTGATCGGGATATCACATGATCGACGATAACCGGCTGGTAGTGATCGTACACTCCTGCACCCAGAAAAGATGCATATGTAACAGCGTCTTTATTTTTCGCCGCAAGCTTTGTCAGCTCTCTCGTCAGCTCAGTTTCTGACTTTGCTTGTTTAATGCGGTAGTCTTTTTGAAACCGTACATTTTCCGGAATATCGGCAAACAGTTCATCAATTGTTTCTGCGCCGATGGCTTTCAGCATTTCTTTTTTATCCTGTTCTGTCGCGGGCAAATATCGATGCTTCATATGACTCTCCTTTTTCAGCTCTGTTTTGGACGTTTATAAAACGGTGTGCGGACAATCTTCGCTTTTACCGTTTTTTTACGGATTTCCACTTCTACTTCCGTTCCGACTTCACTGAATTCCGTTTTGATTAAGGCAAGGCCGATATTTTTCTTTAAAGTCGGAGATTGCGTGCCTGTCGTGACTTCACCGATCGGAACACCGTCTTTTTTCACGGCGTACCCGTGTCTCGGAATCCCTTTTTCAATCATCTCAAGTCCGACCAGTTTTCGCGGGGCTCCTTTTTCTTTCTGTTCGCGCAATACAGACTTCCCGAAAAAATCGGAATCTTTCTTGTGTTTCACGGCAAATCCGATTCCGGCTTCAATCGGTGTAATATCTTTCGTCAATTCCTGACCGTATAAAGCAAGCTTCGCTTCAAACCTCAGCGTATCACGGGCGCCGAGGCCGCACGGAACGAGACCTTCATGCTCTCCCGCTGCAAGTATCTCCTTGAATAGATGAACTGCATCTTCATTGCGGCAATATAACTCAAACCCGTCTTCACCGGTATAGCCTGTTCTTGAAAGCAGGACTTGTCGTCCGGCAACGTCGGCCCCATCAATAAACGTAAACGGCTTTAAGGAGGACAAATCACATTCAGTCAGCTTCGTAAGAACCGACTGAGCATTCGGCCCCTGAACAGCAAGCAGTGAAATCCCGTCAGACTGATTCGTCAGCGTGACATCGTCTTCCGCATGTTCCTTCAGCCAAGCGATGTCTTTTTCAATATTGGACGCGTTAATCACGAGCAGATAGCAGCTCTCGCTTTTCTGATAGATCAGCAAGTCATCCACCGTACCGCCGTCAGGATAACACATGGCGGTATAGAGCGCGTTTCCCGGCTTTAAATCGGCAACGTCATTTGTCATCATTTTTTGCAGAAAAGACAGGGCGTCTTTACCGGATACTTCAACTTCCCCCATATGAGACACATCAAACAGGCCCGCTTTTGTGCGGACGGCTTCATGCTCCTCTTTAATAGAAGAAAATTGAACCGGCAGCTCCCATCCTCCAAAATCAATCGTTTTTCCGCCGTATTCTTTATACACGTCATAAAGCGGTGTTCGTTTCAGCATCATCTTCCCCCTTCAGTCATTGGCGCATTGTAAAAACATATAAAAAAGGACAGAGAAACACCTCATGAAAATGAAGGTTTCTCTGTCCCGGCACCTGAAAGTTTACTTTATGAACATATCATAAAGACGTCCCCTTTGGTGGCCTGCTTCTTCTAAGTGCAGACACTCTCCAGAGTTGCGTCGAGCAAGAGTTCTTTTGCCTGAGAGATTCACTCCGCAGTTTGCTCCTTCGGCGCCCGGACGCCCATCTTTCGTCCGAGTCTCTCCCCTTGCTGTCATTCGCTCATATTTACCAATTTTATGGACATACTAAAGCAATATCTTTTAGTGAAATCATTACTTATATCCTACCACCCTCACTTACGTCCGGCAACAAAAATTATGATAAATCAGTTTTTTAAAAGAAAGGCGGTTTTGTTACATATGACAGCAGAGATCATATTTGATGCAAACTGGCCGGGAGAGTTTTCTGAGCGGCTGAAAACGGACGGTCCCTGGTCAAATTGGGAGATGTACAAACTGTCGGCTGAAGTCCAGCAGACCCTTGCCATTCCTGAATTTGAAGGATTGAGGGCTCCTTTATACCTGCCCGATTTCACTCCGCTTCCCCATCAGCTTGAAGTCGCGCAGAAAGTCGTTGAAAAAATGAACGGCAAGGCGATTTTAGCTGATGAAGTGGGGCTCGGAAAAACGGTGGAAGCGGGCCTGATTTTAAAAGAATACATGATTCGCGGGCTGGCCAAAAAAATCCTGATTCTTGTGCCGGCATCACTCGTTTCCCAGTGGGTCAAAGAGCTTCAGGAGAAGTTTTTGATACCCGCTGTTGAACAGAAGAAAAGCTATGTGTGGGAACAGTGCGATATCGTCGTTTCTTCTATTGATACGGCCAAACGCTCGCCTCACAAGGACATTGTGCTTTCTATTCCGTATGATCTCGTCATTATTGACGAGGCGCACAAGCTCAAAAACAGCAAAACGAAAAATTATGAATTTGCGAGAAGTCTTGTGAAGAAATACTGCCTGCTTCTGACGGCGACGCCGATTCAAAACCGGATCGAAGAAATCTTCAATTTAGTGTCACTGTTAAAGCCCGGCCATTTAGGAAATGAAAGCGGATTTCAAGAAACCTTCAATCAGAAGGACGGGATTGACGCTCATGAGCATTTGAAAGAGCTCGTCAATAAGGTGATGATCCGCAACACGCGGAGCGACACCGGCCTTACATGGACGAAGCGCCACGTGGAAACAGTGCCGATCACCTTTTCACCGACGGAACAGGCGCTTTACGATGACATCGTCGCACTGAAAAACGGCACGGAAAAGCCCGCAAGCGCATTTTCCATTATGACGCTGCAAAGAGAGTGCTGTTCAAGCAGGGAAGCCGTGTATATGACGCTCAAAAAAATGCTTGACCAAAAAGACAAACATGCGCCCGCATTCGATGACCAGACGATCGCTAATTTAATGGACCGCATCAATCAAGTCACGCAAAACTCAAAAGCAATTCAAGTTGTTGACTTGATCCAAAAGATTAATGATAAAGTCATTATTTTTACTGAATACAGGGCGACACAGATTTACCTGCAATGGTTCCTTCAGCAGAACGGCATAAGCTCCGTTCCGTTCAGAGGCGGATTTAAACGCGGAAAAAAAGACTGGATGAAGGATCTCTTCCGCGGCAAAGTGCAGGTGCTGATCGCTACAGAAGCCGGAGGCGAGGGGATCAACCTGCAATTCTGCAACCATATTATCAATTATGACCTCCCGTGGAACCCGATGCGGCTTGAACAAAGAATCGGAAGGATTCACAGACTCGGTCAGGAAAGAGATGTCCATATCTACAATATGGCGACAAAACATACGGTGGAAGAGCATATCTTAAAACTTCTGTATGACAAAATTCATTTATTTGAAAATGTCGTCGGAGAATTAGATGACATTTTAACAAAAATCAAAGTGAGCAATTTTGAAGACCATTTGCATGATATTTTATGCCATTCGCTGACAGAGGAAGAAATGAGAATCAAAATGGACAATCTCACCTCTTTTCTGTCGTACGGTACGGACAAGCCCGCCAGAAAAAAAGGATCTTAATCTAAAAGGAGGAAGCGCGACATGAGACAGCAGGAGGTTCACGAATTTTTACTGCGCTTTTTTGAAGCGAACCACTGTCCGATTACAGAACACGGGCCGGGTTTTATGACGGTTCAGTTGACGGTCGAGATGGACAAACAAATTATGAACCGCCCGTTTTATTGGCATTGGCGTGAAAAAACGGGCGGCGAACCGAACCCGATGAAGATCACGTTCATCACTGATAAAGAAACGGCTCCGGAGGATATGGACGGCGAATTTATTTACTTTGGAGCCCCGCGCCTCTTTCAAATCTTTCAAGCAGTTAAACAAAATGGGAGATTTACAAGAATATATGAGAAAATTGTATCAGCCGGAGCCAGAGTGCCGCTTCAGCCCTGGCTGGGATTAAATGTAGTGATTTCATACCAATCCGACATGAAAAAAGACAGACTTTTGTCTTTAGGCCTGCATCTTGTTTCTGGAACAATTATAGAAGGGTTTCAGCAGAAGCTTGCACCGCTTCCGCTGACCTCGCAAATATCAGACTATTGCTTTACCATATCGCCGATGATTAAGCCGGAAAGCGGGATTAAAAGGATGGAGCATTACTTAAAAGACGCTGCCGCCAAAGAGCCATCAGACTGGGCTGACAGCGCGATCGCCAGATGGAAAAAGGACCTCAGGCTGCTCGATCAGTTTTATGAGCAGACAGAGGAAAAACCTGAGGAATATCATTTGGAAAAACAAGCGCTGAAAGCCTTATATCAGCCGAAAATTCACATTCAGATTGAAAACGGCGGTTTATTTTTCCTGCAAAGTAATTTTTCTGGATAAGCGTTATCCATTCGACACCTTTCCCGTTTTTTCTGGAAATTCTATATTATAATAAAAGTATATAGAAAAAATTTCTGGCGTTTCGCATGCGATGAATCACTTCCAGACATGTAAAGATAAGGTCATGGCCGGATTGGCTGAAATACATAAACAAGTATTTTAGGAGGAGAAAATGCATGAAAAATGCAAAAACAGAATTTTCACAATTAGATAAGGAATGGGTTGAGCTGATATTAGAAGCCCAAAAAGCAAATATCAGCCTAGAAGAAATACGCAAATACCTGCTTTCGAATAAAAAGTCTTCTCAACATATCCAGGCAGCCAGAAGTCATACCGTAAATCCTTTCTGAATGTGCTATAATATCACAAGGAAGGTGATGACATTGATTGGCCAGCGTATTAAACAATACCGAAAAGAAAAAGGCTACTCACTATCAGAACTAGCTGAAAAAGCTGGGGTAGCGAAGTCTTATTTAAGCTCAATAGAACGAAATTTACAGACGAACCCCTCCATTCAATTTCTCGAAAAAGTCTCCGCTGTTCTGGACGTCTCGGTTCATACTTTACTTGATGAAAAACATGAAACCGAATACGATGGTCAATTAGATAGTGAATGGGAGAAATTAGTTCGCGATGCAATGACATCCGGGGTATCAAAAAAACAATTTCGTGAATTTTTAGATTATCAAAAATGGAGAAAAGCGCAAAAAGAGGAGTAGTGCCGCCATATGTGCACAACTCCTCTTTTAACTGTCCGACTTTCGGATTAGTTTTTATCCTCACTGTGAGCCTTTTCATTTTCCTTGACGTAACCGTCTTTATCCGTATGATCTTTCGTAATGGTCAAGCCGTTCCATTGCGTTGCTTCAAAAGAGAATTGAAGAGAAATCGCATTGCCTTGGAACTTGTTTTGCACACTTAATCCGTCCGCAGTTTTTGCGGTGTCATTTTTAAATTGGATTTCCATTCTCACCTGGTCATAATCAGCAGGCGTTTTCGGAACTCCGTCGTACTCAGGAGCTGTTTTGCCGTTAATGGTTGCTACATTGACTTTTCCGCTCTCACTCAGGAATTTCGGATCAATGTGCTTGCTGATCGCTTCGGCAGCTGCTTTATCCTGTTTTGTTGACATTAAGTATAAGTCTTTCAGGCTGGCCGCCTTCAAAATGATATTTTTAGGATAGCCGTTGCCCCCTTCTTTACCGACTGTCAGAACCGTAATTTCAAACTGGCTGAGGAAATCCTCCGCAGATTCATTTCCTTTCTTTGCTCCTTTAAAGTCAGTAAAATTCAAAGCCATCAGCACTTCTTTAATGGCAAGTGAACCGTTGTTTCTGAATTCGAAATCTTTCGTCAATTTATCGCCTGGTTTTAAGTTTGACAAATTGACATTGGCTGATTGTTCTTTAGCCGATAAATCAAGTGTTCCTGACGCAAATGTAGCGTCCGTCGACTTCACATCATTAAATGCGGCCCATGTGCCTCCTCCTACTAATGCTAAACCGAGTGCGGCTGAGGCAACGCCCAAGCTTAATTTCTTTTTCATACCCATGTTTGTACTCTCCCCTTACTTTTTATTTTTGTTATCAAATCCTGTCGCCAGGTTGCAACCGTATTCATGTGGAGATGGTTCCCTTTTTCGCATGTTCTTCCAGCGCTTTCGTTTTCCGCTCAATATCGCGGAGGGCGCTGACAATGACTGTTATTGAGTAAATCAAAAGCATGACGCCGGGAACGATTAACAGAATCGCCGTTCCGATCGGCTGGCTGGCCAAATGTATGACATATCCGGCATACGGAAGCTGATATCCCGTATACTGGGCCGCCACTTTTTCAGCTTGAACGGGTGCGGCATCCGGGGCGGCATTATGGTCCCCTTTTGTCTCAAACAGCAGGTTCCCGTCCTTTTTTGTGATCCCGATTATTCTGTGTGTGACGGCTGTTCCGTCATCTTGCGTAAAGGTGATCACATCCCCTTTTTTTAAGTCATTCACGTCAGAAATTTTCTTTACCGCTATGAGCGAACCCGTCTTAAATTCCGGGTCCATTGAACCCGACAGCACGGATTTCAGCGTATAGCCGAAAATGGCCGGCTCACCCCCGGAAGCCCGGGTCGAAATCACCGTTAACGTCAGCACAATAATCAAGCTGAAGATGACGGCATACAAAATATTACTGATCAGTTTCAGCGTTTTTTTCATGTTCTTCCCCGCTTTCTTTTACCGGCTCAGCCGGCTCTTTCTCCGTTTTCTTTAGATCGGAAACGGTCGCCTGTTCCCGGCATTTGACGAGTTTCATCGGTTTTGACCACTCAAATTTTTCTTCGTCGGCCGGGTACCCTTCAGGCTTGTAAACCTTGAATGCGTATATGCCCGGCTGCAAAGACCGCTTTGACTCAATTTTATAAATCGTTTTGCTTTTTTTATCAGTAATAAGCCCTTTATCCACAACATTGCCGTTTCGTAAAGGCTGCTGCTGAGAAGCGATTTTATGGAGCTCCCATTTCCAGTCAGAAACAGTCCGCTCTTTTCCCTTATTCTCCAGCTCGGCATAGAGCTGAAGCGGCGCACACACGGTGCCTGACGTATCAGTTTGATTTGTTATATGTAAATCACTTTGATCCCAGCGTTCGTCATAACGGCAATCGTCATCCGTATATTGAAAATCTCCGCACGTTTGAACCGGGAGACTGAAGCTTTTCACATCATTGAAGGAGGAACTTGTATCACCTGTGAACTGAGCACATATCATCACGGACAGGCAAAAAATGAACGAAAGCCGTAAAAATAGCATCATCCGCCATCTCACCTTGCCCTTTTTTTCCATTCGCAACAATCGGAACATGCCTTACCCCCTGTAAAACTGTTAATAAATATGACAACCGTTCTCTTTAAAGAACTGTATGAACAAAGTATAATCAAGGATTATCGTCTTGAAAAATGTCAAATTCGGTCAAATTGTTCGTTTTTGAGAATGGTATCTTTCAAAAACATCGTTTTGCTTCAAATTACACACCTTTTTGGAATTTTTTCTAATAAAACGTGAGAAAATAACGAGGTGCCTAGCACAAAATGGAAAGTATATACAGCGAAAGGACGAAGAATGATGATCAAACAAAGTCTGATTTGCCTTTCTCTTCTTGTTTTCGGGGTTTCAGGAACAGCTCAGGCGGAAACGGTGCCTTATTATGCTGTTCACCATAAATCAAAATGGGAAAAGTTAGCAGAAAAAGAAGCTAAAAAAAGATATCCGCTCGCCCAAACGTTATTTATTCAAAAGGTGTGGGACCGGAAAAGAACGGATGAAGCAGTCAAGCAATACCACTTGACATTGCGGGATGGCGCAAAAGAATTTGGTGTGTTCGTTACGATTTCTTTTAATCCCTACAGCCAAAAAGTAAATAAAATTGCCGTCATTGAGGAATACCAATAAGGCCCTCCTGTATCAGGAGGACCTTTCGTGTGATTCAACTTTATTTTTTCCGCTGCATCCACAGCTTAAAACTGTACGGCAATATTCCGAACCAGTGCTGAGAAGCCGGCACTTTCTTTTCTTTCCGCACTTCTTTTCGCTCTCTCCGTTCCTGTTTCGGCGTATCGAAATATTTAACGAATTGCTCAGTCATATATTTTACATAATCATTTGTTTTCACGGCTCTCACCTCATAGTGCTGTCTTTACTATGAAGTGTTGTCCCGCCGCCTCTTTTTTATACTTCCGTCCATTGAATCAGCTGTTTCTTCTTCTGATCGAACAAAAGGTGAGCCTCCCGTCTCGTGCCTGTCGTGGTTTCCGCCTGAATTGTAACCTGAACCGTTTCCCTTCGATCACTCCCGGTGATGTGAAAAGAAACGGTGCCGTACGGAAAACGCTGTGTACCAGTTTGGCCCTTTTGTCCCTGTGTCATATGGCGGCTTGACAGCAGCGCGCCGTTTTGGAGCAGGTTCTCTCCGATCCAGTACTCCCCGGCCTCTTTTGCAAATGTTTTTCGGGTGATGAAATCAGATGAAGTATAGCTGATGACAAGTAAAACTGCGGCAGAAACAAACAGAACCGCGGGATATATAAAACCGTCAGATTTGTACATTTAATCACCTTTAAAAGAGCTGTAAACCGGAATGACCGCCTGATTCTTTTTACCTGTAACGCTTGAGATCTCTAATAAGAGCAGGCCATTTTTCACATCAGCCGTTAATGATGCCGCGTTTTGCAGGATCGGCACGTGGCCTTTTCCGTTTACTCTTTTCCTTATCATCTTATGATAAATTTCAAAACGCACTTCTTCGCCTCCTGTTTTCCGGCATGCTAACGCCCGTCCGCCGTCCGCCGGCTTCACAGTCTCAGCCTGTTTACATTCGTTCATGATCTGCTGAACGGCAATTTGATGCTCCCGGCTGTCTAATCCGCCGTTATCGGTCCGGTTTGATAAGAACAGATGTAAAATCGGGCCCAGGGTGCCTGATAGGAAAAGACAGACTGCCAAGGAGAACAAAACATTAAGAAGCGTAAAGCCAGTCTGTTTTGAGAATGCTGAGGCACATTTCTTTTTCGCCGGGGTCAGCCGCACACACTTTGTAATACTCACCATCCTCCTTCCACTTCACACCGGGAGACGGCGGCTTTTTTCCGGTCATCATATAAGTGCTGATATGTTTCTGAAGAAGCTGGTACGCTTCCTGGCGATCTTCTATTTTCAGGCCATCTGTCAGCATGCCCGTCCAGACCGGAATGATAGACGTCATAAGGAACAGCCAAATGGCCATTGCTGATAGCGTTTCAATAGTAGAGAACCCCTTATTTCCGTTTAGCATGGACATTTCCGCTCCCTAAGTAAACTGTGATCTCATAGGTGAACCCGGCGCTCTTCAATTGAATCTTTCCTCCCGAATTCGGATGGCCTTTTTCGTTAAATTCAAGGCTCTCCGGTAAAGTCACAAGCGTAATGTGAAGCGAATCAAAAGAACGCTCGACAATCCTTCCGCCTGACTGCAGTTTGTATTTATGCTCTTTTGGAAGAAAAGTGATTTTTGTTCTTTTATGTTCTGCGATAGCCGTTTCCTGAGCAAGCTGAATATCTTTTTGGAGCTGTTCTGTTTTTTGCCGCACGACAAGGTGGGTGCAGACCGGCGGAACCGTCGTGAACAAAACCGTCAGCAGGACGGACGCCAGGCTTAACACAATCAGGCTTTCAAGAAGGGTAAACCCATTTTCTGTCCGCCTGTTATTGTTCAACTGTAACTTCTCCGCCACTAATTAAGATCTGTTTACCATTCGGGCAGGCTGTATTCTTTTTGATATACCCCTCTGATTGTAAATCGTTCATATCCGGCATTTTACCTTCATGGTCGATTTCGTACGCAGTCACTTGGGCTTTCACCATATTCTGCAGTCCTTCACAGCCTTTACGCTGAATGCTTTGATTATGTTTTGTAACGTTAGGAATGGTGATTAAAAGCAGAATGGAAACGATAAATAAAACAATCAGCATTTCAATTAAAGTAAATCCATCTTGATTTTTCAGACGAAGCACTCCCTTACATTTGGTTCATCATCTGGTACATCGGCATCAGCATTGACATGTAGACAATTAAAATCATACCGGCCACAACACCGTAAATGACAGGCTGGAGAATGCCGGTATACTTCGCCGCGTTTTGTTCAAGACGCTCCATCATAAACTGGCTGTACGTATAAAGTTCGCGGTGAAGCCGGCCGTTTGCCTGTCCGTGGCTGACTGCAGCCGCAAGGTCTTTTTCATAGCACGGATGCCCGGAAAGAGCGGATTCTATGGTTTCTCCGGCTTTCAGACGTGTAATGAGCATCTCTGCTTCTTCACGATAAAAAGGCAGAAAAGATTGTTCTTTAAAAGCTGTTAAGCTGTCATAGATAGAAAGGCCGGATTTCAGAAGACTGCTGAGCTGTAAAGAGAAAAAGTAGCTGTTAAAAAGAACGGCCGCTTTTCCTAATAGGGGGATTTTCACAACAATCAGCATTTTATCTTGCGGGGATTTTTTCTTACATAAGAACCAAACGTACAAAAACAAGCAGAAAGCGGCGGACAGCGCCAGTGCGCAGGCTTCATGAAAATGCCGAAAAAACGCAAAGATCAAAGCAGTCGCACCGGATGTATTCATATTCATTGATTGATAAATCCCAGAAAACTGCGGAATGATTAAACTTTGCAGGATATAAAACATGACACAGACGGAAGATATTAAAAACATCGGATACCGGAGCATTTTTTTGATTTGATTCGTCTGCATGAGCTTTCTCTGTAATAATTCGCCGCTTTGTTTCATCGCCCCCGGCAATTCCCCGTGTTTCTCAGCGAAATAGCAGATAGAGACGGCTTCTTTGTGAAAAGACAGTGCCTCAAGCACTTGGTAAAACGCATCACCTTCCCTCAGCCGGCGGATTCCTTCCTTCAGCTCTGCAAGCTGACGTTTATGCAGCTGGAGTTGCAGCAGTCTGAGCCCTTCAATCAGGCTGTATCCTTTTTCCGTCATTTCACCGAGCCTTTTCAAAAAAGCCGCTTGATCCTTCAACGGCCATGTTCGTTTAATCCGCTTCATGATACACCCACCGATCGTAATTGTCGGTCGTGACATAGCCGAGCGCGATTCCTTTTCTGATCAGCCTGCGGAGCGTCTGATATTGAAAATTGGCGTGCTCTCCCTTTGCTTCCTGAAAGCATTGGGTGAGGTTTTTCCCGTAGAGCAGTTCATAAATGCCCGCACGGCGTGTCTGCCTATACATCCGGCAGTACACGGAACAGTTTTCCTCTTTGCAGAACGGACATGTTAAATCAACCAGACGCTGAGCGGCAATAGCAATGACGGTTTGTTCAATTTCTGTCATGTTCACGCCGAACTCCAGCAGCCTGTATATGGCGCCCTTAGCATCTCTTGTATGCAGGCTTGAAAGAACGAGGTGTCCCGTCATGGCCGCGCGGACTGCGATTTCAGCCGTCTCGGCATCTCTGATTTCCCCTAAAATGATCATATCGGGATCATGTCTTAAAATCGCTTTTAAACCGGCGGAATATGTGACTCCGGCTTTTTCATTCACCTGAACTTGCAGCACATCCTCATCTCTTGTTTCTACGGGGTCTTCAAGCGTGACAATCCGCCGGTTGAAATGCCTTTTTGCATAGTTGACAAGCGAGTAAAGAGTGGTCGTTTTTCCAGATCCGGTGGGGCCGGTAAACAGAAGCAGGCCGTGCGAATGCTTCAGAAAGGACAATAGTGCGGCGCCCGCCCCCCGAAATAAGGACAGTTTATCCAGAGGGGGAATCTGCCGCTTAGGCAAAAGCCTGATGACAAGACTTTCATCATTCATTGTCGGCAAGGTTGACATTCTCAAATGAACGGTTTCCGTCGGAAGCGGCAGAGACAATGACCCGTTTTGCGGCTTACGTCTTTCTCCTATATCCATGGCCGATAAAAACTTAAAATGAGAAATAAGCCTTACGCATTCCTCTTTTTTTAAGACTCTTTTTTTCACAAGAGCATGGCCGATGCGAAAATGAATGAAAGCATCCTTTTCTCTCGGCACAATGTGTATATCTGAAGCCCTTGCCGTATAGGCCTCGTTTATGATGTTCCTGCTATATGTTTCAATATTTTTCACAAGACTTCCCTCCTTCCGCACGTATTGTAAATCAGATACACAAAAGCCGGCAAAGGAGAGATTATGCGTTTTACAGTGTGTAAAACGTAAAAAAATAAAAAATAAGCCACCTGACATTGATTTACCGAATGAAATCCGGAACCATTCGGCCATTTTCAGCCATCAAAAAAAGCAGGCGTATGCCTGCTCTTCTTAGCGTTTCTTTTCTTTCCGCAAATATTTTTTTTGATGCTCCCTCAAAATGTCCCCTGTCCAGCCTTTGTGCCGCAGATAAATATAAATCAGCAGGGTTGATACAATAATGAGCACGATGGAACAAATATACGCATATTTCCAATGAAGCTCCGGCATGTTATCAAAGTTCATCCCCCAGAGAGCTCCAAGCGCCGTCATCGGTGTAAAGAGAGTTGTAAAGATCGTCAAGGCTTTCACAATTTCATTTCCTCTTTGGGAGGTAATGACTTCCTCGGCGTGCAGCAGATTGCTCAGTTCCTGATCAAACTCATTGATATATGTAATTCCTCTTTCCATCTTTTGGTGAGCTCTGAGGTAATCTTTCTGCCTGTCATTTTTCGGGAGAAAAGCTTCTTTTAAAGCCATTTCCACTTTTTGAGCCCCCAGTGTAAGGCCTTTCCAAATGAACAGCTCATGGCGCAGTTTATGCACATTTTCCAAGATTCCTTTGCTGTTGTCATCATGAATCTGCCATTTCAGCGTCCGCTGCTTGACTTCAAATTCATCCAGTCCGATCAGATAGGAATTCATCAGCTCTCCCAGCAGAACAAAAAAGCCTTCAATCGGATTTTCACAGGTTTGAATCTGCTGTGTGGCATGCTTTTCTTTTACACCGCGCAGCAGCGAAAAATCAAAATTAATTGTAAAAAAGAAGTCTCTCGTAATATAAAAGTGAAATACGGTATGGTTTTTTTCATCATCTAATCCTTGATGATAGATTAAAGAACCGAAAACCGCTTCATTATTCTGATCATTTGTATCTGAGCGCAGAAAGTTTATATGATTTTCATGTTCAAACCACTTTTCGCATTGCGGCCAGTGATTGTGATGGATCATTTTTTTCGCTTCTGTTTTTTCATTCGGACCGAGCTGGTACCACAGCCAGTCCGCTCCCGAATGTACCTTCATCTCTTGTCATCCTCCAGTATCGCTTTCTTGTTTTATTACCGTAAATGAAGCAGGCTAAACCAGGTTCGATGTTTGAGCAGCTTTCTACAGTGGTATTATTCCGAAAAAAGGGAGGTGCAAGCCTTCCTTCGCGGAAGGCGTTACATTGTATATCATCAAACTATCTGCCATCGTACTATTTATTTTATTAACGGCGTGTTTTGTCGCCATAGAGTTTTCAATCGTTAAAGCAAGGCGCTCCCGCATTAATCAGCTCATTGAGGAAGATGTAAAAGGAGCAAAAGCAGCCAAGCATGTCATTACACACCTCGATGAATATTTATCGGCATGCCAATTGGGCATCACCGTCACCGCTTTGGGAATCGGCTGGCTGGGTGAACCGACAGTCAAAGCGATGCTTCAGCCGTTATTTTTAAAGACCGGAGTTCACGAAGCGGTTGCCCAAGTCCTGTCATTGATCATCGCTTTTCTGCTGGTTACATATGTGAATGTCGTTATCGGCGAACTCGCCCCGAAAAGTTTTGCTATCCAAAAAGCCGAGCGGATTACACTTTTGTCTGCCAGACCGATGATTTTGTTTTATAAGTTAATGTTTCCGTTCATCTGGCTGCTCAATCATTCCGCCCGCCTGATTACAGCCATGTTCGGCTTGAAGCCTGCTTCCGAACATGAAATGGCTTATACGGAAGAGGAATTGCGGGTGCTCCTTGCCGAAAGCTATCGAAGCGGCATGATTAAAAAAAGCGAGCTGCATTACGTAAATAACATTTTTACATTTGATAAGCGCACTGCCAAAGAAATTATGGTGCCCCGGAATGAAATGGTGAGTCTGCCGTTAGACAGCGGATCGGGACATATGCTCCGGGACATTATCAAAACAAATAAATATACCCGGTATCCCGTAGTAAAAGGAGATAAAGATCATGTAGTCGGCATCATCAATATAAAAGAAGTTTTATTCAGATTCCTGTCAGAAGGAGCGGCGTTTACAAAACACGAACTCAGCCCTTACATCCAGCCGGCGATCCATGTGATTGAGACGATTCCGATTTATCAATTATTCGTTAAAATGCAGCGGGAACACGCCCATATGGCCATTCTCATTGATGAGTACGGCGGAACCGCGGGATTAGTAACGGCGGAAGACATCATTGAAGAGATCGTCGGCGAAATCCGCGACGAATTTGATACGGATGAAACACCTTCCGTTCAAAAGCTTGGGAAGAACCGCTATCTCCTGAACGCCAAATTGCTGATCAGCGACGTCAATGATGTACTCGGAACAGAGATTACGGCTGATCAAGTCGATACACTCGGGGGCTGGTTTCTTACTCAGCATATTGACGCGAAGCCCGGGAGCACCATTGATTTTGAAGGCTACACATTTACGGTAAAAGAAATCGACAGCCATCATATCATTACGATTGAAGCTGAAAAAGCTGAATAGCTGAGGGAGACATCCCTCCCGGCCATTCAGCTTTTTATCATCTTAATGATTCTTTTACGATAAATCCGTTTTTTGCCAGCGCTTTCGCCAGACTCTGCTCCGTTTTCACCTGAGAAAAATCGATGCCGAGCTTCACGACGGTCTGCGCGATTTCCGGCCTGATGCCTGAGATTGTCGTTTCTATGCCAAGAAGTTTTGTGCTGTCAATCACTTTAAAAATCTGATAAGCGACCATCGTATCCACAATCGGCACACCTGATATATCTAAAAATAAATAAGAAAGACGGAGTGAAGAACATTGGTCAAGCACCGATTCCAAAATCATTTTTGCCCGGTAGGTGTCAATTTCGCCGACGAGCGGCAAAATTCCAATACCGTCGGCAATCGGCATAATCGGCGCGCTTAGTTCGTTAATCATTTCTTTTTGGGCGTTTAATTGTGTAACCGTCACTTTATAATATTCCTCTGTAAATACTTCAATCATATGGTCAATTGCTTTGTTCAGCTTCTCTCCCCAATGGAATACCGCATTCGCCCCAGGCTTCTCAGACATTGTTTCACAGCACGTCTGTATGCGGTTCCAGACCAATCTCCGGAATTCTTTAAAGCTCGTGACGCTTTCATAGACCGGTATTTCATGGACGGCCCGGTCCCTTGCGAACTGAAGCGCCCATTTCGTCAGCTCCTCTTCCCCGCCGTCTTTTTCCGATAAAATGCCGGCAACGATTTCAATTAACAGACGGTGCTGCATTTCCGCTTTCTGATCATCTGTAGGCCGCCCCGATTTTGGTATGAGCAGCCACTGGCGTGTGATTTCACCTGATTCTTCAATTAAGGTTCGAGATAATGCTTCACTCAAATGTTTCACGGGTCTCCTCCATTCAAATTCCTTTGTATGTATAAATCGGCGCCGGACGCACATACTGTAATTACATCCGATGGGCTATAGCCAAGCGGTAAGGCAATGGACTTTGACTCCGTGATCGTTGGTTCGAATCCAGCTAGCCCAGTCCCGCAACCGCAAAAAACGAAGATTAGCTGATAAATTTTGATCAGCGGATCTTCGTTTTTCTCTTATGATACAGATTGATGTACCGTTTTTTTCTTCGTCAGCTTCATCAGTTCTCCCGGATTGTATCCGATAACGAGCTTATTGCGATCGATCAGAATCGGACGCCGCAGCAGTTTCGGCTTCTCAGTCAAAAGCTTCAGCACTTCATTTACAGTCATTTCTTCAATGTTCAGGTTGAGATTTTTAAATGTTTGACTTCTCGTCGCCAATATTTCATCAATTCCTTCAGTCGTTAATGATAAGATCTGCTTCAATTCATCAATTGTCGGTGTCTCCCTGAATAGATGGCGCTCTTGAAAGTCAACATTGTGGGCTTTTAACCAATGTTTCGTTTTTCGGCATGATGTGCAGCTCGGGTATGAATAAAAAATAAGTTCTTTCATTTTTAAAAATTCCTCCCTCGGATAATCCGTCTCTTTGTTAACATAAGTACCCTGAACTTTTTTTCATTAAACATATTTCAAAAAGATTTTTCGGATCTTTTTCAGAGAGCGGCATAAGATATAAAACACAGGGAAAGACATAAATTCCACAATAAATATAATCATGAAAATGTTTACATTTTGAGTGCCGATCTATTATAATAAACTTCAGATAGACTCTCGGGAGGGGATAAGGAATGAATCGCATGTTCCGGGTGTTAGGATTTTGGACGGGGATATTTGCAGTCATGTTTTTTTTAGGGGGCATGAAAGACGCTTCACTTTTGTTTTTTGGACAGACGATCTTTTTCGTATTTCTTTCTTATTTGAATCTGACTGAGCGGATGTATATTTATATTTTCGGAGCTTACTTAACCGTATTTTTCGCCGGATTTACATATTACTCTATTTTTATTATGACACCGGGCGGCGGAACCCACTGACAGAAAAAGACAGACCGATTATGGTCTGTCTTTTTTCATTTACAGTGAAAAACCATTAATAAACGGGTTTCGCTCCTGCTCTGTCTGGATATCCGTTTCCGGCCCGTGTCCGCTTAATACAAGTGTATGTCCGGGAAGCGTGAGCAGTTTTTGATGAATGGAATCAAGCAATACGTTCTGACTTCCGCCGTGTAAATCAGTGCGGCCGATGCCTCCCTGAAAGAGCACATCACCTGAAATCACCAGATCCGCGTCCTTCACATAATAAGAAACGCTTCCCGGTGAATGTCCCGGCGTAAACAATGTCTCCAAATGGAAAGGCCCGATGTCCAATATGCCGTCGCCTTCAATCAGCCGTTCGGCGGGCCGTGCCGTTACGGCGATGCCCCGCAATATGCCTGATCCGTTTAAGGAAGAGTCCTCCAGCCACTTTTCTTCATTTTTGTGAAGATATACGGGAACATCCCATCTGTCTCTTACTTCGTCAAGCGCGCCGATATGGTCAAAATGAGCGTGCGTCAGTAAGATGGCCAACGGCTTCAGATTGTTTTCTTTTATGTAATTGTTGATTTTGTCCGCTTCCCCGCCCGGATCAAAAATAAGACAGGACTGATCCTCACTGACAAGAAAATACGCGTTTGCCTGAATCGGACCGGCCGGCATTCGTCTCCATTTCACTTTCATCACCTCTTTATGTATATGCCCTTATTATGAAGGTTTTCTGCGGAAGATTCAATGAATGCGGCCGGGAAAACGCTATCGACAAACAAAATGAAAACGGTTAAAATAAAATGGAAAGATTTTCAGGTTCCAATGACAAAGGAGGAGCATCATGTTACTTGTTGTAATCTTCGGCCTTGTCGCATTATTAGCTGTATTAGGAGTCCTGCGGGCTGTCAGACAGAGAAATATCCTGGGATTTTTGTTAGCCGCCGCCACGCTGGGCGTGTTTGGCTGGTTTACCGTAATGACCGTTGTAACCAGCGGCTATCCGACTGCACATTAAAAGCCTGTATCCAATGGATACAGGCTTATTTTTTATTGCTGCAAATGTTTGCTGACACTTTTGATTTTGCTCTCCAGCGTTGTTTCTTTATCACGTCTGTCATCAATGCGGATATTTGTCGCCACTCTGTGCAGCCCTTTTTGGAACGGAGCTTCGTGAATGTCCTGAATGACTGCGAATAAGTCGCTCAGCTCACCTTCAATCAACGTGTTCATCGGCGTGAGCTGAAATTTGATTTTGCCGGCAGCTTTGTAACCCTCCAAAATGTTTTGCACATCCGCTACATACTCACTGACGCTCGGTGTTTTTGTTCCGATCGGAATGATTGTCACATCTGCAATTGCCATTTGGTTCAAACTCCTTTTTCATTTGTTATGATTGGTTCTGTCATGCCTGTTTTCAGTGAAATCAGACGGTCATACGTAAAGCCGTATAAAGCGTATTCCCCGTTCGGAGAGATCTGAATCGGCTCCATTTCCGTGTTTTTGAGCACCGTCCGCTCCCGTTCGTCTCCTAAGTCAAAGCTGATCAGATTGTAAGAGCGGCCTTCAGGCTTAAATATGTAAAACCGCTTGTGTGTCTGATCGTAATCATATTCCATCGGCGCAAAGCTCTTATACTTTTCTTGGAGAGGAAATCGGTGTGTCACGGATGCCGGCTTTTGGAAAAGGAACTCGCCGTCTCCGTCCGATTGATCCGTTTGTCTGACGGCAATCGTCATGCCCGGGCGGGAATCGGTCCAGATGACGTGATGAAGCACTCTTTTTTCTTTTTTTGTCTGCAAGTCATAAGAATATAAAGGACCCTCTTCCTCCGTTTTTCCTTGCTTAATATATTGGAATTCATCAGTGGAGGTCCAATGGACAAAAGGGGCCTGAACGGGACTCTTTTTTAAAATGCCGTTTTTCATATCGGCCGTATAGGCTGTGAAGTCCCATGTTTCAGTAAAAACGGTAATCATCATTTGATACGGGTCATACGGATTCCAAGCCGTCTCCAGCTCATAAGAGTTAAAGGCTTTGTGATAAAGTCTTTTCCCCTGCTTGTTCATAAGCACAAGCTCAGTCTGACCGCTGCTTGTCACCTGTACGAGAATCAGCTGTTTTTTCCGGCTGATCTTTACATTGACAATATGGCCCTTTGTTTCATAGAGCCGTTCGGATTTTCCGCTGAAAAGATCATATTTCATCAGCTGATGATGTGCTGTATACAGAATCGTTCTGTTATCCAGCCATCCTTCCGTTTTCTCCGCTTCCTTTTTACTGAGCGGAACGATTTTCTGTTCTGCCGATTTTGCCGAAACGCCTGTGTCTTGCTGCTGATGAGATGGTTCACAGGCCGCTAAACACAGAACGAATGCGGACAGCAGAACACAAACCAAGTATCTCACCAGCCTTCCCTCCATTCTTTTCTATTGTCCCATATTTGTTTATGTAAACAAATGAGAAATTTCACAGATGTCTCAAAAAACAAGCGACCTCCACAAAATACCTTCCGTCGCTTGATAAATATCAGCAAACTGATGAAAAGGCAAAGGGTTTTTTCCCTTCCCGAGCTCAATGGTATAGCCCTCTTTTCCATACTGCTGTATAAACCAATCCCTAAAACCGGCATGGCTGTCAATGGTTTTAACGCCTTGATAGCAGTTTCCGCTTATCGCTTCAAACTCCCGAATCATCCGGGATGATTGCTCCGGTTCACATCCTTCGTATCCCCAATAAATCTCTTCTCCCTGCGTATGAAGCGCGATCAGCCTGTCAGGCGGCTGCTCCGTTATCAGCCGGTGCATCGCCTGCGCCTCCGGTTCAGTGAGCGGCGCCGTCCCCGGAAAATCACGGTATGAAGGGGCTTTCGGTTTGCGCCTCTGTTCAATATCCCAATTGGATGGGAAATGTTTATTTAAATCCACACCGTTTATATTCGCCTTCCATTCGCGGAAATCCGGGCGGTGCTCATTTAATTGATTAAGAAATTCATTTTTTTCTGATAAATCTTCACATCCGTAAAGTACGAGATCAACACCGTCGGGATTTACGAGCGGAACGAATGACAATGATGTCCGGCTGAATATATCAAGCGCAGAGTGCCCGAAAACAGTTTTATTTTCGCATAATGCCGCGCAATATTCTTTACACCATTTAAGCGCGACCGAGGTGGTGATCCATTCATTGGCATGAAATGAGGCGTTTACATGGACTTTTCTTTCGGCCGTATCCGCACCTATTTTCAGCTCATAAAGCGGCTTTCCCAATACGGAACTGCCGATTTTACGGCACGTGACAAACGGAAAGACATCCGTTATTTTCTCAATTTCTTCATAAACCGATTGGGAGCCGTACACCTTTTCTTCCTTCACCCATTGATCAGCGGAAAGAATCCTTTCACAGTGCCGGATGTATCGCGAAAGCCCGCTCAGCGTCTCAAGCGGCGGACCCTCTGACTGCCCGCTCACGGCAAAGCCGGGACAAAACAATTCATCGTTTTCCGCCGTTTTATCAGCGGCTTTCAACAGTTTTTCATCAATTGAAAGCACCTTTGCGATATCTTTCATATGCTGTTTCAATTCAGGTTTGACACGAATTCCCGCCATGTTCATCCCCCTTTTTTAAAAACTATATGACAGGGGAGATAAAAAAAGAAAGCCGCCCGCGATATGGGCAGGCAGACTTTCTTCAGCAGTTTTGATGTTTGAGCCATTCATTTTTGGCAATCCACGCCCCGCCGATGACTCCGGCGTCATTTCCAAGTGCCGCAATCGAAATATCGGCCGCTTCCGCAGAACGCGGGAACGCGGTGATTTTGAAGGTCTCTTCCACTTTTGACCGCAGGATTTCACCCGCTTTAGAGACCCCTCCGCCGAGCACGATTTTCGTCGGGTTCATGGCGCTTGCCAGGTTTCCGAGCACGAGGCCTAAATGTTTTGCGACATAATCGACGACTTCAAGCGCTGTCTTATCCTGCTGTTTAGCCGCTTCGAACACGTCACGTGCCGTCAGATCATCCACTTGTAAGAGCGAAGAGTCGGAAACCGCTGCAAGCTTTTCTTTCGCGATGCGGACGATGCCTGTTGCGGACGCAATCGTTTCGATGCAGCCGGATTTTCCGCAGTTGCACGGAGCTCCTCCTTCCGGAATACTGCAAATATGACCGATTTCTCCGCCGGCCCCGTTTTTACCGTGAACGATTTCTCCGTTGACGATGATGCCTCCGCCGACTCCGGTTCCGAGCGTCACTAAAATGACATCTTTGGCCCCGTCACCTGCACCCTTCCACATTTCTCCGAGCGCCGCGATATTGGCATCGTTTTCAATGACGGCCGGAATACCCGTTTCCGCCTCGAGATGGTCTTTCAGCGGATAGTTTTTCCACCCCATATTTGTCGTCTCATAGACCATTCCCGTCGCCATTTCCACGGGTCCGGGCGCTCCCATTCCGATCCATTTTACGATCCGTTTCGGCTTGTTCAGTTCTTCCAGCTTCTGGTCAAGCGCTTTGGCGATCGTGACCGTAATTGTGTTTCCTGATTTATCGGTCGGAACTTCCCATTTATGCTGAATTTCACCGTACATGTTGATGAAGGCCAGCTTGATGGTTGTTCCGCCAAGATCAATCCCCGCAAACCATGTATCTTCCATAATAATCTCCTTTTCTTATTAAAATCCTGCTGTGTTATCTGCCTTTGATCCGCTCCGATTCTCTCTGAAGAACTCCGGCGGCTTTTTGCCATAATTCTCTTTCAATCACGTTTGACAAGTACATTTCCTTTAATTCATCTTTCATAAAGTCAATTTCGGCTTGTCTGTCACCGAAATAAACGATATGTCCGAATGACTTAAACAGCTGCTGCACGTCATAAAATGAATTCATCTTCTTCACCATTTCTACTCTTCTTAGTATAAGCGTATTTCATCACTGATCCGGGCGTCAAGCAAAAAACGATTGGAGAAAATATCCTTGTATTATTTTCATAAATTGTATATTCAAAATTGTAAAAAAACACTCATTTATGCGTTTTTCTGTTACAATACTTTCGTGCCCAAAAGCACAAAAGGATTAAAGTTTGATGGGGTGTTGTTTTGAAACAAGAAAAAAGGCTGACGTTCATCTCAGCCATCAGTTTATTTGTCTTGATGTTAGCAGTCATTATTTCCTGCCTGTTTTTCTTTCATACAGAGCCGCATATGCCGCTGTTCTTTTGCGTCATTATTCTGTCTCTGGCAGGTTTGTGGCTCGGTTTCTCGTGGGACAGTCTTGAAAAAGGAATTGTCAGCGGATTGAAAAACGGTGTGCAGCCGATTATCGTGCTGGCTTTGATCGGTGTACTGATCGGCGCCTGGATGTACAGCGGCGCCATTCCCACCGTCACTGTTTACGCTTTGTCAATTATACAGCCGAGTCAGCTGCTTTTGACCGCATTATTTTCCTGCATGATTATCAGCACGCTTGTCGGCTCAAGTCTGACAACTGTCAGTACAATCGGCGTCGCGCTGTTAGGGGTAGCAAGCGCGGCGGGAGTTCCGCTCGAATGGACGGCGGGAGCAGTCATTTGCGGGGCTTGTTTCGGTGATAAAATGTCACCGATGTCCGACACGACGAATTTTGCCGCCGGAATCGGCGAAATTCCGATTTTTAAGCATATTCGCCATATGATGGGCACTACCGTTCCGGCACTGCTGATCACGATTGTTCTTTTTTATATTCTCGGTTCATCGGTTTCAATAAATGCCGCTTCAACGCAAAATATTGAGGCGGTCATTTCCGGAATAAAAGAGGCCGTTCACGTTACGCCTTGGTCGCTTCTTTCACCTCTGTTGGTGATCATTTTAGCTGTGAGACGGGTTTCCGTGATTCCGGTGCTTACCGCCGGTATTATTTCCGCAGGGCTTCTGACTGCTGTTTTTATTCCTGACAGCAGCATTCAAGGATTTATATCCGCCCTGCAAAGCGGGACGGCGTTTAAAACCGGCGACCAGGCTGTGGCCAGCATTATCAACAGAGGCGGGCTCCAATCGATGATGGGATCAGTCTCTCTGATCATGATCGCCTTTGCGCTCGGCGGCCTGATGGAAAAAACGGGCCTGATCGCGGCGCTGCTTCAAGGATTGATAAAAGGCGTGCATACGAAAGGACGTCTTGTCATGGCGACCGTCTTCTCAAGTATAGGCGTAAACCTTGCGACAGGTGAGCAGTATTTGTCGATCTTAATTCCGGGCCAATCTTATAAACCTTTATATGACAAGCTCAGCATTAAGCGGATTCACCTTGCGCGGTCGCTTGAGGACGGCGGAACATTGATCAACCCGCTGATTCCCTGGGGAGTAAGCGGCGCTTTTATGGCAAGCGCATTAGGGGTTTCCGTCATCGACTACCTGCCGTTTACCTTTTTCCTGTACATTTCTCCTATGATCTCAATTCTGCTCGGTTTCCTGAAAAAAAGCTGACAATACGAGAAAACCTGCCGTTTTTTACCGGCAGGTTTTCTTATGCAAAAAATCCCGCTGAAAAACGGGATTTGTTTAAAATGCCTGCTGAATGAATTTGTTTCTGATAAACGGTATTTTTAAAAAGAAATGAATGAATGACCGTCTGATCCCCGGCTGGCTGAGCACGCTGTTCATCAGACGGTAGCGGTTTTGGTAAACGGCTAAAACAGATACGGCGCATAATGAGTAGATCAACATTTTTTTCATCTTATCCCTCCTGCCCCTATCGTTTGTCAAACAGCGAGAATTATTCCGGTGCAAGAAGTTTTTTATGCGATTAAGCGATGGTTTCAGATTCAGTCACGATCATATCGACCGGAATATCGTGGGGCATGCGGGGAATGCGGTCTGTCAGCTGGCAGTCAAAGAGAAGCGACACGGTACGGCCTTTATAACCGGAGAGGTACCGATCATAATATCCTCCGCCGTATCCGATTCTGAAGCCTTCCCGGTCAAAAGCCACGCCGGGCACAATCACAAGGTCAATGTCTTTTTGGGCGGCTTTTTCCGTCAGGCTCTCGATCGGTTCACTGAGGCCCGCATATACGGTTTCCAGCTGATCATACGCAGAAAATGTACGGAACTCCATCGCTCCCGTCTGCGGAAAGCATTTTGGGATACAGACTTGTTTTTTCTCTTTCCAGGCCTGTTCAATAATCGGCCGTGTCGGAATTTCCAGGCGTGTCGAGATGGTAACGGCGATCACGCGGGCCTGTTTCCATTCTTTTAAAGAAAACAGCGTTTCACGCATGCTGCGGCATTTTTTCTCCCATTCACTTTCTGTCATGTCAGAAAGCTTTGCTTTTATATCGGTTCTGATTTGTGCTTTCACGTTTGTCAAACCTCCCTGAAAGACAAAAAAGCCAGAACTTTATTGAAAGCTCCAGCTTTTTCCGCTGTTTTAAACAGCTTATTTTGTTTCACGGTGTAACGTAGATTTTTTATCACGTGGGCAATATTTTTTAAATTCAACGCGGTCCGGATTGTTGCGTTTGTTCTTTTTAGAAATATAGTTACGCTCACCACATTCAGTGCAAGCCAAAGTAATATTAACGCGCATTATTTTCCCTCCAAACTAAATATCATTTACTTATTCAGACTTATATATAATACCACTATAATGGACGGAATGCTAGAGTGATTTACATGAAATGTTGTTTAAGTGCAGAAAACATCAGTTTACGCTTCTGATCCTCTGAATGAGCCTGCGTCAGATGAAGGGAAAATATGACGAAACAGGACAAAAAAGGACTTTCTGATACGAAATCTATAGAGAAATAACCGTTTGCTCCCCGAATAAAAAAGATTTCCCGACAAAATTCCGTTTTTTTCTCTATTTCCTTTAGAATGGCGGCGTTTTATGGTATAAAAAAGAAGGGCAAATTAATAATAGAAGGTGATGAAACGTGGAAATTGCTATTATTGCGTTGTTTATCGTCAGTATAGCGCTTATTGCATTCTCATATTCTCAAAGAGATCCGATGAAAGACGTGGAACAGGAGCTTGAAACGCTTCAGCTTTCCGCCATGCAGGAAATTTACAAGTTGAAAAAGAAAATGACGGTGCTTGAAGAAGAATTGCTGGAAACCAACCTCGTGATCCGCAAAGCCAAAAGCAGCGGCATTAACCAAAAAATCGCCAAACAAATCATTTCAAAATATAACAACGGAATGTCTGCGGAAGCCATCGCAAAAGCGGAGCACGTGTCTGTCGAGGACGTCAATACCATTATTAAAGATAATGAGAAGGTGCTCGTATGACAAAACGGGGCATTCAGGCTTTTGCAGCAGGCATGATTTTAGCGACGGCCGTTCTCGCCGCTGTCTTCTATTTGACTGACCATGACCAGGCAGCCGCCGTTAAAACCGAAAAAACAGCATTGACAGAAAAAGAAGTAAACAGCTACCTCGACGATCAGCAAAAAGTCTCCGTCAACCGGGATGACTATCAAAAACTTCTTGATTCTAAAGAAAAATCGTTAAACAACGACCAAAACACAGACGACAAAAAGAAAAAAGTAACATACAAACTGACGATTAAAAACGGAATGAGCACTGCTGATGTGTCATCCATTCTTGAAAAAGAAGGGATTATTCCTTCAGCGAAGGACTTTAATGATTACGTCATTGACGCAGGCTACCATAAAGAAATCCGCGCCGGCCATTTCAAAGTCGACTCAGATATGAGCTTTAAAAAAATCGTCAAAACATTAACCCGCTAAAAAAGCTTGCAGGCATCATCCATTCAGATGGATACGGCCGGCAGGCTTTTTTAATAAGCAATATAAAACGGACCCGGTCAATGGCCGGGCCCGTTTTTTTCATCCGAATTTTCCGGTGATATAATCATGTGTTTTTTGATGATCCGGCTGAGAAAATATTTTGTCCGTATCCCCCCACTCTACCAGTTCGCCCATATAGAAAAACGCGGTTTGATCAGAGACCCTCGCAGCCTGCTGCATGTTGTGCGTCACAATGACGATTGTATACTTTTCTTTCAATGTCAAAATCAGCTCTTCTATTTTCCGTGTGGATACGGGGTCGAGAGCGGACGTCGGTTCATCCATCAGAAGGACGTCCGGTTTGGTGGCGAGCGCCCTTGCGATGCACAGCCGCTGCTGCTGACCGCCTGACAGTGAAAGCGCCTGCTGGTGAAGGCGATCTTTCACTTCATCCCAGAGCGCAGCTGCCTTTAAAGATTCCTCGGCGATTTCAAGCAGTTTCTTTTTATTTTTTTCGCCGTGAATTCTCGGACCGTACACGACATTCTCAAATATTGACTGCGGAAACGGATTTCCTTTTTGAAACACCATACCGATTTGTTTTCTTAATTCTGCCGCATCCGTCTTTTCTTTCAGCAGATTGCGTCCGTTATAGATCATGTCGCCTGTCACTTTGACATTCGGAGCCATTTGCAGCATTAAGTTTAATGTTTTAATAAAAGTGGATTTCCCGCAACCGGACGGACCGATGATCGCAGTTACCTTCCGCTCCTCAAAACCGATCGTAATGTCTTTTAAAGCCTGATGGGCTCCGTACCATACGTTCATGCCGTGAATATCAAATAAATTCTGTGTGTGCACCGCTTCCTTCACAAGGCTCACAGTCCTTCCCCCTATCCGAACTTTCCGTTAATGTAGTCATCTGTCTTTTGCGCTTTAGGACTCGTAAAAATTTGTTCTGTCTGCCCGTATTCCACCACTTCCCCGTTTAAAAAGAAAGCCGTTCGGTCAGACACCCTCAGCGCCTGCTGCATGTTATGCGTAACGATAATAATCGAATAATCTTTTTTCAGTTCTGTCAAAAGCGTCTCGATTCTGGCGTTTGAAATAGGGTCCAGAGCTGATGCCGGTTCATCTAAAAGAAGCACGGCAGGTTTCATCGCAAGCGTACGGGCGATGCAAAGGCGCTGCTGCTGGCCGCCTGATAACGAAAGAGCCGATGAATGAAGCCGGTCTTTGACTTCATCCCAAAGCGCAGCCTTCGTTAAGCTTTCCTCGACCGCATCATCCAAAACGGCTTTCCTGCGTTCACCCGCATACTTCAGCGCATGTGTGATGTTATTGTAAATGGATTTCGGGAACGGATTCGGTTTTTGAAACACCATACCGATCTCCCGTCTGAGAGACACGACATTAATCGCTTCTCCCAAAATATTCAGCCCTTCATAAAGGATCTCTCCCTCGCTTCTTGCCGAAGGAATGGCATCGTTCATTCTGTTAATCTGTCTCAAAAATGTTGATTTCCCGCAGCCGGACGGACCGATCAGAGCCGTCACCGCATGTTTTTCAATATCCATGTTTACATCTTTAACCGCTTGTTTGTCACCGTAATAAATTGATAAATGCTTCACTTCCAAAATTGAAGACTCCGGCGAACGCTTTGTCTGTTCCGCATGTTCCCTGATGATGTGATCAATCATGTTTTCGCCTCTTTCCGATTAATTTGCCGTAAGCTTTTTATAAATGACAGATCCGAGCCATCTTGCACAAAGGTTAAACAAGAGCACCGAAATCACCAGCACCACCGAACCGCCGTTTGCAATCGCTTCGGCGTCAGGGATGATTCCCTGCGTATTGACACTCCATATATGAACCGCCAGCGTCTCAGCCGGCCTGAAAATGTTGAAAGGAGATGATTCAGAAAACGGGTTCAAATCCGTAAAATTCAGCCGCGGCGTTGTCAGCCCCGCTGTAAATAACAATGCGGCCGCTTCTCCGAATACTCTTCCTGATGCGAGAATGGCTCCGGTTAAAATCGAAGGAATCGCACTCGGAATCAGCACCGTTTTGACGGTATGCCATCTCGATACACCTAAAGCGAGAGAAGCTTCTTTCAGCTCCTTAGGAACTGCAGTGAGCGCGCCTTCTGTCACCCGGACCATAACGGGAAGGTTAAAGACGGTTAATGCGAGCGCGCCTCCGATAATCGTGTAGCCCCATCCGGTCAGGTTGACAAACATCAGCATGCCGAACATCCCGATGACAATGGACGGAAGCGAAGACAGCACCTCAATACACGTTCTGATAAAATCAGTGATTTTATTTTGGGGCGCATATTCAGCCATAAAAACGCCGCCCCCCACACCAAGCGGTATCGTGATCAGCATGGTGATAAACAGAATGTAAAAGGAGTTAAAAAGCTGATCCCGTATTCCGCCGCCTGACGCAATGGCGCTCGATTTTGACGTAAGAAAATGCAAGGAGATTTCAGAGACGCCGTGAATAAGAATGTACAAAAACAATCCTGCCAAAATCGCCGCGATTACAGCGGCGCATAACCCGAATACACCGGTGGCCAATTTATCCGTTATTTTCCGGTTCATTACACTTTCCTCCTAGATGACAAGTAGCGTATGAGCAATATAAACAGAAACGACATGATGAGAAGAACGAGCCCCATAGACCATAACGTATTATTTTCAATACTGCCGTATGTGGTATGGCCCATGTTTAACGTAATAATCGTCGTTAATGTTCCCGCCGTATCAAGCAGGCTTTCCGGCAGAAGCTTTGTATTTCCGATAACCATCTGTACGGCGAGTGCTTCTCCGAACGCTCTTGCCATCCCGAGCACGACAGCGGTCAGCAATGTCGGAAACGCCGCCGGGATAAGCACCTTTCTGATTGTCTGCCACCTCGTCGCACCAAGCGCATATGAACCGTCGCGAAGGTGTTTCGGAAGTGACGCAAGCGCATCAGCGGAAATCGATGTAACAGTCGGCAGAATCATTACCGAGAGTACGATCGTCCCCGCCAGAAGGCTGTGACCCGTTCCGCTTGATTTAAAAGAGCCGATAAACGGAACCAATACTGTAAGACCTATGAATCCATAAACGACGGACGGAATGCCGACAAGCAGCTCAATTACCGGCTGCAGCACCTTTTTTCCCCAAGTCGGCGCAATTTCCGTCATAAACACGGCACCCGCAATACCGAGGGGCGCTGCGATCAGAGCAGACAGAACGGTGACCGCAAATGATCCGAAAATAAAAGGCAGCGCGCCGAACTCAGGTTTTGCCTGGGTTGGATTCCAATTCAGACTTGTTAAGAACTCAATCGGGCTTACACCATTTACAAAAAAAGATTGCAGCCCCTTTATGCCGAGAAAAATTGTGATCGCCGCTGATGCCGCAATGATAATCGCGGCACACACAGACACAATCACCCTTCCGCGGACTTCATCCAATTGCCTGTTTTGTTTTGAGCTTATTAAGCGTTCGCTTACAGACTCTTTTTCTCTGTGATTTATCATTTGTTTACACTCCTATAAAGAAGAAGAGGCGGGGAGCCCGCCCTCCCCTCAGCTTTGCTTGCCGTTTGCGTCACGTGTGACTTTCATATCAGAGATCGGAATGTAGCCTTGATCTTTTACGATACTTTTCTGTACTTCATCGCTGTTCATATAGTCAAGAAACGTTTTTGTAAGGCCTGACGCTTCACCTTTCGTATAAGAGTGCTCGTAAGCCCAAATCGGATACTCGCCTGTGACGACGTTTTTCTCTTCCGGTTTGATGCCTCCGATCGATAAAGGCGTTACTTTGTCATCGTTTATATAAGAGAATGCCAGATAACCGATTGCTCCCGGCGTTTCCGCAATGATTTTTTTGACTGTATTGGAGGAATCCTCTGTAATGCCCTCAGCAGGATCTGCTCCGTCAAGCGCGTATTTGACGAACGTAGCGCGTGTTCCTGATGAATCAGGACGGTTCACGAGTGTAATTTTTTGATCTTTACCGCCAAGCTCTTTCCAGTTTTTAATTTTTCCTGTAAAGACGTCTGTCAGCTGTTTTTTGGTTATATCCTTTACGCCCGCACCGGGGTTGACCGCAGCCGCCATCGCCACTACCGCTACTCGGTGGTCTTTTAGGGCTTTTGCATCAATGCCTTCTTTTTCTTCAGCAAAGACATCTGAGTTGCCGATTTGCACTGCCCCTTCAGACACTTGCGAAAGACCTGTTCCTGACCCCCCCGCTTGCACCTGCACATCAGCATCCGGATGTTTTTCCATAAACTTTTCCGCCGCTGCCAGTACTAACGGCTGCATGGCTGATGAACCAGAAATGGTTAAAGAACCTGATGCTTTTTTATCCTCACTTGCAGATTGACTGTCTGTCTTGCCGCTTTCCTTTGCATTTCCGCATGCTGCAGCAACAATCATAACAGCAGCCATCAGAAGCATAAGCATCCATTTGTTTTTTTTCATTTCCTGAATTCCCCCTGCATTTAATGTGTAATTTGTCCTACACGTATAGAGTAAAGGGTTCTTGTAAAATGCGTATAAATCAAGTGTTAAGGTTTTGTAAATCCGGATGTTTTTTTGTATAAAAAAAACGCTCACAGATTGTGAGCGTTTTTCTATTAGTTGTTTGTATTGCCGTTTTCAGCGTCTTCCTGAATTTTATCTTCGTTTTTCTGCTTCGTATTATTATCTTCTTGTTTCTTTTTCAGCTCAAAGTATTTGTCCAGAGCTGCTTCCCCTATGTCGTTAGTTATAGAATACCTGTCATTATAATCTTCATAAGCCCATGGAACCACTACCGAAATAGCAACTTCAGGATGATCTGCAGGAGCATAAGCCACCAAGGTTGTGTTATAAGTATAAGCACCAGTTCTTGATTTTATAGGTCCGTCATAGAAAGCTTGTGCTGTTCCAGTTTTACCGGCAGGGTTATAACTTTTATTAGCAAAATTTGCTCTCGCAGTCCCTTGAGCTCCATTCATAACAAGTTTAAAACCTTGTTGAACACGTTTAATTTCACTTTCCGTCATATCAAGACGGTTCATCACTTCCGGATTAACAGATTCAACGACGGCCCCGATACCTTTTTTTGAAGGTTTTCTTACTTCTTTCACGACTTGGGGCTTCATACGATAGCCACCATTAGCAATGGTCGATACATACTGAGCCATTTGAAGCGGAGTGTATGTGTCATATTGGCCAATCGCAAAATCAAGCAAGAAACCTGACTGCCTTTTAGTTCCCACATATCCTGTAGCTTCGTTAGGCAGATCAATTCCTGTTTTTACCCCTAAACCGAATTCACTGAAGTAATAACGAAATTTATCAAATGCGCTGTAATCAAGCGGCAGTGAATGTCCTGATATATATTTACCCTTACCAATTGCAATTGCCGTTTTGAACATATAAACGTTAGATGAACGCTCAAGTGCAGTTAAATCATTTATTGGCCCCATTACACTTACCGATTTTTTAGGAGGAGAGCCTTTAATATTTAAAACTTCATCCGTAAATATATTTCCGATTTTAATAGCACCTGTTTGATAACCTGTTAACAGTGTTGCCCCTTTTACAGCTGAGCCCATGTTGTAAGAGGAAGTCATTGTTCCTAGTGCATAATCGTCAATTTTATATTTGCCGTCTACTTGTTTAATCTGTTTACCCGCCATTGTAAGCACTTCTCCATTACGGGGATCCATCATTACGACAAATGCTCTGTCAAGCAACTGTGTACTCGGTCTTGCCTTTGCAGCCCTTAAATTTTTCTCAATAATTTTTTCAACGTCTTTTTGCAATTCGGTATCTATAGTAAGCACTAAATCATCCCCGGCTTTACCTTTTGATACCGTTTCTGTATCTGTTACGTTTCCAGAGGAATCTGTCACATTTCTCACTTTCTCTTTTTGGCCCTGCAGCAGATTTTCATATTGATACTCTAAATAACTTTTTCCTACTCTGTCATTCCTGCTGTAGCCGAGTGACAAATAATGCTCAAGAAGATTTGAAGGAAGTCCCTCATTGGAGCTCGAGACACTGCCGAGAACTGATTTTAACAACCCTTTATTTGGATAAGACCGTTCCCAGTCAGACGTCACGTCAACCCCCGGCAGTTCATCTAAATGTTCGCTGACGACGGCCATTTCTTTTGCCGACACGCCTTCATTTTTGATGTATTGAGGCGTCAGGGAGTATCCTGAATCCATCTGTCTTTTGATCGCAAGGATCTGCATGTCTTTTGAAGTGAGCTCATTCAGCTGTTTGTCTGTGATGCGTTTCAGCTGAAGCTGATATAAATCATCGTCAGACAGTTTTTTGTCTTCAGCTTTTTGGTTTTCTTCGGCCGTAATCAGTTTTTTCGCTTCATCAGGCCTTGTTAACATCCAATAGTCTTTTTTATCCCGCTCAGTCACCTTTTTGGTGCTTACCTTAATCATACCCGACAGTTTTTTTGCGATTTTTAAACGCTGCGCCTGGGTGGTTGAGGCTGAACGTGTATATGTAATCGCATTTAATGCTTTATTCGTTACGATGGGATTTAGGTTCCGGTCGTATATTTTCCCTCTCGGAACCGCCGTGCTGACATCAGACTCCTCTTGCTTATTAGCGGCGTTTTTATAATCATCACCCTGAACGATCTGCTTGATGCCAAGCTCGACGATAATCCAAGTGAAAATAAGAAACGCAACCAAAAACAAAAAATTAAGCCGGATTGGCAGTGATTTTTTCTTTTCTTTGTTTACAGCTATTTTCTTTTTATTTCTCCTCATGACATCACCTTTTCTTATTTACAGAAAGAAATGACACCTTCTGTTCAGGTGCCATTTTTCATTCTAAAGGTTTTTTCGATATTTTTCTACAGATAACCCTTTTATCTTTCTCCTTTTATAAAATTCGGTTCCGCCGCCTGTTTTTGTCGGTCTTCTTCTACTGTTTCATCAGAAGTTTCCGTATCCAGTTTGATGTCTTTTATAAAGTAATAAATCAGCGGATGCCCGGCTCCGAGCAGCACGAGCGCCGCCGGTATCCCCACTTTTTCCTTGAATAATGTAACGATTACAAGGAAACAAAGGATGGAAACGATCCGGCCCGCATTTAAAAATAACTCCCTGAGCACAATGTATTCAATTCTGGCTTTTCTGGCAAGCCGCGCCCGGCCTATCACATCATATGTAAGCGAGACATACGGCACGAGCAGAACTGGATAGCCGATCGCAATAAACACTCCGTACAAAAGGAGCGTCGTGAAGCTCATTTTAAAAATAATGAGAAACAGAGCGCCGTACAAGATCAATCCGCCGATAAGAATCGCCTTTTTCCGCGCTCTTTTTTTGATGAGCCTTGATGCAAAATAATAGGCAAAAAAAGAAACCGCGGAATTGACGAGGCCGAATGTTCCGAGCGCCAGCTCACTGTTTGTCGCAATGAATACAAATACGCTGATTAAAAAAACAAAAATCCCTTCTCTCAAGCCTTGAAAAAAGTGCGCGTTGGTAATCCGGCGCCAATTCAGATTCGTGTGGCGCTCATCAAAAACTTTTTTCAGCATAAACCGGCCTTTCGACTCCCTCCGCTTCAGAAAAAAGCTCATGACCACGGCAAGGGCAAATAAGCCGAGCGACAGGCTGAAAATGATTGTATAACCCGTATTGTTTTCAAGTCTTGAAATGACATATCCGGCCACAATCGGACCGATCATGCCCGCCGATGAAGACAAAATGCCTAAAAACCCGTTAAAAAAATCTCTCGTTTCCGGTTCCGTGATTTCGAAAGTCAACACATTAAAAGCCAGCCAGTAAAAGCCGTATCCAACTCCGAGCACGGCCCCTATCAAAACAAGACGGGAAGCCGCAGTTTCTCCGGCAAGCAGCACACTTAAATAAAAAGCGGCCAAAAAGATAACGCCGAACCTGAGAATAAACACTCTGTCAATTTTTTTAGCCAGCCGGCCCGCCAGCAGAAAGGTAACCGGCTGCATCGTCACGACCGACAAATTGTATATGGCCAAATCAATAAATTTTCCCGACTGCTTCCACAAATACACGTTGACAAATGTATTTGACAGCGCGATGCCCAATGAGTAAAGGCCGCCAATCGTCAATAACAGCAGCAGCCCTTTATTTATTTCGATGTCGCCGATAATTTTTTTTATTTTGCTCATCATTGACTCCCCTTTACTACACATTAGTTTGTCTCACTCAAACTGAGATATGTAAAAGGAATCAAAGTCAATAAAAAAACAAGGTCTCCCGCGGGAGACCTTGTTTGATCGAACTATTTATTTTGCTTCGCTGTAAAGACGGGCAACTTCATCCCAGTTCACAACATTCCAGAAAGCTGAAATGTAATCAGGACGGCGGTTTTGGTAGTTCAGGTAGTACGCGTGCTCCCAAACATCAAGACCGAGAACAGGTGTTTTACCCTCTGAAAGCGGTGAATCTTGGTTTGGCGTGCTTGTAATTTCAAGTTTGCCGTTGTTTACAACGAGCCAAGCCCAGCCTGAACCGAAACGGCCTGCAGCTGCTGCGGCGAATTTTTCTTTAAATTGATCGAAGCTTCCGAACGTGCTTTTGATCTCTTCAGCAAGCTCACCAGTCGGTTCGCCTCCGCCGTTCGGAGATAAAAGAGTCCAGAATAAAGAGTGGTTTGCATGTCCGCCGCCATTGTTGCGGACTGCCGTGCGGATGTCCTCCGGCACTGCGTTCAAATCAGCAACAAGCTCATCTACAGATTTCTCTGCAAGCGCTGATCCTTCGATCGCTTTGTTGAGGTTTGTCACGTATGTGTTATGGTGCTTCGTATGGTGAATCGTCATCGTTTCCTTATCGATATGAGGTTCTAAAGCATCATAAGCGTAAGGCAATTCTGGAAGTTTGTAAGCCATAATTTTTTCCTCCTTTAAATATATGTACTGAAATGCCGCTTAACGCGAACTTTTCTAATCTCAATGTAACAAAAGAAAGCGTGGTAATCAATGAAAAAGCTCACAATCCGGCGATTCCAGCAGACATATTACACTTTATCCGTTCACGGCCGAAATTAAACCTTTCTAAAGCACCGTCCATAAGAAATACCCGATCATAAAGAGCTGAATGACGCCTTTTGCCGCGACGCTTGTTAAAAAGCCGATTAACGAGCCGAGCCCCACTTTTGCCGCGGACTTGATATCCTTTTGATGAACAAACACCTCAGCGCAGAGAGCACCGATAAACGGGCCTAATATAATGCCTGCCACGGGAATAACGAAGGGCCCGATCAATAATCCGATCGTGCTTCCCCAGATTGCCGCCCTGCTTCCTCCGTACCTTTTAACGCCAAGTAAATTTGACACATAATCAGCTGCGAATAAAACGGCCGCAAATACCGCCTCAATGAGCCAAAACAGGTAAGAATAAGGACTGAAGGAAAACAAAAATCCGTAGAGAAGAAAACCGGCCACAATAAAAATAACGCTTGGAATCACCGGATATACAAGCCCGATAAAAGCAATGACGAAGACCGCAATGATCATCAGCCAATACAAAACACTCATGACAAAAACACCCTCCTTTGTTTTGCGGGCGATCACCGCTTCCCGCTTTATCTTATTATGTATGATTCCTTATCACCGCTTTAAATACTCTCACTTGTGTTCATCCCCTGTGAACGATACAATAAGCAACATATACCAGTTTAGGCTAGGAAGTGAAGATGTTGAACATATTTACGGCTTTATTGAAAAGTACATACTCTCCGGCAGATATTGCAAAAACACGGTTTCAGGGGATAGGAAAAGCGATCCTTTATGTCTTTTTGCTGTCTGTCCTTTTTACGCTGCCAAGCGCTTATTACCTTTGCTCCGGCACCGTAAACTCAATGAACGGTTTCAAAACCGTGTTAAAGAAAGATTTCCCTGATTTCAGCATTTCAAACGGAGAATTGCAGACGAAAGCGTCCGCCTCTAAGGAAACGGAAGCGAACGGGTTCGTCATCGTGTTTGATCCGACGGATGCTTACGGCGCTAAACAAATAGCGGCGAAACAAAACGCGATCGGCATTTTGAAAAATAAAATGGTGCTTGCTGTAGACGGACAGGCGACAGAAATGAATTATTCGCTGATGCCTGCTGATATCACAAAAAAAGAAATCATATCAGCATTAAACCAAAATAAAACGATGATCGTCACCGTCCTGTCCGTTCTGCTGTTCATCATGACAGCGGCCGGAAAATTCATTGAAGTATCATTTCTCGCCGTCATCGGCCTGATATTGAAAAATGCGCAAAGAAAGACATTGAATTACCAGCAGCTCTGGAAGCTTTCGGCTTATTCCATTACACTTTCGACCATATTCTTTACGATCATGCGCGCGCTTGTTATTACGGTGCCGAGTGAATTTTTAGTGAATTGGTTTGTAAACTTTATCATCCTTTTCCTCGTCTTAAAAGAGATACCGCCAAGAAAAACAGCTGTGTAACAAAGACTGCCCCCGGCGGTCTTCTTTTTTGTCATGAACAAAATGGGACAAGCATACAATGAAGTAAAAATGTATGCGGGAGGCGGTTGGAATGAAGCGGCTTACTTTTGTATTCGGCAGTTTATTTGTGATATTCATTATCTTTTACGATCTTAAAATCGGCACGATCCCTTCTCAAGACCTTCCAGCATACGCAGCGGCGGCACAGCCAGCCCAACAAGAAGCTTCATACAGAACGGTTACGGTCAAAAAAGGCGATACGGTGATGTCGATAGTCGGCGCACATAAAGCGCCAGATGATATTGCACAAGATTTTGAAGCGCTGAATCCGAATGTAAAAGCAAACGCCATTCAGGCAGGCACCGCTTATAAATTCCCCGTCTACCGCAATTAAACGTTAATTTCTTGTCAGTTCGGCAAATACACTGTTACAATATAACATGTAAATAGAAGTTGCCTGACATGTAAAAGGCTCAGCCTGCAAAAACGGTAACTACAATTAAGGAGCGATTGACAAGTGAGTGAAATCACACATCGTACAAAAACGCGTCCCGTCAAAGTGGGACCTTTAACAATAGGCGGAAATAACGAAGTCGTCATTCAGAGTATGACGACGACCAAAACACACGACGTAGAAGCAACAGTTGCGGAAATCAACCGTTTAGCCGAAGCCGGCTGCCAAATTGTCCGGGTGGCATGTCCGGACGAACGCGCCGCTAACGCGATTGCCGACATCAAAAAACAAATTTCCATCCCTCTCGTTGTCGATATTCATTTTGACTACAAGCTTGCATTAAAAGCAATTGAGGGCGGCGCCGACAAAATCAGAATCAACCCGGGTAACATCGGCCGCCGCGAAAAAGTGGAAGCCGTCGTAAAAGCGGCGAAAGAAAAAGGAATTCCGATCCGGATCGGCGTAAACGCGGGTTCTTTGGAAAAACGCATTTTAGAAAAATACGGCTATCCGACTGCTGACGGAATGGTTGAGAGTGCGCTTCATCATATCAAAATCCTGGAAGACCTTGACTTTCATGACATCATCGTCAGCATGAAAGCGTCTGACGTCAATCTAGCCATAGAAGCATACGAAAAAGCGTCAAAAGCATTTGATTATCCGCTCCACCTCGGAATTACAGAATCGGGCACGCTGTTTGCCGGAACGGTAAAAAGCGCGGCCGGACTCGGAGCGATTTTAAGCAAAGGAATCGGAAACACGCTCCGGATCTCTCTGAGCGCCGACCCGGTTGAAGAAGTAAAAGTAGCCAGAGAACTGCTGAAATCATTCGGTCTTGCTTCAAACGCGGCTACGCTTATTTCATGCCCGACATGCGGACGGATCGAAATTGATCTTATCAGCATCGCAAATGAAGTGGAAGAATACATTTCTAAAGTCAAAGCGCCGATTAAAGTAGCCGTTCTCGGATGCGCCGTTAACGGACCGGGTGAAGCAAGAGAAGCCGATATCGGGATTGCCGGTGCGCGCGGCGAAGGCCTTCTTTTCCGCAAAGGCCAAATCGTCCGCAAAGTCCCTGAAGAAACCATGGTCGATGAGCTGAAAAAAGAAATCGACAAGCTGGCAGAAGAACACTACGCAAAGCTTGAAGCGGAAAAAGCAAAAGCAGAACAAGAAACACAAAAAGCTTGACGGATATTCCGCCAAGCTTTTTTTTGCGTTGTGTTAAAAAAACGGTGTAATGAAGATGCCAAGCACAAGGGAAACAATACCGATTCCCATCGCCCATCCGCCTAAAGCGCCTGCTCCTCTTCTTCTGGCGATATAGCCGACGATAATGCCGCATGCCCCTAATAAAACAGGGAGCACAAACAGGGAAATGATAGAAATAGCCAATGCTGCATACCCTATCCCCCGGCCTTCACTTACTCCGTCCCGGTTATCATCACGGTCTGCTGCCCGGTCAGAAGCACGATATGGCTCTGAAATTTCAGCCGCTGTTTCTTCTGAATAAACATCACGCGTGATATCGGTTCCTTCCGATCCATGATCCACATAGTAGTCGTTGCCTTTTCGATTTTCGTAATCGTATGCCACCTTCAATTCCCCCTTTTTCTTTTATGAAAGGAGCTTTTTTAGTTTCCGCGTTTTTTACGGATTCATGTTTGCTAAACTTTTCTGGTATTGTTAATTGTTTATGTTACACTTGAAGGGATGAATTTATAGGAGTGTGGACATGTTACGGTTAGGTATAGATATTGACGGCACAGTTACGGCACAGGATACATTTGTCCCTTATTTAAACCGCTCATTTCATCTTTCCATTACCTTGGATGATATGACTGATTATGATCTGACGAAGCTTTTGAACATTACAGACGAGGAATTTTGGGAATGGATGAACGTTCATGAAGCAGCCATATATAAAGAAGCGAAGCTCGCGGAATTTGCCAAGCAGGCACTGGACGGACTGAAAGAAGAGCACCGTCTGATCTACATTACGGCAAGACGCGGCCACTTAGAAGATGTTACGCTGGACTGGTTTGCAAACCGGGACATTCATTACGATCACATTGAGCTTGTCGGAGGCCATCACAAAGTGGAAGCGGTCAAAAAACACGGCATTGATTTATTTTTCGAAGATCACCACGGCAATGCGACAATGATCGCAAAAGAAGCAGGCATTCCGGTTATCCTTTTTAACTCCCCATATAATCAGCTCCCCATCGATTCCAATATTATCAGGGTGCAGAATTGGCTTGAAGCCGTCGCCTGGATTAATAAAAACAAACATAGCTTTCAGCATGTGAAAAGCTGAAAAAAAACCTCCTGTATAAGCAGGAGGTTTTTTATCGGCACGCCGGACAGGTGCCGTAAATTTCAAACTTATGGCCGCTGATTTCATACCCTTCCAAATCATCGTGCAGCTTATCCATCGGACAGGACTCAATTTCCTTCGTTTTCCCGCAGGTTAAACAGATAAAATGGTGATGATGATGGGTATAAGAGCATGTAAAACGGAACAGTTTTTCTCCGGAAAGCTCCGTCGTTTCCAAAATGCCGAGTTCTTCATATAACGAAAGATTTCTGTATATGGTATCAAAGCTCAGACCCGGATAGTCGTCATTTAATGCGGCAAGCACGTTTTTGGCGGTCAGATATTTATCAGAATCAGCAAAAAGCTGCAGCATGTCTTCTCGCTTACTCGTATATTTATACCCTTTTTCTTTCAGCAGGTTCAACGCTTCTTGTACGTTCATGAGGACCTCCCCTTTACAACACGGTATCGCTCCAAAAAGAAAATGGCAGCTGTCTGAACAGCAGGCCATTTTCTTATGATGTATCAAATTATACCTATAAAATGATGAAAAGTAAATGAAAGCCTAGTGAATCGCGGTTTTGAACTTACCGCCCCTCGTTTCATGGGTATTCATGATCGTAATAAAGGCGTTTTTATCAATTTCAAACACAATGGATTTCAATTTAGTCACTTCAAGCCTTGTCACGACCGCGTAAATGACTTCTTTGGTTTCATCCGTATATCCGCCTTTTCCCTGAAGCTTGGTAGTTCCCCGTCCAAGCCGGTGCAATATAGCATCTGAGATCTCAGCATATTGCTCTGCAACAATAATGACCGCTTTTGTTTCATCAAGCCCCTGGATGACGGCGTCAATCGTTTTCATGGCAATATAATAAGTCATGAAAGAATACATTGCCTGCTCCGGACCGAACACAAAACCGGCCCAAATGAAAATAAACACATTGATGAGCATAACGAATTCCCCGACTGAAAAGGGCAGCTTTTTCGTGAGAAGGATACCGAGGATTTCAGTACCGTCCATCGAGCCTCCGTTTCGGATGACAAGGCCTACCCCGAAACCGAGCAAAAGCCCCCCGAATACTGTCGCCAAAATAGGCTGGGTCGTAATGGCCTCCACATGGTGCAATGAGGATTCAATCAGCGCTAAACCGACGATTCCGATAACAGTAGAGATGAGAAATGTTTTTCCGATATATTTATATCCGAAAATCATAAATGGAATGTTGAGTAACACAACGAATAAGGCAAAATTGAGGAGGGGATTGGACATAAAGAGGTGGTCTAAAATTAATGAAACACCGATAATGCCTCCGTCGATAAAATTATTAGGGACCAGAAACAATTCAATACTTACGGCGGCTGAACCCGCCCCGATCAGAATCATAATGACCCTGAAGATAAAGTGTAAAAATGATTCTCTTTTATGCTGTTTATTTGGGGTCATAAAATCTCCTTTCCTATAATAACTATTTTAAACAGTAAGCAACTTTATTTTACCATTAAAAGCTGTAACATTTTAATGATCTGCTCAATACATTATGTCTAAAGAGGTGAAAGTATCGATGATTTTAATACAAAGAATTATTTTGCAGCGGCTCAATCAAGTCACTGCGGACGATCTGCTGAAATATTCCAAGCAATACGGAATCAGCATTACGAGGAGTCAAGCGGCTGAGGTAGCGGCTCTGATGCACGGAAAAAACATCAATATTTTTGATGATCAGGAGCGGCTGCGCCTGCTGAAAAAAGTGGAAACGATAACCTCAAAAGAAACGGCGCGGAAAGTTGACGAACTTTTCAATCAATTCTCAGGGTAAGAAAGGAGGGACACCCGCCCCTCCTTTCTTTCTTATTGAGCTGATATTTTTTCAAGAAGCTCCTTATCAAACTGCTTTTCTTTCAGCATTTCGATTTCAAAACGGTACGGCGGCTTCTTATTTTTCTTGTCTTCGCCTACATACGGTGTTTCGAGGATTTTCGGAATATCGGCAAGCTGCTCGTGATGAACGATGTACTGCAGAGCGTCAAAACCGATCTCTCCGAACCCGATATTTTCATGGCGGTCTTTCCGGGCGCCTTTGATATTTTTACTGTCGTTAACATGAAGGACTTTTATCCGATCGATGCCGACGATTTTATCAAACTCGTTAAGAACACCGTCAAAATCATTAGCGACATCATACCCGGCGTCATGGGTGTGGCAAGTGTCAAAGCAGACGGATAGATGTTCATTATGCGTGACTCCCGCAATGATCTCGGCCAGCTCTTCAAAGCTTCTTCCGCATTCTGATCCTTTGCCCGCCATTGTTTCCAGCGCAATCTGCACGTTTTGACCGGGAACAATCACTTCGTTTAAACCTTCAATGATTTTTTTGATGCCCGTCTCAGCCCCGGCTCCGACATGCGCTCCTGGATGAAGCACGATTTGTTTCGCGCCGATCGCTGCCGTTCTTTCAATTTCAGAACGCAGAAAATCAACGCCCAGCTCAAACGTTGCCGGATTTGTCGTATTTCCGATGTTAATGATGTACGGCGCATGCACGACAATCTCGTCGATGCCGTTTTCCTTCATATGGGCGCGGCCCGCTTCAATATTCAAGTCTTCAATTTTTTTGCGGCGCGTGTTTTGGGGAGCGCCCGTATAGATCATAAATGTATTCGCCCCGTACGAAACAGCTTCCTTGCTTGCGGCAAGGAGCATATGTTTTCCGCTCATTGAGACGTGTGAACCTATTTTCAGCAACCCGATTCCCCTACTTTCCTTTGTTAGATTTGTTTCTTCTCTGCTTTCTTTTTATCTTTTCCATTTCGTAGCTCATTTTCTTTTTATAGCCCGGCTTCACTTTTTTCGGTTTTTTCACGAGGCGCTTCGCCATTTGGTCGGCCTCATTCTCCGATTTTTTGCGTTTTTTGCGGCGGTGGCGGTCATCGCCTTTCTTCCATTCGCCGTTTACAAGCTCCGCATAGTCAAACACAATACCCATCTTTTCGAGTCTTACGAGCGCATCTTCGTCAGAAAGCTCATAAATGGTCAGTGCTTGACCTGATGAACCGGCGCGTGCAGTTCTACCGACGCGGTGAACATAAAAATCCAGATCGTCCGGAAGCTCATAGTTGATGACGTGGCTTACGCCTTTAATGTCAATTCCTCTTGCCGCAAGGTCTGTCGCAATGACATAAGTGAATTCCAGATCATTAATCTGCTTCATTACCTTCTTACGCTCACGCGGCGTTAATCCCCCGTGCAGAAGACCGATCCTCATGCCCTTTTCAGTCAGATATTTCGCAATATGGTCAGCCGTGTTTTTCGTATTTGCAAACACAATGCCCAGATAAGGGTTCAGATGAGACATCATATCAAAAAGCAGTTTGTCTTTATCACGCTGTTTAGAAGGAACCAAAACATGTTCAATCTTTTCGGCTGTGATTCTTTTCGGCTCAACATGCGCGTACTTCGGATTTTCCATATACTTTTTCAAAAACGGCTTCAGCTTTTCCGGAATCGTAGCTGAGAACACTAGCATCTGAAGTTCTTCCGGCATACGCGATCCGATGAAATCAACGTCTTCTAAAAAGCCCATGTCAAGCATCAGATCAGCTTCGTCAATGACGAGAGACTGCGCTTTATAGACGTTCAATGCCTGCGCCTTAATCAGATCCGCGATCCGGCCCGGCGTTCCGACGACGAGATGAGGCTGTGTTTTCAGCTTATCAATTGATTTTTGCTTGTCCGTCCCGCCGATGAAGCATTTTGTCCGGATCGGCTCATCTTCCGCACCCTGTGTGATTTTGAGCGCTTCCTGATGAATCTGATTGGCAAGCTCTCTCGTCGGCGCCGTGATAACAGCCTGTACCGTATCAGAACCCGGATCAATCCGATTCAAAATTGGCAATAAATAGGCGTGGGTTTTCCCCGTCCCCGTCTGGGACTGCCCGATCACGCTTTCGTTTTTCAGTACGGCAGGTATCAGACGCTTTTGAATATCTGTCGGTTCATAAAAACCAAGGCGGTGAACTGCATCTATAATAAACGGTTTTAAGTTGTATCCATCAAATTTAGTTTCTTTCATTTTTCCCAGCTCCTTAAAGCGGCACATTCTGTGTCCATCATCACATTATAACCGATTTTACTTAAAAACACCATGTCTCGGGGGAATCCTGTTTTCGAGACAGAAAAGCAAATGCCCCCTCCGATGCATATTGTAATAGCAGAGAGACAGAAAGGAGGTACAAGTATGTTTCCACAGCAGCCGATGAGAAATATGGCGCAGCAGGGCCGGCCGTTTATGAATCCGCGTATGATGATGGGAGGAAGACCGTCATTGCCGGGCCGGCAGCTGATGCAGCAGGGCCGGCAGCTTTTCCCTCAGCAGCAGATTGCCGGAGCGGGCCTGAGAAACGCAGGCACGGGCGGCGGAGGGGGCTTAAAAGGGATGCTTTCCCGTTTTTTACCCGGTTCAGGAGGAGGAAGCGCTGCCGCGTCGGCACCGGCGGCGGCCAGCGGAGGAGCAGGTGCAGGATTGCAGGGAATACAGAACCTGGCAAGTCCGGCATCCCTGTCGAGCATGCTCGGCAACGTTCAGAAGGTGCTCGGCGTGGCGCAGCAGGTTACGCCGATGATCCAGCAGTACGGTCCTTTAGTACGGAGTCTGCCCGCCATGATGAAGCTTTACAGCCAATTAAGCAGCAGTGATGACGAGAATGAATCTGACGAGACGAAAGAAACAGACGAACAGGACAAAAAGGATGAAGCTGAAAAAACAGATGAAACAGAAGATGAAAACAAATCAGACGCCTCATCCAAAACATCAAAGAAGACGTCTGAAAAAGCATCCGCTTCAAAAGAAAAAGACGCCGCACAGGCAGACTCAGCGGAACAGCCGCGTCCAAAAAGAACATCGGGCAGATCAAAGCCGAAATTATATATTTAACATTCTTTGATATCTCACGAAAGATTAGCTATAATGAGATCAGAAGAATGCAAGATTTGAGCCGTTTAACTACGGCTTTTTATATTGCCTCTACACTCACTTTTGATAGGAGGACATCTACATTGAACGTTATCAAAATATCGCCGCGCGGCTACTGTTACGGCGTTGTTGATGCCATGGTCATAGCTAAAAACGCGTCACTCGATAAAACACTGCCAAGACCTATATATATACTCGGAATGATTGTTCATAATAAGCATGTCACAGATGCTTTTGAGGAAGACGGCATTTACACGCTTGACGGCACAAACCGTCTGGAGATTTTAAAGCAGGTGGAAAAAGGAACCGTTATTTTCACGGCTCACGGGGTATCTCCGGAAGTAAGAAAAGTCGCTGAGGAAAAAGGGCTCGTTACGATTGACGCCACATGCCCGGACGTCACGAAAACACATGACTTAATCCGGAAAGTAAAAGCTGAAGGCTATCACGTCATATACATCGGCAAAAAAGGCCACCCCGAGCCTGAAGGAGCCGTCGGCGTCGCTCCTGAAATCGTTCATCTCGTTGAAACAGAGGAAGACGTGAGAAATCTCGATATTCAGGCTGAGAAATTAATCGTTACAAACCAAACGACAATGTCCCAGTGGGACGTCCACGATATTATGGAATCAGTCAAAGAAAAGTACCCGTACGTGGAATACCATCAGGAAATCTGCCTGGCCACACAGGTTCGTCAAGAAGCTGTATCAGAGCAGGCAAAAAAAGCGGACTTAACCATTGTTGTCGGTGATCCGAAAAGCAATAACTCCAACAGACTGGCGCAAGTGTCAGAAGAAATCGCCGGAACAAAAGCCTACCGAATCGGAGACATCAGTGAACTGAAGCTCGAATGGCTGAAAGACGTCAATACCGTCGCCGTTACCGCAGGCGCATCAACACCGACACCGATTACAAAGGAAGTCATCCGCTTTTTAGAGCAGTTTGACCACAACGATGAATCGACATGGCAGCTTGAACACAGTGTGCCGCTTAAAAAAATCCTTCCGAAAGTAAAAATAAAAAACTGAGGCCCGGGGCCTCAGTTTTTTTATAAGAAGGTAAATGGGTTTGTATCTGTTTCGGAAGCGAAAATGCGCACGTCATAGTTTTTCTCTCCGGCCATTGCCGTAAGCTTCTCAGCCGTGCCTTTTCTCATGATCTTTTCAGCATAATGCCCAGGGTCCACAACGTTTAATCCCATCATCATCGCATCATGCGCTACATGGAAATAAAGATCGCCCGTCACGTAAACATCTGCACCCTTCCGCTTTGCCTGATAAATATATTTATTTCCGTCACCGCCAAGAACCGCGACTTTTTTCACCTTGCTGTTTCGCTCTCCGACCATCCGTACTCCGTTAACGTCAAACTTTTCTTTCACAAACAGCGCAAACTCTTCAAGCGTCATGTCTTGCTGAAGTTTTCCGATGCGGCCGAGCCCTTTTTCAAGCGGAGACTGCTCCACCGGATAAATATCATATGCCACTTCTTCATACGGATGGCTTTTTTTCAGCGCTTTTACGACGGTTCTCTCCATACTTGCCGGAAAAACGGTCTCAAGTCTCACTTCATGGACGAGCTCCAGTTCTCCCGTCTGTCCGATAAACGGTTCTGCCCCGTCCAGCGGCTTAAAGCTGCCGATTCCCTCAGAGGAGAACGCGCAATGGCTGTAATTGCCGATATGTCCCGCTCCGGCGTTGCCGAGTGCGGTTCTTACAGCTTCTTCATAGTCTTTCGGAACATATACGGCAAGCTTTTTCAGCGGGTCCGAGTATGTCGGGACGAGCACCTCTGTGTCTATCAGGCCGAGAGCTTCGGCAAGCAGGTCATTAACACCGCCGTCCGCTACATCAAGATTCGTATGAGCCGCATATACGGCAATATCATGCTTTATACATTTCTCAATCAGTCTTCCGCCAGGCTGATCAGTGGTGATCTGTTTAAGCGGCCGAAAAATCGGCGGATGGTGGGCGATAATTAAGTCAACTTTTTTCTCAATGGCTTCATCTACCGTTTGTTCCAGAACATCCAGTGTCACCATGACATTTTTCACCGGCTTATTCAATGTACCGATCTGCAGGCCGATTTTGTCTCCTTCCACCGCAAAAGCCTTCGGTGAAAATTGTTCAAACAGCTGGATGATTTCCTGTCCGTTCACATGTTTAGGCATGTCCGATTACCTCCTTCAGCAGAGAGATCCGCTCTTTCAATTCAGCTAATTTTTCATGATTTTCATCCTTTGCGCTGCGGCTGATCTGTTCATAAATTTGTTCAGTATGCTTAAGTTCCTGGCTCCATTTCCGAAGAAACACTTCATTCCTCTCTTTTAATAAAAACGGACCCGCAAGCATTCCGGCAGCCATCGGCACGTCCCGATAAGGCGTATCACGGTCGCCAGTTTCCGCAACGAGGATTTCATAACACTTTCCGTCTTCTTCGAGAATCACTTCATCAAGCAGTTCATAGCCTTCCTGATACAGCCACTCTCTTATATGAACGGCATGAATATTCGGCTGCAGAATCAGCCGTTCACGCCCCGTCAATTTCGTTTTTCCCGACTCCAAAATATGAGCGATCAGTGCTCCGCCCATGCCCGCGATTGTAATGGCGCCGGCTTCTCCTTTTTCAAGGACGCTCAGCCCGTCACCTTTCCTTACGGAGATAAGAGTGCTTAAGTCCAGTTTTTCCACCTGCTGTTTGGCGGATAGATACGGCCCGTCTGTAATTTCACCGGCGATTGCCCGGCTTGCCAAATGATTCAAAACGGCATAGCAAGGAAGATACGCGTGGTCCGACCCGATATCAGCAACCAGGGCACCCGGAGGGATATATTCCGCCACAGACTGCAATCTTTTAGATAGCTTCATTTCATTCACAATATCACAACTTTTCTCAGGTTCTTTTTCCTTTACTATCATATAAAAAAACCGCCCGGAATCCAAGCGGCGGATAGAGTTTTTCATATGTCTTTTATATAGGGACCGGTAAAGCTTTATTTAATGTCAGAAACCCATTTTGCCATGTCATCCAGCTTTTCGGCCGGCACAAGGCCCGCGGGCATCCCGTTGCCGCCTTTTTCAATTTTTGTTTTAATCTCAGCGACATCTTTTCTTTTGCCGACGCCTTTTAAGTTCGGCCCTGACACACCTTCATAGTTTTCCCCGTGACAGGTGATGCAGTTCGCTTTATAAATCTCTTCAGGTGAAGCGTTTGCAGTTTCCTTCTCGGCATTTTTGCTTTCACCGCCGCTTGCGATCTGATGCGCATCTCCGTTGCCTTTTACAGCTAAAAAGAAAGTCAGCCCTATTCCCAGCACTGCAATGAGCAAAAAAGGAATCAGCGGATTCCACTTCATATCTCCATCCCCCTTTTTCATTCTCCCCCTATGTAAACACTTCTAATTCTAACTTATTTTTACAAAAAGTAAATGGTCTTGCTCAGCAATTTCATTGATTTCACAATTTATACAAAAAGCAAAAATAACTGTTTTGTTTATCACAAAATTATCTTTATTCTATTGTATAATGAATTGTATACGCTTACAATAAAGAATATAAATAAACTTATCTCATTTTCCCCCTTTCAGGACATGCCGCATTTTTTCCGAACTCATTTGCAAAACATATGCTTATCCAGTAAAATAAAGGTATATTATCCATATATCTTATACATAAAAAAGAACGGATCAAAAAGACCCGTTCCATTCTATTCGAGAAAATCCTTCAGACGTTTGCTTCTGCTTGGATGTCTCAATTTGCGAAGCGCTTTTGCTTCAATTTGGCGAATACGCTCTCTCGTTACTCCAAACACTTTGCCGACTTCTTCCAAAGTTCTTGTGCGTCCGTCATCCAGACCGAAACGGAGACGCAGCACGTTTTCTTCACGATCTGTCAACGTATCCAGCACATCTTCCAGCTGTTCTTTTAAAAGCTCATATGCCGCATGATCCGACGGAGATGTCGCTTCCTGGTCTTCGATGAAGTCACCGAGATGTGAGTCGTCTTCTTCACCGATCGGCGTTTCTAAAGAAACAGGCTCTTGAGCAATTTTTAATATTTCACGGACTTTTTCAGGCGTAAGATCCATGTCTTCAGCAATCTCTTCCGGTGTCGGCTCTCTGCCAAGATCCTGAAGAAGCTGACGCTGCACCCGGATTAATTTGTTGATGGTTTCCACCATGTGAACCGGGATACGGATTGTTCTCGCCTGGTCAGCGATGGCGCGTGTAATCGCCTGTCTGATCCACCAAGTCGCATACGTACTGAATTTATATCCTTTACGGTAGTCAAACTTCTCGACGGCTTTCATGAGACCCATGTTTCCTTCTTGGATCAAGTCTAAGAAAAGCATGCCGCGGCCGACATACCGTTTAGCAATGCTGACAACTAAACGAAGGTTTGCTTCAGCCAGTCTGCGTTTAGATTCCTCGTCACCCTCTTCAATTTTTTGAGCGTAGGTGATTTCTTCTTTAGCAGAAAGAAGGTTTACCCGTCCGATTTCCTTAAGGTACATGCGGACTGGATCATTGATCTTTACGCCAGGCGGTACGCTGAGGTCATTAAGGTCAAATTCTTCTTCGGCTTTGGCAAGCTGTTGAATATTAGGATCTTCCGTTTCTTCATTTTCACTAATTAATTCAACACCTTGTTCTCCTAAAAATTCATAATACTCATCCATTTGGTCTGATTCAATTTCAAAGCTGGACATGCGTTCAGCAATTTCTTCATATGTTAAAACGCCACGTTTTTTTCCAGTTTCAGTAAGCTGCTCTTTTACCTGGTCTAATGTAAGTTCTGTTTCTGTTTCGTGGGTTTGTTTATCAGCCATTATGGATCCCTCCTTCCAAAGCTTGCAACGAATTCTAAAAGCGGTATGTTTCTTATCCGACCCGGAAGCCTTCTCTCTTTTTCAGCATGCAGGGCTGCGGATAATAAATGACAATTCATGATGAGGTTAAGCGATCTATTTGCTCCTCCGCAAGGAATCATTGCCAATCAGAACGCAAGCCTCTTTTTGGTGTTACTTTAATGATCGGTTCAATGCAACAATTTCTTGAGCCAGAGACGCAGCTTTCACGAAGTCTTTCTGCCTCTCCGCATCCGCTCTTTCTGCTTCTTTTTCCTTTATCATTGACCATTTTCGGTGATCCAACACTTTTTTTACGTAATCGGATAACTCGGCCTCTGAGAGCTCCTCGTTTACTTGGAGCATCCCTATATCTGAAAGCAGCTGGCTGATTTCCTCATCCTGCATTCTCGCCATAAGATGCTGCGGCGTCATGTCAGCACCCTCTTCATAAACAGCGTACAGGTATGCTGCCAGCGCACGATGTCCGTCAATGTTAAATTCAAAGCCGACACGCTCAATCACTTTCTTTATGACGTTTCGGTCTCTCAGCATATGAGCGAGCAGAAGTCTTTCCGCGTTCTCATAGGCGGGACGGAGACGGCGCCGTTTCGCTTTTGTCGTCACCCGGGCCCGTCTTGTCTGCGGTTCGGCGTTTTTGTCGCCGGGGGCGTTTTGTCTGGCGTAGATGGAAAGCTGTTCCGTCAAAGATTCTACCGAAAGAGAAAATTCCGAGGCGAGCTGCTTCACATACATTTCCTGCTCAAGCGACCCGGAAAGAGCGCTGATTTCTTTCAGCACTTCTTTCATGTAAGCGAGCCGGTCTCCTTCGTCAGATAAGTTTTTCCCTTTGCGGAAATATTGCATTTTAAAAGCCATGACCGTAACGCTTGCATCAATGATATCGGTCCGGAATTTTTCTCCGCCCCGGGTTCTGATATAATCATCAGGATCAAGCCCGTCAGGCAGCATGCTTACTCTTACCTTACAATCGGCTTTCTGGAGCAGGCCGGCCGCTTTCAGCGTAGCTTCGTACCCGGCTTTATCCGAATCGTAACAGAGAATGACCTCCTGAACATTTCTCCTGAGGATTTTCACATGTTCTTCGGTGAGCGACGTCCCCATTGTGGCGATACTTTCTTTTACGCCTGAGCTGACGGCGGATATGACGTCAGCGAAGCCTTCAAACAGAACGGCTCTCTCCTCTTTCCTGATCGGCAGGCGCGCCTTATGAAAGTTATACAGCAGCTTAGATTTATGAAACAGCGGCGTTTCCGGGCTGTTCATATATTTCGGCTGCTGGCTTCCGAGCGCCCTTCCTGAAAAAGCCGCCACGGCTCCGTGGTGATCATGAATGGGAAACATAATTCTGTTTCTGAAACGGTCAAAATACCCGCTGCCGTCTTCCCTTCTGATCAGCAGACCCGCTTTTTCCATCAGTTCTTCCTCAAAACCGCGCTTTTTCAAGAATTTCGTCATGAAATCCCAGGAATCCAGCGCGTAGCCGATTTCAAACTCATCTATGAGCTCTTTCGTAAAACCCCTTGATAAAAGGTAATCTAACGCTTCCTGGCCTTCCTTTGTATTTATTAGCAAATGATGGTAAAATTTCTTCAGAAGCTCGTGGGCTTCCGCCATCTTCTGCTCTCCGGAAGATTCCGGCCTGGATGCAGAGTGAATCGTTATATCATCAGGGAAATCAATCTGATATTTATCCGCAAGGTGAGAAACAGCTTCCGTAAATGAATAGCCTTCCATCTGCCGTAAGAAAGAGAAAACGTTCCCGCCCGCACCGCATCCGAAGCAATGAAAGATCTGCTTATCGCTGGAGACGGAAAACGAGGGCGTGTTTTCCCCGTGAAACGGACAGAGCCCAAAGTAGTTGCGGCCTTGCTTTTTCAATTGGACATAATCACCTATGACTTCAACAATGTCTGCTGACTGCTGCACCTGATTAACTACTTCATCTGGTATGCGGTTTCCCATCTTATAACACTCCGTCGTACATTATTCGATGTTTTGATTTGAAATCCCTTCATCATTCGACAGGATTTTTTTAAGCAGGGTAACAAATCGATTCCGATCTTCTTTATTTAATTTTTTAGGTCCTTTGGAATGAATGCCGCTTCTTCTCATTTTGCCTGACATATGACGGCTCATCAGAGCGAAGTCAATCGTGTCTTCAGTATAAGAACGGCCCCTTTCCGATAAGACGGCAATATTTCTGTTCAGCAAAAGAGAGGCTAAACCGATATCCTGCGTGACTACGACGTCTCCCGATCTCACATGGTTTGCGATATATAAATCCGCCGCTTCTTTATGAGGATCAACGTATACCCAGTTCTCGTCTTTGCTTCTGGAAAGCTGGTAGTGTTCAAATGATGCGACGAAAATAACCCGAACGCTGAATTGCGATGCAATGAGCATTATTTCCTCTTTTACGGGGCATGCGTCTGCATCGACAAAAATCGTCTTTTCTTTTTCATTTAGAAGACTAATTCTCCATCCCTCCATCAATCTCCTGCATAAAAACAAGCGAAATCGCATATGCTCCATGACTGCGGATCTATTTTGAGCTTTGTCGAAAAATTTCCGGGAGTTATTCTTGACATCTTACCCATAATAGTTTATTCGTATCACACGAAGCTTAAACCTAAAAATAAACATTTTATCACAATTTTTTATTATAATACAAACTTCGCGAAGATGCCATCCTTTTTGTTTATTCCCTATTTGCATACCCAAAAACCCAGGATAAAGCGTCCTGAGTTATCGGCCCTTTGTTTTGAGATGATGAATGATGTTCGCTGTTTCCTCGACCGCTTTATTCGAAACGTCAACGACTTGGCAGCCGATCCGGTCCACGATTTTCTCAAAATACTCCAGCTCTTCTTTAATTCTGTTGATATTGGCGTAAATGGCTTTGTCATTTAAGCCGAGAGATTTTAACCGTTCTTTTCGTATATGGTTCAGTTTATCAGGGCTGATCTTTAAGCCGATGCATTTTTTCGGATCAACGCTGAACAGTTCTTCCGGCGGATCGACCTCAGGAACGATCGGCACATTGGCCACTTTCAGACGCTTATGGGCAAGATATTGTGATAATGGGGTTTTAGACGTTCTGGATACTCCGAGCAGGATGATATCGGCTTTTAAAATGCCTCTTGGATCTCTGCCATCGTCATATTTGACGGCAAACTCGATCGCCTCGACCTTTTTGAAATAATCTTCATCAAGCTGGCGGACGCGGCCCGGTTCATATTTGGCGGTCAGACCGTAAGCCGATTCCATTTTATCGATGAGCGGACCGATAATATCGTAATACAGCACATTCGCTTTTTCAGCTTGTTCAACCAGGTATTTGCGCATTTCAGGAACAACGAGCGTAAAACAAATAATGCCGCCGTCCGCTTTGGCGAGAGACACGACTTCATTAATGGTGCCGATATCTTCCACATAAGGTATTCTTCTGATATGCGTATCATCGGCTGAGCCGTTAAACTGGCTGAGCGAGGCTTTTACAACGAGTTCGGCGGTTTCTCCGACTGAGTCTGATACTACATAAATGATGCGATTGTCCATGTTATCCCCCCGTTAGTTTTCAAGCTTATATGATTTCATTTTCTGATAAACTGACAAGTATCTTAGTCATATTCGTTTTGGTAAACCGGCCGATGACCTCAAAGCCTTTATCCGTATCTTTAATAACGGGCAGGGCATCGATCTGTTTTTCAATTAAATACTTGGCGATGTCCATCACATAATCGTCACGCCGGCAGACGGCGATATTCGGCATTCTTGTCATGATAATATGAACCGGTATTGAGGCAAGTTCCTGCTGGCCGATGCTCGCCCGCAGCAAATCTTTGCGTGACAGCACACCGACTAAGACAGCATCACGATCTACGACAAATAACGTGCCGACATCTTCTAAAAACATGGTGCAGATGGCATCGTATACCGAGACATTTTCATTGATGACAACAGGGATCGATTGAAAATCTTTCACTTGCAGCTTTTTCAGTTTATCCGCAAGCAGCTGATTTCCCGTTTTCCCCGTATAAAAATAACCGACCCGCGGACGGGCCTCTAAGAAGCCTGACATGGTGAGTATGGCCAAGTCCGGCCGCAGCGTGGCCCTCGTTAAATTGAGCTGTTCTGCGATATGCTCGCCGGTAATCGGGCCGTTTTCCTTTACAATCTGTAAAATTTGTTCTTGCCGTTTATTTAATTCGATCGTACTCACCACCTTTATGGAAGGGTTTCTTTATCTATGTTTTCATTCTGTGATGTTTATGTAAAAGGGGAAAAGACGATTGCCGATCACACAGCAACCGTCTTTTTCTTTATTTTACAATAAGATGATTCATATTAGCAAAAGACTTGATCACATCTGCAAGAGCGGTCATTTGCGCTAAACGGTTGGTTTTTAATGCTTCATCGTCCGCATTTACCATCGTGTGATTAAAGTAGTCTTCAATCGGCTCCTTTAATCCGCTGAGCACATCAAGCGCCTGTTCATAGTTTTTGGAGGCAAAGCTTTCCGCGACACTGTCTTTTGTTTTTTGATAAGCGTCAAACAGCTTTTCCTCCTGTTCATTTTCAAACAGATCCGGCTTGATATCCCGGCTCTCGCCTTTTTTGCTGATAGAGATAACCCGGCCGAGTGATTCAGCCGTTTCTTTAAAGCCGGGTGCGCCGAGGTGCTTCTCAAGCACTCTTGCCTTATGAACGGCTGCATACGGCTCAAGCTCTGTGCTGTCCAGAACGGCTTCAATAACGTCATGACGGATGTCTTCAGTGTTTAAGACGTATTTCAGACGCTGTGTAAAGAAATCGAGGAGCTCATTTTCTTTTTCCGTTTCTGTCAATGACAGAAGCTCTTTAAACGAAATGTCCCAATTGCGGTCGATCAGAATGGAAACGATGCCGCTTGCCTGACGGCGCAATCCGTACGGATCCTGAGAACCTGTCGGAATTACGTCAATGCTGAAGAAGGAAGCAATCGTATCCAGTTTATCAGCTAACGCCACGACCGCGCCGGTAAAGGTTGAAGGCACTTCTCCCCCGGCCGCTCTCGGCATATAGTGCTCATTGACAGCGGCAGCGACGGCATCATCTTCACCGAGCATGCGCGCATATTTTTCTCCCATTACGCCTTGAAGCTCAGGGAACTCATAGATCATATGTGTAACCAGGTCAAATTTAGAAATCTCTGCGGCGCGCTTCACAAGTTTTTGCGTCTGTTCATCCGCTTTCAGGCGGACGGCAAGTTTGCCCGCAATGGCGGCCACTCTTCTTACTTTATCTCCAAGGGAGCCGAGCTCTTCATGGAAAACGATATTTTCCAGTTTCTTCACGTTTTCATCAATGTTCAGCTTTTGGTCTTCTTTGTAGAAGAACGCAGCATCTGAAAGCCTTGCTCTCAGCACTTTCTCGTTTCCGCGGGCAACATTTTCAATTGCATGGCTGTTCCCGTTTCTTACCGTAATAAAATGAGGCAGCAGATTCCCGTTTTCATCTTTTACCGGGAAGTAGCGCTGATGCTCTTTCATTGTTGTCACAAGCACTTCTTCAGGGATAGAAAGAAACTCGGATTCAAAAGATCCGTAAAGCGCCGTCGGGTATTCCACCAGATGGTTGACTTCGTTCAGCAGGTCCTCATCGATCGGAATGTTCCATTTCTTCTCAGCCGCAAGCGCATCCAGCTGGCTTTGGATCATTTGTTTGCGTTCTTTCGGGTCAGCAATGACGCTTTGTTCTTTCAGCAGCTTTTCGTATGATGACGGCGCATCAACAGATACTTCTTGGCCGAGAAAGCGGTGTCCCTGCGTGTTCCGGCCCGTCTCGACATTTGTGATTTCAAACGGAATGACGTCTTTTCCAAAGAGGGCGGCAATCCATTTGATCGGACGGATATAGCGCAGATCCTGCGTGCCCCAGCGCATGTTTTTCGGAAAATGCATTCCGGCAATCAAATTTTCCAGCTGCGGTAAAAGTGTCTTCGTCTCTTGTCCCGCCTGGAATTTTTGAACGAAGACATATTCCGTGCCGTTTACATCTTTTATATACAGGTCATCCACTCCGGCGCCTTGGCCTTTTGAAAATCCGATAGCGGCTTTTGTCCAGTTTCCGTCAGCATCCAGAGCGATTTTTTTCGCAGGGCCTTTTGCTTCTTCCTGAATATCAGCCTGTTTTTCTGCTACGTCTTTTATATATACTGCCAGACGTCTCGGCGTATTAAAAAGTTTCACTTCGCCATGGGCGATATTTTTTTCAGCCAGCCAGCCGGTCAGCTTTTCACCGAGCTGCACCATGCTGTCATGTAAAAACCGCGCCGGCATTTCCTCGAGTCCGATCTCTAAAAGCAAGTCTTGTTTACTCATGGGAAGAGCCCTCCTCTTTAAGCATTGGGAACCCTAATTTTTCCCGTTCTTCATAATACGTTTTTGCCACTTTTCTCGCTAAGTTGCGGACACGGCCGATATAACCCGTCCGCTCTGTCACCGAGATCGCGCCTTTTGCATCGAGCAGATTAAATGTGTGAGAGCATTTCAGCACATAATCATAGGCCGGATGCACGAGCCCGTTATCCATTTGTCTGATCGCTTCTTTTTCATAGGTGCTGAACAAATGGAAAAGCATATCCACGTCAGATGTTTCAAAAGTATAAACGGAATGCTCATATTCAGCCATCATAAATAAATCTTTCACAGTAAATCCTGACGTCCATTCAAGATCAAAGACGTTTTCTTTGTCCTGAATATATGACGCGAGACGTTCAATACCATACGTGATCTCAACAGATACCGGTTTACATTCAATTCCGCCCACCTGCTGGAAGTATGTAAACTGAGTAATTTCCATCCCGTCAAGCCATACTTCCCAGCCGAGACCTGCACAGCCTAAAGACGGGTTTTCCCAGTTGTCTTCTACGAAACGGATATCATGTTCAAGCGGGTCAATGCCGAGCGCACGCAATGAATCAAGGTAAAGCTCTTGAATGTTATCAGGCGACGGCTTGATAATGACTTGGAATTGGTGATGCTGATAGAGCCTGTTCGGGTTTTCACCGTACCGTCCGTCCGCAGGCCGTCTGGACGGCTCAACGTAAGCCACTCTCCACGGTTCCGGCCCGATGCTTCGTAAAAATGTATACGGGCTCATTGTGCCTGCGCCTTTCTCCACATCATACGACTGCATGAGCACACAGCCTTCATTCGACCAGTGCTTCTGCAAGGTTAAAATCATATCTTGAATGTTCATTTCAAGCACCTCCACTTTCTCCATTCTTTTACAAGTGCGGCGGCAACCAAAAAACTCCCGTCTCTATGCTTGCCGGCCGCAAACATAGGGACGAGAGTTCTCCCGCGGTTCCACCCTAGTTGCTGAGGATGTGAATCACTCAGCCTCTTTTTAAAGGGTTGCTCGAGAATGCCTTTCGTTGCGCGCTCATCCTTAGCTTACACTGCCCTAAGGTCGCTTGTATGAGTTGGACGCAAGTACTTCTTTCTGTCACTGCAACATATTTTATAATAAATGATCATATAAAAAGATGGGCAGAATGTCAACTTTTGTTTTCATCCAAAAGGTTCTTCATGCTTTCCATCTGATCTAAAAACCGTTTTGACTTTAAATAAAGTCCTGAGTATTCCTCGTAATACAGATCAATGACCCGTTTAATTTCGTTTTTGGTTTCCTGTTTTAACGAGACGCTGCCGAGCCTTCCGATATCAAAGTAATAAAAAAGCCTTAGCAGCCTTGCCGTTTGCGGCGAAATCGGAACTCTGTACGGATCCTTTTCAAAGCAGCGGTGGCAGATAAACCCGTTATCTCTTATCGAAAAATGAAACGTCCCTTCCCCGCTTTTGCAGTGGACACAATGATTCAGCTCCGGATACAGCCCCATGACGCCGAGCATTTTCATCTGCACGATGAAGGTGATCACGTCCGGGTCAGTCCCGTCATTCAGCCTCTTAAAGGATTCGAGAATCAATTCGAATAAATAGGGGTTCGGTTTCTTCTCTTCCGTTCCTTTGTCAGTGAGTTCAGCGATAAAAGCGGCATACGCCGTCAAAAATAAATCTTCTCTGATCGTTCTCATGCTGAGAATCATTTCACCCTGCTGGAGCGTGCCGAGTCCGGATGTTCTTTGCATTAAAAATGACCCGTACAAAAACGGCTGGCTGACTGCTGACAGCCGGCTGGCTGACTTCCTGGCGCCCCTTGCCATGACGCCGATTTTGCCGTGTTCCCTCGTCAGCAATGTCACGATTTTATTCGTCTCCCCGTAGTCATTCGTACGGAGCACGATTCCTTCACATTTAGTCAGCATTTCCGCACCTTCCAACAACGGGAGGGGCCAAGAGGTTTACAAAATTGGAAAATCAATTCGGGCTAGCTCATCTTCCGGTTCTTCGGGTCTTTCCAGGTTCTCTTTTTCCAGTTCTTTAAAAAGAAGGTACGTATCAACACTTCCTGTTTGAGAAAATACGTTCCAGGTAAAATTCAACACAAAAAACCCACCTTTCATCATTAAACTAGCTTTGCAATCCAAATTCTTACCCTTATCTTGACCTGATGTCCTCCTTTTCATGTTAAACAAATTTTGCTAACGAATCCCTGCTTCTGTGAGGTAATCTCACACCTCAGGCATGCGCCTTAGATGAATTAATATTCATCCTCTTTGAAGCCGAAATCACGCAGCTGAGACATTTTATTCCGCCAGTCCTTCTGCACTTTCACCCATAATTCCAAGTAAACGCGCGAACCCAAAAGAGCTTCAATATCAGCCCGCGCTCTTTTGCCGACTTCTTTCAGAAGCGCTCCTTTTTTGCCGATGACGATGCCTTTTTGAGAATCCCGCTCGACCACAATCGTGGCGGCGACATGGACGGAGCCGTTTTCCTGCCCTTTAATGGACTCGATAGCGACAGCGATGCTGTGCGGCACTTCTTCCCTTGTCAGATGGAGCACCTTTTCCCTGATCAGTTCAGAAATAATGAACCGCTCGGGATGGTCAGTCACCTGATCGCTCGGATAGAACTGAGGCCCTTCCGGTAAATACGCTTCAATCTGCGCGAGAAGGGTTTCGACGTTGTTCCCTTCCAAAGCTGAGATCGGCACGATTTCCTTAAACGGATAGCGCGTACGGTACTCATCAATTAAAAGAAGCAGCTGGTCAGGGTGGATCTTATCAATTTTGTTTACGATCAGAAAGACCGGCGTGGACGTCTGTCCGAGCTTTTCAATGATAAACTCGTCGCCTTTTCCGTACCCTTCTTCGGCGTTAATCATAAATAACACCAAGTCAACTTCTTTCAGCGTATTCTGCGCCACTTTCATCATAAAGTCGCCAAGCTTGTGCTTTGGTTTGTGAATGCCCGGTGTATCAATAAAAATGGTCTGCGACGTGCCGGTTGTCAGCACCCCTTGGACTTTATTTCTTGTCGTCTGGGGTTTGTCGCTCATGATGGCGATCTTTTGACCGATGACCCTGTTTAAAAAGGTAGACTTTCCTACATTCGGCCTTCCGATGATAGATACAAATCCTGATTTAAAGCTTTCGTTCGTCATGTAAATCCTCCGATGAAAATGCGCCCGGCAATAATTCTTCCGCAGTCATTTCTTTTATTTGTCCTTGTAAGTTGGTCAGAATAACAAGCATATCCTTTGAGCACAGCTCGGAAATTACTTGTCTGCAGGCTCCGCACGGCGAAACCGGTCCCGGAGTATCCGCAGCCACGGCGAGCATCGTAAATTCCGTATCCCCCTCGGAAACAGCTTTGAATATCGCCGTGCGTTCAGCACAGTTGCACATGCTGTATGCCGCATTTTCAATGTTGCAGCCTCTGTACACTTTTCCGTCTTTGGTAAGAAGAGCGGCTCCCACTCTGAAATTTGAATACGGCACATACGCTGTGTCCCGCGCTTTTAATGCTTCTGCAATCAATTCTTGTCTGTTCATGTGTACTTAATTCCTCTCTTACCTTTATCCTGTATGATACCGCTGTCACTTTTATTTTACATAATTATGATTGGTTTTTCACGCCCATTTTTGGCAATGTAAAATAATTGTAAGAATCTTCTGCTAACATATCTTCGGCAAGAAGATGAGTAAACCAATGATACACGATATCACGGCAAAGACGCAAACGGCTCCGGCGGCCGCGTCCTTTGCCGCTTTTGCGAGCGGGTGATACTGATCGGTAACTAAATCCACAACATGCTCTATCGCCGTATTTAAAAGCTCCAAAGCAAGCATCCCTCCGATCAGCACCAAAACAACGGCCCATTCGGCTGTGCTCAGCCCGGTGAGAAAACCGCAAACGATAACGGCGCAGGCCGCGGTAATATGAAATTGAAAATTCCGCTCTGACCGCGCCGTTTTCCAGATTCCCCTCCATGCATGGACAAAGCTCTTCAGGAACCTGCTCCACTCGTTTTTATGATCTCGTGAGTCCATACTCATCCAGCAAATCCTTTTGCTTTGAAAACATTTCTTCCTCTTCTTCTTTTGTCATGTGATCATAGCCAAGCAAATGCAAAAAGCCGTGGACGGCCAGAAAACCGAGCTCTCTCATAAACGAATGGCCGTACTCTTCCGCCTGCTCTTTCGTTCTGTCTGCGCTGATGATAATATCTCCTAAAACAGGCGGCATGTCGGCGCCTACGATTTCAACCTCGTCCTCGCCTTCTTCTTCAAGCGCAAACGAAATGACGTCAGTCGGAGTGTCTTTTCCCCGGTAGTCTCTGTTGATTTCTCTGATTTCTTCATTTGTCACAATCGTGACCGATACTTCAGCCTGATCCTGAACGCCTTCTTTTTCCGCCGCGAATTGGAGCAGCTTCTCCACTTCTTGGAGCGCATCAGCTGAGACGCTGTTCGTTTCATCAACAATATCTATGAGTAAACCCATTTATTTCACCTTCTTCGTAGCCTCCGGATATTCAATCCGGGAGTGGAAAATTCCTTTTAACGTCGCACATAGTGTTTTTGCGATCGTATCCAGTTCTCGGAACGTGAGATCACATTCTGAGAATTGTCCGTCCTGAAGCTTATCGGATATAATTCCCCGCACCAGTTTTTCGATCCGCTCGGGATTGGGATTATGCATGGAACGGACGGCGGCTTCAACGCTGTCGGCCACTGAGATAATAGCCGCTTCTTTCGATTGCGGCTTCGGCCCCGGGTAGCGGAACTCTTTCTCTGTAATCTGGTCGCCCTTTTCTTTCGCTTTATAATAAAAGAATTTCAAAAGGGACGTTCCGTGATGCTGCTCCGCGATATCCACAAGCTCTTTCGGAAACTTATAGCTTCTGAGCATATTCGCACCGTCTGTCGTATGTGCGATAATGATATTTTTGCTGAGCTGCGGAGACAGCTTGTCATGCGGATTATCCATATTCATCTGATTTTCAATAAAATATTGCGGACGTTTCGTTTTGCCGAGATCGTGATAATACGCTCCGACCCGTGCTAAAAGACCGTTTGCCCCTACGGCTTCACAAGCCGCTTCCGACAGATTTGCCACCATGACGCTGTGATGATATGTACCGGGTGTTTCCGTTAAAATCTTTCGAAGCAGGGGATGATTCGGATTAGACAGTTCAATCAGCCTCATCGTTGAAAGAATGCCGAATCCCGTCTCAAAAAACGGCATCAGACCGATAATCAGAACGGATGAAGCAAGTCCCGAGACGGCCCCCATCAGCATCAGCGTTCCGATTTCAACCGGTGACAGCGCCGTATTTTGTATTAATAAAAGCGACAGCACGATAATCATATTAATAAATGAGACGAACAGTCCCGCCTGCAATATTTTTGATCTCGCATTATGTTTTCCCAAAAACAGAATGCCTGAAATGCTGCTGATTAAATAGTAAATGCCGATGACGTAATTAAATGTTCCCGTCACACCCTGATTAAACATCATACTGCCGCAGATCGCCAGAATGATGCTTCCTAAAATGGCGAGCCTTTCATTGAGCAGCAGCCTGATTAAAATCGCGCCGGCGGCGATCGGCACAAGATAGCCGATATTGGTGTATTCAATCTTCTGAAAGAGACTGACGACTTCCATAATGACGAGAATAAGCGTTGTAATGATAGAAAACAGCAAAAGAGATTTATTTTTCAGCTTAAGCTCCTGCTGCTGTTTCTCAAAATAGTAGACAAGCGTGGCAATAAACAGCCCGATCATCAGAAGGAGACCGCTGATCGGTTTTAACAGGTTGGAATTATTCAAAAGCCCCGTCAGTTCGAGCTTCCTGTATACTTCCCGGTCGATCAGATCATTCTCTTCCACGAGAACCTGTCCTTGTTTGATCTGTACCGGCTGGACGCTGTCTGACGCTTCCTGGCGTTTTTCATCCGTCGCTTTCGGATCAAATACATAATTCGGGATGACCGCGTATTTTCCGATTTCAGTCGCAGCCGCTAAATATTTTGACGGCACAGAAGCGCTTTTCAGCTCTTTTGCGACCTTATCCTTCGCTTCGGCAAGCTTTTCAGAAGGAATTTCACTGCTCATCACCGTATTCACCGCGGTAATGACGGAATCCCTCACAAATGAGAAATCTTCATTGTTTGCATGGAGAAGCGATTTAATGGCATCTTCCGAGACGGATTCATTGACATCCTGTGTCAGCTTGTTTTTCACCGATTTTACCAGTGATTTTTCCGAAGGTGACTTTTTGTCTTTTTCCGCATCTTTTTTCACTTCGCCGATGCTGTCAAAAATGGAAGTGATCAGGTCAAGCCGGTTGTCGGTATAGCCTTTTTTCAAAGTGTATTGATCTTCCACCGCATCTTCGGCCGCCTGCTTTTTCGATTCCGTCGCCTGCTGATCTTCCACTGTGGCGGGCGCGTAAATCGTCTTATCACTGACTGAAAACAAATCCAAATTAAGTGATTCAGGTTTTACATGAATAAAGAGCAAACCAAACATGATCGCTGAAAGCAGCAGGTACAGCAGCACATGGGCTGAGCGGGCATGTCTGAAACTGCGGAACCGTTCCCGGGCGCTTTTGCCCTTTCCCTTCTTTTTCAAAACAAGAACCTCCTCCCTGAAACATCAGGAACACATCATATAAAAATGACCCGATAACGGGAGATCGGGTCATTTTTGCATTACTTTTGCTTATCATAAGCTTCAATAATTTTTGCAACAAGCGGATGCCTGACCACATCTGTCTGGTCAAGTTCAATCACGGAGATGCCGTTTACGTCCTTCAGCATGTCCTTCGCTACTGCAAGTCCCGATGTGACGCCTTTCGGCAGGTCAATTTGGCTTACGTCGCCCGTAATGATCATTTTAGAGCCAAAACCCAATCTCGTCAAAAACATTTTCATTTGAGCGGGAGTGGTATTCTGGGCTTCATCAAGAATCACATACGCGTCGTCAAGCGTCCGCCCTCTCATATAGGCAAGCGGGGCGATTTCGATAACCCCTCTTTCCATAAGACGCTCCGTATGGTCGCTTCCGAGCACATCATGGAGCGCGTCATACAGCGGGCGCAGATAAGGATCTACTTTTTCCTTTAAATCTCCGGGCAGAAAGCCGAGGCTCTCGCCGGCTTCCACAGCGGGTCTTGTTAAAATGATTTTTTTAATGTGGCCGTTTTTTAAAGCGTGCACCGCTTTTACGACCGCCAAATAAGTTTTGCCGGTTCCCGCCGGCCCGATGCCGAACACCATGTCGTTTTTCTTCATCGCCGCCACATATTCTCTTTGGCCGATGGTTTTGACACGGATCGGTTTGCCTTTTGCCGTTTTCGTTATTTCCTCTTCATACATGCTTTCAAAATAGTCCAGTTCATCTTTTTTTGCCATTTTCACGGCATACAGCACATCACGTTCCGAAATCTCGATCCCCTTGCGAATTAAAGTAAGGAGCGAGCCCAATAATCTGTCAGCGATCTCAAATGTTTCATCATTCCCGGAAACGTAAATGGTTTCACCGCGTGTGATGAGGCTAATGCCCAGATCCTTCTCCATTAAATGTAAAAAAGCATCTTGGGTGCCGAACAAAGAAAGTGCTTCGTCCGGGCTTTTCAGTTTGTGATTAATCGCAAGTAAATGTTCTGCCATTCTTTAGTCTCCCTGAACAATAGGTGTGGTTTGAACGATATCTTCTATAACTTGGTAGAGAATAATCAACTTTACTTTACCATTCTCAACGGATTGGTGCAAAACTTTTTCACTTTCCACCTCTCCGCTGCCGTTTAATCGCTTTTCTACATCTTGTCTTCCCATTTTGATACCGGCCTGAACCGCTTCGCCTTTCGTATAAGTCCGCACGGATGTTTCACTTTCTCTTGTCTGTTCTTGAACGTAAGAAACCGGAAGCTTCATCCCCAGAAATTGAAACCGATGCTTTTCTTCCTCTGTTTTCGGATGTTTCAGCGGCTTCTCATTAAATTCAAAGCCCCAAAAAGGCACGCCCCATGATCCGAAAGACAGCTTGTGCTTCGTCCTTACTTTACCCGTATATAGCGTAAATGATGTTTCAAGAGGCACGGTTACTTCTGACTTGTACCATGTTTCTCCGTAAATTTCCGCTTTTGAGGCGACTTTCCGGTCTTCATTTCCGATCAGTCCTGAGACGAGGAGCTGTCCTTTGTCAACATGATCGTTCACAAAAGCCATCGGCTGCCCCTTTTGCACGAACATCCTTTTGATGACCGCCTTCTTTTTGGCAACGATATGGCGGGGGCTCACGTACTTTTCTTTTGTCGGTTCGTTTTTTTCGACCACTTTCATATGAAGGGCTGTCCCGTTCAATTCCACACCGACCCACGTAATATTATCGATACCGTTTGTTAATGATTTTTGAATTTTCTCCGGCGTCATCATTAAAAATTGCAAACGGCCTTTTTTCACACCGATTTCTTCAAGGTGCTTTACCATCTGATGCTCGGTTTCGGGCTTGGCCCCTTTAATATCAATTTCCCAAATCATGTTGGACAAAAGAAATAATATAACAAAAAATATCACAAATCCCGCAGTGAAGCCCAGGTTTAATTTTGATTTGAGAAGCAGAAAGGGAAGACCCTTTCTTTTTGTAAAGCTTGCTTTGCATTCATGTTTTCTGATGACTCTTCTGAAAGCATGTACATCCTGAAGCTGAATCATCAGCAGGACACAGTCTTGCTTTTTTTTCACCGCAAAGATGGCGATTCCGTTTCTCGTGCATTCATTCAGCAGCCGTTCAATCCCTTTTCCTTTGACTTCTACTTGGACTTTACCCGAAAAAAATGACAGCCATTTGTTTTTCACATTATTTCCCCCCGGCTTTATGAATCGACATATCGTACGTGATCTATCGTGCCTTCCAAAAGAATTTCTTCAGGAAGGATTGCCTTAATGACCAAGTTTTTTCCTGATATGATACATTGCCCCTGCTTGAGCATCAGCCTGACTTCTTCTTCGCTGAACAGCAGGAGGCCTCTGTGATTCTCTATGTAGATATGAAGTCTGCCGACCATCGTAATACGAGGCAGATCCATCATAACGTCCGGGGGAATTTCCAATGCTCTTGTCAGCCATGCCTTTACACGATTCTTTCTTTGCCCCATAAAAAAAGAACCCCCTTTCATCTCATATGTATGATTTGAAAAGGGGTTCTAACACTTTATTTTTTACCGATGTTCCGCATGGTTCGGTGCGGTTTTTTTGCACGGGGCGGACCCAAAACCTCACTGAATATAATACCTTGGACCGCAGTTTCTTTATTTATTTTGAGGGCTGATTTCTTCAGAGACGCGTTTCGTGCGCGTGCGGATGTCAGCTTATGTTCAAGCCCGTTAAACATCTGCTCCGTCTCCGCTAGGCGCTTTTCAGCTTCCCTTCTTTTTTGCTCAAAAGGGTTCTCTTTTGAAACGGCAGGCAATTCTTCCGCTTCCGGCTTATGCTCTTTCTGCGGCTGTTTTTGATCCTGCTTTTTTGCCTGATTTCCGGGACGTGTACCCGGCGGACGTTTTTCATCTTTGTTTTTCTTGCCGAATATTGCCGATATAATGCCGATGACGGCGGCAATGACGAGCGGATTTGTCAGAATCTCGTGCATATAGCGGCTCCCTCCTTAATAGAGAGGTTATTGTTGGTCTTCATCTTGCTGGTCATTCGTCAGCTTGCCGATAGAATCCCTCATGTCCGTATCCGCGTCGATATTTTTTATGTTCATATAGTCCATGACGCCGATGTTTCCTTCACGCAACGCTTCTGCCATCGCAAGCGGCACTTCGGCTTCTGCTTCCACGACTTTTGCACGCATTTCTTCTACGCGAGCGCGCATTTCCTGCTCTTGGGCGACCGCCATGGCGCGGCGCTCTTCGGCTTTGGCCTGCGCAATGTTTTTGTCTGCTTCTGCCTGATCCGTCTGAAGAATCGCTCCGATGTTTTTGCCGATATCAACGTCGGCGATGTCAATCGAAAGAATTTCAAACGCGGTGCCTGAATCCAGCCCTTTGCCAAGTACGGTCTGCGAAATCATATCAGGATTTTCAAGCACTTTTTTATGATTGTGTGAAGAACCGATTGTCGAGACAATCCCTTCTCCGACACGGGCGACAACCGTCTCTTCTCCCGCTCCTCCGACAAGGCGCTCAATATTGGCTCTTACCGTGATTCTGGCTTTTGCTTTTACTTCAATTCCGTCCATGGCGACACCCGCGATAAACGGTGTTTCAATGACCTTCGGATTGACGCTCATCTGTACGGCTTCCAATACGTCACGCCCGGCCAGGTCAATGGCTGCGCAGCGTTCAAATGTCAGTTCAATATTGGCGCGCTGTGCCGCAATCAGGGCATTGACCACCCTGTCGACATTACCTCCGGCCAGATAATGGCTTTCGAGCTGATTTGTTGTTGCGGATAGGCCGGCTTTATGCGCTTTAATTAACGGATTGACAACGCGGCTTGGTATGACGCGCCGCAGCCTCATCCCGACCAAAGTGAAAATGCTGATTCTGACTCCTGCCGCAAGCGCCGAAATCCATAGCATCACCGGTACAAAGGTGAAGAATATGGCTAACACAATAATGGCAGCAGCAACTAATGCTAAAATCGCCAAACTTGACAGTTCCATCTAATTCCTCCTCAAGGTTATCATCTATATTTCTCTCACGACAATGCGTGAGCCTTCCGCTTTCACTACTTTCACCTGTCTGTCTTTTTCAGTGAATGATCCTTCCGAGACGACATCCAGACGTTCATCATCAATAATGACGGTGCCTGACGGTCTGAGGGCTGTAGCGGTAATGCCGACTTTTCCCAACAGCTCCGTCCGGTTCTGATTTGAAACATAACCGCTCTCCGTGCTTGTTGAATCAGTTAATATTAATTTTTTAAAGAATTTCATTCGTTTCCCCAACACCCTTGTTAATATGATAAAAGCTGTAATAGATACAGCAAAGGCGATCAAGAGAGAAACCGCCATTACAGTAAAGCTGCCCGCAGCGAGAAAGAGGCTCGCTATGACGCCTGCAATACCGATAAGACCGATTATGCCTCCGGGCAGAAATATCTCTAAAAGGATAAAAACCAAGCCCGCGCAAAATAAGAATACGCTGTCATAGCCGGCGAATCCGGCAGCGATATGCCCGGTAAAAAACAGCAGCATGGCCGTCAGTCCGACAGCACCCGGTATCCCGAGGCCCGGCGAGAACAATTCAATGGTCAAACCAAGCAAAGCAAGCGTTAATAAGACGGGGACAACAAACGGATTTGTCAGCCATCTGCCCAGTTTGCCGACGAAACCTTCTTTTGCATGGTGAACATCCGCTTTGTCAAAACCGAGCTTTGTATATAAAGCATCAAGGTCTGAAACCGTGCCCTCCGAATATCCGACTTCCTTGGCTTTTTCAGCTGTCAGTGTCAGCAGTTTTCCCTTTGGGGCGCCCGCTTCCTTTGCATTGATGGCGGGATCTGCCATGGCCAGCGCATATTTCGGATTTCGGTTGTTTTTAACCGCTGCGTCCGCCATTTCTGCATGCCACAGTGATTGAGCCTTTTTGTCTGCCGCGTTTCCTTTTCCGTCGATGATGGCTGCGGCACCCATTTTTCCGCCCGGCGCCATATAGATTTCATCTGCCTGAAGCGCTATATACGCTCCGGCAGAAAGCGCCCGTTTATTAACGTAAGCGGTAACAGGCACATCCGCGCGGCCGATGATATCCGCAATATCCAAGGCTGATTGAACAGCGCCTCCCGGTGTATTGATGTCAAGAATAATGTGTGACGCGCCGGACTCCTTCGCTTCTTTGAAAGAACGCGATAAAAACGAGGCGAGCCCCTGTTCGACATTTTTCTCAACCTGGATGACATAAACCGATGGATGATCAGCTTTCGCGTTCAATTGAACCCCTAATAAAGATAATACAAATAAGCCCAATAGAGCAACAGCAATTCCGGTTTTTTTTCGGAACAAGGCAAATATACCCTCCTTCCCGTTTCGTTCTTCTTTATATACGTAACAAATGTACTTTAGTTTCATTTTTTTATGTATAAAAAAAGACATCTCTCTAGGAAAGATGTCTTTTTTCTTGTCAATTAAGATAATTGACTGCTGACAAGTCTGTTAATTACGCTGCCGTCAGCTTTACCTTTTACTTTAGGCATAATAGCACTCATCACTTTGCCCATGTCCGCTTTCGAGCTCGCACCGACTTCAGCGATGGTTTCATTTACGATTGTCTGCAGCTCTTCTTCAGAAAGCTGCTTCGGTAAATAAACTTCTAAAATGTCCAGCTCTTTTTGAACTTTATCTACTAAATCTAAACGATTAGCGTTTGAAAATTCATGGAGGGAGTCTTTACGTTGCTTAAGTTCACGAGATAGGACAGTAAGTTCCTCATCCTCGGTCAAACTGTCTTTCTTAAGCTTAATTGCTTCGTTTTGAAGTGAAGCTTTCACCATTCGAACGACAGTCAGTTTGTCTTTCTCACGGCTTTTCATATACAGCTTCATATCTTGGTTAAGTCGCTCAAGAAGACTCATAAATCCACCCTCTTTTAGAATTTGCGTTTTCTAGCAGCTTCTGACTTTTTCTTGCGCTTTACGCTAGGTTTTTCATAAAATTCGCGCTTTCTTGCTTCTTGCAAAGTACCTGTCTTTGATACACTGCGTTTGAAGCGACGAAGAGCATCTTCAAGCGATTCGTTTTTTCTAACGACCGTTTTTGACATTCTCTTTCCCTCCCTCCGAATACACCAATCGACTACCTTTAAAAAGATACATATATAAACATGTACTTTGACATTATAATATAAGCCATCAGTCAGGTCAACTAAGCGAGCTCACTTTTCCGTCATGAATAAGGCTGCTTGTCTATATAATGATGGAAAGGGGTGTTTCATTTGATGATACTGATTCTCTTTACCGCACTTATCCTGATTTTTTTACTCGGAATGAGCCTGCTCAGGCAGGGGCTGATCGCATTAACGTATTCAAAAATTGAGAAGAGCCTGCTCTTATTTACCGACCACCCTTTGAAAGCTTTTCTCATAAGCATCGTATTCACTGGTTTTCTTCAGAGCAGCTCAGCCTTCATGGTCATTGTCATCGGCTTTGTCAGCGCAGGCGCTTTATCTTTTAAACGGACCATTCCGATGATTCTCGGCACGAATGTCGGCTCCACGTTTACGACGGAGTTTTTAGCCATAAAGATGGATGTGCTCATTTGGGTGCTTTTTATCGGAGGCCTTGTGTTTATCCTCATCCGTAAATATCCGTTCAGGCAGATCGGCATAAGCTTCCTCGGTCTCGGCATCATCTTTTTTTGCATCACATGCTTCAGCCGGCTCGCCGTTCCGCTGACAGAAATGAAGGCGGGGGCGGAGGTTTTGCGCCATGTGAATGATTCGAGCTGGTCCGCTCTTTTTATCGGTATGATATTGACGGCAATCATTCATTCAAGCTCCGTCTGCATCGGCATTTTGATGAGTTTTATGAACGAAGGGGTGATCGGCATTGAACAAGCGGTCAGCGTCGTTCTGGGATCTAATATCGGGACATGCGTCACGGCCGTCATGGCTGCTGTTTCAGGCGGTTATGCCGCCAGACAGACCGCCGGTGCTCACGTTGTGTTTAATATTCTCGGCGTGCTGCTCGTATTTCCCTTCCTGTCCGCATCAGCAGGTTTTACGGAGCGCCTGTCTGATGATCCCGCGCAGATGATTGCGCATTTCAGCCTGTTATTTAACGTAGTCACCGCCCTATTGTTTCTGCCGTTCACACATTTGTTTTACCGGCTGATTGACAGGCTGATTCCTCCGAAACCGTAAAAAAACCGATGCGGGAAGGCACCGGTTTTTTTATCTGTTATGAAGACATGCGCATGTTCCGGGTCATTTCATCCTCAACGACACGGACGAATTGTCCTTCGTTATACGGATAGCCCGCTTTTTGAATTTTGACTTTGACAAGTTTGCCGATTACATCCTCCGTGCCTTTGAAGACGACTTTCATGTAATTGTCCGTATAGCCGACGAACATGCCGTCTTCATCAGACTCTTTAAACGCCTCTTCCGGAATGATTTCCAGAACCTCTCCTTCATAATCGGAGGCGTATTCTTTTGCAAGCTGGTCAGACAGCGCGATCAGCTTATGCACCCGTTCGTTTTTCACGTTCTCGTCAACCTGGTCTTCCATTCTGGCCGCAGGTGTTCCGGTGCGTTTGCTGTAAGGGAATACGTGAAGCTCTGAAAACTTATGTTCTTTAATGAACCGGTATGTTTCCATAAATTCTTCTTCCGTTTCACCCGGGAAACCGACGATGACATCAGATGTGACGGCCAGACCCGGCAGCGCTTCTTTCAGCTTATTTAAACGGTCCGCGAAAAATTCCATCGTATATTTGCGTCTCATCCGTTTCAGAACGGTGTTTGATCCTGACTGAATCGGGATATGAAGGTGGCGGACGATTTTATCAGACGCATCCAGCACTTCAATCACTTCATCAGTGATTTGGCTTGCTTCAATAGATGAAATTCTGATCCGCTTCAGTCCTTCTACACGTGTATCAAGCTCGCGGAGAAGCTTGGCGAAATTATAATCTTTCATATCTTCGCCGTAGCCGCCCGTATGAATCCCCGTCAGGACGATTTCTTTATAGCCGGCATCCACCAGCTGCTGCGCCTGTTTAATGACTTCTTCCGGATCGCGGGAACGAAGCAGGCCGCGCGCCCAAGGGATAATGCAGAACGTACAGAAGTTGTTGCAGCCCTCTTGGATTTTTAACGACGCTCTTGTGCGGTCAGTAAAAGCGGGAACATCCAGCTCTTCAAACACGCGTGCTTTCATAATATTGCCGACGCCGTTGATCGGCTGGCGCTCTTCCCTGTACTGCTCAATGTAACCGAGCATTTTTTCACGATCCTGCGTGCCGACGACGATGTCAACACCCGGGATGGCCATAATTTCTGCCGGAGAGGTTTGCGCATAGCACCCTGTTACGCAGATGACGCCGTCAGGATTTTGGCGGATCGCCCGTCTGATGACTTGACGGCTTTTTTTATCTCCCGTGTTTGTTACCGTACATGTATTAATGACATATACATCTGCTGTCTGTTCGAATTCTTTTCGTTCATAACCCGCATCTTTAAACAGCTGCCAGATTGCTTCTGTTTCATAATGGTTGACCTTGCAGCCAAGGGTATGAAAAGCAACAGTTGCCATTACTGATCACCTCTTAATAACTCTGTATGATAGGAAACTGCGCTTAACGCGTAAAGAGGCGCAGTTTCAGTCCGTAAAATTCTCGGTCCGAGGCCGCATAAGACGGCGCCTTTTTCTGAAAGCTGATGAACTTCAGACTCAGTCAGACCGCCTTCAGGGCCGAATACGATTAAAAGAGACGAACCTTGCGGAAGGCTTTTGAGCTCCGCGGCGAAAGCGCCCGTTTCTCCCTGCTTTGATGACTCCTCGTATGCAACGACACATTTATCGACATTCTCCGCCATTTCAAGCAGCTGCCGGAACGTATAAACGGTTTTCACTTCGGGAATTTCATTGCGGTACGATTGCTCCGCCGCTTCCTTCGCGATTTTCGCCCATCTCTCCCGTTTTTTCTTTGCCTTTTTGTCGTCAAGCTTAACGACGGATCTGGCGCCTTGAAAAGGGATGAACATACTTGCCCCCAGCTCGGTCCCTTTTTGGATAATCCATTCAAGCTTATCGCCTTTCGGGAGGCCGCTTGCGATCCTGATCTTCAAAGGCAGTTCACGGTTTTCACCCGTCCACTCAGCAATGCTGCATGATATATGATCTTTAGAAACCTCTTTAAGCAGGCATAACGCTTCATGGCCGTCTTTCGAACAGCAGATAATCCGGTCTCCCGCACTCATTCTCATGACGTTCGCTATATGGTGGACGTCTTCCCCCGTGATTTGAAAATCAGGAGTTTCGTCCATCTCCTGCTTCGTGAGCTCGATAAAATATCGTTGCATACGCTGTGACACCTACTAACTGTTATTTTTTCGCGATGATGCTGACCCAATCTTCCATAGACAGAATTTCTATGATGGTAAAGCCGGCTTTTTCCAACGCTTCTTTTACTTCCTGTTTTTTCTGGCCGATAATGCCTGAAGTAATAAAATGGCCTCCGTCTTTGAGCAGGTCGTACGCCTGTGATGTAAAGCGGAGAATCACTTCCGCCAAAATATTTGCGACAATGACATCATGTTCGCCCGTGATGCCGTCTAACAAATTGTTCTGCTTCACTTCGGCCGTATCACTCACTTTGTTCAATTTCAGATTCAGACGCGCGCTTTCAACAGCGACCGGATCAAGGTCATACGCATGAACCGATTCGGCCTCAAGCATGGCGGCCGCGATGCTTAAAATTCCTGAACCGGTGCCGACATCAATGATACGGTCGCCTTTTTGAACGATACGCTCAAGCGCCTGAATGCATAAAACCGTTGTCGGATGCGTTCCCGTACCGAATGCCATACCCGGGTCCATTTCGATAATCAGTTCATCTGTATGAACAGGTGTATACGTTTCCCATGTGGGAACGATCGTGAACTTTTCAGAAATTTTCACAGGATGATAATACTTTTTCCAAGCTGTCGCCCATTCTTCTTCATTAACTTCAGAAATGGTGATTTTGTTTCTGCCCAAATCAATGTCGTACAAAAGCAGATTGTTAATCGTCTCTTTAATGCCGTCCACCGTTTCGCCGAGGAAACTGTTGATCGGCAGATACGCTTTGACAATGACACCCTCATCGGGGTAATCATTGGGGTCGAGCTGGTAGATTTCCCCGTAAACATTCTCACGCTCTTTCATTAAATCAAGCGGATCTTCGATGACAACCCCGCTCGCACCAGCTTCATGCAAAATATTTGAGATGGGTTCGACCGCTTCATGTGTTGTGTGAATGCTGATTTCGGACCATTTCAAAACTACCAACTCCTATCCAATCATTACTCGCCTTTAAATGCGCGTTTTACTTTGTCAAAGAAACTCATTTCTTGTTCATCCGGCAGGTTTCCGCTGACTTCAGCGAATTCGCGGATGATGTCTTTTTGTTTATCTGTCAGATTCGTCGGTGTGACGACGCGGACGACAATGTGCTGGTCGCCTTGTCCGTAGCCCCGGACGTTCTGAACGCCTTTGCCTCTTAATCTGAATTTCGTGCCGGTTTGTGTGCCGGCAGGTATTTTCAATTTCACTTTTCCGTGAAGCGTCGGCACTTCCACTTCGTCTCCGAGTGCCGCTTGGGCAAACGTTAACGGCATTTCGCAATAAATATCGTCTCCGTCGCGCTCAAAGAACTCGTGGGCGCGCACATGGAATACGACAAACAGATCTCCCGCCGGCCCTCCGTTTACGCCCGGTTCACCTTGGCCCGGAACGCGCAGCTGCTGTCCGTCGTCCACACCGGCAGGAATCGTGACATTGATTTTTTTCCGTTTTTTCACTTTGCCCGTGCCGCCGCAGTCAGAACACTTGTTTTTGATGATTTTTCCTGTTCCTTCACAGTGGTGGCAGACTCTTCGGTTAACCACTTTGCCAAACGGCGTGTTCTGTTCGACGTTCAGCTGGCCTGAACCTCCGCAGTGCGAGCACGTATCCGGCTTTGTTCCCGGCTTCGCGCCAGACCCTTTACATGTTTCGCAATTCTCTTCGCGCGGAATTTCAATGATCGTTTCTTTTCCGAAAGCCGCGTCTTCAAATGACAGGGTCATTGTATACTGCAGATCCGCGCCTTGCCGCGGCGCATTCGGGTCACGGCGTCTCGTGCCGCCTCCGAAGATGCTTGAGAAGATGTCATCGAAACCGAAGCCGCCGAAGTCTCCGCCGCCTCCGAAACCGCCGCCGAATCCCTGGTTAGGGTCTGTATGGCCGAATTGGTCATATTGAGCGCGTTTTTGGTCGTCTGAGAGCGCTTCGTACGCTTCTTTTACCTCTTTGAATTTTTCATCTGCTCCGGATTCTTTATTGATATCAGGATGATATTTTTTTGAAAGCTTCCGATAGGCTTTTTTGATTTCATCCTTTGAAGCGCTCTTACTTACCCCAAGCACTTCATAGTAATCACGCTTACTCATCTCGCTTCACTCTCCCGAATTTCTCACATAAATTAGATTGTATCATTTTGAATTATGTTTTTTCAATTCCTTTTATCCCGGGCAAGAAAAAAAGTCAAAGCCAAGAGATGCCTGACTTTGACTTTCTGTCTGTTGAATCAGAATATGCTGTGTGTTCTTCCGCCTATAGCCACGCGGGAAAGAACTTATTTTTTCGTTTCGTCGTCTTTTACTTCTTCGTATTCCGCATCGACAACGTTGTCGTCCGCTTTTTTGCCTTCAGCGTTTGCTCCGCCTTCAGCCTGCTGCGCTTTTGCAGCTTCTTCATAAAGCTTCATAGAAAGCTCTTGAACGATTGTTTGAAGCTCATCTTTTTTCGCTTTGATGTCTTCAATTTCGTTTTTCTCGATAGCGGCTTTCAGCGCGTCTTTCGCGTCGTTTGCTTTTTTCACTTGCTCTTCGTCCACTTTGCCTTCCAGATCTTTTAATGTTTTTTCCGTTTGGAACACAAGCTGGTCAGCTTCGTTGCGGACTTCGATTTCTTCTTTTCTCTTCGCATCAGCGTCAGCGTTTTCTTCCGCTTCTTTTACCATGCGTTCGATCTCATCATCAGAAAGACCTGAAGAAGATTTGATAGTAATGTTTTGTTCTTTTCCTGTGCCTAAGTCTTTCGCTCTTACGTTTACGATACCGTTTTTGTCAATATCGAAAGAAACTTCGATTTGCGGTACGCCGCGCGGTGCCGGCGGGATATCAGTAAGCTGGAAGCGGCCGAGCGTTTTGTTGTCGGCAGACATCGGGCGCTCACCTTGAAGCACGTGAATGTCAACAGCCGTTTGGTTGTCGGCAGCGGTTGAGAATACTTGAGACTTGCTCGTCGGAATTGTCGTGTTGCGGTCGATCAGTTTCGTGAACACGCCGCCCATTGTTTCAATACCGAGAGAAAGCGGTGTAACGTCAAGAAGAACAACGTCTTTTACGTCTCCCGTGATGACGCCGCCTTGAATCGCTGCACCCAGCGCTACAACTTCATCAGGGTTTACGCCTTTATGCGCTTCTTTACCCGTTTCTTTTTTGATTGCTTCCTGTACGGCAGGAATACGTGTTGATCCGCCGACAAGGATAACTTTGTCGATTTCGCTTGCAGAAAGATCCGCATCTTGAAGAGCCTGACGGACAGGAGCCATTGTGCGCTCAACAAGGTGAGCGGAAAGCTCTTCGAATTTAGCGCGGGTCAGGGTCAGCTCAAGGTGAAGCGGACCTGCTTCTCCCGCCGTGATAAACGGTAAAGAAATTTGTGTGGATGATACGCCGGAAAGATCTTTTTTCGCTTTCTCAGCCGCATCTTTCAAACGCTGAAGCGCCATTTTGTCTTTTGAAAGATCAATGCCGTTTTCTTTTTTGAATTCTGCTACGAGATGATCGATGATGACTTGGTCAAAGTCGTCCCCGCCAAGACGGTTGTCACCGGCAGTTGAACGGACTTCAAACACGCCGTCGCCAAGTTCAAGAACAGATACGTCAAACGTACCGCCGCCAAGGTCGTAAACAAGAATTGTTTGGTCTTCGTCCGTTTTATCAAGTCCGTATGCAAGCGCTGCTGCAGTCGGCTCGTTGATAATACGCTCTACTTCAAGACCGGCGATTTTACCGGCATCTTTTGTCGCTTGGCGCTCTGCATCGTTGAAGTATGCAGGAACCGTGATAACGGCTTTTGAAACTGTTTCGCCGAGGTAGCTTTCAGCATATGCTTTCAGATGCTGAAGGATAATAGCTGACACTTCTTGAGGCGTGTAGTCTTTTCCTTCGATTTCCACTTTATAGTCAGTACCCATATGGCGTTTAACAGACATGATTGTGTTAGGATTTGTGATTGATTGGCGTTTCGCCACTTCCCCTACTTGGCGCTCGCCGTTTTTAAATGCAACGACTGACGGAGTCGTACGGTTTCCTTCAGCGTTGGCGATGACTGTAGGCTCTCCGCCTTCAAGCACTGCCACACATGAGTTTGTCGTACCCAAGTCAATTCCGATTACTTTACTCACTTTGAATTACCTCCTGCTATGTAGTTATTGATTCACTTTTACCATTGAAGGACGGATGACGCGATCCTTCAGTTTGTAGCCTTTTTGCAGTTCTTCGATAACAATATTGCTGCCGAAGTTTTCATCTTCCACCTGCATGACGGCTTGGTGAAGGTTCGGATCAAATTCCTGACCGACAGCTTCGATGGCTTCAACGCCTTCTTTTTCAAGTGCGTCCATCAGCTGGCGGCGGACCATTTCCATACCTTGCAGCAAGCTTTTTGTCTGCTCGCTTTCAGCTTCTACCTGTAGCGCCCGTTCAAAGTTATCGAGAGCCGGAAGGATTTCCGTTACGACGTTTTGAGAACGGTATTTCTGAGCAGCTTCCATTTCAAGGCGGCTGCGTCGTTTATAGTTTTCAAAGTCTGCTTGAACACGCAAAAGTTTGTTTTCTTTTTCATCAAGCAAACCCTGCAATTCATCAATTTGGTGCTGAAGGGCTTCTTCCTGACCTGCCGTTTCTTCATGCTGCTCTTGTGAAGCGGCTTGTTCTGCCTGTTCTGTCACTTCTTCTTGTTCTGCTGCTTCAACCTGTTCTGCGGTTTGTTTTTCTTCTGACATTGTGTTCACCTCCCTCAAATGCTGTAAAAAGATGACTGAAAATGATTGCCAAAATTCCCTTATTCATCATACAAACTTGTGAATGCTTTTGACAAGTCCGAAGTCACGTGCTGCAGCAGGCTGACGACTCTTGAATAATTCATGCGCGTCGGCCCGATAATCGCGATTGATCCGATCTGCTTCGTATCAACTGTATAGGTGGCCGTGATTAAGCTGCAGTTTTCCATTTCTTCGTAGTCGTTTTCTTTCCCGATTTTGATTGAAATCCCGGCTTTTGATGACTGAAACAGCTTCAGAACATCCTGCTCTTTTTCAATTAAAGATAAGAGCGAGCGGACCCTTTCAATATCATGGAACTCCGGCTGATTCAGCATGTTGATCTTTCCGCCGAAAAACAATTTCTCAACGTGGGCCGCCGGATGGAATGTGGAGCGGAGCGATTCAAGTATGCTGTCATAGTTGGCGATATGCTGCCTTAAATATGTGACAACCTCTTTGAAAATGCGCTCATTCAGTTCGGCCATCGGCACGCCCGCTAATCGATCGTTTAGTATATTGACCAGTTTTTCAATATCGGCCAAATCCACTTTAGCCGGGAAATTGATGGTGCGGTTTTCGACATGCCCCGTGTTCGTGACGAGGATGGCGACCGCCTTATCCGGCTGGATCGGAACGATTTGAATCTGTTTAAGATAGTTCTCGCTCAGCGTCGGCCCGAGGACAATCGATGTGTAGTTTGTCAGGTCGGACAGGATTTGCGCTGATTTTTGGACTGTTTTTTCCAGCTCGAAGATTTTTTCTTTAAATATCGAGTGAATTAAATCCAGATCGGTTTTTGTCAGCTTGACGGGTGACAGCAAATGATCGACATAATACCTGTACCCTTTTTCCGACGGGATCCGTCCTGAGGATGAATGGGTTTTTTCAATAAAGCCCAATTCCTCCAAGTCAGCCATCTCGTTTCTGATCGTTGCAGAGCTGAATGTAATCTCGTCTTTTTTTGAAAGAGTTCTTGATCCTACAGGCTGCGCTGATTGTATAAAATCATTAATAATCACTTGCAGGATCAACAGCTGACGATTTGTTAACATCATCATCACCCCTGTTAGCACTCAAGGTCAGCGAGTGCTAATTCTATATCAAAAGTAACAAACCAAAAGAAAAATGTCAATTATAACTCACCCAAAAAAGCGCCAAAAACCTCATTTCCTAATAATTTGCCCTCATGCGTTAATGCAACCGATTCTTCCGTGTCACAGATCAGGCCTTTTTCGGTTAAATCTTTGAGAACATCGGGAAACAGTTCGTCGACCGAGCGTCCGAATTTATCGAGAAAAGCTTGCTTTTGTACGCCGGACATTTTTCTGAGACCGAGGAACATTTCTTCTTCAATCTGCTCCTCACGTGTCACCTCGTGCGTGTCACGGTAAGGCAGCCCCTTTTCTTCGATGAGCTGCATGTAATGTTTCACAGGCCCGGCGTTGACGGTGCGCGTGCCGCTGATATATCCGTGAGCGCCAGCGCCAAAACCGAAATACTCTTCATTGCTCCAATACGTCAGATTATGCTGCGATTCGTATCCGGGCTTTGCAAAGTTACTGATCTCGTATTGACGGATGCCCGCTTCACTCATCTGCCTCATGACCGTTTCATACATCTCGGCCTCTTGTTCTTGCGCCGGGAGATGCAGGCGGCCTTTTTGCATTAAATTATAAAACACCGTTTTCGGCTCTACGATCAGCGAGTAAACGGAATAGTGCTCCGCATCAAGAGACAAAGCCGTTTTGACGGAATTGTCAAGATCGGCCAGCGTCTGACCCGGCAGGCCGAACATCAAATCGAGACTGATGTTGTCGAAGCCGAGAGCCCTCGCACGTTCAAAGGAAGTGAATACGTCCTTTTGTTTATGCACTCTGCCGATTTTTTGTAAAAGCTCATCTTCAAAGGTTTGAACACCGAAGCTCAGCCGGTTGACACCGGCATTTTTCATGATTTTTAATTTTTCCGGGGACAAATCATCCGGATTCGCTTCCGCGGCAAATTCTATGAGTCCGTCAGAAGGCTTCAGCACGCGGTGAATGGAATCCATCAATTTTTCCAGCTGGACGGGTGAGAGCGATGTCGGCGTGCCTCCCCCGATAAAAATCGTACGGAGATCAGGGCGTCCCGTCCGTTCTATTGTATTTATCATTTCCTTTTCGAGTGAGTTTAAGTACTCATCGACAGGCTGGCTCTGAATAAAATATTTATTGAAATCGCAATAGTGGCAGATATGCTCACAAAACGGGATATGAATATAAGCTGATTTCATTTTGAAACACCTTCTTCTTTACAGAAAGAAGCCGCAGTGCGGGACTGCGGCGGCTTCCGTTATTTTTTCGGGCTGTCATCCATTTTAAGAACGGCCATAAACGCTTCCTGCGGCACTTCTACTGAGCCGACCTGCTTCATCCGGCGTTTTCCTTCTTTTTGTTTTTCAAGAAGCTTCCGTTTCCGCGAGATGTCTCCTCCGTAACATTTTGCAAGGACGTTTTTCCGCATGGCCTTAATGGTCGAGCGGGCCACGATTTTCTGTCCGATCGCTGCTTGAATCGGTACTTCAAAGTGCTGGCGCGGAATAAGCTCTTTCAGTTTTTCCACAATTACTTTTCCGCGTTCGTACGCGTAATCGCGATGCACGATAAATGACAGCGCGTCGATTTTTTCTCCGTTCAGCATAATGTCCATCTTGACAAGTTTAGACGGTTTGTAGCCGATCAGTTCGTAATCAAAGGACGCGTAGCCTTTTGTGCTTGATTTCAGCTGATCAAAAAACTCATAGACGATTTCCGCTAATGGCATGTCATAGACAATGCTGACACGATTTGCGTCTAAATATTGCATGTCGATAAAATTGCCGCGTTTTCCTTGGCAAAGCTCCATCACCGCACCGACATAATCGTTCGGCACCATCATTGTCGCTTTTACATACGGCTCCTCGATTCTTTCGATCTTTTGTGGGTCAGGCATGTTGGACGGGTTGTCGACAACAACCTTTTCGCCGTCTGTCATATACACATCATAGATAACACTCGGTGCCGTTGTGATCAGGTCGATTTTAAACTCACGCTCAATCCGCTCCTGAATGATTTCCATGTGAAGCATACCTAAAAATCCGCAGCGGAAACCGAATCCGAGCGCTTGGGATGTCTCTGCTTCATATTGAAGCGATGAGTCATTCAGTTCAAGCTTCTCAAGAGCTTCCCTTAAATCGTTGTATTTGGCCGTATCGATCGGATACAAACCGCAATACACCATCGGGTTCAGCTTACGATATCCAGGCAATGCTTCGGCAGCCTGATTGGCCGCGCTTGTTATCGTGTCACCGACGCGTGTGTCACCGACATTTTTGATCGCAGCAGTTAAAAAGCCGACATCGCCGACGGTCAGTTCATCTGTCGGAGTTGCTTTCGGCGTGAACACACCGACTTCTGTCACTTCAAACTCTTTTCCGGTTGCCATCATTTTAATTTTCTGGCCCGGTTTGACCGTTCCTTCTACGACTCTGATATACGCGACGACTCCGCGGTACGCGTCATAAAGCGAGTCAAAGATGAGCGCTTTCAGCGGAGCTTCCGGATCTCCCGCAGGAGCCGGCACTTTTTCTACGATCTGCTCTAAAATGTCTTCGATGCCGATGCCCGCTTTCGCTGAAGCGAGGACGGCGTCTGAAGCGTCAAGGCCGATAACGTCCTCAACCTCTTGACGCACACGTTCTGGCTCTGCGCTCGGAAGATCGATTTTATTAATGACAGGAAGAATCTCAAGATCATTATCAAGCGCCAGATAGACGTTCGCCAATGTCTGCGCTTCTATTCCCTGAGCCGCATCAACAACGAGAATCGCGCCTTCACAGGCAGCCAGGCTTCGCGATACTTCATATGTAAAGTCGACGTGTCCGGGCGTGTCGATGAGATGGAATATATATTCTTCTCCGTCTTTTGCTTTGTATTTCAGCTGAACGGAATTTAATTTGATGGTAATTCCCCGTTCGCGTTCAAGGTCCATTGAATCAAGCAATTGTTCTTTCATTTCCCGCTGGGTGATCGCCGATGTTTTTTCTAAAATCCGATCCGCCAAGGTCGATTTGCCGTGGTCTATGTGGGCGATGATGGAGAAATTCCGGATTCTTGACTGCCTCTCTAAACGCTTTTCTTTATCTGTCACAATCTATCACTCCTACTATTAAACGCAAAATACACTAGCTTAGATTATATCAATAGGATTGTAAACATTCAATTAAAACAAGAAAGAGAAAAGCTTCCTTTAAGGAATCATCCGCTTTTCTCTTCATCAATGCTAACGGTTCAGTTTCGAAACCCACTCATACATCGCCTGCGCCGAGTCCGTCACGGTATTTGAAAGGGTTTCTCCGGCTTTTGAAAACAGGTTGAAGGTTTCCGCCTGTTCCAGCTGTTTTTGTTTTTCTTCCAGATCTTTCGCCGTAACGGTTTGTCCCAAAATGGAAGCTTCTTTTTCCTGTCCTTCTCCGCCGCCGAGCGTGAATGCTCCTTTTAAGGAGGGATCTTTGTATCCTTTCATATCAAGCATTCCGCTGTTTGCCTGCTGCATGCCGAACAAAACGCCGAAAAACATGACAATGGCGATCAGCAGGCATTTGCCGGTAAAACGGATCATTTGAATCACCTGATTTCTATTGTTTTTTCTTCTCTCCTGATTGCGAACTGACCTTTTCTGCATCCCAGTACAGTTCGCTGAACACATCGGCCACGGCATCTGATGCGCGCCTCAGTTCTTCAAGATTGTTATCCACGCCCCCGAATTCCAGCAGAAGCGACCGATCGTTTAAATCTTGGTTGTATACTCCATTATCTCCCGGAGAGCCTTTTGATAAAACACCGACGCTTAAGCCGGGGTATTTTTTCTCCATCAGCTTATGAAGTTCACTTGCGAGTTTATAGTTTTCTTCAAAATTAGCGCTTTTTTTGCCGACGACGATGGCGACTCTGGCATAGCTTTTTCCTTTAATGTCGGCTGTCGTATTTTTCTTGCGGCGGGAATCCCGGTGAATGTCTATGGTATATTGCAGGTTTTTATTTTTGGCGAGCGCGCTTTTTACGACCGGCCTTGATTCGTCGTAGCTTCGCGCATAATTTAAGCCGTCTTTGTTCAGGCGGGCCTGAATGTCGGTTTTATCTACGGTCGCTCCTACACCTTGCGCTTCAAGCGCTTTTCCGAACATATCTCCGACAAGCGTGACATTGGCCTTCGAATGGCGGGCGTTATCCGGATTTGTTTCCCCCTTTAACAGAGGAAGATAGGATTCGGTATTATGAGTGTGGTAAATAAAAACGACTTTTTTGCTGCCTGTTGAATGTTTCGGCGGCGCCGTTTCCTCTTTTTTCGTTTTGTTTTCGATTTCTGCCAGGTTCACTTCTTTTTCTTTTTCCATCACCTTTGACGGCGGCGGAGATTCAGCCGGCATATTCGTATAATCCGTCCCCTGCCCCGCCAGAAGGATCTCCGTATCGTATTGGGCAAATCCCGGCAGCTCACGTCCCAAGAAACTCCGCGGGTCTTCCATATTAATGCTTGTCGCCAGTTTTAAGGAAAGCCGGGACAGCTGAAAAGAGTCTTTTTCAGGAAGCTCTGAGGCGAAATAATGATTTTCCATGCCGAGGAGGTGTGCAAACGCGTCACCCGGAAGTTCTCCGGCAATTCCGTGAAGAGAATCCGAAGAAAGCCTCAGTTCAGGGCGAAGCGATGTGAGCACACCCGATAATACGAAAATAACGATAAGGCTTGTCATAAACAAAAACATGCCCTTGAGCGCATTTCCACCGTTTACTGCAACGACAATTTGACGGTTTCTGCGTTTTTTTCTCATGATTTGAATCCCTCCAGCGCTTGTCTAGTAATTACTCTATGAACAAGCTAGAGGAGGTAGAACCATTTTAATGATTATAAGAACCTTTGTTATCTTGTGACACTTTTTCATGAAGGGCGGTGTTTAACCCGTTTGCAAGCACATTCGCCATATCATCAATAAAGGTGTCAATCTCCTTCGGCGTGACCATCAGATTATGGCCGAGCGGAGAAAGCACTTCGTGAATCAGCTGGCGTTTTTCGTTTTCGTCCAGCGTGCCGACAATACCGAGAAAGGATTGGCGTTCTTTTTCTCCGGGAAGGTCTTCGTCTGTCAGCACCTTCTTTTTGCCGAAGTTCATTCCGGCGGGCACCAGAGATCTTGACGGGCTGTCATCTTTCATCTCTCTGCCGAAATGTTTTAAAATATAATCCACCGTATCGCTTGCGATCGTAACCGCATCAACGACAGTCGGTACCCCGATTGCGATGACGGGAATGCCGAGCGTTTCCTTGCTTAATTCTTTTCTCTTATTGCCGACGCCTGATCCCGGGTGAATGCCCGTATCAGAAAATTGGATGGTCGTGTTCACCCTTTCAACGGCTCTTGCCGCAAGAGCGTCTACCGCGATCACAAAATCCGGCTTTGATTCTTTGATCACACCTTGAATAATATCGCTCGTTTCAATTCCCGTTAATCCCATCACACCGGGAGCAAGCGCGCTGACCGGCCTGTACCCTTCCTGCACATTTTCCGGCTGAAGCCTGAACAAATGCCTTGTCACGAGAAGGTTTTCGGTCACGAGAGGGCCGAGCGCATCCGGCGTCACATTCCAGTTGCCCAGACCGACGATCAAACAGCTTGCATCCTTTGGAATCTTTAATGCCGACAGATAGGCGGAAAATTCCTCGGCAAACACTTCCGTTACTTTTTCCTGCATCTCAGAGTCGTGTTCCCGAACCCCTTGAGCCTCGATCGTGACATAGCGTCCCTGCTTTTTCCCCGATAGCTCGGCGCCTTCTTTGGTAATATCGACGGTTCTGACTTTAATGCCGCCCTTGTCGCGTTCTTTTTCAATAAACCCGTTTATTTCTTTTTTCTGACCGGCTTGTCCGTCTTTTACCGCCTGTTTCGTTTCTACCGCTAAATCCGTTCGTATCAGAAATTGATTGACATCCAGTTCGTTGTTTTTCACAGGGAAGACCTCCTTCAATCATCGTGGTACATAGTGTGGCCATTTACAAAACGAATCATGCGAATTTACCCATCAACGAAAAATACTTTACATTTATATTGCAATCTAAAGTTCTGTTTGATAGAATACAATTTGTTCTATTGTGAAGAAGATTTAACCTTAAGACACTGTGCTACAGGTTGTATCTTAGGAGGTGAAACACATGCCAAACATTAAATCAGCGATTAAACGTACAAAAACAAACAACGAACGCCGCGCTCATAACGCGACAATCAAATCTGCTATGCGTACTGCAATCAAACAAGTTGAAGCTTCTGTTGCTAACAACGAAGCGGATAAAGCGAAAACTGCTCTTTCTGAAGCAGCGAAACGCATTGATAAAGCAGTGAAAACAGGTCTTGTACACAAAAATGCCGCAGCTCGATACAAATCTAGACTTGCGAAACAAGTGAACGGACTTTCTGCATAATACAAAAACGATCCCTGTAACGGGGATCGTTTTTTTCATTCAGTCCGGAGAAGCTCAAGGAGAAAGAGCTCCAGCAAGAGCTGCTTGTCCTTTTTCCCCGTTTTCATTTCATAATCCATCACTGCGAGTCTTTCTATAATACGCCGCAGCTCTTCTTCAGAAAAAAGCCTCGCCTGATCCATCGCCAGCTTTACCCGGAAGGGGTGCACCTTTAAGTTGGAAGCGATTTGCTTTTGGCCGTATCCTTGTCCCGCAAAATACTTCGTCTGCATAATCAGACGGAATTGGTTGGCGATCAGCGCCATAATTTTGATCGGTTCTTCGTTTTGTTTTAAAAGATCATAAAATATTTGAAGACTTTCCGTCCGTTTTCGGTTCACGATTTTGTTGATCAGCTCAAAAATATTCTGCTCCAAACTTCTTGCGACGAGCTCCCGGACATCTTCAAGTGTGATCTCATGTCTGTTACCGGTGTAGGCGGAGAGTTTTTGTATTTCCTGATATATGGAAGACAGATGGCCGTTTGCAAGCAGAACCAAATGCTCGGCAGCTTCTGTATCGATCATTTTATTTTCGGATTTCGCCAGATTAATCGTAAAATCAGTCGTCTCCTTTGCATTCAGCTCCTTAGCTTCAATCATAAGGGCTTTTTGCTTCAGCGCTTTCGTCAGCTTTTTCCGTTCGTCCAGCTTCTCATACGGAGCCACAATCACAAAGACCGTGTAAGGTGCAGGCTCCTTCAGATAAGTCTCCAGAGCGGCTGTATTATGCTCTATTTTTTCTTTCTTTTTTTCCCCTGTTAAAAAAGACGGATTTTTTACGATGACCAGCCGCTTCTCTCCCATAAACGGAAACGTTTCCGCATCGGTTACGGCCTGGTCAAGCGGATCTTCTTCAAGATCAAAAACAGACAGGTTAAAATCCTTTGTCTCCTCATCAACGACAGCTTGTCTGATCCGGCTGACAGTTTCTTGGAGCAGATACGTTTCTTTTCCGTATAAACAATAAACGGAGCGGACATCCCCTTTTTTCAGGGCTTTCCAAACATCAAATACCATGATCGTATGACTTCCTCTCTTTCTTGATCCCCTTCTATCCTAAATTGAGTTCGGCAAATAGTAAAGAGGAAGCTTTAAGGACAGCTTCCTCATTTATAATAAACGCCTGATTCACAAGCTCCCGGGTCTGCTTGTAAAAAGGCGATAATCACAAGAACAGAAAACGTTACCATCACTTCTAGATTTTTCAAAACAATTCCAGTATACTTAGGGAAGTCAGGAGGGATGAAATTGAATGATTTTGAAAAAAACGTTCAAAGCAAACGAAATGATGCTGTTGACTCAGCTGTCGGTTTTGTCGTGTCCTTCGGATTTTTCGCCTTTTTGTTCGTGATGGCAACAGCCATCCATCTTATCGGCTCTTAGCCGCATTCCGGGCTGCTGTCAATCGGCAGTCTTTTTTACTTCTTGCGCCCTGGTTTCTTCTATATCATATGGAGGGAAGACGGAAAACGTTCCGGCGCCTTTTTTAAATCTGTATTGAATCGTTCCGCTGATATCGGTGCGAAGCACATTGACAGAGTACGCCTTCAAACGATCCAGCACTTCTTCATGCGGATGATGGTATCGATTCTCTTTTCCTGCTGAAATCAGTGCCGCTTCCGGCTGAAGCTGTTTCAAAAAGGCTTCACTCGTTGAGCTTTTGCTGCCGTGATGACCCGCCTTCAATATATCAGCCTTCAGATTCGGATACGTTTTCAGCACTTCCGTTTCGCCGTCCGATTCTAAATCTCCCGTCAAAAGCCAGCTCACTCCGCTTAAAACCGTCCAAAGCACCAATGACGAATCATTTTTACTCCTTCCGTCAGACGACTCCGGAGACAGCACCTGAAACTGAAGATCACCGGCTGTAATGGTGTCGCCCCGCTTTGCTTCGGCAACGGGAATGTTGTTTTCTTTCGCCATATTTAATATGGTCTGATCTTTCGGTTCTTTTACGAATCCCACGGGGACAATTAACCGTTTGACTCTATGATTTTTGATTAACACTCCGGCTTCTCCGATGTGATCTTGATCCGCATGGGTTAAAATCAGTGCATCCAGCTTTTTCACCCCTTTTCCGTTTAAAAACGGAATCAAAACCTTCTCGCCGATAGAATACGGGTGGCGTTTTTCTTTCCATGATTCTCCAGCATAAGAAATCACTCCCCCTGTATCAACCATTACGGTCCCTTTGCGGTGCGGCGCGCTTATAAACAGTGAGTCTCCCTGCCCGATATCAAGCATATCCGCTTCTCCCCATGGACTGAAATACGGATGGCATATTAAATAAGCCAAAACCGCGCAGAAAAAAAGAGCCGATTTCCTGAGTTTTAAAAAACCTCCCTTTTCCAAAGCCGCAAATAGAGTAAAAACGGAAACCGCAAGCAGAAGAAGGGAAAGAAAGTCAGGCTTTGACACAATCATAGTAAATAAATCAACGGATGCCGCATATGTAATGAAATCATGTACAGGCTTCATCACAAGGTCGAACATATCAAACAAACATTCTCCCATCTGCCCTGAAAGTAAAAGAAGAAGGAAACCAATGACAGAAACCGGAATGACAAATAACGTATAAAATGGCACCATCACCATATTCATCGGAAAACTGACAAGTGAAATTTGCTGAAAATGATAGAGAAGAAACGGAAGTGAGCTGAGCTCCGCAATGAATGAAGCAATCGCAAGCCCGGCAAGTCTGCTTTTCCCTGCTTTCTTTAAAATGGAGGATGACAGAATTAAAGAGGCGCTTACCGCAAAGGAAAGCTGGAAGCCCGCCTGCCAAAGGAAGTAAGGATTAAACAGCAGGAGCAGCAGATAAGACAGGGACAATGCAGCGGAGGAATGAATGCCGCGTTTAACAAGAGTTCCGGCGATATAAAATCCCAGCATGAGGGATGCGCGCAATACGGATGGGGCGGCACCGCTCAGCAGCGTATACACCGGCAAAAACAACAGCAGCAAAATTCCCGCTTTTTCTCTTGTCAGCCCGATTCTGATCAGAGCATAAAATAATCCCGCCGTAATAAGACCGACATGCATTCCGGAAATCGCCATTAAATGAACGACTCCCAAATTTTGATATGCACTCAGTATATCGTCCTCTATAGAAAATCTTTCACCTAAGGTCAGCGCTTCAACAATTCCGGCGGAAGATTCAGGCACGTGATTCCGAATGATCGAAATCAAATTTTTTCTGATGTTCAGCAGTTTAAACAGCGGCTGTTTGGATTTTTCACACTGCTGAATGGAAGTCACGGAAAATAACCAGTGAATCTGCTGAGAGTAAAGATATTCCTTATAATCAAAACCTCCGGGAACCGTCGCATGTGCAGGCTGCTCCAGAGAACCTGTAAACGTGCAGCGCATCCCCGGTTCAAGCTGTTCAATGAGTCTCTTTTCCTCAAGAGACCGGATTTTGTACGAAGCCGTCCATTTTTCCTTGTCATGTGTACGGATAACGGCTGACATTTTCGCTCCGTCAACCTTCGGAATGTTAGTGATGACGGCCTGTTCAGTATAACTGCCGGCCTGATACCGCGTTACATTCGCAGCGTCACAAACCGTATAAAGAAAGAAATAAAGACAAAAAGAAACGAGGCAGACAATAACCGGAGCATGCTGCTTTGTTTTTACAATAATAAAGAGAAGATACAGAAGAAAAAGGAGCAGAACCCAGAAGACATGAGCGGCGGCAATTCCCGCAGTTGCAGAAACCGCCGCCAGAGGCAGAAGAAGGTATTTATATTTCATTTATACGTAACTGGTAAACAGCTCATTGGCCTGTTCATGAATTTTTTTCAGTTCATCTGCCTTAACCCCCGCATCAGATAATTGCTGAATCAGACCTGCTACAAAAGACAATTTTTCGCGGTTTTTCAGATCGATGATCATTTCATCAAGTTCGACCTGCTCCACCTTGACTCCGGCTTGGCTGAACAGCTCTTTTGCATAAGGCTGTGTTTTGTAATCTTCGGCATAATAAACCGTTTTGATACCTGCCTGAATAATTGATTTACAGCATTGAATACAAGGATAATGCGTCACATAAATTTCGGCGCCCTCCGTCGGAACACCGAACTTAGAACATTGCAGAATCGCATTCATCTCTGCATGTATGGTCCGCTGGCAATGATTATCTATTAAAAGGCATCCTTCATCAGCGCAATGGACGCCTCCGGCAATTGAGCCGTTGTATCCGCCGGCGATCATCCGCTTGTCTCTGACTACGGTTGCCCCGACTGACAGTCTCGGACATGTGCTTCTCAGCGCCAGCAAATGGCTTTGCGCCATAAAATATTGATTCCATGAGATTCGTTCCACAAGTGTTCCCTCCAAAAAGTCTTGTTGCTTTTCTAAGTTTACATAGATTTAAGCAAAACCGTCAATTCACTTTACCGTAATGGAAGTTTTTATCCGCTCAAATGACTTTTCTCCAAAGCCTGATACATTCATCAAATCTTCAGCAGTCTGAAACCGTCCGTTTTCTTCTCGGTAGGCGATAATCGCTTCCGCTTTTTTCTGCCCCACCCCGGAAACCGCCTGAAGTTCGTCCAGAGATGCCGTATTGATATTGACAGCTGCATTCTCCTTTTCACCCGCTGTTGTTTTCGGGCGATTCTCCTCTTCGCCTTCACTCGGAATATAAACAATCGTCCCGTCCTGCAGCTGCTCTGCTAAATTAACATTCAATTCATCCGCCTTTTTCTTCAGGCCGCCGGCTTTTTCAATGGCTTGCGTCACTCTGTCTCCCGCTTCCATTTCATACACGCCGGGATTTCGGACCGCGCCTTTCACATCAATCATAATCTTATCGTCTGCGGTGTCTTTTTTGTCCGCGACGGATGCTGAGGCTGTTTGGCCGAGCACGGACTGCTGTTTGACCGGCTCTTCCTTTTCAGAACGAAACAGCCAAATACAGATAAAAACCGCTCCTGCAGCAAGACAAGCGCCCAGAATTTTCAGGTTCCGCCGCAGCCGCTCCGTCATCATCGCTTTCGTCATATTGCATTGCCTCCCCGCATAAGGTTTAGAGGATTAAGAGAAAAAGGAGGGGAATTCATTGAAAATAGGCTTTATCGGCACCGGAAACATGGGAACGATCCTGATTGAATCGTTTATCGAATCAAACGCTGCCGATCCCTCACATATCACCATCACAAACAGAACAATCGAAAAAGCATTAAAACTAAAAGAACGTTTCAGCGGCATCCATGTCACCGAGGATCAGGAAAAGCTCGTACAGGAAAATGAAATAATATTCATTTGTGTAAAACCGCTGGATATATATCCTTTGCTGAAGAAACTCACACCGCATTTACGGAAAGATCACATTTTAATCTCCATTACCAGTCCCGTTCAGACGGATCAGATTGAACATACGGTTCCGTGTCAGACGGTCCGCGTCATTCCGAGCATTACGAACCGCGCCTTGGCCGGCGTCTCGCTTGTTACGTTCGGCAAAAGCTGCAGCGAGTCTGCAAAAGCGGATATTCAAACGCTGTTCACTCATATCTCAAAACCTGTAGAAATCAGCAGCGGCATTACAAGAGCGGCGTCAGACATTGTCAGCTGCGGGCCCGCTTTTATGAGTTATCTCGTTCAGCGCTTTATTGACGCGGCAGTGGAAGAAACGGACATCACCAAAGAAGAAGCAGTAATTATGTCGACGGAAATGCTTGTCGGTCTCGGAAAGCTTCTTGAAACAGGGCATTACACGCTTCCCGCCTTGCAGGAAAAAGTATGCGTAAAAGGCGGCGTCACCGGAGAAGGACTGAAGGCTCTCGAAAGCGGTGTTCAGGATATGTTCAACCGTGTCTTTCAGCGTACACATGACAAATACGATGAAGATATATCGTTAGTGAAGAAGCAATTTCACGTGTAACTGAGTATGCCATAAAGTGCTTTACCGCGCCAATCGAAAAAAATGCATTTTAAAAACCATCGTTCCGTTTAAACGATGGTTTTTGGTTTGCCTGCCGTGAAGAAAAGACGTTCAGACTCTGTTGAAGGAGGCCGGTCTGTAAAATCAGCCGTCACCTTCTTCAGTTCAAATCCGGTCTCTGCAAGCATTTGTTCATATTCTTCAATGTAAAATGTTTTTTGCTCATGCGTCTCGTCATAGCGGTCATAAGATTGTCCGTTCCATACGAAAAAGGACATATCATGGATGACAGAAAGCTCTTCATCGCCGGCAAAGCTTTGCCAGATATAGCTGATCTGCTCATCCTGATCCGCATGGGTGCTGTCCGGAAAAAGCTCCGTCATTTTAAATGGGGAATGGACGTCAAACAGAAGCAGGCCGCCCTCCTTCAAAACTTGAAAAACACTTTTGAAGGTGCTTAAGACATCATTTTTCGTTTTTAAGTAATTTAGGGAATCACAGCAGATGACTACAGCATCAAACTGTTCTTCAAAACCGGAAAGCTCTCTCATATCCTGCTGGAGAAAAAGAATCGGCTTTCCCGTTTTTTTCTGCTGGGCACAGCTCAGCATATCTTCACTCAAATCAATCCCCGTGACTTCGCAGCCTTTTTCAGCAAGCCTGATGGATATTTCTCCGGTTCCGCAGGCAAGATCAAGCACCCTTCCCTTTTCCGGAAGAGACGCTTCGATCCAGCCCGCCCATTCATCATACGGCGCATGTGACATTAACTCGTCATATACGCCGGCGAAGCCTTGGTAAATCATGAGTTCAAGCCGAGCTCAAGCTCTGCGAGCGGCGCGTCGCCCCATAGCTTTTCAAGATTGTAGTAGCTTCTTTCATCTTTATGGAAAACGTGGACAATTACGTCGCCGAGATCAACTAAAATCCAGCGGGCCTCATCAAACCCTTCCATCTTTTTGACATCAATGCCGTTTTCTTCTGCCTGATCTTTAATTTCACGCGCAATTGCCTGAACCTGCTTATCAGAATTCCCGTGGCAGATTAAAAAGTAATCCGCTATAAGTGAGATTCCTTCCATGTCCAGCGCTAAAATATCTTCTGCACGTTTATCGTCGCATGCTTTTGCCGCGATTTTTAATACGGAAGCTTGATTCATTCTTCAAATTCCTCCTGTCAATTTTGAGACACCAGCCAGTTATAGGTTGCAAACGTCTCCGGAAAGACCGGCTGGTTTTTTTTCATCAGAAATATCATTGTATTTTTCATTGCTTGTATGAGCGCTTCGTTCAGATCCGTTTCCGCCAGACGGCGCACCTCTTCCACTCCGGGAAAATGGCGGCCGGGTTCAATGTAATCCGCAACGTAAATGACTTTGTCTAAAAGGGTCATTCCGGGACGCCCTGACGTGTGATAGCGGATTGCATCCAAGATCTCAGGATCAGTGATCCCCGCTTCTTTCTCAGCCAGATACGCTCCCACAGGGGCATGCCACAGCTCGGCATTGTAATCCAAGAGCTCAGCCGGCATTTTTTCCCGCACGATGATCTGCTTCATTTCTTCTTTCGGCCGGAATTTCGCATAATCATGAAAAATAGCCGCCATTTCCGCTTTTTTCGGGTCTGCTCCGAACCGGCCTGCGAGAATAACCGCCGTATCTGTCACGCCGATTGTGTGGATGTAGCGATGCTCGGTCAGCTGCTCTTTGACGCAGGCAAGTGCTTCCTCACGATTCATATAAATCATTCTCCTCTATATACTGCCTCACTTTATCCGGCATTAAGTATTGCGTCGGCTTTTTTGCTTTGAGACGTTCTCTCAGCATCGTTGACGAAACGTCAAATTCCGGAACGTCGGCAAAAAGCAGCGGGTACGGGGTCTCAATATGATACCCCGGGCGCCGCACTCCGATAAATTGAATGAGCGTGAGCAGTTCGTCCAGTTTATACCATTTCGGCAGATATTCAATCATATCCGCCCCGATAATAAAGAAAAGCTTGTCGTTCGGGTGCCGCTCCTTCAGCAAACGGACGGTATCATAGGTATAAGAAGGGCCTTTCCGGTCCATTTCCGCAAGCTCAAGCTTAAAGCCGGAATTAGAGCTGATGGCAAGCTTCAGCATCTCCACCCGGTGCCGGCTGTCTGTAAAGTCTCCATTCTGCTTATGCGGAGGGATTTTATTTGGCATAAACCAAATCTCATCGAGCTCCGCCTGATGAAGGACTTCATTAGCCATCAGAAGATGTCCGTTGTGCGGAGGGTCAAATGTGCCCCCGAATATTCCGATTTTCTTCATGTCAACCACCTTACGGAAGCTCGATTTGTTTATTTTCCTTTGATTCCTTATACAATACGATAGTATTTCCGATCGTCTGCACCAATTGTGAGCGGCTGCCTTTCACAAGGGCTTCTGCGACATCATTTTTATCGTCTTCGCAGTTTTGAAGCACGCTGACTTTAATCAGCTCTCTTGCTTCTAAAGCCTCGGCAATCTGTTTTACCATGTTTTCGTTGACTCCGCCTTTTCCCACTTGAAAAATAGGCGTTAAGTGATGCGCTTTTGAACGCAAAAACCGTTTTTGTTTTCCTGTTAACATTGTGTTCCTCCTAGTTTTCCTTCAACAATCGCTCTCATTAAGCCGCTGTCAGGCTCTTGTTCCGTCCACAGCTTGAAAGACAGTGCGGCCTGTTCCACAAACATGCCGACACCGTCAAGGGTTGTTAAACCTCTTTTTTCAGCTTCTTTTAAGAACGCCGTTTGAATCGGGTTGTATACGATATCACAAACGATGGCGCCCGTTTTGGCCCGTTCCAATGAGAGCGGCACGGCATCCGTTTTCGGATACATGCCGACAGATGTTGTATGAATAATGACGTCATATTGTTCAAGCTGATTTTCAGCTTCTTTTAAAGTAAGGGCGCGTTTCTGCTGAAAAGAGGGAGCAGCCGCAATCAGACTTTCTGCTTTTTCCGGCGTGCGGTTGCAAACGTCAAATTGTTTCGGCTCTCTGCGGACGATCGTCGTAAAAATCGCTCTTGCCGCTCCTCCCGCCCCAATCATGAGGATGGAGAGCTCTGATATCGGTTTGTCCAATACTTTGACTAAGGATTTATAAAACCCATCTCCGTCAGTATTATACCCGATGAGCCTGTCTCCCTCTCTTTTGACGGTATTTACGGCCCCAAGTACTTTCGCGCTTTCATGTATTTCATCCAGATGCTCCATGATCGCGACTTTATGCGGGACTGTGACGTTCACTCCGCAGATGCCAAGCGCCTTGATTCCGTTAACGGCGTCCTTGAGATGATGGGGTTCCACTTGAAACGCAAAATACTGCCCGTTGATGTTTTTATCTTGCAAAGCCGCGTTATGAATATCGGGTGACATTGAATGCCCGATCGGATTTCCGATTACTCCGTACAATTGTTTCATGCTCCCTCTCCCCTTCTCTCTATATTAATGAACGGCGGACAAATACGTGTACGCCTTTCGGAGCGTATGCCGTTATTTTTTTATCTGCTTGCTGCACCGTGACCCAGCCGAGACCGGAAAAAACGATATCCGTCTTTCCTTCTTTAATCGTAAACGTGTGGGGCGTAAGCTCCGGAAATTCATCCAAATGATCTTTTCCGGGCGGGGTAAGCAGTTCTCCCGCATGCTTTTCGTATAAGGCATCAGCATTTTCAAGCTTTGTTCTGTGAATCATCAATTCATTCGGCATATAGCAGACAAACGCCGTTTTATCGCCTGATACATAGTCAAACCGGGCAAGCCCGCCGAAATAAAGCGTTTGTTTTTCATTCAGCTGAAAAGTGCGCGGCTTCAGTTCTTTTTTCGGTGTCAGCACCTTTAAGTCACGCTTGTCCACGTAATGCGCCATCTGGTGATGGTTAATGATTCCCGGCGTATCATAAAGCGCAGATCCGTCATCAAGCGGGATTTCAATCGCGTCAAGTGTCGTGCCCGGAAATTGAGAGGTGGTAATAATATTCTCTTCCCCTGAAACCTCTTTAATAATCCGGTTGATAAATGTGGATTTGCCGACATTGGTACAGCCCACCACATACACATCGCGGCCTTCGCGGTAATGTTCAATGGCGTCAATGACTTCTTTCATCCCTTGTCCGCGGGAAGCGCTGATTAAAAAGACATCAAGGGGTTTTAAGCCGTATTCTTTCGCTTCGCGTTTCATCCATTGAACGAGGCGTTCCCGTTTTACGGATTTCGGCAGGATATCGGCCTTATTACCGACAAGAATAATCGGATTACCGCCGACAAAGCGGTTCAGCCCGTTTATCCAGCTTCCGTTAAAATCAAAAATATCAACGACTTTGACAATAAGAGAGTCAGTATCGCCGATTGTGTGCAAGATATTTAAAAAGTCATCATCCGTTAATGAAACATCTTGAATTTCATTGTAATTTTTCAGTCTGAAACAGCGCTGGCAGATGACATTCTCTTTCGTGAGCGATGCCTTTGGCGCGTATCCGAGACCTTGTTTATCCTCGGTCTGGATCGCTACTCCGCAGCCGATGCAAACAACCTTTTCCATTTCTAATCCTCCCACTGAATATGGCCTTTACGTTTCAAAGAACTCAATATTCTCCGTTCAATCCGGCGGTTAAAGCGCGTCATGACTCCGTCAGAGGAAGCGACAGGCACGACGAGGATCGTATGATACCCGTTTCTGTTTCCGCCGAGAACATCAGTAAGCAGCTGATCGCCGATGACCACACAGTCTTCTTTTTTCAGATCCATGCTGCTGACGGCTCTTTTAAAGGCGCGTCCCATCGGTTTTCTTGCCTTATAAATAAACGGTATGCCAAGCGGCTCCGAGAATAATTTCACTCTTCGTTCATTATTATTGGAGACGATCGTGACTTTAATGCCGTGCTCCTTCATTTCTTCAAACCACTCGATCAATCGAGGTGTCGCACTCGGTCTGTCCCACTCCACAAGCGTGTTGTCAAGGTCTGTAATAATCCCTTTCACATTGCGTTCTTTGAGCTTTTCCGGTGTGATATGAAATATATTTTTCACAAATTCGTCAGGTAAAAAAAACTTTTTTAACAAAACCCGCACCCTTCCTTTTCTTTCTATCATCTATATGTCGAAACCTGTCAGATTAAAAACAAAGTCGGACTCAGTAAAAAAATTTCGACAAAAATTGGGTTTCTTCACCAGTTGTGGATAAAATTACACACATTATCCACTCTTATTACATCCGGATTTATCCAGATTATAAACAAGATACTAACAAGTTATCCACTTACGAGTGTGGATAACAGAACGATTGTTCTTATTTGTATTTCATGGTAGATTAAAGATAACCTCACCATGATTGAAACGCAACCTTCCATCATATGCTTGCGTCTGATGATTGATTACAATTGTAAGGAGGTGCCACTCCCATTAATTGGGTCCCCGGCATGAGAAAGCTTTCTGATGAATTACTAATAGAATCTTATTTCAAAGCCACTGAAATGAATTTGAGCCGTGAATTTATCGAGTTAATTGAAAACGAAATCAAAAGAAGATCGCTCGGACACATTATTTCCGTTTCCTCTTAAACAGAAAAAAATTTCCGGGCGAATTTCCTTTTTTTACTCAGATGACTGATATTATATCACTTCGGTTATACGCATTACTACCACTTTCAACAAAAAACACCCCTAAAATAGAGGTGTTTAAGAGGACGGCTGCTATATATTGAACCAATACAGACCGCCCAGGACGAGAATGACGACGAGCAGCACAACAAAAAATGCGTACCAGTACCCCGCATTCACCCGAGGAGGCGGGCATACAGGATGTTGCGGAGGGAAACCGCGTTTCATAGCAATCGCCTCCAAAAAGATGTTTTTTCTACAGCCTATGAAGCAGAAGCAAAACGGTTTAGGCAGCTGACGGCGTCAGCGTTCCAAAACCCGCCCATTTTTTATGCCTTCAATTAAGATTCTGGCGCCTTTTGGCGTCATATGATTTCCGGAGGGATCTATCAGTCCGGATTGGATCAGCGCCCGGTCTGTATCTTTGCCGCCGTCCGCGCGTATAAAGTGTTTCCAGTTATCCACCAGCGGCACTTTCAACTCAGCTGCAACCTGCCTCGTAACGCCGTTATAGGAATTATGCCATTTTCTCGCGCCGCCTTTTTCTTTAAAGGCTGAGGCTTTATATCTCGAATAGTAATAGAGATGATGCGTTCCGTTTCCTTCTATAACCGGGATGCACGTCATTAAAATCGGCTTTATGCCGTGATTTCTGCTTTCGTTTATGAAATAAGTCAGGTTTTCTTTAAACCGTTTCTTTGATACCCGCGGCTGATCGCCCGTCAAAATGCCCGCATCATTTGTTCCGAACATGATAAATAAATATTGGGGCTTACGGTTCAGCACGTCGCTTTGAAAGCGCAGGCGCGCATCCTCAGTCGTCTGGCCGCCTATTCCCGCATTTATAACCGTAAGACGGCCGCGTTCCGCTGTTTTTAACATGTTTACCCACTGCTGCGCCTTCGGATAATCACGATAATCCCAGTTGGAACCGCGCGTATTGCTGTCGCCGAACGCGACAACACTTTTCTCTTTGCCCGCGGCGCATCCTGATAACAGACAGATTATCGTAATAAAAAGAACAGCAAACTTCATTTTCTCTCCCCCCAAACCTTACCTCCTATGGTACACATCTCTTTGGCGGCTTTCAACGCGGCGCTCTCTTTACTGGATATGAAAAGGGCCGGAATCCTGTCCGATCAAATCCGAAACCTTAACAAACGTGTAGCCCTGCTTTTTCAGCTTGGGAATGATTTCTTTCAAAGCCTCAACCGTCTGGCGCCGGTTTCCTCCGCCGTCATGCAGAAGAACGATATCTCCATCTCTGGCATGTGAAACAACGTGCCTGACGATTTTTCCTTTCCCGGGCCTTTTCCAGTCCCTCGGATCTTGGTTCCATGACCACATGATGATATGATAGCCCTCTTTTAAGATGCTTTTGAAAGCCGTATGATTCAGCGACCCTCCCGGCGGGCGGAATAACTTGTCCCCTTCCGGCTGCAGCGATGTGATATGATGCGCTGAGCTGTGAAGCTCTTGTAAAATGTCTTTGCGTTTCAGACGGTGAAAATAAACATGGTTCATCGTATGGTTGCCGATTTCATGCCCTTCCTCAACGATGCGTTTTGCCGTTATGGGGTATTTGTCTATACGGCTCCCGACACAAAAAAAGGTTGCTTTCACATTGTACTGTTTCAGCACGTCTAACACAGCCTCCGTATAGACAGGATGGGGGCCGTCATCGAAGGTTAAAGATAGTTTCTTTTTTTCAGACCTTATATCCCAGTACACGTTTCCCGTCTTCTCCATGTCACTTCTTTTTAAAGATTTCGCATCGGCGGACACGGCAGTGAGACTCGTGAGGACGCATATCATGATGATCAGATGAAAGCATCTCAACGTTTACACCTCCAGTAAACACTACTGTTAACGTGTCCCCTTTTATAAAAAATCATTCTCTGCATCAAATGATGCACATCACCCGCTTCCCGCTTGTTTTTGTCCAAATCCGGGTGCAGCCGTTTCTCATCAAACGGCAAATGCTGATAAATCAAATACGCTTATCGGACAGCTTATTTTAATAGAAGGAGATAGATTTGTGCTGTATACTATTTGAAAAGAGGTGAACGTGCAGATGATAAAAAAGGGATTCAGTCTTGCCGTCATCATTGCTGTCGTGATGATCGGCTTTATGCAAAAAGACGTCTGGCTCAGCATGATTCGCGCGGGCGGCATGTACGCCGTGCTTATGAGTATCCTTCTGGTCGCAGCTGACGTATTTTTTCCGATCGTTCCATTCGCCATTATCGCGGCCTTAAACGGAGCGGTTTTCGGGATTGTAAACGGGGTGTGGATTACATTGTCAGGCGCAATGCTCGGAACAATGGCATTGTTTTTTCTCGTCCGGTACGGATTCAGAGACTGGGCCAGAAAAAAGCTGCTGGCTTACCCGGCCGCGGCCCAATATGAAGATTCATTTCATCAGCACGCGTTTACGGCGGTGCTTTTCGGACGGCTGATTCCGATTATACCGTCGCTTGCCATGAATACCGTCTGCGGGCTGAGTCATATCCGATGGCCGATCTTTTTTTCTGCGTCGGTGCTCGGCAAAATTCCGAACATTGTGATCGTGACCGTCGCAGGCGCTTCATTTACAAGCAACAAACTGCTGTCTTTCGGGATTTACGGAATGTATATGCTCGTCTTAATGGCGGTCATTTATAAGAAGTTTCCCGGCCTTTTAAAAACAACGAAAAAATGAAGCGCGTACCGCCCCCTATTCCGGCGGTACGGCTCCTCTCATTCTGAGAACTTTTCCGTTACATTCTGAACCGATCACTCCATGTTTTTCTTTCTGTAAAATGACAGAGCCGCTTTATTGCCCCCGAAACTCTCAGGTGATATTCCGAAACACCCTTCGCTCTGAAAAGCTGACGAAAAACGAATCCTCACGAAATGAAACGGCCGTCTCTTTATGTTTGTTTACATTGATCCGCTTGAAATACATCAGGAGTCCTCCTTTTTGCGGCCGCAAATAAGAACGAGCATAAAACGGCTGCCAACGCCAGCATAACAGCAGCGCCTGCGATGACGATGCCGCGGACGGACGAACTGACAGAAGCCGCTCCGAAAACCGCCGTTACCACTATAATGAAGACAGCTTCGACTAATGAATAAAAGCTCCCCACTCTCCCCATGATGTCCACCGGAACATTCTTTTGATAAAACGTCAGAAAGCCTGTATTGGCAAACGCCAGAAAAAAAGCGAGAAGGAAAAATCCGAAAGCAGCCGTCCAAAAAACGTCAGAAAACGCATAAATCATATATCCGGCCGCTGTGAATAAAGAGCCCATTCCCATCAATAAAGAAGCCGGCATTTTTTTATTAAAGAACACATTGACAAGCGCCCCCGCAATAATGCCTGCCCCTGAGACACTGACGAGAAAACCGTAATCGGCATCAGTCAGCTGAAGAACCTCTTTTGCAAAAGCGGCTTCAAGCGAATCAAGCGCGGATGGCATAACGGTCATGACCAGACTGAATAAAAAATAAATGATCATGACGTTTCGCGCCGTTCGGCTGAAGCGATAGACGAGCTTCCAATCTTCTTTGTACACTGCCAAAGAAAGCTTCTGTCTGGGAGAATGTACGTGAGGCTCATTTTCAAGGTTCGGCAGCATCATCGTGATGAACCCGGACAGCACTAAAGCCGCCGCATTCACCCAAATCGCAAAAATCGGCGTGCCGGCGATAAAAAGCAGCCCGGCCGCAGCCGGACCGAGGAGAAAAGCCCCTGATTCCGACAAAGCCCTTAGTGAATTGAATCGTTTTCTCCTTTCAGCCGGGATAAGCATCGTCACATACGCCATGGAACACGGACGAAACATCGCATTGGCCATTTGAATCAAAAATACAATACAATAAACGGAAAATAAAGACCGTGCAGTAAACATCAGCGGCAGAACGGCAATGAATGCAGCCCGGATGAAATCAAGCGACATCATCATATTCCGTTTGTTGCACCGGTCGATGATGCTGCCCGCCCACCCATTTGTCATCAAAACAGCCGCAGGCCTGATTAAATAAAGGATGGAAACCGCAAAAGCAGACCCCGTTTCTTTTAAGACAATAAGATTAAGAGACAAAAAATAAATCCATTCACCAATATTTGCTATCCCGATTCCGGTTAACAGAAACATCGGGTACCGCCAAGACTTCAGGTTTTTCATCTTATCCCTCCCTTAGAAATAAAAAACGCCCTCAAGACAATAAAGTCTTGAGGACGGGAAACAGCCCGCTATGCCACCTCAATTCGGTTTGGTGCCGGCCATGCCGGGTACAAAGCTTACTCGGTAACAGGAGTATCCGCCGCATCATCCTCGTGTTGCATGATTCCGATGCGAAGCTAAGAGGTTTGTTTCAACACATCCATTCATACTCCTTCACAGCTCCCGGAGCTCTCTGTCATGAATGATATCTGTCTACTCGTCTCTTCAGCGCTTTTCGGTTATATTGTTTTTACCCTTACTTTTTTTAACAATATACAGGCTCAATCAGCAAAAATCAAGAGGCTGTGAGAAATAAAACCCGATTTTGATTAATTTCCCTGTACAGACACAAACAGCCCTACCGACACATACAGTTACATATAGGCGATTGCCTACATAACTTTGTGGAGGTGAGGACGGTGACAGGTGTTTTTGCAGCGCTCGGGTTTATTGTGAAAGAACTTGTGTTTTTAGTATCATACGTGAAAAATAATGCCTTTCCACAACCGCTCTCAAATAATGAGGAGAAAAAATACTTAGACCTTATGGCTGAAGGAGATGAACACGCCCGCAACATGCTGATCGAACATAATCTCCGTTTAGTCGCCCATATTGTGAAAAAATTCGAAAACACGGGAGAGGACGCAGAAGATCTGATCTCCATCGGTACAATCGGGCTGATCAAAGGAATTGAAAGCTATTCAGCCGGAAAAGGCACGAAGCTTGCCACATATGCCGCACGATGTATTGAAAATGAGATTTTAATGCACCTGCGCGCATTGAAAAAAACGAAAAAAGACGTCTCCCTTCATGATCCGATCGGCCAGGATAAAGAAGGGAATGAAATAAGCCTGATCGATGTCCTCAAGTCGGAAAGCGAGGATGTGATCGACACCATTCAGCTCAACATGGAACTTGAAAAGGTCAAAAAATATATCGACATTTTAGACGACCGCGAAAAAGAAGTCATCGTCGGCCGCTTCGGGCTTGATCTAAAAAAAGAAAAAACGCAGCGCGAAATCGCAAAGGAGCTCGGCATTTCAAGGAGTTATGTGTCGCGGATTGAAAAACGCGCATTGATGAAGATGTTTCATGAGTTTTACCGGGCGGAGAAGGAGAAGCGGAAGAAGTCGAAGGGAAAGTGAGCGAAAAGCCGGATCTGACATCCCGGCTTTTTCTGCATTTTAGGACATCGCTCTTCAAGTATAACTTCAGGATTTAAAAATAAAACATAACAAATGAATAGAATTGGTACAATCGTTAACCTTTTTAATAATTTTTTATTGATATTTAACCCCTTCAACACAGCCCTCCCTTTTTACCAATCCATTTCATTTGGGCTACACCCCCATCATTGAATGTATTTCCTATGAAAAATGATTTTGAACCTCGTAGGAATCCTTACATAACAGGGTTTTTGTTGTTTTTTCATTGTTTATCAAGACCTAAAGCAAAAGAACTTGCTATTTCTCAAATACATCCACCAAATGTTCAATGTTAGTTTGTTCTTCATACATACTAATAATAAAAATAAAACCTAGTTGAAACTTTACAAGACAACCTGAATTGACTATAGTCTAATTAGACTAAAATATTGATGTAAAGAAGTGAAAAATTAGATGATAAAGTCTTTTTTAATGTTGGGGCAGTCGAATATGGCGGGCCGTGGATTTTTGAATGAAGCAGACCCTATCTATAATGAAAAAATAAAAATGCTGCGCAATGGACAGTGGCAGATGATGACAGAGCCGATTAATTACGACCGTCCGGTTTCCGGCGTTGGCCTGGCGGCATCTTTTGCAGATGCATGGTCGAAAGCTCATCCCGATGAAGAAATTGGCTTGATCCCGTGTGCGGAAGGCGGCAGTTCATTGAATGACTGGCATCCGGAAGGCATCCTTTTTCAGCATGCTTTGTCCGAAGCCCGCTTCGCCCTCCAGTCCAGTCAAATTTGCGGAATCCTTTGGCACCAAGGTGAGAGTGACAGTTATCGTTCGCTGCATGAAACTTATTACGAGAAATTAACTCTTATCATCGAGACGCTAAGAAACGAGTTGAAACTTGATGAGGTACCGTTGATTATTGGAGGGCTTGGTGACTTTCTTGGGAAGACCGATTTTGGACAGCACGCGACTGAATTTCGACAGGTTAATGAACAATTGCTGCGTTTTGCTAATGAACAACAGAATTGTTATTTTGTTACTGCGGCAGGTTTGACTGCGAATCCTGATGGCATTCATTTAGACGCAGCTTCACAACGCAAATTCGGTTACCGCTATTTCGAGGCTTTTTCGAAAAAGCACCATATCCTGAAACCCATTTCGGGAGAGGAGCAATCACTGAAAGTGCATGGTGACTATTCTAAAACAGAACAGATTTACCTTCATAGTATGGATTTGGCTTCGGGTGAAATCACGTACGCGGAATTTGAGGCGCGGATGGCGAAGGTGATGAAACCATGATTCCCTTACTTATCCTTGGCTTGCTCATCCAAAACCCCGGAGCTCACGGCTATGAACTTCTGGCTTTAATGGAAAAACGTCATTACAAATACATTGTTAACTTCACGAAAGGTTCATTTTATTACAATCTGCAGCAACTTGAAGAAAAGTGTTTGATTGAACAGATTCAGCAGAAACCCTCAACCAGCGGGCGTGAAATCCGCAACTTTAAAGTCACAGATTCAGGAAGGGCAGAATTCGAAAAATTAATGATCAAATACGGCACCAAATCGGAATATGTGAACCTGCAATTTTATGGGGCGTTACTCTTTGCCGATGAATTCGACAAAAATAAATTACTGGATCTGATCCAATCACAAATCGATCAGACTAAAACTCGAATCGAGCTTCTTGATGAATACCTGTCCATCACTCAAGAAATTCCCGGCACAATCAATTACTTTCGCCGCATGAATGAAAATTCCCGTTCACATCACTTGGTTAATTTAGAGTGGTTCGAAAAATTGAAAGCAGAAATAGAGTGAACTATTGCATAATAAAAAAATGCAATGTTACATATATCAGAATATTAGTTACCTACATATAAAACCTGTGTCGCAGATATCTAGTAACACCATTGATACAGGTTTTATACTCCTTCTTTAATTAAACCAGTATAGGGTTGTCAACACTTGCCCCAAACAAGAGCAAGTGAATCTGCTGCGTGTTCTTCTTTTTCAATCCGTATGAATAACCGCTTTTTTTACACCTATTTAGTATTCAAGTAAGGCAACTGATTTTTCTCCTTCGTCCGCTAAACTGCTGCTTTCGTCGAATAAGTAAAAGTGATCTCCCTTAAAGAGGAATCACTTCCTCTTTCTTTTCAATAGAGAAAGTTTTGTTAAAGGTAATTGATAAAACAATGATAACTTCTTTCATCTTATGAAACCCAAGCAGTTATTAGGTGTTTTCTTTATCTGTACAAATACAGGTGAATAACTTAATTTATTACATATAAGTTATCCTGCAAAACTGTGCACGAAATGTCGGGTAGATACATTTCGCTCCTGTTATTCTTTTGTTAAAGGAGGTCAAATAAATGGATTCGCTTAAAAGGATGAACAGCGCATTAACGTATATTGAAGAAAACCTCACGAACGATATTGATTTCAAAGAAGCAGCAAGGCTTGCTTTCTGCTCTGAATATCATTTTAAAAGGATGTTTTCCTTCCTTACAGGTATTTCATTATCGGAATATATTCGCCGCAGACGTCTTACTCTTGCAGCTTTTGAACTTAAAGACAGCAGCGTAAAGGTGATTGATCTTGCAATAAAATACGGTTATCACTCACCAGATTCTTTTGCACGAGCATTTCAAAATTTGCATGGCATAAAACCATCAGAAGCTAAACATAATGGCCATTCACTTAAAGCTTATCCGCGAATGACCTTCCAGTTATCAATCAAAGGAGGAAATGAAATGAACTATCGCATTGAAGAAAAAGAGGCATTTCGCATCGTCGGCATTAAAAAAAGAGTCCCTATTTTGTTTAAAGGCGTGAATCCTGACATTGCATCGATGTGGGAAAGTTTAGATGAAGCAGCAATCAATCAACTAAAAGAGCTTTCTAATGTAGCGCCTGTAGGACTCATTAGTGCATCCACGAACTTTTCTGAAGGCCGGACAGAGGAAACAGGAGAGCTTGATCACTATATTGGCGCAGCCACAACGAAACATTGCCCAAATCACCTATCACAGCTTGAAGTCCCTGCCTCAACATGGGCTGTATTCGAAGCAGCCGGATCATTTCCGGATGCACTGCAGGAAGTATGGGGGCGGATTTATTCCGAATGGTTTCCATCGTCACATTATGAACAAATTGAAGGCCCAGAAATCCTATGGAACGAGCATAAAGATGTAACATCGCCATCTTTTAAAAGTGAAATTTGGATCCCCATTTCAAAAAAGTAATATATCTTATAATGAAATTAGAGGAATTGAAGGTTTTAAGGGAGGGGTCTCATTCCCTCCTCTTTTTGCACCGACTCGAAAACTTTAATGAGCATCGACTATAAAGTCTGAGTTCTTTTCCATAATTCCGCATGTTTTTTTACGATATTTATAAATTCAGCCATCGCTAAGGAATGCCATCTTTTTTTATGATAAGCCATCTGCGTTAAAATACGTGTTTCATTCAAAATCAATCCACTTAATTTGTTTTCTTTCAACTCTTTTTGTACAGTGATCAACGGTAATAACGAAATTCCTAATCCGCACATCACACACTGCTTAATTGCCTCAACACTCCAGAATTCAAAGGTATTCTCCGAAACCGGTCCTTGGTGTTTCATATACTCTTCAAAGTAAGTACGGTAGCTGCACCCATATTCTGTATATAAAATCACTTCATCAGGTGAAAAATAAAATTCATCAAATGGAATATTTTTCAATTGATGATGTTCAGGGAATATCAAGATCATTGGTTCAGTTATCAATTTTTCTATATATAAATCAGCTTCCTCTTGTTCGTACTCCAAAAGAAACGCTAAATCCACCTTCCCATTTCGGAGATCATTTTTTAATTCCCAGCATGTCGATGATTTTAATGTTATTTTCACTTTAGGAAAGAGCTTTTTGAATTCGTGAATAATTGGAGGTAAACGGTAAACCGTTAAAGATTCCGGAGCACCAATAACGAGAGTCCCCATCGGTTCATCGTTTGATTGTATTTGTTTTACTTTTTCAGATATCCTGATCATTTCGTTTGCATAAGGAAACAAAAGTTCCCCCGCTTCAGTTAACAGCATTTTCTTCCCAAAACGATTAAATAACGGTTTTCCTATTTCTTGCTCAATATCTTTAATATGTGAAGTTATAGTCGATTGAGCATAACCCAAATATTCGGCTGCCTTTGTAAATCCTCCCTTTTCCACAATTGTTATAAATGTTTTTAAGTGCCGTATTTCCATCATGTCTCCCCCTTTGAACATCACTAATTCCGATGGAACAGTTCATATATATCTATTTTACCGATGAAAGGAAACAAATTACAATTGGAATATGATCGTAAAACACGTTTAGGAAAGGATGGAATGGAAAGTGAGAGAAAGAAAACTCGGCCCCGTACTTTTAAGCGGATTAATTGTTGGTCCTATTTTAGGATCGGGAATTATATTGCTTCCACCAATCATTTATGGTAAGACTGGAGATTATGCCATATTAGCATGGTTTATGATGATGATCATTAGTTTTCTATTTGCTTCATTGTTTGGAAAATTGAGTGTTTTATTTCCGAATGAATCTGGTGTTGCGCATACAGTCGAACTTGCATTTGGACAACATATAAAACAATTAACTTCTGTATTTTTTATTATTGCGGGCAGTGTGGGGCCAGTTGCCGTTCTCATGACAGCCAGTCAATACCTAAAGGCTTTGTTCAAAAGTAATGGTTGGCCGCTAGAGACATATGGAATCATTCTGATGATGATTTGTTTATTCGTTCTATTATTGAATATCTCTTCTGTAGGAAAAGTGTCATTTATGTTCTCCACAATTGCCACAGCAATATTGTTAAGTGGCGGAATTAGTTCAATTCCCTTTATGAGGGATAAAGCTTTTATTAAAACACCATTTCATCTTGATGATTTTGGTAATAGTATTCTATTACTTTTTTGGGCTCTAGTTGGTTGGGAAATTATAGGTAATTATAGTTTGGATGTCAAAAACAGAAAAAGAACGATTCCCCAAGCAATAGTAATAAGCTCAGTGGTCATCACAACGGTTTGTATTGTTGTAGCTGCTTCTTATCAATGGATTGATTTACATCACACACACACATTAACGATTATTTTAATTCCATTGCTTGGAACGTTTGCTTCACCGACAATGGCTTTCATCACAACAATATTATGTATGAGCACATATTTATTGGTTACTGGCGGAGTATCACGTCTAATAGCCTCAGAGAATAAAAAAACAACCTTGATTTCTTTCCGCTCCAAAACAAACATACCAATTGGAGCCATAGGCTTATTAACATTAATTCATACAATCGTTTTTATTCTTTTATTTATAAACTTCATTAATGTTGAACAAATTGTCGGCATAGCAAATGCTTTCTTTATTAGTAATGCGATTTGCGGTATTTTGTCTGCATATAAACTGCTACCTGGTAAGTTTTCAAAGAGTTTATCATTAATGCTTATTATCAGCTTTTTAATTATCCTTTCTTTCTCATCAATATGGGTTTTATTAATGCTTGCCCTTATAACTGCTTTTTATTTGATCCGACACTTTATTTGGATGCGTCAATTAAAGAAACCCGCTACTAATTCTCAAGACAAATTACGATTTTAAGAATTTCTCACCCAAGCTTGGATGTATAAACAAAAACGGGAGATTTTACAGTTCGTATAGGACATAGTTATTTCTTTTACAATGATTACTTACGGACACCTTCCGCTCATTTACATCATTTTATATTCATTTTGACCAGAAAAAGGGCACTGTTTTCAGTCTGTCCAAGTAAAAAAGGAAGGGTTCTTCCCTTCCTTTAGCCCCAACTTGATCCCCTGCCATTTTGAAACCAACATTTGAAGCACTGTCTGCATCAACAAAGTGAGTAAAAGGTAAGATGCTACTTGATCCATACTGTCTGTCAATGAAATTCGACTAATCATTATTTATTAAGAATTTTAATCTCTTCCTTGTAAAATAAAGAAGCAATCTCATTTCCAGACAGTTCATGTCATGTCCTTGGGACAAGTACCGATATCAATTTTTTTATTCTGTTCCAGCTCTCATTCACAATTAGGGACATTTTAGTGGCGTATCGGTATAAAGTGAACTAATTTATTAATGTTCAACAACAGAATTTCGTCTATTGACAATAAAGAATGCACAAATCATTGCAAGAATGGCCATCGCCCACCAGAACGTTGAGATCGCCTGATCATGATCGATGATAATCAAACGAATGACAGCCGTGATGCCAATATAAATAAAGTAGCGAAGCGGGAAATGAAAGTCTGATTTGAAGTATTTGATAATCAAAGCAATGAACTCAAAGTACATGAAGAATATAAGCAGTTCCCCAAGCATCTCATAATAGCTGTCCACTTTGTTGAACAGTGACTTGTATACGAATTGCACGATGTACCATGTCTCGCTGATCAGAAGTCCGCTTAAGGCTATCGCCAGGAAGAACAGACAGACATTGAGAAGCGCTTGTAACAGGTAAGGCGCCTTTTTAAAATTGTTGGAAAATCTCATCTTGTTGTCTCCTATTACAATATTTTCGTCGTTTTGATTCGCAGCCTACATCTTTCTGTTCCAAAATCGCAGCACGATGCAGTACTTGGAATTCTTTTGTATACTGTGAAACTGCCCCTGCATGCGGGACATCATTCGCGCAATGCTTCTTTCACCGAGTCCGTTGCTGTCCGGTGTTACATCCGCAAGTTTAATCGTATTGCTAACATGAATCTCAAATATTTCTTGATCCGATATAAACGTGATGCTGATTTCTTCTTCCGGATCTGCGTATTTAAATAAGTTTGACAACACATTATCAAATACACGCCCAAGCTCCTCCAAATTCACGTTAATATAGGTTTCCGGCAGCTCGCCTGAAATATGGACCCGGAAATGCTCCTGATGAAGGATAGCAATCTGATCTGATATTAGATCGTAGATCACTTCTTTCACTGCAACGGTCTCCAGATCGGCCTCATATTCCTTGTCCAGCAGGAAATACGCAAACAGATTGTCAGACAAGCTTTTTAATTGCAGTGCTTTACCATAAGCATTGGCTACATACCGATCTTTGCTGGAACCCGCTTCGCCTCCCTCTTTTTTGGCAAACTCCAGATTCATGATCAGCGACGTCAGCGGTGTGCGCATATCGTGCGACATTTCGGTAACCAGGCTGCGGCTCTCAGCTTGCAATTCCTCGATAGCTTTAAGTTTATCCAGGAAAGCTTTCCGCAGATCCTCAATGCTCTTTGCAATCATCGCTAATTCATCATGCCCTTTTATCGTCATCTCGTAGTCCAGCTGGCCCCCTTCAAGAATATGAATCTCTTGGTGAAGCGTTTTAAGGTAGCGAAGACTTTGGCGAATGCCCAAGAGAACAATGATTAAAAAGATGAGGGTTGCACCGAGCAAATCCAAAGTAAAGGCCAGATCATAATATCGGGAAGAGTAGAAACCGTCGATAATGACTCGTCCTTCACCATCGCTGAACTTGACCGGATGTGAATGATTTTGAGCATACTGAGTCAGCTTTTCCTTTCCATAATCCGATTCAGAATAAACGGAATCATATTGCAGCTCCTGATCCTTGAATATGGTGAGGTTAATATAATTTTCTTTTTTGACCCACTCGCCAAACGCTTTTCTATCCGATGTAGACAACTCATTTTCTGAAACGTACTGACTGAATTTTTGAATGTATCTCGCTGACTCCTTGTGGTAATACTCATCCGAACTCAGGTATCCCTCGATCAGATCATCTGTGATCTTTTGCAACGTCAGAAAGATCACACCGCTCACAATCGCAGCAACCATGATCAGCAAAGCCAGTTTTTTGGTTAGCGTAAATTTACGATGTGCCAAATCGATATCCTCTTCCCCATTCAGTTTTTATATAAACCGGACGTGCCGGATCATCCTCAATTTTGGAGCGCAGCTTCCGAATATGCACCATCACCGTATTGTTGGAACAGTAAAAGTAAGGCTGTCCCCACACACTCTCATATATATTTTGAGCAGAAAATATTTTGTTGCGTTTGCTCATCAGCAGTTTCAGGATACGATATTCCAGATCTGACAGCTTGATTTGCTGCTCCTCTTTCCAAACCTCATTAAATTCTTCGCTCACTCTCAGTTTGCCCCCGATAAGAAATGTTTCTTCCTGTTCCTTCTTTTCCTGATAGATTGTATATCTGCGTAATTGAGCAATCACTCTGGCGTGAAGTTCCTCTTCCGAGAAGGGTTTAGTCATATAATCATCGCCGCCGGCGAGTAATCCCTCAGTTTTATCGAGTGTACTCGATCTGGCCGTCAGAAACAGAATTGGAACGTTAGAGGTTTTCCTGATGTGCTGACAGGTTTCGATTCCCGAAATGCCTGGCATCATAATATCCAAAATAACCAAATCGAGCGAATCATTCACAAGTTGCAATGCTCGCTGCCCATCCTTGGCTCTTAGCACCTCGTATCCTGCACGCGTAAGGGATTCCTCCAAAAGATCACCAATATCATGATCATCCTCTACGACTAATATTCGATGGGTCATGCCTCTTTCACCTCATGATTCTTGATGTTATTTCTCGTGTGACCTTACTATATATCATTCATAAGTAACACGTACGTTATAAGATACTACGTAAATCTTAACAGTTTATGAAAGCTGATGTTCGCCACAAATTTGTCACATTTTCTAAAAAAATGATGAACCTTCATAAATTGTTAAGATTCTGTCTTTATATTTATCCATTGTAAGGCTCAAGTTTTTCAGATCCGCACTGCACATTGCAATGATAAATGGAAAAGGAGTATTGATATGATTGTACAAAACGAAGGACGCGGGCAACCGGTAAGTCTGCGGGAACGGGTTCATTTTCTGGACATCGTACGTGGATTTGCCTTGCTTGGCATTATTATTGTCAACTATTTCCTGATCGCAGATTCAGTAAAGGGATTCGAAATGGCCTCCGATGACGTACTGCACAATCTGGTTTCCTGGTTTGCCGAAGGGAAATTCGTTACATTATTCTCCTTCTTGTTCGGAGTTGGGTTTATGATCTTTATGGATCGAGCCGCGCAGAAGGTAGATAGTCCCAACAAGCTGTTTGCCCGTAGGTTATCTATCCTGTTGGGATTTGGCATTTTGCACATCACATTTGTTTGGGTCGGTGACATATTGACCTTTTACGCCGTAAGCGGCTTCCTGTTACTCGCCTTCTATAAACGCACGGCCAAAACGGTGCTTAGATGGATTATCGCACTTATCGTGTTTCAATTCCTGACTCCTGTTTTCACAATGTTGTACAATGTCATCAATACTGCTGGGTCAAAAAACCCGAATTTTTCAGAGTTTACTTTGTTTAGCCACACAACCCTTACTTACATGGAATCCATCAGCACTCGGTGGACAGATATGGTCACGATGGCGGCTGGCTCTTTCTCTATGATCTATTCCATGTTTCTCATGTTTCTGCTGGGCGTGTACTTTGTTAAGATGGAATTTTTCAAAGACATGGAAGCGAAAAAGTTCATATGGAAGCGTATCTGGATCATTAGCACAATCGCTTTTCTAATAACACAAAGCAGTATATTACTAGACATGTTTAATCTTTCTGAGAATATGCTGTGGAAGGACATTTCCTCTGTCTTGGGTCAAAATGGCGGCTTAACCGGAAGTATGTTTTATATGAGCACTTTTGCAATGCTGTTTCTGTACGTTCCTCAGCTGCGAGGCCCTATGATGATATTCACCAAAGTCGGACGGATGTCATTGACCTGTTATCTGCTTCACTCTATCATTGGAACAGTTCTGTTCCTCCGGTACGGATTCGGGCTTGCGGATCATATTCAATCCGCCGGCACGTTCATGTTCAGTCTGGCCGTGTACTTCGTGCTTATGAGCTTTAGTACATTGTGGTTGAAACGGTTTAGGTACGGTCCGATGGAATTAGTATGGCGCAAGCTGACGTACGGCAAAGTAAACGGGAATCCCAAAGCAACTCCGCTGCATTCGGAAAAATCTATTCAGAAATAACCCCCTTGCACAGATTGCATGACTTCAAATTAGTTGTTGAGAAGCGGGCATTAAACGGACAGATTTGATATATATACTAGTTATTTTTATATCATTTAGGCTTCTTTGGGCTAATAAATTCACCAGAGTTTACTCAATGTGCATTGCTCATGACCGAATCTAAATTGAATCTTTTACGCATGTTCATAGGCAAAGGCGCCACATTCGACTATTTTTGCAACTTTTCGCAGGAAAAGTTTGAGAATGATGGCAAATCCCGCGTACCACACTTAATACGGCAGGAACGATAGTAAATAAGGGTTACATGCAGCTTGTTTTCCAAGGAAACAAAGAAAAAGACATCATACAAAAAGACAGGAGAAAGCTTTTGAAGTATTTTAACGCCAAATTTACCGCGGAAGAAAAAGCGGCAGAGCAGCTGGAATGTTTTACTGAACGACTGAACTCGTTATTTCAGCAACTGAAGGAGTGAGCAATCATGAAAACAAAAAAGGAACCAAAAGTTATTCTGGAACCAGCAAAGGAATCTGATCTGCCAGAATTCAAAAAAAAATTACAAGAAGCCTTTGCGATCGCCGTGATTGAAACGTTCGGTGATTGCGAAGGCGGACCGATTCCATCGGACAATGATGTTCAAGAGTCTTTCGACGCTCCCGGAGCAGTCGTATATCATATTCTTCGGGATGGTAAGAAGGTCGGTGGTGCAGTAGTACGTATCAACAGCGAAACACATCATAATTCGCTAGATTTATTCTATGTATCTCCAGAATATCACAGCCAGGGGATTGGTCTTTCTGCTTGGAAAGCCATAGAAGAACAGTATCCGGATACTGTGCTTTGGGAAACCGTGACACCTTATTTTGAAAAGCGAAATATCAACTTCTATGTGAATAAGTGCGGATTCCATATCGTAGAGTTCTACAATGAACATCACTCTGATCCGCATATGCATCGCAATGGACGCGAAGATGACAAGCCCCTGCCGGATGATGATGACTTTTTCAGATTTGTAAAGATTATGAAAAAAAAGGACTAAACAATCGAACACTGCGATATGCCGCAGAAAGTTGCCGGTAACTTTTTTAAAGATATTTGTTTGGATCAAAAAAATTCTAAGTTAACCAATAATTCCCCATGTTTACAGAGTTGATTAATAAACGATACGAGGGATAAACGGATAAAGCCTTCTCCTTCTTTTTGAGGAGAAAGTATTAAAAGGCGGAAAGCCCTTCTCGTTATGAGAGGGCTTTAATTCGGTGTAAAAATGGAATGGATAATAAAAATAAACAAAGAAATAATTAATTAGGTGTGAACGATTTATACGAATTTTAGAGAAATACTCCAACGGAGAACTTAACGAAGAACAAATCACTTCTCTATTGTAAGATGCTGCCGAAAATAAATCACTTCACAACAGAGAAACTGAAAGCGGTATAAAAAAACAGCTCCGTTAAAATGGCCGGAACCGTCTTTGACTTTTGGATTTTGCAGTTATCTCCATCGTTAGTTTAATTAGAATTCAGATAATCCAAGACACGATCAACTCTTTCATTGACTGAGTAGTCTCCTTCAATTTTTAACAATGGACAAGATAAATCTGCCATCCAATGTTCGTGTAAAGCTTTGCTTCTAACTTCCATTCCGGCATTATCATATAAAGAAGCCCACTCTAAAAATGTTTTTGATTGTTCATATTTACTGCCGCCGGCTAACACTTCGTTTCCATAACGCTGAAATTCCCTATGCCTTAATCTCTCAAGCCGTATATCCTGCGGAATCCATAAGAAGATGGCAAGGTCAAAATAACTTTTTAGATCATCGCCCCAGCCGCACACTGCGCCAGAAAGAATCCATTTCTCATTTATTGTCAAGTCTTTTTCAAGCAACTTTCTTCTTTCAGGAATTTCTCTTTTCTTAGTGAATTTATCTGTCCAATAGTAATCATCAGTATCAAGATGCGTATGAGGCAAATGCTTTGATAATGCAACACTCAATGTTGAAGTTCCGACTCCGGAGGCTCCCAGTATGTGAATATTTTTTTTCATAGTTCCCTCTCCTTATAAAGCAACGAAACTCCCTGTCCGCTGCACAAGGTTCTTACTATTATTTTAATATAAATCCCCAAAAACCTTTACTTTGCCAGGGGAATCCAGATGCGTGTTAAAACCATACTGCTTACGAACATCATGGTCATTTTCAAACAGAATGATTAACTTTCTCTCCGGCCTATTTTAATATCCTCATACACTTTCTCAAAAGTCTCGATTGGCAGTGAAAACTTGGTTGTTTTCTCGTTACGATAATTGATCACGATCTCAATTTGATTATTATTTTGTTCAAACTCAATAAGTGCATTCTCCCATTTATCTCTGATTGAAATGATACAATTTCCATTTTTCTTTTCCTTTTTCTTATAAATGTAATTCACTTTAACTCCCCTTTCATTGATCGACAAAAGGTTTCGGAATAAGGAAGCTCCTCAAAAAAAGGATCAAAACTTTTATCAAGTTTGATCCTTTTCCCTTTTTAGTCATTTCTTTGCGAACGTTTATAGACATTCATGGTTACCAGCCAGCTCATAACAACGATTCCTGCAAAAAGAATGAGCATATTACTGTACAAATAAGCGGAATGATCAGCGTTAACAGGCAGCAGCCTTTGATTCAGCAAGCGGACCGATAATAAACCGCCTGCAATCGAAATACCCGTTCCCTCTGATAAAAAGCTTGTAAAATTAAGCAGACTCATTCCGGCGCCTGCTTCCTTTTGTTTCAAACTGCCAGACACAATTGTAGATATAACCGTTTTTGTGAAGGAGAGCCCCCCAAAAACAAAAACGATGATAACGGTCATGAGCCATGGTGTCGCATCTATAAAAAAGGCAGCGATTAAAAAGCTGGAAGACATCAATGCAATCCCAATGGTCAGCACATATAAAGAACCTTTCCGATCAACAAGCCATCCTCCAATGTAACCGAAGATGATGACGCTCATCGTCCCGGGGAACATAACCCCGCTTCCAATTGCCGCAGTACTTAAATGGTGAACATCTTTCATCATATAAGGAACCATAGACACAAATCCTGCAGCAGTGCCGAATATCAGGCCTCCGCAAAGGGCGCCCATCATAAACAAGACATTTTTCCCCAGTGCAGGGTCAACAAAGGGATCTTGAGTTTTCCTAATATGTTTCACAAATATCAGGAAAGCCAGAATACTGATGATCAGAAAAGATAGTCTATATGACGTTGTAAACAGCAGAAAAAATACGATGCCTGCAGACATTAATATAATCCCCGCGATATCAAAGCGCCCGCTGATTCTTTCTTCCTTTTCCAGCAGTTTCATCAGGAATGGAACGGTGATAACTGTTGCTGTCGGAATAAGCAGCAAATATGACCAGTGAATATAATGAGCGATCATTCCGCCAATAGCTGGTCCGGCGCCTTCCCCCATTGCCACCAGCGACCCGATCAGACCAAATGCTTTACCCCTGTTTTCTTTCGGAATATAGCGTACTACTGCAACCATCACAAGAGCCGGGAATGCGGCTGCACCAGCCCCTTGAATAAATCGGGCCAGAATGAGTACAGGAAAGAAAGAGTGTCCGACAAATCCAATGATCGACCCGAAGCCATTTACCATAATTCCAAATAGAAGCAGCTTTTTAATGCCCAGCTGATCTGATAACTTCCCATACAGAGCAGTTCCGATGGAAAAGGTTAACATAAAGGCCGTGTTCACCCAGTTTGCACTCGCTGGCAGTTTATGAAAATCGTTGGCGATATCAGGTAATGAGACGTTCAAAACCATTTCATTTAATACGCTGAAAAATGACAGAACACAAAGCCAAATGAACACTTGGTTGTGCCGTAAAGCTGACTGTGAATAAGACGTATTCACAACTTTCCCTCCATTAATGAGGGCAGACGCAGTTTATAGGGCCGTTGATACGCTTCCCTCTTTTAATTGGACCCTGTTCATTTTTTTGCACTTCATACATAACTCCCCCTGCATTGATTGATATACCTTATTATAAATCCTCAAGCCGATGTTTTGAATACTTTGCGACACACACCCGCTAAATGACGAAACATCAAATACTGTTATATTTAAAATTTACAGTACCAAAAAACCGCAATTTCATTTGCTGTTGAAAAATTAGAATAAAGCATTGTATCGACCGCTCCTATGACAAAGTTATTTTTGGCATAAAAATGACAAGCTGAAACATTAATATCTTGTGTTTCAAGCATAAGACCGCATAAATGATTCTCCTTTGCCCACTCAACCGCTTTATGTAATAAAGCCGTCCCGACACCATTTTTCCTATAATCTTTTGCAACGGCAATGTCTTCAATCAGTGCGTATCCATTCCAATTAGAACGAAGCTTACTCCGGCCGACACAGTCGTTCTCTGCGTAATAAAAAAAGACAGCTTTATCCTCTTCTTCAATATAACTGACATCAATGTCTTCATCGTCATATTTTTTGACATAAGGTTCAGCAAATTTCTCCTCTGTATATGTCCAAACATTGTCCTCAAATGAAGGGATGATTCTCCCTGGAACAACGAAAGGTTCGTTTGGTTTATTGAAGTCTTTCATATTGAATCGCGTCATTTTAGTTATCATCATAATCACCTTTCTGCATTTATTGACCTTACTTTATGTCTTTTGAACTGTTGTTTCGTCTGCATGTCATGGATACCGGTTTAATAACTCTAAGACTAAAACAAAAAAGATACCAACATCGATTGGTATCATCTATTCATTCGAGCCCTTACAACAATATCCTATTTCGGAGCTTCCAAACCGAATGTTGTCCATTCCTCTTTTGCCGGTCCGTAAATACCCGGAACAGGTAAACCTGCTTGTCTCATAAGGACAGTCATTTGTCCTCGATGATGGTTTTGATGTTGAATTAAAAATAGCAAAAGTGAACCATTTGGCAATTGCTGACCAATAAAGTTGACACATTCTTGAAGTGTATCGTCAGTCCATTGCGTTTTTAACGCCTGTACAAATGCATTACTGGCTTGATGATAACTCTCAGCAATAAACCGCGCCGATGCAGGAACAGGATAATCTTCAGCCGGAGCGTGGAACGTTAAATCTGTGTTCGAGGTAATGATGTGAATGGCCGCGACAGTATGCCATGCAATACGGCCTAAAGTCCAATGTTGTGAAGTGATTTCTTGTTTAAGTGATTCATCAGTCAGATGATTCAGCAGTTTCTGTGTCGCATCGGCTTCGAACTCCCAAGATTTCAAAAAATGGTCTAAGGTTTGAAACATAAAAATCCTCCTTATCCTTTTTTGTTTTTCTATGTATCTACAGTTCAATTATAGTGCTCCGCTTAGTTAAAAAAGAACAAAACGATAGACAGACATTTTTAACAGAAAGCCCGATCTGACAACAACAGACAAAATATAAGAACATAACGGATAACTCTATACTTCTTTTTCTTCAATCGACAAAAAAGGATAGCTGTTCAAACAGGATTCTTCTGTCTAATATTTTCGCTTTGCAAAAGTCCATATCGTCTTAGTGATTGAACCGGAGATAAAACAGCTCCCCGTCATCATAGCTACCCAAATGAAAAATGTCGGCTCGGCACCTATTACAATAAACATGAATATCAAGGACAAAATGAATACAATAACAACCATCATCCATACTTTTTTAAAGATGAAATACCCTAATATCCCTAACAGAAAAGAAGCTGCCGGAAGAAAAATGAGAATGATATACGCGGGACTCAACAGCGGGCTAATACAAACACCTCCCAATTTCAAAACGAGGCAGTTCCTGCTTTTTGTCTGATATGAAGTGATTTTTTTCATCTTGATATTACACCGTTTTATTCACTTTTAACATATTTCGGGGAAATCAGGAGGGAATTAAAGTCTGAGGATAGCCCGCTTTTTCTTTCCCTAGTAATCCTGCCGCATTGATTTTAGCCCATCATTGTTTTTGCAGCGCTAATATTCTCATAATCGTGTGCATGACGCTGCTTTCCTCATTTGATTTGATGACAAAGTGCGCTGCATCTTTTATTTCGTCAATGGCATTCTTAACCGCAAAGCTGTAGGATGCCGCTTCCATCAATTCTTTGTCATTGCGGCCGTCTCCGAACGCCATTGTTTCATCAGCCGAAACCCCTAATAATCGCTGCAGTTCTTGTACTGTTGTTCCTTTATGTATTCCGATATTTGATATGTCCATCCAGGTATCCTCTGATGCTACGATATATAATTGGTGAAAAAATTCATGCAGCTTTTCTCTCGTTTCCGGACAGTTGGCGTCGGGGTCATGAACCGTAATCTTGATAAAATCGTCCTTTATCTCAGTAAAATCAGTTATTTTCGTTACATGTGCATAAGAGGCATTTACATATTTCATCTCACTTTCAGACAGATTTTCTTTTACGATCGCGCCATTTTTTGTGCATGCGATAATGCTATGCCCGCAGCTGATTTTTTCTAAAGCGCCTATAATTGACAGTCCCGCTTCATTGCTGATCAAAGATTCATATACGAATGTGCCGTTCTTTTTTATACGTGTGGCACTGTCTCCTAAAATCCAAAAATCTTTCGCGTCTTCTCCGAATAAAGCTTCGACCCTTTCACACTGCTTCCCGGTGCAGAGGGCGAAAGCGACATGCTGTTCCTCCATTACTCGTTTTGTCTTTTCAAATAACGTTCTGTCAAAATCGCCTTGATTATTTAAAAATGTGCCGTCTAAATCCGTAATCACTAATTTAATCATCGTTCAGCACCTCCGCAGTTAAAATGTCTTTTTCAGACAAAGGGTTTTTCACATTTGAGGATGGAATCAATCGCATTTAAGACCCCTTCTTCATTGTTTGATTGCGTGATATGCGCGGCAGCCTGTTTAATGCTTTCCTGCGCACTATCCATGGCGATCCCGTATTTCACGGCGGACACCATCTCCAGATCATTGCCGCTGTCTCCGAAGGCCGCGCATTCTTCATCATTTATCCCCCATTGTTTCTGGAGAAGCTTAATCCCGCTTGCTTTATGAAGCCCCGGTATGATCAGATCTATGTCACCATGCCCGCTTGATACAGGCGTGACGAAAGACCCGATGGCGTTTTTCAAATGGCTCAGAAGTACGGAACAATGTTCGGCGGGAAAGCTGATGGAAAATTTAAAAATGTGATCATCGATGTTTTCAAAATGCGGCACCCTTTTTAACACATAATAATACTTACTGGCATGCAGATATTCATCTTCACTGGCATTTTCATGAATATACGCGCTTTTTTTTCCGCAGACAATGACGTTTTTCACCTCATACTGCTCTAAAGCACGGATTACTGCTTTTATAGTGTCTTCAGACATGTTACCCGCGAATAATTCTTCTCCGGCATTCACGACGAAAGCGCCATTCTCGGCAACGAAAGCGATTTCACTTTTGATTTCCGGAAAGAAGGATGTAAGCTGCGCATATTGGTTTCCGCTTGCTGCGGCAAATTTAATTCCCCGCGCTTTTAATTCACGATACTGATTCATAAAACGCTCTTTGTTATATGCCATTTCATCATTCAAAAACGTTCCGTCCATATCAACCGCTATCAGTTTGATACTCATATTGTCCTCCTTTTTTCGGCCGCTTTTGTCAGAGACCCTTGAAGAGATCATGCATAAAGCGTATGAACGAATTATATCCTCAGTTGTTTTGCGCCGTAAATCATTGGCTGACGTCTTGTTTTGAATGACACAAAAAGTGATTTGTCACATCAATATAACACTATGTTTCTTTTAAAAATGATATGTTACGATTAGATGTACATTCACCATTCTCATAAAAAGGAGAATCCCCCTGCATGTTCACACACGAAATGATTGCTTCATTTAACGAGCTTGAAACTTCTTTATACAACTACATCTCCCAAAACAGCGAGAAAGTCGTCTATATGCGAATCCGTGAATTGGCAAATGAAACCCATGTATCGACGGCTTCTATTTTACGTTTCTGCAAAAAAATAAACTGTGAAGGGTTTTCGGAGTTTAAGGTGAAGCTGAAAATGTATACGGAGGCAAATAAAAAAACGATTTTAAAGAGTCCCCATCATTCCGTTGCCGAATTTTTTGAAAGAACAGTAAGCGGAGGCATGGAAGAAAAGCTGAAGGAAGCAGCAGCCCTTGCGGCCGATGCAGAAAGCGTCATTTTTATCGGAGTGGGAAGTTCAGGAATTCTCGCCGAATACGGAGCCAGATATTTTTCGTGCTTAGGGAAACTTTCAATGTATATTAAAGATCCTTACTTTCCGGCCCATTCCCATTTCCGCCATAACAGCATAACAATCGCATTATCGGTTTCAGGTGAAGGAGATTCTACGGTGACTCATCTGAATCAGCTGAAACAAGAAGGCAGCCGGGTCATCAGTATTACAAATCATAAACATTCAACCATTGCCAAAATGTCCGATGTGAATATTTCATATTACGTGACGGAAGAATGGGTTGAAAATGCGAATGTCACCACCCAAATCCCCGCTATGTACATACTTGAATCGATGGCTCGGGAGATATACAAATTGAGAGAATAAGTTCAGGAACGAAAACACTGATACACTGGAAATTTCGGTATTTTTGCAAAAGTGATGAGAAACCCTTCTCTGATGCTAGAGAAGGGTTTTGAGGATCACAGATGAGACACAATACAATTTGCATGGCCGGCCAGTTTATATTCTCCCAAACCGGAAGGCAGGAGAATATGATCTCCTTTTCTAAAGGGATATTCATGCCCGCCTGCAATCATTATTCCGTCTCCTTCGATCACGCTGACAAGAAGGAAGGGCTGATGCTGGAATAGATTTGCTTCACCTTTTACATCCCACTTTTCGACTGAAAAATAAGGACATTCTATTAAAACAGCCGCAAGCAGATCATCTGTTTGTTTATAGTGAACGGTCGGCCGTTCACGGACAGATGGAACGTCTATCACTTCTATACTTTTTTCCAAATGGAGCTCGCGCATCCTGCCGTCCGCATCTTTTCTTCCGTAGTCGTACAATCTGTAAGTCGTATCTGAATTTTGCTGCGTCTCTAAAATAAGTGTGCTCTTTCCAATCGCGTGAACGGTGCCGCTTGGAACAAAGAAGAAATCTCCCGGCTTTACCTTAACTCTGTTCAGGAGCCCGTCCCATTCTCCGTGCTTAATCATGGATATCAGTTCTTCTTTTGTAGTTGCGTTGTGGCCGAAAATGATCTCCGCATCTTTTGCACAATCAATGATATACCAGCATTCGGTTTTTCCAAGTTCTCCGTTTTCATGCATTTTGGCAAAGTCATCATTCGGATGCACCTGAACGGACAGGTCTTGGTCCGCATCCAAAATTTTTGTAAGAAGAGGAAAACGGTCTCCTTCAAGGTTTCCGAATAAATCTCTGTGATGCTCCCACAATTCACCGAGCGTACATCCTTTATACATGCCGTTTCGAACTGTGCTCTGTCCATTTTGATGAGCGGCGAAGGCCCAGCACTCCCCTGTCCGCTCGGACGGAATATTATAGTGAAAATCACGCAGGGCGGCGCCTCCCCAAATTCTTTCTTTGAAAACCGGATTGAAAAATATCGGTTCAGTAGACATGATCATCCCCCGCTTTATTCGATTTCTTCCAGAAGCTCATACGCCTCTTCTTTTGTCTGAACGGAGAGCAGCCTTTCCCGATAGCTGTCATCCATCAGTTTTCGGGATAACATCTGCAATATTTTCAGATGCTGATTTCCGCCGCTTTCCTTCGGTACGGCAATCATAAAAATCAGTTTTGCATCAGAACCATCAAGGCTGTTCCAGTCAACACCCGAACGTCTTATTCCGAATGCGACACCCGGCGTTTTGACGGCTTCAGACTTTCCGTGCGGAATGGCGATATTCATACCTATCGCCGTGGTTCCCTGCTGTTCCCGGCTCAAAATGGCCTGCTTAAATCCGCTGTCAGACAGCAGCATACCTTGACGGGACATTTTCTCGATCATTTCATCGATAATGTCATCCCTCGTTTCGCCGGATAAATGCGGTTCAATCAAGTCCGTACTGATAATGTCAGTCAGTTTTTTGATTTCGGTCATCCCGGCTTTTCGGCTGTCAGCCTGAGATGGTTCCTTTGTTTCTTTTGCCGCTGCAGCTTCATTTGGTGCGGCAGACGGCAGCACCTCGCCGGACGCGGGGGATTTCGCCATATCTTTCTTCAGTACATTAACCAACAGAGCGGTGACAAGAGAGCCTGCTGTTACAGCGATAAAAAACATCAATACATGATCTACTGCTCCAAGTACAGCAACGATGGGGCCGCCGTGTGCCACTCTGTCCCCCACATGGCCGATCATCGCTATCACCGAGCCGGTCATAGAACCCGCCATAATACTCGGGATCACTCGAAGGGGGTCTTGGGCCGCAAATGGAATGGCTCCTTCCGTGATACCGAAAAGGCCCATCGTAAATGATGCTTTTCCCATTTCTCTTTCTGCGGCGGCGAATTTTCTTTTTCCTAAAAACGTCGCAATCCCAAGCCCTATCGGCGGTATACAAATGGAAACGGCAATCGGGCCCATAATTTCATAATTTCCTTCTCCGATCATTGCCGATCCGAAAAGAAAGGCCACCTTGTTTACGGGTCCTCCCATATCAAAGGAGATCATCGCTCCTAAAATCAATGCCAGGAGAATTGAGCTCGAACCTTTCATTCCCGCAAGCCAAACCGTTAATGTTGCGAAAATATGAGCGACGGGGGCGCCGATCAGAAATACAAACGCCAAACCGACGATCAGTGAGGCAAACACCGGAATAATAATGATCGGCATAATCGGCTGTATTGCTTTAGGAACTTTACATTTTTTGATTCCAAGCGCCGCATATCCCGCCAAAAATCCCGCAATGATTCCTCCAAGAAATCCTGCGCCGCTTGCACTGTCGTAAAAGCTGCCGGATGCCGCAATATATCCGCCGATCATTCCGGGGACAAGACCCGGCTTATCAGCGATGCTGAACGCGATGTACCCGGCTAAAATCGGGATCATGAATGAAAAAGAAGCACTGCCGATCTGTTCAATCGTTTTCCAAAAAGACTCGTCCGGAATGACTAACCCCTTTGGTGTTTTTTCTCCTCCAAGCGTCAATGCAACCGCTATCAATAATCCGCCGACGACAATGAAAGGAACCATAAAAGAAACGCCGTTCATTAAATGACGGTAAATCGGGTTTTGTTTTTTGCCCTGCTGACTTGCGGATTCAGCTTTTGAAGCAGATTGATAGACCGGCACTTCACCGCTAAGCGCTTTTTGAATTAATTCTTCCGGTTTGCGGATGCCTTCCTGAACCCCGACAGCCAGCAGCTTTTTTCCCGCGAATCGGTCTTTGTTCACCGAACGGTCCGCCGCGATAATGATTGCGTCTGCTTCCCGGATTTCCTCTTCGGTCAGCCTATTTTCCACCCCGATTCCGCCCTGGGTTTCCACTTTGATCTCAACGCCTAATCTGCCGGCTGCTTTTTGTAAATTTTCAGCAGCCATATACGTATGGGCAATGCCGTTCGGACATGATGTAATCGCTAACAGTTTCATATAAATCCTCCTTTGCAGTCTGAATTTCAAGATCTTGTCTCAACTTTATACTGAAATCAGCCTGTGATAAGCGCGTTTTTTTACCATAAGTTCCGGAAATAACGGCATTTTTCCCTATAAACAGAAAAAAAGCAGGGAGCCATTCCCTGCTTTTAATAGTTTAAATACGATAAAAACGTCATCACATTTTTTTCTTCCGTCAGTTTTTGAATAAATGCCGGCTGCTCGCTAAGATAGGAAAGCTCACTGAATAATTGCTTTACCTTGTTTTGATCTTCGTGTTTGACGGCAAGCATAAAAACGAGCGACACCTTTTCTGTCCCCCATTCAATCGGCTCTTTTAAGGTGGCGATTGCAATGGCTGATTGTTTGATATATTTAGAGTTCGCGTGAGGGATAGCAATACCCGCCCCGATATTTGTCGCCGACATTTTTTCTCTCATTACTGCATGAATGCCATACTCTTTTTCTACATAGCCTTTTTCATACAAAGCCTGCGCCAGCTTTTCAATAACCTGATAACGGTGCTCTGTCTCTTGCTGTAAAAAAACGAGAAACGGAGTCGTATCGTTCAGCATTTTAAACGTTTTTTGCTCCCGGCGGTGTGATGTATCAAGCTGTTGCATAAATGCGCTGAGCTTCTTTTCATCAGCAGACTCCAAAAGCGGAGATACGACAATATGAGGGATCGTTACATTTCCAAGCCCTATCGTAGAAATGACGAAATCTATATCTTTATGCTTTTTGATATACTCTGTCAGCTCCGCTTTTGCGATACATTCTTTTACCGTAATGTGATGAAATTTGCGTTCAATTTTATTCCGCAGCAATTGCGACATGCCAATGCCCATATGGCAGACGATGATCGTCCTTTTAGGGTTATGACTGCTTCGGCGCAGCCGTTCGATCGCTGCCTGAAAATGCAGCGTCAAATAGGCCGCCTCTTCTTCAGGAATACAGAGATCAAATGTTTGATTGATGTCTTCTAAAACGTCAATGATAAGATGAAACAAATAAGGGTACATTTTTTTGATGTCGTGAAGCATGGGGTTTGAAACAGAGAGATCATAGCTCAGCCGCTTCAACACCGGATCGAGATGAATGTTCAATCCGTTGATCAGTTCCTGGTCTTTATGAAAATCCAGCGTTTGCAGTTCTGAAACACGATTGATCAAATGCCTGACGACTTTGGAAAGCTCAGAATCTTCAAGATCAAGCTTCTTTTCTTGCTGCGATGGATAGCGGACTTTCCCGCCTATAATATGTAAAGTTAAATAGACGGCTTCTTCCTCAGGAAACCGGATGGCAAATACCGGCTCAAGCCGTTTTAAACAAGCCAGTGTCCATTCATATTCTTTCTTCTTTTTTACCGCGTCCAGCTGTCTTGCAGAAATGGCGACCGGCTGTTTCATTTTGATACGGCGGATCGTCAGCAATGTATGCAGCAGCAAACTTTCAAATGTTTCATCCGTAAAATAGATAGAATGGTTTTTTTGTAATAACTTGATTTCTTTTCTCACAAAGTCCGCTTCATGACTTAAAAACTTACTTTTTATAAATTGGCTTGTAAATTCCGCATTATCAATCAAATCTGAAATTCGCGCCAATGCTTTTCTTTTGTTTTTTTCGTCCCCTTCAACCTTTAAACCGAGCCGCTGTTTAGATACCAGCGTGAGATCAAATCGCTTCAGCCACTCTTCAACCGCACTTACATCCTTTTTAATGGAAGCTCTGTTTACAAAATGCTGTGCGGCAATTTCTTTTGCGGAAACGGGCTTTGAATTCATTAATAAATCATAAGCGATGTGAAGTATTCTTTCTTCATCGGTCTTGTGCCTGCATGTAAAGTGCTCATTATAAATTTGCCGGCTTAACCGTGACCTTTCCTGTTCAGATATATGTAAATAGATGCCTAATCCCGGTTTGCGGATCAGCTGAGCTTGAGCATGTTCATTCAGGAAATCTTCAATCGTTTTCAAATCATTCCTGATCGTTTTTTCAGAACAGCGGACCCTGTCTGCGAAATCTTGCACAACTAAGTAGTCATCAGGTTCAGATAACAACAGATACAAAATCTTTTTCTGCCTTGAATTCATGTATTTCATCTGTTTTTCTATCCTTCCTGTCCATTTCTGCTGAAGCAATTGTGATAGGTTAAATATACTGCACATACGAAACCGTTTTCATTTTATAGTGAAACAAAAGAGTAAAAAGTTTTGTTTTTTACCGCAGGTTCCGGAAAAATCATGTTTTATACAGAGCTATTCACATGACAATAAAACACCAACCGTTTTTAAACGATTGGTGTCGGCAGCGAAAACCTGCTGTTACAGCCAAAATGTTTCGCCAAGCGCTAATGCTTTCAGGTTTTCAGGAGGTAATGCAAGCCGGTCCCACTCGCCGTGCAGTCTGCTTAATGCTTCCGGGCCTGTATCATCAGCAAGCCGGAATGCCCCGTAATGCATGGGAATGAAGCTGTCAGCCTTCAGCTCCAAAAACGCTTTCACGGCGTCTTCCGGATTGATATGTGACACTTGCATAAACCATTCCGGTTCGTATGCTCCGATCGGCATCAGAGCCGCCTTAATACGAAACCTCTCTCCGATTTCTTTAAAGCCTTCAAAATAGCCTGTATCTCCTGCAAAATAGATGGACTCGCCGTTTTCGCTTTCTATGACCCAGCCTCCCCAATGAGAGGTATCGGTATCCCAAAGCGTTCTCCGTGTCCAGTGCTGGGCCGGAACAAATGATATATTCACCCCCCGTACCTCAAAACGATCCCACCAATTCATTTCATGGACCTTTTTGCGGCCTTTTTTGTTGAACAGCTTTTTCAGTCCCGCAGGCACGTAAAAATCCGGGTTTCCTCTCAGTTTTTTTATACTCGGAAAATCAAGATGGTCATAATGCCCATGTGAAATGAGCACGGCATCAATGTCAGGCAGTTCGCTCAATTCATATCCCGGCTCTGTCAGCCGTTTTTGAAAACCCATCCGCCGCGCCCATACAGGGTCGGTCATTATGTTAAGCCCCTGTATTTGGATCAGAAATGAAGAATGGCCGATCCATGTTATGGCGGTTTCCGTCCGATTGAAGGCAACATCACGGACATCCCTTGTGACCGCTTTCGGAATGTTCTCGCTTAAGTCTTTACTTTTCTCTCTTCGTTCTTTCATCCATTTCAACACGTCCCTGAATCCTTGTTCATTCTTCACGCCATTCAAGTTTTCATATCTTTTTTTCATTATCATTCTCCCTTGACACGTGTATTCCATTAGATTCATCGGACATTTATACAATGTCTGTAAATACCGCCCCGCTTGCTTCGGCTAAATCTTGAGGCGCTGCTTTCAGCTGCATTCCGATTTTCCCCGCACTGACGATCATAAACTCCAGTGTTTCAGCGGATCTATCAATAAAAGTCGGAAACCTTTTTTTCATGCCGATCGGAGAGCAGCCGCCGCGCATATAGCCGGTCACTCCTAAAAGGTCCTTCATGGCAATCATTTCTATTTTCTTCTCACCTGCCGCCTTCGCAGCCTTTTTCAGATTCAGTTCTTTTGCAACGGGAACGGCAAAGACGTAATAACGATCAGTTCCTGCAGATGCCACTAAGGTTTTATAAACATATTCGGCAGCGTATCCGATTTTTTGTGAAACGGAAAGACCGTCTGCGGGCTGTCCCCCTTCTGTTTTGTAACCTAATAGCTCATAGGGAATGTTTTGCTGCTCAATGATACGGACAGCATTTGTTTTCACTGTTTTTTTCGCCATGGTTTTCCTCCGTTTTCTGTATTTCTATCTGCTTTATTTTCAACTTCGATTTTAATAAAATGACCGCTCAGTTGCGTGCTTTGTAATACTCAAGTGCAAACTGTTTAAAACGCTCAGCAGCGGGAGAGAGAGCATGGTTTTTCAGCTGGGCTAACGCTATGGTGCGTTCGCATTGGTAATCTGCAACCGGAAGAAAAACGACCGGAAAGTATGAATGCTCCGCGGTTTTCGGTAGCACTGCAGCCCCCAGACCCGCGGCGGTCAGCCCTAATATGGTTGACACTTCCTCTCCTTCAAATGCGAGATGCGGGTGTATATTCAAATCCCGGCACATCAGATCAAACATATACCTCAGTCCGTATCCCGGTTTAAATCCGACAAAATCCTCGTCCTGCATCTCTTTCATTTGAATGCTTTTATTTCCTGCAAGCGGGTGGTTCTCAGGTAGCACCGCATAAAGAGGCTCTTTCTCCAGCACTGTCCATTGTAAAAGCTCGCTGGGAAGCGGCGGGGAGCTGAGACAGATATCCGCATCTCCCGTTTCCACCATTTTGCGAAGCGTTTCATTTGCGCCTTGATAAAGCCGGAAGGTCACGTTTGGGTATAGCTTTTTAAATTCGGCAATCAGCTGAGGCATTAAACGCAGCCCGAGCGTATGAAGAAAAGATACAGATATTTCGCCGTGTTCCAGGCTCATATTCTTTTTCACTTGTTCAACGCCTTCATTTAAAGCTCGTCTCGCTTGTTTTGCTTTTATTAAGAACTGCTCTCCGTGCCTTGTCAGCCGGACTGCTTTTGTCTCTCTGTAAAATAACGGCGCGCCTAATTCTTCTTCGAGCCTGATAATCGATCGGCTTAATGCCGGCTGAGAAATCATTCTTTCTTTTGCCGCATTTGTGAAATGCTGATGAGTTGCCGCCGCAATGAAGTTGTCAATTTGATGAAGCTCCATTTTCTCCTTCTCCCCTTTCTTCATAACCTTTACGCATTAATTCTATAGTTATTATAAATTAGACACATTGAAATGAAAAGCGTACGATACATATATAACCAACAGTGAGAAAAGAGGGACATTCATGACGTTTATTCAGCCTCATACAAAGGCTTACAGAAAGGCCAGCTTGGCTCTGTTTATCAGCGGCTTTGTGACCTTCGCCACGCTTTACACGACACAGCCGCTTATGCCTTTGTTTTCGGAAGAGTTTCATATTTCCGCTGCGGCTGCCAGTTTAACTTTATCCATCTCAACAGCCGTTTTGGCATTTTCATTATTGGCCGCCGCTTCGTTGTCTGACGGATTCGGCAGAAAAAAATTAATGGTGCTGTCGTTAACAGCTACATCTGTTTTAGGTCTATTAACAGCGTTCAGTCCGGCTTTTCCGGCGCTTTTGGCGATGAGGGCGCTGCTCGGTATTTTCCTGGCAGGCGTTCCGGCTGTCGCTATGACATATGTAGGCGAGGAGTTTGATCCGCAGGGCCTCGGGAAAATGATGGGCTTGTATATCAGCGGCACAAGCATCGGGGGAATGAGCGGCAGGCTGTTAACGGGGCTTCTGACCGATGTATTCGGCTGGCGGCCGGCGCTTGCCATCATCGGCATTCTTTCTATTGTATTAAGCTATTTGTTTTGGCGTTTTCTTCCGGCTCCGCGCCATTCATCTCAGCGGCATGCGGGCGTAAAAGCGGCATGTAAGGAATACGGAGCGGTTCTGCACCGCAAACGGCTGCTTTTGTTAATATCTCTGGGATTTATATTAATGGGGAGTTTTGTGACATTATATAATTATATCGGCTTTCATTTAATGGCGGCTCCTTATCATTTGTCGCAGACTGTGATCGGTTTTATTTTTATTGTCTATCTCGCGGGAACGTTCAGCTCTGTCTATATGGGGAAAAAAGCAGATCTTTTCGGAAGCGCAAAAATGATTAAGATTGCGATTTTTGTTATGCTTGCCGGCGCAGCGGTGACACTTTTGCCCCAGCTTGCGCTTAAAATCGCGGGGATTGCCGTCTTTACCTTCGGCTTTTTCGGCGCGCATTCGATCGCAAGCGCCTGGGTCGGCCGCGCAGCCGGTGATCAGCGCGCGCAAGCCTCTTCATTATATCTGCTTGCATACTATATCGGTTCAAGCGTGGCAGGGTCTTGCGGCGGTTTCTTTTGGACGCATTTTCATTGGATCGGTATCATTTCATTTATTTCGGTTTTGCTATTAGTGTCTTATCCGGTTTTATTTCTGGCGGAATTCAGAAAAAAGGGACATAGCCGCCTGCATGTAAATCAATAAAAACATTAAAGATTTGTGTCTTTTGTCCGATACTAAAGTTAAGGCCGGCACGATACTCCCTATAACTATTCCTTTTGATTCAGTAGATTTCAAATATCGTGCCGGCTTTCTTCAATTAAAAAACATTCTTCAGTTGTCTCACTCTTCTGTTACATACCTGCCCAAACATCTTTCGCATATCTTCCTTCCGCCTGCAGCTGTTCAAGCCAATTCAAGGAAACTTTTGAATCAGTGTTATGCACCTTTTCATACGCCTGAAGCAGTACATTTTCTACGGCCGGAGCCATTTTGCTTCCGTCGCCGCATATATAGAGATGGCCGCCTTGGTCAAGGAGAGCAATAATCTGCGCAGCCTCGCGAAGCAGGACATCCTGTACGTAAACTTTACAGTCCTGATCTAATCTGGAATACGCCCGATGCACGGTGACAAGGCCGTTTTTCTCCGCATCGTCGAATTCATCTTTGTACAGATCGTCTTCTTCAGGATGCCGGCAGCCGAAGTATAAATGAGCTTCGCCCAGGCTGTTACCGGACATTTTTTCGGCAGCCCGCGCCTGGATAAATCCCCTGAACGGCGCAATTCCTGTGCCTGCTCCGACCATAATGAGAGGCGTTTTCGGATTTTCAGGCAATGCGAAACCCGACTGAGGCGAGCGGATGAAACAGACGGCAGGATCGCCATTCTGTAATCCGGCTAAATAGTTCGAAGCCACGCCCCGGTATTCCCCACGGCCGCTCCATGCCGGAGCCGTCACAACGCCGACCGTGATACTGAGCTCCCCGCTGGCTGCCTTCGGTGAGCTTGAGATTGAATAATAGCGCGCCTTTAAGGATGGCAGAAGTTCTAAAAAGCGCTCAAACGGCAGTTCACATGCAGGATAATCTTCCAACAGGTCCAGCATGGTCATTCGTTTTTTCAGCACGTTTTCTTTATATGCCGCATCATCAGAATAAAGATGCTCCAATTCTTTTTGGTGCGGCGGGCACACGGTATGTGCGGCAAGTTCGCGAAGCTGGGCTCTCGTTGCCGGCTCCTGCAGCTCTACATAGGACGCCAAAAGCTCCGGCGCATTAACCGGCCGGTCCATCGGCAGATGAGGCAGCTGCCGGCCCTTGATCTTAAAGTGCTGGTTCGGATCAAGACCGAATCGGCGAATGACACGGCTGATCAGTTCCCCGCTGTTTTGCGGAAGCACCCCGAGATGATCTCCTTCCTGATACGTTTCTGTTTCGGGGAGACGCAGCTCAATATGCCGGACTGAGCGCTTGCTGCTTTCGGTATGAAGCTCTTTGTTCGTGATGACCTCCGCCTCAAATGCTTTGTACGTTTTGGCAATCGGCGTCTCGGCTGCTTCACTCACGTATTCGATTGATAACTGTGATTTGTTTGTCTGTTTTGGAGCGGCCTCTATATGAAAAGCCTTCATGATGTCCTTCCAGAATGAGTCTTCCCAGGCTTCCTGACTGTACTCAAAATCATCGGCATTGTCGCCCTCCCCGATAGAGGTCAGCCGTTTTGCCCCTTTTTCTTCAAGCACTTTGTCTATCAGGCGGGGGATCCTCTGGTAAGTGGCGGCCCAGTTGCGGTCTCCGCAGCCGAAGACGGCGTAAGAAACACCCTTTAATTCCTGATCTTCAAGGGTTTCCATCCATTTCACAAAACCCGCCGCATTATCAGGCGGCGCCCCGTTATAAGAAGCCGTAACAATAACGACCGCGCCTTTTACAGGCAGTTTCCCGGCATAATCATCGAGCGGTCCGGTTTCAGTTGAAAATCCTTTGCTTCTTCCGATATCAGCCAGCTCTTCCGCGATTCCTTCCGCAGTTCCTAAATTTGATCCGTAAAGAATGAGAAGCGGCGTTCCGTGGGACGGGATTTCTTTCATTTCTTCTTTGTGACCGCTGCCTTCAGCTTTATGGTTTTGTGCGGACTGCTGATTGGACACGTCCTTGTTTTTCACACGGATTTTAAAATCACCGGGCTTAATGGTTAGAGCTTCTTTAATCGTAAGCTCATAATCAGTATGATCAATCAGTTCAAAGTGTTTCAGGACAAGGCCGAGCACCATTGTCGCTTCCTGCAGGGCAAACTGCATCCCGATGCATGCGCGCTGTCCGTTTCCGAACGGCTTATACGCATCTGCCGGAATGGCCGCGGGATCGCTGAACCTTTCCGGGCGGAATGACTCGGCATCTTCTCCCCACGCACTTTTATCCCGGTGCAGCTGCGGAGTCAGAATCGTCACCGGCTGTCCCTTCGCAATCGGATATTTCCCGCCGAGAACCGTATCTTCCTTCGCGTACAGAGAAAATGCCGGGGCAGTCGGATACAGCCGCAAAGTCTCGTTTAGCACCATGCGGATATATGTCAGCTGCTGAATCTGCTTATATTCAGGTGTCTCTCCCGTCAGCACCCGCTCGGCTTCCTGAACGGCTTTTTTCAATTTATCTTTATTTTTCAGCAGGCAATATATCGCAAAAGAAAGCAACCCGCTTGTGGTTTCATGCCCCGCGATCAAAAAGGTAATGATTTGATAACGGATATTTTCATCATCCAGCCTTTCCCCCGTTACAGGGTCTTTCGCTTCAAGCATCAATGCTAAAAGGTCAGACAGATTTTCATCCGGATTTTCCCTCCGCTCAGCGATGATCCGGTCTACAAGCGAATTCATCTCTTCAATATCCTGCTGGAACTGATGTCTCGTTTTGATCATCAGCTTGTCCTGCAGGCTGTGTCTTTGCGCTTGGCGCATGGCCTCCTGCAGCGCACGAAGCATACTTGTGATAAAAGAATGCTGTGTGTCGCGGTAAAAGCTGTTAAAGCGGTAATGAAATCCGCACAGGCCGATTGTATCCAGCGTCAGGCGCGTCATATCTTCGGCGACGTCAATTTCTTCATTCGGATTTAATCTGCTCCACTTCTGCACGAGCTGCATGGCAATATCCAGCATCATTGAATGATAGCCTTTCATCGCCTTCTGGCTGAAGCTCGGCAATAAAATCCGATGCGCTTTCTGCCAGTTCTTTTCGTGAGTCCAGCTCGTAAATAGTCCGTCACCGCCAAATTCACGGACTTTCAGCAGAGCTTTGCTGAGATTTTTGTCAAATCGCTTTTCATCACAGACTTCTGCGGCGAGCTCGCGGCCTGATACGAAGACCCCGACAGAGCTCGGAAATTCAAAACGAAAGATCGGGCCGTATTCTTCGGCAATTTTCCAAAGCGATTGTGACAGTTTTTCTTTTTCCAAGTGAGGGAGATTTTTGAGAGGCCCGTATGTTTTCGGCTGCGGTATAGCGCTTAGCTGTTTCATATCGATCTTCCTTCCTTCGGCGTATAATTAATGAGTTCTGATGGCATCCCAAGAACATTGTTCCAATTCTTTCAGAAACGGTTTTGTTATTTCGACGCTTCCCGTCCGGACAAGCTGATAGAGTTTGAGATATGCCCCGAGCAGCAGCGCCATCAGCACATTGGACGGCAGATTGCGGAGCACACCTTCAGACTTGCCGCGCTGAAAAAAGACGTCAAGCATCTGTGTTATTTCATCAAGAAGCTTACGGCTCGTTTCATTCAGAAAGTAGGCGTCCTTATTCGTTTCAAGAAAAAACAATGCATACTCACTTTCCTTCGTAAAATCAATCAGACAATAAAACAGATGATGAAACCCTTCTCTTACAGATATCCCCTGAAAGTCCGTTTTGACTTTTTTCATAAAACGCTGCGCACTTTCCTGATACAGTACGTTCACAAGTGTCTCTTTACTGTCAAAGTAACGGTAAATTGTGCCGGTTCCGACATCGGCCTGAGCGGCAATCATCGGAATCGTCGTTGCGTCAAATCCTCTATCTGTAAACAAAGTAAGCGACGCTTTCATAATGAGTTCAACCTTGTTTGAAGCTGTCATTTCATCCCCCTTTCTAAACACGGAATGAATATTCATTCCGTTTGTTCAAAATATTTAAAATGTACGGTCATCTGATTACCATTGTATAAGAAAAAAACTTTTTTTTATATAAAATAGATGTAAAATAACCAAAAATAAGGAAATATGCCCAATTTCACAAAAAGAGCTGCAGTGACTTAAGCAGCTCTTTTTATTTCCCAAGAAATATTCTATTTAATGGCAGTAATAAAATGGAATGAATCTCTGCTGACAACTGAAATGTCTCTGAAATGCTGATCATAGAGCACCTCAATCACATCCTTTTCACTCATCCGCGAAGGTTTCAAAACCATATAGAAACACCCGTCAATTTGAAGAACGCGGTACACTTCTTTACATGCTGTCCGGTAATCGCTGACTGTTTCCGCAGTATGTAAAGAGAAGACTTTATGAAAGCTGCGGTCGCGGAACGGTATGCTTTCCGGCCTTCCCTGCTGAATGTTTCCGAGCCCGGCTTTTATAACCGAACGGTTTGCGCGCTGTGTTTTCCGTATTTTACGTTTCGATGTTTCTATGCTTTTAAGACTGCCCTTTTCAAGCTGTCCGATGATTTGTTTAAACATTGAGCCGTTTCCGGTCCCGATTTCCAAAATGCGGTCGTATTCCTGTATGTCCATCAAGATTTGCTGAATGACTGACTCTGCCGGTTCTGATGCAGCAAAGTATTTCGCGCGCATTCGTTTTAATGCTGAAGATGTATGTTGCAACATTGTATAACACCCGCTTTTCCATTCCTGTGATTTATTATTCAGAAATAATATTACCTCGTATTAGTATGAGGTACTAACTAGACGCACTTCTCTTCATGAACGTTTCGATTTATTTGAAATTTATATTTGTTTTCATAAAAAAAAGACGGAAAACGTAGGTTTTCCGCCTGCTCTAGTACCAATAATACGGTGCTATATATCTTGTCTGCCGGGAAAGCACCGCCATTCTCTGCCGGCGGTACGGGTTGCCGTAGCCGTGTTTAAATGAATGGGGCATTGACGCATACCCGTGCCCGATGGATGGAATTCTGTTCTGACCGCCCTGCATGCTATCACCCGCTAACCAATTTTTCTTTCTTTACCATGGTATGCAGGCCGTCTGCGACGTGACAGCAACATCCTCGCTAAACCTGGTCCTTCTCCATTGTGTAATGATTCAGCAGTTCAATTCTGAACATGATGATCTCCTCCTTCTCCTCCGTTTTGGCCCTTCGTGTCCGTTAGTTCATATAAAAATGTTTCAGCTGGCGTTCTTTCGCTTCATTATAAAACTCTTCGACCTGCTGTTCTCGTTCATACTCTTCCGCACTTTTAAAACGCTTTGAAATGGTCAGTGTTAAAAAGAAAAGATTAATGGTCATTATCGCTCACCCCCTTTCAATATCCGCACAAGCGAAAATAACCCGCAGCAAAGTTCATATGCGCTGCGGGCAGACTAAATCCGCAGACAAAAGAAGACGGTGCTTCTTTCCCTGCGGGGAGCTGCGAATGTCCTGATACTCCGAAATTAACGTGCTTGACGGGCAGAGGTTAAGGAAGGACACGAACTCTTCCACAGGCTGAATCGGTTCAATTGTAGATTTTGATTGCCGTTTAACGTCGTCATGTGATTCAACCTCCCTTTGCTTTTTTCTTACTTTGTAAGTATATCCATCAACTTCCATTTTGTAAACATTTTTTTCAAGATTTGGACGGAAAATGTGCTGGCATTCCGCTTCAATTGTCCGTGTTTTCCGGCATCTTTCTTACCTCAGGAAACTCTTTTCATCCCTTGCTTTTTCTGATCTTTTTTTGAATATGCAATAAAATAAATAAGGCCGACAAACACTGCCCCGCCGATGACATTCCCGATAAAGGCCGGAATGAGATTGCCAATCAGATCACCCCACGAAAAAGAACCTGCAAAAATCGCAGCCGGGATGATAAACATATTGGCTACAACGTGCTGAAAACCAATTGCGACAAACGCCATAATCGGAAACCATATACCCGCGATTTTTCCGGCTCCGTCTTCTGCGCCGAAAGAAAGCCAGACGGCCAAACAGACAAGCCAGTTACAGCCGATCGCCGAAACAATAACTTTTCCAAACGGCATATCCAATTTGCCTTGTGCGACCGCAATCGTTTTTTCCAAGTAAGGTCCTGTTTCGGTTAATCCGACAACATGTCCGAAAAAGTAAGCGACAAACAGTGCGCCGACAAGATTCATCAACGTCACGATCACCCAATTTTTCACTAATGCACCGGCGGATATTCTTCTGGAAAACAGCGCCATGGATACCGACATCATATTTCCCGTAATCAGCTCCGCGCCGGCAAGAACGACGAGCACCAATCCGATGGGAAACACGGACGCCCCGATTAAACTCGACAGGCTTCCCCATTCTTTCGGAAGGTCGCCGATGACACGGATATCAAGCAAATAACCGAGTGCGATAAACGCTCCTCCCAAAAATCCTAATACAATCAGTGCTGAAAGCGGTGAATGCACCTTTTTTACCCCTGATTCGACCGCAAGCTCCGCTATTTCGTCCGGTTTACGAAAAGCCATAATAACCCCTCCATTTAACAATTCAGCCCGCAGTTTCCAAAGACGCCTAACAAAAAAGGCAGCATTCAACTAACCCGTCTGAAAAAACGAGGGTTTGAATGCTGCCTAACTTGTATGCATACCCATACACCAATATCAAGCAGAATGAAAATATGCGGTATAGAATATGTACAGATCATGCACACATTCCATAAAAAATCGTCCTTAGGCCACTGCCGGCAGTTCATATCATATCAAATGTGACAATTTCGTGTCAATTGAATATTGTCAGCTTTTGATTTCTTCTTTATGCTCTTCAATTGAGCGGTCAAAGACAAACACCGATACAGCAATATTTTCCTCTATTTTTATATCTGAAAACAGATGCACCAGCTTTGCTCCGATGAGCTCTTCCATTCCGTCAGGCGTTTGTTTTGAATACAGTTCCTGAATTAAGCTGGTCCGCGCCGCATGAACCATTTCTCTTCCTTCAGGCGTGCGTGCGATAAACTGCTCACTTGCGCTTAGATTGCCGTAAAGTGTAGATACCGCCATGTTATCCACAAAAACGGTGTGAATTCGTTCAGGCCCCTTTCCAAATAATTCTTTGCGCAATTTCCGGATAATATCGTTAAATTCATGAATTTTTTTAGACATATTGTCCCCTCCGATTTTAGCCTATGAAAGACATTCCCGGTTCCCCTTTGTGACATTTCACCTGGTTAAAGTTTTCCTTTCGTATTGTATTATAATAAATATCACCTTATAATAAAAGCAGTGAAGATGGATTTGTAATAGGAAACGTGTTACGAGTCTATCGTTTTATACAAATAGGATTGGTCTGTTAGTAAGACTTGCTAGTGAACTATTCCGCCATGCGTATTTATACCGTTCTCCGGACAGGAGGCCGGTATCTATGTGCATGGCTTTTTTTCGAGTTTAAAAGATGGAGGGGAATTGGAAGTGACAGACGTTCAGTCTATCCGTGTCAAAATTGACGGCACGGAGTATGAAGCACCAGAGGGGTCTAAGATTTTAGATATTTTAAACCAAAACGGAATTGAGATTCCGCAAATATGCCATGTACCGGAAGTGGATCCGATTCAAACATGTGACACCTGTATTGTTGAAGTAAACGGGAAATTGCAGCGCTCTTGTTCCACGGCTGCAGAAAACGGGATGTCCATCTCGCTTACGTCGGGAAGGGTAAAAGAGGCTCAGACAGAGGCCATGGACCGCCTGCTCGAGAATCACCTGCTTTACTGTACGGTATGCGATAACAACAACGGCAACTGCACACTGCATAATACAGCGGAAATGATGGGAATTGAGCATCAGAAATATCCGTATACGCCGAAAGATGATTCAAAGTGCGCGGTTGATATGTCTCACCCGTTTTACCGCTATGATCCGAACCAATGCATCGCCTGCGGCCAATGTGTGGAAGTGTGTCAAAACCTTCAGGTGAATGAGACTCTTTCAATTGATTGGGAGCGCGACCGCCCGCGGGTCATTTGGGATGAAGGCGTCGCCATTAATGAATCTTCCTGCGTCAGCTGCGGCCAGTGTGTCACTGTCTGCCCTTGTAACGCACTGATGGAAAAATCAATGCTCGGCCAAGCCGGATTTATGACAGGAATAAAAGAAGATGTCATGGAACCGATGATTGATTTAGTGAAAAATGTTGAACCCGACTATACAAGCATCTTCGCCGTGTCAGAAGTGGAAGCGGCTATGCGCGATAAACGGACGAAAAAAACAAAAACAGTCTGCACGTTCTGCGGCGTCGGATGCTCTTTTGAAGTATGGACAAAAGGCCGTGACATCCTTAAAATTCAGCCTGTTTCCGATGCTCCGGTTAACGCGATTTCCACTTGTGTGAAAGGGAAATTCGGCTGGGACTTCGTGAATTCGGAAGAACGGATTACAAAACCGCTCATCCGGAAAAACGGCGCATTTGTTGAATCGTCATGGGAAGAAGCCCTTGACCTTGTCGCTTCAAGACTCGGTTCGATCAAGGCCGAACACGGAAATGGTTCTGTCGGTTTTATTTCTTCTTCTAAAATTACGAATGAAGACAACTACGTCATTCAAAAATTGGCACGCCAAGTATTTGAAACCAACAACGTGGATAACTGTTCACGCTACTGCCAGTCACCGGCAACGGACGGCTTATTCCGCACCGTCGGTATGGGCGGAGACGCCGGCACAATTAAAGATATCGCAAAAGCGGGCCTCGTGCTCATCGTCGGCGCCAATCCGGCGGAAGGACATCCGGTTCTGGCCACACGCGTGAAGCGCGCCCATAAGCTGCACGGCCAAAAACTGATTGTTGCCGATCTGCGCAGAAATGAAATGGCTGAACGGTCCGACCTCTTTATCAGCCCGAAACAAGGGACTGACCAGGTCTGGCTCATGGCAGTAACGAAATATATGATTGACCAAGGCTGGCACGATCAGGCGTTTATTGATGAAAATGTCAACTACTTTGATGATTATAAAGAAACGCTGGAAAAATACACATTGGAATATGCGGAGCGCATCACCGGACTTTCTCAGGATACGATCATCCGCATTGCCGAAATGATTCGTGATGCAGACGGCACTTGTGTTCTTTGGGGCATGGGCGTAACCCAGAATACAGGCGGCTCTGATACATCAGCGGCGATTTCCAACCTGCTGCTTGCCACAGGAAACTACCGCCGTCCGGGCGCCGGAGCCTATCCGCTGCGGGGACATAACAACGTTCAAGGCGCTTGCGATATGGGAACTCTTCCAGGCTGGCTTCCGGGATATCAGCATATTACAGATGATGCGGCACGCGCTAAATTCGAAAAAGCTTACGGTGTTGAAATTGACGGCAAGCCGGGTCTTGATAATATCGAAATGCTCCATGCGATTGAAGAAGGAAACATGAAAGCCATGTATCTCGTCGGTGAAGATATGGCGCTCGTCGATTCAAACGCCAACCATGTTCATGACATTTTATCCAGCCTTGATTTCTTTGTTGTACAGGATATTTTCCTTTCAAGAACGGCGCAATACGCGGATGTCATCCTGCCTGCGGTTCCATCTCTTGAAAAAGACGGAACATTTACAAACACAGAGCGTCGTGTGCAAAGATTGTATCAGGCGCTTCCGACACTCGGCGATGCAAAACCCGACTGGTGGATTATTCAGGAAGTCGCCAATCGTTTAGGCGCTGATTGGAATTACACGCATCCTAGCGACATTTTCTCAGAAATGGCGAGCCTTTCTCCGCTGTTCGGAAAAGCAAGCTACGACGTTCTTAGCGGCTGGAACAGCTTCCTGTGGGGAAGCTTTACGGGAGAAAGCACTCCGCTTCTTTATGAAGACGGCTTTAACTTCCCGGACAAAAAAGCCCGCTTTGCGCTGAGCGATTGGGTGGAGCCTGCTGTATTCCCTGAAGAATATGACCTGCATATTAACAACGGACGGATGCTTGAACATTTCCACGAAGGAAACATGACAAACAAGTCAAAAGGCATTCAGTCTAAAGTTCCGGATGTATTTGTTGAAGTATCGCCGGAGCTCGCGGCTGAACGCGGAATTTGCGACGGAACAATGATCCGGCTCGTCTCTCCTTTTGGGGCGGTTAAATTGAACGCGCTTGTGACAGACCGCGTCCGCGCAAATGAGCTTTATCTGCCGATGAACTCTACAGATAAAGATTCTGCGATTAATTTCCTGACCGGGCCTGCGTATGATTCACGGACACATACACCTGCCTATAAGCAGACAAAAGTCCGCATGGAAGTGCTCGGTTCCTGTGATACTCCGCCGCTTCCGAAAACGAATCCGCGGAACAAAAAACGTCATCCGCAAAACGGTGTGGAAGCTCAGCGAAAATGGAACCGTCCGGGCTATGTGCACTTAACTGATTAAGGAAAGGAGGAAACATTATGGCAAGCCCAATTACTGAAATTCAAAAAGAAACGAAAACAGAGGAACAGCTGAAAGCTGAAAAACTGGAAGAGCTGAAGACGCTTCTCGCAGAAAATGAAGAAGCCGTCGCGAAAACGATGTCCATCATGGCAGAGCTGAATAGCTTGGGCATTTTTGATGCCGCCGGCTATATGCTCCAGGCAAAAGAGGAGATTGCCAAAATCGCACTCGGACAGATTTCCCGGGAACCTGTCACCAATCTCCTGAATACGATGATGGCCGCGGGAGGCGCGCTGTCAAAAGCTGATCCCGAATTTATGGGCAGACTTTTAGAAAGCGCCATGGCCGGGACGGATCAGGCGCAAAGATTTTTAAAAGAGGACAGGAAAGTCAGTATGTTTGAACTGATGAAAGCCGTCGGTGATCCTGATATTAACCGCGCGCTCGGCTTCGGGCTGCAGTTTTTAAAAGGAATGGGAAAAGAATTACGCGAAACCCCGTCTGAATAAGAAACGAAAAAGCCATTGTCAAAAGACAATGGCTTTTTTTATTCATCGGCCTCTTCCAGCCTCTTTTTATAAATAAGTGAACGGTCAACGCAGAAATAAGCGCCCGCTAAAAATACACAATCCGTTACAAACATCAGCATTTTCTGGCCCGCAGTCAGCCCTTGTCCGGGAAGAACCGCGCCGATATAAATGAAGGTGCTGACTGCAAGCAGAATAAATGCGTAATGCTTAAAATCTTCTATTAATGATTTCAGTCTTTTCTTCTCCATATAAGGTCACCTGCCAGTTTTATAGTCTACCAACATTATAATACAAGCTGACAGCCGACAGAGAATGTAAATCTATCCATTCTTTATAAAAGTGAATCAAGCGCCTGTTTCACATCCGCCGTTAAATCCTCAGTATCCTCAATACCGACTGAGATCCGCACGAGCCCGTCGGTAATGCCAAGCGCAAGCCGGCGGTCGCGCGGGATCGAAGCGTGCGTCATTCTGGACGGCACGGAGATTAAGCTTTCAACCGCTCCTAAACTTTCCGCGATCGTAAACAGGTTCAATTTTTCTAAAAACGCGTCGACGCGTTCGCTGCTGCCGACATCAAAGGAAATCATTCCGCCGAAACCGGAGCTTTGCGCTTTTGTCAGCTCATGGCCCGGATGTTTCGCTGATCCCGGATAGTAGAGCGTCTGAACGGCATCATGCGCTTCAAGCAGCCCGGCGATTTTTCCGGCGCTGTGATTGATGGCATCCATTCTGAGCCCCAGCGTTTTAATCCCTCTCATCAAAAGCCATGAATCCTGCGGTCCTAAAACGCCGCCCGTTGAGTTTTGCACGTAATGAAGCTTTTCGCCCAGTTCTTTATCAGCCGTGACGACTAAGCCGCCGACGACATCGCTGTGGCCGCCGAGATATTTCGTCGCGCTGTGAAGCACGAGATCCGCGCCGAAGCTGAGCGGCTGCTGGAAATACGGCGTGTAAAACGTATTATCGACGATAAGCAATACGCCCGCTTCTTTTGCGATGTCAGACATCAGTTTGAGGTCAGTCACTTTCAATAGCGGATTTGTCGGTGTTTCGATATAAATGGCTTTCGTATTCGGGCGAATGGCCTTTTTGACTTTTTCTTCATTGCTCGTATCAACAAAGTCCGCTTCAATGCCGAAGCGGTTCAGCACACCTGTCATCACCCGGTAAGTGCCGCCGTATACATCATCCGTCAAAATAACATGATCGCCGCTGTCAAACAGCATCATGACGGCAGTAATCGCAGCCATGCCTGAGCCGAACGCATATCCCGCCGCGCCGCCTTCAAGCTCCGCAATTAAGCTTTCAAGCGCCGTCCGCGTCGGATTGGCCGTTCTTGAATATTCATAACCCGTGTGCTCGCCCGCTTTCGGCTGCCGGTACGTGCTTACTTGATAAATCGGTACGGAAACCGCTCCTGTTTTTTCATCTCCCGTAATTCCTCCGTGCACCATCAGCGTTTTTTTCTTCATCTTACTGACCTCCTTGAAAAATGTTTTTGCTTATATATCGATCGCTGCCATCAGGGAAAATGGTGACGATATTTGATCCGGCGGGCGCTTTTTTCGCTTCTTCAAGCGCTGTATAAAGAGCCGCCCCTGAAGAGCTTCCGATTAAGAGGCCTTCTTTCTCGGCCGCTTCTCTGACAAGCGAAAACGCCGTATCGTCTTCCACCGTGTAAATGGCGTCAAAATGGTTCTCGTCCATATAATCCGGGATAAACTCCATGCCGATGCCTTCCGTTTTATGGGCATGCGGCTCTCCTCCGTTCAGGATCGAGCCTTCCGGTTCAACGATCACCGTTTTGACGGCAGGATTTTTCTCTTTTAAATAAGCTGCTGTACCGGCAAAGGTGCCGCCGGAACCTGCTCCTGCGACAAAAGCGTGGATATCCCCGCCGAGCGCGTTCCATATTTCGGGTCCGATTGTTTTGTAGTAAGTCAATGGATTTACTCGGTTTTTAAATTGTAGAACGGCATAAGAATTATTAATCTCTCTCTCCAGTTCAAGCGCTTTTCGGATGGCTCCCTGCATGCCTTCTTCTCTCGGCGTATGCACGATGTCCGCTCCGAGAGCTTTCATAATTTGCTGCTTTTCTCTGCTGAAATGCTCCGGGACGCAAAAAACGGCGCGAAGCTGATGCTTTCTGGCGCACAGAGCGAGTCCGATCCCGGTGTTTCCGGCAGTCGCCTCAATGATAACGCCGCCCGGTTTCACCTTTCCCGTGCGAAGCGCATCTTCAATGAGCATCCCGCCCAGCCTGTCTTTAATGCTTCCGCCCGGATTCATCATCTCAAGCTTAGCATAAACCGCTGTTCCCTCCGGTATATCAAAATGCTTGAGACGGAGCAGCGGTGTATTTCCGATCAGTTCTGTAATATCTGTTATCACGTTCAATATGTGTCCTCCTCCTGGAAAAGCGGAGGAGAACGAGAATCCCCCGCTTATTGAATTCGTTTGATGACATTCAGGACAAGCTTAGTTGAATGAACGGCAGCCTGTTCTAAAAATTTATCAAATGAAACGTCAGATTCTTTTCCGGCAATATCAGATAAAGCTCTGATGACAACAAAAGGCGTTTTGAACTGGTAGCACACCTGTGCGACAGCCGCAGCTTCCATTTCAACCGCGTACAAATCCGCAAATTTGGCGCGTACGTCTTCAACCCGCTTCGGATCATTCATAAAAGAATCTCCCGTAGCGATTGTGCCTTTGGCGACTTGAATGCCGTTCAGTTCAGAAACCGCTTCCTCAGTAATGCTGATCAGCTTTTCATCAGCTTTGTATGCTGCCGGAAGACCCGGCACCTGTCCGTATTCATAGTCAAACGCCGTCACATCCACGTCATGATGGCGGACATCTGTTGAGATGACGACGTCGCCTACATTCAATGTATGATGAAAACCGCCCGCTGAGCCTGTGTTAATCACATAATCAGGTTTGAAACGGTCAAGCAGAAGCGTCGTGCTGATCGCCGCGTTGACTTTCCCGATACCCGATTTCAGCAAGATGACTTCGACGCCTTCATAGCTGCCAGTTGTAAACTCACAGTGAGCGATCATCTCTTGTTTTGCGTCTTTCAGTTTGCTTCTTAAAATCGTAACTTCCTCTTCCATTGCTCCGATGACTGCCAGTTTCATTTATACACAATCCCTTCGATTTACCGTTTAATCGCCTCCATTATCCAGACAAAGTCATTTTGCTGCGTAAACCGCGCGGCAAATCCCTCTTCTGAAAAGATGTTTTTCATTGTCGCGAGTGTCGGATAATGTTCCGTCTTTAAATCGTCCGCTAATTGATGATAGCCCTTTCGGCTTGCTTTTTGAATGGCTTCATCATAAGCTTCATGATCTTTAAAGACAGTATCGGCAAACACTATTTTATCATGCTTCTGAAGGATTGCGCCATACTGCTTTACAGCCGTTCGCTTTTCTTCATCGGTTAAATGATGAAAGGCGTACGAGCTGACGATGGTATCTATTTGAAAAGGCGGAGCGGGAAACTCCAGAAAATCTCCGTCACTGAACACGGCTTTGTCAGAAAGCTTGTCAGCCGCCAGTTTTCTCATTGACGGAGACGGTTCTACACCAAACACCTTTTTGTTCGCGGCGGCTAATTTCGCCGTTAAATTCCCCGTTCCCGGTCCGAACTCTAAAACGTTTGAACCTGAAAGTGCGACAATGCTGTCAAGAATGTTGTCATATCCTTTAAAAACAGCAGCATATTGTTTGTCAGCCCCGTGCACTGTGGCGTCATAAGTCGCTGCCCAATCTTCAAATAAAGGAATAAATTCACGGCCCATATTTTTCACTCTCCATAATTTATAATTCCTATGAGTATAGTATGGATTAATCGTGGAACAGTTCCTATCCTATCACAAAAAAGAATGGAAGGGTACTAAAATACTTTGGGATTATTGCGCAATTACGGCAGAAAGGCTTATACTTTCATTGACTCAGAAGAAAAATCAGGAGGATCTGTACTGATGAATTTTCAATTGGATTTAATCAAAGATAAAGTAGAATTTTTCGAAGCGGCATCTTTGCAGGAGCTTGAAAAGAAAATAAACGTTCAGATTGAAAACAACCAGGCGATTATGCTTCGCGTCCGTTCCGTATCCCATCAGGTGACGGCCGTTGACGGCAGAATCCTTTACAGTGCGTCGGTGCATTTTTCAGCTGACGTATGACAGAAAAAAGCAGCTGATTACTCAGCTGCTTTTTTGCGGTTATTTTAAGGTTTCTACTTTTGTCGGCTTCCAGCCTTTTTTGTCTTTCCAAGTGATGGTGACCTGATACTTTTTGCCGTTCGTTTTGTCTAAAACTTTACCCTTCGCATCTTGCGGGCTTCCATTGTTTCCGAGCCACAGCACTGTCATGTGATCTTTTGACACGCCTGTTGCGTAAGAGATGGCGTCAAGCATTTCGGACCAGTCTTCAGAGCTTGAGTCATACGTCGCCGCATGTTCTCCCGTCTGCTTTGTGCCGACCGCTTTCCATTTTGGGTTAACAATTGTTTTCTCGACATCGCTTGATGAGCCGCCCTCTGTTATTTTTGCGCCTTTAAAAGGATCGCTTGAATCAGAGTCTTTTTTGCTGCTGTCATCACTTTTCGATGAATCATCGTCTTTTTTGCTGTCAGAGTCTGAAGATGAATCAGATGTGTCCTTATCCTGTTTATCTTTTTTGTCATCGTCTGATGCCGTATCTTTTTTGCTGTCTTTTATGTCTTCATCCGATGTCTGCTTCGTCTTGCCTGATGCAGGTGTTTCCTGCTTCTGGCTCGTGTCCGCTTTTTCGCTCACGTCGCCCGACGGACTGTTGATGAAGAGGCTGACGGCAACGACAACAATAAGAATAGATACGATAGCAATTAAAATGTTAAGCACCATATTTGCTTTTCTGCGCTTATCACGGTTTTCAAAACGAGATTGTTTATTGCTCAATCATTCTGCACTCCTTTATCCCTCTTGCTCAGCATATATTTTAACATGGGCTGAGCGGTTGTTCTATGTCTGATTTATTTCATTTTCATGTACCTTTTTAACAATATCATAAAACACTGTATTTGTCAGAGCCTTATCCCCCGGCGTGTCCATGTGCAGCACCACGAGAGCGTATTTCGGCTTGTCCGCGGGAAAGTATCCCGCAAACCATTTGTGGTAAAGCGTCTGTTTTTCTTTTGTGAACATTCCCGTCTGGGCCGTTCCCGATTTGCCTGCTATCTCATACGGCAGGTCCTGAAACCTTCGGCCGGTTCCTTTCGGTGAGGTGACGACTTCTCTGAGAATTTTTTGAAGCTGCTGCGCCGTATATTTGTCGATGTTTTCCCCTTTTAATGGCTGATCTTTGAATGACGCCATCGTCGTTTTGTTTTTGTATTCAATTTTGTCCGCGATTTTGACTTGTTTTTTTTCACCGCCGCGCGCGATCGCCGCCATCATATTGGCGACTTCAAGAGGCGTGACTTTCACGTTTTTTTGCCCGATCGCTGTCTGTGCGACGGCTTTTTTTACGGTTTTGTCTTTGTCATCTCCCCAAATGACCCCGCTTTTTTCATTATACAGCTGCCTGAATCCGTCTTCCCGGTACAGCTTGCCTTCCCAGCCCGCCCGCTGGGTGAGACCGAGTTTTTCCGCCATGTTTTCAATAACGGAATCATCTTTTTTGATCAATTTTTCCGCAAGGCTTGTAAACGTATAATTGCAGCTTTGGGCAAAGCTTTCTCCAAAACTGAGCGTGCCTTTGTCATCCCCCGGCTCTCCGTACAGGTTGAGATTGCAGTTAAAGGATGTGCCCGGCTTCACTTCGTTTTGTTCTATTGCGGCTGCGGCGATCACCGTTTTAAATACTGATCCCGGATAAATCGGCGTCAGCATGTAATTTTGCAGTGTCTGCTGCTTTGACATGTCGGCGTCAGGCTTTGATACCATTCCGAGCACACTGCTTTTTTCAATGTCTAAAAGGACGGCTCCCCCCTTTTTTAACCCGCGGTCTTTCAATACATCTTCCATTGCTTTTTGAATATTGCGGTCGATGGAGGTTTTGACTTGCAGCGGATAAAACGCGTTTGCTTCAGCCGTATATTTGACGTCCATTCCGAATAAAGGGTTTCCCCTTCCGTCGACATGATACAAAAGTTTTGTGTCCTGATCCGCCAGTAAAAACTCATCAAACGTCCGCTCCATCCCGCTTGTCCCGATTTTTGCCGTGATCGGCAGTTCCTTCCTGCCGGGGTATTTCTTTTTCAAAAGCTCAGGGTCCTGGTTTGTCGCGCCCAACAAATGAGCGGCTATGTTTGTTTCTTTGCTGTCTTTCATATATACGCCGTAAATGCCGGGATATTTCAAAGAATTGATATTTGACACGGATTGTTTCGTCAAATGTTTTATTTTTCTGCTGTTCAGGACCACCGGTTTTTTTGCTTCCGTGAGCAGCTGCCTGAGCTCCCCCTGTTTCATTCCGAGAATGTCTGATACCCGGTCAACCGGCCAATCCTGCGTCACGAGAAAAGGAAACAGTATGACGGCAGGCTGCTTTTTTCCGGTCAGTTCTTTGCCGTTCCGATCAAGAAAAGAGCCGCGTCCGTCTGAAATAAGGACTTCTTCCGTCCGCTGCTTGACGCTTTCCTGAATCAGATTAATATTGGATTTTGAAAAAGATTCTGTAAAAAACAGCTGAATTTCAGCCAGCCTGGCAAGCAGAAAGAAAAACACGAGCAGAAAACAAATCACGGCCGCTTTCAGCCTTTTTGATACGATCATAAAAAACACCTCATCCACATTTTGGACGAGGTGTTTCATTGTTAAACGGATCTTATGAAATTTTCACAATTTTCACGAGCATTTCTCCGCCCGGCGTCTGAACTGTCACTTCTTCGTCCACTTTTCTGCCAAGCAGGCTTTTGGCGATTGGCGAGTCGTTTGAAATTTTCCCTTCAAACGGATCAGCTTCAGCGCTTCCGACAATCGTGTAAGATTCTTCTTCACCGTCCGGCAATTCGATGAATGATACGGTTTTTCCCAAACCGACTACATTTGAACCGCCGTCGTCCTCGATGATTTTCGCATTCCGGATCATGTTTTCAAGCGTCGTGATGCGCCCTTCCACAAATGCCTGTTCTTCTTTTGCAGAATCATACTCAGAGTTCTCTGACAGATCTCCGAAGCTTCTTGCGATTTTAATACGTTCTACTACTTCTTTACGTTTAACCGTTTTCAATTGCTCTAATTCTTGTTCAAGTTTTTGTTTTCCTTCGTGAGTCATCGGAAAAACTTTTTCTTGTGCCATGTTCCTTCACTCCTTGGTGGTTGTCCCTCAACAATAACGTGTGATTATGTATGAGAGCATAAACGAAAAAATCAAGAATGAGAACACAGGGCAGTCCTCGTTCTTCTCTCCCATATAGGTACTGTTTATCTTAAACTGAATGTGTGTTTTCTGCAAATGTTTCGGTTTATAAACAGGGAAAGAAGGGAACTGTCTCATTCCCTTCCAGCCTATACATAATATGGTCTGAGTTATTTATGTCTATGCTATGGTATTACAAAATTGCATTTTGTTCAAGGATCGTTTGAATCTTCGTGACCATCAGATCGATTGCGACGTGGTTTTGCCCGCCTTCCGGAATAATGATGTCCGCGTAGCGTTTCGTCGGTTCAACAAACTGATTGTGCATCGGTCTGACGACGGACACATACTGCTCAATGACAGAATCGATTGAACGGCCTCTTTCGTTAATATCTCTCATAATCCGTCTGATGATACGGAGATCTGCGTCCGTGTCGACATAAAGTTTCATATCCATGAGGTCGCGAAGCCTTTTATCTTCGAGAACGAGAATGCCTTCCAGAATAATGACATCCTTCGGCTCAACCGGAATGGTTTCCTCAGAACGCGTATGCAGTTTATAATCATAAATCGGCTTTTCTATCGGCCGGTAATTCAAAAGCTCTTGAATATGCTCGATTAAATAGTCATTATCAAATGCGAGCGGGTGATCATAGTTTGTGTTCAGCCTTTCTTCAAACGGAAGATGGCTTTGGTCTTTATAATAAAGGTCTTGCTGGATCATTAAAATCGAGTGTCCTTTAAACTGTTCATAGATGGAACGGGTGACGCTTGTTTTTCCTGATCCGGAACCTCCTGCGATGCCTATAACTACAGGACTCTTACCCATTGGTGATTACTTCCCCTTTCTCATCATGTTGCTCGGATAAATCTTTTTGTCTACTTTAAATGTAACGATTTGCAGGGGATGGCGGGCAGCATCAAGCTCGTTTCCGTCTTCGTCCCAAATAGTGCCGATTGTGAATGTGAAATTGTCGATTTCAGGACCGAAAAATTCCACTTCGTCACCTTGTTTAAAGAAATTGCGCTGCTGGAGCGTCACCATTTGAGTGTCCTCGTTATACGCGAGCACGAGACCGGCAAAATCAAATGTTGTTTTCTTTCCGTGTTCACCGAACATCTGCTCTTCATACCCGGGCGTGCCTTCAAAGAAAGCAGGCGCGGTATCCCGGTTTGCACATTTGTCCAGCTCATCCAGCCATTCTTTTTGAATGACAAAGTTTTCAGGATCAGCGCAGTATGCGTCGATGACTTTGCGATACACGCTGACAACCGTCGCAACGTAATGAATTGATTTCATCCGGCCTTCAATTTTCAGGCTGTCGATGCCCATCTCGATCATTTGCGGAATGGATTCAATCAATTTTAAATCTTTCGGGCTCATCGCAAACGGAGCGTCTTCTTCATCATAGAGCGCGACCGCGTTTGCACCGTCTGTCTGATACAGGTCATAATCCCAGCGGCAGGACTGACAGCAGCCGCCGCGGTTGGAATCCCGGGCCGTCATGTGATTGCTCAGCACGCATCGGCCTGAATAAGCGATACACATGGCGCCGTGGATAAAGGTTTCAATTTCAATATCCACCTTTTCCTTCATTTCTTTAATTTCCAGTCCGCTCGTTTCACGGGCAAGCACCACGCGGTCAAGCCCTTCTTCTTTCCAGAACTGCACCGCTTTCCAGTTGGAAAGGGACTGCTGTGTGCTGAGGTGAATTTCTACATACGGGGCCACTCTCCGGCATGTTTCAATAATCAGCGGATCAGCGACGATAATTCCGGCAACTTTTGCGTCACCCAACGCTTTTAAGTATTCTTCCAGACCGTCCATATTTTCATTATGGGCGAAAATGTTTGTTGTCACATATATTTTTGCCCCGTATTTTTTGGCAAATTCTACGCCCTCTGCGATTTCTTCTATTGAGAAGTTATCCGCATTTGAGCGGAGTCCGTATTCCTGTCCTCCGATAAAAACCGCGTCCGCTCCGTAATGAACGGCAATTTTTAATTTTTCAAGGTTTCCTGCCGGAGCAAGGAGTTCAGGTTTTTTCGTAATGACGCGTTTTCCGTTTACGACTTTGGAAATGGTTTGATTTACGGCTGTCATCCGTTGCACCCTCCTTTTTAATAGACCGTTTCTTTAAAGAAGAATCCTGTGTCGATGCTTCTGTTCACAGGCTGAATGCTTTCAATCCGCTCTATCCAGCTCTCTTTTTTCTCTTCGTATGTCTCTCGGCTTTCGAAGCACAAATCGATTGCTTCTCTGTACATGCGGGTCACTTCAGTTAAGTATTCAGGAGACTTCAAAACTCCGTCGATTTTGAAAGAATCGATGCCGGCGTCCATCAGGTCCTCTAATTCATCAATCATGCACACATCGTTCGGGCTCATGATGTGCGTGCCGTTTTCATCTTCAAAAATCGGGTATTTATTGCCCCGTTCCTTGTCATGCAGAAACATCCCCGCTTCTTTTTTCTTCTGTTCGATGTCCATGACTTTACCCTGGTATTCGAAGTAATGGCCCACTAAAGAACGCTTCGATTGGAACATGCACGTCATGCCGTGGATTTGAATTTCAATTTCCACTTCGGCGTTCTCTTTTATGTCAATGATGCTGTCCATATTTAATTCCTTAGCCAGCACTGCCCGCCGTGCGCCTTTGCGTCCCCAGTAATTGCAGGAATAGTAGTTGGTTCCCGTTGTTTCCGTGCTCCAGTGCAGTTTAAGCTCGGGAGCCGCTTCACGCGCCGCCATTAAAACGGCCGGATCACCGAAAACAGCCGCATCAACGCCGGCCTCCTGCAAAAAGGCAAGATAGCCGGTCAGCTCGTCCACTTTTTCATTGTGAAAAATAGCATTGACGGCGGCGTACACTTTCGCGCCTTCCTGATGAGCTGTCTTTACGGCTTCTTTTATATCTTCTCTTGAAAATTCACCGGCCAGTCTCAGGCCGTATCTCTGTTCTCCGACTAACAGGGCCGTTGCGCCCGCTTGAATGAGCGGAAGAATATCCTGTACAGAAGTCGGAGTCACCAAAAGTTCAGGTTTTTTCATGATCCTTCACCTCTTCTTTTTACTGATGGCGATGCCGTCTCCGACCGGCAGTATGACCGTTTGATAGTCAGGCCGGTCCATCAGCCATTGGTTATATTGATCAATTTTTTCAACAAGCTTCCGTCTTCTTTTCGGCTCAATGTCCGAGTGATTTTGCGCCACCAGTCCTTTAAACAGAACATTGTCCGTAAAAATGACTCCATCCGGCGCAAGCATCGGTTCATAGAGCTCAAAAAAGTTCGTGTACTGGCCTTTGGCCGCGTCGATAAAAATGGCATCATAAGGAGCCGTGACACGGACAGACTCAGAAAGTTCCAGCGCATCCCCGTGCATTACGTGAATCCGATTTTCCATTTCAAAGTCTTTTATATTGTTCACAGCTTCTTCATAGCGTTTGTCGTCCCGTTCAATCGTGTAAATATTCGCATCCGGAAGCTCAAGCGCCATCCGTATGGCGGAATATCCGATTGCCGCGCCGATTTCCAAAATGTTTTTCGCCTGTTGAATCGACAGCATTTGAAGCAGCACTTCAATGCCCGCTTCTTCCATAATCGGAACATGGTGCTCTTTTGCATAGGCTTCAAGCTTTTTCACTTTATCAGGCCGAGGCTTCAGCATCGCGTTTATATACTCGTTTATTTGTTCATACCGATCATTCACGGCAAACAGCCTCCGTTCTAAAAAGGAGTGCCCCTGACGAATCCGCGGGGACACTCTCTTAAGACACTTCTTTATCCATAAGTAAACAACCCGATATATTTTATCATAAAACCTTTCAGAATGGAATAAAAGGAGAGCTTTTGCCCTCCTTTTATTCGCTGTCTTTTTTGGAAATATACTTTTCCTTCGCTTTATTATGGTCTTTTAATGTTTTGGTGAAAACGACCTCGCCGTTTGATTTTGCAAGGAAATAGAGATAATCCGTTTTGTCAGGGCGGAGAGCCGCTTCCCATGATGAATCACCGGCATTTGCAATCGGTCCCGGCGGCAGCCCCTTATGTTTATAAGTATTAAACGGAGAATCAATTTTCAGGTCTTTGTAGTAGACCCGGCTTTTATGCTTACCGGCCGCATATAATACCGTCGGGTCAGTCTGCAGCGGCATTTTTTCTTCGAGCCTGTTGTAAAAAACGCTGGCGATTTTGTGACGGTCGGCTTTGGCGGTGGCTTCTTCTTCAATAAGTGATGCCATTGTCAGCGCGTTATGGACGGAAAGTTTCTTTTTTTCCAGTTCAGATTTATACGTTTCGATACGGGTGTTTGTTTCCTGAACCATTGCCGTCAAAATCGTGTCAAGCGATGCATCCGGATCATTAAACGGATATGTGGCCGGATACAGATAGCCTTCGAGCGGATGCTTGAGCTTCTTGTTTGAAAGCGCGTCCGTTATCGTATCAGGAAACTGTTTTTTCAGTTTGCCGATGAATGTTTTGTCATCCAGTTTCGCCATGATCTCTTCTTTTGAATATGATGTTTCTTTTGCGATCGCATCCGCAATCTGTGTAAGCTGTTTTCCTTCAGGAACGGAGATCTGAAAGGCATATCCCGTAGATCCCGCGGTCAGTTTTTTGATAATCGCATCCGCATCCATTCCTTTATTCAGGTGGTAAAATCCCGCCTGAAACCCGGAAGCGCCTTTATACTTCACATACAGCTGAAATGCTTTTTTGCTTTTGATGACATGCTGATCCTCAAGAATTTCAGCGATTGCCGAAACGGAAGAACCGCTCGGAATATTAATATTGACTGCCGTTTTGCTGCCTTTGTCAACCGGGGACAGCAGAGATTTTCCATAGAAAAAAGCACCGCCAATGATGATAAGCAGAGCGATCACGGAGGACAGTATTATCGTCGTTTTTTTGTTTTTACGCGGAAATGAATTTTTAGTCTGATTGATATTCATACAAGTATTTTCCTCCCAACAGCTCTTATACTACATGATTCATGTGCATTCGGCAATTTATTACAAAAGAAAGCCGAAGCGCATATGCGCTCCGGCTTTTTCCGTTCATTTTATTCTTCGTCTTCTTCCGCTAAAAACGTGTTCAGCGTTTCTTCGATCATTTCCCACTCTTCATCGGTTTCAATCGGCATCAGTTCGCCGTCTTCACCGTTTTCGTTCGGTTCGAAGCTTGAAGCGTGAATTTCGATTTCATCATCGTCTTGAGCATCAATCGGATAATAAAGTACGTAAGATTTGTTGAATGTGTCGTTTTCAAATGTGAACAGCACTTCGCAAAGCTGTTCGTTTCCTTGATCATCGACAATTGTAATGTGTTTTTCGCCGTGTTCCATTTCTTTCACCTCTTAGTTTAAACTGTCCAGATATCCTTGAAGGATCATGACAGCCGCCATTTTATCAATGACTTTTTTTCGTTTTTGCCTGCTGACGTCAGCCGCGATCAGCATTTTTTCAGCCGCCATCGTCGTCAGACGCTCGTCCCACAGCACAACAGGGACATTGTACGCTGTTTCAAGCAGTTTCGCAAATGTTTGGCTGGCTTCGCCTCTTGGACCGATCGTCCCGTTCATGTTTTTCGGAAAACCGAGCACGATCTTCTCTACATTATAGTCTTTCATCAGCTCGGATAAACGGTCCAGACCGTAATCTCCTTCAGCCTCGTTTATTTTTATCGTCTCAATGCCTTGAGCGGTCCAGCCCATTTCATCGCTTAAAGCTACGCCGAGTGTTTTCGTTCCAAGATCAAGTCCCAATATTCTCATGAATGTATTTACGCCTCTTTATGCTGTTCTAGATAGGATTTTACCAATTCCTCGATTAATTCGTCACGTTCCAGTTTGCGAATTAAGTTCCGGGCGTCGCGATGCCTAGGAATGTATGCAGGATCTCCAGACAGCAAGTATCCGACAATCTGGTTGATAGGATTGTACCCCTTTTCCTGAAGCGCATCATATACCGTAATCAGCACTTCTTCGACGTTTGTTTCAGCAGAATCATCGGAGAAATTAAATTTCATCGTTTTATCAAACGAGCTCACCGTTTTGCACCTCTTTCCCAAATTCGCAGGCAAAGTTCAGCCTGAGGTCCTCATCTTATCATCATTCTACACTAGTTGAAAGGATTATAAAACGGATTTTATCCAATCTTCCGCAGATGCGAGCGCCTCTTCCAATTTTTCAGGCTGCTTTCCGCCGGCCTGCGCCATGTCCGGACGGCCTCCGCCTCCGCCTCCGCAGACTTCAGCCGCTTGTTTGACCATTTTGCCGGCGTGAAGGCCTTTTTCGATCAGGTCTTTCGTCACGCCTGCTGAAAGGTTGACTTTCTCATTTTGCACGGCGCCGAGAATGATGACCGCAGAACCGAGCTTCGCTTTCAGATCATCCACCATAGTGCGAAGGTGGTTCATGTCTTTCGCATTTACTTTTTCAGCCAGCACTTTTACGCCGCCGATGTCTTTTACTTTAGACAGAATGGCTCCGGCTTCCACATTGCCGAGTTTGCTGAGCAATGATTCATTTTCTCTTTGCGCTTCCTTCAGCTCCGCTTGAAGAGACTGAATTCGCTTCGGTACGTCTTTTACGTTTGATTTCAGCTCGTCCGCAGCGTGCTGCAGAAGGCTGAGCTGGCTGTTCATTTCCTGATAAGCGCCTTTTCCTGTTACGGCTTCGATTCTTCGCGTACCTGCGCCGATCCCTGATTCGGATACGATTTTAAACAGGCCGATTTCAGCCGTATTCGTGACATGGCATCCGCCGCAAAGCTCAAGGCTGTAATCTCCGACTTGTACGACGCGGACGATATCGCCGTATTTCTCGCCGAACAGGGCCATCGCGCCCATTTCTTTTGCTTCATTGATCGGTTTCAAATCAATCGCTACCGGAATGCTCGCCCAGATTTTTTCGTTGACGATTCCTTCAATGCGTTCAAGTTCTTCTTTCGTCACTTGACCGAAATGAGAGAAGTCAAAACGCAGACGGTTTTCGGTAACGAGTGACCCCGCTTGGTTGACATGTGTGCCGAGAACGTCTTTCAGCGCCTGGTGCAGAAGGTGGGTAGCCGTATGGTTTTTCACCACGCCGCTTCTCATTTGATCTTCCACTTCAGCCGTCACGCTTGCGCCTTTTTGAATCGTGCCGCTATCCACCGTGCCTTCGTGTACATGCTGACCGTTCGGAGCTTTTTTCACGTCTTTAATGGTTACGACAGCCTGCTCGCTTCTCAGCACTCCTCTGTCACCGATCTGTCCGCCGCTTTCAGCATAGAAAGGCGTTTTGTCAAGAAGGATTTGGACGGTATCCCCTTCATGCGCCTCGCTGATTAATTGCCCGTCGTGAAGAAGCTCGATCACCTTCGCTTCAGCTTTTACGGCACTGTAGCCGACAAATGTGCTTTCTGCGGTAATGTCGCGCAATGCGCCGCCCTGAACCTGCATGCTTCCTACATCTTGGCGCGCATTTCTCGCCCGTTCACGCTGTTTTTCCATTTCGGCTTCAAAGCCTCTATGGTCAACTTTCATTTGCTCATCTTCCGCGTATTCCTCCGTTAATTCAACCGGGAATCCGTACGTATCGTACAGTTTGAATACGTCTTTTCCGGAGATGATGCCGCTGCCTTTTTCCTTCTCTTTCTTTATCACGTCGGATAAAATGGCCAGACCTTCGTTTAATGTTTCATGGAAGCGCTCTTCCTCCGTTTTGATGACTTTGGCGATAAACTCTTGCTTTTCTTTCACCTCCGGATAGAAAGCGTCCATAATTCCTGCAACAGTCGGTACCAGCTCGTACATAAACGGACGGCTGATACCGATGGTTTTCGCGTATCGCACAGCCCGGCGCAAGAGGCGTCTCAGTACATACCCGCGCCCTTCATTTGACGGCAGAGCTCCGTCGCTTACCGCAAATGCGACCGTTCTGATATGATCGGCAATCACTTTAAAAGCCGTATCCTTCGCTGCGTCCTTTCCGTAAACATCTCCGGAAATGCGCTCTGTCGCTTCAATAATCGGCATAAACAAATCAGTGTCAAAGTTTGTCGGGACGTCCTGAATCACGGAGACCATCCGTTCAAGCCCCATGCCCGTATCAATGTTTTTCTTCGGAAGCGGTGTGTACGTGCCGTCCGGGTTGTGGTTGAACTCTGAGAATACCAGGTTCCACACTTCAAGATAGCGGTCATTTTCGCCGCCCGGATACAATTCAGAATCTGACGGGTCATTGCCGTATTTCTCGCCGCGGTCATAGAAAATTTCCGTATTCGGTCCGCTCGGGCCTTCGCCGATATCCCAGAAGTTCCCTTCCAGACGGATGATTCTTTCTTCCGGAACGCCGATTTTTTCCGCCCATAGCGTATAAGCTTCTTCATCCTCAGGGTGAACCGTTACAGACAGCAGCTCCGGATCAAAGCCGATCCACTTTTCGCTCGTTAAAAACTCCCATGCCCACGTGATGGCTTCTTCTTTAAAATAATCACCGATGGAAAAGTTTCCGAGCATCTCAAAGAACGTGTGGTGGCGCGCCGTTTTCCCCACATTTTCAATATCATTTGTGCGGATTGATTTTTGCGCGTTTACAATTCTCGGATTCTCCGGCACAACGCGGCCGTCAAAGTATTTTTTCAGCGTCGCAACGCCGCTGTTGATCCATAATAAAGACGGATCTTCATGCGGAACCAATGAGGCGCTCGGTTCAACGGCATGGCCTTTTTCTTTAAAGAAATCTAAAAACATTTGACGCACTTCAGCAGAAGTTAAGTGTTTCATCTATATTCCTCCTTATCACTACCCGAAATTCTCTTTTGCGACAGCAAAAAAGCTCTCTCCCTATGCAAACCATGCGTTCACACAGGGACGAGAGCTGTCTCGCGGTACCACCCTGATTACAGGCCGAAAAAGGCCTGTCACCTTTCATCCCGTAACGCAGGACTGCGGCAGCCTTTAACTGCACTCAGGATTAGCTTCGGCCGATCTTCTGCTGAAGCTCCTTTCAGCGTATCGGAGCTTCTCTCTTAAACAGGGCTTCGGCGTACTCATATCCGTCACTCGAGATTCGTATGTATTCTACTCGAAATTATAGACAAGCAGAACCCGAATGTCAATGTTCCGTCCTGATCCGCAAAAAGTGAATGGCCGTCACTTTTAAAACGGCTGCCGCCGGAACAGCGAGAATCATGCCGGGGATGCCCGCGAGCTCTCCTCCGGCAAGGAGCGCCAGCATGATCACGACGGGGTGCATTCTGAGACTGCGCCCGACAATAAGCGGGCTCAAAATGTTTCCTTCTATAAATTGCAGAATAAAAATCGTGACGATTACGATGATCACAGCTTTAGCAGAAATCGCCAGCGAAAGGAGCAGCGCCGGTACAGCGCCGATAAACGGACCGAAATACGGGATGACATTCGTAATCCCGATGGCAAGGCCCAAAATCAGCGGGTAAGGAAGCCCGAACAGCCAAAATGAAACGCCGGCTATTAACCCGAGCAAAAAACAAACGAGAAGCTGACCGCGGATGTAATCACCGAGAGAGTCGTCCACATCCCGCAGAAATTCACTCCCCCTTTTTCTCCAGGACTTCGGCGTCAAATACCAGACTGTCTTTTTCATGACGTCTATATCCTTCACCATATAGAACACGAGAAAAGGAATCGTCGCCGCGATCAGGATATAATCAAGCACGAAACGGATGCTTCTGATCGTGCTTTCAATCGTGCCGGCAAGAAACGTTTCTGTCTGCTGAATCATTTTGTCCATCCGATGGTGCATGCCGTCAGGCCAATGATCCGTGTGATTATGCAGATGCGTCAGCATGCTGTTGTAGTTTTTGGCAAGACCGGGAATGCTCTCAGACAGATCCTGCAGCTGTTCAATTAAAACAGGAACCCCTTTATAAACCCCCCAGCCGATTCCGCCGAAAAACAGGCAATAAATCAGAAGCAGGCTTAAAGTTCTAGGCATCCCTTTTCTATGAAGCCATTCAGTAATCGGAAGTAAAAGATAAGCAATAAATACTGCGATGAATATAGGAATAAAGAGAGATTTTATAACAAGCCAAATGGGAGACCATAACATATCGAGCATGCAAAAGACATACACTGTTAACAAAACGAGCAGACATACAGCCGTCCACATTAAGAGCTGCAGCGGTTTTTGAAGCATGACGTTTCACCTCTTGCTTTATCTTTTGACAGAAAGCCGGAATTATTCCCGTTTCATAAACTCCGCCTTATGACGCAGACCTCTTGACGGAAATAATTATCAGAAATTACGAAATAATCTAAATAATATTCATAAAAATCTGTATAACCATCGTAATGTGTTAAAGGATTTCAAAAACTGTCCAGTCAATATGACTCATGTTTTTTTAAGGAGGATGGCCATGATTTCATTTCAGGATGTAAATAAGCACTACGGACATTTCCACGTGCTGAAAAACATTAATCTGCACATTAAAAAAGGGGAAGTCGTCGTTATCATCGGACCTTCAGGATCGGGAAAAAGCACGCTTCTCCGCTGCATTAATCAGCTGGAAACAGTTGATGGAGGCGCCTTAACGGTAAACGGCGTCTCCATCCAAGACAAGAAAACGGATATAAATAAAGTCCGCCGCAATATCGGCATGGTGTTCCAGCATTTTCATCTGTACCCGCACAAAACCGTTCTGCAAAACATTATGCTCGCACCGATCAAAGTGCTTAAGCAATCAAAAGAAGAAGCAAAAGAAACGGCCTTATACTATTTGAAAAAAGTCGGTATACCGGAAAAAGCGGACGCTTATCCTTCACAGCTTTCCGGCGGCCAGCAGCAGCGTGTCGCCATCGCCAGGGGGCTTGCGATGAAGCCCGAAATTATGCTGTTTGATGAACCCACATCCGCGCTTGATCCGGAAATGATCGGGGAAGTGCTGGATGTCATGAAAACACTCGCAAAAGAAGGCATGACCATGGCAGTCGTCACACATGAAATGGGATTCGCAAAAGAAGTGGCGGACCGCATCGTGTTTATCGACGGCGGAGCCATCTTAGAAGAAGCTGCACCGGCTGAATTTTACGAAAGCCCCCGTGAAGAGAGGGCGCGTTTATTCTTAAGCCGTATTTTAAATCACTGAAAAGAAACGGAGGAGCGCTTATGTCACGCGTAACAAAATGGTTGTCATTCGGATTGATATCACTGCTGGCCGTCTTTATGCTGGCAGCCTGCGGAGGGAAAGATACGTCCGGGGATTCAAAGGGAACGGGAAAAGACACGTTAGCCTCTATTAAAGACAGAGACAAAATCATCTTCGGCGTCAAAACCGACACGAGGTTATTCGGACTGAAAAACCCAAGCTCCGGAGATATTGAAGGCTTCGATATCGATATCTCAAAACAGCTCGCAAAAGATATTCTGGGGGATGAGAAGAAAGCGGAATTTAAAGAAGTGACGTCAAAAACGAGAATTCCGATGCTGCAAAACGGCGATATCGACGCCATCACCGCCACGATGACGATAACGGATGAGCGGAAAAAAGAAGTTGATTTCTCAGATGTTTATTTTGAAGCCGGGCAATCCCTGCTCGTCAAAAAAGGAAGCAGCATCAAAAGCACCGAAGACCTGGGAAAAGGCTCAAAAGTATTGGCGGTAAAAGGCTCTACTTCCTCACAAAACATCAGAGAAAAAGCGCCTGACGCCTCAGTGCTGGAATTTGAAAATTACGCCGAAGCATTCACTGCGCTAAAAGCGGGACAGGGAGATGCGCTCACAACCGATAATGCGATTTTATACGGCATGGCGGATGAAAATAAACAATATCAGCTGACAGGCGAAACCTTCACCGATGAACCTTACGGAATCGCCGTCAAAAAAGGCCAATCCGGACTTATCAAGGAAATCAACGCCTCTTTGAAAAAAATGAAAGCCGACGGCAGGTACGAAAAAATCTATAAAAAATGGATTAAAGAAGAACCGGCAAAATAGAAAGGACCGCGGGATGAGCAGGCATGCTCATCCCCGTTTTATAAGGAGTGACATAGATGAACTTTTCAATCTTAACGGAAAACTTCGATATGTATATGGACGGTTTCCTGCACACATTGCTTGCGAGCTTCATCGCGCTGGCAGGCAGCTTTGCGCTGGGCGTTCTGATCGCAGTCATGAGAATCACGGCTTTCAAACCCCTTCAATGGATCGGCACTGCGTATGTGGAATTTATCCGCAACATCCCGCTTCTCCTCATCACATTCGTTTTTTATTTCGGACTTCCGAACGCCGGGCTGAGACTGGACGGCTTTCAGGCGGGAACGATTGCGCTGACGATATACACGTCGGCCTTTATCGCAGAAGCCATCAGAGCCGGAATTCAGACTGTCTCCAAAGGGCAGATGGAAGCGGCCAGATCGTCAGGCTTCACCTACAGTCAGGCGATGAGATACGTCATTCTTCCTCAGGCCGTAAAAATCGTGATTCCCCCGCTCGGAAACCAATTTCTCAACCTTGTCAAAAACTCGTCAATACTCGGAGTGGTGGCGGGACTCGATTTGATGTATCAGGCGGATCTCGTTTCCTCAAGTACTCTTGTCGTGTTTGATGTCTATATTTTCGTCGCGCTTTTTTATTTGATAGTAACGATCCCGCTCAGCATCGGGGTTCACTATTTGGAAAGACGTCTCGGAAAGAGTTATTAGAGAAGGAGAGTGAAAAACATGGATTTTAGCGGCGCCTATACACCTGACCATCTGCTGTTTTTATGGGACGGCTTTTTGGTCACACTTTATGTTGCGCTGATCTCCATTGTCCTGAGTTTTATTTTCGGGCTTGCCGCCGGCACTTTGCGCTATGCGAAAATTCCTATCGTCTCGGGCATTATAGCGGCCATTGTGGAAACCATCCGCAACCTGCCGCTGTTATTAATCATTTTCTTTACGTTTTTTGCCCTTCCGGAAATCGGGATCAAACTGGAAATTACCGCGGCCGCCATCACGGCGCTGACGATTTTTGAATCGGCCATGCTGTCAGAAATCATCAGAAGCGGTTTGCAATCCGTTGACAAAGGACAGATTGAAGCGGCGCGTTCTTCAGGACTGACATACACGCAGACTCTTTTTCTCGTCGTCATGCCGCAGGCGCTCAGGCGTATGGTTCCTCCGATTGTGAGCCAGTTTATTTCTTTATTAAAGGATACGTCACTTGCGGTCGTCATCGCTCTGCCCGAACTGATTCATAACGCGCAGATTTTAAACGGACAAAGCGCTGACGGAGGGTATTTTTTCCCGATCTTTCTGCTGGCGGCCCTGATGTATTTCGCGGTCAATTACAGCCTGTCTCTTGCAGCCAGACGGCTGGAAGAGAGACAAACGTAAAAAGGATACTTCCGGAGAAGTATCCTTTTTTCTGCTTAAAACATTTTCATGACTCGTCTTCTCATCCGTTTCATACCTTTTTTATTCAGCATATCGGACTGAGAAGCCATACGATACATAACGGCTCCAGCTCCTAAAGCCAACAGAGAGGTCATTGTTCTGCCCATCGCGCGTATCTCCTTTCAACTTTAAAAATTGATACTGCGTTCGTCTTCAGAAAACAAATCATCAAGACTGCTTAACGTGCCGTCTTCCTCTACTTGATGTGTCGCAATTTTGCCTTTGGCCACCGTCAGCTCAATGAAGCAGCCCCAGCAATAGTATTGGTTTACGCCGATTTTGCCGATATCTTTACTTTTGCAGTTCGGACATACAAGCACAGACTACACCTCTTATCCGTTCAGGACGATGCCTTCTTTCCCCGCTTCAATAAGCGTATCGGCGGCGCGGCGCACTTGGCGTCTGCCAGCCAGATCTGAAAAGAAGCCGTCCGAGAGTTCATATGCTACGATTATGCCCCTGTCCAAACAAAAGTATACATCTTCCAGCAAACCGAACATTTCACCATCGGGCGATTTCACCGGCTGCATTTTAATCTGTTCAAAGGTGAAACAGCTCTTCGGCAAAGGCTGCAAATGAGCATGACCGGCAGCTACGGCTTCTTGTTCCATCTCTTTTATATCACTTGCCTCTAAAAAAAGATGGCGGTTGTGAAACAGGCGTTTCTGCTCCAGCACGAAACCGAGAAGCCGGCCGTCCAGAGAGAAACATACATCCGATATCATCCCGAGACTGCGCCCGGTGTTTTCGTCATATACTGTTTGTCCTTCAGCTGCATGGCATGTTCTCAAAGTGTGATCAACCACCTTTTGTTGAACACGTATAGGTTTTGCCAAGAAGCCGGGCAGCATACTTTGAAATGACTTCCACAGGCGAAAACCCGGCGCATGTTTATGCTCCGGGTTTTATTTACGCTTTTTCTTCCATAAAGTCAAACGGCGTGATGCCTTCCATTCCGATGTTCGCATCATATACACTGAACGGCAGCTCTTTTTGCAGGGCGGCCAGTTCTGCATCCATCTCTTCAGTCTGCTCTGTGAGCCTGTTTTTAAGCGACGTCTGTCTGACGGTGGCATCATTGTTTTTGACGCCCCATTCAAGCGCTTCTTCTTCTCCGCAAAGAATCAGAAATTTTTTCGCTCTTGTTATGGCGGTATAAAGCAGATTTCTCCTGAGCATTCGATAGTAGCCTTTGACGACAGGCAGGACGACAATCGGGAATTCGCTTCCCTGCGACTTATGAATGGAACAGCAGTAAGCGTGGGTAAACTGGCTGAAATCCTTTTTCGTAAAGGTGATTTCGTTGCCGTCAAACGAGACGACGACCATGTCTTCTTTTTCCGTATTTTCTTTGGCATAAAAAATGGACACGATTTCGCCGATATCGCCGTTAAACACATTGTTTTCCGGCTGGTTGACAAGCTGTAATATTTTATCGCCCGTCCTGTAGACGACATCACCGAATTTCAGCTCCCGCCTTTTTTCTTTCGGCGGATTCATGATGTCTTGAAGAAGCATATTCAGCTCGTTAATTCCCGCTTTTCCCCTGTACATCGGGGCGAGCACTTGAATATCCCTGGAGGTATACCCCTTTTTTAACGCGTTCGAGACGACCTGATCCACGACTTCTTTCATCTGTGAAGAATTACAGCGGATAAATGAGCGGTCCTTGGTCGGCGCGGTCAGCCCCTTTGGAAGCAGTCCTTTTTTCATATCATGCGCAAGTTCCACAATGGATGATCCTTCAGCCTGACGGTAAATATCTGTCAGACGCACGGTCGGCAGCACCTCAGAAGCCAAAAGGTCTCTGAGCACCTGCCCCGGTCCTACTGAAGGAAGCTGGTCTTCATCACCGACGACAATGAGCTGAATGTGCTTAGGAAGCGCCTTAAACAAATGGCTGGCGAGCCAGATATCGAGCATACTCGCTTCGTCTATAATGATCAGTTTCCCTTCAATCGGCTGATCTTCATTGTAGGTAAAGCCTTCAGCGCCATTCCAGCCGAGCAGCCTGTGAATCGTAACAGCCGGCAGCCCCGTAGATTCGCTCATCCGTTTTGCGGCTCTTCCCGTCGGTGCGGCAAGCAGCACCGGGAACGTCTCGTCTTTTTTATAATCACCGGGGTCAAGCGATACTCCGTGCAGTTCACTGTATAATTCTACGATTCCTTTAATAACGGTCGTTTTCCCCGTCCCGGGTCCTCCGGTCAATAAAAGCATCGGTGAAGACAGCGCTTTTTGAATGGCATCCTTTTGGCTTGGTGCGTATTGAACATTCATCCGTTCTTCCAGTTCACCGAGTGCAAGCAGAAATTCCGATTCAGGAAATTGATCGGCATACTCCGTCTGAGCCGCAATGTCGAGCACGCGTTTTGCGACATTTTGTTCGGCGTAAAACAAGGACGGAAAATAGCAGCGCTCTCCTTCTATGACGATATCCTTACTCTCCCCGAGGGCGATGATGCCGTCAGCCGCATCCATCTCCGTGACGCGGCCGCCTTCAGCTGACTGATTCAGGAGCGTTTGCGTATTGATAATCAGCTGCTTTGTCTCTATGTACGTATGGCCTTCTGAAAGACAGGTCGATTCAATCGTATATAAGATTGCCGCTTTGATCCGCTCCGGGTGGTTTCCTGACAGACCCATTTTTCCGCCCAGCTCGTCAGCTTTCACAAAGCCGATGCCTTCAACGTCTTTTACAAGCTGATAAGGATTTTCCTGAATTTTCTCCAGGGTTTCCGTTTCGTAGGCCTGATATATTTTCATTGATAGCTGGGGCCCGAAACCGTATTGGTTCAGAGAGATCATAATCTGCTCAAGCCCCTGATGCCGCTGCAGCTCTCCGGCAAGCTTATCCGCTTTCTTTTTCGACATTTTCGGCACATCGTAAAGCACCGACGCATCCGTCAGAATTTTATTGAGCGCGCCGTCTCCGAGCTTTTTGACGATTTCTTCCGCCGTTTTTTTTCCGATTCCTTCAAACAGATCACTTGATAAATAGTGAATGATCCCTTCTTTTGTGGTCGGAATTTCTTTTTTAAAGTGTTCAGCCTGAAATTGCAGGCCGAACTTAGGATGCGTGGCGGTTTTTCCGTAAAATGTGTAGGTCTCATCTTCTTGCAGCAGAGGGAAGTAGCCCGTTACGGATACGACCTTGTCTTCGATCGCCTCAGACGTTTCTGCAACTTTGACTTTCAGCACTGTATACAGGTTGGTGTCATTATGATAAATGACCGTATGAATGACGCCTTTTACATACGGCTGTTCTTCGATGTTCAGCTGATCCACGAGCCTTCCCTCCTTTTGTTATGACTGGGTGATAAGCTGTTTCGCATGAAGCGCAAGCATATGATCAGGCTGTATGCCGATTGCGCCTTCGAGCATCTCAAGCGCCTTTTCACGATTTTCTTTGTACGCGTAAGCGACCCCGGCATTATAAAATGCGTCCGCGTGGCTTGGGTCCTGCTCGATCACCGTCTCAAACTGCGCCAGAGCTTCATCCAGCATTTCTTCATTTGCGAGACACATTCCGAACTGGAAGCGTGCTTCCGTGTCATTTTCGTTTAATTCAACGGCACGCTGCAAATACGGCAGTGCAAGCTTCGGCCGCTCTAATTTAACGAGAACGGTCCCCAGCATATAAAACAAATCTCCGTTTTCCATTCCGGAGCGAAGCGCTTTTTCAAACATATCCTTCGCTTCGGAAAACGATTCTTTCATCACGTATACGTTTCCCGCACCGTAATAAGCGGCTGCCGCCGAATTGTCCAATTCGAGCGCTCTGTTATAGAATGCAAGCGCCCGTTCGAGTTCGTTCACAGAAGAAAGCAGATTTGCGAAGTTGATATACGGCACCGGATCTTGGCCGTTTTCCTCAATCGCTTTCGTAAAAGCCTCTGCTGCTTTTTCAAAATCGCCCTCCTGCATGGCGTCAATCCCGATTTTATTATAATCCATTTTTAACTTCCTTTCGCTAAAAAACCCCAACATGCGAGTTGAGGTTTTTTACATGTGTTATACGTACCACAGTTTTGTTCCGTCTTTATAAACGTCATCTATCGTTCCGCCGCCGAGGCACTCTTCTCCGTCATAAAAAACGACGGCTTGTCCCGGCGTAACGGCGCGTACCTGCCCGTCAAAAATGACTTCCGCTTCATCATCACCCGTCATTTTCACCGTTACTTTGTGATCTTCCTGACGGTAGCGGAATTTCGCCGTGCATGTCATTTCGCCGCCGTCCATCAGACCGGGACGCGTCCAGCTGACATTTGTCGCCGTGATCTTATCGGAATACAGAAGCGGATTATGGAATCCTTGATCAACATACAGAATGTTTTTTTCAAGATCTTTACCGACGGCGAACCACGGCTCGCCGCTTCCGCCGATTCCAAGACCGTGGCGCTGTCCGATTGTATAATACATCAGACCGTCATGACGCCCTTTTACTTCTCCGTCCATTGTCATCATATCGCCCGGCTGAGCAGGGAGATATTGGCTGAGAAACGTTTTGAAGTTGCGTTCGCCGATAAAGCAGATTCCCGTGCTGTCTTTTTTCGCAGCTGTCGCAAGTTCCGCTTCTTTGGCGATTTCCCGCACGCGGCTTTTTTGCAGATCACCGATCGGGAACATGACTTTGCTGAGCTGTTCCTGATTGAGCTGATTCAGAAAATAAGTCTGGTCCTTGTTTTCATCCAGACCGCGGAGCATGCGCACTGTACCTGCGCTTCTGTCTACACGGGCGTAATGGCCCGTCGCAAGATAATCCGCGCCGAGTGACAGAGCATGATCCAAGAAAGCCTTAAACTTAATTTCTTTATTGCACATGACATCCGGATTGGGGGTTCTTCCGGCTTTATATTCATCAAGGAAATATTGAAATACCTTTTCCCAATATTGCTTCTCAAAGTTGACGGCATAATACGGAATTCCGATCTGGTTGCAGACCCGGATGACGTCTTCATAATCTTCCGTCGCCGTGCAAAAACCGTTTTCGTCCGTATCATCCCAGTTTTTCATAAAGATTCCGATTACATCGTAGCCCTGCTCCTTCAGCAGAAGGGCCGCCACGGAAGAGTCCACGCCGCCGGACATGCCGACTACGACTCTTGTATCCTCCGGCCGTTTTTCCATTTGCATTCACTCCATTAAAAACGTAAGTCCGCCGTTTTAAGCAAGCCGTTTAACGACGGCGGCAAGCTTTTCGGCGGCTGTTTCGATTTGTTCCGCCGTATTGCCGAGGCCGAAGCTGAGGCGGATTGACGAAGTCAGCCTGCCGCTCTCATTTCCGAACATGGCCGTAAGCACATGGGACGGAAGAACGGATCCTGCCGTACAAGCAGATCCGCTGGAGACGGCAATGCCTTCCATGTCAAGATTGACCAGCAGCGCTTCCACCGGCACACCGGGAAAGTAAAGGTTTAAAATATGAGGCAGGCATTTCTCGGCATCTCCGTTCACCTCCGCTGTAACGCCGGATTTTTCCAGCGTGCTCATGATGATGTTCTTAAACTCCTTATACTTCGCTGTTTTCTCTTCCCTCTCACGGTTTGAAAGGACGACCGCTTCTTTTAAGCCGGCGATGCCCGGTACATTTTCCGTCCCCGCGCGGCGCTTTCGTTCCTGCTCTCCCCCGAGAAGAATCGGTGACAGCTTCACCTCTTGATTTACATATAAAAAGCCTGTCCCTTTAGGCCCGTTAAGCTTGTGACCGGAAACAGACAGCATGTCAATTCTGCTTTTTTTCACGTCAATCGGCATATAACCGAATGCCTGGACGGCATCTGTGTGAAAATAGGCCTGATGCCCGCTTAACAGCTCTCCGATTTCGTCAATCGGCTGAATGGTTCCGACTTCGTTATTGCCATACATGACGGTAACAAGGATTGTATCATCACGGAGCGCTTCTTTCACCTGATTTGCACTGATCCGTCCTGAAGGGCCGGGGATGAGGTATGTCACCTCAAAGCCGTCTTCTTCCAGCTTTTCGCAGGCGTGCAATACAGCATGATGCTCAACAGCGGTCGTAATGATATGCTTTCCTTCATTCTTCCGGGCGGCAGCCGTTCCGAAAATCGCTAAATTATCAGCCTCCGTGCCGCCGCTTGTGAAAATAATTTCCTGTTCTTTCGCACTGATTTCGCGCGCAATGTCCGCTCTCGCTTCATCGACCCATTTCCGGGATTCTCTCCCGAATGAATGAATGCTTGACGGGTTGCCGAAACTGCCGAAGAAATGGGGCTTCATTTCTTCGAGCACACGCTCATCCATCGGGGAAGTCGCGGCATGATCTAAATAAATCCGTTCCATTGTCTGTACACCTCTGGTTTAAATATAGAACATATAAGCTTCCTGCTCGCCGTCCGTGTAGCTCGCAAGGTCTTCTAACGTCGTGCTGTCCAGCACGTCTTTTACAGCGTCGCGGATGCGGATCCATAACTCCCGCTTGGCAGGCTCTTCATCCTCAAGCACTTCTACCGGGCTGATCGGCCCTTCCAGCACTCTGATAATGTCTCCGGCCGTTATCTCTTCAGGCTGGCCCCCGAGCACGTAACCCCCGTAAGCGCCTCTGATGCTTTTTACGAGTCCCGCGTTTCTGAGCGGTGATACAAGCTGTTCCAAGTAATGCTCAGAAAGGCTGTTTGTTTGGGCGATGCTTTTGAGCGACGTCGGACCGTCTCCGTGCTTTTTCGCCAATTCAATCATAATGGTGAGCCCGTATCTTCCCTTTGTCGATATTTTCAATATGAACACCCCAGTCAATTCTAATTGTTAATTTATACAAGTAAATGGATATGAATAATCTGTTTAGTATCTTATAGACCAACTGTTATTATAACATAACTTATCCTAATTTTCATTGAAACACGGGGCCCGCCGCAATTCGCTTTTCTAATCGTCCGTTTTCCGTTACCCTGTATATGTAAGGAGAGATGTTCATGAAACCATTGGCGTATCGGATGCGGCCTGCCAATATCGAAGACATTATCGGCCAGGAACATTTGGTCAAAGAAGATAAAATCATCGGCAGAATGGTGCGTGCAAAGCACTTATCATCCATGATCCTGTACGGACCGCCGGGCATCGGAAAAACGTCCATCGCCACAGCGATCGCAGGATCGACAAGCATCGCATTCAGGAAATTGAATGCCGTCATTCATAATAAAAAAGACATGGAGATTGTCGTACAGGAAGCGAAAATGTCAGGCCAGGTCATTTTAATCCTTGACGAAGTGCACAGGCTTGATAAGGGAAAGCAGGATTTTCTGCTGCCCTATTTAGAAAACGGAATGATTATTTTAATCGGCGCGACGACCGCCAACCCTTATCATGCCATTAACCCGGCCATCAGAAGCCGGACCCAGATATTTGAGCTCGAACCGTTAACACCCGATCTGATCAAGCAGGCATTGAAAAGAGCGCTCACAGATAAACACCGGGGACTCGGTTCCTACAGCGTTTCGGTGGACGACGACGCGATGGATCATTTCGCACAAGGGTGCGGAGGAGACGTCCGCTCCGCTTTGAACGCACTGGAGCTTGCCGTGCTCTCTACAAAGGAATCAAGCGATGGCACGATCCGGATTACACGGGAAACGGCGGAAGAATGTCTGCAGAAAAAAAGCTATACTCATGATAAAAACGGCGATGCGCATTATGACGTCTTATCCGCCTTCCAAAAATCAATCCGAGGCTCGGACGCAAACGCCGCCCTTCATTATCTGGCCCGTCTGATCGAAGCCGGAGACCTTGAAAGCTTATCAAGAAGGCTTCTCGTGATCGCCTATGAAGATATCGGCCTCGCAAGCCCGCAGGCAGGCCCCCGGGTGCTGAGCGCGATTCAGACCGCAGAACGGATCGGCTTTCCGGAAGCGAGAATTCCGCTGGCCAATGCGGTAATCGAATTATGCCTCTCGCCAAAATCAAACTCCGCCATCTCAGCCGTTGATGAGGCGCTCAAAGACATCAGGGCGGGTAAAATCGGCGATGTGCCGAAACATTTAAAAGACGCCCACTATAAAGGGGCCCAAGAGCTCGGACGCGGGATCGGCTATCAATATCCTCACGATTTCGAGAACGGATGGGTCGAACAGCAATATTTGCCCGATCCGTTAAAAAACAAGCAATACTATAAACCGAAACAAACGGGGAAATTTGAAGCCGCCATAAAGCAAGTGTATGAAAAACTGATGAAGCAGAAAAAATAACCGGACAAGGACACCCTATGTGTTCTTGTCTTTTTTGATACCGGCCAAGATCTTTCGCGTGAACCGCGGATTCAAATAAAAAAACAGCCTTTCCTGAAGAAGGCTGTTTTTCTTTTTATTTATCTTTAACCCGTTTAATGTCGATGTCCTTTAAGAGCTCCATGACAACATGTCCGCCCATAATCAGACCGGCCACTGACGGAACCCAGGCGTTGGAAGACGGCGGCATTTGCGCTTTGCGGATTTTCGCTTCATCATTCCCGACTTCTTTTCTGACGTCTTCACGGATGACGATCGGGCTTTCATCAGAAAAAATGACCTGTACGCCTTTTTTAATGCCCTCTTTGCGAAGCCTTGTGCGGACGACTTTGGCAATCGGATCGGTATGGGTTTTTGAAATATCAGCAATCTGAAAGCGTGTCGGGTCTGTTTTATTCGCTGCTCCCATGCTTGAAATCAGCGGAACATTCCGTTTCAGACATTCTTTCATCAGATGAATTTTATAATGAATCGTATCCGACGCGTCAATGACGTAATCAAGCGGATACTCAAAGAACTGCTCATATGTCTCTTCTGTATAAAACATTTTTAAGGCGACGACGTCACAATCCGGATTAATATCCGCGATCCGCTCTTTCATCAAGTCTGTTTTCGGCTGTCCCACCGTCGACAAGAGCGCATGCAGCTGGCGGTTTACGTTTGTAATGTCAACATCATCTTTATCGACAAGCACGATCCGCCCCACTCCGGACCTCGCCAATGCTTCGGCTGCGAATGAACCGACTCCGCCGACGCCGAGAACGGCCACCGTGCTGTTTTTTAACGTGTCCAGCCCTTCTTTTCCAATCGCTAGCTCATTTCTGGAAAACTGATGTAACAAGAACCTCACTCCACATTCTGGTTTTATAAACTCGGCTTGTCAAAAAGCCGCTGGTTTTAGCGCACAAAAAATAAAGTCCCAATTGTGCCGTTGCAGCTTTCCTTCGTTTTGAACCCGCTCTCAGCAGGTGGGTGCCCTTTTTTAAATCTTGTAAGTCCTCTTAACGAATGAAAAGAGGCATGTACGCCATTTAAAAATGCGGGCTCCCAAATCAAAAAAATGTTCGGTCAAAACTAGGTGTACAACTAACACATCAGGACTTTATTTAACTTGTCAAAATCATATCACAGCAGATTTTGATTTTCAAGAAACAAACTGCTGATCTTTACTGTTTCACTTTTCTTTTGACAGAAAGGTGAAGTTCTTCAAGCTGGGCGTCGCTCACTTCGCCGGGCGCTTCCGTAAGAAGGCAGCTTGCGCTTGCCGTTTTCGGGAAAGCGATCGTATCTCTTAAGTTTGTGCGGCCTGCAAGAAGCATAACCAAACGGTCTAAGCCGAGCGCGATTCCGCCGTGCGGGGGGGCGCCGTATTCAAAGGCTTCAAGAAGGTATCCGAACTCCTCCTCCGCTTCTTCTTTTGTAAAGCCGAGAAGCCCGAACATTTTTTCCTGAACGTCTTTTTCAAAAATACGGATTGAGCCTCCGCCGAGTTCATAGCCGTTTAAGACAAGGTCGTAAGCCTGCGCTTTCATATCTTCAGGCGCCGTTTCAATCAGGTCAAGATCTTCACGGACAGGCATTGTAAACGGGTGGTGAGCCGCATAGAAACGGCCTTCTTCCTCGTCATGCTCCAGTAACGGCCAGTCCACAACCCACAGGAAGTTGAAGAGGCTTTCGTCAATCAGGCCGCGTTCTTTGCCGAGCTTTAAGCGAAGCGCGCCGAGGGATTGAGCCACAACCTCAAACTTATCAGCCCCGAACAGGAGCAGATCGCCTTCAGAAGCATCAAGCGCTTCAGCCAGTTTTGCCTGCTTCTCTTCATCAAAGAATTTCGCAATCGGGCCTTTTACGCCGTCAGCTTCAACTTTCACCCAAGCGAGACCTTTCGCGCCGTAATTTCCGGCAAAAACGCCGAGCGCATCGATATCTTTTCTGGAATAGTCGCCGGCAGCGCCTTTGACATTGATCGCTTTTACAACGCCGCCGTTTGCCACGGCTGATGAGAACACCTTAAATTCAGTATCTTTCACTATGTCTGACACGTCCGTCAGCAGCATGCCGAAGCGGGTATCGGGCTTGTCGGAACCGTAGCTGTTCATCGCTTCTTCATATGTCATTCTCGGAAGCGGAAGCGGTACTTCAACACCTTTTGTTTCGAGCATGACTTTCGCCATCATCTCTTCCGCCAGAGCCATGATGTCCTCTTGACTCATAAAGGACATTTCGATATCAATCTGCGTAAATTCCGGCTGGCGGTCGGCACGCAAGTCTTCATCGCGGAAGCAGCGGGCCACTTGATAATACCGTTCAAAGCCCGACACCATCAGAAGCTGTTTAAAAATCTGCGGCGATTGCGGAAGGGCGTAAAATTCTCCTTCATGCACCCGGCTCGGCACTAAGTAATCACGGGCGCCTTCGGGAGAGCTTTTTGTTAAAATCGGTGTTTCAATATCAAGAAATCCGTTTTCATCCAAGAAATGGCGGATGGATTTTGTGACTTGATGGCGCATTTGCAATGTTTGAAACATCGCCGGGCGGCGCAAATCCAAATAGCGGTGTTTTAACCGGACGTCTTCAGAAACGTCAGCCGCCTGGTCACTGATCGGAAACGGAGGCGTTTTCGCCGTGCTGAGCACCGTCACCGCTTCAGCTTTGATTTCAATTTTACCGGTTTTCAGGTTGGGATTCACCGTGCCTTCTTCACGGGCAGAAACCGTGCCTTCGATATCAAGCACATATTCGTTTCTGATTGCTTCCGCTGCGGCAAGGGCTTCCTTCGATACGTCAGGGTTGAACACGACTTGCACAATACCCGAGCGGTCGCGCAAATCAATGAAAATCAAGCCGCCGAGATCGCGCCGTTTCTGCACCCACCCTTTCAGTTTGACGGTTTCGCCAATCGCTTTTTCAGTTATCTCGCCACAATAATATGTTCTTCCAAACATAGCGTTCCTCTCCTTCACTGCTTTTGATCTGCCTTTAACACTTGTATCAGCTCGTCTAACACCACTTCACGCTGCTCTCCTGTTTCCGCATCTTTTACATTGATTTTATTTTGGGCAAGCTCATCTTCCCCTAAAATCGCAATAAAACGTGCGCCGAGGCGGTCAGCCGTTTTGAATTGGCCCTTCATCTTTTTATTTTCATAATCGATTTCACTTGAGATGCCCGCTTCTCTCAGTTTGTACACGAGGGAAACGGAATAATCCTTCGCTTTTTCTCCGAGCGTCACGATGTAGCAGTCAATCCCCTGATTGACGGGAAGCTCTGTTTTCTCAGCGTCAATGGCTGCCAGCAGACGTTCGATGCTCATCGCAAATCCGATACCCGGCGCTTCAGGTCCGCCGATCTGTTCAACAAGCCCGTCATAGCGGCCCCCGCCGGCAAGGGTTGTAATCGCTCCGAATCCTTCGGCATTGCTCATAATTTCAAAAGCGGTATGGTTATAATAATCAAGCCCTCTGACAAGGTTCGGATCTATTTCGAACGGGATGCCGAGATCGTTTAAGTATTGTTTTACTTTCTCAAAATAAGCGGCTGATTCTTCATTTAAGTAATCAAGAATGGACGGAGCCGTTTTCATCAGTTCATGCTCTCTGTCTTTCTTGCAGTCAAGAATTCTGAGCGGGTTTGTGTGCAGACGCGACTGGCAGTCTGAGCAAAATTCTCCGATGCGCGGTTCAAAATGTTTGACGAGCGCTTCCCGGTAGGATTTGCGGCTCTCCTGGTCACCAAGGCTGTTCAGCACAAGCTTGACATGTTTCAAACCGGCTTTACGGTAAATACTCATCGCAAGCGCAATGACTTCTGCATCCACGGCCGGATCTTTGGAGCCGATCGCTTCAATTCCGAATTGATAGAATTGGCGGAAACGTCCTGTCTGCGGACGTTCGTAACGGAACATCGGTCCGACATAATAAAGCTTCGTCGGCTGCACCGGGTTCGCAAATAATTTATTTTCATTGAACGCGCGGACTGCGGCGGCTGTTCCTTCCGGCCGAAGCGTCAGGCTTCTCCCTTTACGGTCTTCAAACGTGTACATTTCTTTCTGCACGATATCTGTAGACTCACCGACGCCTCTTGCGAACAGTTCCGTATGCTCGAAAATCGGCGTGCGGATTTCTTTATATTGATAAGTGCGGCACGTCTCCCTCATAATTTGTTCGACGAACTGCCATCTGTCTGATTCACCCGGCAGTATGTCCTGTGTGCCTCTTGGAATGTGATATGCCATGTTACAGGCCTCCTTAATGTCTTTCTTCAAATAAAAAAACTCCCGCTCCTACTATACATGTATAGTAGGGACGAGAGTTATACCCGTGGTGCCACCCTAGTTGGAATGCCGAAGCATCCCCGCTCTGACCTTTAACGCAGGTTCACGTCCGCTGCCTAATGACTTGCAAAAGCGTTCAGCAGGGAACCTCCGGAGTGTTGTTTCGAGAAAGATGCAGTGCGGATCCGCTTTCAGCCCGGGACGGTTCCTCTCTTCTCCATGCATTCTGACCTACTCTTCTCCATTATCGGTTCAAAATCGTTATCATGACTTATGTACATCAATTTCTATTATAATAATGGGATTGCACTCCCCTGTCAAGTTTTATTCCGTCTGTTTTTCCTTGCGACCGCTTCTTTCGATAAGAGACCGAACTCCGTCGCCGTCTCTTCAAGAAAACCCGCCTTTTCTCTATCGCTCTGATCACTGAAGTGCAGATTTCCTTCCGCATCGTGCAGCGCGCGTCCCATTTTTGGTTGATATTTCATGATTTGCACACCTTTTCGCTGTATTTATGACTAGTATAAACAAACCATTTTATTTTTATTTAACATTCAGCAAGGAAAATACGATATTATACAAGAATGTATTTTAGTTAGTTCAGAAAGGAGGACAGCCATGAAGAAGAGAACTCTTGCTCTTATTTTATGCGGCGTCATCATCACAGCGCTTCTTCCGTCATTCCACACCGCAATCGCCGCAGAGGGAGAAGCGGTCATCGCGACAGACAAGATCAATGTCAGAGGCGGTCCCGGCCTGAGCTATGGAATTAAGGCTGAAGTAAAAAAAGGGGAAAGATACCCGATCGCTAAAGAAGAGGGAGACTGGGTGCAGCTTCAGCTGAGCCCCGGTAAAACCGGATGGGTCGTTTCCTGGCTGATATCAAAAACAGCCGGGGGAGCAGACAATTCATCCGCAACAAGGGGAACAGTCACTTCCACCGATCCTGACCTCCGCATCAGAAAAGGCCCGGGGACATCATATGAAGTCATCGGCAAACTTCCGCAAGGCGCACATGCATCTGTGCTGGACAAGAACAGCGGATGGGTGAACATTTCTTATCAAGGCACAACCGGATGGGTTTCTTCCGAATACGTCACCGCGGACAGCGGCGGATCGGATACGAAAGCAACTTCCGCCCGAAGCGGGTCAAAAAACGGAACGGTCGGCGTTTCTTCATTGAATGTCAGAAGTGCAGCGTCACATGATTCAGCGATTATGACTAAATTATCACGCGGAACAAAGGTTTCCATCTTAAGTGAAGACCACGGCTGGCTGAAAATTGAAGCAAACGGGCAAAAAGGCTGGGCAGCAAGCCACTACATCATAAAGGATTCTGACTCATCGGACAGCGCATCCGGCTCGGGAGACGGTTCTGCGGGCTCAGGCTCCTCGAAAAAAGCGTATATTGTTTACGGCGGCACCAACTTAAGGAGCTCAGCCTCGACTTCCGCTTCTATCGTAAAAAGAGCAGATAAAGGCGCAGCCTACCCGATTGTCGGCTCAAGCGGCAAATGGTATGAAGTCCGGCTTGAAAACGGACAAACCGCATATGTGGCAAACTGGGTCGTACAAACGTCAAAAAGCGGTGAGGAAACAGGCGAAGCACCTTCTCCCAACACGTCAGGCGGCAGCGGCTCACTTAAAAACAAAACGATCGTCGTTGATCCCGGACACGGAGGAAAAGACAGCGGAACGATCGGCTACTCCGGAAAGTTTGAAAAAAACGTAACGATTAAAACCGCTAAGCTGCTGGCCCAAAAATTGCGGGCATCCGGTGCAAACGTGTATATCACCAGACAGGATGATACTTTTATCAGCCTGCAGGCCAGGGTTTCAACCTCTCATTACCGGAATGCGGATGCCTTTATCAGCATTCACTATGACAGCTATGCCGATACGTCAACACGGGGAAGCACGGCTTATTATTACAGTCCGTCTAAGGATCGCCAGCTTGCCTCAGACGTCCATTCTGAAGTAGTGAAGCGTTCCCCTATCCCGGATCGCGGCGTTCTGTTTGGCGATTATTACGTCCTGAGGGAAAATAAACGGCCTGCCATGCTGTATGAGCTCGGCTATCTCAGTCAACCGCAAGAAGAAACAATCATACATAGCGGCTCTTATCAGGAAAAAGTGACAGACGGAATTGAAAGCGGATTGGAACATTATTTTCAATCATAAAAAAAGCTGCCGAACGGCAGCTTTTTTTATTGTTTAGAATCCATAATCAATGTAATCGGCCCGGAATTCGTCAGCTGAACATCCATCATGGCTCCGAATATTCCGGTTTCCACTTTGACTCCTTTTTCCCGAAGGAGTTCGTTCCACTTTTCATAAAGGAGCACAGCCTGATCCGGTTTAGCCGCATTCATAAAATTCGGGCGTCTCCCTTTCTTCGTTTCGCCGTAAAGCGTAAACTGGGAAACGGATAAGATCTCCCCGCCCGTATCCAAAAGCGATAAATTCATCTTGCCGCTTTCATCATCAAAAATCCGAAGATTCACGATTTTATCCGCCAAGTAAGCGGCATCTTCTTCTGTATCTTCATGAGTGATGCCGACAAGCGCCATAATGCCGGGTCCGATCCGGCCGGCGACAGCGCCGTCAACCGTCACACTTGCTTCTGTTACACGCTGAACAACTAATTTCATAGCAAGCTCCTTTTAGTTCATTACCCGCCGGACTGAATAGATGTCTCTGATCTGCTTAATCCGCTCGACCACTTTATGCAGATGGTTGATGTTTTGAATAAAAATCGCCATATGAATCGTAGCGACTTTATTGCGGTCGGATTTGCCGGAGACAGAGGAGATGTTGGTTTTCGTTTCATTTACGGCTTGGAGCACCTCATTTAAAAGCCCGAGACGGTCATACCCCAAAATCTCAATCTCAACGTTATATTCTTTGCGTCTTTGAACCTGTGATTCATGCTCCCATTCAACGGGGATCAGACGTTCCTGCGCTTCATTCGTTTTGACGTTCGGACAGTCATCCCGGTGAACGGATACACCGCGCCCTTTTGTAATAAAACCGACGATATGGTCGCCCGGCACCGGGTTGCAGCATTTCGACAAGCGGACGAGAAGGTTGTCAATGCCTTTTACGCGCACACCCGCTTCCCGTTTTCTCCCTTGCGGATAATGTTTCGGCTCGGAAGTGACTTCCTGAACGATTTTTTCCTGCTCTTCCTGGTCACGCAGCTTCCGCTCTTTTTCGGTGAGCCTGTTGGCCACCTGAAGAGCGGTAATGCCGTTATACCCGACCGCCGCGTACATATCCTCTTCATTTGAGAAATTGAACTTGTCGGCAACTTTTTGAAGATTTTCGAGTGTTAAAACATCTTTCACTTCAAAATCAAGATTTTTAATTTCTTTCTCGACAAGCTCACGGCCCTTTTCGACGTTTTCTTCACGGCGCTGTTTCTTAAAGAATTGACGGATTTTGTGTTTCGCCTGGGACGTCTGCGCCAGTTTGACCCAGTCTTGGCTCGGGCCGTATGAATGCTTGGACGTCAGAATCTCGACGATGTCGCCCGTCCGGAGCTTATGGTCAAGCGTCACCATTTTTCCGTTCACTTTCGCCCCGATTGTTTTGTTGCCGATCTCCGAGTGTATCCTGTAGGAAAAATCAATCGGCACAGAGCCTGACGGCAGTTCAATGACATCGCCTTTTGGCGTAAATACGTATACCATGTCAGAAAACAGATCGATTTTCAGCGATTCCATAAATTCTTCCGCATCCGTAGACTCGTTTTGGAATTCCAGAATTTCACGGAACCAGGACAGTTTTTTCTCAAATGTCGCTTCTTCGTTTGCAGCCTTGCCTTCTTTATATGCCCAGTGTGCGGCCACCCCGTATTCAGCGATCTCATGCATCTCAAACGTTCTGATCTGCACTTCCAGCGGATCGCCTTTAGGCCCGATTACGGTCGTATGCAGCGACTGATACATATTCGGCTTAGGCATCGCAATATAATCTTTGAATCTGCCCGGCATCGGCTTCCAGCACGTATGAATAATGCCGAGTACGGCGTAGCAGTCTTTAATGCTTCCGACAAGAATACGGACGGCGAGCAGATCATATATTTCATTGAACTGTTTATTTTGCAGCGCCATCTTGCGGTAAATGCTGTAGATGTGCTTCGGGCGTCCTGAAAAGTCCGCTTTGATATTCACTTCTTCGACCCGTTTTTTCACTTCATTGACAACCTCTTCGACATAAAGTTCGCGTTCCGCGCGCTTTTTCTTCATGAGGTTGACGATTCTGTAATACTGCTGAGGATTCAAATAACGGAGAGCGGTGTCTTCAAGCTCCCATTTGATTTTAGAAATCCCGAGCCGATGGGCCAGCGGAGCGAAAATCTCCAGCGTCTCATTTGAAATTCTCCGCTGCTTTTCCTGCGGAAGATGCTTTAACGTCCGCATATTGTGAAGGCGATCCGCCAGCTTGATCAATATGACTCTGATATCCTGAGCCATAGCGACAAACATTTTTCGATGGTTTTCCGCCTGCTGCTCCTCTTGAGATTTATACTTAATTTTACCGAGCTTCGTCACGCCGTCGACAAGCATCGCCACTTCTTCAGAAAATGCTTCCTTCAGGTCGTCGAGGGTGACATCCGTGTCCTCTACCACGTCATGCAGAAATCCGCCCGCAATTGTGGAAGGGTCCATTTCCAGATCGACGAGAATCCCCGCCACCTGAATCGGATGAATGATGTACGGCTCACCTGATTTGCGGTACTGTTCGCGATGCGCGTTTTGCGCATACAGGTAAGCTTTCTCAACAAACGCAATCTGCTCCTCCGGCAGATAAGTGCGCGCTTTATCTATTACTTGCTCGGCAGTCAATACTTGTTCGTTCGCCATGGAATCACCTTTTTTAAATGTAAACTGTATTAGTTTATTATCAAGAAAAAAACGAGAGATGTAAAGGGCAGAAGTTCAAAACACCTAAAGAATCTGTCAGGATGATGAAATAATAGGAAAAAAGCACCCTGACACGAGTGCTTTTTTCCATATGCGGTTAATATTTCATTAATGTTAAAATATCGTAATCGTCAAGCTTGTCTCTGCCGTCAAGGTAAGAAAGCTCGATTAAGAACGCAATACCGGCTACGACGCCGCCCAGTTCTTCGACTAGCTTAATCGTTGCTTCGATCGTGCCGCCTGTTGCAAGCAAGTCATCAGTAATCAGCACGCGCTGTCCCGGCAGAATCGCATCTTTATGAATCGTCAGTACGTCTTTTCCGTACTCCAAACCGTAATCGACTTTAATGACCTCACGCGGAAGTTTTCCTTCTTTCCGAACCGGCGCAAAGCCGACTCCGAGAGCGTATGCAACCGGACAGCCGATAATAAAGCCGCGCGCTTCAGGCCCGACAACTAAATCAATTTCTTTTTCTTTTGCATATTCAACAATTTGGTCAGTAGCGTAACGGTATACGTCGCCTTTGTCCATCAATGTCGTAATATCTTTAAATTGTACGCCTTCTTTCGGGTAATCGGGCACAATTGTTACGTATTTTTTAAGATCCATCTGTTCTATGTCCTCCTCGTACTTTCATAAGCTTCTGAACCTTGGTTCATCAGCTTATTCAGCCATTCCTTCAGCTCATGGGCTGCGGAATAATTGAGCTTCTGGTCTAATTCCATCAGCTGCTGTTTTACCTGATAGGTTTGCGAATCTGCCAGGTCGCGTTTTTTCGCGCCGCTCACGACAGACAGCACACCATCTTCTATTTTAACAAAACCGAGATCAAAAAACACCTTTGTCATGAAATTGATTGTGTCAATTGACCATCCTCTGTGTCTCGCAAGCTCTGAACCATGCTTGCCGAAGTCAAAAGCGCCCCTTTTTAAGAGAAATGCGTAAAACCACTTGAAATCATTCCGCGATGGAAATGAGGACAGGAAATGTTCTTCATGATTGATAAAAACAAAATAAATCCGTTCCGGCTTCTTTCCGTCAAGCAAATGCTGCAGGCGATCCGCTGACGGCGGAACATCCAGAAAAACGGCATATTTTCCGTCAAGCTGGAGAGCTTCCGCCTCGGATTCCGATGTGATCCCGGCCAGCTCGCCCGACAGCTCTTTTGCACGGAGCTTCTGAGCGGTTTTTTCGTTAAAGCTGATGAGCACCCGTTTTTCCTTCGGCAGCGCGGTGACCGTGTCTTCCCACGTCCGCTTGCCCCTGATATCAAAAAGCTGCCATTCCGGCACCGCAGCATCTTTAATCATCAGCTGTGGTTTCTTTCTGTTGTTCCATTCATTAATGGACATCTCGCCGACAATGGAAATCGTTGATCCGGGGACAACTCCGGCTTCAAGCTCTCCTTTATTAAAGCCGACGCAGTCAAGGACGGCGGAATCACTTTTCACCGTCATTTTCACGTGATTTTTATTCGCTCCGATCAGGCGCACATCATCAAGCACGGCATTTTTCACCATCACATGCGGTTTAGGGTTAAGCATGCCGAACGGCGACAGCATATTCAATTCTGTAATGCTTTCAACGGTTATGTCTTCAACGCCGCAGACAAGATCAACCTCCTGAACGGGAATAAAATCCTCTTCCGTAAGGGTTTCTTCAGCCATTTGATTCAGCCTGTCCCTTAATTCCGCCACATCTTCAGCCTTCAACGTCATTCCTGCCGCCATCGGATGCCCGCCGAAATGAGGAAGAATGTCTCTGCACTGTGAAAGGCTCGTAAAAAGGTTGAAGCCTCTGATGCTTCGCGCCGACCCTTTAGCGATGCCCTGCTCCTCATCTATCCCAAGCACAACAGCGGGCCGGTAAAAACGTTCAGCCAGCTTCGATGCGACAATACCGACGACTCCCGGATTCCAGCCGGCTTTTGCCACTACAATGGCAGACGGGTTTCCGCCTTGCTGCTGAACCATTTCAACAGCCTCTTCGGTCATGGTTTTCACCATTTTCTGCCGCTCTTTATTCAGCAGGTCAATATCCGAAGCCAGTTCCTCCGCTTCAAACTGATCTTCGGTCATCAGCAGATGCACGGCGGGATCGGCCTGTTCTATTCTTCCGACGGCATTGAGCCTCGGCGCGACCTGAAATCCGATCGTTTCCTCATCAGCTTGTCCGATATCTCCGCCGGAAAGCTTAATCAGAGCTTTGAGGCCCGGCCGATTTGTCGTTCGAAGCCTTTCGATCCCAAGTGACGCAATTAATCTGTTTTCATCATGAAGAGGCACCAGATCTGCAACCGTACCGATTGCCGCCAAGTCCAGCATAGCTTCCGGCAAAGAACCCGTAAGCGCATGGGCAAGCTTAAACGCCACACCGACGCCGGCCAATTCTTTAAACGGATAGCCGCAGCCCGGCTGCTTCGGGTGGATGATCGCAAATACGTCAGGAAGCTCGGGTCCCGGCTCATGGTGGTCGGTAATAATGACGTCTAAGCCCAGCTCTTTTGCGACTTCAGCTTCATGGACGGCGGCGATTCCCGTATCCACTGTAATGATCAGCGAAAATCCCCGCTCTTTTATGGAACGGAAAGCTTGTTCATTCGGGCCGTAGCCTTCTGTGAAACGGTCGGGAATATAAAAGTCAACGTCCGCCGACAGCTGTCTGAGTGCCGTCAGCATCACTGACGTGCTTGTAACGCCGTCTGCATCGTAATCTCCGTAAATCATAATCGGTTCCCCTTGAGAAACCGCCAGTTTTATCCGATCAACTGCTTCCCGCATTCCCTTTAATTCATACGGGTCATAAAAGTCTGCATCCTTTGTATGTAAAAACAGCCTTGCGCTTTCGGCAGTATCAAAACCTCTTTTTACAAGCAGTGATGCCACAAGAGGTGTTATGTCCAATTGTTCTGTGAGTGATTTGACTTTTTCCTGATCCGGCTGCTGGATTTCCCAGCGCATTTTTGACGCTAACATAAATTCACCCCTCAACCACCCTATTATACTAGAGCGGACTGAGGGGTTTCAAATGTTATTCTGATCCTTTTTTCTCTTCAAGCATTTCTTCCGGCGGCGCGGCTGTTTTTTGGCCGTCCGAATCAGCCGTCAATTCACCTGCGGATCTGTTTTCTTTCCGCAGCATTTTAATTTCGCGCTTCAGCTTCATCACTTGAAATATGCCGGCCGAAAACACGATCAGCGCTCCCATTAACACAGAACCTAAAATGACTAAAATCAGCGGCCATTCAGCGGTTCCGAACAGATAATCAACCTCAACCGCCCGCACGTTAATGACAGCAAAAATGGCGACAATCAGAGTAAATAGTAATGCGAATATAATAGTCCATTGTTTATTCATGCGTCTGCCCCCAATCGTTCACTCTTATCTTTTCCCCCATTTTCCCGGGAGTAAACCCCGGTCTCAGGAAATCCGGGCCGTTAACTGCTCGCGGACCAGCTTTTTCAGTCCGCTTCTTTCTCCCGATATGACGAGGGTGTCCCCTTCTTCAATTACGGTATCAATGCCGGGGCTCAGCTGTTTTTGCCGATTTTTCTTTACGATCGCAATAATCTGGACGTTGTAATGTTTCTTGATCTCCAAATCTCCGATTGTACGGCTGACAGCCGGTGCGTGAGATTCGGCTTTAAACCACTCAATGACGAGGCCATCAAGCGCGACTTCCACAGATTCCAGCGCTTTCGGCTTATACGTCATCCCGCCTAAAATAGCGGAAATCTGCCTCGCCTCTTCGTCGTTAAATTCAACGGATGCCAAGCATTCGTCATGATCATTCTCATCGAAGTAATAGAGCTCTTTTCTGCCGTCATCATGAAGAATAATACTGATTTTATCGTGATTTTTCGTAATGACTTCTACTTTCTGGCCGATGCCCGGAAGCTCCGACTCACGAACGTTCATAAGAACCCTCCTACATGTTTTTACAATGATGATTGATTATGTAAGCGTATGTCATTATAGCAAATGCAGGTTTTAAGTTCAATGCGGCCTGAAAAAACAGGCTGCCTTCTGCAAGACAGCCTGTTCCCATTTTACTCTTCGATTGATTTTTTCCCTTTAAATTCTTTTCCTTTCCATACAAGCCACAGCTGCGCGGCGATGTAAAGAGAGGAATAAACACCCGTCAATAAACCGACCAATAAAGCGACGGAGAAGTTTGTAATTGACGATGAGCCCAAAATGAGCAGCACGACGACAACAATCACAACGGTCAAGACCGTATTGATCGAACGTGTAAAGGTTTGCTGCAAGCTCAGATTCACGATATGTTCCAGATCGGCAAATGACTTCGGCTTACGTTTTTTCATCTGCTCACGTATCCGGTCAAATGTAACGATCGTATCATTTATCGAGTAACCGATTATGGTGAGTACAGCGGCGATAAAGGTGACATCGACCTCCAGCCTGGTAATGCTGAAAAACGCGACGATAAAGAAAGCGTCATACAGCAGGGATACAATTGCGGCGATTGCCATTCTGTACTCGAAACGGATTGACACGTAAATAATGATGCCGATTGATGCAATGGCGACAGCATATAAAGCATTACGGGCCAGTTCTTTTCCGACTGTCGGCGATACCGTGCTGACGTTCGGTTCAGATCCGTATTTGTCCTTAAAGTACGTTTTGATTTCAGCGATTTTTTCTTTAGACGGCTCTCCGACAAACCGGGCCGCGGCAACATGGTTCTCTTTACCAGAAAGCACGATGTTTTCCGGCTCCATGCCGAGAGAATCAAAATCTTTTTCAACCTGCTGCGCCGTCAAAGAATGATTGCTCTGCACGTCAATCCGCGCGCCGCTTGCAAAATCGATTCCCAGGTTGAGCTTAAAGACCAGTAAGATGATAATTCCCGCAATGGTTACAGCGCTTGAGAAAATAAAGAAATATTTTCGCTTGCTCGTGAAATCCCATTTTTGGAATGCCGTATGCGGTTCAGTATTTTCATCCGTTTTTTGAATGTCCATAATATGTTTTTTCTTGACGCCGAACCAGCCTTTTTTCCGGTCAAGCCATCTGCTTTCCACGAGAAGAGAGAGCAGGAATCTTGAAAGGAAGACAGCTGTAATAAAGCTTGTCAGAATTGACAAAATCAGCATCGTCGCAAACCCTTTTACAGAGCTTGTCCCGAAAATAAAGAGTACGACCGCTGCGATGATCGTTGTGATGTTCGCATCGAAAATCGTCGCGAATGACCGTCTGTTCCCTGAACGGAAAGCTGAGCGGACGGATTTGCCGAGTTTCAGTTCTTCTTTTATCCGTTCATAGGTGATGATGTTGGCGTCAACCGCCATCCCGACACCCAAAATGAGCGCCGCAATACCCGGAAGCGTCAGCACCGCCTGCATCCAGTCAAACACTTGAAGCGTAATATACACGTATACAGAAAGCGTAATTACCGCTATGAGTCCAGGCAGTCTGTAATAAAGCAGCATAAATAAGAAAACAATTGCAATACCGATGATGCCGGCCTCTACCGTATCATGCAAAGCCTGCTGTCCGAATTGCGCCCCTACGGAAGTAGAGTATTTTTCGGTCAGTTTCACAGGCAGCGCGCCCGCGTTTAAAATATTGGCCAAGTCCTTCGCTTTTTGAACGGTGAACTGGCCTTCAATCGTGACATCCTTTGTATTTAGTTCCTGGCTCACATTCGGAGCGGATACATATTTCGGATGTTTTTTGCCGACTTCTTTTTTAAATGAATCGCCTTTTTGGTAATCAAGCCAGATCACAAGCTGATTATTAGGCGCCATTTTCTTGACTTTTTTCGTCACTTCTCCGAACTTATCCGCATCCTTCAGCTTAACGCTGACAATCGGTTCGTTCGTCGTCGGATCAAAGGTTTGCTTCGCGCCGTTTTCCACGAGATCAGAGCCGTTTAACAGCTCTTTATCATTCGTATCCCTGAACGAGAGCTGCGCTTCCGTTGACAGAATTTCGCGCGCCCTGTTCTGATTCGTGACGCCCGCCAGCTGTACGCGGATGCGGTTATTTCCTTCAATCTGAATGTTCGGCTCGCTTACGCCGAGAACGTTAGCCCGGCGGTTCAGCGCCTGCACCGTGCTGACGAGCACGTCTTTTGTGATTTTATCGCCTTTTTTGACGGGCTGCACATCGTACAGAACTTCAAACCCGCCGCGTAAATCCAATCCTAACGTAATATTATTGGCAGCCGGTTTTGTAAAATACCCCAGCCCTGTGCCGATCAATAATACGATCAGGAAAAACGCAATCAAGCGTCCTTTTTTCATTATGTATTTCCTCCTTAAACCTATGCCGTCAAATCATTATCTCAGCAGTTCATCTAAAGCTTCCTGACCCTCATCGCTTTCCAGCCAATTAGACGACTTAAAAGCTTCAACGGTTGCATAGTTCATAAAATCGCCAATTTTAACTGATAAAATATGACCGGCCAATTCATGCAGCGGCAGTTCCTTTTTCTGTTTCCACTTTTTATGTATTAAGTATGACCATAAACTCTCGTGCTCAACATCATCGTATCCGAGGATTTTGAACTCTTCAAGTTTACTGTACAAAAAAGGCCGCAAATGATCTTTGTATATTTCGGCGGGATGTTTCTCCACTGGGCGCTCGCTCCTTTTTCCATTTTTCTCGAAGACTTGTCATGCTCGGACGACATCGGCGCATATCTTTATTGTATATGATTCCAGGTAGTTTGAGAAGGCAGGGGTTTATAAAATGGCAAAACAGACTTTTTTAAGAGGCACTCTTATTCTCATCGCAGCCGGGATGATTACGAGAATGCTCGGCTTTGTCAACCGGGTGGTTATCGCCCGGTTTATCGGTGAAGAAGGGGTCGGTTTATACATGATGGCTGCCCCGACATTTTTTTTGGCCACCACTTTGACTCAATTCGGCCTCCCCGTTGCCATCAGCAAACTTGTCGCTGAAGCAAGCGCGCGGGGGGACCGGCAGAAAATGAAACACATTTTAGTGATGTCGCTTACCGTCACCGGGATATTAAGTCTCATCTTCACGCCGCTGTTTTTATGCTTTGCGCCGATTATGTCCGAAACGATGCTGACGGATCAGCGCACGGTTTACCCGCTTCTGGCGATTACGCCCGTCGTGCCGATTATCGCAATCTCCAGCGTGCTGCGCGGTTACTTTCAGGGCAGGCAGAATATGAACCCGCTGGCGTTTTCCCAAGTGCTTGAGCAGATCGTGCGGATTTCACTTGTCGCAGTCTGCACGACGGTGTTTCTGCCGTACGGGATTGAATATGCCGCAGCCGGAGCTATGATTTCGTCTGTCATCGGGGAGCTTGCCTCTCTTATTTATTTATTCATTTGTTTTAAAGCAAATAAAACAATCAGAATCAGAAAACAATTTTTCAAGTCGATTGCAAATGGAAAAGAAACCTTCCGCCAGCTGATGAGCGTGTCGCTCCCGACAACCGGAAGCCGCTTCATCGGAAATTTATCTTGGTTTTTTGAACCTATTGTCGTCGCGCAGAGCCTTGCGATTGCAGGAGTGGCCACCGCTGCCGCCACCAGCCAGTACGGGGAGCTGACCGGATTTGCCATGACGGTTTTGACGCTGCCCAGCTTTATAACCTATTCTCTGTCTACGGCGCTTGTTCCTGCGATCAGTGAAGGAATGGAGCAAAAAAAGCTGCAAGTTGTCGAATACCGTCTGGAACAGGCGATGAGGCTGTGTCTTTTAAGCGGAGGCATTTCGGTGGTTATTTTATTCTCTTTCGCTGATGAACTGATGTCCGTCATGTACGGATCAACTAATGCGGCGGTATTTGTTAAAGTGATGGCGCCGTTTTTTCTGCTTTACTATTTTCAGGGGCCCCTTCAGGCGGTGCTGCAGGCTCTCAATTTAGCCGGGGCCGCCATGATGAACAGTTTTATCGGCGCCGCTGTCAAAACCGGCCTGATTTTTGTTTTGGCGACCAGGCCTTCATTGGGCATCATGGGCGCCGCACTTGCGATTGTAACGGGGATGGTCCTTGTCACCCTGCTGCATGCGGCCACCGTAAGCAAGGTGCTTCCGATCAGCATTAAAATAAAAGAATACGCGCTCTGTTTTGCCGTCATATTCATTTGCGGTTATGTCAGCCGCATCATCAAGCACGCCGTTCATTTTTCAGGGTCAGAGGCTGTTAATCTCACAGGCTGGATTGCAATGACCGCGATTTTGTACATTGCGCTTCTTCTGTTATTCAGGCTGATTAAAAGGGAAGAGCTGATCCGGATTCCGGTCATCGGCAAGTTCGTGACGCGGTAAAACCCATTTATGGCTCCCCTTTTTCATCTTTAAGATCAATAAAAAAAGCGCCGTCCGTAAACGTGCAGAATGATATAACCGAAAGATCGCGATATCCTCTTTTTGCTAAATTTTTTTCGAGCCAGTGTTTGTCTTTCCCGATTCTGTCCAGATGCTCGTTCTGAATGACCCCGTCAACGATAAGGGATGTTTCCATCTGCTTATCCTTATTAGTTTTCTTTTTGACGATCGACAGTTTGCCTGAAGACTCCAAAATGGCGTATGACACGTCAGAGATTCTATCGATGTTATTCTCCCTCAGCTGCATAAGAAGATCGTCAAAATTGTAGCGCTGCGATCTCATCGCCCGTTCATCAATTTTTCCCTGTTTTATAATAATGGTGGGTTTTCCGTCAAGCAGCTGCCGTATTTTTTGGCTTTTGAGCGAAATAAAAGCAAGGCTTACTTGAATAATCATTAAAACGACAATCGGCACAATTGTATGCAAAAGCTTATCTTTTACATTTTCAATTGCCAATACGGCAATCTCGGCAATCATAATGGAGACGACAAGGTCTAAAATGCTCAGTTCTCCGATTTCCCGTTTTCCCATCAGTCTGAAAATCACAAGAATGATAAAATAAAGCACAATCGTACGAAACGTAATAATGAAAATATCTTCCATATCGCACCTCCAACGGTCATAGCATTTGCCACCGGCTCTGAATTATGTAAGAAAAGGGCTGAACATCATTCATTTACGTCTAATTCGAACATTCAGAGAATACATTTAGAAAAAGACGGGCTCCGGCTTGTCATATATCAGGCCGCAGGGCGGAGAGGAGATAAAAATGGAAGAAACGAAACAAGTGGGAAGAGGCGTCTTGTACGGCTTAGTGGCTATCTTTGCGGTGATGCTTCTTACGAGTTTGGCGATTTCGCTTTTACTGACGGTTACCTCAATGGAAGAATCATCTTTCAGCTGGCTGATCACCGCGCTTTCCTTTCTTTCTTTATTTGCGGGCGGTTTTATATCGGGCGGCAAAGCGAAGGAAAAAGGCTGGATGATCGGAGCGTTAACCGCCGTCTGTTTTTCATTAATCATCTTGCTGTTTCAATATTTAGGGTTCGGAAAAACGTTTACATCCGGTCAGCTTTTGTTTCATCTCGGCTTTTTGGGAGTCAGCATGCTCGGCGGCATTTTCGGAGTGAATTTGAAAGGAAGCAGATCAGCGTAATAAAAAAAGAGCGGATTCTCCGCTCTTTTTTTTGTATGTATGAGCTTCGCTGTTATTCAGCGGAAGCTTCTCTGATGGCGCGGCGGTCAAATGTTAAACGGGTGTTATCACCTGTTTTAATGACGACCTTGCTTTCATCAATTGAATCAACAGTGCCGTGCAATCCTCCGATTGTCACCACTGTATCCCCTTTTTTCAGCTCTTCCTGCATCTGGCGTACGGCCTTCTGCTGCTTTTGCTGCGGACGGATGAGCAGGAAATAAAGCACTGCAAACATTAAAATAATAGGAACGATTGTGCCTAAAGTACCCATCTGTTTCCCTCCTTTCAAGAATGGTTTTATTTAGAAGCTTTTCGCATTTGGCTTATTATAGCCGTAACGCTCAAAGAACTCTTCTCGGAAATCACCAAGACGATCCTCCCGGATGGCTTGTCTGACCTGCTCCATTAAGTGTAACAGAAAATGAAGGTTATGGTAAGTTGTTAATCGAATTCCAAACGTTTCATTACAGCGGATCAAATGTCTGATGTAAGCGCGGGAGTAATTTTGGCATGTATGGCAGCTGCACTCTTCGTCAATCGGACGGAAATCACGCTCATATTTGGCGTTTTTCATATTCAGACGCCCTTCATTCGTAAACACCGTGCCGTTTCGGGCAATCCGGGTCGGCAGTACGCAGTCAAACATATCCACGCCGCGGATGGCGCCGTCAATTAAGGCATCCGGTGAACCCACACCCATTAAATATCTCGGCTTGTCCTTCGGTAAAAGCGGAGTTGTAAACTCAAGCACTCGGTTCATGACGTGCTTCGGCTCGCCGACAGATAATCCGCCTATGGCGTAACCCGGAAAATCAAGCGAAACCAAGTCTTTTGCACTTTGTGTCCGCAGATCTTCGTATTCTCCGCCCTGTACGATTCCGAACAGCCCCTGCTCATCTGAGCGCCCGTGCGCCTCCAGGCAGCGTTCCGCCCAGCGGCTGGTCCGTTCCACAGAGCGTTTCATGTAATCATACTCTGCCGGATACGGCGGACACTCATCAAACGCCATCATGATATCAGAGCCGAGGGCGTTTTGAATTTCCATCGCTTTTTCCGGAGATAAAAACAGTTTGTCTCCATTTAAGTGATTGCGGAAATGAACGCCTTCTTCTTCTATATTACGAAACTTGCTCAATGAAAAGACCTGAAAACCGCCGGAATCCGTTAAAATCGCGCGGTCCCAGTTCATAAACTTATGAAGCCCGCCCGCTTCTTTTACAATATCGTGTCCCGGACGGAGCCATAAATGGTACGTATTGCTTAAAATAATGCCCGCATCCATAGATTTCAGCTCGTCCGGAGACATCGTCTTTACCGTAGCAAGCGTGCCGACCGGCATAAATACAGGCGTCTCAAAGGAGCCGTGGGGCGTATGAACTCTGCCCAGGCGCGCTCCCGTTTGTTTGCATTCCTTTATAAATTCATAACGTATCGGTTGTTCAGCCACTTTGTATGAGGCCTCCTGTCATTCAAATTAGATAATCAGCATGGCGTCGCCAAAGCTGAAGAAACGATATTCCTCTTCTACCGCATGACGGTAGGCGGAAAGAACATGCTCTCTGCCGGCAAGCGCAGAAACGAGCATGATAAGCGAAGATTTCGGCAGATGAAAATTGGTGATCATGCCGTCAATCGCTTTAAATTCATATCCCGGATAAATGAAGATGGACGTCCAGCCGCTTGAAGCGGTAAATACGCCGTCATGCTCGCCGGCAATGGTTTCCAGGGTGCGCGTTGATGTCGTCCCGACCGACACGATGCGCCCTCCCGCCTTTCTGACCTCGTTTAAAGAGGCGGCGGTTTCTTCCGTCATTTCATAAAATTCCGCGTGCATGTTATGCTCTTCCACATCATCCGCACTGACCGGGCGGAATGTGCCGAGTCCCACATGAAGTGTGATAAATTCAATCCGCACACCCTTTTGCTTCAGCTCGTCCAGAATCTCTTCCGTAAAATGAAGTCCGGCCGTCGGAGCTGCGGCAGATCCAATTTCTTTTGAAAAGACGGTCTGATACCGTTCTTTATCATCAAGCTGCTCTTTAATATAAGGAGGCAGCGGCATTTCACCGAGTGATTCAAGCACTTCGTAAAAAATCCCGTCATACCGGAATTCTATTTTTCTGCCTCCGTGATCAAGCTCCTCCGTGCAGACCGCTGTCAGCCGGCCGTCGCCGAATGTCAGGACCGTTCCTTTTTTTACGCGTTTCGCCGGCTTTACGAGCGTTTCCCATGTATCATTTTCTTCCTGTTTTAATAACAGAAGCTCCACTTTCGCCCCCGTATCTTCTTTTGTGCCGAATAATCTTGCAGGCAGCACACGGGTATTGTTCAAGACGAGGCAATCCCCTTCATTAAAAAAGCTTACAATCTCTTTAAATGAACTGTCCGTCAGCCCGCCCGTCTGTTTGTTGAGCACCATCAGCCGCGATGCGTCACGCTCTCTCAGCGGCACTTGGGCAATGAGGCGTTCAGGCAGTTCAAAATCAAATAAATCGACTTTCATCATTTCACCTTTATTCTGTCTATTGTTATTTCATTCTGCCGAAAAAATTAAGCAGAATGGATAGTATCACACTGATCACAATACAAGTGACAACGGGAAAGAAAAATGTAACATTTCCCTTCTTAACGAAAATATCTCCGGGCAGCCTTCCGACAAAGTGCCAGACTGCGCCGGCAATAAGCAAAACGGCACCGAGAACCATGAGAACCTTCGGAAAGTCAGTCACGGGCGGGCGCCTCCAATCGAAAATGTTCATACACAGCCGGAGTCACGACCCGTCCCCTCGGCGTCCTCTGGAGAAATCCGATCTGCAGCAGATACGGTTCGTACACATCCTCTATTGTATGCGGTTCTTCGCCGATTGTCGCGGAAATCGTATCAAGGCCGACGGGACCGCCGCTGAATTTTTCGATCATGCCCATCAGCAGCTTATGGTCGATATGGTCAAGGCCGAGCGCATCGACTTGAAGACGTTCGAGCGCGTCGTGAGCGATTTCTTCCGTGATGCGGCTGTCGCCGAGCACCTGGGCAAAATCCCTCACCCTTCTGAGAAGCCGGTTTGCAACCCGCGGCGTTCCCCTTGACCGTCTGGCGATTTCCAGAGCCGGGGCTTTTTCGATATCCACTTCAAAAACGTCAGCCGTTCTTGACACGATATCTGTCAGCTCTTCCTGCGTATAGTATTCAAGGCGCGACAGCACCCCGAACCGGTCTCTGAGCGGTGCAGTCAATAATCCGACCCTTGTCGTCGCTCCTACAAGCGTAAAAGGGGGAAGGTCGAGACGGACGGAGCGGGCGGACGGGCCTTTTCCAATGACGATATCAAGGCAGAAATCCTCCATCGCCGGGTACAGCACTTCCTCAATTGAGCGGTTCAGCCTGTGAATTTCGTCTATAAACAGCACATCCCCTGGTTCGAGCGCCGTCAAAATGGCTGCCAAATCTCCCGGTCTTTCGATGGCGGGACCTGACGTCGTCCGCATCTCCACACCCATCTCATTGGCCACGATAGACGCAAGCGTTGTTTTCCCGAGACCCGGAGGCCCGTATAAAAGAACGTGGTCCAGCGTTTCCTGCCTCATTTTCGCCGCATCGATAAACACGCGCAGATTTTCTTTCACCTTCTTTTGGCCGATATACTGGGCGAGATTCTGCGGCCTGAGGCTTTGCTCGATTATTGATTCATGGCTGTCTGCTTCACTTGAAACGAGCCGTTCATCCATGAACATCACCTTACTTTAATAATTTTTGCAATGCTTTTTTCACATATTGATCTGTTGAAAGCGCCGTTTCCTCTTTTAAGTGAGGAAGCACTTTTTTAATTTCTTTTTCGGCGTAGCCGAGAACCCGGAGCGCTTCAAGCGCCTCGTCAAGCGCCGTTTCAGCCTCTTGTTTTTCAATGCGCGCTTCATGATTGAACAGGTTGTCAATCATTTCAGGCACGACGTCGGCCAGTTTGCCTTTCAAATCAAGAATAATCTGCCGCGCCGTTTTTTTGCCCACACCCGGAAATTTCACCAAAAAGGCTTCGTCTTCCTGTTCGATCGCTTCGATGACGGCTCCGGGATCACCGGAACCGAGGATGGCGAGCGCCCCTTTAGGCCCGATGCCGGTGACGTTCAGCAGCTTTGTGAAAAGCGCTTTTTCTTCCCGGGTTGAAAAACCGTACAAAGAAAAGGCGTCTTCTTTTATATGATGATACGTAAAAATGGTCTCTTGATTGCTTACCTTATAAATAAACGGATTCGGAGTGAAGACCTGATAGCCGATTCCGCCGTTTTCAATCACGATGTATTGGGGAGATACGTAATCAATCGTCCCCTTCACGAATTCAATCACACCTATTCACCTCTTTGACTGCTTATCATTGTAACACAAAAACAGCCAAAGTCTTATAGAAAAGTTAACGTATGTTCGCTTTGACACCTTCCATTCAGAAAAAAAAGACATGTGTCACATGTCTTGCGTCAAAGTCAGCCGCTGTAAGTCTTAATATGATCGATCACGCTCTCAAACTCCGCTTTTGTCCTGTACGGTATGCCGTGTTCCAAATGCTTTTGCAATCGGCTTTCCAGCCTTTCTATATCAATCTGGAAGAAAGACTGAATCGGCTCGGCCAGCGATCCGGGACGGCCGTGAAAAGTGGAGATGACGCCTCCGTCCGTGACGCCGATATAACCGTTAACCTTACTGAGCGGAGAAATATCATCAACATGCTTACGGAAAAGGACGAAGCCTTTTTTCTGCTCAACGAGCGTCCAGCCGGCATATGCGGCCCAAAAATCCTCCATCGCTAAAACGGTTTCATCCGTATGTTCAATGCCGACATCACCGTCAAGATAGACCTTTTCCAGCTGGACATGCACCCGAAGCGGCCCGTAATGCTCGACCTCCGCCCCGTATGCGCCTTTTCCTCCGCAAATCAGGACTGCAGCCGATAAGATAAGCATAAACAATAGACGAGCACCGCAAATTCGTTTCACCAATAACACCTCTTTATTCAATCAAACTCTTGATGCTAGTTTGACCAAAGATGCCGGTGCTTAATCGTTTTCTTTCATTTGTCTGTTTCAGCCGAAAAAAAGCAGCTCTCTAAATGAGGGCTGCCCCGATGATTATGCCCGGCCGGCTGAAATCAGTTTCATTTGTCCGGGCGTCAGTTTGAGCCGGTATCCCCTTACGGTCAGATACACAGTTTTTGTTCCGCGGCTTTTGTCATGCTCCGTTTTTTTCATCCCGGCCCCTCCGTTACGTTTTATTACTTTTATGTTAACACCGCAATATAAAGAGCGTTTTAAGAATATGTAAAGAAATGATGAAGATTTATCCATAAAAATACTGCCGGATGAAATCATCCGGCAGTCCGTTTAACGGCTGTTTCTGTTCATGTCTTGCAGCTTTGTAAAAGTAGCGTTGTCGGTAAACACTTGAATTGTACGGCCGTCCGCGAATTTTTTGGCCGCATGTTTGACATGTTTATCATCATTTTTCGTAAAAGGATGATTTGTTCTGACGGCAATGACGACTCTCGTGTCAGTCACGATGACCTGACTATCCTGTACGCCTTTTACTTTTTTCACGCGGTTTGCTACTTTTGCCGCCAACCTGATGTTTTCGGCGTTGTCATACCCATTATAAGACATTGCTGCCGGCGGCGTATTGACATTTCGGCCGTTATATGTGCCGTCCGTCGTTAACGGAACCCCGTCATTAGGGGCGTACTGGTCGGACACGTTTGTCGTATTATGACGGCCGTTTCGGTTTTCCATCATTTCAGAAACGGGTCCTTGATGGTCCATTCCGTACTGGCCTCTGCCGTTACCATTATCATTCGAATAATATCCGACCGGACGTGTTGACTGATTGTAGCGTCCGTCATTCATGGCATTATTTGCTCCGCATGCCGTTAAGCTTGCCGTCACGGCTAAAACGCCCGCGATCGTCATCAGTTTTTTACCCAATGGAAAAACCCCCCGTGGATTCATCGCTGTTTGAGCGTTTTCCGCTCATGTTTAGGATGTGCGGCGGGCGGCGGGTTTAAGCTTGTCAGTTATGTCCATTCCTCAGTTGGACATAAAAAAAGGAACGACATACATCGTCCCGAAACATTAATCTTCTTCTTCCTCCGGCCGTCCGAATACTTGATTTGGACTCGGCTGATTCGGCGCGACATTGGGATTTGCTCCGCCGTAAGGCATAAAATATCCGGCATTTGCGCCCATATTCGGATATGGCTGCACAGGCATATTTGCGTGATGATGATGTGAACCGTGGTGGTGATGGTGGTGGTGATGTGAATCATGGCAGCCGCAATCATCATCCTTATATTTTCCATCATGATGAGGGGCGTGTGCGTAATGTGACGAATATCCGCCGTAATACGGCATTTGACCGTAAGGAGCACCGCCGAAACCAGATGCAGAACCATCATAATGCTCTGCATTTTCATGGGCCTGATTTTCATATTCACCGTAACCCGCATGCGGCCCAAATCCCGGATGATGGAATCCGTACGGTAACGGCATCGGCATGACCGGAAAGCCTCCGAAACCTCCTCCAAAACCGCCGAAACCTCCGCCTACCGGGAAGCACGGATGGCATAATCCAGAACCCGGCAGCATCGGTGTCACCGGAACCGGACAAGGACAAGGCATGCACGGCATCGGGTAATGCATAAAAGGCGGTTCAACGGCCGGCATATTCGGAAACGGGACATTCGGAATGTTTGGCATGTTCGGCAGATGATAAGCGGCGTTTTCTTCTTCCATCTTTCCGGCTTCAGGCGCCTTTGGCATATTCGGGTAATTCGCGTTTTCCATGTTGATCATTTCCTCCTGTTGTGGAATGTTATTGTCATGCTCTTTTTCTTTCGGCTCGACAAAATGTGTCACCGGTTCCTCCGGCTTAGGAGGCGACCACGGCTGAAACAGCTGATTGGACGGGTAATATTGGTTCATATCAGCTTCCGGCAGCACATTTTCATGCTTTTCAGGGATTGGCGGCACATATGGAATCGACGGCTTTGGTTCTTCCGGTATGGTGTCTTCAATGTCCACAACTGATTTCGGTTTTTCTTTGGCATATGGATGCTCATGCTTATGCGCAGACGTTCCGAAGCCGGCCTTAGGTTCTTTTCTGACCGGAACGGCTTCTGAAGGCACCTTTATCTTCATTCCAGGCATAATTAAGTCTGGATTGCTAAGCTGATGATTCAGTTTTTTTAACTCTTCAAGATCAACTCCGTATTTTTCAGCTATTTTCCAGAGCGAATCGCCTTTTTGAACGATATGAATTTTCAACGTTTTCCCCTCCTATGCACAAAACGTGAACGGTACATTTGTCATTACAATACGTTTCTTCACACTATATGCCGATGGACTGGGCATGATGATAAAAAATTTGGGAAGGAGGGGAAATTTTTATAACTACGTATGACTCAGCATTCTGTTCAAAGCACGAAGCGCTTCTGTCCGAACCGCTTCCGGAACTTTAATGACACCCTTCGGCTCGCCTTTTTCAAGCTGCTCAAGCGACCACAATAAATGCGGCAGGTCGATTCTGTTCATTGTCAGACACGGACACATATCGGGATTCAATGATTCAATCTGTTTATCCGGATGCGATTGAATGAGGCGCTGAACAAGATTCATTTCCGTGCCGATCGCCCACTTGCTTCCCGGTTCAGCCTGTTCAATCGTATCAATAATGTATTTGGTAGACCCGCTGTCGTCACTGAGCGAGACCACTTCCCGCGAACATTCCGGATGAACGATAATGCGGATGCCGGAATCCCGCTGCCGCAGCTGAGAAATATTTTCCGCTGTAAACTTTTCGTGTACGGAGCAATGCCCTTTCCAAAGGATGACTTTAATGTTTTCCGGATGGTCAGTAAGCAATCGGTTCTGCCCCGGGTCCCATACAGCCATTTCTGTCAGCGGAATGCCGAGGTCATAGGCTGTATTTCTGCCTAAATGCTGATCCGGCAAAAATAAAATTCTTTCTTTTTGTTTAAAAGCCCATTTCAGCACACTCCGGGCATTCGAAGAGGTGACGGTCGCTCCTCCGTGCCGTCCGACGAATGCTTTAATTTCCGCCGTCGAGTTAACATATGTTAACGGAATGATGGTGTTACCGTACAGTTCTTGAAGCTCTTGCCATGCTTTGTCCGTCTGCTGAATATCTGCCATATCAGCCATCGAGCATCCGGCGCGCATGTCGGGCAAAATGACGGTTTGGTTATCATCAGTCAGCATATCAGCGGTTTCCGCCATAAAATGCACACCGCAAAACACAATATATTCCGCCTCTTTATTTTTTTCTGCCACTTGAGCAAGCTGCAGGGAGTCACCTGCCGTATCGGCGAATTGTATTACTTCGTCTTTTTGATAGTGATGCCCCGGAATGAACAGGCGCTTTCCGAAATCCCGTTTAATGGCGGCGACCCGCTTCTCCATTTCTCCGGTGCTCATGTCTTTATAATAGCTCGGCATCATTTCGGCTGATGCAGTTAACACGTCAAAAATAGACATCTTAAAAATCCCCCTGTTCCGCAGCCTCAACATCCATGCTGATGTCGGCGCTTTTTACTGAATGAGTCAGAAATCCGAGTGAAATATATTGGACGCCCGTTCCTTTATAAGCGGGCAATGTGTCGAGCGTTATGCCTCCGGATGCTTCCGTTTTGATATGGCCCGGTGTCATGCCTGCAAAACGCCGGACGGACTCAGGCGGACAGTTGTCAAACATAATAACATCTGCGCCCGCTTCTATTGCCTCGAGCAGCTGCTGTTCCGATTCGATTTCGACTTCCACCGCAAGCATCTGTCCCGCCGTTTTTCTTGCGCGCTCCACGGCCGCTTTTATCGATCCGCAGGCGGCAATATGATTATCTTTTATCAAGATGCCGTCATATAAGCCGAAGCGATGATTAAAGCCGCCTCCGACCCGAACGGCGTATTTTTCCAGCATTCTGAGCCCGGGTGTCGTTTTTCTCGTATCACAAATCTTAATGGACGGATCATCAAGACGCCTTTTGGCCTCATCCGTCATTGTCGCAATGCCTGACATTCTTTGTAAGAGATTCAGAATGACCCGCTCCCCCGTAAGAAGAGCCGCCGCCTGGCCTTCCATTTCAGCGAGCACGTCTCCTTTTTTCATCCGTTCTCCGTCTTTTTTCAGGGAGCGGATGCGGATATCATCGTGTAAAAGCTTCCATCCTTCACGGATAACGGCTTCTCCGGCAAACACGCCATCTGTTTTTGCGATGATTCGCGCTTTACATTGCTGATCAGCAAAAATCGCTTGTGACGTCGCATCACCCGTTCCGATATCTTCCTGAAAAAAATGAGTCAGCATTTGTTTCAGCTGCAGAATGTCCATAGTTCCCCAATCCTTTCGTTTTTTCTGATAACTGTTCCAGATGTTGAATGAATGATTTGTTTTCCGTGCCACTCTTTCTCCGTCCCGGGAAAATCAGCGCGAAAATGAGCGCCCCTGCTTTCTTCCCGAATAAGGGCTGAGGTCACAACAAGTTGCGCAGTCTTCCATAGGCAGGATAGCTCGGCTTGTTCTATTGTGATATCCTTCACATTTATATGACGCACAGATACGTTGTTAAGCCAGGATGCCAGCGCCTGCATGTTTTCTTTTTCCCTGACGATGCCCGCTCCGGTTGTCATTTTGGCTTGGAGCACATGAAGCGTTGTGTCCGGCACTTCTAAGATGACGTCAAATTTCTTCGGGGTTTTTTTATATCTTCCGTTTAACGGTGTTTGAATGATATGTTCAGCACATCGTTGCCCGCTTGCCAGCGCTTCCAGCAGTGAGTTGCTCGCAAGGCGGTTCGCCCCGTGCAAGCCTGTGCAGGCGGTCTCGCCTATAGCGTACAAATCAGGCACGGACGTTTTCCCCCATGTATCGGCTTTTACTCCGCCCATTAAAAAATGCATTCCGGGTGCTACGGGAATTCCGCTTTCAAGATCAACACCGGCTGTTTGACAAATTTCTGTTATGGTCGGAAAACGTTTCTTAAAATCGGCTATTCGGCTGCAATTTATAAAAACAGGATTTTCTTTCATCATTTCTTCATAAATCGCCCGTGAAACCACATCCCGGGGCGCCAAATCTTCTAGTGCGTGTCTGCCAGCCATGATCCTGCGCCCGAAGCGATCCGCTAAATATCCGCCTTCTCCTCTCACTGCTTCAGAAATCAGACCGTACACAGTCCCGTTTTTCACAAGGAGGGTCGGGTGGAACTGGGTGAACTCCATATCCGTGATCTCAGCTCCAGCGCGGTAGGCAAGAGCGATGCCGTCTCCCGTTATGGCGGAATCATTTGTGTGATATTGGTACAGACTGCCGCATCCGCCTGATGCAAGCACTACACAATCCGCTCTTCTGTAAGAAACGGCGCCTGAAGCATCCTTTACGGCAACGCCTGCGCATCGCCCGTGTTCAATCAGCAGATCAACAACCGTCTCGTGTTCAATGATCCGAATGCCGTCCCTCAGCTGCTGAACCAGAAACTCAACCAACATCCGTCCGGTCGCATCTCCCCCGGCGTGCAGAATCCTCCTTTTGGAATGAGCGCCTTCCCTGCCGAGACAAAACGTTCCGTCCGACTTCGTATCAAAAGGGAAATGGCCTTCTATCAGCCTGTTTATCATGCTCTGTCCGCTTTTCAGCAAATGCCGCACGGCTGTCACGTCATTGTGTCCGCATCCCGCATACAGTGTATCGTTCACATGGGATTCTAAAGAGTCATCTTTTGCGTATGAAACAGCAATCCCGCCTTGAGCATAATGCGAATTGCTGTTCGTTACGTTTCTCTTTGTGATGACGGTCACTTGGTATGACGGAGGAAATGAGGAAGCACAGGCAAGGGCCGCCGTCCCCGAACCAATGACGATAATTGTTTTTTCAGACATACATCACCCTCCTGTTATATTTACACCTGTCTTGACACCTATATTTACACAACGATAAAATAAACTCAAGCTTTTTTTTAACATAAACGGATAGGAGACGGGCTGTATGATTTATCTTGATTACGCGGCGGGAGCGCCTTTAAGCAAAGAAGCCGCGAAAGTCTTTCAGCATCTCAGCACAGAGGTATACGGCAATGCAAGCAGCCTTCATGACGCCGGAGGAAGAGCGGCGGACGTGCTGGAATATTGCAGACATTCTGCAGGAAAATTGATCGGCGGAGCGGCAGACGGCATTTACTTTACAAGCGGCGGAACGGAAGCGAACATCCTGGCCGTCCAATCATTGCTGCTCGGCCTGCCCGACCACAAAAAACATTTTATTACGACCGCAATGGAACACCATTCGATCCATAATGCCGCGGCGTTTTTAGCTGATCGGGGAATTGATGTCACCATCATATATCCCGACGAAAACGGCCTTATAACCGAGGACATACTGGCGGCTCATATCCGTCCTGACACGGGGCTCGTTTCCATACAGCACGCCAATTCAGAAACCGGCCTCATCCAGCCTGTGAATCGTCTGGCCGCTTTTCTTCACCAGAGAAACATTTTGCTTCATTGCGATTGTGTTCAAAGTTTCGGCAAACTGCCGATTGATGCGGATCAGGCGGGAATCGACGCCCTTTCCGTCTCCGGTCATAAAGTATACGGCCCGAAAGGCACCGGGGCTGTTTACATTCGGCCCGGTGTCAGCTGGAACCCGGTTTATCCGCATACCGTGCATGAAAACGGGTTCAGGCCCGGTACGGTGAATGTGCCGGCCATCGGCGCTTTTACCGCTGCTGCGGAGTATGCAGTGAATCATATGGAGGAACACCGTGAGCATGCTGACAGGCTGAGGAATTATTTGTATAACCAAATTCGGCGTCAAGGCCTCCCCATTTCATTTTCAGAGGAAGAAACCGGCGGTGAATGCCTGCCCCACATTGTCGGGTGTTTTTTTCACTCCTTTGAAGGACAATATATTATGTTAGAATGTAATCGTAACGATATTTGCATCTCAACCGGGAGCGCATGTTCCGCCGGCAGCCACGGCCCTTCTTCAGCTATGAAGGCGCTGAGAAAAACCGAACGGGAAGCGCGGCAGTTTTTCCGGATCTCATTCGGAAACGAAACAACATGTGAACAGCTCGATATGCTGATACATACATTTACGGCGCTATGGGAGCAAAAGAAAGGAGAATCAGCAATTTGACAGAAGGAACGAAGCTTACTGGGGAGAAAAGACGCGGCATGCTGCTTCATTGGCTGAAAGAAGCCGGCTCGCCATTAACAGGAGGCGAATTGGCCAAAAAAGCAAATGTTTCAAGACAGGTGATCGTGCAGGACATATCACTCTTGAAAGCAAAAAACGAGCCGATCATCGCGACGAGCCAAGGCTACTTATACATCAGCATGAATGCCGGCGGCGAAAAAAATGCCGAACGGATTGTCGCCTGTCTGCACGGCCCGGAGCGGACGGAAGAAGAGCTTGAACTCATTGTCGATGAAGGCGTCACCATAAAGGACGTCATTATTGAACACCCCGTATACGGCGATTTAACCGCCGCCATAAGAGTCAGCACACGGAAAGAAGTCAAACAATTCATGGATCACATTAACTCGACAAATGCCGCTTACCTTTCACAGCTGACCGGAGGCGTGCACCTCCATACGTTAAGCGCCCCGACAAAAGAGCGGATTGACCAAGCCTGCCAAGCGCTGGACGACGCGGGTATTTTAATAAAAGATTAAAAAAAAGCCCCCTGAAGGGCTTTTTTTATATCGAATAGGATTGATATGTTCCCAGAAGCTTGACCCGGCAGCCGAGGGCTTCCATCTCTTGAACGGCACCGGGAATGAGAACCTGATCCATCGCCTGTTCAATATCAATAATAAAGAAATAGTTGCCGAGACCCGTTTTTGTCGGGCGCGATTCGATCTTTGATAAATTCAGGTTTCTCCATGAAAAAGCGGACAGCACCCTGTGCAGCGCACCTGATTGGTCATCTTGAGGAAGCGTTACCATCATCGTCGTTTTCGGCCGTGAAGACAGTTTCGCATTCACTTCGAATGAGACGTCTTTTTCAGGCGAAAGAATGACAAATCTCGTGTGGTTGTCCTGATAATCCTGAATATCCCGCTTCACGATGCTCAATCCGTATGTAGCGGCGGCCATTTCATTTGCAATCACGCCGATCGGAAGGTCCGAATGCTCACTGACATACTTGGCAGCCGCACCTGTTGACTTCGCATACTCATAAGGAACGGACGAAAAATGCCGGTGAAGAAATTTGTGGCATTGCGCAATCGCATGGGAATGAGAATAAATTTTCTCAAGCTTTTTCCACTCATTTTCTCTCGAAGGGTGAACGAGCAGATGCTGGTGAATCGGCAGCGTCATTTCCCCCACGATCGTAAGAGGCTGCTCATGAATCAAGTAGTCAATCGTTAAGTTAACCGAGCCCTCCAGCGCGTTTTCCAAAGGAACAAATGCAAGATCAACTTCTCCCGCAACCGCCGCATCCATGCATGCCGGTATTGTTTGATAAGGTGCTTGTGTCACGCTGTTTTGAAAGCAGGAACTGACTGCTAGATGTGTAAATGTGGCTTCTGGCCCTAAATAACCGACTTTCATGTCTCTTCTCTCCTTACGCGCCTGACCCTAAGATCTCAACTTTTTCTATAAAATCAAATTTTCTCAGTTTATTCATTAACGTATGAATGTTTTCTTCCATTGCGGACGTACTGATTGAGAGCGTGACATTCGCCCTGCCCTGAAGCGGAATCGTCTGGTGAATGGAAAGCACGTTGCTTCCTGAGTCAGCCACCGCCTGCAAAAGCTGAGATAACGCGCCTGACCGATCCTCCAAATGAAAGAAAAGTGTGATTATTTGTTCTTTAACCATCGTGTAAAAAGGGAAAACCGCATCTCGGTATTTGTAAAAAGCACTTCTGCTTAAATCAACTTTCTGCACGGCATCTGCAACCGATTCAGCCTTTTTTCTGTCCAGCAGCTTTTTGACTTCAAGGGTTTTCCGCATCGCATCAGGCAGAACGTCTTCACGCACTAAATAAAATGTCTCTTCTTTCACCTGCACCCCTCCCTTTTACATCAGAGAGCCTGCAATGCAAGCTCTCCGTTTTTTTAATCAATAAATTCAAATTCAAATTCCAGAAGCCGGATGATATCGCCGTCTTTCGCACCGCGTTCTCTGAGCGCTTCATCAACGCCCATACCGCGCATCTGTCTTGCAAAACGCTTGACGGATTCGTCACGGGAGAAGTCAGTCATTTTAAAGAGGCGTTCCAGGCTGTCACCTGAAAGCACAAACGCACCGTCCGGATCACGGGTAATGTTAAATGGAATTTCTTCGTCTTCCATCGTGTACATTACGCGGTTTTCCGCCAGTTCTTCTTCATCATACAGCGGGAATTCAGGCGTTGTTTCCAGCTGGTTGGCGACTTCAAACAGAAGATCGCGGAGCCCTTCTCTCGTCACCGCGCTGATCGGGAAGACAGGATGGTCATCCTGAAGCTTTTCTTTAAACGCTTTAAGATTTTCAGCCGCCTCGGGCATGTCCATTTTATTCGCAACGATAATTTGCGGACGCTCCGTCAGCCGCAGATTATATTCACTGAGCTCCTGATTAATGGTCACATAATCCTCATACGGATCACGGCCTTCCATCGCTGACATGTCAATGACGTGAACGATGACGCGCGTCCGTTCGATATGGCGGAGAAATTGGTGGCCTAAGCCGACTCCTTCGTGCGCTCCTTCAATCAAACCGGGCAGATCCGCCATGACGAAGCTTCTTCCGTCATCCGTTTCCACCATGCCCAGATTCGGAACAAGCGTTGTAAAATGATAATCGGCGATTTTCGGCTTTGCCGATGAAACGACAGACAGAAGCGTAGATTTTCCGACGCTCGGGAAGCCGACGAGACCTACGTCTGCAAGCACTTTCAGTTCAAGCACGATATAGCGCTCTTTTCCGGGCTCTCCGTGCTCTGACAGCTGCGGTGCCGGGTTGGCCGGTGTCGCAAAGCGGGTATTCCCGCGTCCGCCGCGTCCGCCTTTTGCGATGACGGCGCGCTGCCCGTGCTCAGTCAGATCGGCAATGACCTGTTTTGTATCGTCATCCGTTACGACTGTGCCGGGCGGAACTTTAACAACCATATCGTCCGCATTTCTGCCGTGCTGGTTTTTAGACATGCCGTGTTCGCCGCGTATCGCTTTGAAATGCCGCTGGTACCGGAAGTCCATGAGCGTGCGCAGTCCTTCATCAACCTCAAAAACGACGTCGCCTCCATTACCTCCGTCACCGCCGGCAGGCCCGCCTTTCGGCACATATTTTTCACGGCGGAACGCAACCATTCCGTTACCGCCGTCGCCGCCTTTTACATATACTTTCACCTGATCTACAAACATAATATCCTCCGTTCTAAACCGTAAAAACCGCTAGTTCATTCCAATTTCGGCCACACATTCATGGCAGGTCAGCTCAAATTGCATGACATCAAAGTCCTCATACCGGGATTTGCGAAATTCATCAAACACATCTGCATTTGCAATCGTTCCATGAAAATCGAGATATACAATAAGCTGTCTGTCAGGGTGATCCGTCTGCAGCGATACGGTCAGATGATTTTCACTTTCATTGTTTACCGCCAGACCGAACAGATGAAACAGTTTTCTCATCAGGTTCGACAGCTTTTGATCATATGCCGATAAATCTTTAATTTCTCCGAGCACTTCGTATTCGAGCCTCATATAACGGGACTTCCAATTAAATGTAAGGAAGTCAAACGCCAAGTGCGGGGTTTTCAGGTTTGAGAGCTTTGATTCGTGCTTTGCATCTATGACCATTTCGTCAATAATTTCAACGACCCTGTCATACTTCTGCAAACTTAAGTTTCCTTTTATCAGCTGCAGCTTATTCATCCAATCATGACGGAAATGGCCCATTAATTGGATCAGCTCATTGATCAGAGCTGCATCGCTTACAGGTTCTTCTTGTTTCTTCGATACATCCTTCATTTTCGCACTCCCAATCGTTTAATTTCTTTTTAGGAGTCTTGATAAGTGTGTACTATGAATTATAACAGAGAAGGCTTTGTTAAAAAAACACTTGTTTTTCCTGGTTCATCATGTTCCTTTTTCGGATCGCATACTATGCGGATGCCAGGCAGAAACATTTTTGGTATCACTGCTTGGGGAACATATCCAGTGGGTATGGGAAGCTGATGTCCTCATTCAAGGCGGGGTTCACTCACGCATCCTCTGCTTTTCATTCTTGATGTTACTCCGCTTACTGCAAAAAAAACTCCAGTCAACGACCGGAGTTTTTTGTGTCATTATTGAGCTACAGGATATACGCTCACTTTTTTGCGGTCACGGCCGAAACGTTCGAATTTAACAGTTCCGTCGATTTTAGCAAAAAGAGTGTCATCTCCTCCGCGGCCCACGTTTTCACCTGGGTAGATTTTCGTTCCGCGTTGACGGTAAAGGATAGATCCGCCTGTTACGAATTGACCGTCTGCACGTTTAGCGCCTAAACGTTTAGATTCAGAGTCACGTCCGTTCTTTGTAGAACCTACACCTTTTTTAGAAGCGAAAAACTGAAGATCTAATCTAAGCATGTAACTCACCTCCTATATTTGGTTTGCAGTCAACCGTAAGTGTTCACTGTAATCCCGCTCGATCGTTTCAAGAGAAACAATCATGCCTTCAATCAGCAGCTGCGCTTTTTGCAAAGCTTCCTGATCAGCGGCTTCAGGGAATTCAAAGTAGAAATAACCCCCGTCCTCGCCTATATCAAGAATCGGTTCGAGAGGAGCCAGCGCGATAACCGCATTGACCGCTCCGAAAACGACAGCCGTGACCCCGGCGCATACGAGATCTCGTCCATGTTCAGCAAAATCGGCATGTCCCGTCATTTCAAAGGACAAAATGCCCCCGTCATTCCGGGATCTTCGAATTGTTGCCTCAATCATGCTTACGCGTTGATTTTTTCGATTGTCAATTTAGTATAAGGCTGACGATGACCTTGTTTTTTATGAACATTTTTCTTTGGCTTGTAACGGAAAACAGTGATTTTTTTCGCACGGCCTTGTTTTTCAACTTTAGCTGTAACTGTCGCGCCTGCAACTGTTGGGTTGCCGACTTTCACGCTGTCTCCGCCAACAAACAATACGTCTTCAAACGTCACTGTTTCACCTGCTTCAGCAGCAAGTTTTTCGATGTAAACAGTTTGACCTTCTTCAACTTTGATTTGTTTTCCGCCTGTTTTAATGATTGCGTACATTCTCTGCACCTCCTATTAGACTAAGACTCGCCAGCAACAGGGGGCTTTAAAGCTCTTATCACCTGTCCCGAGCGGTTGTAGCATTGGTGCTACATCCATAACATTAAAAAATATATCAGAACCAAAAGGATATGTCAATCTATTTCTAGTAAGGCAGCAGCAGGTCTTCCATAGAGGAATCTGTCCGTTTATCGGCAAAATACGCATGAAGCACTTCATTTTCATCGAGCTGGCTGAGCTTTTCTCCGGCTTTTTCAACGATGATGGGGTGCTTGCATCCCCGTTTGAATTCGGCCATGACATGTTTCACTTTGGCATCGGCCGCGACCGTCAAAGGATGCAGCATGGCGACATCGCGGTTTTTGCCGTAGTATCTCTCCAAAAGAAACCTCAGCTGAATATAATGCCGCTTCCGGTATTCATCCCATAAAGAAGCGGCGAGAAAGACGAACAGCACCCATGCGCTGACCTGAAGGGGGACGGCCAGCACAATCCAGCAGCAGAGCAAAAGCGCGGAAACGGCCGATGTCTGCAGGCTGAGGAGATGCGCTTTTTGAAAAGCCATTTGTTTGGAGAAGTATAAAAACACAAACTTTCCGCCGTCAAGCGGCCAGATCGGCAAAAGATTGATGAAAAGAATAGAGAGATTATAAAAGGTAAACATCTCAAATGTCTGCTCACTTGCAAAACCTGACATGAAAAAGAGCCAGGCTGCCGCCTGAAGCCACACATGCTGAAGCGGGCCTGCCAGGATGACCGCGAATTCCTCTTTAAGCGGCCGGTTTCCGTGCTCCTCCACCTCAACCGTCCCGCCGAAAGGGAGCAGAAAGATTCGTTTTATGCGCCACGAAAAAAACACAGCCAGAGCAGCATGCCCCAGCTCATGAACGGATACGACCAGCAAAAGACACAGCAGCGCTTTGATGTGCCCCGTCATAAGACCAAGCCCCATGATAATCCAAAGAAAAGGATGGACATGAACTTTGAAAAGGAGGCTGAGCCATTTATTCATCAAAAGTGATCACCTGGATCGGATCTATGAATTTATCGCCATCCTGGATCGCGAAATAGTACTGGCCTTTACTTTTATCGTTAAGCTTGATCGAACCGATCTTTTTCCCTTTATCGACAAAGTCGTACAATGAAACGTTAACATCTTTTAGCCGGCCGTAAATGCTGCTTGTATTGTCGGCGTGCTGCACCTTCACCGTCAGCCCTGTTTTTTTATCTTTGCTCACTTCCATAATGTAGCCTTCTTTTACGCTGTCAATGGCTTCGCTGGCGGTTTCGACGACGACGCCCTCTCCGTTATTTTGAAAGTCCTGCTGGATTTTCCCCGCGGCAGGAACGGCCATATCCTGACTGACCGCCACCTGACCGTCCTTCTTTTTCGTTCCCGGCGTAAGAAAAGCGAGCGGGTTTCCGAAGGAAGATACGAACCAATTGCTTACGGCAGCAAACTGAAATTCCTTTTGAAAGGTTTGTGCGATCGCCGGTTTGATCTGACTCAACGGCTGTTTGTCAGTTTTATAGGCAATAGCGGAGATCAGTACGAGACAGGCGGCCAGCAGGCATTTTAAAATAATAGAATGAGCGCTGATCAATGGATGCCGTCCGTTAAATTCGGGCGGGTGTTCCGTTTGATATTCGTAGTCCGGTAGAAGCTTGTGCTTTTCCTGCTCCTTGACCGTCTGCCACGCGGGAAAATCCTGAGTTCGGGCGTTTTGAACGAAAGTCCGTTTTGATTCAGGCCGCTGTTTTCTTCTTTTGGCCAGTCTTTTTCTAATTTCATCAGCTCTGTGACTCATCGCCATCATCCTTTGCAATCGTTGGGTTTGTACATCCTATGTCTTGTCCATTGCAAATATGCGCTCTTGAAAAACAAAAAAGACCTGATAAGCTGGGCTTCATCAGATCTTTGTATTCTGGTATATATTATGAACGCACGCCGAAAAATGACTTGATTTTCGCCATCATCCCTTTTTGCTGCTCTTCAAGCACCTGCAAAGGAACGGATTCTCCTAAAATGCGCCGGGCGATATTGCGGTACGCAATGCTGGCGCGGTTTTTGGAATTCATGGCAATCGGTTCGCCGATATTTGAAGCCCTGATCACTTCATCATCGTCAGCAACGATTCCGAGGAGATCAATAGACAGATGATGAACAACTTCATCCACATCCATCGTGTCACCGTTTTTCACCAGGTGATTTCTGATGCGGTTCACGATAAGGCGCGGCGGTTCAATATCTTCCTGCTCCAAAAGTCCGATAATGCGGTCAGCGTCCCGCACCGCTGATATTTCCGGCGTCGTCACAACAATCGCCTTATCAGCTCCGGAGACGGCATTTTTATAGCCTTGTTCAATTCCGGCCGGACAATCAATAATGACATAATCAAATTCCTGCTTAAGCTCCTGCACAAGCGATTTGATCTGCTCAGGGACAACAGCCGTCTTGTCGCTTGTCTGGGCAGCCGGCATTAAATGAAGCAGATCATCAAAACGTTTGTCTTTGACAAGCGCTTGATGCGTCTTGCATCTGCCTTCAATTACATCTACTAAGTCGTAAATAATTCTGTTTTCAAGACCCATTACGACATCAAGGTTGCGCAGTCCGATATCTGTGTCTACCAAACAGACGCGCTTCCCTAAAATGGCTAAGGCGGTACCGAGGTTTGCAGATGTTGTTGTTTTACCTACTCCGCCTTTTCCCGAAGTTATTACGATAGCCTCACCCAATTTCACATTCCTCCCTCAAGCCTTGTTAGATCAGGTCTTAAATGAGCCAATTGCTGAAGGCGTTCAATGACCATATTTCCGTCAGTATCTAAATAAGCACATTCCATGTCGTTCCCTTTTTGAATGTGGTCTGGGGAGCGATTTAACACGTGATTGATCCTCAATTGTGTCGGCATCATTTCGGATGCGGCGATCACAGCCCGGTTATTTCCGTTATAACCCGCGTGGGCAATCCCTTTTAATGAACCGAGAACAAATATATTTCCTCCGGCTCTGATCGTACCGCCGGGATTCACATCTCCGATTAAAAGCAAATCTCCCGTCACGTGAAGCACCTGGCCCGAACGGACGATTTTGGAAACAGAAACAATTTCCTGCTCCTCTTTCATCCGCTGCGCTTCTTCTTTGGCGATGACTTCACTGTCAATTGAATGCACGACTAAATCTTTCTTTGACGCGATCAGATCAGTCAGCTGCTCTGCCTGTTCCTGATACAGATACCGATGCCCGAGTTTAATATGAACACTGATTTTTTGGCCTTTGCCATCAGTATATTGTTCAATCGACAGCATGTTTTGAAGACCATCGAGAAGCTCATCAAAAGAACACGCATCATCCAGATGCAATGTTAAGCCGTTTTTTGTTCCTTTTATTGTTACATATTGCTGCTTTTTGGTCTTCATCAATGTTCACCTCAACAACATACTCTTTTCGTCAAAAAAAGATAAAATCCTTTTTACTCATCTCTTAATTCTTTCTTCAGACTTATATAAAACAGCCTGAAGGGCAGGACTAATATAACGGCCCCCGCAATATTCAGCAAAGCGGTCGGCAAGAACCGCTGAATGACAAAATCGTTAAACGTCATTGTGCCGCTGCGGATTAACGTCTGAATGCCGTAGACGTAAAATTCAAGCACACATACGCTCAGCACCGCGACCAGAATGACCATCAGGGCGTTTGTCTGCAGCACTTTAAACGCTTTGGCCGCCAGATAGCATAAACCGGCAAAACCAAACATATAAACGCCTAAAACACCCGTATAATTGATGTCATAAAGAAATCCGAAAATGAAACCGTAGATCACCGCATGCTTTTGGTTGATATAAGCGGACATAAAAATCAGCGCAAGCAAAAGAAAATGCGGAACGACCTGCTGCTCGACGGAAACGAAAGGAAAACGCACCAGATCGGTATAGATGCTTTCCGCACAAAAGACCAAAATCATAATCAAAGGGAGAAGGAAACGTTTCACGATCCTTCCTCCCCTGTTGCTACGCTTCGGTTCACGACGATGACATGGTCAAGATCGTACAGGTCGGCAGCCGGTTTCACGTAAGCGATTTTCGTCAGGCCGTAAGCATCTGATTCTACATCGGTCACTTCCCCGACCGTAAGCCCTTGAGGAAATACGCCGCCCGTTCCGGATGTCTCCACGAGGTCGCCTTTTTTCACTTCACGTTTTTCATCCGGCTCAAGGATAGTCATTTTCAGGGTCTGTTTCTTTTTATCGTACCCTTCAATTAAACCGTAGCCTTTGCTTCCCTTTTTGCCGGAGATTTTGGTGGCCACTCTGTTATTGCGGTCAACATCGCTCAGCAGCTGAACGGCGGATGTGAAACTGTTGAGTCCGCTGCTTTTGATCTTCCCGACCAGCGCACCCTTTTCGTTCGTGACAGCCATGTCTTTGGCCACTTTCTGCTTCGTTCCCTTATTGATCATGATCTGCTTGTACCATTGATCAGGGTTTCTGGCGATAACGGTCGCTAAAATCGGATCATAGTCGGAAATTGATTTGACATGCCCGAGTTCATCACGCAGCTTCTTGTTTTCATCTTTGAGTTCTTGGAGCTTCGCTTCATATTGTGTCTGTCCGTCCAGCTTTTGTCTTAAGCGTTCGTTTTCCTTGTACGTGTTTTTCAGGTCTTTTATGTCCCCGAAGAACCCTGCAAAATATTCGGCAGGCGTGTGAAAAATGTTTTGAAATACTCCCGTCGTATCACCGATCAGCTTTTCAGGCCAGGTGGTATTACGGCCGTTCTTCAGCGAGAATCCAATCATAGCCACCAATATGATAATACACAGAAGTAATAGCATTAACCGTTTGTTCGGCATCGTGATACACCTCTTCTATTTAACTCCTGATTATCTTGTTTTTCCTTTGAAAAGATGGATGTGCTCCAGTGCTTTTCCAGTGCCGATCGCAACACAATCCAGCGGATCTTCAGCGATAAGAACAGGCATTTTCGTTTCGTCGCTGATGACTTTGTCGAGATTGCGGAGCAGGGCGCCTCCCCCTGTTAATACAATACCTCTGTCCATAATGTCAGCGGCCAGCTCAGGCGGTGTTTTTTCAAGCGTGCTCTTCACCGCGTCAACGATTGAGAGAACTGTATCACGCAGTGCATTTGCAATTTCCGTTCCCGTGATTTCGATCGTTTTCGGCAGACCTGTCAGAAGATCGCGGCCGCGGATTTCCATTGACGCATTTTCTTCACCGGTTTCTGCTGAACCGATTTCCATTTTAATAGCTTCCGCCGTACGGTCACCGATCATCAGATTATATGTTTTTCTGATATAGCTGATGATTGAGTCGTCCATTTCGTCACCGGCTACGCGGATTGACTGAGACGTAACAATGCCGCCTAAAGAAATGATCGCCACTTCAGTTGTTCCGCCGCCGATATCAACGACCATGCTGCCCGTCGGCTCCCATACCGGAAGATTCGCGCCGATTGCTGCCGCAAACGGTTCTTCAATCGGATAAGCGTCACGTGCGCCCGCTTGTCTTGTCGCGTCGATGACCGCCCGTTCTTCAACGGCCGTAATACCTGACGGCACACACACCATAACGTAAGGCTTTCTCGCAAACAATCCTTTATTTTTCACAGCCTGATTAATGTAGTATTTCATCATTGTCGCAGTTGTTTCATAGTCAGCGATAACGCCGTCTTTCATCGGACGGAGCGCAACCACGTTGCCCGGAGTTCTTCCGATCATGTTTTTCGCATCGTTACCGACCGCAACGATGGACTTCGTATCCGTTTGCAGAGCAACGACAGACGGCTCTCTCACTACGATTCCTTTACCTTTAACAAACACAAGCGTATTCGCGGTTCCCAAATCTATACCAAGGTCTCTTGTACCAATTCCGAACATATGTATGTATCTTCCTTTCTTAAAGCAAAAATACCCTAAAGGGAAAAACTCATAAAATCTATTATATCTTAAATCAACGAAAAAAAAAGTGTTACAAATATCCTTTTTCCTTTAAACTCACAAATTTTTTGTCACCAATGACCAAATGATCCAGCAGCTCGATGCCGATTAAATTTCCGCACTCAAAAAGCCGCCTGGTTACCTCTATATCTTCCCTGCTCGGTGTAGGATCTCCTGAAGGATGATTGTGAACGCAAATGAAGGACGCGGCGGATCGTTTGAAAGCTTCTTTAAACACCTCCCGCGGGTGGACAATAGATGAATTCAGACTTCCGATAAAAACGGTGCGTTTATGAATGACTTGATTTTTGGTATTTAAATATAAACAGACAAAATGCTCCTGGGATAAAAAGCGCATATCCTCCATCACATACTTCGCCCCGTCTTCCGGAGAGCGGATGACGCAATGCTCCCCGGCGGATGTCTTATGAATGCGGCTCCCCAGCTCAATTGCGGCAAGAATCTGAACGGCTTTCACCGTGCCGATTCCCGGAATGCTGGAAAGCTCCTGGGCAGAGGCGCCTTTTAACAGTCGCAGCCCGTCAAACGTCCGCAGCAGCCGGTGAGCGAGGTTCATGACGGACTCATGTTTCGTTCCCGTCCGCAGCAGGATGGCGAGCAATTCATTGTTAGAGAGATGTTCGGCTCCGAAGTGCAGAAGCCGCTCTCTCGGTTTTTCTTTTTCGGGGAAATCTCTTAATTTTAACGGCAGATCACGGATGATCAACCCCTCCTTGTTCCCCTTCCCGGTTTGAACATCAAGCTTTTATATTAAATTCTTTCAAGGCTCTCATTGTTTTAGCGACAGGAAGCCCGACGACAGAATAAAAATCACCGTCTATTTTTTTCACTAAAAGCGCGCCTTTTCCTTGGATGCCGTATGCACCTGCTTTATCCATCGGTTCTTTTGTTTCAATGTAGAGCTGTATGTCGTCTTCACTGAGCGGCCAAAACGTCACTTCCGTCGTGTCACAGAACGTTTCTTTCCGGTCATGCGTCTGAATGCTGACCGCCGTAATGACTTGATGGCTTCGGCCGGAAAGCCTCCGCAGCATGTGTGCCGCTTCTTCTCTGTCATGCGGTTTGCCGAGGCATTCGCCGTCTATGCACACCATCGTGTCAGCCCCGATAACGACTGCATCGGGATTTTCGGCCAATACAGCACCGGCTTTTTGCTCGGCCAAACATTGGACGTTTTCTTCCGGCGAAAGGTTTCGATTTAATTTTTCTTCTGTGCGGCTTGCAATAATGCTGTAAGGAATCTGAAGAAGATTAAGGAGTTCTTTTCTTCGCGGAGATTGTGATGCGAGTATTAAGCGTTTTGTCATGATTGTCATCCTTTCAGGGTTTGCTTAAGAAAAAAAGATACTTGTCTATCCTACCAAATCAAACGGGCAACCACAATTTCAGAAAAATAACTTTTTGATGACAAAATAAAAAATCCCGCCGGATGACGGGAAATGAGATACTATTTTACAACACTTAAAAGCTCTTTTTGGGCTTTCCAGCCGGATTCCGAACCCGACGTTTCCAGTTCTTTCAGCGCTTGAAGCACGGCCTCTTTCTGCTTTTTGTCAGCGGCGTCTGCACCGTCTGCCGCTTTTGCCGCTTCAGCCACTTCCGTTTTTGAAAGATCTTTGCCGGTAATCGCTTTGGCGGAGAGCTCAGATGCTTGTTTAAAAGAGTCTTCCAGTCCTGAATCGACCGCAAAGCTGAGCTCTTTACCGCCCCAAGCCTCAAAATCATGGTCTATCAGTGTCTGACCCAATTGCTGTGATAAGCTTTTTTCCGCTGCAAGCCCGGCGATCACGTATGTGTATCCGTCTTCTTTAGCCAATGAGACGGCCGAGTATCCTTTTTCAGTCAGCTGGTCAACAAGCGTTTGCGCTCCTTTTTCTGATGAAAATTTTCCGGCCTGCACCGCATATGTTTTATAGTTTCCCTCTGAAGATTCCGCATCTCCTGTGCCGGCTGTTTCAGATTTGTCTTTAGAAACATCTCCCGCTTTCGCCGTCTGCCCTTGTGAACCTTTGTCAGCTGATGCCGGAGCGGAGGCTTCTTTACTTCCCGACATATTTAAGGCGACAAGGCCGAGCCCGGTGCCTAAAACAGCCGCAACGGCAATTGTCGTGACCGCTTTTTTAACTGGAGAAGACGGCTGCTTTTTTTTCGGAAAATGAGGGCCTGTTTTTTTCTTCTGGTATGGCGGAACGACTTTCGGGTCATCTTCAAATACCTCAGAATTCTTCTCATGATCCCAATTGAAATCTTCTTCTTTCGGATCTTCATGGGATGCGGCGGTCTCCTGCTCCGCCTTTTTTGTTTCCTCCCAATTTGAAAATGTGACGGTTTTCTCCCCGCCTTCTTTCACATCTTCTTGTCCATACATCGTTTCTTCTTGTCCGTTAATGGTTACTTTAAGGGCATTGTTTTTTGCTTTGCTGTGCTTTTTGCTCTTCCTTTTTTTCAACGTCTCTTCCCCCTTGCATTCATCTTGGCCGTACCTTGAACTGATCATGGTTCACACTTTAGCATAGGCGAAAAAAAAAAGAACAAGACTTTTGTCGTCTTGTCCAAAAAACGTTCGCCAAATTTTTTAAGCTCCGCCTGAAGCGAGCTTGATGTAAAACGAAAACAGCTCTTCTCCGTATAAATAACTCAAAGCGCTCCCGGCTGAGATGGCCGGCGCAAACGGAAATGGCTGCTTTTTACCAAGCCTGCCCCGGGCTGCGGCGCACATACCGTATACGGTTCCGATCATAACGGAAAGAAAGAATGCAATGAGCACGAGCTTCACGCCGAGCGGCAGGCCGATCACCCCAAACAGTTTCACATCACCTGCGCCGATGCCTCCTTTACTGACAAACATGATAAAAACAAGCAGAAAAAATCCGCAAACGGCTCCGGCAAACCCTGCATACCATGTATCCAGCGGAGAAAACATACGGCCGGCAATGAAAAGCGGAAGAAAAAACAGCAGAACCTTGTCAGGAATCAGCATATATTGCAGATCCGTCACGGTAACAATCATGAGCAGAGACAGAAATAACAGCGCGACTAACAGTTCTTTTGAGAAACCGAAATGAATGCCTGCAGCCGTGAATAAACACGCCGTCCAGCATTCCGCCGCCGGATACATAACCGACAGCTTCGCACGGCAGTTTCTGCATCTGCCTCTTTGCAGAATATAGGAAACGACGGGCACAAGTTCCCCCCAGGAGAGCGGCAAGCGGCAAAACGAACAGGCTGAACGCGGCGAAATAACCGAGATTCGAAGCGGGATACGGCACGCTGCTGTATAAAAAAAAGAACCGAAAATCAAGCCGAGAAAAAACAGAATCAAAAGCACTCAGACCACACCTTTACTATCAATCTGGCTCAGATTATAGCAAAGAAAAACACCATGACTGAAATGGCTGAAAATATATTTTCAGCATAAAAACACCCGGCAAAACCGGAAAAGGGTCTGCCGGGCATCCGAGGGGCTGTCAGATAAGCCGCTTTCTCATTTCTGAAATAAAATATAAGGAGCCGGTAATGATGATGACATCATCCGCCCCGTCTTTTTGTTCTATCCATTCTTTCACACTGTCTGGGTTCTCATCGAAGCTCTTAGCCGCAAGACTGCTTGCATTGTAAAGGGCTTCGGCGCTTGAAGCACGCGGAAAGTCAAATGATACAAAGTGAATGGAGTCCGCTTCGGTTTCAAGCTTTTTAATCATTTCCTGATACGGTTTGTCTTTTAATGCGCTGAATACGACATGAACGTTTTTATCGGCAAAGCGCTGCCTGATCGTTTCTGTCAGTGTGTCAACGCCTTCTTCGTTATGTGCGCCGTCCGCAAACACTAAAGGGCGGCTTTGAAGACGTTCAAACCGGCCCGGCCATGAAGCTTTTTCCAGACCGTTTCGCATTGCTTCTTCAGAAATGACTGCGGCTCCCAGACGATTCATCCATTCAGCGGCCAATATCGCCAATGCCGCATTCTGCCTTTGGTGAATGCCGATCAGCGACGTTTGAATGTTTTCATAGCATTTCGTTTCCGTTTCCAGCGAAAAGCTTTCACCGGACGGAAGCGCCGCTTCATTAAACAGTCTGCACGTTTTATATAGTGACTGATACGGAGCCTGCTTTTTTTCGGCTTCCGCTTCAATAACGCCGAGTGCTTCCGGCTGATTGACGCCCGTAATGACCGGAATGGAATTTTTAATGATACCGGCTTTCTGCCCGGCGATCTCCTCGATGGTATTGCCTAAAATGGCCATATGGTCATGTCCGATACTTGTAATGACCGACAGGAGCGGTTTCACAATATTGGTTGAATCAAATGTGCCGCCGAGCCCCGCTTCAAAAATGACAAAATCGATATCAGCCCGCTTCGCAAAATATAAAAATGCACACGCTGTAATGATTTCAAATTCTGTCACCGTTCCGGCATCGGTCTTATCAAGCTCATCGACTATCGGTTTTATGTCATTAACGAGCGTTCTCCATTCCTCATCAGAAATCGGCGTGCCGTTGACGCTGATACGCTCATTAAACGTAATAATGTAAGGCGATGTGAACGTGCCGACCGTATAACCGGCTTCTTGAAGCACGGAACGGATAAAAGCGACGGTCGATCCTTTGCCGTTTGTGCCCGCCACATGAATGGCGCGAATGTTCTTTTCCGGGTGTTCCAGTTTTTCCATCAGCTTTTCCATACGGAGCAGGCCCGGCTTAACGCCGAACTTGAGTCTGCCGTGAATCCAGCTGATCGCTTCTTTGTACGTATTAAACAATGAAATCCCCTCTTTTATACGACAAGGCGGTTTCTTAGGAAACCGCCCCGCTGTTTTATCAGCCTTTCAGCTCTGCAATCCGCTGCCGGACAGCTTCGCGTTTTGCCGTGTAGTCTTTCTCTTTTCCGCGTTCTTCTTCAATGACATGTTCAGGAGCTTTTTTAATGAATCCTTCGTTGCCGAGTTTTTTCTGAACGCGTTCGACCTCTTTTGTCAGCTTGTCGAATTCTTTTTGCAGACGGGCGATCTCCTCATCAATGTTAATCAGCCCTTCAAGCGGCAGAATGACTTCCGCTCCGGTGACGACCGCTGTCATCGCTTTGTCTGCCGCAGTGATATCCGTCCCGATTTTCAGCGTGCTCGGATTCGTAAAGCGTTCAACGTAAGAACGGTTCTTCTCAAGGCGGCCGGCAATGTCTTCGGTAGATGTTTTAATGTAAAGCTCAACCTGCTTGCTCATCGGCGTGTTGACTTCGCTCCGGATATTGCGGACAGAACGGATTAATTCGACGAGCAGTTTCATATCCGCCGCTGCCTCTTTATCCGTATGTTCCGGCACCGGAACCGGCCAAGAGCTGATCGTGATTGACTCGCCTTCATGAGGAAGGTGCTGCCAGATTTCTTCCGTTAAGAATGGCATAAACGGGTGAAGAAGACGCATCGTCTGGTCAAGCACGTATGCCAGAACAGAACGGGTTGTTTTCTTCGCCGCTTCATCTTCCCCGTACAGCGGAAGCTTCGCCATTTCGATATACCAGTCGCACACATCGTCCCAGATAAAGTTGTACAGGTGGCGTCCGACTTCACCGAATTCATAACGATCCGCAAGCTGGGTTACATCTTCAATCGTTTCATTCAGTCTTGTGAGAATCCACTTATCAGCAACTGATTTTTCACCGGACAGATCAAGCTCGTCATACGTCATGCCGTCCATGTTCATTAATGCAAAACGGGAGGCGTTCCAAATTTTATTTGCGAAATTCCATGTGGATTCCACTTTTTCATAGCTGAAACGGAGATCCTGTCCCGGTGAACTTCCGGTTGCCAGGAAATAGCGCAGGGAATCCGCTCCGTACTTGTCGATGACATCCATCGGGTCCACGCCGTTCCCAAGGGATTTACTCATTTTTCTGCCTTGCTCGTCACGGATTAAGCCGTGAATCAGCACGTCTTTGAACGGACGCTCGCCGGTAAACTCAAGGCCTTGGAAAATCATCCGGGATACCCAGAAGAAAATGATGTCATATCCCGTTACAAGAACATCGGTTGAGTAATACCGCTTAAAGTCTTCAGCGTTTTCATCAGGCCAGCCCATTGTAGAAAACGGCCAAAGCGCGGAGCTGAACCATGTATCAAGCACGTCTGAATCCTGTTCCCAATTTTCACTGTCCTCAGGCGCCTCAAGGCCGACGTACACTTCTTTTGTTTCTTTATGATACCAAGCCGGGATGCGGTGGCCCCACCACAGCTGACGGGAAATACACCAATCACGGATATTTTCCATCCAGTGCAGGTACGTTTTCTCGAACCGGTCAGGAACGAAGTGAACTTTCTCTTCTTTTGACTGAAGGTCAACCGCAGCATCGGCCAGCGGCTGCATTTTGACAAACCATTGTGTGGACAGGTACGGCTCAACAACGGCGCCGCTTCTTTCACTGTGGCCGACAGAATGCATATGGTCTTCGATTTTAAAGAGAACACCGGATTCCTGAAGATCTTTGACGAGTTTTTTGCGGCATTCAAACCGGTCCATGCCGTTATATTGCAGCGCTTTTTCATTCATTGTTCCGTCTTCATTCATGACGAGAATCCGCTCTAAATTGTGGCGGTTTCCGAGTTCAAAGTCATTCGGGTCATGGGCAGGCGTGATTTTAACAGCGCCTGATCCGAATTCCATATCAACATAATCATCGCCGACGATCGGAATTTCGCGGTTTGTAATCGGCAGAATCACTGTTTTGCCGATTAAGTGCTTGTAGCGCTCATCTTCAGGATGAACCGCGACAGCCGTGTCGCCAAGCATCGTTTCCGGACGGGTGGTCGCGATTTCAATTGAGCCTGAACCGTCTGCTAACGGGTAGCGCAAATGATAAAACGCGCCCTGTACGTCTTTGTAAATCACTTCAATATCGGATAAAGCCGTTTTTGTGGCAGGGTCCCAGTTGATGATATATTCGCCTCTGTAAATCAAGCCTTTCTCGTACAACTTGACGAATACTTCACGCACGGCTTTGTTCAGCCCTTCATCAAGAGTAAAACGTTCGCGTGAATAATCGAGTCCGAGTCCCATCTTGGCCCATTGGCTGCGGATGAAATCAGCATACTCTTCTTTCCACTTCCACGTTTCTTCTAAAAACTTTTCACGGCCGAGGTCATAACGGCTTGTGCCCTGTTCGCGGAGTTTCGCTTCGACTTTTGCCTGAGTGGCGATGCCGGCGTGATCCATGCCCGGAAGCCAGAGCACGTCATAGCCCTGCATGCGTTTCATACGCGTAACGATATCTTGCAGCGTCGTATCCCACGCATGTCCGAGGTGCAGCCTGCCCGTCACGTTCGGCGGCGGAATGACGACAGAATACGGCTGTTTCGTTTGATCGCCGCCCGCTTCAAAATATTTTCCTTTCAGCCAAAAATCATAGCGGCCTTTTTCAATCGCAGACGGATCATATTTTGTCGGCATTGTTTGTTCATTTGTATCCATGATAACCCTCCAGCATGTTTAGAAATGGCTGAGCAACTAAAAAAGAGCCTTCATCCTGATAAAGGACGAAAAGCTCTTTCGCGGTACCACCTTTTTTCATGAACAGATTTGTTCATGCACTTAAACGGATAACGGGTGCGGCCCGAATTTCTCTACTGTATGTTCAAGAAATTATGCTCCCGGGCGACCTTCCAATGAGACGGCATAAGAAGCCTTTCAGCACAGTAGCTTCTCTCTCTTCATGCGTCTTTCTTGTACTCTTCCCGTTCAAAGCAGGTGTATTTATATCAGCTCATGATCTTATTTATTATGTTCTTTATTATAGTAAAAGTGTTTTTGATTCGTCAATCATCTTTTCCAAAAACCGCTGCCGTCATACATAAATGGGCATGCACCCCGCCCTTTCCCTTACATACGATACATAGAAAGGCGAATGTGAGGAGGAATTGCCCGTGAGAAAAAAATTCAATTCTTATTCGCTCCCCCAGTGGGCCAGACAGGTCCGCCTTGTATCCGTGCAAGTCATTATCCCGATTACGATCTTTCAGGGGATCAGGACGATTTTCTTTCCGACGACTTTTGATGTCCTGCTGCTTGCCATCCTGCTGTTTTTAGCGTGCGCCCTGCATTTGGAATGGATATAAAAAAACGAGTCCCGTTATGAAGAGGACTCGTTTTCCGCTTTTATTTTTTTCTCCCGCTCAATCTGATGAACCTTCATGAGAAAAGGCTCAACATTTTTCATCTGCCAAAACGCTCTTAATAATTGCGTGCACTCTTCTTTTTCAGAGCCCCTTTGGCCGGTCTGATACCGTTTCAGCACTTTGTACATGGCGGACGGATAAGCCATATAGCTGAGAAACAGGCTGATTTCCGCTTCACGGAGCGGGAATGATTTGTGATACGTATAAAACCAGTCCAGACACTCCGGGCATGCTTTCGGATAGCTTCTGAACATTCTGGAGTAAAAGCCGAGCAGGTCGTTTTGCGGAGGGGCCAGCGCAGCTTTCTCGAAATTCGTGAAAAAGCCCGATCCCGCATCATTATACAGAAAGTGGCGGCTCGATAAGCTGCCGTGGTTGATCACCGCTCTCGTCTTGTCATGGTCCTTTGCCGCCTCAAACCATTCTTCCAGACGTTCCAGAGCAAAATTGACGGCGGAAACCGTTTCTGTAAGATACGTAACTGCCTGCAGTTCAAAAGGTGAAAGGTACCACTCTTTTTCCGCCCGGTCGGCGAATTGTTCATAGACAAGCTTATCATTTTCCCAATCTCTTTTCGTTGCTTCATAAAAGCCGCTGATATCCTCAGTCCGGATTTGGATGTCCCGCACAGTCGCGGAGTGGAGCTTCGCGACCTCTTTAAAAAGGTAAACATGTTTTTGATCCCGTTCTTCTTCCTGATCGTACTGAAGCCAAGGCATTAAATAATAAGAATTCTCCGTCTGTCTTCCCGCAAAAAAATCGCCGGCATACGTGCGGCAGATCGGCACAAACGAACGGTAGCCTTTCTCCTCAATCTCAATCATAAGATCCGTAAATTCACTGCTGCGGGCCGGCTTGAGCTGTTTCAAAGCAAAAATGCCGTAGTTTGAGTAGACCTTCCAAACATGCGGGCTGACAGGCTCAATATACTCTGCCGCCAGCCCGTATTCCTGAAGCACTGATTGGACTGCTTCCATTCCATTCACCACATTTTTACGGCCTCTTTGTGCTTACGCATGGCTGTTATTATATTCAGGTATATACAGAAGCTGACCTTCTTCAAGCTCGTCATCAAACGATAAAGCATTCGTTCTGATGAGCTGCTGGGATGTTATGTCATATCGTTCACACACCCGGTCGATAGTATCTTGCTGCTGTACGATACAAATTTTCATTCTTGAAAACTTTTCTTCTTCCCTTGTAAATAATTTTGTCAAGTAATGAGAGTTGTCATTTTCCTTCTGCTCGGTTCCCGGTGCCGCTTCTTCATTCTTTCTTTCAGACTTAAGCGGCTCAGGCGGTTCAGCTTGCGCCGGCTCCTCAGGCTGCAGTTTGGAAAACTGAAATGACAAATCGAGAGGCTTCCCGGTTTCCTCCTCCGGCTGCGCCATCTTCCTTACCTCAATTTCAAACCCTTCTTCATCATGAGCCTCTTCTTCAAGCAGCTTAGGAGCGCTGTAAAACTCCTCTTCCTGCCGTTCCGGAACGAACTCGCGATAAACGGGCGCCTGCTCTTCTTGAAAAACCGCAGGCTCATCTTCGTCTTCTGCCGCCTCATGATCACTCTGACGGAGAAGCGGCTCGGCTTCTGGCTGTTCTTCTTTTTGAAGGAAGGGCTGTTCCGCAATTTTTGGTTTTTCCGCATGCGGAGTCAGAGTGAACGCAGGGAAAACCGGCTCGTTATCATCTTTTGGCTCTTCCTGCACTTCTGCTGAATCATCCTCAAATACAGGTTCATTCCTCACAGCCGACATGATTGCAGGCTCCTCAGCTTCTTCCGGCTCTTCTTCGTGTTGAAAGGAAACGGGAGGAGGAGGCTCAGTAAAGGAAACAGGTTTCGGCACCTCTTCCTGCTCCCTCAGAATCGGGGCAGTCTCATGCTCTTCTTCTTCCTGCTCCCTCAAAATCGGGGCAGTCTCCGGCTCTTCTTCTTCCCGCTCCCTCAAAATCGGGGCTGCTTCCTGCTCTTCTTCCCGCTCCCTCAGAATCGGGGCAGTCTCCGGCTCTTCTTCTTCCCGCTCCCTCAAAATCGGGGCTGCTTCCTGCTCTTCTTCCCGCTCCCTCAGAATCGGGGCAGTCTCCGGCTCTTCTTCTTCCCGCTCCCTCAGAATCGGGGCTGCTTCCTGCGCTTCTTCTTCCCGCTCCCTCAGAATCGGGGCAGTTTCTTGCTCTTCTTCTTCCTGCTCCCTCAGAATCGGGGCAGTCTCCGGCTCTTCTTCTTCCTGCTCCCTCAGAATAGGGGCAGTCTCCGGCTCTTCTTCCTCCTGCCTGAGTAAAGGCGGAGTTTCTTCCTCGTTCTTCTCGGTTTCTTGTGCTGCTTCTTCTGATACAGTCAAAGGTATTTCAGGCTCATGGCGTATCATTAATTCTGGTTCGTTTTCGTCCTCAGAATAATGTCCGGCAAGATTGATCATTTCTTCTCTGGCAAATTCAGGCGCCACGTACAAAGGGATCTCCGGCTCTTTTGGCTCGGATTCCTCAAGCAGCCCTTCAATTGCCAAATCAGCTTGAATGGTTAAGATCCTTGAATCCGTCAGCTGATAATCAAAGGCATCAATAAATACGAAAACATCATTGAGGTGGCTCACTTTATTTTTCGGAATCGTGATGTCCACCGGGAAACAATGAATGAGCTCGGCCGTGCCATCCTCCCTCGCCCTCACTTCCTCTACATGCCTCAGCTCCCTATCAAGCTCTTCAAAATGACTGCTGTGATCTATGTTGTACTCGCCAGTAAGTTCTAATGATCCTTTAATTGAGACATAATCATTTACTTCCTGCACCCTGATGTCAGGGTCTAATGAAATCGAAAGTAATTCAGAAACTTCCTGTCCTTTTTGGAAACAGATTGATTCTTCAACAGAAAATTGCAATCGGTGATTATGCGGCAAGTTCATATCCTCCTTTCATCTAATCCATACAATTAGATGTCACTAAAGGTGTATGCCGCAATCCGGGAAAATATGATAATGGAGGCATTGAAAAAAGCCGATACAAGTCTTGCTTGCATCGGCTTTTCGTTATCAGCGGCTGATCGCCTGGAACACTTTCTCAGCGGCTTGAATGGTTTTTTCAATATCCTCCATTGTATGCGCAGTGGAGAGAAACAATCCTTCAAATTGAGACGGCGGCAGAAATACGCCTGCGTCGGCCATCCCTTTATAATATTTGGCGAACAGCTTTAAATCAGAAGATTTGGCTGCTTCATAGTTAATGACAGGCTCATTTGTGAAAAAGAAGCCGATCATGGAACCCGCCCGGTTAAACGTGTGCGGAATGCCATGTGCTGCAGCTGCTTTTGAAATGCCTTCTTCAAGCATATCGCCTTTTTTCACAAATTCTTGGTAAGATTCAGGTGTGAGCTGCTGTAGCGTCTCAAGTCCCGCTGTCATGGCAAGCGGATTTCCTGACAATGTTCCCGCCTGGTAGATCGGACCGCTCGGCGCGATTCGTTCCATAATGTCAGCTTTTCCGCCATACGCACCGACAGGAAGACCGCCGCCGATGACTTTGCCGAGACACGTTAAGTCAGGCGTCACGCCGAAATACCCTTGCGCACAGTTATAATCCACGCGAAAACCGGTCATGACCTCATCAAAAATGAGCAGCGCGCCATACTGTTCCGTAATGTCGCGAAGTCCTTGTAAAAAGCCTTCCTGCGGCGGAACAACGCCCATATTGCCTGCTACCGGTTCAACAATGACCCCGGCAATATCTTCACCGTACTCCCGGAATGCGAGTGCAACGCTTTCCAAGTCGTTGTATGGAACGGTAATCGTATTCATTGCTATTCCTTCCGGCACGCCCGGGCTGTCCGGAAGGCCGAGTGTCGCCACTCCGGATCCCGCTTTGATCAGCAGCGAATCGCCATGGCCGTGGTAACAGCCTTCGAATTTCAAAATTTTGTTGCGGCCGGTATATCCTCTTGCCAGACGCAGGGCGCTCATTGTCGCCTCTGTGCCGGAGCTGACCATCCGCACGATTTCAACAGACGGCACACGGTCAATGACCAATTTGGCCAGTTCGTTTTCCACCTCAGTAGATGCCCCGAAACTTGTCCCGTTCTCGGCTACTTTTTTCAGGCTTTCAACGACCCGGTCATTTGTGTGGCCCAAAATGAGCGGCCCCCAGCTCAGGACGTAGTCGATATATTCATTGCCGTCAATATCAAAAATTTTCGATCCTTTTCCGCGCTGCATAAAGATCGGGTCCATATCAACTGATTTAAACGCGCGCACCGGGCTGTTCACTCCGCCCGGCATCAGTTTCTGCGCTTCTTTAAAAGCGGCTTTTGATTTTTCATAGCTTCTCATCTGCCTCAGCTCCCGTCAAATGAAATCGTTACTCAGCAAGCCATTTTGCTGCGTCTTTTGCATGATACGTCATAATCAGATCGGCTCCTGCACGTTTCATGCTCGTTAAAATTTCCAGCACCATTTCTTTTTCTTTAATCCAGCCGTTTTGGGCTGCCGCTTTCACCATGGAATACTCCCCGCTCACATTATATGCGACCAGCGGCAGGTGATGGCGGTTTTTCACATCACGCATAATATCTAAGTATGACATAGACGGTTTGACGATTAAAAAGTCAGCGCCTTCTGCCGCGTCTGATTCAGCCTCACGGAGCGCTTCCAAGCGGTTGGCCGGATCCATCTGATATGTTTTTCGGTCTCCGAACTGCGGCGTGCTGTCAGCCGCGTCGCGGAACGGACCGTAAAATTCACTTGAATATTTCACGGCATAAGACATGATCGGAATATTCGTGAATCCTTCTTTGTCGAGCGCTTCTCTGATCACTGTGACAAAACCGTCCATCATATTTGAAGGAGCGATGATGTCAGCGCCTGCTTTGGCCTGGCTGACGGCTGTCTGCGCCAGCAGCTCAAGCGACTCGTCATTTAAGATTTCTCCGTCTTTCACGACGCCGCAATGGCCGTGATCCGTGTATTCACAGAGACACGTATCAGCGATTACGATCATTTCAGGATAATGCTTTTTAATTTCAGCAATCCCTTTCTGCACAATGCCGTGATCGTGAAAAGCCTGGGTTCCGCAGGCGTCTTTTTCTTCCGGCACGCCGAAAACGATGACCGACTTAATGCCGAGCGATATCAGCTCAGCCATTTCATCCTTTAACAAATCGAGTGATACATGATAAACCCCCGGCATGGAAGGAACTTCTTTTTTTCCTTCAAGTCCTTCAACGACAAATAACGGGTAAATAAAATCTGAAGGGTGAAGACGTGTTTCTTTTACTAAATCTCTCATCTCAGCGTTCGCGCGCAAACGGCGGTGTCTGTTAAATGTTTGATTCATCATTATCAATCCTTTCCCGACATGCTGCACATGACGTCCAGCATGCCTTCAATCGTATAGATGTCAGGCACATGGGATGAGATCCCGTATTCCAAGAGCGCTTTCTCTGTCAAAGGGCCGATGCTGATATAGCTCGCACCGCTGTTTTCCCACGCTTTTTCTCCGTCTCCGACCGCGTGCATAAACGTATGCACCGCCGATGAGCTGGTAAACGTAATAAAATCAAAATGAGAGCGGGATGCAGCCCGTCTCAGCTCGTCCATGCCTTTTTCATCCTGAATGGTATTGTATAACACCCATTCCCTTATTTGATAGCCAAGCGGCTCAAGCTCCGCTTTTATGACATCGCGTGATAAATTGCCCTTTATCACTGAAATGGGTTCGGCAGCTGATGCGTGCCGTTTTAAAGTATCAGCCAGACATTCCGCCACATACTCGTCAGGCATCGCATCCGTCCGGGCTCCCCGCTCTTTCAGGGCGCGCGCAGTCTTTTCACCGACGGCTGCGATTTTTTTCCGTCCCGAAAGCGCAAGACCGTGCCGATCAAGATAGGAAAAAAAGAACCGGACACCGTTTACGCTTGTAAACACAAGCCATCCCGGCTCAGAAAGGTCTTCCCGGAGACTGTCCGCACATTCATCCGGGAGCGCTTCCTGAAAAGCGATCAGCGAAGCGGAAACAGCCGTTCCGCCGAGCGCCTCCACTTTTTTTCGGAACGGTGCGGCCTGTCTTTTGTTCCGGGTGACAAGCACGGTCTTTCCTTGTAAAGGAAGGTCATTTGCCATCCTGATCGAGCTCCTGTTTCACGCTGTCGATTAATGCTTTGGCTCCTTTTTCAGACATCATCGCCGCACAGCGTTTCCCGATTTCTTCCGGATCATGTCCCGCCGCTGTTTCTTTATAAATCGTCTTTCCGTCCGGAGACGCGACAAGACCGACCAATTCAACCTCATCCCGGTCATTGACGGACGCATACCCGGCTATCGGCACTTGGCAGCCGCCTTCCATCGCGTGTAAGAAAGCCCGTTCGGCTGCCACCGTGCGCTGCGTATACTCATCGGTAAATTGCGCAAACAGCTTCAAAAGCTCCTCATCCGACTCTCTGCATTCAATGGCAAGAGCGCCTTGGCCGACCGCAGGCAGACAGCGGTCCGGTTCGAGAAATTCAGATACGACATCATCTTTCCAGCCCATTCTCGAAAGTCCCGCAGCCGCTAAAATAATAGCATCGTAATCTTCCGTTTCAAGCTTTTGAAGTCTCGTATCGATATTGCCTCTGATCCACTTAATTGTAAGATCAGGGCGTTCAGCAAGAATCTGGGCGCTTCTTCTTAAACTGCTGGTGCCGATGATGCCCCCTTCTTTTATGCCGTCCAGCTTTTGATGCCCCTTTGAAATCAGCGCATCACGCGGATCCTCACGTTTCGGTATGCAGCCTATGACAAGACCCTCAGGCAAAACGGCGGGCATGTCTTTCATGCTGTGAACCGCCATATCAATCTCCTGATGCAGCAGCGCCTGTTCAATCTCTTTGACAAACAAACCTTTGCCGCCCACTTTTGACAGTGTAACATCAAGGATGCGGTCGCCTTTTGTGACAATCTCCCGGATTTCAAAGTTATAGGAAGGGTTCAATTCCTTCAGTTTGTTAATCACCCATTTTGTCTGGGTCATAGCCAGTTTGCTCCGTCTGGAACCTACCTTAATCGTTCTCATTTTCTTTCCTCCCGAATCTGTTTGGGCGCGTGCGTTAACTGAACCAATGGAATTGCGACAGGCTTCCGAGCAGGAAGTAATTAATCATCAGCACGAGAAAACATGCTGAATTCCATAACGCCGCCACTTTTCCCTGCAGTTCCTTAATCATTCTGATATATAAATAGTAGCTGTATAAAAGCAGCACAATAAACGAACCGAGCACTTTTGAATCAAACCAGTACAGCGTTTCCAGCGACACATACGCCCAGATCACGCCTAATATCAGGCTCAACAGCAGCATCGGAACCCCGATGACATTTAAAACGTAAGCCATATAATCAAGTTTTGACAAATCTTCAATTCTCAACAGCCATTTTCCCCACTTTTTCTTCTTTAATAAAGAATATTGAAACTGATAAAGAAGCGAAAAGACAAAAGAAAGGGAAAAAGCGCCGTAAGACAGAATCGCCATTGTAATATGAATGACCAAAAGCTCTGAGACCAGCTGGCCGGAAAAAGCGGCCGAATGCTGATCCGTCGGTGAAAACGTATGGATCGCAATCATCGAGAAACCGATGACATTCGTGAAAAATACGATAAAATCAACGCGCAGAATCTGCGTGACCACAAGTGAGAGCGTGACAAGCACCCACGCATAAAAGTAAAGGGCCTCTGTAATATTCAAGACCGGAAATCTGCCCGTCTGCCACATGAAATAAGAAAGATAGACGGTTTGCAGAGTCCAGACAATAGAAAGCAACCAGAAGGCCATTTTCCCAGCCTTCCGGTTGTGTTGAAGAAAATCTATAAAGTAAAAAAGGACGCTTACTGCATAAATAACAATTGTCGCTTCATTAAGTCTTGCCATTGCTGTATCAATCATACAGCCCTCACTCACTTACAAGCGGACGTAAGCCCGTTTTTGCTTCTGCCTTTTGAAACGAATGAACCGTCTGGCGGTTATCCAGGCTTTTGTCCAGCTGGCGGCCGGCCTCTTCCTCAATATCGAATATCTGCATAAACAGCTTCAGCTTTTCATCTGAATCCGCTTCAGCCGCAAGCTCTTTCGCTTTCAGAATCGGGTCGCGCAGCATTTGGTTAATGATGCTTTTCGTATGTTTGCTGAGAAGTTTTTTCTCTCTTACCGTCAGATGAGGCAGCTTGCGCTCAATGCTCTGCATCGTATCGGACTGGATGGACAGCGCCTTTTCACGCAGCGCCGAAATGACCGGCACGACGCCGAGCGTATTAAGCCACTGCTTAAACTCAACAATTGCCGCTTCAATAAACAGCTCGACTTTTTCAGCGGTTTCACGGCGTTCTTGTAAGTTAGCTTCAACGATTCCTTCAAGGTCATCAATATCGTACAGAAAAACACCTTCAAGATCGTTAAGCGCCGGATCGAGGTCTCGCGGCACAGCGATATCCACCATAAATAACGGACGGCCTTTCCGCTGTCTGCCCGCTCTCTCCATCATTTCTTTGGACACGACGAAATCACTTGCGCCTGTCGAACTGATTAAAATATCAGCTTCAGCAAGTGCATGTTCAAGCTGGTTTAAGCTGCGCGCTTCTCCGGAGAAACGGTCAGCAAGCGCTTTTGCCTTCAAAAACGTTCTGTTGATGACCGTTACTTTGCCGATGCCCTGACCGTGCAGGTTTTCTGCGGCGAGCTCGCCCATTTTTCCCGCACCGAGAATCAAAATGTGCTTATTTGACAATGAGCCGAAGATTTTTTTCGCGAGTTCAACGGCGGCGTAACTGACGGAAACGGCATTGGCGCCGATATCGGTTTCGGCATGCGTGCGTTTGCCGACGGTCACCGCCTGTTTAAACAGCTCATTGAAAATGGTGCCGATCGTCTTTTCTGCCTGCGCCGTTTTAAAGCTCGAGCGGACCTGGCCGAGTATTTGCGTTTCTCCGATGACCATGGAATCCAAGCCGCACGCCACACGGAATAAATGCTCGATCGCCGCGTCGCTCTCATAAAATTTCAGAAACGGAGACAGCTCTTCTTTCGGCAGCGAGAACCATTCGGATAAAAATGTTTTTATATAATAACGGCCGGTATGGAGCTGGTCGACCACCGCATATATTTCGGTGCGGTTGCAGGTTGACACGATAATGTTTTCAAGAACGCTTTTTTCTTCTTTTAAACGGAGCATCGCTTCTGCAAGCTCATCCGGCTGAAAACTTATTTTTTCGCGTATTTCAATAGGGGCGGATTTATAATCTACTCCCACAACAAGAATATGCATCGCTTTCATGCACCCCCGTACATCGCAATTTATTTATAATCATTCTAACATAGAATTTATTATTTATAATAATTATAACATAGTTTCTTCGGGAAAATGTGAACAGATTTCAAAAATGTTATGCTATAGTATAAAAAGCTCGTTTCCACTTAATCATCATACTAAAAATCCTTTACTGCGGGTAGGTGACAGGATGAAAAAAACATCAATTTTATTACCGGGACTTCTGCTTGCCGCTTCATTATTCGCATGGCTTCAGAGCGGACAGGTTCACCTGTTTGCGAATCAGGGGGAATGGCCGGTGCTCCTTATGCTCTTGGGCGTCGTGCTCTTGTATCAGGGCAAAAAGGAAGCGGCCGGGCCTCACGTCCTGATCGGCTTGCTTCTTTTCGGCATAGGTTTACACTTTTTCGCCAAACCTGAGCTCTCATGGTGGCCGGGAGATTTTGAAATGATTCTCTTCGTCTTCGGATTCTCCTTATTTACGGCAGCCAGAAAAGAATATGTATACGAAGCGGCTGCCATGATTGGTTTTTCCCTCTTTTTATACTTCTTTAAACAAATTACGGCGTGGCTGGAGTCCGTCCATATTCCGACGGAACACTTCAAAACATACTGGCCGTATGTTTTCATCGGAATCAGCCTTTTATTATTGTTTATCAAGCGGAACAAAACTATACGATAAAACCCAAAACGCACTGCGTTTTGGGTTTTTCATTATCGGCTGATCATTTTTTTAATGGCTCCCCATGCTTCATCTTTGCCTTTTTTCGTTTCAGAGGAAAATAAAATCAGCTCATCTTCAGGATCCATATCAAGCGTCTGTTTGACAACCTTTAAGTGCTTGTCCCATTTTCCTTTTGGAATCTTATCCGCTTTTGTCGCGATAACGATGACGGGAATGCCGTAATACTTCAGGAATTCATACATGTTCACGTCTTCAGCAGACGGCGCGTGCCTGAGGTCGACAATCTGCACGCAGGCTTTCAGCTCTTCGCGGGTCGTCATATAGGTTTCAATCATTCTCCCCCATGCTTCCCGCTCGCTTTTGGAAACTTTCGCAAATCCGTACCCGGGAACGTCGACAAAATGCAATTCATCATTGATGATGTAAAAGTTTAAGGTCTGTGTTTTCCCCGGTTTTGATGACGTTCTGGCCAAGTTTTTCCGATTGATTAATGAATTGATAAAAGATGACTTTCCTACATTTGATCTTCCCGCCAGCGCGATTTCCGGAAGCCCCCCATCAGGGTACTGTTCGGGTTTGACCGCGCTGATCACGATTTCTGACTTTGTGACTTTCATTTCTTCTCTCCTACTAAGGCATGTTCCAAAACGTCATCCAGGTGAGAAACGAATATAAACTTCAGTCCTTCTCTGACGCTTTCTGGAATATCCTCTATATCTTTTTCGTTATCTTTAGGCGCAATAATAGTAGTCAGGCCCGCTCTGTGCGCGCCGAGCGCCTTTTCTTTCAGTCCGCCGATCGGAAGCACGCGGCCCCGCAGCGTGATTTCTCCCGTCATACCGACTTCGCGTTTTACCGCACGGTCCGTTAATGCTGAAACGAGCGCCGTGGCCATCGTAATTCCGGCAGAAGGGCCGTCTTTCGGCACCGCTCCTTCAGGGACATGGATATGAATGTCATACTTCTCATGGAATTTCGGGTCGATTCCGAACTGTTCCGCTTTCGAGCGGACATAACTGAAAGCGGCCTGCGCTGATTCCCGCATGACATCTCCAAGCTTCCCGGTCAGAATCAGCTTTCCTTTTCCCGGTGACAATGACACTTCGATTGACAGCGTATCTCCGCCGACCGTCGTATACGCGAGCCCCGTGACAACCCCGATTTGATCTTCGGTTTCCGCCTGTCCGTATCTGAATATCCGTTTTCCGAGATAGTCGGCCAGATTTTTCTCTGTAACGGTAATGCGTTTTCTCTCCTCAGACACAATGGCTTTCGCAGCCTTTCGGCAAATGGCGGCAATCTGGCGTTCAAGCGTTCTCACGCCGGCTTCCCTCGTGTAGTAGCGGATGATGTCCGTAATCGCCTGATCCCGAATCTGCAGGTTGCTCTTTGTGAGCCCGTGCTCTTTGATTTGTTTCGGAAGCAGGTGGTCCTTCACGATTTCCAGCTTTTCGTTTTCAGTGTAGCCTGACAGGCTGATAATCTCCATTCTGTCTCTGAGAGGTCCCGGTATGGAAGCAAGGTTATTCGCAGTCGCGATAAACAGCACTTTCGATAAATCGAACGTCTCTTCAATATAGTGGTCGCTGAATGTGCTGTTTTGTTCCGGATCCAGCACCTCAAGCATCGCCGAAGACGGATCGCCTCTGAAATCAGACGACATTTTGTCGATCTCATCCAGGAGAAAGACGGGATTTTGTTTACCGGCTTTTTTCATCCCCTGTATAATACGGCCCGGCATCGCTCCGACGTATGTACGCCGGTGCCCGCGGATTTCAGACTCATCGCGCACTCCGCCCAGTGAAATTCTCACAAAACGGCGCCCCATGCTCGTACTGATTGATTTTGCAAGAGATGTTTTACCGACTCCCGGAGGGCCGGCCAGACAAAGAATCGGCCCTTTCAGCGTTTTCGTCAGCTGTTTCACGGCCAAATACTCCAAAATCCGCTCTTTCACTTTCTCTAAGCCGTGGTGCTCTTTATCTAAGATTTCCCCGGCTTTTTTAATGTCAAGTTTATCTTCTGTTTCATCCGACCACGGAAGGGCGATGAGCCAGTCAATATAGTTGCGGATAACAGAGCTTTCCGCTGAGCTTGACGGCACTTTTTCGTAACGGCTTAATTCCTTAAGCGCCGTTTCTTTGACACGCTCAGGCATGCCTGCTTCTTCTATCTTTTCCGTGAGCGACTGAACTTCGCCGGTTTTTCCTTCTTTGTCGCCAAGCTCCTTCTGAATGGCTTTCATCTGTTCACGCAAGTAGTATTCCTTTTGAGTGCGTTCCATCGAACGTTTGACGCGCTGACCGATTTTTTTCTCAATCTCCAGCACTTCTTTTTCATTATGAATGGAACGGATGACCTTATTCAGACGTTCTTTAATATCCGCCGTTTCTAAAATGTCCTGCTTGTCCTTTAATTTCAGCGGGAGATGAGAAGCGACGATATCCGCCATTCTGCCGGGCTCTTCAATATCAGTCACAGCCGCATACGTTTCTGCGGAGATTTTTTTAGAAATTTTTATGTACTGGTCAAAATGGTCCAGCAGCGTCCGCATAAGCGCTTCGTCTTCCACGTCTTTTGAATCATCCTCATGCATCAGCTGTATATCGACCGAAGTATAATCTTCGAGCTCGGTGTATTCAAGAATCTGCGCCCGCTGAATTCCTTCTACAAGCACTCTGATCGTACCGTTGGGCAGCTTCAGCATCTGTTTAATTTTTGTATAAGTGCCGACGGCGAAAATATCCTCTTCACCCGGTTCGTCTATCGAAATATCCTGCTGAGTGGCTAAAAAAATCATATGATCATGCATCATTGCCTGTTCAAGAGCCTGAACCGACTTGTCACGGCCTACATCTAAATGTAAAACCATTGTCGGGTATACCAATAAGCCTCTTAAAGGGAGGAGCGGGATGCTGCGTTTTGTATCTTCTGCCATGTGACTGACACCTCCGTGACTTTAGTATGAACCATTATAATACAACTTTTTCATCGTTGTACAATTCCGGGATCGGGCAAAATCGGCTTATCCGCCTGCCCTGTATATAAAACAGTCTCTTCGTAGTATACCCTTTCTTTCTGTTCTGAAAAAGGAAAAGATGTCCTCCATAAAAAAACCCCATTATAAAAATGGGGTTTATACGGATTCTTTATTCATTTGGATATCAAACGGTTTTTGTTCTGAAGGAGGGTCAACCAATATGACGTCAAGCACTTCCTGGAACGTTTTTACCGCTTTAATGGTGATTCCGTCTATTCGTTTCAGAATGGACTGCTGATTTTCATATGGGATAATGACCGTTTTTGCTCCGGCCTGTTTTGCGGCTTTAATTTTCGGAATGACGCCGCCGATCGGTTTGACAAGCCCCGTCAGGCTGATTTCTCCCGTCATCGCCACCGTATGGTCGATCGGGATGCGGTGAATCGCGGAAAAAATCCCCGCGGCCATCGCGATACCTGCTGAAGGTCCGTCAATCGGGCCTCCGCCCGGAAAATTGACGTGAATGTCATAGTCTGAAGGTTTGATGCCCATTGTGCGCAGAACCGTCAGAACATTTTCCACAGATCCCTTCGCCATGCTTTTGCGGCGGATCGACTTCGATTGGCTGCCGATGCTTTCTTCCTCTGCAATTCCCGTGATATTCAGGCTTCCTTTGTCCTGCGCAGGTGTGACATTCACTTCAATTTCCAGCAATGCGCCGCTGTTCGGCCCGTAGACAGCAAGTCCGTTCACGATGCCGACTTGCGGTTCATCGGCGATTTTCTGCTCATTTTTAGGTGTAAGCTGACTGGAATGAACAACCCATTCTATATCTTCTGTCGTAATTTCTTGTCTGTCCTCAGTCACCGCCATGCCGGCGGCGATCTGGATCATATTGACGGCTTCACGTCCGTTTCTCGTATATGCGGTCAGCACACTGAGAGCTTCGTCAGAAATCTCTTTCTGAATTTTGTCGGCTGCTTTTTTCGCAACGATTTTAAGTTCATCCTTTTCCAGCTCGCGGAAAAATACTTCAAGACAGCGCGAACGGATGGCCGGCGGAATTTCATTCGGCATTCTCGTTGTCGCTCCGATCAAACGGAAATCTGCCGGAAGCCCATTTTGAAAAATATCATGAATGTGATTCGGTATTTGCGTATTTTCTTCACTGTAATACGCACTGTCTAAAAATACTTTTCGATCTTCAAGCACCTTCAGCATTTTATTCATCTGAATCGGATGAAGCTCGCCGATTTCATCAATAAACAATACCCCGCCGTGAGCATGGGTCACAGCCCCCTGTTTCGGCTGCGGAATGCCTGCTTGGCCCATCGCTCCCGCTCCCTGATAAATCGGATCATGCACTGAACCGATAAGCGGATCGGCAATCCCCCGTTCATCAAACCGCGCGGTCGTCGCATCAAGTTCAACAAATACAGCCTGCTTTTGAAACGGTGACTGTTTATGTTTTTTCGCTTCTTCCAATACCAGCCGCGCCGCAGCCGTTTTACCGACTCCCGGAGGACCGTAAATAATGACATGCTGCGGGTTCGGTCCGCAAAGCGCTGCTTTTAACGCTTTAATTCCGTCTTCCTGGCCGACAATGTCCTGAAAGCTTTTCGGCCGTACCTTTTCTGATAAAGGTTCTGATAAACTGATGGCGCGCATTTTGCGCAGCTGTTCCATTTCTTTTTTTGATTCTTTATCTATCGTCACTTTTTGTGTACGCTGGTTTTTGAGCAGATTCCAAAAATATAATCCGATGACTATCCCGAAAAACAGCTGTACAAATAATGCGATCCCTGTCCAACTCATGCTGGTCCCTCCTGAAAAAACGATTTATGTATCCAATTCATTCCTCTGTCCGCTAGTATCTCCCAGCAAAGCCCGGAATAAACATTTTCAGAAGGGTCAGGACAAGAAAAAAACCTCCTGATCAATTCGAGTCAGGAGGTTTTGTCATGTTATGCTGATGTTTTATCTTGGCCGACAACTGTGCCGTCTTTTAATACAAGACGCGGTGCTTCACCGTCTGCGACTGTCGCTCCGGTAATGACACATTTTTCAATATCATCGCGGGACGGCAGATCAAACATGACGTCAAGCATGATGCCTTCAATGATAGAACGCAGGCCGCGTGCGCCTGTTTTACGCTCGATCGCTTTTTTCGCAATTTCAGATAATGCCTCGTCTTCAAATTCAAGCTCGACATCATCAAGTTCTAACATTTTCTTGTATTGTTTGACGAGTGCGTTTTTCGGTTTAGTCAGAATTTCAACCAGTGCCGTTTCGTCAAGCTGCTCAAGGCTTGCAATGACAGGAAGACGGCCGATGAATTCAGGAATCAGCCCGAAACGGAGCAAGTCTTCCGGAAGAACTTTAGAAAGCAGTTCTTCTTTTTCAAGGTCTGCCGCTTTATTATCAGAGCCGAAGCCGATGACTTTTTGTCCGAGACGGCGTTTGATGATTTGTTCAATGCCGTCAAATGCACCGCCGCAAATGAACAAGATGTTCGTCGTATCGATCTGGATGAATTCCTGATGAGGATGTTTGCGTCCTCCTTGAGGCGGCACGCTTGCAACCGTTCCTTCAAGAATTTTCAGCAGCGCCTGCTGAACGCCTTCGCCTGATACGTCGCGTGTAATGGACGGATTTTCAGATTTTCGCGCTACTTTATCGATTTCATCGATATAAATAATGCCTTTTTCTGCTTTTTCCACATCATAGTCTGCTGCCTGAATCAGCTTGAGGAGGATGTTTTCTACGTCCTCACCGACATATCCGGCTTCAGTCAGAGATGTAGCGTCCGCGATCGCAAACGGCACGTTCAGAATACGCGCAAGCGTCTGGGCAAGAAGTGTTTTCCCGCTTCCAGTCGGTCCGATTAAAGAAATATTACTTTTAGAAAGCTCAACATCATCCACTTTACTGTTGGAATTGATGCGTTTGTAATGGTTGTATACCGCAACCGCAAGTGATTTCTTCGCCTGATCCTGTCCGATGACATATTCATTCAGAATCTCACGGATTTCCTGCGGCTTCGGAACGTCTTTAAATTCGACTTCTTCTTCCGTACCAAGCTCTTCCTCTACGATTTCTGTACAGAGCTCAATACATTCGTCGCATATATATACACCCGGTCCTGCAACCAGCTTACGAACCTGATCTTGCGTTTTTCCGCAGAACGAGCATTTCAATTGTCCTTTTTCCTCGTTGAATTTAAACATTCTTTCACCCCTTAATCTTGTCTCACTTTTTCTTTTACCTGAAGGGCAAAAGAAAACGGTTCTTGCTACGATCGAGTATGTATTGCATTTTACCATACTTTCCAGTAAGACGGTAACAATGTGTTTCGCACTTGCACATTCTATATGTATGACGAAAAACAGCCCGGCAATGACTATCTTGCCCCAAGAAAAAGAGTTATATCATAATTGTACAAAACAAGGCACGAATTAATCGCGCCCTGTTTTATTATGTCTATTATTATGAACCATATTAACGGTTTTCTACAAGAAAATCAATTGCTTTTCGAACTTTTAAATCTTCTTTCATCGCGTCAGTTGAACCGATTGCCTGCTTGATGTTTTCAACCGGCATGTTGTAAGCTTCAGCCATTTTAGTCAGCTCAGCTTCAACTTCTTCGTCCGTTACTTCAAGGTTTTCTGCTTGAGCGATCGCTTCAAGAGTCAGGTTTGATTTTACGCGTTTTGCGGCATCTTCTTTCATTTGCTCTTTTAACGCGTTTTCGTCTTGGCCTGAGAATTGAGTGTAAAGCTCAAGGTTCATGCCTTGCATTTGCAGACGCTGTTCGAATTCTTTCAGCATGCGGTCAAGCTCAGTGTCGATCATCGCTTGAGGAACATCAGCTTCAGCGTTTTCAGATGCTTTCAGAACAAGCTCTTCACGCAATTTAGCGTCAGCTTCGTTTTCTTTTGCTTCTTCAAGGCGTTTTTTTGTTTTCTCAGTTAATTCAGCAAGCGTTTCAACTTCTTCGTCAATGTCTTTTGCGAATTCGTCGTTAAGCTCAGGAAGCTCTTTCGCTTTGATTTCATGAATTTTCACTTTGAAAACAGCTGGTTTTCCGGCAAGCTCTTCAGCGTGGTACTCTTCAGGGAATGTTACTTCAACATCCTTTTCAGCGCCTGCTTCAAGGCCTGTTAACTGCTCTTCGAAGCCCGGGATGAATGAACCTGATCCTACTTCAAGTGAGTAGTTCTCAGCTTTTCCGCCTTCAAACGCTTCGCCGTCAACGAAACCTTCGAAGTCAAGAACGACTGTATCGCCGTTTTCAACAGCGCCTTCTTCTTTCACGACAAGCTCAGCCTGACGCTCTTGAAGCGCTTTAAGTTCGTTTTGTACATCTTCGTCAGTAACGGCAGTGTCATCTTTTTCGATTCCTAAGCCTTTGTAGTCGCCAAGTTTCACTTCAGGTTTTACGGTCACTTTTGCAGTGAAAATCAAGCTTTCGCCTTTTTCGATTTTTTCAACATCGATTTCAGGGCGGTCTACAGGCTCAATGCCGGCTTCTTCAACCGCTTTAGGGTATTCTACAGGAAGTAAAATATCTAAAGCATCCTGGTAAAGAGCTTCAACGCCGAAACGCTGTTCGAATAAACCGCGGGGAACTTTCCCTTTGCGGAATCCAGGAATAGAAACCTGTTTTACTACTTTTTTAAATGCATCATCAAGAGCTGTTTTGAACGTATCCGCATCAACTTCAACCGTTAATACGCCTTCATTGCCTTCTTGTTTTTCCCATTTTACAGACATGTGTTTCCCTCCAAAAATCTATTCAGGTTGTGTCGGTCTTCCATTCTAAAGCAATCCGCGGCTTTGTCAAAGAAAAAACCGCTTTGAATCAGAATCATTATGTAATGAACTGGCAGCCTGTCCAACCGTAATTCTCATTTCAGTTAAACCGCTATACATAAATACAACCACTATATTATAACATAACGCCTACCGCTTTCAACTATATGGCGTGATTTACAAATAAGAAATTTCTTCAATATCCTTAATCATCGTGCAGGCTTCTTCGAGTTCGCGGCTGTCAAACTCGTACATCATATGAAGTTCCTCCGGCTCAATGTCAATGCCGTGCATCTCGTAACCGACCTTATGAAGCGCCGCCGCCCATAAATCTGCGTTCAAAAACTTCGGCATAAAAGGGTGCAGGACATACAGATGCCTTCTCCACAGCTCCTCGACGGCAGCGTATAATGTAGGGTTTTCATTGCCGAGCGTTTCATCAAGCACCCGGAGAACGCGATGCAAAATCGGAGCCGCATCAGGCTGAACCGTTTCACTCGGAACCGCGGTCATTGAATCGCCGAATTTTGTAATATGGACCGGCTTGCTGTAGTCATGCTCCGCCATCAGCGTCAAAATCATCGTCTTGATAAGCGGATGCGCGGCCGGATCTTGAAGAATTGTTTTTAAGAGACCCGTGTATTTTGCAATATTGCGGTCTTTAAGAGAATGAATCAGATTCATTTGTTCAGCGGGGCTGTTCAGCACTTTTTCCGCATCAAGAATGTCCTCGTATTCCTCCTCCCATGCTTCATCCTGCTGGTCGGGATCGGTCATTTTGCGGCTGAATTCGAGCAGCCGGTAGAATTGCTCCGCACTTTCTGCGGGCAGCTGATTTTCTTCCAGCACAGCTTCAATTGTGCTTTTGACTTCTTCATATTGTTTCAGCTGAATTAAAATGGTCATGTACACCTGCAGTACGGTAAAATAATGGCCGTACCCTTCATTCAGCATTTTCTCGCAAACTTGTTTTGCTTCTTCCAATTCCCCGAGTTCCAGAAAACAAATCGCCATGCCTAAATGTACGTCGGACTCGGTATCACCGTGGCTTACCGCCTCTGAGAACAGTTCGAGGGCCTCCTGATACTGTTTATCCTTCATGGCGGCCATCCCTTTATCAACCAAGCGTTCTTTCAGACGGGGGAAAGGAATGATATCAGCTTTTTTCTTGTCATGCGTCATACTTTATTTCCTTTCAGGCGCTATTTTGTTCAAGTGTATCAACACGCGTCATGAAACACAAGAAAGGATGGTGCGCACGGTAAAAAAAGCCGCCGGACAGATGCCGGGCGGCTTTTTTCAGGCTTGAAGCCATGAACTTCTTTTCGATTCAAACTGCTGAATGTCGTCCTCCAGCAGAAGCGTTAATGAAATTTCATCATAACCGTTTATCAGCATTTCCTTCCAGTGCGGATCGACTTCAAATGAAATCTCTTTTCCTTCACTGTCGTGAATGAGCTGGTTTTCCAAATCAACCGTCATGTTAAGAGACTGATTTTCATATTGACCGGCGAGTTTTTTCCACTGATCATACGGCATACGGATGGGAAGCATACCGTTTTTAAAACAGTTTTGATGAAAAATATCGGCAAATGACGGAGCAATGATGATTTTGAAGCCGTAATCATCCAGCGCCCAAGGAGCGTGCTCACGGGATGATCCGCAGCCGAAATTCTCTCCGGCAATTAATATGGACGCGCCTTCATAGACTTTGCGGTTTAATTCAAATTCAGGATCAGGCTCACCGTTCTCGAGGTATCTCCAATCAAAAAACGCGAATCTGCCGTATCCGGTTCTTTCAATTCTTTTCAAAAACTGTTTCGGAATAATCTGGTCCGTATCGACGTTGATCCGGTTTAAGACGGCCGCTTTTCCCGTATGCGTTTTTAAAGGTTCCATCTTTTCGCGCACTCCTTACACAACTGTTTTTTCTTGATAAAACTTTCTTACATCGACGAAATGCCCGTGAATGGCCGCCATTGCCGCCATCGCCGGACTGACAAGGTGTGTTCTCGCGCCTTTTCCCTGTCTGCCTTCGAAGTTGCGGTTGGAAGTGGAAGCGCATCGTTCCCCTTCAGGCACGACATCATTGTTCATACTGAGGCACATGCTGCATCCTGATTCTCTCCATTCAAAGCCGGCCTCGAGAAACACGCGGTGCAGCCCTTCTTCCTCGGCCTGCTGTTTCACGCTTTGAGAACCCGGCACCACAATGGCTCTGACGCTGTCAGCGACTTTTCGGCCTTTGATCATATCCGCAGCCTGGCGAAGATCGGTCATCCGCGAATTTGTACAGGAGCCGATAAACACATGCTCGACTTTAATATCTTCAATTTTTTGATTCGGTGCGATTCCCATGTATTCGTACGCGCGGATGGCTTCTTTTTTACCGTCTTCAGAATCAATGGTTTCCGGCGCCGGTATTTGGGCATCGACCGGAAGAACCATGCCGGGATTGACGCCCCATGTTACCATTGGAGAAATCTCGCTGCCGTCTAACACGATGGAATGATCGTATACGGCGCCCGGATCGGTTTGTAACGCTTTCCATTCTGCGGCGGCTTTTTCAAATTCCTCGCCTTTTGGCGCGTATTTACGGTTTTTACAATATTCAATCGTCGTGTCATCTGGAGCGATCAGTCCCGCCCGTGCTCCCGCTTCTATTGACATATTGCAGACCGTCATGCGTTCGTCCATAGACATGTTTCTGAATACTTCCCCGGTGTATTCAATGACATATCCGGTACCGAATTTCACCCCGTATTTTCCGATGACCGACAAGATGACATCCTTCGCGGTCACTCCTTTTTGGAGCGTTCCGTCAACGCGGATTTCAAGCGTTTTCGGCCGCTGCTGCCATAATGTCTGTGTGGAAAGAACATGTTCCACCTCACTTGTGCCGATACCGAAGGCAAGCGCTCCGAACGCGCCGTGAGTCGATGTATGGCTGTCTCCGCAAACGATCGTTTTTCCCGGAAGTGTCAGACCAAGCTCAGGCCCGACCACGTGAACGATTCCCTGGTCTGCGCTGTGAAGATCCGCAAGACGGACGCCGAACTCCTCACAATTCCGTTCAAGCGCGGTTACTTGGCGCTTTGCGACTTCATCTTTAATGTCAAAACGGTTGACGGTCGGAATATTGTGGTCCATCGTCGCGAATGTGTTCTGCGGCCGTCTGACCTTTCTCCCCTTCTGCCTTAACCCTTCAAACGCCTGAGGAGACGTCACCTCATGAATTAGGTGCAGATCAATATAGAGAAGGTCGGGTTTTCCTTCACCGCTTTTTACAACATGCCGATCCCAAATCTTTTCGATGATTGTTCGAGGCATCATCTTTGTTTCCTCCCTCTACCTATGAACTAAGACCGCTTTCTTTAAAGCGTCACACTATAGATTTTGTATTCGAGCCGGCTAATGCGGCTTTTACTTTTTCAGTAATGTCATGCGTTCCGGCATATTGGCCGTCCCGGGCGATATCACGTGTACGGCTGCCGTCTGCAAGCACCTTTGCGACCGCCTTTTCCACCGCCTGAGCTTCGTTTTCAAGCCCGAAAGATGTTCTCAAAAGCATCGCCGCTGATAAAATCGCCGCAAACGGATTGGCCATCCCTTTACCGGCGATGTCAGGCGCAGATCCATGCACGGGTTCAAACAAGTGAAGACCTGAACTTGATAAACTGGCTGACGGCAGCATGCCGAGCGAACCTGTCAGCATGGAAGCTTCATCGCTTAAAATATCGCCGAACATATTCTCAGTTACAATGACGTCAAACTGGCTCGGAGCGTAGATGAGCTGCATCGCGGCATTATCGACAAGCATATGTTCAAGCGTCACATCAGGAAATTCTTTTGCGATTTCATCCGCTGTTTCACGCCATAGCCTGCTTGAAGAAAGCACATTCGCCTTATCGACGGACGTCACTTTTCCTTTTCTGCCGGCAGCCATCTTAAAAGCTTCTCTGACAACGCGTGCGATTTCTTCTTTCTTATAAAAAAGAGTATCGACCGCTTCCTTTTCTCCCGCTTCATTGACATACTGTCTGCTCGGTTCTCCGAAATAGAGGCCGCCCGTCAGTTCCCTGACGATTACAAAGTCGACGCCGCTGATATATTCTTTTTTCAGCGGAGACGCCTCAGACAGGCTTTCAAATACGGTCACGGGACGCAGATTGGCAAACAGGCCGAGTTTTTTTCTGATGCCGAGCAGGCCTTTTTCCGGTCTGAGCTCTGGAGGATTTTGGTCCCATTTCGGTCCGCCGACTGCCCCGAGCAGGATGGCGTCGGATCTTTCACAAAGAGCCACCGTCTCCTCAGGAAGGGGGTTTTGATGGGCGTCAATAGCTGCTCCCCCGATCAGTCCGTTTTCAAATTCAAATTCATGTCCGAATTGTTCGGCAACGCTTTTCAATACATCTGCCGCTGATTCCGCCACTTCCGGTCCGATTCCGTCACCGGGCAGCAAAGCAATGCGTTTTTTCAAATCAAACGTTCTCCTTTCTATTACGAGCCGACCGCAGTCTGTCTCTTTAATCCGTCTAAATTGCAATCCAGCACCAACTGCCGGTTCACGGCGTTCAGATAAGCTTTAGCAGAAGCTTCCAGAACATCCTGCGCGATTCCCCGCCCTGATGTTTCTTTTCCGTTCACGGTCACTCTGACAAAAACTTGAGCCAGCGCGTCTTCGCCTTTCCGGTTGGATTGGATGCGGTAGTCTGTCAGTTCAATATTTTTATCGATGCAGCGCCCGAGCGTATTATAAACGGCTTCTACGCTGCCCGCCCCCGTTGCCGCCTCTTGAATCAGCTGTTCGTTTTCCTGATTTTTTAAAGAGACTGTTGCAGTCGGCACCTGAGACGTCCCGTAATGCACTTGCAGAGACAAAAATTCATAGCCGATTTTTTTGTCCGTCACTTTTTCTTCTAAAATAAGAGAAATCAAGTCATCATCGGTGATTTCTTTTTTCTTTTCGGTCAGTTCTTTAAACATCGTAAAAAATTTATTGATTTCCTCACTATCAAACTGGAATCCAAGCGCATTCAGGCGGTCTTTGAACGCATGGCGTCCGGAATGCTTTCCGAGTACGAGCGCATCAGCAGTCACGCCGACAAGTTCCGGTGAAATGATTTCATATGTTGATTTTTCTTTCAGGAAACCGTCTTGGTGAATGCCGGACTCATGTGCGAAAGCGTTATCTCCGACGATTGCTTTATTGCGGGGAACGGCCATGCCCGTCAGTTTGCTGACAAGATCACTCGTCCGCTTCAATTCATGAAGATTGAGGGATGAATCGGCTTGATGCGCGTCATTTCTGACATGAAGCGCAACGGCGATTTCCTCTAGCGCGGCGTTCCCGGCTCTTTCTCCTATGCCGTTAATGGCGCATTCAATTTGATCTGCGCCGTTCTCAATTGCCGAAAGTGAGTTGGCAACCGCCATTCCGAGATCATCGTGGCAATGGGCTGAAAGCTTTACCCGGCCGATATTCGGAACGTGTTCCTTCATATATTTAAAGATGTTTCCGTATTCAGCCGGCGTCAGGTAACCTACAGTGTCCGGCAGGTTGATGACGCTCGCGCCGGCATCAATCACTTTTTCTACGATTTCAGCCAGAAACGGAAGTTCGGTGCGGCATGCGTCTTCTGCTGACCATTGAACGATCGGAAAGCGTTCTTTTGCATACTTCACCATTTCAACCGCTTTTTCCTTAACCTCTTCCCGCGTCATTTTCAGCTTATGCTTCAGATGAATGTCAGAGGTGGCGATAAAGATGTGAATCCGCGGGCTGGCCCCGTCTTTCAGCGCTTCCCAGGCTGCGTCGATGTCACCTTTGACAGATCGGGCAAGCCCTGTTACCGAACAATTTTTAATCGTTCTTGCGATTTCCTGCACGGCTAAAAAATCACCTCGGGATGAAGCGGGAAATCCCGCTTCAATAATGTCCACCCCGAGTCTTTCAAGCTGCTTGGCTATCGCCAGTTTCTCCCGGGAATTGAGGTTGACCCCGGGGGATTGTTCACCGTCACGAAGGGTCGTGTCGAAAACATTAATTTTGCGCAACGGAGACCACCGCTTCCTTCTTTTTGCCTTGTTTGACAAACGGCATCATTTCACGAAGCTGTCTGCCGACCTTTTCAATCTGATGCTCGTTTTCACTTGCATTGATCGCATTGAAACGAGGACGGTTCACTTGGTTTTCCACGATCCATTCTTTTGCGAATGTACCGTTTTGAATATCCGTTAATACTTGTTTCATCGATTCTTTTACCTTCGCATCGACTACGCGCGGTCCTGATACAAAGTCTCCCCATTGAGCCGTATCGGAGATAGAGTATCTCATGCCCGCCAATCCTTCTTCATACATCAAGTCTACGATCAACTTCAGTTCGTGCAGACACTCGAAGTATGCGAGTTCAGGCTGGTAGCCGGCTTCTGTCAGCGTTTCAAAACCCGCTTTGACAAGCGCTGTTAAACCTCCGCACAGAACAGCCTGCTCACCGAACAAATCCGTTTCCGTTTCTTCCTTAAATGTTGTTTCAAGAACGCCCGCACGCGCTCCGCCGATTCCTTTTGCATAAGCAAGAGCCGTATCTTTCGCTTCGCCTGATACATCCTGGTAGATGGCAAACAATGCCGGTACGCCCGCGCCTTGTTCATATGTTCTTCTGACAAGGTGTCCAGGTCCTTTAGGGGCGACAAGGAATACATCCACATCAGCAGGAGGCACGATCTGATGGAAATGGACGTTAAATCCGTGTGCGAATACCAATGACTTGCCCGCCGTCAATTCATCTTTGATTTCAGATTCATATACTTTTTGCTGCTGTTCATCCGGAAGAAGAACCATAATGATATCAGCCTGGGCAGCCGCTTCTCTTACCGAAAAGACTTTATGACCGTCTTCTTGGGCCTGTGTAAATGATTTGCCTTGTCTGACGCCGACAATGACATCAATTCCGCTTTCTTTTAAGTTCAGCGCGTGTGCATGACCTTGTGAACCGTAACCGATAATCGCTACTTTTTTACCTGCCAATACGTTCTCTTTGATATCACCGTTATAATATACTTTTACCATTTTAATCTCTCCCTTTTTTGTGTTATACAATTGAAATTGTTTTATTGGATGACGCCTTCTGCTGGGTTCCCCTCGCAAAAGCCGTTGTGCCCGTTCTCGCGATTTCTTTAATTCCGTAAGGTTTGAGAAGCTCTATGAGCGCTTCGATTTTATTAGATTCGCCGGTAACCTGAACGACGATGCTGTCTCTTGAGACATCAACGACGGAAGCTCTGAACGGCTCAATGATTCCATTGATTTCCGTTCTGGCCGACGGTGCGGAAACAACTTTGATTAATGCCAGCTCACGCTGTACAATTGATTGGTTTGTAATATCCGTCACTTTCAGGACGTCAATTTGTTTGTTAAGCTGCTTTGTCAGCTGCTCTACGTCATTTTCGCCTTCCACATGGACGACAAATGTAATCCTTGAAACACCGCTTGTTTCCGTGTGGCCTACAGTGATGCTTTCGATATTATAGTGTCTTTTTGTAAACAGGCCGGTGATCCGGTTTAATACTCCCGAGCGGTTGACCACCGTTAATGTGATAATGCGTTTCAAGGTTTCACCCCCACCATTTCATGAAGTCCTTTACCCGGCGCAATCATCGGGAATACTTTCTCGCTTTTGGCGACCCGGACGTCAATAACGGCCGGTTCTTTTGATGAAAGCGCCTTTTTAAGCTCTTCTTCCGCCTCTTCTTCCGATGAAATCCGGACGCCTTTAATGCCGTAGGCTTCTGACAATTTGACAAAGTCAGGCTGCGCCGAGAATTTGGATTCAGAGTAGCGTTCTTCATAGAAGATTTCCTGCCACTGTCTGACCATGCCCAGACATTCGTTGTTCAAGATAACCACTTTGACAGGAAGATTCAGCTGCCGGATGACATCTAATTCCTGAAGGGTCATCTGAAAACCGCCGTCTCCGAGGATGGCAACGACCGTGGCGTTACGATCGGCCAGCTGCGCTCCGATAGCCGCCGGAAGGCCGAAGCCCATTGTGCCGAGCCCCCCCGAGGTCACCCACTTATCAGCCTTTCGGAAAGGATAAAACTGAGCCGCCCACATCTGGTGCTGGCCGACATCCGTCGCCACAATCGCCTCTCCGTTTGTGAATTGGTGAATATACTCAATCAGCTTTTGGGGTTTCAAGCCCTCTTCTCTGTTGTCTGTATACCAAAGCGGATATTCTTCTTGCCATTCTGAAAGCTGCTGTTTCCATTCCTCTGTTTGTCCCTGTTTTCCGTTTTGCTTCAATAATTCCTGAAGGACGATTTTACTGTCGCCGACCACCGGAATCTGCGTTTCGATAATTTTTCCGATTTCAGCAGGATCAATATCGATATGCGCTACTTTGGCCGATTTTGCAAAATGCTTCAGATTTCCGGTCACGCGATCATCGAACCGCGCTCCGATGCTGATCAACAAGTCACAGTGGTAAAGCGCCATATTCGCTGTGTATGTGCCGTGCATCCCCGCCATTCCCAGAAAAAGAGGATGGTCTGCCGGGAAACCGCCCAGACCGAGAAGCGTGTGGGCTACCGGTATTTGCTGCTGTTCGGCATAATTTTTTAAATCTTCTGAAGCTTTACCGTGCAAAACACCCGCTCCGGCTAAAATAACCGGCTTTTTCGCACTGCTGACAGCTTCCACGAGCTTTCGGATCTGCAGATAGTTAGGCTCTTTTACCGGCTGATAACCCGGAAGGCTGATCTCGTGATCATATCTGAACTCTCCTTCAAATGCTGCGACATCCTTCGGTATATCAATTAATACCGGGCCCGGTCTTCCCGTCGTGGCGATATGGAACGCCTCTTTAATCACACGGGGGAGATCTTCCGGACGGCGGACTTGGTAGCTGTGTTTCGTAATCGGCATCGTAATTCCTAAAATGTCGGCTTCCTGGAAAGCGTCGCTGCCGATGACCGAAGTGGCCACCTGACCGGTAAACACTACGAGCGGCAATGAATCTATCATCGCATCCGCAAGACCGGTAACTAAATTTGTCGCTCCGGGTCCGGAGGTAGCAATCACAACCCCCGGCTTTCCGGAGACTCTCGCATACCCTTCAGCCGCATGAATCGCGCCTTGCTCGTGGCGGGGCAGGATGTGAACCAGCCCTGATTGATACAGTTTATCGTAAATCGGAAGGACGGCTCCCCCCGGATAGCCGAAGATCATCTCGACATTTTCTTTCTTTAATGATTCAATCAGCATCAGAGCCCCGTTCATTGTTTTTGTACAATCGGCAGACAAAGAATCCGCCTGTACATTTGTGCCCATTTTCAGTTCCTCCTTTTCAATGTTCCCTTCTAAAATCCAATTCATAAAACGCAGCGCCGGCTGACGCAAATAAAAAAGCCTTCCCACCCACATTCAGCCAAGCATTTCATGCGATAGCCAAAAGGGGCGAAAAGGCTTTGCTCTCCGCGGTACCACCCTTGTTTACGGTCATATGCAGACCGTCTCATGGATAATGATTATCCGTTTTGATAACGAGTAAACATTGCGTTCACTCGGCCGAGTCCTACTCTTTACATTTCAGACCGGCACTCTGAGGGGAGTTCACTTTGATTTGTTTTACCGGCTCTCAGCGTTACCGGCTCTCTGTGAAAAACTTCAGCAAAGCTACTTATCCTCTTCTGCGCTTTTTATTATGGCAGCTCTTTTATTAAAAAAGAACCTTCATTTGTTTGTTTTTTTAGTGTTTTATGATTTTTCTTTTTAGCGTGAATCATTTATTTATTTTTGTTTGAACTCATATTACGCCCGTTTGCAGACAGTGTCAACAGCATTTTTATAATTATTAGACAATTTAGATTAATCAATCTACTTTGTATACGCTTTCATTACTGGTACAAAGGGATCTGTAAATATTAAAAGTTTTTATCATTTTTTTATTAATCTCTCAAGATTACATGAAATTTTTCCGTTCATATACGAATATGTCACATTTTATTACACAATTTTTCTCTGTCCTTCCGGCATGCTTGTCAGATATTCTGTTCGATTGAACAGGCTCTTTCTACAGACATACGCATACACTGTTCTTATCTCGTAAGAAATGAGTGATGTCATGAATAAGATGTTATCAGGCATGCAGGGCCTGCCTCCTGGATTTCCGCCTTTACCGGTCTTACCGCCGCAGTCTTATTATCCTCCGGCCCCGATGCATACAGCACCATATCAAGGCGGCCCTTCTTTTCAGCAGGGATTCCCGTCATCCGGATACGGACAGCAGACCCCGCAAAGCACGCTGTCATTCGCCGGGCAGCAATTCGTTCCGTACCCTTATACATCCGGGTACTACGGCCAATCCTTCAGTGACGTCGGCGGAAGCCTCGGCGCCGGGTCCCATCCCGGCGCGCTCGGGGGCGGTTTCAGCGGCCATGCCGGGGGCTTCAGCGCTCCGAGCGGATTCAGATGATACAAAAACCGGTCTCACACGGCCGGTTTCTTTTCTTATTCACAGAGTATAACGGTCATTCCATTGATTCATTTCCTGCTCCGTATAGTAATCAGCCCTTGAAACCTCAACAATGATTAAACCGCATTGAGTGATTAAAAATTGCTTCAGTTCCTCAAACAGCTCGTCTTTTCCGCAAAAGATCGTTTCTATATTGTGATTTTTATATGCAAATGCGTACTTCAAAAGCTAATTCCTCCTGCTGTCTTTCTATCAATTATTGACAAAACGCATGATAGAAATTAGATAATTTATCACTCAAGGGCGCCTTAAGTATCTTTATACATATATTTATTACGGTAAATATTACATTAAGTTTCATTTATATTAAAATTACTTTACAATTTTCATCAAATACGGAACTTTTGTTTCGTAAAATTAAAAATAAAATACAAAAAAACCTCAAACCCATTGTCAGGGCTTGAGGTTTTTTATACGTCCCAGGAGAGATTCGAACTCCCGACCGACGGCTTAGAAGGCCGTTGCTCTATCCGGCCTTCATCCTTTACATATCGCTATCGTTACGTTCATGTATAACGGTCACTTTCCGAACTTTGACCGATTGACTTACTTTCTATTATATTTGCTTACACTTTATAATTCAAGCATTCATATAGTAGAAAACAACCCTATTTAAAAGGTAAAACAGTTGTACTTAAATCTGCTATAAAACGTAAAGGTATTTATTTAAAGGAGTGGTTTCATGAGAGATAACAAAGAATGCTGTCCCTATTGCGATGCTGATGCAACCCACGATAATACCTGTAACACCAAGTAAGCTATGAAAGAATCGATGAGTCATTGTGTATACAACAATGGCATATCCATTTCAACAATATGTACTTTAATGCTCTGTGTGATATCTTTCCACTCGTTTAAAATCCTCTCTTTGTTACGACCTAGCCTATCTAATGAATGTATGTATAACGTATCTCCTTTTCGCAAACGCAATTTCAAAGCTTGGTATTGAGGTCTATTGAAGTCTTTCCCGATTTGCTTATCGATATGTATATCACGCTCATCAATTCCAAGAGCATACATACTATCCAGTTGTCATGCTTCATTTTGGTCTCTGCTGCTTACTCTAACGTGTCCAAATTCTTTGTTGTCCATAATTGATTCCACCTTGAGGCATCGGTATCTTTTCTTTGATATCACTTATAAGTCTACACCCTCTGCTATCGATATTATTATCGAACTCGAATAGGGTTTCACTGCAACTCTTATTACTTTACCATGTTAAATCACATTGAGAATCTGAGTCGTATCGAAAATTTACCGATTGTAGTTTGTGAATGAGAGTGGTTCTGTATCAAACCAATACCACAACTTGGCATGTATACAACCATAAAAGACACCCAATTAATTTGGATGCCTTCTTTTGTAACTATTTTACTTGTTCTCGTAGCACTTCTTTTAACAATTCAATCGCATTTTCTTCACTTGGGTCATTTGTTCCAAGTTCACCTCGGAAGGCTTTTGAGAGGATGGATTGTTTTAAGAGTTCTATACTGTTTTCAAGGAATAGATATTGACTTGCTTCATATTCTTTATCTAGTAAATTCTTTATTTTATCCATTATAACTTCATGTTCTCTTAGCGATGGAACTGGAACTAAAACTTCATTTAGAATTTTTAAATTTATGTTTTTTTGTGCGGTTGCAGGAGCGTAATGTTCTAAATCATTTTTAATCGTGCTTATATAGTAATGGACAAATTCTGAAGACACAATCTCTTCAAACGGAACAAAACCGACAACACTATCTGGAAAGCAACAAGGGAACTTCAAAATAGCTGTATCTGCGATATTAGCTGCAATTGTAATACATACAGTACCTATAGGAAATAATTTACTCTGGTTATAACCAAACTCACTTAATGTTTGAGAGAAATCCTCTACATAGTCACTCGATCTAGCTACATCACCAGTTTGAATAAACGGATATTCCCCTCCAAATAACTTAGGGTCATTTCTAGGTCTATGTTTAGATTTTCCTCTTTGTAATTCTCCTATTTCACCAAGTTTCTTCCATTCCCAACCATGAGGTAGTTTAAAAGGACCTAAATTACCAGATTGTTCTATAGGCTCTAACTTATCACACTGATTTTCTTCTCTCCACTTTCTTGTTAACTCCCCATGAAACGCCTTATCCAAAATTGCCGCTCGACGAAGTTCAAACGTTTCCTTCGCTTCTTCAATCAACTGCTTTGCTTCTTCAATTTTACTTAAAAGCCGCTCCACTTTCTCAGCAATCCGTTTTTGTTCAGATAGAGGAGGTAAAGGGAAATGCATGTTATCCATAGCCTTTGGAGAAACCCTTGGCAGATTTATACCATTACTGTTTTCATTAGCATACTGTAATACTTGAGGTAATCCTAAGTACATGTTTAATAATTTATTAGTACTTATATTTTTATTACGATACACAAGTATGTCGGTTGATGCTACCCCGTCAAATTCTACATGAGCATGCTTATTAAGATATGGTCGTAACTTTCCATATAATACATCATTCTTTTTGAAAACTACTTTTTTACTTTTTACGCCTTCCGTATTACCAACTTCTAATATACCTCCCCCTTTATTCATGTGTTCTAAACCAATATACTTTTCGTTCCCTGTGGGTTGAATTTGTTCTTTCACTTGTTCAAATACGCATTCAAGTTTAGTCCACACCCAATTTTCTGGCACTTCATACGGTTGTTCTTCATCTGGTACTACTGCTTCTTCTAACAATTCCTCGATGTTCTTCTTTTTCTTACTCACTGTTTGACCCCCCCATCTTCTTCAACAGCACGCAATTCTTCAACTACTTCATTTAATAAATCCATTGCTTGTTGAAGCTTAGCAATTGCTTCTTCTGCTGATTCAATCGGGCCTGGTAGGTTTACATAAGATGATAAAGACTCGTCAGCAATTAATCCAATATCTAAACTATCATCTTTTTTTGCGATATCTTCTCGTGTAAACACATTCCAACGCTCATCTTCTATCTTAGAACGGTCTTCTGCCACATATGCCTTCATGAAGTTTTCAAAATGAGCCATTGTTAGCTGATTACGTTTTCCAAATGAAGTCATATTTGTACGAAGGTCATAGACCCAAACATCTTTCGTGTTATCTTGGTCTGTTGTTCCCCTTGTAAAGAATAAGACATTCGTTTTTACACCTTGCGCATAAAAAATTCCTGTTGGTAAGCGTAAAATCGTGTGTAGATTACACTTGTTCATCAAGTCACGACGAATTTGTGCGCCAATACCACTTTCGAACAACACGTTGTCGGGCAAGACAACCGCTGCTCTTGCATTTCCATCATCTTTTAAAGCGTTATAAATCAACTGTAAGAAATTCAACTGTTTATTCGATGTTTCAAACGTTAAATCGTCACGGGATACCCGTTCCCCGCCTTTTTTTGTACCGAACGGCGGATTTGTTAAAATAACATCAAAGTTCTTCATCCATTTCCCGTTGCCCGATAACGTGTCTCCTTGTTCCAAACGACCTTCGATATTATGAAGCAACGCATTCATGAGTGCCAGACGATGCGTATCTTTAACAAGTTCCATCCCTACAAAGGCTTCTTTCTTTTGGAACTCGGCTTCTTGTGGTTCTATATCAAAGTAATCATCTGTTTGATTCTTTAAATATTGGTCTGCAGCAATCATGAAACCGAATGTTCCAGCTGCAGGGTCAGCACACCGCTCACCAATTTTCGGGTCAATTAATTGAACCATCACATCAATTAATACACGAGGTGTGAAGTATTGCCCCGCTCCCGATTTCTTTTCACTGGCATTCTTCTCTAACAATCCTTCATAAAGATTGCCCAGTCCTTCTTCTTTTGCATTGTACCAATCAAGGGCATCAATCGATTTAATAATCTTCTCTAAGTTTTTCGGCTCAGCAATACTTGTAGAAGCATCACTGTATATTAGACGCAGCCGCTCATTTTCACTGCTTCCTAATTCAAGTAATAATCGCTGATAAAATGTCTTTAATTCCAAACCTTCTTTTTCTAACAAATCATCCCATCGATATCCTTCTGGAATCACACCTTCTGTTTCCTGCTCCTTCATCATTTTGAGGAATAATAAGTAGGTTAACTCTGTTACATATTGCTGATAGGTAATCCCATCATCACGTAACACATTACATAAATTCCATAGTTTTTGAACGATTTCTTGGTTGTTCATTTTTCAGCCTCCTGCTAACTCCGAGTATATTTTAATGTTGGATTCTCATTCAAACCTCATTAAAGTGAAAATCAAAGATAAAGTAACTTATCTATTATAACTGAAAAAGTGCCCCTATGAAGAGGCACATTGTTAACTAATATAAAGGTTCTCATTTATAGTGGTAACAACCGTATCAATATAGTCACCGAACTCCCGCTTCAGCAATTTATAGCCGCCCGGAGTTTTAAATGGTTCTTCCGAGAATGCCTCTTCTGCAGTCGGTGCTAATACAGGCACTTTAAGTAATTGCTTTTCTATTCTCTCTAACCATTTCTTCTGTCTTGGAGTCCAATCATGCAGTGAATACACTTTTTGCATCGCTTGTTTAATACGTGCTTCATGGGCAACTAGTGCTTCACCTAATGCAGCTTGGCGAATAAAGCTAATAATGTCTGCTGCAATGTCTTCATTTTTTGTCTGCTTCCAAGCTGTCTGCAAATGCGATTGCTTAAAGCCTTTCGTTTCTAGAATGGTAATAAGTTCTCGTAAATCCTGCCTTGTTAAATCTTTCGGTCGTGTGCAAATAAGATGAAGAGCGGGAATTTCATTAATATTTTCTTGGATAAAACGAACGAAACCTTCTAAATAATCTTCTGGTCTCTTGTTTCCTTCACCATATCCCCGAACCACATCTGTTACTTCATCCTCTTTGTTGGAGATATATCGTTTCTCGCCTTTTACCCGATAGGCTTCCATATATTCAAATAACATGTTGTGCTGTTTTGCTTCTTGCGGAGTATATAACTGAATTTCTTTCGCCCACTCATCCACATTTTTTCCATTCGACAATTCTTCAAACTTTTGTTTTCCTTCTTCATTCAGCCTTTGCTTGCGACGCTGAATTTTCGCTGCCAATTGGTTACGATAAAACGAAGCTTCATCTTCTGCAGTAGCATTGGCAAGTGATTCATATAGTTCAACGATACTGTAATTTTGTTTCTTTACAACAGGTTTCATCTCCGTATAGCTTTGCAATTTATCGTAGATGCCCACTGCATCGTAAATGTTAAAGTGTGTTTTTCCAATGTCGGGACAAAGACGGGTTGCACGTCCAAGCATTTGGTCATAAAGAATACGAGACTGTATACGCCGTAAGAATACTAGATTTGTTATTGGAGGAACGTCAATGCCTGTGGTGAGTAAATCAACCGTTACAACGACATTTGGCAGCCGCTCGTTCTTAAACCTTTTAATGGCATCTAATGGCTTATAGATATAGCCAGTAATTTTCATAATAGCATCATCTTCAATTTCATCGCCACGTTCTTTAAAGGCTTCCTTTAATAACCGAACAACCAAATCTGCGTGTTGGTCAGTGGCTGCAAAGATAAGAGTTTTCTCTTTTCCTGTCGGATCAATGTATTCAACCAGTTTGTTTAGAACCGCCCGATTAAAAGGTTCAGTAATTACCCGTTTATTAAACTGCTCAACCTCAAAATGAATGGTATCTTCCATTTTTTCTAGTTGAATCTCGCCTTTATCAACATCATACACTTCAACTTCTTCGTCTTTTTCAAGAGTAATGCCGACTTGTGAAAGTTCTGTCTTAAACAGATATGGTGGTTCATGGTCAACTAAGTAGCCATCCAGAACCGCTTCACTATAAGAATACTTAAAAATAGGCATACCAAAAATCTCTGTTGTATGAAGAGCTGGTGTTGCAGTAAGTCCTAAACATGCCGCATCAAAATAATCAATTACACGTCGATATTGGCTAATATAATCATTTTGGTCACGGAATTTCAATTCTTCCTCTGACATTTCTTTGTCACTTGTATAGCCACGATGTGCTTCATCTACAATGATGAAATCATACTGCCCGACACTTGGAAGCTTTTCGTTATCGCTATAGAAAAGTCTTCTAACCATTCCCTGCACCGTCGCAATTTGCACCTTCGTTTCAACTTCTGGAGACATGTCTTCTAAAGACTTCACATCGTATATATCAGCAAATGAGTAGCCTTCAATTTTTGTATCCTTAAGTGCATCCTCTGTCTGTTTTCCTAACGAATTACGGTCTACAAGGAAAAGAATACGACGACATTTTTTGGACTTAATTAAGCGATACATGAGGGCGATAGCTGTACGAGTTTTCCCAGTTCCAGTTGCCATCGCAATAAGCATTCTTCGTTGCCCTTCTTTTAATCCCTCTTCAGCGGAAAGTACCGCTCTTTGCTGATAATGACGCAAACCAAACTTCGTAATATCCTCTTCTTCTAATCGTTTATTCGCATCCTTATCATCTTGACTAAGAAGAAGCTGCAAGTCGTCAGGTGAATGCCAGCCTTCTAATGGGCGAGCATGTTCTAACGGTTTACGTGAATCCCAAAACCAGATGCCCGACTCTTCTTGAAGTTGTTTCAAGTATGGTCGGCCGTTCGTTGCGTATAAGAACGGCACCTTATATTCACCTGTTGTAGGTGTGATGACTTCATCTTCGACTTGTGCCGCATTTTTTGCATACACTTTTGTTTGACTTTCTAATGCGCCAGGAATCGTTTTCTTTTTTGCCTTAGCTTCAATAAAGCCAACAAGCTTTAAGCCAATAAACAACGCATAGTCAATCCTGCCGCCATTGACCTTCCATTCAGCAATTGCCATGTTTCGATTTTTCTCTGGCAGCGTTCCGTTCTTTTGATGATTGAGTACAGTTGTGTCTACTTCCCATCCAACAGCACGTAGTTTTCCATCAATAATCGTACGCGTTTCGGCTTCAGTTAATTGCTGTCGACGCATAAAGTTTTTGGATATTTTTTTACGCTCGATTTTTACCTCTTCTTGTTCCACTTCCGCCTGTCGACGAATTGCCTCTAATTCTTCTTCAAGTTTTTTGACTTTCTCCTCATATTCTCGCTGAAGTGTTTCTGTACTCTGTTCTGTTTGTTCTTGAAGTTCTGTATACTCTGGTGCTTGAAAATCCCAATCACCATATACCTCCATGAACCAAATGGACAAGCGGAACGTTAATTGCAACAAAGCCTTTGCTTCTTCTACTTTTCCATAATCCGCTTCATGCATCGCTACATTCCCTTTGCGACGAAGAGCCTCTAATATATCAATTAATTCAGGCTCAAGTAACCTTTCCCGACGCAAAGTGTTAATGCGATCCACTTGCGTTGTACCATATGCCTCTTTAATATTTTCAGCGGCAAGAATAAATTTAGTTAGTGTTTCAGCGAACAATCGCAGTTTCATTACTGTTGTATGGGGGTCATGATATACATTTCTCTCAGCTGTCTCTCCCAAGTTAGCAAGTACATCCCATTTCCCTTGAAAAAATGAAAAGTTGCCACTCATTGTTATCACCGTTTTCCTAAAAGGTTGTTTGTGTCTATTATACTATAATCATGCAAAAATTAGGAATAATATGTATCGCTCTTTTTTCTACTCTGCTCCTTAGTTTAGGTTCATTCTTTAACCAAGTGAATAAAAGACGGGTTTTATTAGTTATTGTTTAAATATCGGAGCTGCGACATCAGATTTGATCGATAAAAAGAAGAGCCTCAATTAAGAGACTCCTACAAAGTTTGTGCCTTTTAGGTTATATAAATCGAATAATTGCCGCATCCGCTCCATATATAGATTCTGCAAGTGTAACCTCTTAACTCCCAAGTCATAGCCAGCAAAGATATCTTCAAGTTCTTGCTGCGTGTAGAAAAGTCTAATAAATATTTCCTCTTCCTCAGTGGCAAATCCAATCTTCTGTTCCTTGTATTCCTGAAGCCTTTGCTTGTGACGTTTCTCAGCCTTTTTCATGATATTTACCCTGCGTTTTAGCACATAGTCAGCTTCATTTTCATTTTCTTTTGATCACAACAAAAAACCTCCTATACCGAAAGTGATATAAGCCAATAACAGGTGTAATTTCTTACGTGACCGTTATACTGACCGTTTCACTAAACGATATAAGAGGTTGATTTGACGGGCTTTACACCCGATTTCTTAGCGTCCCAGGAGAGATTCGAACTCCCGACCGACGGCTTAGAAGGCCGTTGCTCTATCCGGCTGAGCTACTGGGACATGAAAATCAAATTGTTCTGCTGATCATTTTACCATGATATCAGCGAATTGACAATATAGTCATCCGATAAAAAAGGCCAGCGGCATCAGTTTTCAATCTGATGTCACCAGCTCTTTTTTTGTACGTCCCAGGAGAGATTCGAACTCCCGACCGACGGCTTAGAAGGCCGTTGCTCTATCCAGCTGAGCTACTGGGACAGCTTTTGCTTTATGTATCAGCGACAAGATTTATTATATACAGGTTCAAATCATAAGTCAATATTTTTTTAAAAACTTTTGATGGGGAAGAATGAAATCTCCCCCATCACTTGTTAAAAACTGATTGTAGTCTCCAAGTCCTTCAATTCCCGACCCGTTTCGTCGTAAAATGTCACGGCGCCTTCTCTTTCTGTAAGAGTAAGAATGGCATAGCTTTTCACATTGCGGACTCTCGGAAGACGGATGCTGCCCGGATTAATCAAAAGCTTGCCCCGAAGCTCTTCACTCCCGGCAATATGTGAATGGCCGAAGCAGACGATATCCGCCCCAAGCTCTTCCGCCCGGTAAAAAACAGTTAAAAGTGACTGTTTAATGCCGTGAAGATGCCCGTGAACGGCCAGAATTTTCTTTGAACCGGCGTCCAGAAGGAGTTCATCCTGAAACCCGCCGCCAAAGTCGCAATTGCCTTTTACCGTGTGATACGGCGTAAGCGCCGGATGTGCGGCGTCAAGCTCTGAATCACCGCAATGAATCATCAGATCCGCTTCGTCTTCGTGCCGCTTTGCAATCGTCTCCAGCTCATCTTCAAGGCCGTGACTGTCACTTATTATCAGCACTTTCATTGCATACGCTCCCCCTTATGAATCAAGCAGCTTTGACAGTTTCTTGAGCGCCTCAGCCCTGTGGCTGATTTTGTTTTTCTCAGCGCTTGTCAGCTGGGCCATGGTTTTATCTTTATCTTTTACAATAAAAATGGGATCATAGCCGAACCCGTTATCCCCCTCGGGTCCTTCCGCAATATACCCTTCAACATGACCTTCGACCGTTTTTGTTTCCTGCCCCGGCATGCTGACGGCAAGGGCGCAGCGGAAACGGGCCGTGCGCTGCTCTTTTTCGATGCCTTTTAATTCTGACAGCACCTTGTCCATATTCGCCTTATCATCTTTTGCTTCTCCGGCATAACGGGCTGAATAAACGCCCGGTCTGCCTCCAAGGTTGTCCACCGATAAACCGGAGTCATCTGCAATGACCATTTTGTTTACGGCTTTTGCCACGGCTTCCGCTTTTAAGATGGCGTTTTCTTCAAAGGTATGTCCGGTTTCTTCAATTTCTTCCGTAAATCCGATTTCCGCCAAAGAAGAGACGCTGTAGCCTTTCGGTTCGAGTATTTCCTTGAATTCTTTCACTTTTCCCTGATTGTGTGTCGCAATAATGGCTTCTTTCACGGTGATCAGGCCTCTCTTTCTTATTTCAGTTCAGGCAATGTTTCTCCCAGCATCTCTTTTTGCTTTTGAATAAGCGTCTGGATTCCTTTTTCGGCAAGACTTAACAGTCCGTTTAAATCTTCACGGGAGAATGTGGCTTCTTCGCCCGTCCCTTGAAGCTCTACAAAACGTCCGCTTCCCGTCATGATAATATTCATGTCGACTTCAGCCGCCGAATCCTCTTCATAATTCAGATCCAAAAGAAAGCCTTCTTCTTTATCCATCCCGACAGAAATGGCCGCGAGATAATCTGTCACAGGAGAGGTTTTGATAACGCCGCTTTTTACGAGTTTGCCGATCGCAATGGCCATCGCCAAGAAGGCGCCCGTAATGGAAGCCGTTCTTGTTCCGCCGTCGGCTTGAATGACGTCACAGTCGATCCAGATCGTGCGTTCGCCGAGCTTCTCCAAATCAACGACGGCCCGGAGCGCGCGCCCGATCAGCCGCTGAATTTCCATCGTTCTGCCGGAGACCTTTCCTTTTGAAGATTCTCTTATCGTTCTTTGATTCGTCGCGCGGGGAAGCATACTGTATTCCGCTGTGATCCAGCCTTTTCCTCCGCCGCGTAAAAATGGCGGCACCCGGTCTTCCACAGATGCATTACAGATGACCTTCGTATTTCCCGCTGTAATTAAAACCGAGCCTTCCGGGTGAGTGATAAAATCCAAATCAAATGTGATAGGGCGCAGCTCATCGTGCTGTCTTCCGTCGTGTCTCATATTTTACCTCCGATTATATGTACATAAACCTTTTGTTCCGGATTGTGAATAAAGAAAGAGGCAGCCGGAACGCTAACCTCTTTTTTACTAGTATATCAAAAATCGCAAATTAAAAACTACCCGTATTCACTTGTGACGGCCTCGAAACAGGTTTTGAAAGGGATTCTCCTTTTTCATTCACCAGTTCTGATTTTCCATTTACTTTTATAGAAACACTTTTGATCGACGGCTGTTCGGTTAACGTGAGAACGATGCTGTCCAGTACGCCCGATGATACCATTTTTGTTTTTTCGTCGGCGCTTCCGTAAATAGAGCTGTTAAAGTCCAGTGTAACCTGGCCGTCTTTCACTTTCGGCTTGCTGAGAAGCTTAACATCGTTATTAAAGTCCGTCAAAAGCCCGCTTGCTTTGCCCGGTCCGTCAGCGAGCTGTTCAACGGCAGCGGTGATGTCATTTGTTTCCGAATTGTCAATCCGCTTTGTGACAGGCACGTAGTATTCGCTTGTCTCTGTTTCCGCCAGATAATATACAGTCAGCGGATGGGTGTCTGTCAGATCATTCACTCCGGCCGTTTCAATATTAATCCCGTCTTTTCTGCTTAAGTCGCCCGTAATAGGCGTGCCGCCCACAGGCATTTCTTTCAGCTCGTGCCCGTTGATTCTGATTTTGACTTTATCTATTGAGCTGAATTGGGTAAGCGTCCATGTAATCGATTGCAGGATTTTTTGTTCGTCTTCTTTTTTATAGTTTTTAAATTCCTTCGAAAAATCAGCGACGGCAGTGCCGTCTTTTTTAATATCGACATTTACCGTCGTATCCGCAGGGAGCACCGCTCTGAAGCCGTTCGGCAGGATTTCTGACACAGGCCCTCCCTGAACCAAATACTCAAGGGCCTGCTTTGCGGTTCCCTCACTGTTCGGAAGAGGCAGTGTCTGTGCTGCGACATAGCCGTTTTTATCAATCAGATACAGCTCTCGCATGACTGTATTGGCCGGCTGGTCGGCTTTAGAAGTGCCGTTTTTCTCTGACTGCTTTGGTTTTGCCTGAATTCCCGCTTCATCCTTTACATATGAAATGTCTTGAGGCGGGTCAATTTCCCCGGCTGTTTTATCGGATTGAAACAAACCGCATCCAGATAACACAAAAGCCGAAGTAAGACATGTTGCAGCAATGACTGCAGGTCCTTTTTTCAGCATACTTTTCCCTCCTAAGGCTGTTTGTACTATGATGTATACGAGCCCTGTCCGGGAAATAGACCGGGAAGCGCAAAAAAACCCGCCGTAAACAGCGGGTTTTTTGATTTATTTTCTGACCGGCTCTTGAAGGGAGATGCACTCGACATGGCCGATTTCGTGGCCGAACCAGTCTTCGGCAATTTTTGCGAAACCGTTCCGCTCCCCCGTTGTAAGAAATTGATGCTCCGGTGCATGTTTCGATTGGTTTAACAAACCTTTATAAGACAAGATGGTGCTCACTTCTCTCGCCGTCTCGTCTCCGGAGGAAATGATTTTCACATGCTCCCCCATATAGTTCTGAATCGGATCTTTTAAAATCGGATAATGCGTACATCCTAAAATCAAGGTGTCAATTGATGTACCTTTTAAAGGTTCAAGCGATGCTTCAACCGCTTCCTCCGCCGATTCCTGAAGAAACCGTCCGCTTTCTACAAACGGCACGAGCAGCGGACAAGCCGTGTTCTCAACTTGAAGTTCTGCGTTTAACCCGAGCAGCGCCTGCTCATACGCTCTGCTTTTAATGGTATTGACCGTGCCGATGACGCCGATATGCTGGTTTTTCGTGACCTTTATCGCCGTTCTCGCACCCGGCTGAATGACGCCGACAACCGGAATATCCGTTTTGCGCTGAATATCCTCCAAGGCAATGGCCGTGGCCGTATTGCAGGCGATCACGAGCATTTTGATATGGTGGTTTTCCAGCAGGTAATCGGTCATTTCCCACGTGTATTGAAGAACTTCTTCTTCAGGACGCGGGCCGTACGGGCAGCGTTTTGTATCTCCCACATAGATGATATTTTCCTTCGGTAGCTGTCTCATGATTTCCTTAGCAACGGTTAACCCGCCAACCCCGGAATCAATGACTCCTATCGGCTGTTCCAACAAAATCGCCTCATTTTCTTTTCATTTCATGCTGCAGTTTCAATAATGATTTTTCGAAAGCGGCTGTTTCTTCTTCGGAAAATGTCGCAAACATATCCCGCAAATAAGCCTGTCTTTTCAAAATCACTTCTTGGATAATGCGCTCTCCTTCAGCGAGAAGATGAATTCTGACGACCCGTCTGTCAGCCGGGTCTTTGACCCGCTCGACAAGCTTATTTTTTTCCATGCGGTCTATCAGATCCGTCGTCGTGCTGCAAGCCAAATACATTTTGGCTGATAATTCGCCTATTGTCATATCCCCCAATTCATAAAGCCATTGAAGCCCCACGAATTGCGGCGGTGTAATTGCATATTGGTTAAGGATTTCTCTTCCTTTTTGTTTAATGATCGCAGCGATATGGCGGAGTGATTTTTCGATATCCGCAACATGCTCTACAGATTTTGATGTCATTTGTCCATCCCTCACTCAAGGATCTTTCTGGGCTATGCGCTCCGTGTCTATTTTCCTTCTTTTTTTAAGAAAATGCAAGACTGACGGAGAAAAAGGAAAAACCGGGATTTTCACCGCATGCCCATCAGCCCGGGCGCCAACGCAAATAACCGGCTCCTTCTCGAAAAGAAGGAAAACCGGCAAGAATCAGAGCTCTAGCTCACCCATTCTAAGAAGCTCGACAACAGCTTGCGAACGCCCTTTCACACCTAACTTCTGCATGGCATTTGAAATGTGATTCCGTACAGTTTTTTCACTGATAAATAGCTCGCTTGCAATTTCCTTTGTTGTCTTGTCTTGAACGAGCAATTCGAATACTTCTCTTTCTCTTTTGGTCAGCAGCGGCTTTGATTGAAAATCTTTCTCCTTCAAGTATTGTAACCCTCCTTGCTAAGGTGAGAGCGAATCTGAAACGAATGGGTTTATATAGTCAAGATATCATATGTAAAGGACGCTTCGGAGGTGACGTCTCTTAGAGAAATAGTTATCCGTTCAGGCGAGCAGAATGCCTTTCTCCCGCTCCGTCCAGCTGACCGCTTTGCCGCTTTTCTTCGACACTTGAACCATAACGACGGAACCTGTAAAGCACGGCAGGCCCGACTCATTTTCTCCAAGGTAATGAAGGGTGACGGACGCATTTCCGGCAGCGCTTGCTTTCACATAAATCCGCAGATTTTCATACGGCATCACCTGACGCATATAGTCGCACTGCTGGCTTGCGACGACCGTCATCGTTTCCGAGTTTTGCGCCGTTATGCCTCGCTGTTTAAAATAAGCGATCCGTGCTTCTTCAAAATAGATGAAAGGGGTTACATTATTCATATGGCCGAACATATCCGTTTCTGAAAAACGAACCGATACTTCAGTAAAGAAAGAAAACGACTGTCTCCATTCTTCAAACGGGATATCAATATATTGCGGTTGTTTCATCATCTTCAGCTCCTTATAAAAAAACCTCTCCCGTGCGGAAGAGGCTCTTTTTCTCTTTCTTATACTCTGTCGCTTCCGAAGAAATTACGGAATGCTTGTAAATTGGTATCTCTGTTCAAAGCGGCGATTGAAGTCGTAAGCGGAATGCCTTTCGGGCAGGATTGCACACAGTTTTGTGAATTCCCGCAATCTCCAAGGCCGCCGTCTGTCATTAACGCTTCTAAACGTTCTGCTTTGTTCATCGCGCCCGTCGGATGGGCGTTAAACAGACGCACTTGCGACATCGGGGCAGGCCCCATGAATTTCGACTTGCTGTTGACGTTCGGGCAGGCTTCGAGGCAGACGCCGCATGTCATGCATTTAGACAATTCATATGCCCACTGGCGGCGTTTTTCCGGCATTCTCGGCCCCGGCCCCAAATCGTAAGTTCCGTCAATCGGCACCCATGCTTTCACTTTTTTCAGTGAATCAAACATTCTGCTGCGGTCAACCTGAAGGTCACGGACAACCGGGAATGTTTTCATCGGCTTCAGACGGATCGGCTGTTCCAGCTTATCAATCAGCGCCGTACATGACTGGCGCGGTCTCCCGTTGATGACCATGGAGCAGGCGCCGCATACTTCTTCAAGACAGTTCATGTCCCATGCGACCGGAGTGGTTTTCTCTCCTTTTGCATTCACGGGATTTCTGCGGATTTCCATCAGGGCAGAAATCACGTTCAGATTCGGGCGGTAATTGATTTCGAATTCTTCATCGTATGGCGCGCTTTCGGGCGTATCCTGACGTGTAATGATAAACCGTATCTTTTTCTCACTCATGATTATTTCGCCACCTTCTTCTTCGAGTAGTCGCGTTTACGGGGCGCAATCAGTGATACATCGACATCCTGATATTCAAATTCCGGAGCTTCAAACGGACCGGCATGTTTAGCCATCGTCGTTTTGAGCCACTCATCGTCATTTCTTTCAGGGAAATCCGGTTTATAGTGCGCTCCCCGGCTTTCATTTCGGTTATATGCGCCGAGCGTGATGACTCTGGCAAGCTGAAGCATATTGGAGAACTGGCGGGTGAACATCGCCCCTTGGTTGCTCCATTTTGTCGTATCGTTGATATTGATTTTCTTAAAGCGTTCCATCAGCTCTTGGATCTTGTCATCCGTTTTCAAAAGCTTGTCGTTGTGGCGGACCACCGTGACGTTGGCCGTCATCCACTCTCCGAGCTCACGGTGAAGCACGTAGGCATTTTCGTCGCCGTCCATCTTCATAATATCGGCCCATTTTTCTTCTTCTTTTTTCACATAGGAATCAAATAATGAAGAAGACAGGTCTTCCGCTGATGTTTCAAGTCCGGAAACATATTTCACCGCATTCGGTCCGGCCACCATTCCTCCGTAGATGGCGGAAAGCAGAGAGTTCGCCCCTAAACGGTTTCCTCCGTGCATTGAATAATCACATTCACCCGCTGCGAACAGTCCGCGGATGCTTGTCATCTGATCATAATCAACCCACAGTCCGCCCATTGAATAGTGAACGGCAGGGAAAATTTTCATCGGAAGCTTGCGCGGGTCATCGCCCATGAATTTTTCATAGATTTCGATAATGCCGCCAAGCTTAACGTCAAGCTCTTTCGGATCTTTGTGCGACAGATCGAGATACACCATGTTTTCTCCGTTGATGCCGAGTTTCTGATTCACACACACGTCAAAGATTTCACGTGTCGCAATATCCCGCGGTACGAGGTTTCCGTAAGCCGGATATTTTTCCTCAAGGAAGTACCAAGGTTTTCCGTCTTTGTACGTCCAGACTCTTCCGCCCTCGCCGCGCGCCGATTCACTCATCAGACGCAGTTTATCGTCCCCCGGGATTGCTGTCGGGTGAATTTGGATAAATTCGCCGTTTGCATAATAAGCGCCCTGCTGATAAACGATTGATGCGGCAGATCCCGTGTTGATCATGCTGTTTGTTGATTTTCCGAATACGATTCCGGGTCCTCCCGTCGCCATAATAACGGCGTCAGAACGGAATGACTCGATTTGCATATTGGTCAGATTTTGGGCTACGATACCGCGGCACGTGCGCTCATCGTCAAGAACGGCGCCGAGGAATTCCCAGCCTTCGTATTTTGTGACGAGACCCGCCACTTCATATCTGCGCACCTGCTCGTCCAGTGCGTAAAGAAGCTGCTGACCCGTCGTCGCTCCCGCGTATGCGGTTCTGTGATGCTGTGTACCCCCGAAACGGCGGAAGTCCAAGAGCCCTTCCGGCGTTCTGTTAAACATAACCCCCATGCGGTCCAATAAGTGGATAATGGACGGCGCCGCTTCACACATCGCTTTTACAGGAGGCTGGTTTGCCAAAAAGTCGCCTCCGTATACCGTGTCATCAAAATGCTCAAACGGAGAGTCTCCTTCCCCTTTTGTGTTGACAGCTCCGTTTATCCCGCCCTGCGCGCAGACCGAGTGAGAGCGTTTGACCGGAACGATGGAAAACAATTTAACGGCCGTGCCTGATTCCGCTGCTTTAATTGTCGCCATGAGGCCGGCAAGACCCCCGCCGACTACGATAATGCTTGATTGACTCATGATAGCCCCTCTCCCTCTAGTAATCTAGTTCTCTTACACAAACGCAAAAATCGCTTTTAAACCTACGTATGAAAGCGCTAAAAATATAATCAGCGTCACGTAAGTCGAAATTCTTTGAGAACGCGGCGTGACCGTGATCCCCCATGTGACCGCAAAAGACCATAAGCCGTTTGAAAAGTGAAAAATGACCGATAAAACGCCTACAATGTAAAAACCGAGCATAAACGGCGAGCTCAGAATATTCGCCATCATATCGAAGTTGACTTCAGCGCCCATCTGCGCGGCAATCCGCGTCTGCCACACATGCCAGCTGACGAAAATAAGGGTGAGAATACCAGTGACACGCTGAAGCACAAACATCCAGTTTCTGAAATAACTGTAGTGGCCAGCGTTGTTTTTCGCAGTAAATGCTATGTACACACCGTAAACCGCATGATAAATTAAAGGTAAGAAAATAATAAAAATTTCTAACGCATACCTGAACGGCAGACTGTCCATAAAGCCGGCCGCCTTGTTAAACGCATCCGCTCCCCTTGCGGCAAATTGGTTGACGACTAAATGCTGGATCAAAAAGATGCCGACCGGAATAACACCGAGCAAGGAATGCAATCTTCGAAAATAAAACTCTCTGTTCCCAGACATTACTTTACCCCCTGTTTGATTTAAGTGCGAAATGTACTAAAATCTCTGCCCCCACTTCGTTTCAATTGTAAGCACTTTATTAAAATTTATTGACAATTTCATTTTACTCCTCCCTCAAAAGGGCGTCAAGAAAACGTGTACATAAATTATAATTTTCGGAATTGATTATCTGGAGGGAAAATTTTATTTTCCTGCGATATCTTTCTCACATTTTTTCGCTTGTTTTATAGGATCATCCTGTAATCCTCCCCCCTGTTTAAGCTATAATAAACGAAGGAGAGAGGGGAATACATAATATGAAGAATAATTATGAAGCAGCTTTAGAACCTTTAACTGAACTCGACGTCAGCGCATACGGCTACGAATTAATCCGGGAAATCGTGCTTCCGGATATCCTTGGCCCGGAACATTCATCGATGATGTATTGGGCGGGAAAACGCCTCGCCCGCAAATTTCCTCTTCAATCGTGGGAAGAAATCCCCGCCTTTTTTGAAAAAGCCGGCTGGGGAACTTTGACAAACGCAGGATCAAAAAAACAAGAACTGGAATTTGAACTGGAAGGACCGCTCGTATCCAGCAGGCTCAAACATCAGAAAGAGCCTTGTTTCCAGCTTGAAGCCGGTTTTATAGCCGAACAGATTCAATTGATGAACGATCAGATTGCAGAATCTTATGAACAGGTAAAAAAGAGAGCGGATAAAGTCGTCCTGACCGTAAAATGGGATATGAAGGACCCTGTATAATTGAAAAAAGGCGGTGACTCCAAGTCCCGCCTTTTTGCCTGCCTGTTTATACGGCAGACGGCTGTTTAGAAAGCTCAAACGCATCATGAAGCGCTTCGACCGCTTTCACCATATCATTTTCACTGACAACCGCTGATACTTTTATTTCAGATGTGCTCACCATTTTGACTTGTACATTTTTTTCCGCCAGTACGGCAAACATGTCCGCGGCGACGCCGGGATTTGAAACCATGCCCGACCCGACAATAGAGACTTTCGCCAGTTTTCTTTCGGTTTCAATTTTTTCATAGTCAAGCGCGTTTTTATATTCTTCAAGCACGGCGACCGTTTGCGCGGCATCTTCCGTTTTCACTGAGAAAGAAATATCCGCTTCCCCATCGTCCGACTGAGTCTGAATAATAATGTCAACGTTGATGTTTCGTTTTGCCAGCGCAGTGAAGATTGTTGAAAGTGTTGTCAATCCGCTTGCAAGGCCTGTAACGGACACCCTTGTGATCTGGTCTTCAAATGCAATTCCTCTGACGATTAAATTCTGCTCCATTGATGATTCCTCCTCAATTAATGTTCCAGCTTCATGTTCCGTGCTTGACCGCACTTCCAAAGGCACTTGGTAGTTTTTCGCGAACTCAACCGCCCGCGGGTGAAGAACACCCGCTCCTAGATTTGCAAGCTCCAGCATTTCATCATAAGAAATTCCCGCCAGTTTTCTCGCTGACCGGACATACCGCGGATCTGTCGTAAATACGCCCGGAACATCTGTATAAATGTCGCATTTATCCGCTTCCAGCGCTGCTGCAAGAGCGACCGCCGTCGTATCGGAACCGCCCCGTCCGAGCGTCGTGATGCCGCCGTCTTCCGTTACGCCCTGAAAACCGGCAACGACTGTGATTTTGCCTTCTGCAAGCTGCGAACGAATCGCCGTGATATCAATATCCGTAATTCTCGCATTGCCGTGAACGGCTTCCGTGCGGACACCCGCCTGCCAGCCCGTATAAGAGACGGCGTCATATCCTTTTTCCTGAAGCGCCATGGCCAAAAGCGAAATCGTGACCTGCTCTCCCGTAGACAAAAGCATATCCATCTCGCGTCTTCTTGGTTCAGATGTGATTTCAGCCGCGAGGTTAACGAGCGCGTCGGTTGATTTTCCCATTGCCGAAACGACGACTACGACATCATGGCCTTTTTGCTTTTCAGCAATGGCGCGATTTGCGGCATTTTGAATTTTTTCGGCAGAGCCGACGGAAGTGCCTCCGAATTTTTGTACGATAAGACCCATACTAGACCACCCTTTACATTTTGGTTCGTGCGGGTGAGGAGAAAAGAGCGTTTTGTCCACAATAAAAAAAGCAATGAGAGGAATAGCTCTCATTGCTTTTTCATATCATTACGATTGATTATGAACAACGAGATAGCCCTCCAAGAAAATGAATTCTTGACAGCCTTACATTTATTTAATGCAAGGCCAGCAAATCACACCGATGGGATGTGATACACTTCGGCGACGCTCCCCTTTCAGCCTTTTTCGCAGAATCCATCATTCTCCAAAGGCTTACTATTGAAGTTCGCACCTCTATCTTCACCATATAACACGATCTTATGAAATTAGTTCACATTCTAGCAGATTTTTCAGAAAAGCACAATACTATTTTTTTAATTTTTCAAACAGCAGCTGGGCCGCCGCGGCCGGCACACCCGCTTTTTTGATATCGTCAAGGCTTGCTTCCTTCATCTTTTTGACAGATCCGAAATGTTTTAAGAGCATTTTTTTGCGTTTTTCGCCGATTCCGGGGATATCATCCAGAACGGATTGAAAGGCGCTTTTTCCCCGGATCTGTCTGTGAAAGCTGATCGCAAAACGGTGAACTTCGTCCTGAATGCGCTGAAGCAGGTAAAACTCTTGGCTGTTCCGCTCCAGAAACACCGGTTCAAGCGGGTCGCCGATCAAAAGGTTCGATGTTCGGTGTTTATCATCTTTCGCCAATCCCGCTACCGGGACATCAAGGCCGAGCTCATTCTCGAGCACGTCGCGCGCCGCGTTAATCTGCCCTTTTCCGCCGTCAATGATGATTAAATCCGGCAGCGGAAGGTTTTCGCGGAGCACCCTCGTGTATCTTCTTCTGACGACTTCCCTCATTGAGCCGTAATCATCCGGCCCTGTTACGGTTTTAATTTTATATTTGCGGTATTCCTTTTTATTCGGTTTTCCGTCAATAAAGACAATCATGGCCGATACGGGGTTTGTGCCTTGAATATTGGAGTTGTCAAACGCTTCAATCCGATGCGGCGTGTAAATATTCAGCGCTTCGCCGAGCCGTTCGGCTGCACCGATTGACCGTTCCTCATCCCGCTCGATTAACGAGAATTTTTCCCGCAGGGCGATTTTCGCATTTTTGTGCGCAAGCAAAAGCAGCTCTTTTTTCGGGCCTTTTTTCGGCTGATGCACGGCGGTTTCCAACAGCTCGCTGATCATGTCCCTGTCAACGCTGTCAGGCACCAGAATTTCCTTAGGCAGAAAGTGATTGTTTTTGGAATAGAACTGGCCGATGAAGGTCAGGAATTCTTCATCCGCTTCCTGATACATCGGAAACATGCTGACGTCGCGTTCGATCAGTTTTCCTTGGCGAATGAAAAAGACTTGGACGCACATCCAGCCTTTATCGTAGGCATATGCAAACACATCGCGGTCCAGAAGGTCATTCATGGTCATTTTTTGCTTCTCCATCGTCGATTCGATGTGAACAAGCTGGTCGCGGAATTCTTTAGCCCGTTCAAATTCAAGCTTTTCCGCCGCTTCTGCCATTTTCGCTTCGAGCTCTTTTTTGATTTCGTTATGCCCTCCCTTTAAAAAACGGGTGATGTCTTCAACAATCTCGCGGTTTGTTTCCTCAGATATATCCTTTACACATGGGGCGAGGCATTGTCCGAGATGATAATAGAGACAGACGCGGTCCGGAAGCTTTGAGCATTTCCTGAGCGGGTAAAGGCGGTCCAGCAGTTTTTTCGTTTCCCGCGCCGCCTGCACATTCGGATACGGGCCGAAATAGCGTCCTTTGTCTTTTTTGACATTCCGGGTGACAATCAGCCGCGGATGGCGTTCATGGGTGATTTTAATAAAGGGATAGGTTTTATCATCTTTCAGCATGACATTGTATTTCGGATCGTATTTTTTAATCAGATTCATTTCCAAAATAAGCGCTTCAAGATTGGAGGAAGTCACGATATATTCAAAGTCCTCAATCTCCGTCACAAGCCGTTGGGTTTTTGCGTCGTGAGAACCGGTGAAATAAGATCGCACCCTGTTTTTCAAGACTTTCGCTTTCCCCACGTAGATGACTGTTTTTTGACGGTCTTTCATTAAATAACAGCCCGGCTGATCGGGAAGGAGGGCCAGTTTTTCTTTCAGTTGTTTATTCATACGTTACCCTTCCTTACATTCATTTCTCGTGTCCATTCAGTGTATCACGAACATTTGTTTTTCTCCATTCTCAGCTTTTGGAAGATCAAAAAAGGCGATTCCCTTTCAAAGGAATCGCCCTGCCGTAACGGAAGCTTTCGGCTTACAGATGTTTGTTTACAAGCTCTTCAAGAGCTTCTTTCGGTTTGAAACCGACAGATGTTTCAACGACTTCTCCGTCTTTCAATACGAGAAGTGTCGGGATGCTCATGACGCCGTATTTACCGGCAGTTTCTTGGTTTTCATCTACGTCGATTTTGACGATTTTCAGTTTGTCTCCCATTTCTTGATCAAGCTCTTCAAGAACGGGCGCGATCATTTTACAAGGTCCGCACCAAGGAGCCCAGAAATCAGCCAATACGACACCTTCACTTGTTTCAGCTGAGAACGATTGATCAGTTGCTTTTACGATAGCCATTTTGTTATTCCTCCAATTGTCAAATGATGATTTTTAGTATAGCATCTCCCATTCGTTCATGCTAATTTAATGCTTATATTATTTTCTCCCGATCCCGCCGGAAATAATCTTATTTATACAGTGTATTATAACCGGGCGGCGGGCGTTCAAAACTTAAGATGGACCCGCAGGCAGCGTGATTAATACAATCGCCATCGGAGGAAGCTCCGCCTCAAGTTTTCCGCTCTTTTGAGTAAACCCGGAAAACGGCTTCGGTTTGACGTTTTCCGGACTGCTGAATGTATTATGGGCATTCATTTTTTCCGCGTGCAGAATCGTTCCCGAAGGCTTCCCTGTCTTTTTCATGCCCCGCAGTTCAATCTTCACATCAGCTTTTTGCAGATGATCGATATTGCAAATGCTGATATGTATGTCTCCGTTTTGCTGTTTGGACGCTGAAATGCTGACTTGCGGGAGCCGGCCGTCATTCCATTCGTACCCGGCTGCTTTTGTTTCTGTCGCCAAAAAAGAAGCGTCCTGATGCACTTTAAACATATCAAACACATGATACGTCGGCGTCAACAGCATTTCTTTCCCTTTTGTCAGGATCATTGCCTGAAGCACGTTGACGGTTTGCGCGATATTGGCCATCTGTACGCGGTCTGCGTGCTGATGAAAAATATGAAAATGCGTGGCGGCGACAAGGGCGTCGCGGATCGTATTCTGCTGATACAGAAAGCCCGGATTCGTGCCCGGCTCAGGATCAAGCCACGTGCCCCATTCATCAATGATCAGCCCGACTCTTTTTTCGGGATCGTACTGATCCATGATGGCACTGTGCCTTGTGATCAATTCATCCATATGCGCCGCTTTTTTCATCGTGGTGAACCATTCATCTTCCGTAAACTCCGTCGCTGATCCTTTCCCCTTCCAGAAGTCGCCCGGTATTGTGTAATAATGCAGGCTCAGCCCGTCCATGAGATCAGCGGCTTTTTTCATTAAAGTTTCAGTCCAGCGGTAATCGTCGACATTCGCGCCGCCGGCAATTTTATAGATTTCATTGCCGCTGTAATTACGGACATAGGTTTGAAAGTTTCTGTAAAGGTCGGCATAATAGTCAGGATGCATGTTTCCGCCGCAGCCCCAGTTCTCATTTCCTATTCCGAAATATTTCAGCTTCCACGGTTTTTCCCGCCCGTTTTCTTTTCTCCAGTCGGACATCGGCGTGCCCGCTTCAAACGTCATGTATTCAATCCAATCAGCCATTTCTTTAACCGTTCCGCTGCCGACGTTTCCGGCGATGTACGGTTCGCAGCCGAGCAGTTCACAAAGCATCATAAACTCGTGCGTGCCGAATTCATTGGAATCAATCGTCCCGCCCCAATGGGTATTCAGCATGGTTTTGCGTTTCCCTACGCCGTTTGCCCAATGGTATTCATCAGCAAAACAGCCGCCCGGCCATCTGAGGACGGGAATCTGAAGCTGTTTGAGGGCGGCGGCAACATCCGTCCTGACCCCGCCGGTATTCGGAATATCGGAATCTTTTCCGACCCAGATGCCCTCATATATGCCTCTTCCCAGGTGTTCCGCGAAATGTCCGTATATGTTTTTATTAATGGTTCCCCGTGTGATATCAGTTTGAATGACTGCCGTATTGTGAGACAAACTTGATCATTCCTTTCCCTTAATAAGAATGAAAGCACTACAGCCGATCTATGTATCTGGAATGCATGCTGAATGGATAAGTTTGTAAGCGCTTTACAAAAGCTTATTACATTGGTTCGTACATGTCAATCTATTGTTTTATTAATCTATAATTTGTACGAACCAATTAACACAAATCAAAACCCTCTGACAAATTAAGCCAGAGGGTTTTGATTATGAATGAATATTGGCATTTTTAAATTCCTGGGTCAGAAGCGGAACCACTTCGAACAAATCGCCGACAATTCCGTAGTCCGCTATTTTAAATATTTCCGCTTCCGGGTCTTTGTTAATGGCAACAATGACCTTACTGTTTGACATGCCCGCCAAGTGCTGAATCGCTCCGGAAATGCCGCAGGCGATATACAAATCCGGCGTGACGACTTTTCCCGTCTGGCCGATTTGAAGAGAATAATCGCAATAGTCCGCGTCACACGCGCCGCGTGAAGCGCCCACCGCTGCTCCGAGCACCTCGGCAAGTTCTTTTAACGGTTCAAACCCATCTTTGCTTTTTACACCGCGGCCGCCTGCTACGATAATTTTCGCTTCTGATAAATCCACGCCGTCCGCCGTTTTTTTGACTACTTCTTCAATGACTGTCCGCAAATCTGCCGGAGGCGCCGCAAGCTCTTCAATATCACCCGTCCGGTTCGCTTCTTTTTCTAATGCCTGAATATTATTCGGCCGAATTGTCGCCAAAATGAAAGGATCGGTTGAAATCACCTGTTCAAAGGCTTTTCCCGAATAAATCGGTCTTGTAAAAACGATGTTGTCTCCGGTAACGCTTACATCCGTGCTGTCTGAAATCAGCCCCGTTTCAAACCGGGCCGCAAGCTTAGGTGACAAATCTTTTCCCATAGAAGTGTGGCCGAAAATGACCGCATCAGGCTTTTCATTTTCGATCAAATCCCCGAGAACCGCGGCATATCCGTCCGCCGTATACTGAGAAAGCCCCGGCGCATCGGCCGTAAATACTTTGTCGGCGCCGTACTGAATGAGTTCTGATGCTGCATCAGCCGCGCCTTTTCCCATCAGCACGCCGATGACATCTCCTCCGCCGGAAATGGTTTTGCCTGCGGCTATAGCTTCAAAGGTGACGTTCCGTAAGGCGCCGTCACGAATTTCTCCGAGTACGATCACTTTTTTTCCCATTCTGACATCCCCCAGTTTCTTTAATATCGGTTTATACGACTTTGGCTTCTTTTCTCAGCAGTGACACAAGCTCTTTCGCCTGCTCAGCGGCTTCTCCTTCGATCAGTCTGCCCGCTTCTTTTTGCGGCGGCAGAAAACGTTCGATCGTTTTGAGCTTCGGTGCGGCATCATCTTCATCAATATCGAGATCATCGAGCTCAAGTTCTTCCAGCGGTTTTTTCTTCGCCTTCATAATGCCCGGAAGCGACGGATAGCGGGGCTCGTTTAAGCCTTGCTGTGCCGTGATGACTAAAGGAAGTGAGGTTTTAATGATTTCGGTATCCCCTTCGTTGTCTTTCTCTGCCACAGCTTCATCGCCGCTGATTGTCAGTTTTGTAATCGTTGTGACGCAAGGAATGTTCAGCAGTTCGGCAAGCCTTGGAGCCACTTGGCCGGAACCGCCGTCAATCGCGACATTTCCTCCGAGAATCAGATCATATTCCCGATCCTTGAAATAATGATATAAGATAGTTGAAATGGAGTATTGGTCAGGATCGCTCAGATCATCTTCAATATTGATTAACACCGCCTGGTCACAGCCCATCGCAAGGGCGGTTCTCAGTTCTTTCTCCGCATCTTCTCCGCCGACGGTTACAGCGGTAACGGTTCCGCCGTGCTCTTCTTTCAGCTGAATGGCTTCTTCAATGGCGTATTCATCATACGGATTAATGATAAATTCGGCTCCGTCCTCCTGAATCTTTCCTGCTTCAATGACGATTTTCTCTTCTGTGTCAAACGTCCGTTTCATCAGTACAAATAGATTCATAATCTTATCCCCTTTATCTTCGCCCACCGAATTGAGGCTTTCTTTTTTCGAGAAATGCCTGAATGCCTTCTTTTGCGTCATCTGATGCAAATGCTTCCCCAAAGCGCTTTGCTTCAAGCTTTAAGCCGCCGTCATAAGAATAGATCTTGTTTGAATAAAGGAGCTCAAGCAGATAAGCCATTGACTGCGGGCTTTTTTCCGCAAACTTGCCCGCGAGCGTTTTCGCCTTTTTCAGCAGCTCTTCCTCATGTTCGGCGCCTATCGTGACAAGGCCGAGGCTGAGCGCTTCTTCTCCGGTCACAGGTTCTGAAGTGCCGATCATTTCAAGCGCTTTCGCCGTACCGACGTACCGGGGAAGCCGCTGCGTCCCGGCAAAGCCCGGAATAATGCCGAGATTCAGCTCGGGCAGGCCGAGCTTTGCATCCAATGTAGCGATTCTGATATGGCAGGCCATGGCTAGCTCAAGACCGCCGCCGAACGCAGCGCCGTGAATCGCTGCGATAACGGGCTTCGGAAACCCTTCAATTCTTTCCATCAGCTGCTGGCCTTTATCCGCCATGGCAGAAGATTGCTCAAGATTTTCAAGCGACGTAAATTCCTTTATATCGGCGCCCGCCGAGAAAAATTTTCCCTCACCGCGAATAATGATACTTCTGACGCTGTCATCTGTTTCACACCGGTCGAACAGACCGGACAACTCATCTAAAACCGCACCGGACAGCGCGTTGGCCGGCTGATGATTAATGGTGATCACCGCAACAGATTGTTCTACCGCCATCGAAAGGCTGTTCATCCGTCAACCCCCTTTAGTTTTGATGAATCCCTGACACCAACAGCTCCAATACCTTGTCTGACAAATCCGGAAGATCATATTTCTGATCGTTCATCACCCATGTTGTCACTGTTTCATCTATCGTCCCGAATATCATCTGCCGGGCGAGGCGGACGTCGAGATTGTCTTTCCATTCCCCCGACTTGATTCCTTCGGTCAAAATGGTGTCCAGCATGTTTAAATAACCTTTTAAAATATCATTGATTTTCAGGCGCAGCTTGATATTCGACTGTCTGAGCTCAAGCTGGGTCACAATCGCGAGGTGGCGGTCATTGCCGAGCAGTGTGAAATGCTGCTTAATAACGAGGGCGAGTTTTTCTTTTGCCGTCGTTTTTTCTTTCACTTCTTCTTCCATGCGTTCAATGAACTGGCCCATCTTTTCTTTAAAAAGAGAAATGAGTATATCCTCTTTGTTTTTGAAATATAAATAGATGGTGCCGTCCGCAACGCCGGCCTGCTTGGCGATTTTGGACACCTGTGATTGGTGATAGCCGTTTTCCGCTATGACTTCTACTGCTGCATCAATAATCTGCATATACTTTGGCCGTTTTTGGTTCAATGTCATCGTTCCTTCCTCCGATAAATGAATGACTATTCATTCATAACTTCATGATAAAAAGGAATCCGGATTTTGTCAAGTTTTTCTTTTAAGGCACCTTGTTTTCACGGGAAGCATCTTCCTCTTCGACTAAACGCCTTCTTAATATTTTTCCGACGGCCGTTTTCGGAAGCTCTTTTCTGAATTCGTAAAGCTTCGGGACTTTGTACGGCGCAAGCCGCTCTCTTGCAAACGCATCAAGCTCATCGGCATCTGCCTCGGCGCCTTTTTTCAAAACGATAAATGCTTTCACCGTTTCCCCCCTGTAGGAATCAGGAACGCCCGCTACGACGATTTCCTGAACGGCTTCATGCTCATACAGCGCCTCTTCCACCTCCCGGGGGTAAATGTTGTATCCGCCGGCAATGATGATGTCTTTTTTCCTGTCGGCGATGTAGAAAAATCCTTCCTCATCCATATATCCCATATCTCCGGTAAACAGCCAGCCGTCTCTGATGACACGCGCCGTCTCCTCCTGCTTATTCCAGTATCCTTTCATGACCTGAGGACCTTTTACGATCAGCTCGCCGTGTTCATACGGCCCCGCAAGCCCGCCTTTTTCTTCTGAATAGATTCCGGCGTCGGTATTGGGCCAGGGACAGCCGATGCTGCCTGGTTTATTTTTTCCCCAAATGAAGTTTGAATGGGTAACCGGTGATGCTTCGGATAATCCGTAGCCTTCCACAAGCTTTCCTCCGGTCACTTTTTCAAATTTCTGTTTGACCTCAACCGGAAGCGCCGCTGAACCGCTCGGACAGCTTTCAATGGAGGACAAATCATACTTATTCAGCTCCGGGTGATGCAACAGCCCGATGTAAATCGTCGGCGCCCCTGGAAAAACCGTCGGCTTCAGCCTGTCGATTGTTTTCAGGGTATCCAAAGGATTGAATTTGGGAAGAAGGATCATTTCACATCCCTGCATAATGGAAAAATTGAGCACGGCGGTCAATCCGTACACATGAAAAAAAGGCACGATGCCGAGCACCTTTTCGGCTCCCTTTTTCATTTTGTACATCCAGGCGGCGCACATTTCTGTATTGGCCTGAATGTTCCGGTGTGTGAGCATGACGCCTTTCGGGTAGCCGGTTGTTCCGCCCGTGTATTGAAGCACGGCGATGTCATGCGCAGGGTCAATATCAAATGGCTCCGCTTCCTCCGCTCTTTCGTTTTTTAAAATATCCGCTAATTTGTGAATTTGTTCGCAGCCGTCATAATCAATATGCACCTGTTGTTTTTGCGTGAGCGTATACAGCATATTTTTCGGGAACGGCAAAAAGTCTTTTATACTCGTTGTAATAATGCGTTCGACGATTGATAACGTTTTCATTTTTATCACCTTCGGAAACAGCATATCGAGGGTGATGATCACGCGCGGCGCACTGTCTTTCAGCTGATACTCAAGCTCGTGTTCCGTGTAGAGAGGATTGGTCTGAACGACAATGCCGCCGGCAAACAATACGCCGTAAAAAGCGATGACCGACTGCGGACAATTGGGCAGCATAATGGCGGCTCTGTCACCTTTTTTCAGGCCTGTTTTGCGTAAAAAAGCGGCCAGCTTTAACGAATCTGTGAGAACGTCTTGGAATGTGAGTTTTTTTCCGAGAAAATAAATGGCGGTGTGGTTCGGGAATTGAGCTGCGGAGTTTGTCAGATTGGATGGCAGGGTTTGATCAGTAAATTCAAGCTCATGCGGAATCTCTTCGGGATATTGAGAAAGCCATGGCTTTTCAGACTGCATAATACCTCTCCCTTCTGTTTTCCTATACACTATTATTATAGCAGAAGGGTGATTGGAATTGGAAAGCGTTTCATGTGAAATTTCGAGTCTCAGGAGGTGTTGAGTTTGCCGGAAACGCTGCATTTTGAAGAGGGAGTTCCTATCCTGCGCCAGCTGCCTAAGCCGTTTACGTCGGCCGCCTTTTTGCTTCATCCCTTTGTCCTGATGTCTGATGGGTGGGAAGAGCAAAAGCGCAAACGGCCTTATGAACATATATATCCGAGTGATGAGGAGATCATCGCGATGGGCAGACCCGTTTCCTGGAAAACCGTCATGACCGTTTGCGGATTGCGTTCTGAAAAAGAGACGGCGCTTGCGCTTATGAGCGCTGTCACGGCACTGCGGGAGGAATATGCACTTCCTGAATCCGCCAGGCTGTTTAATCGGCTTCATCCCGATCTGTACTTGCCGAGCGATGATGTCACTTCACCATTTTTAATTCCGGGACTTTTGGATGTGTTCCGTTCAAAAGGCATAAAGCGCTGCACTTATTATGAGCCGGTCGAAGAGAAAGGCATATTTTCACTCAATCAAACGGCGGCTTCGGATGTATGCGGATTGCTGCGGGCTGACATGATCATTGCCGACGAAAAACGGCGCGCCGCTTTTATGAGCATATATGATTCTTTTACGACACTCTTTCTCATGGAAGATCAAGACATGCCGACTGTCATCCGCGCCATGAATTGGGAAGCCGTCATTTGCTCTGATACGGCCTGCATAAACTGGTATTCTCAATAAAAAAGGCCGCCGATTCTAGTTCAGCAGCCTTTTTTCAGTATTAAGATGTCATGACCAGATAAATAAGTCCGATGAACAGAAAAATTCCCGCTGCCGACAGCAGCACTTTCGCAAGCTTCTCCATTTTTCCCCGTCCCCTTAAATCCCGGCGGCCACCACAAATGACAGGCCGACTGAGATGACAAATGAAATAAAGCCGACAGCTCTGTTATCTTTTTCAATTTCTTTATCAATTTTAAACCGGGGCGTCAGAAATTCAAAGATAAAATAGCTGATTAAAAGCATAATAAATCCGTATACGCCCCAGCCGATCATTTGCAAAAGCGAATTATGCTGGGCGATGCTGTGCTGAAAGACATTTGCGATACCGAGAATTTTCCCTCCGGTCGCCATTGCCACCGCAAGATTGCCTTTTTGGATTTCCACCCAGTTTTTATAGGATGTCACCAATTCAAACACGGTCAGAAAAATGACGAGACACAAGACGGCTACACTGTAATAAGCCGCGATTTCAACAAGCTCATTTTCCCAAAAAGCATTCATGACGTTTACTCCCTTTTTATTTTAGTTCGACAATCGTTACGCCTGATCCTCCTTCTCCCGCTTCCCCGAACCGCGAGCTTTTCACGCTGCGGTGGTTTTTCAGAAGATCCTGCACCCCTTTTCGGAGGGCGCCCGTGCCTTTTCCGTGAATGATGGACACTCTCGGATAGCCGGCAAGCACCGCGTCATCTAAATATTTTTCGACGCGGCTGAGGGCGTTTTCGTAACGCTCTCCCCTGAGGTCAAGTTCAAGGGATACGTGATAATCCTTCCCTTTTACGGCGGTGATTGCTTTTTCTTTTTTCGGTTCAGGAGCCGATTTGAGAAACTCAAGATCTTTTTCCTTCACCTTCATTTTAAGGATGCCGATTTGGACGTTCCATTCTTTCTCGCCGGTTTTTTCAAGCAGCGCCCCTTTTTGTCCGAATGTGAGCACCTTTACTTCGTCGCCCGGCTTGAGCTCGCGTTTTTTCTCTGTTTTTCTTTCCGGCTGCTTTGATTTTTCAAAAGCCGGCATCGCGTCTCCGAGACGTTTTTTGGCGTCAATCAGCTCGTGTTCCTTAAAGGATCTGTGTTCTTGCTTGATGGACCGGAGTTCGCGGATAATCTGTTCGGCTTCATTTGCGGCGGCTTCCAGTTTTTCCGCAGCTTTCTGCTCGGCTTCTTCCATCATTTTATCTTTTTGGGCGTTCAGCTCAATGATCTGCTGCTGAAGCTCTTTGTGCAGTTTTTCTGCTTCTTTTCTGATTGATTCGGTTTCAGAAAGCTCTTCATCCGCTCTTTTTTTGCTTTTTTCAAGCGATGCGATCATCAGATCGACTTCGTTATGTTCGGCGGTCATTTCTGACTTCGCCTGGCCGATGATATGCTCCGGAAGCCCAAGGCGTCTTGAGATTTCAAATGCGTTGCTTCGGCCCGGCACTCCGATCAGAAGCTTATAGGTAGGCGAAAGCGTTTCAATGTCAAATTCAACGCTGGCATTCATGACGCCTTGTCTGTTATATCCGTATGCTTTCAGTTCCGGATAATGGGTTGTCGCAAGCACTCTGGCGTTTGTCCGGTGAACTTCGTCAAGGATGCTCATGGCAAGCGCCGCCCCTTCCTGCGGATCTGTTCCGGCACCGAGTTCATCAAACAGCACAAGACTGTTTTCAGACACGTCTTTTAAAATATTGACGATATTGACCATGTGGGATGAGAACGTACTCAGACTTTGTTCGATCGACTGTTCATCGCCGATATCGGCAAACACATTGTCAAATACGGCTGCTTCCGATCCCTCATCAGCCGGTATGTGCAATCCTGCCTGCGCCATTATCGTCAGCAGCCCGAGTGTTTTTAACGTAACGGTTTTACCGCCCGTATTCGGTCCCGTGATAACGATCGTTGAATAATCTCCGCCCAGTTCAATATCGTTGGCCACGACTTGATCTTGGGGCAGCAGCGGATGGCGCGCTTTTTTCAGCCGGATAAAGCCGTCTCCGTTCATAAGTGGTTTTGTCGCCTTCATCGCTTTTGCGTATCTCGCTTTGGCGAAAATGAAATCCAGTGTCTGCAGCACTTCCACATTTTGAGCGATTTCTTGTGTGTGTTCAGCCGTATGCTCCGTCAGCATTCGAAGAATCCGTTCGATTTCCTGTTTTTCTTTTACTTTCGCCTGCTGAAGCGAGTTGTTCATATCTACGATCGCCTGCGGTTCAATAAACAGTGTCGCACCGGATGAAGATGTATCGTGGACAATTCCGCCGTAGCTTGATCTGTATTCCTGTTTGACCGGGATGACAAAGCGGTCATTCCGAATCGTAACGATGGTGTCAGACAGCATTTTAGAAGCGGAAGATGAACGCAGCATCGATTCAAGCCGGTCTCTGACTCTTGATTCAAGCGTCCTGAGCTGCGTGCGGATTCCCCTTAAAGCGGGTGACGCATGATCAAGCACTTCACCATGGTCATCAATGCAGGAGTTAATCTCCCTTTCCAAATCGCCTAATGTAATCAGCTCTTCTGCATGGGCCTGTATCAGCGGAATGCCGACGCCGTCTTCTGTCATTTGGCTGATAAAATGCTTCATTTGTTTAACGGCATACAGCAGCCCGGACAATTCGGTGAATTCCGCCGGTGTCAGCACACTGCCGATTTCCGCCCGCCGTAAAGCGGATCTTATGTCGGTCAGTCCGCCGAACGGAGCATGGCCTCTCAAGCGCATGACCGCGGATGCTTCTTCAACTTCATCCAGCTGTTTTTGGATGTCTGAGAGATCCGTCAAAGGTTTCAGCTGCAGAAGCTTCTCCCGGCCGAGCGATGAGACGGCATGTGCGGTAATCTGTTCTTTTACTTTATGAAATTCAAGTGATGATAACACTTTTTGCTGCACGGTTTTGTGATCCTCCTTACTTAATCATTGCGCGTCAGAAATGCTTTGACCTCGTGTAGCGGCCGGGCGTTTAACACATGTTTTGTCTCCGTCCAGCCTTTGCGCGCAGCGGTCACGCCCGTTTTCATATCATCGAGCATCTCGATATTATGGGCATCGGTATTAATGACCAAAGTCACACCTTTTTCATTTGCTTTGATCAGATGCTCAGTCCGCAAATCGAGGCGCGCGGGGTTTGCATTCAGTTCAAGCGCCGTATTTGTTTTGGCGGCGAGTTCAATCAGCATGTCGATGTCGACTTCATAGCCGGCCCGTCTGCCGATCAGGCGTCCCGTCGGGTGGGCGATAATGTCCACGTGCTTATTCGTCAGCGCCTGTTCAAGCCGTTTCATAATGACATGCTCCGGCTGGCTGAAGCTTGAATGAATAGATGCGATGACAAGATCCATTTCAGACAGAACACTGTCATCATAATCAAGCGAACCGTCGGGGAGAATGTCCATTTCTACGCCTTTAAAAATATGAAAATTTTCAAATTCAGCATTTAACGCGTCAATTTCTTCCGCCTGTTTTTTGAGCCGTTCGGCCGTTAACCCGTTGGCTACCTTTAAATATTGGGAATGGTCGGTGATCGCCATGTACTGATAGCCTTTTGCCATACATGCTTCTGCCATTTCCCTGATGGAAAAAGCGCCGTCACTCCAGGCTGAGTGCATGTGGAGATCGCCTTTTATCGCTTTATGCTCCACAAGGTCCGTTTCTTCCCGGTACGTGTCGACCTCCTGCCCGCTTTCTCTGAGCTCAGGAGGAATAAACGGCAGACCGAAGTGGGCGTAAAACGCTTCTTCGCTCGGGAATGTTTTGACGTCTCCCGTTTCTATAGTTTCTACTCCGTATTCACTGATCCGTTCACCGCGCTCTTTCGCCAGCTGGCGCATTTTAATGTTGTGATCTTTAGAACCGGTAAAATGATGCAGTGTGGTGGCAAACTGTTCCTCTGTCACAAGCCGGAAATCCACACTCGTCTCATATTCAAAGGTCAGGATGACTGATACTTTTGTATCCCCGCTCGCTATCACGTCTTTTACGTTCGGGAGAGAAAGAAGCTGTTCTCTGACAGCCTCCGGATGATCTGTAGCGATAATGTAATCCAGATCTTTTACGGTTTCCCGCGCTCTTCTGAGACTGCCGGCCCGGGAATATTTCTGAATATCCGTCAGCCGGGCCAAATGTTCTTCAATTACTGAAGCAATGCTGAGCGCATAGCCGATCGGAAACCGTTCCGGCTGTTTTCCGGCTTCTCCGAGAGCCTGGAGGATTTTCTCCTCCGTTTTTTTGCCGAAACCGGCGAGCCCCTGAACTTTTTGCTGCTCGCACGCTTCTTTCAGCGATTCCGCGTCATGAACGCCCAGTTCCTGATACAGCTTGGCGATTTTTTTGCCGCCGAGGCCCGGAAGCTTCAAAAGAGGAACCAAGCCTTCCGGAACTTCTTTCTGCAATTGGAGAAGCGTGCCGGACACACCTTCCTGCATATATTCACGAATGACGCCGTAGGTGCCTTTTCCGATTCCGGATAAAGACATCATGTCGTCGATTTCCGACAGGCTGCGGTCATCCTGCTCAAGCGCCGCTGCCGCTTTTCGGAAGGCTGATATTTTAAACGGGTTGTCCCCTTTCAGTTCCATATAGACCGCAATCGTTTCAAGCAGCCTGATGATATCTTTTTTATGCATACTGTTAACCCCCAGTCGTTTCCTGCTTTTCATCATACAAATTTTTCTCCTCCGGCACAACTGACGCAGAGCTTGAAAAAAACTTCTCCGGTCAAGAGAAGTTTTTTATGCCCCGTACTGGGCCCACAGTTCTTGCAGGAGCCCTGACAGATACGGCGTATGATGTGTGATGATATTTGCAAGCGTCGATTGTGCGAGCATATCCTGAAGCGCGCTTACCGGCAGTACGGATGCGACGTATAACAGGATAAACGCAAATAAATAGACTTCCAGAAACCCAAGCACCCCGCCCAGCAGTTTGTTGATCTGTTTAATGACCGGAATGCCGGCGATGATATTAAGCGCCGCTCCGATAATCCGGAGCAGAATCTTTGCGATGATAAACAAAATGACAAACGCGATCGCGTTGTAATAAGCCGTCTCTACGTTTCCTTTAATAAAAGACAGAGCCGCCTGCCCGCCGGAAAAATCAGGCGCGGGTATAAAGCTCAGATGCGGGGCCAGGCTTTTGTAAAAAAGCGCCGCAAACGCAATCGAGAGGATGAAACTCGTTAAATATATAAATTGGAGGATAAATCCTCTTTTTAATCCAAGCAATGTGCCCATTAAGAGCAAAACTAAGATGATGATATCTATCATATGGTGTTCATTCCTTTTCTTTAAGCTGCCGCTCCAGTATTTCATATTTTTCTTGCAGTTTCATATAATCATGCACGACATTGACCGCAGTCAATACAGCGAGCTTATTTATATCAAGATATGGATTTTTCTCGTTGATTTCTCTCATTTTATCATCAACCACTCCGGCCACATGGCGCATGTGCGCTTTGCTTTCTTCCCCGATAATGGTGAAGTGCTGGCCGTAAATGTTTACTGTCGTTTTGGTTTTTTTGCCGTCAGACAACGTTTCTCCTCCATTCCGCGAGAATCCTAGTTCCTATCATACCACGATTATCGTTTGAATGGAAAGACGAGCCTCGGGCTGTTATGATACACTGGTATATACAGTGAAAAGTGCCAAAAAAGGAGATTATATCGTGTCCCATTCTGTTATAAAAGTATCCGCTTCCGCTATGGAACAAATGAAACAATCCTATGCCGGCTCCCTTACTCCCGCCGTTCCGCAGGGCGCCGTCTTCCAGGCCAAGCCTCCGGGCTGTACCATTACAGCCTACCGCTCGGGCAAGGTTCTCTTTCAAGGAAAAAACGCCGGCACAGAAGCGGCCCGCTGGGGAACGGCTGAGACGCCGAAAGCAAAGAAAACCGTCAAAAAAGCGGCCGACCCGCTTTACGCTCCCCCGGCGGGCATTGCCTCCATGTCAGTGATCGGCTCTGATGAAGTCGGAACAGGCGATTACTTCGGGCCGATAACGGTTGCCTGCGCCTACGCCGACAAAACAAAGCTCTCTTTAATGAGAGAACTCGGTGTGAAGGATTCGAAGGATTTAAAAGATCCGCAGATTATTGAAATCGCCAAACTGTTAATTAAAACCATTCCTTACAGCCTGCTTGTGTTAAAAAACGAAAAATACAATCAGATGCAGGAAAAAGGCATGAGCCAAGGAAAAATGAAGGCGCTCCTTCATAATCAGGCGATTTCCAATCTGCTGAGAAAAATGAACGGCGTTAAACCGGAAGCGATTTTGATTGACCAATTCGCAGAGCCCGGCATTTATTTTAAGCATCTTTCCGGACGGGATATCGTAAAAGAAAAAACGTTTTTCAGCACGAAAGCGGAAAGCATACATCTTTCCGTCGCCGCAGCCTCTATCATTGCGCGATATTCTTTCTTAATTGAAATGGATAAGCTTTCGCGTGAGGCTGGGATGACGATTCCAAAAGGCGCGGGGCCGCACGTCGATGAAGCTGCCGCCAAGCTGATCATCAATAAGGGAGAAGGTGCGCTCAGAACGTTCACTAAACTTCATTTTGCCAATACGCAAAAAGCGAAACGCCTTGTTGAACGGAAGCGGTCATAGTAAAAAAGCTTGCAGAGTGATCTGCAAGCTTTTTCTTTATCCTCTTAATACGGCCTGATACGTTTCTTCCAGCGCTTTCAGCACGTTTTCATGTACTTTTGTCACTTCTTCTTCTGTCAATGTTTGTTCAGGGTTAACATATTGGAGCGAGAAGGCGACGGATTTTTTGCCTTCTTCCATATGCTCACCTTCGTACACATCAAATACGGTGACTTCTTTCAGCAGCGCGCCGCCGGCTTCTTTGATCACGGCTTCGAGCTGTCCGCTTGTAACGGTTTTATCTGCCACAAGCGCAATGTCGCGCGTGACGGACGGGTACTTCGGAATCGGCGTATACACGACAGGTTCTGTTTCCTCGGTCAGAAGCGCGTGCAGATCAAGCTCGAACACATACGTTTCTTTGATATCCAGCTCTTTTTCCATTGCCGGATGCACCTGGCCGATAAATCCGGCAAGCGAACCGTTCAATAGAATGTTTGCCGTCCGGCCGGGATGCATGTTTTTGCGTTCTGACTGGACAAATTCAACCCGGTCTGACACATTCAATTGATGCAGCAGGCCTTCAACGATTCCTTTGGCGACGAAGAAATCAACCGGCTTTTTCTCACCCTGCCATAAATTTTTGCGCCACAATCCGGTTACAGCTCCGGCAACCCGTTCTTTTTCAACCGGTTTTGTGTTTTCTTCTTTCGTCAGAAATACAGAACCCGTTTCATATAAAGCAACGGAATCAGTCTGTCTGGCCAGATTGTATGAAACGGCTTCAAGAAGATTCGGCACGAGGCTGTGTCTGAGAATGCTTCTTTCTTCGCTCATCGGCAGAGCAAGCATCGTGTTGAATGATTTTTCGATCGCAAAAGCGGCCGCTTTTTTATCATTCGTTAATGAATAAGTGGTCGCTTGTGAAAGACCCGCTCCTTCAAGGAAACGTCTCACTTTCCGGCGTTTTGCCTGGTACGGTGTCAAGCCGCCTGTCGTGCCGGCCGTTTCCGGAAGCGTGGACGGAATATTGTCATACCCGTACAATCTCGCCGCTTCTTCAATCAGGTCTTCTTCTATTCTAATATCTCCGCGGCGCGACGGGACCGTTACGACGAGAACGTCTTCAGCTTCACCGACTGCAAACCCGAGGCGCTTGTAAATGCTGATGATTTCTTCTTTAGCGATTGTCATGCCGAGCACGGCGTTCACTTTTTCAACAGACACGTGAATATTGTTTGCTTCGATTTTCAGATGGTTTTCTTCAACCGTGCCTGAGAGCACTTCTCCGCCGGCATATGCCTGAATGAGACTGCAGGCCCGTTCAGCCGCCAGCAGAACGCGTGCCGGATCAATGCCTTTTTCATATCTGGCGCTCGCTTCGCTTCTCAGCCCGAGGTCTCTCGACGCTTTGCGGACGGTCTGTCCGTCGAAATAAGCGGCTTCCAGTAAAATCGCAGTGGTGTCTTCACGGACTTCAGACTCAGCTCCGCCCATGACTCCCGCAACGGCTTGCGCTTTTTTTCCGTTTGTGATGACCAAATGGCTGCTTGACAGCTTGCGCTCTTGCTCATCCAGCGTCACGATGGTTTCATTTTCCGCCGCTTTTCTGACGACGACCTCTTTTGAACCGAACCGGTCGTAATCGAAAGCGTGAAGCGGCTGTCCGTACTCAAGGAGGACGAAGTTTGTAATGTCCACGACGTTATTATGCGGGCGGATGCCTGCATTCATCAGCTTCGTCTGCATCCAAAGCGGTGACGGGCCGATTTTGACGTTTTTAATGATTTTTGCGGCATAATGCGGATTGGCCTGCGTATCTTCAACCTTAACGGAAACAGCATCCGCCGCTTTTTCTGCCGCTTTTTCATATGAAGCCTCCGGAAGCTTTACCTCTGCGCCGAGAATAGCCGCAACTTCATAAGCCACGCCAAGCATATTCATCGCGTCGGCGCGGTTCGGCGTTAAGCCCAATTCTAAAATCGCATCATCAAGCTGAAGGGCCGCCATTGCGTCAGCTCCCGTTTCAGCATCATTCGGAAAAACGAAAATGCCTTCCGCATATTCTTTCGCCACGAGCTTGCTTTCAATGCCGAGCTCCTGAAGGGAACAGATCATGCCGTGAGACGCTTCGCCGCGCAGCTTGGCTTTTTTAATTTTGAAATTGCCGGGAAGCACGGCTCCGACCGTTGCAACGGCAACCTTCTGTCCTTTATCAACATTCGGGGCGCCGCAGATAATCTGCACGGGTTCCTCCGCACCGATATCAACAAGGCATTTGTTGAGTTTGTCGGCATTCGGGTGCTGTTCACGCTCAAGCACGTGTCCGATGACAACGCCTTTTACGCCCTCCCCTTTATACTCGATACCCTCAACTTCAATGCCGGCTCTCGTAATTTTTTCTGCAAGCACGGCCGGGTCGATTCCCTGCAAGTCAACGTAATCTTCTAACCATTTATAAGAAACAAACATGTGTATCCTCCTCTTACGCCTGTTTAAACTGCGAAATGAATCTGACATCATTGGTATAGAAATGGCGGATATCTTCAATGCCGTATTTCAGCATCGCGATACGTTCCACACCCATTCCGAAAGCAAAACCCTGGTATTCCTCAGGATTGAATCCGGCCATCTTCAGCACGTTCGGGTGAACCATGCCGGCGCCGAGAATTTCGATCCAGCCTGTTTTTTTGCAGACGGAGCAGCCTTGTCCGCCGCACTTAAAGCAGGTCACATCCACCTCGACAGAAGGCTCTGTGAATGGGAAAAAGCTCGGACGGAGCCTGATTTCACGATCTTGGCCGAACATTTTTTTGGCGACCAATTCAAGCGTGCCTTTCAGGTCGCTCATGCTGATTTTGCGGTCGACGACGAGACCCTCAATCTGCATGAACTGATGGGAATGTGTCGCGTCATCGTTGTCGCGGCGATACACTTTACCGGGACAAATGATTTTGACGGGGCCTTTTCCTTTATGCTTTTCCATCGTGCGCGTCTGCACCGGTGACGTCTGCGTTCTCATCAGCATTTCTTCTGTAATGTAAAAGCTGTCCTGCATGTCGCGGGCCGGATGTTCCTTCGGCAGGTTCAGCGCCTCAAAGTTGTAATAATCCGTTTCCACTTCAGGGCCTTCTTCGACGGTATATCCCATTCCGATAAATAAATCTTCAATTTCTTCAATAACGACCGTCAGCGGATGGCGTCCGCCGATGTTTACCTGACTGCCCGGCAATGTGACGTCAATCGTCTGGCTGCTGAGTTTTTTATTCATCTCTTCTTGTTCAAGCTGTTCATTTTTCGCCGTAATGGCTGCTGCAATGCGCTCTCTCACTTCATTGGCGAGCGCTCCCATTTTCGGGCGCTCTTCGGCGGACAGTTTGCCCATGCCGCGGAGAACTTCTGTAATCGGCCCTTTTTTTCCGAGATATTGCACCCGAATGTCGTTAACTTCTTTTAATGAACCCGCCGCTTCTACTTTTTCTGCAGCTTCCAGTTCGAGCTGTTTAAGCTTCTCTTCCATCATGCATCCTCCTTTTATGTAAACCAAACCGTTCTATGCCTTTTTCAGAAAACAAAAAAACCCGCCCCTTGAGAGAAGGGACGAGTTGTGGCCGCGGTACCACCCTTTTTAAGGCAGACTTCATCTGCCGACAGCTTCATTGACATAACGGAAACGATCGTTCCGGTTCACCTTTACGCGCGTTTGGCGCGGTCCCGGTGACAACTCGAGAGGTGAAAATCAATTTCTGTGCTGCGATAAAAATGCTTTCAGTCAGCGGCATTTTCTCCCTGGAAGGCAGTGTGTGCAAAAATTGACGTCCTCTGTCACGGTTTTTACATTATTGCTATCTATTATAGTGAAATCCAAGGCTTTTCGCAACCTATCCTCTGAGATGATAAACGAGGATGGCGGCCGCTACCGCCACATTCAGCGATTCCGCCTGTCCGTACAGCGGAACGTACAAGTTGAGATCCGTTTTTTGCAGAAGGCCGGCGTCCACTCCCGCCCCCTCGTTCCCGACGATTAACGCGAACGATTCTTCAGGCTTCACGCTTTGATAAGCCGCACCGTTTTCAAGCGCCGTGCCGTAGATCGCGACGCCTTGTGATTTCAGCTCAGCGGTAAACTCATCAAGCGGACGTTTCAAAATGGGAATATGAAAATGAGAACCTTGTGCTGAACGCAGCGTTTTTCCGTTGTACGGGTCTGCTGTTCCCTCACCAAGGACAACGGCGTCGATCCCCGCCGCATCTGCCGTTCTGATCATTGTTCCTAAATTCCCCGGGTCCTGCACGGCATCAATCAGAAGCAGCCGCTTCAGCTGATCAGGCTGCTTATCCGGCATATGGCAGACCGCGGCGATCCGCTGCGGCGTTTCCGTTTCCGTCACGGCTGAAAACGCGTCTTCGCTCAGCACGTAGCACGGGATACTCATGTCCAGATCGGCCGGGATGGCGCTCTCATCGTTTACGAGAATTTCTTTTACCGTTCCCTTTGATTTGAGCGCTTCTTCTGCCAGATGCTCTCCTTCTATCAGAAATGTATTCGTTTTAAGTCTCTCTTTTTTTGTGTGAAGTTTTTTCCAATCCTTCACTTTTTGGTTTTTTGCAGAGTCGATTCGTTTCACTTTATGTCTGTGCTCTCCTTTTTTCATGCATGTTGTTATTATATCTTAAGAACAGCACATAATAAACCGCGTGCGCGGTAAGAATATGCGTATCACATTCAGGAAAAAGGAGCGGTTGTAATGGATCTTAATTTACGCAACGCCGTTATTGCCAATGTAACCGGCAATAACCAGGATCAGCTGGAGCATACTATCGTTGACGCCATCCAAAGCGGTGAAGAAAAAATGCTTCCGGGCCTCGGCGTCTTATTCGAAGTTCTTTGGCAGCATGCGTCGGACTCAGAAAAAAATGAAATGCTCAAAACACTTGAAGGCGGATTAAAACCTGCGCAATAAGCATGAACCGGGTGATGGCACACCCGGTTTTTTTTGTATAATAATGGCGAGGGGGATCGCCATGCAGTTACAGCCGGAACTGGCAAAGAAGTTGATTGCCGAAGTCAAACATATGTACAGCCGCGAAGTAATTATTGCCGATACAAAAGGAATGATCATCGCGGGCACCAACGAGGCGCGCGCCGGATGGTTTCATGAAGGCGCACTGATCTGCGCGCGCGAAAAACGGAATGTCATCATTACGAAAGAAGATGAAAAACGGCTCGAGGGCGTAAAAGCAGGACTGAACCTCCCCGTTTTTTCAGGTCATGAAGTGATCGGAGTATTCGGTCTGACAGGAGACCCTGACGATATCCTTCCTTTCGGAGAATTGCTCAGAAAAATGACGGAGCTGTTTATTAAAGAAACGCGCCATATGGAAGAAGCGCAGTGGCGTGCGAGAATGCTTGAATCCTTTATGGTTGATTGGCTGCAGCTGAAAGAATGGTCTCCGGGCTTTTTAGAAAAAGCAAAGCTCATCGGCGCAGACCTTCACGCATACCGCCGGATCATACTCATTCAAGGCCGTTATGAGCAATATAAAGCGGAGGAGCTCGGGCGGCTCTGGCAGTACGAATGCCCTGAAGACCTGTTTGTCCGCTGGGGAAATGAACGCATTCTCATTAATCATGAAGCAAATTCGGCTTCCAAAACACAGCTCATTAAAAAGATCGGCGCCGTTTTCGGGCAGCCTGTCACCGCCGGCATCGGACGGATCGTTCCGGGAGAGCGCCTCACGGAATCATACGAACAGGCGGATAAAGCACTTTCAGCCGGTATCGGTGACAAGCAGGCCGTCTTTGAAGAAGATTTAAAACTGGATATGTGTCTTGCCGATATCACACCCCGCACGAGGTCGGAATTTTCACGGCGGGTTCTCGAGCATGTACTGGACCGGGAAGAACTTCTGGATACGCTGCGCGCCTTTTTCGACCGGCAATTATCGTTTAAGCGCACCGCCGACGACATGCATATTCATATCAATACATTGCGCTACCGTCTTTCCAAACTGGAATCACTGACAAATATGAAACTTGACCGCCCCGAAGACATAACGGCTTTTTATTTGGCGCTGCGCTTTTTAGATCAACATACAAAAATCACGTAATCATATCATCATTTTTCATATGTTTCTCCATAGTGTGCGGAATCGTTTTTCTTTACAATTAAATGAAAACGCTTTTCTTATCAGGGAGGTTGGGAGAACATGATTTCACGAGAGGCAAAAGAAGCGTTCATCCGGACGGTCGGGAAGGAGAATTATGATGATTCGGCGGCGGGCCGTCTTGTGTATTCTTATGATGCGGCTCCTCAGCTGCAAGCCATGCCGGATGCGGTAATCGCCCCCCGCAGCGCGGATGACGTGTCGCGTATACTAACGATTTGCAGCAGGCATGACATTCCGATCGTGCCGAGGGGTTCAGGCACAAACTTATGCGGCGGCACATGTCCGTCTGAAGGCGGGCTTGTGCTTTTATTCAAACATATGAACCGCATTCTAGAAATCGATGAAGAAAATTTGACGGCAACCGTCCAGCCGGGCGTAATCACGCAAGATATGATCCGTGCGGTTGAACAAAAAGGTTTATTTTATCCGCCTGATCCGAGCAGCATGAAAATATCGACGATCGGCGGGAATATTAATGAAAATTCCGGCGGGCTGCGCGGTTTGAAGTACGGCGTCACCCGGGATTATGTCCTCGGCCTTGAAGCCGTCTTGGCTTCAGGCGATATCATCCGCACAGGAGGAAAGCTGACAAAGGATGTCGCCGGTTATGATCTGACCCGGCTTTTCGTCGGATCAGAAGGGACGCTCGGCGTTGTGACGGAAGCGACTTTAAAGCTGGTTCCGAAGCCGGAAACGAAAAAAACGCTGCTTGCACTCTATGAACATATTGAAGCGGCTGCGGAATCGGTTTCTGCCATCATCGCTGAAAAAATCATTCCGGCGACACTCGAATTTCTGGATCAGCCGACACTGCAGGTCATTGAAGATTACGCCAAGATCGGGCTTCCGACCGACGCAAAAGCGGTGCTGCTGATCGAACAGGACGGTGACATCGAAACGGTCAGACGAGATATGGAAAAAATCGAAGCCATCTGTAAAAACGGAGCAGCCGTATCCGTCCAAACGGCTGAAACCGAGGAAGAGGCATTCGCGCTTACAGAGGCCAGACGGTCCGCATTATCAGCCCTTGCCCGGCTGAAACCGACAACGATTCTGGAAGATGCGACCGTGCCGAGATCACAAATTGCCAGCATGGTCAAAGCCATTAACGAGATTGCAGAAACATACGGCCTGTCCATCTGCACATTCGGCCATGCCGGAGACGGCAACCTCCATCCGACGTGCACCACCGATAACCGGAATACAGAGGAGATGGAACGTGTCGAAAAAGCTTTTGCCGCCATTTTTGAAAAAGCGATTGAGCTGGGCGGGACGATAACGGGTGAACACGGGGTCGGCATCGTAAAAGCGCCGTATTTAGAAATGAAACTGAAAACAGAAGGCATCACCGCCATGAAAGCGATCAAACAAGCGCTTGATCCCCAAAATCTGCTGAATCCGGGAAAAATATTCGCCAATTCATCAAGGAAACGCGTGGTGGTGATGAAATGACCACGGCTAAAGAGCAGCAACAAATTCAAACAGAATTCAAAAACCGCATGGATGAAGGTGAATTGCTGAACTGTATGCGCTGCGGCTTCTGCCTTCCTTCCTGTCCGACCTATATCGAATCGGGATTTCAAGAATCCCATTCGCCGCGCGGCCGGATCGCCCTGATGAAAGCCGTCACTGACGGACTGATCGAGCCGGATGAAGATGTCGAGCGCTCACTTTCGCTGTGTCTCGGGTGCCGGGCATGCGAGCCCGTTTGTCCGGCAGGGGTCAATTACGGACAGCTGCTTGAAGAAGCGAGGGATATCATTCATCAAAATAAAAAACATAAGCCGGGCGTGCGCCTCTTGCGGAAAGCCGCCTTCACCGGGCTTTTCCCTCATCAAAACCGCATGCAGACAGCCGTGAATCTTCTCGGAATATACCAAAGATCGGGACTGCAGACCGCCGTCAGAAAAACCGGTATGCTGCGCGTTTTGCCTGAACATCTGCGCACAATGGAACAAGTGCTCCCGCCCGCCCCGAAACGGAAAGACATGAAGGAAAGGCCGCGTTTTCTTCCTGCCGCGGGTCCCGTCCAAAAACGGGCCGCTTTTTTCTCGGGCTGCTTAATGGATACGATGTTTTTAGCGACAAATCATGCGACAACGGCGCTTTTACAGGCGGCCGGGTGTGAAATCGCGGTTCCGGACGGCCAGGCGTGCTGCGGCGCGCTTCACGGGCACAGCGGAGAAAAAGAGATGGGAAAAGAACTGGCCAAGCGGAATATCGCGGCTTTTGAAGCGCTTGATGCTGATTATATCATTACAAACGCCGGCGGATGCGGCGCCTTTCTTCAGGAATATCCGCATTTACTGAAAGATGAACCTGGATGGGCGGAACGTGCCGGACAATTCGTCCGGAAGCTCAAAGACTTTTCATCCGTACTGGTTGATCTGAAGTTCCATCAAAAAAACCTGCGGGCACAGTCTCCTCATATCGTCACATATCAGGACTCCTGCCACCTCCGCAATGTGATGCATACGTCAGAGGAACCGCGCACGCTTTTGAAAAGCATTAAAGGGGCTGAGTACAGAGAAATGGAAAAGGCCGACAGCTGCTGCGGGTCGGCGGGAATTTATAATATAACAGAGTCAGAGATGTCTATGAAAATATTAGACAGCAAGATGAAAGCCGCCGGAAAAACGGAGGCGGCCGTCATCGTGACAGCCAATCCCGGATGCCTTCTGCAAATGCAGCTCGGCATTTTACGCGAAGGATTAACAGGCCGTGTCCGCGCGGTTCATTTGGCGGATTACCTTTTGGAAGCGGCGGATTTGTCATAAGATGAAAGCAGAGAGACCGATCGGCTCTCTGCTTTTTTTATGATGCTGCAATGTTCGGACGGCCGCGGATTTATCCGGGTATTGAAGCTTCCAGTCTGGCACTCGGATCACGCCATACATTCGCCCATTTTTTCACAGCCGCAATGATAATCACAAGCCCGAGAATGAGCATGATAATGGATAAAACGCCATTCAGCACGTTGTATCCCGCCGCTTCGGGGTTCAAATACACATACCGCACCATCCAATAACCCGCATAGTTGACGGTCACGTACAAATAAGCGAGAGGAATCAGGCATGTCAGCATATAGCGCCGCTTATCCGCTATTTTTAATACGACGGTCGCACCGATAATTAAGCCGACAGACGCCATAAGCTGATTGGATACGCCGAACAGCGCCCAAATGGAGCTGATGTCGCCCGAATACAGAAGATAGCCCCACAGCAGGCAGGCGAGCGCGCTTGAGAAAATCGAGCCCGGCAGCCAGTCTGTTTTTTTCAGCGGCTTATAGACCTCTCCGAAAAACTCTTGAATCAAGTACCGGGCGACACGGGTTCCCGCATCAATCGCCGTTAAAATAAACACCGCTTCAAACATAATGACGAATTGAAAAAAGTATGAAGCCAAATGACTGAAAAACGGAATCTCCGTAAAGATATACGTCATTCCGACGGCAAGCGTAACGGCGCCGCCCGTTCTTCCTTCCAGACTGAGCCCGATTTCTTTGCTCAATTCAGGCAGATGGACGACATTCATCCCGAGGGTGCGGAATATTTCAGGCGTGCTGTTAATAGCAAAATAGTCGGCGGGCTCAAGAGCGGCAGCTGCAATGAGCGCCATAATTCCGACGAGACATTCCACAAGCATCGCTCCGAAAGCAACCGGCTTTATATCACTCCATTTATCCAGCATTTTCGGCGTTGTGCCGGAACCGACAAATGCATGAAAGCCCGAAATGGCGCCGCAGGCAATCGTTATTGAAATAAACGGCCAGACAGGACCCGCGATCACCGGCCCTCCGCCGTGAATAAACTCCGTTACGGCAGGAAATTTAATGGCGGGATTGACGAAAAAGACGCCTGCGATCAAAGCGGCAAAAACCCCGATTTTCATAAAACTGCTTAAATAGTCACGCGGAGCCAGCAAAAGCCAAACCGGAAGCGCCGCGGCGAAAAACGCATAGACAGGAAGCGCCACTGCAAGCGTTTTCGCATCCAGTGTCAGCATGTCCCCGAAAGCCGTTGTCTGCAGCTGCGGCCCGATTACAACACCGGCCATTAACAAAAGAAACCCGACAGTTGATGCGAGTTTGAGATTGCCCGTTTTTTTATAGTAGAGGCCGACCCCCATCGCGATCGGAATCGTAATCCCCACCGCAAACGTTCCCCACGGGTTTTTCTCAAGCGCGTGCAGCACAACCATGGACAGTCCCGCCATCGTGATCGTAATGATAAACAGCATCGAGAGACCCGTGCAAAAACCCGCCACCGGGCCGAGCTCTTCTTTGGCGACTTCAGAAAGCGTTTTCCCGTTTTTCCGCATTGATGCAAACAATACGACAATATCGTGCACGGCTCCTCCGATCACCGCCCCGATTAACAGCCATAAAAGCCCGGGCAGATAGCCGAACTGAGCTGCCAGAATCGGTCCGACAAGCGGGCCGGCAGCGGCGATTGCCGCGAAGTGGTGGCCGAATGACACCCACTTATTCGTCGGCACATAATCTTTCCCATCCTCAAGCACATGGGCCGGAGTCGGTGTCTGATCATTGATTTTTAATACTTTGACCATCATAAAGGTACCGTAAAGCCGATAGGCGATCGCCAAAATACATATAGACGCTATGACGATTGTAATCGCATTCATTTAATCCCAGCCCCTTTTCTCTTTTTCTAAATATTATCACAATTATCAGATAACAGGAGATGATTTTTGCGTAAAAAAAAGCCGGCAGCGCAGCCCGGCTTTTCGGAACATTATTTTCCTGATAAACGGATGACATTCCAGGACAGCGGAGTAAAATGAGCCGTTATCCCTTCAGCATTTGCCGAAGACGTTCCGTTGGAGTGCGGAATGACTTCTTTTCTGTTTTTTTGATTGGTCGCTTTCATATCCTGATGCTCCAGCACGATATGCTCAATAATGCGGTAATCTTCAAACCCTCTCAGCTTTATCTCCGTTTCCATCAGTTCCTTGCTTTTGTTGACGGCAAAAATGGTCAGTGCTTCATCCTCTTCATGGTAAACGGCCGCGGCATCAACATACGGCACATCCGTAAAGTCCGCTGAGTCGTATTTCGGGGAGGTAATCAGCAGCTTCATTGAAGTCCCTCTCCCGTAGACAGAGGCGTGCATGTAAGGATAAAAGATCGGCTGTCTCCATACTTCTCCGCCCTTTTCAGTCATGATAGGCGCAATCACGTTGACAAGCTGGGCGAGACAGGCGATCTTCAGTCTGTCCGCATGCTGCAGCATCGTAATCAGCAGTGAACCGATCAACAGCGCATCTTCAAAATTGTAGATGTCTTCGAGGATCGGCCGGGCCGTAATCCATGGCTCCACTTTTTTATCCGCTTCATTTGAGTGATACCACACATTCCATTCATCTAAAGAAAGGTGAATCGTTTTTTTGCTGCGTTTTTTCGCTTTCATATAATCACATACGGCTGTGACGGATTTAATAAAATGGTCTAAATCCATCGACTTCGCCAAATAGTTCTCAAGATCATTTTCATGATTGCCGTAATACGTATGCAGTGAGATGTAATCCACATGCTCGTACGTATGCTCAAGCACCTCGGCCTCCCACTCGATGAAGGACGGCATGCCGCTGTTTGAGCTTCCGCAAGCCACCAATTCGATCGTCGGGTCCGTCCATTTCATCACCTTTGCCGTTTCAGCGGCGAGCCGTCCGTATTCATGCGCCGTTTTATGACCGATCTGCCAAGGGCCGTCCATCTCATTTCCTAAGCACCATGTTTTGATGCCGTAAGGTTTTTCATATCCGTGCGATTTTCGTAAGTCGCTCCAGTATGACCCTTCAGGATGGTTGCAGTATTCGACGAGGTTCCGGGCGGCATCGATCCCTCTCGTCCCGAGATTAACCGCCATATTCACTTCGGCGTTCACTTTTTTCGCCCACGTTAAAAATTCATTCGTCCCCACTTCGTTCGTTTCTGTCGTCTGCCATGCCAAATCAAGCCTCCGCGGGCGGTCCTTCACCGGTCCGACACCGTCTTCCCAATTGTAGCCCGAGAGAAAATTCCCTCCCGGATAGCGGATGAACGGCACTTGCAATTCTTTGATTAACTCCTGCACGTCTGTTCTGAAGCCGTCCTTGTCGGCTTTCGGGTGTCCGGGCTCATAAATGCCTTCATACACCGCCCGGCCCATATGTTCTATAAATGATCCGTACATCCGTTTGTCCACTTCACCGATGATATATTCTTTATCTGCTGTAATCCCCGCTTTTTTCATTATTTCCTCCCTCTCTCTATCCCTTCACTCCGCCTACTGTGAGGCCGGAAATGAAGTATTTTTGGAAAAACAAGAATATGATGATCACCGGCAGTATCGCAAAAACGGACCCGGAAATCAGCATGTCATAGTTGTTGCCGTACGGACTCAGCAGCCCTGAAAGTCCGATTGGAAGCGTAAACATTTCTTTCGACCGAAGCACGATCAGCGGCCATAAAAAGTTATTCCAGCTGTTTAAAGATTGAAGAATGATCATTGCCCCGAATGCCGGTTTCATGAGCGGCGCCATAATTCTGAAAAAAATGCCGAATTCGGTGCAGCCGTCCATTCTCGCTGAATCAAGCAGATCCTTCGGAAGTCCGAGCGCATATTGCCGGAAAAAGAACACGGCGACAGGCGACACAATAAACGGCAGAATCACTCCCGTATAAGAATCGATCAAATGAAGACCCACCGTCAATTTGAACAACGGAAGCATCATCACTTCAAGAGGCACCATCATAATGATCAGCACAAGAACGAAAATAATATTTCTGCCTTTAAATTCGTAGACACCGAGTCCGTAGCCGATCAAAGAGGAAAAAAACAGCGTGAGAACCGTGGTGAGAACGCCGAGCAGCAGGCTGTTAAAAAACCATTTGAAATAAATGCTCCCCCCGTTGAACAAATAGGTGTAGTTATCAAGGCTCATCACATCCGGATCAAGACGCAGATTCAGCCCGATGCGCATCAGCTCAGATGACGGCTTTAATGAACCGAGCAATAGGCAGATCATCGGAAAGATATACAACAGGCTCAGCATGATAAAAAACAAGGTAAACGCGACTCTGTACACGGAAAACATGTAATTGTTACGCAACGCTTATCCCTCCCCTTTAAACGAACCGGACAGTTTCAGTGAAACAAGGCTGACTAGTAAGATGACAAGCAAAAGGACAATTCCGATTGCGGCCCCGTACCCCATTTCGTTGTATGCAAGCCCCTGCTGATATAAATAACCGACAAGTGTGAGGCCGATATTGCCCGGGGAATTATTCTGCCAAAGCACATAGCTTTCCTCAAACATTCTGAAACCGCCGATAATACTGATCGTTAATACATAAACGGACACCGGCTTTAAAAATGGAAGGGTAATATGCCGGAACTTTTTCCACGTACTCGCCCCGTCAATTTCAGCCGCTTCATACAATTCTTTCGGCACGTTTTGCAATCCCGCCAGAAAGTAAAGAATGTTAATGCCCATCCACCTCCATGACGCAAGCAGCACCATTAAAAACATGCCGGTACCTTTGTTGTTGAGCCAGTTTTGGGGTGATGCGCCAAGCTTCATCATCAGCTCGTTTGCAAGCGACGTATTCATTTCTCCGAACATCAGACGGAAAATAATCCCCGCTACGATCGTCGATGTTAGAGCCGGTACAAACAGAGCCGATTTAAATACATTTCTGAACCTGACGAGCTTCGAATTCAGAATCACCGCCAAAAGAAGCGGCACCGGAATCAGCACGATCAGCGTCCAGAAGGTATATTCCAATGTGTTAAACAGTGCGGTGTAAAAGGTTGGATTAAGAAGAGCGGTATAATTGGAAAACCCGACAAATGTAATTTCTCCCGGCAGTATCCGCTGAAAGCTCATGATAAACACGCTGATGATCGGATACAAAAAGAAAACGAGAAACGAAATGATAAATGGCGCCGTAAAAAGATAAGGCGCCGCTTTTTTTGAATACAGCACATTGCGCCGGCGCGGCTTCTTCCGGACTGCAGAAACGGTTTGTGCTGTCTCTGTCTTTACAGGTCTCATAAAAGCTCCCCCGCTTTCACTGTTAAATAGGACGGCTTCTCCTATTTCTCTAATTGCTCTGCCGCCTCGTCCAAGGCTTCCTTAGGTGTTTTTTCCTGCGTCTTCAGCGCATCGAACAGCACCTGTCTGACAACGAGATCAGCCGCTTTAGAGAAGTCTTCATGCAGATAAATCGGATTGATCTCATCTTTTATTTCAAGGAGCGAGGAAAAAATTGACGTACCGTTCCGGAAGAAATCCGTGTACTTGTTTTTCTCCTTCAATTCTTTTGAATCCCACACGTCCCAGCGGAGCGGGTCAAAGCCGAGCACCGTCCAAAGCTTTATGTTCCCTTCCTTTGAACCTTTCGCAAAACCGAGAAATTCTTTCGCGAGCTTCAGATGTTCAGCCTGCTTCGGCACGACGGTGGCTGTTCCGCCTAAACCCGCTGATCTGTCACCGCCTTCTTTCCAGGCCGGCATAGGGTAAATCGCCATTTTTCCTTTTAAATCAGGCATATAATCGATAAACCGTCCCATGTACCAAATGGGCATCAGCACTGAGGCTGCCCCGCACTGATTCATAAAACCGTAGTATTCTTCGCTGTGATGGCCGCCGCCGGGAGCCGGCAGAAGGGTTTTATCATTTACCATGTCCTTTACATAATTCAGTGTGTCTGTATTCGTCTTGCTGTTCAGAATCAATTTTCCGTTTTTGCTGTAGTAGCCTGACCCTTGCTGCGAAATCATGGATAGGAATGTGGCGGAGTCGTTTGTTTCAACCGTTCCCATCGGTTTCCCAGATGCTTCACGCACTTTTTTCCCTGCCCGCCGGTAATCTTCCCATGTCTTAATGGAGGCGGGATCAACGCCCGCTTTTTTCATAATATCCATGTTGTAAAACATGACGGTCGTCCCCACATGTGTATCAAGGCCGTACAATTTTCCGTTTTTGCTGTACAATGCCAGACGCGCTTCCACAAACTTATCGCGGTCTTTTTCAATCAGCGGCGTCAGATCGGCAAGCGGGATATCCTTCCCCTTCAGAAAGTTCGAGAACCGGCTTAATTCCACGTCGGCTATATCGGGAAGCCCCTCACCCGCGATCAGCGAAACCGATAAATTATCATGCATTTGTCCATAAGGATAAACGATGGTATTCAGCTTGATTTTGCGCTCCGGAAATTTCTGATTCCATTCTTTGACCATTTCCTGATAAAACTGTTCGTGCAGGCCGTTAAACGTCCAAAACGTCAGCTCCGTTTCTCCCGGCTGGCCGGCAGTCCGTTCTTGTGAACAGCCGGCGGTAAACAAGAAGAGCATCATCATCACCAAACATACAGCGGTCGTTTTTTTCATGTCATTACCCCTTCCACTTTAGGCCGTGCGGCTATTGATGCAAATGATGTGCAAAGAGCGCTGCATTTTCATTTATGATGGTTAAACCGGTATAACGGTCTCTCAGTGTGTGCGCATGCTTAAACGCATCGCTGACAAGGTCCTGTTTTACACCGATCTCATCAAAACAGGCGGGACCCCCCGCAGATGTGAGCCACCCGGCAATTGTTTTGCCGTCGGGAAGCCCTTCATATGCAGATTGAATCGCCTCGCGAAAGTGCGGCGGCAGTTCAGCAAGCTTTTCGTGACAAGCCAGTTCTTTGTAAATATCACTCAGCACCGCGCACGCACAGCCGACCTTCGCACCGTGGAGAATCGGAGGCTGTTTTGCCTTCAGCATTTCCATCTCAATCCAATGCGAGATGTGATGTTCTCCTCCTGAGGCGGGGCGGGAGTGGTCAAGCGCAAGCATGACAAGACCCGAAACGATCAGCGCTTCCATCAGTATCTGAATGCCGGCCTCCGTTCCCATGGCAATGTCAGCGCGGTGATCAATGCACTGCCAAAGCGCGTCTTTCACAAGCTTCGCCCCGGCTTCTGAGTACGGCTCACCCGCTAGCCTGCTGGAAATCTCCCAATCTGCCAGCGATGTTATTTTTCCGAGCATGTCTCCGAAGCCCGCGGCTGTCATTGAACGGGGCGCTTCTTTTAATACATTCGTATCCGCAAATAAGGCGATCGGCGCTTTCGTTTGAATCGTCGTTTTGATTCCGTTTAATATGAGCGGCGCTCCCGCCGATGTAAAACCGTCGACTGACGGAGCGGTGGGGAATGAGATAAACGGCAATCCGCGCTGGCAGGCGGCAAACCGTGTAATGTCGTGAATCGTTCCTGAACCGGCCGCAATGATGACATCCGTCTCTTCCGCGAGATTGATCAGCGTATAGACCAATGTCCTCTCATCAGCCGCGGCGGTCCCGGCTTCATGCTCCGGAATGATGACTTTTGACGCTTTGATCCCGCGTGCCCTCAATTCTTCCGCAAGCAGACGTCCCGCCGCCTCGTACGTGTTCCGGTCACAGACGATCACCGGATGATTCCAGCATTTTTTTTGCAGAAATCTGAGAAGCTCTTCTTTTGCATTCGCCCCGATCACGATATCTTCTATTTGAATCGGTGAGCGGCTGGCCCCTTCCTTGTCAAACTCGGATTGAATGTCCTCAGGAGAACGTTTCATAAAAGGATTCCCTCCTTCGCTAATTCTGTCAGGTCTTTAATAGAATCAAGGACGATATCAGGTTCATATAGACGGGGCTCCCCAAGTTTGGCCGACCCCGTCAGAACCAATACGCTTTTCATTCCGTACAGCCTGCCCATTGCGATATCAGATTCGAGGCTGTCTCCGATAATGGCGCATTCCTCAGGGGGAAGTCCGAGCACTTCACATGCCGCCTCAGCCATCAGCCAAGACGGTTTGCCGATGACAAGCTCCGTTTTTGCTCCGGCGGATGCTTCAATGGCCCCGATCATTCCCGCGACGTCCATGGCATGGCCGCCTTCATTCGGAAAGGAGCGGTCCCGGTTCGTGGCGATGATGCGCGCGCCCGAGGAAGCTGCCTTAAAAGCGAGATTCAGATCCTCATAGGTGACGGTTTCATGCAGGGAGATGACAAGCCAGTCTGCCGCCTGCGGGTTTTGCGCCAAGGCGACACCCGCAAAAGCGAGTTCATCAGTCAGCCCTTTCTCTCCTAACACCCACACCTTTGACAAAGGATAATGCTTCTTTAAAAATGATGCCGTCACACTGGAGGACAGCACTATGCTCCGTTCATCCGTGCGGATACCGGCACCCAGCAGTTTCTTTCGGCACATTGCTCTTGATAGATTGCCGCGGTTGCTTAAAAAGACAACGGCTTTGCCCAGTGACTGAAGGGTATGAACGGCTTCTTTTGCGCCGTCAATCAGCTCCCGCCCCCTGAATACGGTTCCGTCTAAATCAATCAGAAACCCGGCTGCGTCAAGTTTGGCCATAATAAGCATTCGCCCCGTGTTTTCTGTAAAAATGCTTATCATGCAGCACTCTGTCGATCGGACTGAGCTGTTTGTTCAGCATAAGCGAATGGTAGGCCATTTCCGCTACCGTTTCGAGCACAACGGCGTTATGCAGGGCATTCAGCGCGTCCGTTCCCCAGCAGAACGGGCCGTGGCTGTGGACGAGGACACCCGGATTTTGTTCATACGGTTCGTTTTGAAAGGTTTCGGCTATGACTTTGCCTGTATGATATTCATAATCTTTCACAATTTCTTCTTCATACATTTCCCTCGTACAGGGTATAGCGCTTTCAAAGTAATCCGCGTGAGTCGTTCCGAGAGCGGGTATGTCTCTTCCGGACTGTGCCCAGCTCGTCGCCCAGCGGGAATGAGTATGAACGATTCCGCCGATAGCCGGAAACGCTTTATACAGATAAAGATGGGTCGGCGTGTCAGAAGACGGTTTCAGCGAGCCTTCGAGAATGTCTCCGTCCTCATTCAGGACGACCAGTTTGTCAGCGGTCAGCTCACTGTAATCGACACCGCTCGGTTTAATGACGATTCTCCCGCTCTCTCTGTCAATGCCGCTGACATTCCCCCATGTAAACGTGACAAGGTTATGTTCCTCAAGCTTCAGATTGGCGGCGAGCACTTCTTCTTTTAACGCTTCAAGCATGGCGGCTCCCTCCTTTTGCAAAATCACGGTTTTTAATGGCTTTCAGGCGTTTCATGACATTGTTTTCTTTGCCGAAGTAGTGTACGAGCTCTTTATATTCCGCATATAAATTGTCATAAATCTCAGCTCTTTCCGGGTTCGGGGCATAAAAGCCGTCTTTTAATTTCCCCATATGCGCGCATGCTTCAGCAATATTGGAGAATCCCCCGTTTTCCCGTCCCGCGGCGAGCGCTCCGAAAATCGCGGAGCCCAGTGCAGGCGCCTGCGGAGACCCGGATAATTTAATATCCATATTTGTGACGTCTGCATAAATCTGCATGACAAACGGATTTTTTTCGGCGATTCCTCCGGCTGCGTAAAGCTCTTCGACCGGAACGCCGTTTTCCCGGAACGTTTCGATAATCATCCTCGTTCCGAACGCCGTCGCTTCAATCAATGCCCTGTAGATTTCTTCCGGCTTCGTGTGCAGCGTCATACCAAGCATCATGCCCGTCAAATCGGCGTCCACCAAGGTTGACCGGTTTCCGTTCCACCAGTCAAGCGCGAGAAGGCCGCTTTCCCCTGGAACAAGTTCAGCTGCTTTTTTGCTGAGCAGCTCGTGAATGTCTATGTGTTTATCCTCAGCTTCCTTCTCATAGTCTCTCGGAACACACGTTTTGACGAACCATTCAAAGTGGTCGCCGACACAGGACTGCCCCGCTTCATATCCCGCATATCCGGGCAAGATGCCGTTATTGACGACCCCGCACATACCGGGGACGATATGTTCTTCGTCGCCGAGCAGCACATGGCAGGTAGACGTTCCCATGATCATCAGCATTTTCCCCGGCTCTGTAATACCGACCGCGGGCACTGACACATGAGCGTCGACATTGGCGACGGCAACGGCCGTCCCCGGCAGAAGCCCGGTCAGCTCCGCCATTTTTTCGGTCAAACCTCCTGCTTTTTCCCCGACTGAATAAATGGTGCCGCTTAATTTATCCTTTGTAATCGTTTTCATTAACGGGTTGAGCTTTTCGAAAAAATGATCCGGCGGATACCCCGTCTCCTCATTCCAGATTGCTTTGTAGCCGGCCGTGCAGTTGCTTCGCTTCAATGAACCGCACAATTGATAGACGATCCAGTCTGCCGCTTCCACAATCCGATCTGCCGCCTCGTATATATGCGGCGCTTCTTCCGCGATTTGCATGATTTTCGGGATCATCCATTCAGAAGAAATTTTACCGCCGTATCTTTTAAGGAATGTTTCTTTTGTGTCTTCGGCAATCGTGTTCAAACGGTCTGCATGTTTTTGAGCCGCATGATGCTTCCACAGCTTCACATAACTGTGGGGCTCCCGTTCAAATTCCGGCAGCATACAAAGCGGCTGCCCCGCGCCGTCTATCGGCAAAATCGTGCAGGCGGTAAAATCAATTCCTATGCCGATCACGTCTTTTGGATCAGCGCCCGCCTGCTCAAGCAGGTTCGGAATCGCCGTTTCCAGAACTTCGATATAATCGGCAGGATGCTGAAGCGCCCAGTCCCGAGGGAGTTTTTCACCCGTCTTCGGCAGCGTGCGGTCGATGACGGCATGAGTGTATTCTTTTACCGCAGACGCGATTTCTTCGCCCGTGCGGACATTGACAAGCACCGCCCGGCCGGACAATGTGCCGAAATCAACACCAATCGTATACGCCATATCAATTCCCTCCCAGCCGGTATAATACGTCATTCCATTTCAGCTCTTTTTTCAGCTCATGTATTTCGGTATTGCGGGAAATAAAGATGCTTTCAATGCCTGCCATCTCAGCCCAGTCAAGCATCTGTTCAGCCGTAAGCCGGAAGGACATACAGGTATGGTGGGCGCCTCCCGCCAAAATCCATGCTTCCGCAGCTGTTTTCAGCGATGGCTCCGGCTTCCACAGCACCCGCGCCACAGGGAGATTCGGCATATCATGATCAATTTCCCTGCCTTCCGCTTCATTCAGAATGAGACGGAATCGCCCGCCGATATCAATGATGCTGGCGATGATGGCTGAACCGCCGATTCCGTTAAAGACCAACCGGGCCGGATCTTCCTTCCCTCCGATTGAGAGAGGATGAACTTCGATTTTCGGCTGATCAAGGGCGATCGTCGGACATACTTCAAGCATATGTGATCCGAGAATCATCGCACGCCCCGGTTCAAAATGGTACGTATAATCTTCCATGAAGGAGGTTTGTTCTCCGTCCGCCATTATTTTCATCATTCGCACAAGGGCAGCCGTTTTCCAATCGCCTTCGCCGGCAAATCCGTACCCTTTTTCCATAAGACGCTGAACGGCAAGACCCGGAAGCTGCTTCATTCCGTGCAAAACTTCAAAGGAGGTCGAAAACGCTGTATATCCGCCCCGTTCGAGAAAGGCCGTTAATCCGAGTTCAATTTTCGCCTGTTCTTTAATGGAAGCAACTTTTGCTTCATCCCGTTTTGTTTCGTCGCTGATGACATACAATTTGTCGTATTCCTCATAAAGCGCCTCAATTTCTGCGTCGGTGACGTTGTTCATCACCTCGGTAAGATCGCCGATTCCGTAGCCGTCAACCTGCCAGCCGAATTGGATGTGGGCGCCGACTTTGTCTCCGTCAGTAACCGCCACATTCCGCATATTGTCGCCGAACCGGGCTACTTTAATATTCCTGCTTTCATTCCAAGCGGCAGCCGTGTTCATCCATTGCGAAATGTCATGTTTGACTTCCTCATCATTCCAATAGCCTGCGATGACTTTTCTCGTCTGCCCCATTCTTGACTGGATATATCCGTATTCCCGGTCTCCGTGAGCGGATTGGTTGCTGTTCATAAAGTCCATATCAATCGTTTCCCACGGGATGTCGCGATGATACTGGGTATGCAGATGAAGCATCGGCTTTTGAAAAGCGGAAAGACCTTCAATCCACATTTTCGCAGGGGAAAATGTATGCATCCACGTCACGACCCCCGCACAGTTTTCTTGATACTGCGCTTCCCGCAAAACCTCTCTGATTGTTTCAGATGACGTGACAACCGGTTTATGCCTGATCTTGTATCTTGATGACACCCCGCTGAGGCCGTCACATATTCCCTTTGCGTGTTTATCGACAAGCTGCAGCGTTTCCTCTCCGTATAAGTGCTGGCTTCCCGTTACAAACCAAAATTCATATTCTTTGTTCTGAAGCACATTCATTTCCCCTTCCCATCAAAATAAAGCGCTTGCATTTTAAAAAGTATACGTACGAATATAAACCACAAAACTTTTATCCTTTTATTTGTACGAACAACTTTATTATAGTTAAGGAGGAATCAACCTGTCAATCTTTTATTGCAAGTAAAAAAGCCGGACACACATGCCCGGCTGATCAATTAATAGGAAGGCCAGCCTGAACTCCAGTCGATATCATTGATGAGCATCTTCGGAATTCCGCTGTTTTCGGCATCATACGCATGACGCACTAAAATATTCCCGTTCACAATGTCTTGACCGCCCGGGCCTTTCCAACGGTCATTGCCGGAGTCAAGAATCGTCCCTCCGCCTTCTGACATGCTTTTCCCGCTTTTATCGAGATATGGGCCCGTGATGCTTTTGGATCTTCCATAAGCGATTTTGTACGTACTATTCACGCCTGAACAGCATTTATCAAACGACACCATTAAGTAATAGTAGCCGTTCTGGTAGGTGATGGCCGGCGCTTCCAAAGCTCCGCCGTTATTCGGTCTGGCAGCGATGGAATAAAGTGATCCCGTCGGTTTCATCGTATTTTTATCAAGCTTTGTCAGCTTAATGCCGCTCCAAAAAGAACCGAAGGCAAGCCAAGGGTTTCCGTCTTTATCAATTGTCAGCTCCGGATCAATTGCATTGTAGTTATCGGCGCTTGTTGAACGGATGACGAGCCCTTCGTCCTTCCAGTTTCCCGAACTGAGGCTTGCAGATGATGCAAGACCGATCGCGGAGGTATTTTTGCCGAATGAAGAAACCGCATAATACAGCCAATACTTTCCGTTATAATATTGAACATCGGGGGCCCATTGATTCAGCCCGTAATTCGGCACATAATTGCCCCACCATGACAGCGGGGAAGTAAAGATTGATTTCTGAACGGTCCATACGCCGCCGCTGCCCGCCTTTAAGACGCGAAGCCCCCTCTCCCCTTCCAAACCGGTTCCGAAAGCGTACCACGTGTTTCCTTCCTTCGCCATTGTCGGATCGTGAAGCAATTCATTTGATGCCCCCCAAAACGCGGCAGATGCCGGAGATGAAGACATCAACAGCAGCCCGGCTGTAACGGCTGCGCACGAAAAGCGGATCATGCGTCTGAATCTGTTTTTCATTTGTAAACCCTCCCCTTTTTTAAAGCGCTTTCAAAAACATGTTGTCAGATTTTTCTATGTCTTCTCTTATTGTAGACGCAGGGCTCATATTTGTACAGACAAAAAAAAGAATCTGCTTAAAAAAGCAGATTCTTCCGTATCTTTATTGGTAAGTAATACGGTCAACTGTTTCCCGATCTAATTTTTTAATCACTTCTGTAATCAATTTTACCGTATTCTCATAATCATCCCGATGCAAAATAGCGGCATGAGTGTGAATGTAGCGCGTCGCGATCGTAATGGACAGCGCCGGCACTCCGTTTGCGGTTAAATGAATGGAACCTGAATCCGTGCCCCCTCCGGCAATGGAATCGAATTGATACGGAATTCCCGCTTCTTCCGCCGTGTTCACGACAAGGTCGCGCAGCCCTTTGTGAGATACCATTGACGCGTCATACAGAATAATTTGCGGCCCTTCGCCGATTTTGCTTTGCGCCTCTTTTTCAGAAATTCCCGGTGTATCTCCGGCAATTCCGACATCCACACCGAACGCGATATCAGGCTGGATCGTATGTGCCGCTGTTTTCGCCCCGCGCAGCCCGACTTCTTCTTGAACCGTTCCGACCCCGTATACTTCATTGGGGTGATCACTGTTTTTCAGATTTTTTAATACATCGATGGCAATCGCACAGCCGATACGGTTGTCCCATGCTTTCGCCAATAAATGCTTTTCATTGTTCATCACTGTAAATTCAAAATACGGCACAATCTGGTCACCCGGAAGAACGCCCCATTCCATTGCTTCTTCACGGCTGGACGCCCCAATATCGATGAACATCTCTTTAATATCGGCGGCTTTTTTTCTGGCGTCAGGAGGCAGAATGTGAGGCGGTTTCGAACCGATGATCCCCGTGATGTCCCCTTTTTTTGTCGCGACGGTGACGCGCTGGGCCAGCATGACCTGAGACCACCAGCCGCCGACGGTTTGAAAGCGGAGAAAGCCTTTATCAGTGATTTGCGTCACCATAAAACCGACTTCGTCTAAATGCCCTGAGATCATGATTTTCGGACCGTTTTCTTTGCCGGTTTTTTTGGCGATTAAGCTTCCCAGCCGGTCTGTTGTGACGTTATCGGCAAATGGTTCTATGTATGATTTCATCACTTGTCTTACTTCTCTCTCATTTCCCGGTATCCCTTTTGCATCCGTTAACGCTTTCAGCATGGTGAGCGTTTCATCTAATTTTGTCATCAATAAACCTCCTTTTTTTTCACTACCCTTCTTATTATACAAAACCAATGCTGAAGCATACGATTAATTCGCCTGAAAAACGGGTAAATGTTTTTATCTATTTCTTTTAAAAAAATGAAACCTTTTGTTTTGTTTTTCGTATTACATCAGATCATGACAAAGGTGAGGAGGTGCCTTCACACATATGGCCATTACAGTATTGAGGATTGTCTTGCTTGCACTTCTTATTTATTTTATTTACATGTGCGTCAAATTCTACGCAAACCCGAAAAGAAGGCTCAGACTGGCGCAATCAAAAGAGAATTTTTATTTTATTGACGAACAGAAAAACACGCGAAAAAATCTCCAGCTTACTTATAAAGGAGTGCTCTTTGAAGGAGAAAAGCATATCCCTTCCAAAGATCATCCGCTGTTTATTCATACGATATTTGTATGGACCGAAAATCCGGAAAAGCTTAACCGCTTTTCTGCAGGTGATTTTGAAGAAGTCGAAAAAAAGGTATTGGAGCGGTACCCGAATTGTAAGATTGATTGGGACCAGCCCATCAAAAAAGCGAAAAAAGCAGGCGAGCGATAAGCTCTCCTGCTTTTTATGTTTTATACATCAAATACATCAGCACAAGGGCGGCTTCAGTGAGAAAAAGCAGCGGCACCCCGTATAAAAAGGATTTGTGTTTCGTCTTATGCCTGAAGGTGCGCATGCCGATCCATACGCCGAGTGAGCCGAACATGGCGGCTGTGAGCCATATTCGTTTCTCTGATATTCTCCACCTGTGCGCCTTTGCTCTTCTTTTATCAGCGCCCATGATCCAAAAGCCGTATCCGTTTATCAATACGGCGTAAATGAAGAGAGCCATTGATTGTCACCCTTTACGTAAAAAAACCGCTCCCGGAAAGAGAGCGGCTTTTTCAACTTACTTGTCTAACTGAGCTTTAGCAGCATCAGCAAGCTGATTGAAAGCAGTAAGATCGTTTACAGCAAGATCAGCAAGCATTTTGCGGTTTACTTCGATGCCTGAAAGCTTAAGACCGTGCATTAAACGGCTGTAAGAAAGACCGTTCATACGTGCAGCAGCGTTGATACGAGTGATCCAAAGCTTACGGAAATCACGTTTTTTCTGACGGCGGTCACGGAATGCATAGTTTCCTGATTTCATGACCTGCTGGTTTGCTACTTTGTATAATCTATGTTTTGAACCGAAATAACCTTTTGCTAATTTAAGAACCTTTTTACGACGCTGACGCGACACAGTTCCGCCTTTTACTCTTGGCATTATATTTCCCTCCTAATTGTTCCTTGTCCGATTACTTGATGTTGGCAAGCTGTTGTTTGATGCGTTTGAAGTCTCCTGCGCTTACAATAGCACCCTTGCGAAGCTTACGCTTTTGCTTTTGGGATTTGTTGGCGAATAAGTGACTTGTATATGCATGAGAACGTTTTAACTTCCCAGAACCTGTCTTTTTAAAACGTTTAGCAGATCCGCGGTGAGTTTTCATTTTTGGCATGGGATTTCCTCCTTATTGCTTTTCGTTTTTCGGCGCGAGCATTAAGAACATGCTGCGGCCGTCCATTTTTGGTTTTGTTTCGACTGTCGCAACTTCCGCACATGCTTCAGAGAAACGGTCCAATACGCGCTGGCCGATTTCTTTATGAGTGATTGCGCGCCCTTTAAAGCGGATAGAAGCTTTCACTTTATCGCCTTTTTCAAGGAATTTAATCGCATTGCGCAATTTCGTGTTAAAGTCATGCTCATCGATCGTCGGACTTAATCTAACTTCTTTTAAGTTAATGATTTTTTGATTTTTGCGTGCTTCTTTGTCCTTTTTCTGCTGCTCGAATCTGAACTTACCGTAGTCCATGATGCGGCAGACAGGCGGTTTTGCATTTGCTGCAACTAACACAAGGTCAAGATTTGCGCGGCCGGCGATTTCAAGTGCTTCCTGACGGGACTTGATGCCGAGCTGATCGCCATTTTGTCCGATCAGACGAACTTCACGTGCACGGATACCCTCATTAACCAATTGATCTTTGCTAATAATGAGCCACCTCCATAGTTTCTTCGAATTGATTCACAACGCTTTTTGACTGCATTCTGCAGGCAAACAAAAAGTGCGGGCATGACAACACACCCACACTACGAACATCTGCATAAATAAAAATGTACGGTCAACCTGCCAACTACATGAATGTGTCAATCAGGTGAGAAGCGGGTGCCTCTGCTTGTGATTTATATTCAATTCAATAACTATTCTACACAATACCGGATCATTAGTCAAGAATGACTTCTCCGGATCAACTTTTTCATTTTAACACGATGCCGGGGTGAGCGCAAGGAAAAATGTGAAATTTCGTTCTTTGCCGCCCGCGGACGCGCCAACACAATAAAAAACCCGGGTCTATGACCCGGGCTTATCCTCCGATGAGCTGAACGAATACCGGAATGACCAGCACCGTCACCACTCCCACGACGACAACCGCGATACTTGCCATTGCCGCTTCTACTTCCCCCATCTCAATGCCGACCGCAACACCGAGTGCGTGTCCTGATGTGCCGAGAGCCAGTCCTTTAGAGATTGGGTGCTTTACTTTAAACAGTTTTAAGAATAGAGCGCCCAGAGCATAGACGATAACGGCGTTGAAAATAACGGCGAAAGCGGTGATGTCGGTGATGCCGCCGATCCCTTTTGACAGCGGAAGGGCAATTGCCGTTGTCGCCGCCTGCGGAAGCATGCTTTTCATAACGGCCGCGTCAAGATGAATGCCTTTTGCGATCAAATAGACAATCGTGACTGAGCAGATAGAGCCGACAATAATGGAAGACATGATCTGCCACCAGTATTTTTTCAGCTTGGCACGCTGTTTGTATAAAGGGATGGCAAAAGCGATCGTCGCGGGCTCCAGGAAGAATTTAATAATGTCTCCTCCGCTTTTATAATCTTCATATGAAAAACCGCCGAGCTTCAGAAAAAGGATTCCAAGCACCATCGCGACAAACAGCGGGGTGAAGAGGAAAAAGCCTCTCGTTTTTTTAAATAAATACGTGCCGATGCCAAAGGCCGCAAGTGAAACGACAATACCGAAATATGGACTCATCCGATTTCCCTCCTAATGCTGCACAAGTTCTTTTTCCTGATTGGAACGGCGCACCGTTTGTTTTTCAGGAGCAGTCTTCTGACGTTTTTGGCTGACAGACAAGATCAGCTGAGAAAAAAGGCCCGTGGCCCCTAACAGAATGATGGTGGCGAGTAAGATGACGAGTGCGATCTGCACGCCGTACTGCTGCATGACGCCAAGTGAATTCATCACGGAGATGCCCGACGGGACAAATAAAAATCCGATCAGTGACGTTAATGATGTTCCCAGCGTTTCTACTTGTTCAAGCTTAATCACTTTCAGACATAAGAGGACAAATAATAACACCAAACCTACTACGGAAGCGGGTATAGGAATGGGGACAATCGCTGCAATCCCATTAGATATGAGCATAATTACGGCAAAAATAAATGCTTGTGTCAGAAATCCGTACACTTTTTTCGCACTCATTTTCTTCACCTCTTTCTCTTTGTTAGGTCCATTATAAAAGAGAAATCGATTTTTAAAGCGCTTTCATAACAAACGGCTGAATATTCATTCTGAAATGCAAAAAACGGCTGCTGAAATGCAAAAGCCGCCTCATATAATATGAAGCAGCTTTTTTAAGTCCTTGGCATATGTACGGCTGACGGGAATTTTAGAGCCGTCTTTTAAGATAAGATTGTACGTCGAATTAAACCACGGATGAATTTCCGTAATATGCTCCGTATTCACGATGAACGCGCGGTGCACTCTCAAGAAACCCGTATCAGGCAGTTTTTTCTCAATGACCGCCAAAGTTTCATGAACGGAATAAGAAGCGGCAAACGTTTTGACAGAAACGTGTCCGTCCTCCATGCCGGCGAAAATAATGTCCTTCGTATCTAAAATGACAATAGATTCACCGGCTGATACAGCCAGTTTATGCGCTCCGGCTGCGGACGGCTGCTCTGAGACGGCTCCTGCCCTGTCCTGCTTCACTCTTTTAAACTTTCTGATTGTCTGGCGCACTCTTTCTTCATCAAAAGGCTTCGTTAAATAATCGAGCGCGTCGACTTCAAAGGCTTTTAAAGCAAATTGGTCATACGCCGTCGCAAAAACGACGGCCGGCGGATTTTTCATGTTTTTCAGCCGTTTGGCAATGTCAAATCCGTTTTCTCCTGACAAATCAACGTCCAAAAACAGCAGATCCGGTTTTTGATCCATCATACTGTCAAAAGCGGATTCAATATTTTCAGCTTCGTTTATGTCACTTACTTCATTCGTCCGTTTCAGCAAATAAGCTAATTCATCTCTTGCCAGCATTTCATCATCAACGATTAACACCTTCAGCATGTTCTTCTCCTTTAGTCATCAGTTTCAAAGGCAGCTCAAATGATACGTCCGTACCTTTGCCGGCCTCACTTTCCAATCGCAGGGCTGCTTTGGGGCCGAACAGCCCGATCAGCCGCTGATTTAAATTGTAAAGCGCGGTTCCCGTCCCTTCTTTTGACGGGAGCGGACGGTTTCCGAGCACGGACAGCAATTCCGGATCAATTCCCCGCCCGTTATCTCCAACCCGCATTAAAACCGACTGACCGGCGGATACCACGCTGACATTGACGGCACAGCTGTCCTGCTTTCTTGAAAATGCATGGCGGAGCGCATTTTCGACGAGGATCTGCAGCACAAAAGGAGGAATTTCGATGTCCTCCAAACCGCGTTCGATCTCAAGGCTGATTTTATATTTCCCGGGAAAACGGGCCTGCTCCAATGATAAATATGCCTGCAGATGGTTCAGTTCTTTAGAAAGCGGGATGAGCAGCTGCCTTGCCCCCTGCAGATTGGAACGGAAATAGACGCTGAGCTGCAGCAGAAGCTTTCGGGTTTTTTCCACATCCGTACGGCAAAGAGCAGAAATCGTATTGATCGCATTAAACAGAAAATGCGGATTGACCTGTGCTTGAAGCGCCTTTATTTCTGCGTCTTTCAGCAATTTGCTCTGCAGTTCCGCCTCGCCGAGTTCAAGCTGGGTGGAAAACAGCATGGCGAGTCCTTCTGCAAGCTCTTCTTCAACCCGGCTTAAACCTGACGGGCTTTTAAAGTACATTTTCAGCGTCCCGATCGTTTTGCCGTTTGACGTCAGCGGCAATACGATCGCCGCATGCAGCGGACAGGGATCGTGCGTGCATTCAATTTCTGCCTTTGATGTCGCTTTCATAATATGACCCGTTTTAATGACGCGTTTTGACAATCCGGTGATCAGGCTTTCAGACGGAATATGATGGTCGGCACCCGCGCCGACGTGCGCCAAAATCTTTTCGTTATCCGTAAGCGATACCGCGTCCGTTCCCGTTTGCCTGTGAATGATGGCGGCGACGCTTTTGCATGAGCTTTCATTCAGCCCCTGGCGGAAAAACGGAAGCGTCTGATCGGCAATCATCAGCACCCTGTGAGTTTCAAGGGCTCTCGCCCGTTCTTCCTTCCGGATAATCGACTGAATGATCGAAAGAAAAATAAAAGTCCCTGACCCGTTTACCAATATCATCGGGATGCCGATGATGCTCACAAGCGTCCAAGCATCAGAAAACGGCTTGGCCATCAAGAGGATGAGCAGCATTTGCAGCGATTCCATCCCGAGTCCGACAAGCGCGGCCACCCGCGGTGTCGGCATCGCATAGCGTTTTCTGAAATACCGTCCGATCCAGCCGGACAAAATGCCCGCTAAAACGGATGAGACGGCACAGCTGACTGCGGTCGCGCCGCCGAGTGATAAACGATGCAGGCCGGCCAGTATGCCGACGCCGATTCCCACATACGGGCCGCCTAAGAGTCCGCCGATTTCAACGCCCATAATTCTTGTATTGGCAATTGAACCGGACGGATTAATTTGAAACACCCAGTCATTATTCATGATTGTATTCCGCTGAATTTCTATTCCCGTATAGTTGCTGATGATACTGAACAGCGAGAAAATTGAAATCAGCACCGCTTTGCCTTTATAGCTCTCAGGCTGCTGGAGCGCCTGTCTGAACAATCTGGTATGAGCCAGAACAAATCCCAATATGACGATAATTCCGACTCTTTCCAGCATCATGATGATCAAATGCAGCATACTTTTCACCTGTTCTTTCAAATTTTATTTTATCACGTTTTAGAGCCTGAGACAGAATCTGACACAAACCTGCCTGTTTTTTTCAAATCATCTGAAAACAAATCTTTCACAGTCTATATATCTATTGTAGAATAAACGGGAGCCTTGCGGCAGAGAGTTTCAGAATATAACAAAGAGGAGAAGATCATGAAAGCCGTATTTTTTGATTTGGACGATACACTGTTATGGGATGAAAAAAGCGTCAGAACAACATTCAGGGAAACATGTTTACAAGCGGGAAAAAAATATGGCCTTGACCCGCATACATTTGAAGAGGCGGTTCGGAAAGCGGCACGGGAATTGTATATGTCATACGAAACCTATCCTTATACGGTCATGATCGGCATTAATCCGTTTGAAGGATTGTGGGCGAATTTTTCCGAGCCGGTCAGCGAAGGATTTAAACAGCTGAATCGGATTGCGCCGGAATACAGACGAAACGCCTGGACGAACGGCTTAAAAAGCGTCGGTATAGACGATGCGGCTTACGGCGAATATTTGGCGGAGTTTTTCGCGGCGGAACGCAGACAGCGTCCGTACGTGTATGATGAAACGTTTGCAGTGCTTGATAAGCTGAAAGGTGTTTATGAATTGCTTCTGCTGACAAACGGCGACCCCAGCCTGCAGAAAGAAAAACTCGCCGGCGTTCCTGAGCTCGCGCCTTATTTTAATGAAATCGTCATCTCAGGCGCTTTCGGAAAAGGGAAACCCGACGCCTCCATATTCGAACATTGCCTCGGCCTCCTGAACCTGAAAAAAGAAGACGCCATTATGGTCGGAGATAACCTCAATACTGATATATTGGGAGCGAAACGGGCAGGCATTACGACAGTCTGGGTAAACCGGACGCAAAAGAAAAATGATACGGACATTGCCCCTGATTACGTGATCAGCGATCTTCACGAGCTGTTTGCGATTATAGAGAAACAAAAAGAAAGATAATGTTATACGCAAAAAAACCCCATTCTGAATGAACGGGGTTTTTTGTATTTCCGGTTATTTTTTCGCTTCGGCTACAGCCTTTTTCACAAAATCGTCCAATGAGACGGTTTCTGATTTCTGCTCGCCGTATTTCCGGACGTTTACCGCGCCGTTTTCCGCTTCTTGGTCACCGACCACAAGCATGTACGGGATTTTTTGCATTTGCGCTTCACGGATTTTATAGCCGATTTTTTCGTCCCGGCTGTCAAGCTCGACACGCAGGCCTTCACGCTGCAGGCGCTCCTGCACTTTTTTCGCATAATCAAGATGCACGGACGGTGATACAGGAATGACTTGGAACTGCACCGGCGCAAGCCATGTCGGAAGGGCGCCTTTGTGCTCTTCGATTAAGAAAGCAACGAAACGCTCCATCGTTGACACGACGCCGCGGTGAATAACGACAGGGCGGTGCTGTTTGCCGTCTTCTCCGACGTAAGTGAGATCAAAGCGTTCCGGAAGAAGGAAGTCAAGCTGTACAGTTGACAATGTCTCTTCTTTGCCGATCGCCGTTTTCACCTGCACGTCAAGCTTAGGGCCGTAAAACGCCGCTTCGCCTTCCGCTTCATAATAGTCGTGCCCCATCTCATCCATTGCCGCCTTCAGCATGGACTGCGCTTTGTTCCACATCTCATCATCATCAAAATATTTTTCCGTATCTTCAGGATCACGGTAAGACAGGCGGAATGTGTAATCACTCAGTCCGAAGTCTTCGTATACGTCTTGAATCAAACGGACCGTACGGATGAATTCTTCTTTAATCTGATCAGGACGGACGAAAATGTGCGCGTCATTTAACGTCATGCCGCGTACGCGCTGAAGACCTGAAAGCGCCCCGGACATTTCATATCGATGCATCGTTCCGAGCTCTGCGATGCGGATCGGAAGCTCGCGGTAGCTGTGAATGTCCTGTTTGTAAATCATCATATGGTGAGGACAGTTCATCGGACGGAGCACGAGTGTTTCATTGTCCATTTCCATCGGCGGGAACATCGTATCCTGATAATGATCCCAGTGGCCCGATGTTTCATACAGGTCTTTGCTTCCGAGAACAGGCGTATAGACGTGCTCATAACCGAGGCTCAGCTCTTTATCCACAATGTAGCGCTCGATCACGCGGCGGATGGTTGCGCCTTTCGGCAGCCAGAGCGGCAGGCCTTGTCCGACTTTTTGAGAGTTGGCGAACAATTTTAATTCTTTGCCCAGTTTTCGGTGGTCGCGCTCTTTCGCTTCTTCAAGCATCCGCAAATGCTCTTTCAGGTCATCCTTTTTAAAGAAGGCCGTGCCGTAAACGCGCTGAAGCATTTGGTTTTTGCTGTCGCCGCGCCAGTATGCGCCCGCAAGGCTCAGCAGCTTAAATTCTTTAATTTTGCCTGTAGACGGCACGTGCACGCCGCGGCACAGGTCAAAAAATTCGCCCTGCTCATAAATGGAGACCGTTTCGTCTTCCGGGATGGCATCCAGCAGTTCAAGCTTCAGATTATCGCCGATTTCCGCAAACATGGCTTTTGCTTCATCACGGCTCACTTCTTTTCGGATAATCGGCAGATTTTCACCGACGATGCGTTTCATTTCTTTTTCAATCTTCGGAAGGTCATCCGGCGTCAGCGCCTGCTCCATTTCAACGTCATAATAGAACCCGTTTTCAATGACGGGGCCGACACCGAATTTCACATCTTTATAAATGCGTTTAATCGCCTGGGCCAATAAATGCGCCGTGCTGTGCCGCATGATGTTCAAGCCTTCTTCTGTGCCTTCTGTAATGATTTCTACGGCACCATCCTCTTGAATCGGCGTTCTTAAATCAATTTCCTGTCCGTTCAGTTTTCCGGCTAAAGACTTTTTCTTTAATCCCGGACTGATGGATGCCGCGATATCTTCTGTTGTTGTTCCTTTCGGAAATTCCTTTACCGCTCCGTCCGGAAATGTGATGTTGATCATATCTGACATCTTCGTCACTCCTTTTTTTATGCAAATCAAAAACCCCGCCCCCTATGAAAGGGACGAGGTTAAATAAACGGAATCGTGGTTCCACCCTTTTTTCCGCACGGCCGATTGTTTCGGCACCTGCGGCTCTAAACTCTGTAACGGGAGTTCCCGTCAGCTATTACTGGCGCTTCTTCCGGCGTTCACAGCTGAAGTTCAAAGGCGGTAAAGTCAATGATCCATAGCTGGAAAGCTTTCAGCCTGGGCTCTCCTCTCTTATAAAGCCGGTATCAATGCTTCATGTCCTTATCAATACGTGTAGCAATCATTAATCTTTTATGTATTATAAAATGTCTGCGAGAAAAATGCAACTCGGTTTTCCGTCTGATTTCGCAAAGACAGCCCTGCCGTTTACACAAGGCCGTCCGTACGGCTATCCTTCCGTCTTCTCGGCTGCAAACGCGCCCAGCGGAAAAAGGCGCACCCTTTCCTGAAACACGTTTTGAATCGTTCTGGACATCATATGCTCCGGTTTGTCCGTATACAGTTCTACCGTCTCAGGCGCAATGGAGATCAGCGGCGCAAGGAGATGGGAATCTATATACATCGGGTGCTCCCGCACAAACCGTCTGTCTATGTATTTTTTCTGTTCCCGTTCTGACAAATAGCGCAGCTCCCACAGCGTAAAAGCCCGGTCATGTACGATGCGGACTTTCTTCATCCGCGGCGGATTGGATGTCACATAATCTCTCAGAGACTGGATAAAGTTTTGATATTCCTGTTCCATCCGATATTCATCTATCGCAGCCTCCGCGTATTCTCTGAGCCGCTCATAATACCTGCCGAGCCGGAACGTCTGAAACGAACGCACGGAAAAAACACCCGCATCAAGTGAAATCGTCCGGAGCGCATCTGAAATAAACTGTGTGCGCGGCTCTTTCTTCGGCTCGAACGGATGATCCTCAAGCTCTCCTTCCATAATGCTGTGTGCAAGCTGAAGGATTTGCTGCTGTTCATCCTGATCGGTGAAGCAGTATGCGTCCTCAATAAGCGAAAGCATATGCTCGTCTTCTTTGCATTCCAAAAAAAACCTGACAAGTATCGGCTCAATAAAGCGCTGAACGCAAAAAGCCGTTTCAGACCTTGCGATTCCGACTTTTTTTATGCCTTCACGGACAATAAAATGTCTCCGGTCGTCCGATTGCTGAATGAGATGTAAAAAAGCGGCGGTATCGTGGTCATCTTCAAAGATCACTTCAAGCATATTTGTCCCCCCTTACGGCATCTGTTACAAGTATATGGGGGATGTTTTTAAAATAGACGTAAAGGTTAGCTTTCACCGCCGAACAAATGGCGCACCTTCTTTTTAAATATAACGGGAAGCGATAAAAATACGATGTAAAGACACATCACGCCGAGTACGGTCAGCACATTGCCGGACATAAAGCTCGCGCCGAGCACATTCAGGACGATCGTCCCCGGAATAATGCCCGCTGCGGTCGCCAAAAAATACGTCATCGGCCTGACTTTCGATAGGCCTGCGGCATAGCTGATCACATCAAAGTTAACAGGCAGAATGCGCAGGATAAAAATATAAAAGAAGCCATTGGTTTTCATCTGCTTTTGAATGGCTTCCATTTTTCCATGACGGCTTTTCTCATTAAAGGCAAACAGCCCCGCCGCAAAAAAAGACGCGGCGGCAGCGCCCATTGAGCCCGCCAGCGTATACACGGTGCCGAAAAACGGGCCGAACGCCAATCCTCCGGCGACGGAAACGATTGATACGGGAAACAGCACAAAAGGCCTGACGATGGAAATTCCGATAAACACAAGCGGCGCAAAAACACCGAACGATAATACCCACAGCCGGATCTCCTTAGGCGACAGATTCAGATATTTGCGGTTTGCCCACAGTAAAAGGCCCGCTCCCGCCGCAGCCGCAGCCCAAGTGACAGCCTTCTTATTCCTCATTCCCTCAAATCCTTCCCATTGGACGCCGGCATCATGAACGGCGGCGGTTTTCCCCGTCAAGACGGACGGGCGAAGCCAAATATAAAATCCGCTCCATCAGTCTTGCCGCTTTTACTTCTTCCTTTTCTCCCCGCTGTGAATACGTAAAATGATGCTTCAGCTCGTCTGGTGAAAAATTAGACGAGAAGAAAGTGGGAAGCTGCTGGCTCATTCTGTGCTGAAGCACGGTGCCGATGACTTCATCCCTGACCCAGCTTGTCATTGACTCCGCTCCGATATCATCAAGCATCAGTACGGGCGTCGTTTTCACCATATTCAGTTTCGCCTCCAACGACTGATCCTGGAGCGAGTTTTTCAGCTCTCTGACAAATTCGGGAACATATACGATCATTGATGAATACTCTTTTTCCGCCAGCTCGTTGGCAATGGCGGCTAAAATAAATGTCTTTCCGATTCCGAATTTTCCGTACAGATACAGCCCTTTGCCTTTTCCCGTTTCATTATAGCTCTTCAGAAAATCCGTCACATGCTGGAAGATGCCGACTCTGCTCGGATCGGTAATGTCGATCTGCTGAAACGTCGCGCCGAGAAGATCCTGCTGGATATACATGCTCTTCATCAGGGACTTTTGCCTTTTCTGGCGGTCGAGCTTTCTCTTTTCCGGACATTCGTAATATTCAATATCAATGGAACGCCCGTTGATCACAAGCTTCGGATGATAGCCTTCAAGCAGGCTGTTCGTCCGGCTGTCTTTCGAGCAGAAGGCGCACTGTTTGCTTTGCTGAACGAATTCGTACAGTTTATTTAACCCTCTGTCAATCATGCTTTGATTGATTACATCTTTCTGTTCCTTCAAAAAAGCCTGGACGTCTTCGTCGGCCATGACTTGCTGCTGCATTCGTTCCAGGCGTTTTTGAAAGTCAGGTCTTTTCGTCACGCCTTCTAAGGATCGGCTGATCGGTTCCATTCAATATCACCCCGCTTCTCTGTCTCAATAGGCAGAGTATTTTTTCAGTTTTTTCATTTCTTCCATCATTTTTTTCTTCTGTTCTTCAAGATCCTGCGCGGAAAGAGCCGGCTGTTCTTGTTTCTTCCCGGTTTCTTCTTCTTTCATCCAATCAGGACGCTTTTCTTCCCGGACGGTTTTTTTGCCGCGCGCCGCGCCGTTTGTTTTGCCGTCCGCCCAATCAAGATATTGCCTGTGCTCTTCTATTGCGAGCTTCATTGCTTCCCGTACCGTTTTGACTTTCTTTCTGGCCCAGTGGGCGGCGATTTTTTGGATATAGTTTTTGGACAGCTTCATATCCGTTTTCAGCATGACATAATAAATCAGCACATTGGTGACGCCGGGCTCAAGCTTTTGTTCGAACATAATATCGGCGATAATCTGCAAGTCGGCTTTTGACGGCTCGGTCCCATCCGCAATGTCCTGAAGAAGCTTTCTCGGTGATATGGTCTCAAGCTGTGCGATGAGTTCGCCGTTCAATGAATCGTCTTTTTCCGTCCGGTTTTCTCTCAAGGTGACAGGCTGTGTTTTATCAATCAGTTCCGGAAGCTTCCCGCTTCTTTCAATTTGATACCAGTCGCTGGCCGCTTTCCTCAGCGCTTCGGCCGTTATCGTATCCTGTTCATTAATTGCGGTCATGACGACGTGCTGCATGGAGATAGGATCTATTCCGTATAAATATGAAAGCTTTTTAATGCTCTCCCGCACGTCCTGCGTGATTGATTTGCGCGGTATCATCGTTTCTGACAGTCCCGCCATGAAAAGCTCAAAATCAAACACTTCCTCCGTCACCGTATAGGAAGGCGCTTGTCCGACAGACGCCGTCTCATAGTCCTCGGGTAGCTTCATCGCCTCTTCCATATCAGGCGTCATTTTCCATTCACTCGGCTGAAAAGAGGCAAAGGCGTGATTAAACGGACGGGTAATTTCCCTTGCGTCCGCGCCGACGGAAGGGTGCGTGTAAAATTGTCTCAGCTGCTGGTATTTCGTTTTACCGACTCTGTTATAAAGAAAGACATTCAGCATGCCGTCTTCAAAAAAATCATTCGGTCTGAGCGGGGGCAGCAGCTCATAAATAAACATCCGCTCTTTTTGCTCGGACTCCCGGATATACACTTTCAGCAGCCCGATTCCTTCAAGCTTTCCCTGTTCATGATGAATCTTTTTTAAATTTGACTGCATCATGCCCATCAGCTGCCTGTGCGTGGATTCCGCTCCCCACAAGCGGTTCTGCTCAAGCTCCCCCCATAAGGTCATATAAAGGGAGAATGCAAAAGAACCGATCAGCGGCTGGTACAGATGTGTCAAAACCTGTCTGTCGACATCCTGAAGAAGCGAACGGCTTTTGACCGTATAAGGATCTACAGGCAATACGTCATTCCAATAGTCAGCCATGATTCTCAAACCTTCCGATATGTTTCTACTCTCATTTTACACCGTTTCTGCGATCTATCAAATGCCAATTTTGCTCATGAGAAAAGAGCCAGACACAATCTCTTAGCTCTCTCAGCGTTCTTTCTTTATTAAATCTTTCAATTCATCGATAAACACGTTTATATCCTTAAACTGCCGGTAGACGGAGGCAAAGCGGACATAAGACACCTCATCGATTTTCGCCAGACGGTCCATTACCATTTCTCCGACAAGTTCGCTTTTGACTTCAGATACACCTTGGTTTCTCAGCTCTTTTTCAATGTCAAAGCACATGTCTTCCAATGTTTTTAAAGGAACGGGCCTTTTTTCACAAGCTTTAATTAACCCGCGCAGCATTTTTTCACGGCTGAATTCTTCCCGGACGCCTTCTTTTTTCACGACGATCAGAGGCATCTCTTCAAACTTCTCAAATGTAGTGAAGCGGTAATGGCAGGCTTCGCATTCCCGCCTTCTGCGGATTGATTTCCCTTCGTCCGCAGGCCGTGAATCAAGTACGCGGGAACCGTTATGCTGGCATGAAGGACATTTCAAATTGGATCAGCTCCCATCTGTTTCGTTGCTGTAATGCGGTTCGCAAGCTTCCGGTAAATGCCCGCCAACGTTTCTAGGATGAGCCTATTTGTTGGGAGAGCCGATAGACCGGCCTTATCTTTTCTATTTTACAAAAAAAATGCTTAAAGAAAAAGCAATGCTGTTTTTTTACATTAGAAAAGGAGCATCAGCTTCAAAGCGCGTAATGGCTTTTTCAGCTTAGCTCCCTTGTGTTTGCGTTTTGAAAATTACAGTACTTTCGCTTGTGCCTGTTTAATCTGTACAGGCCCCATTCCTCTCGGTATTTCAATGTTTTCTCTTGTATCTGCATGTAATGCGTCCGCAATGTAATCCGCAGCCACATTAGGATCCAGGTCTCCACAAGTATAAACATCAATGCTTGCATATCCGTGTTCAGGAAAACTGTGAATCGTTAAATGTGACTCAGAGATAATAACGACTCCGCTTACGCCTTGCGGTGCAAATTTGTGAAATGCGACCTCGCGCACCTCAGCTCCTGATTTCAAAGCAGCATTTACAAACGTTTTTTCAATAAAATCCATGTCATTGAGCTTATCAAAATCGCATCCCCACAGCTCGGAGATGACGTGACGCCCCATTGTTTCCATAATCATGGACCCCCCTTAACAAGAATTAAAAAAGTGAATTTCCGAGAACTGACCCGGCCATTTACCACGGGGGAAAGTTAGTCCGGAGAGGTCCTAACCCTTTAAGTAATTCCGAAGCAGTCACGAGCAAGAAGTTCACGAAAGATAGTATACTGTGTTTAAGTTTATTTTGCAAGGTGTGTTTTTTGCGAATATGCCGTTAAGGGTGTTTTTCTAACAAATGTCCATGATCTTTAGTCTACACAGCTGACGGGTGTTTCATTCGCGCGGCGACGTGACGGATAAGATCAACGACCCGGCAGGAATATCCCCATTCATTGTCATACCAGGCGAGCACCTTTACTTTTCGGTCTTCCATCACTATCGTTGTCAGTCCGTCGATGATCGCAGAGTGTGAATTCGTATTATAATCCGAAGAAACGAGCGGCTCATCCGAATAATCAAGAATTCCGTACATCGACGTTTTTGCGGCTCTTTGGAAAGCGGCGTTCACTTGCTCGGCCGACACATCTGTTTTCAGATCGCAGACAAGGTCCACTAATGACACATTCGGAACGGGAACACGCAAAGCGAGACCGTGAAGTTTTCCTTTCAAATGAGGCAGCACGAGCGACAGCGCTTTGGCGGCGCCTGTAGAAGTCGGAATGATGGATTCTCCGCACGCTCTCGCCCTCCGCAGATCTTTATGCGGATTGTCGATATTTTTTTGATCATTCGTGTAAGCGTGAACAGTCGTCATCAGGCCGCTTTCAATCCCGAATTCCTGATCAAGCACTTTGACGACCGGCGCAAGACAGTTTGTCGTGCAGGATGCATTTGAAATAATGACATGTTCATCGGGATTGAATTGCTCTTCATTTACTCCCATGACAATGGTAACGTCTTCATTTTTGCCCGGAGCCGTTAAAATAACTTTTTTCGCCCCTGCTTCAATATGGCTCATTGCTTTTTCTTTTGAATTAAATTTCCCCGTTGCCTCTACGACGATGTCTATTCCGCATTCTTTCCACGGAAGCTCTCTCGGGTCCCGGCGATTGAACAGCATAATATGTTTTCCGTTGACGATCAGGCTGTCGTCGGAGGTCTCAACTTCTTGATCGTATTTGCCGTGAATTGTGTCATACTTTATCAAATGAGCAAGCGTTTCCGGGGGATAGCTTGCATTAATGGCTGTTATTTGAATTTGATCATCTTCCATTGCTTTTCTGAACACCATTCTTCCGATTCTTCCAAACCCGTTGATTGCTACTTTTACCTTCATGCTCAGGTCACCCCTTTTTAATATGCCACTCTAATTTAATTTTATTTATATATAGTATAACACATTAAAAGAAATCCGCCAGTACAACTTGATAAAAATCCACCCTTATACCGATCAATATGTTGTTCAATCGGTTTTTTTGCATATAAAATGATCTTTCTTCCATAAAAAAAGCAGGATCAGCGTCTCAGGCTGCCTGCTTTTTTCTTATATTTGTCCCGGTTCTTTGAATTTGTCATTTAAAATGCTGTCCTCTAAAACGGAAGACACCTCGCCGTACCGTTTCGCGATATGCATCGCGCCCCAGTCGCACAGCGCGTTTAAAATTCTTTCCAGACTGTGTCCGTATTCACTCAGCTCGTATTCCACTTTCGGCGGCACCTGATTGTACACGATCCGGTTGATGACGCCGTCAGCTTCCAGCTCCCGCAATTGCTGTGTCAGCATCTTCTGGGTGATGTCCGGCATAAGCCGCTTCAATTCGCTTGTCCGTTTTTTCCCGCGCATGAGGTGGCAGAGGATCACACACTTCCATTTTCCTCCGATCACCTCAAGCGCCGCTTCTACGGATATATTGTATTTTTTCTTCAGCAAACGGTAATTCCTCCTCATCTATAGGAACTAAAAAGTGCCTATGGCACTTAAAAGTACGTTCTTTTCAATGACACTTCTATCGATCATAATGACATTTGCCGGCTGAAAAGGAATGTACTCTTATACTTATATCGTTTACCCGGCATCATTTCAACCATACATTATCGTTCAAGGAGGAAAACAGATGTCTTCACATCGCCAAAGCTATTTACCAGCGCTGCTGGCATTAGCCGTCAGCGCTTTTGCGATCGGCACAACCGAATTTATCAGCGTCGGGCTGCTGCCGCTTATATCTCAAGATCTGCATATACCTGTGACAACGGCGGGGCTGACCGTTTCCATGTATGCTCTGGGCGTGACATTCGGCGCGCCGGTTTTAACATCTCTCACATCCGGCATGTCACGGAAAACGCTGCTGCTCTGGGTGATGTTAATTTTTATCGCCGGAAATACACTCGCGGCAAGTGCGTCCTCAATCGGCGTCTTACTGGCGGCACGGGTTATTTCGGCGTTTTCCCACGGCATTTTCATGTCAATCGGGGCAACAATCGCCGCCAATATCGTGCCGGAGCATAAAAGAGCAAGCGCGATTTCCATTATGTTTACGGGGCTGACGGTGGCTACGGTGACCGGCGTTCCGTTCGGCACCTATCTCGGCCAGCAATTCGGATGGAGAATCGCATTTGCCGTCATTGTGGCGGTAGGAATCATCGCATTCCTCACAAACGCGCTTCTCGTTCCGTCGCATTTGCGCAAAGGGACGAAAACCGCATTTTCCGAGCAGGTCAAACTCGTCACAAACGGGCGGTTATTGCTTTTATTTATTATTACGGCGTTAGGCTACGGCGGAACGTTTGTCGTGTTTACGTATTTATCTCCGCTTCTTCAGGAGGTAACCGGTTTTCAGAAAGAAACCGTCGCGGCCATCCTGCTCATTTACGGAATTGCGATTGCCATCGGAAACATGATTGGCGGCCGTTTATCAAACCGAAATCCGCTGAAAGCCTTGTTTTATATGTTCATTGTCCAGGCTGCTGTGCTGTTTGTTCTGACTTTTACCGCGCCGTTTAAAACAGCCGGGCTGATCACCATTATTTTCATGGGGCTGTTGGCGTTTATGAATGTGCCGGGGCTTCAGGTATATGTCGTGATGCTGAGTGAACGTTTTGCGCCAAGCGCCGTTGATACAGCATCAGCCTTAAATATCGCGGCATTCAATGCCGGAATCGCGATCGGCTCGTTTGCCGGCGGAATCATTACAGACTCAATCGGAATCATTCATACCGCTTGGATCGGGGCGCTGATGGTGCTCAGCGCGGTCGTATTAACCGGATGGAGCAGGAAGCTTGAAAAGCGGGATCGCACTGCCCTTGAAAGGAGGTGAGTTTTTCTTCAGCGCATTTTGATTGTTTCAACAGACAACTAATAGGAGGAATATATACATGACAACACATTTACAAGCAAAATCAACATTGCATAACGGAGTAGAGATGCCTTGGTTCGGCATCGGAGTTTTCAAAGTAGAGGAAGGCGCGGAACTCGTCAACGCGGTGAAAACGGCATTGGTGCACGGCTATCGCAGCGTTGATACCGCCGCGATTTACGGAAATGAAGAAGGTGTCGGCGAAGGCATCCGCCAAGGGCTGCAAGAAGCGGGATTAAAACGTGAAGACATTTTTGTCACGTCAAAAGTATGGAATGCCGATTTAGGATATGAAGAAACGTTAAAAGCGTTTGACACAAGCTTAGAAAAACTCGGTTTAGATTATTTGGATTTATATTTGATCCATTGGCCTGTCGAAGGAAAGTATATCGATGCGTGGCGGGCGCTCGAAACCCTCTACCGGGATGGACGCATTAAGGCGATCGGGGTCAGCAATTTCCAAATTCACCATCTGAAACATCTCATGAAAGAAACGGAAATCAAGCCGATGATCAACCAGGTGGAGTACCATCCGCGTCTGACACAGAAAGAACTGCTTGCTTTCTGTACTGAACAAGGCATTCAGCTTGAAGCGTGGTCGCCATTGATGCAAGGTCAGCTGCTTGATCATCCCGTCTTACAGGAGATCGCTGAGAAGTACGGCAAATCAGCCGCTCAAGTGATTTTGCGCTGGGATTTGCAAAACGGTGTCATCACCATTCCGAAATCAACTAAAAAACACCGTATTGAAGAAAATGCAAATGTCTTTGATTTCGAACTGTCAGCTGACGATATGAAGCGGATTGATGATCTGAACGAAAATCTCCGTGTCGGTCCTGATCCTGACAATTTTGATTTTTAACCAGAAAAACACCGTTCGGCTTTCCGAACGGTGTTTGTTTATGCCCAGCCGCTCAATACTTCCTCAAGCTGGTGCTTTGTATGTTCAAGACTGCCGCTGTTATCAATGACGGCGTCAGCTTTTTTTGTTTTGTCCGCTAAAGGCATTTGCGACGTTATCCGGCTCATCGCTTCTTCTTCTGTAAGGGAATTCCGCTCCATCAGCCGTTTGAGCTGAATGTCTGCCGGTACGGTGACGACGAGCACCTTGCCGACAAGATAATCAAGCCCGCTTTCATACAAAAGCGGTATATCCAAAACGACGAACCGCTCTTTTCGCGCAACGGCTTCATCCCGCTGTTTCAGCATTTCCGCACGCACCGCCGGATGAACGATCTGATTCAGCTTCAGACGCTTCTGTTCGTCAGTAAAAACGATAGAACCGAGTTTTTTTCTGTCAATACCGCCATTTTCCAGCAGGATGTCTTTTCCGAATGCCTCCACAATTTGTCCGTAAGCCGGCATTCCTTTGTCCACCGCCTGTTTTGCGATGACATCCGCATCAATGACTGTTATTTTTTTGTCGATCAGCATACGCGCTACCGTGCTTTTGCCGCTTGCGATGCCTCCCGTTAAACCGATGACCAAGCTCAAAAAGCCCACTCCTTCTTACATTTTCCAAATCCCGATGATAATCAGCAGGACTCCCGGCAAAAATGTCATTTTATCTATCCAATTCCATCTTGAGAGCAAATGCCCCGCGTTTATGCCGAGTGAAACAAACAGCGAGCTCATCAGCCCGACAGTCACGCTCATCATAACCGGAGAAAAGCCGAGAATGGCCGCTCCCAGCCCGGCGCCAAACGCGTCAATGGATAAGGCGATACCGAGCAGAAGCGCCTCGACTCCGTTAATGGTTCCGGATTGATCAATATCGGCGCTCGTCGGTTTTTTTAAAATGTGAATCACGATGCCGAGCGATTTCACTTCAAGATTAAGTAACGTTTTTTCATGCAATAAGTAATCCGGCTCTTTAGCCGGTTTGAAAAATTGCCAGATGACCCATGCCCCGATTCCGATTAAGATCAGCCCGCCCAGTTTTTCCGTGACGGATACGGGAAAAATCTTTGTCAGAAAATGGCCGATCAGCATGGATATAAACATCACAGAGGCTGAACAGCAAGCGATCACGGCAATCGCTTTGAACGGGATTTTCATTTTTCTCAAACCATACGTAAACCCGACTGAAAAACTGTCCAAGCTGACAGCAAAAGCCAAAAGCAGCAAAGAAACAATCTCCATATCCGTTTCTCCCTTTCTCTTGATCGGCAATTGTGACATATGCCTATTGGGTGAATCACAATATATATATGGAGAAAGGTCATCAACTGTGTTAGAAAAAAGTCATTCTGCTGCCGCTTGCTTGAATCGCTTCAGTTTATGATTTTTTTTGGCAGCGGGCGCAAAAATGCGTCCCTCTTCCGCCGACCACGATTTTAGAAATCATCGTGCCGCACGTTTTGCACGGTTCATCCTTTTTGCCGTATACGTAATGTTTGAGCTGAAACATTCCGATCTCCCCTTGAGAATTGATATAAGACCGGACGGTGCTCCCGCCCGCGTCAATCGCTTCCTGAAGGGTGTCTTTAATTTCTGTATGAAGCGTTTTTATCTGCCCGTCTGACAGACTGTTCGCTTTTGTCTCAGGATGAATACGCGCCCGGAATAAAGCTTCATCGACATAAATATTGCCGAGGCCGACGACCGCTTTTTGGTCGAGCAGGGCTGTTTTCACCGCGCGGTTCGTTTTTGCAAGCCGCTCTTTTAAATAAGCAGCGGTAAATGCTTCATCATCGGGTTCGGGCCCGAGCTGTGAAAGCGGTAATGCATTCTGTTCCTCTCCCGGCGCAAACAAATGCATCGTGCCGAATTTCCGGACATCCCGGTAGCGGAGCTGTGTTCCGTCCGTCATGTGAAACACGACGTGCACATGTTTATCGTCAGGCTCATCGGCCTGATGAAGACCGTATTTCCCCTCCATCCGAAGGTGGGACACCATGACATAATGATCCAGATGGAAAAGCAAAAACTTTCCTCTTCTTCCGATGGATCGGATCGTTTCTCCTGCAATCTGCCGCGCGAATTCCTCCGGCTCGGCGGGTTTTTTGATGATATTCGGCCATCTGATATGCGCCGATTCAATCGTTTTCCCCTTCACAAGACCGGTCAGAGTGCGCCGGACCGTTTCAACTTCTGGTAATTCCGGCACAATCATCACTTCCTTTTTCTCTGTTTATTTTGCATCGTACCAAGACGGCCCTGAAGCATAATCCGCCTTCAGAGGCACGTCTAATGCCAAAGCATGCTCCATCACTTCAGGAACCAGCTTCTCTAATATTTCAATTTCTTCCTTAGGCGCTTCAAAAATCAATTCATCGTGCACCTGAAGCAGCAATCGCGCCTTCAGTTTTTTTTCTTTCAGCTCAGCTGCCATGTCAATCATGGCTTTTTTAATAATATCGGCGGCGCTTCCCTGAATCGGCGTATTCATGGCCGTCCGTTCCGCAAAGCTCCGCAGGTTGAAGTTGCGGCTGGTCAGCTCAGGAATATAGCGGCGGCGCTGCATAAGTGTCGTGACATATCCTTTTTGCTTCGCTTCCTGCACCGACTCTTCCATATATGCCTTGACGCCCGGGAAGCTCTCCAAATAGCGGTCAATAAAAGCGCCCGCTTCTTTCCGGGTGATGCCGAGGTTTTGCGACAGCCCGTAATCACTGATGCCGTAAACAATGCCGAAATTGACGGCCTTTGCCTGGCGGCGCATCGCTTGTGTCACTTCATCTTCACTGACATGAAACACATCCATGGCGGTTTTTGTGTGAATGTCCATGTCATTCGTAAACGCTTCGATCAGATTTTCATCTTTTGAAATATGCGCAAGCACCCTTAATTCAATTTGTGAATAATCGGCGGCGAAAATAAGCCAGTCCGGTTCGGACGGTACGAAAGCCTGACGGATTTTCCGCCCTTCCTCCAGCCGGATCGGAATATTTTGCAGGTTCGGATCCGTTGAGCTGAGGCGTCCGGTTTGAGTCAACGCCTGATTGAACCGTGTATGCACCTTATGAGAATCCTTGCGCGTGACTTTCAGCAGCCCTTCTATATAAGTCGATTGAAGCTTGCCGATTTGTCTGTATTGCAGAATGTAAGCGACGATATCATGTTTGTCTGCGAGCTTTTCCAGGACATCGGCTGAAGTGGAATAGCCTGTTTTTGTTTTCTTTACTGGCGGCAGGCCGAGCTTTTCAAACAGAATGACGCCGAGCTGTTTTGGTGAATTGATGTTAAACGGCTCACCGGCGATGTCATGGATTTTTTCTTCATATTCCTTCAGCTTCGCCTTAAGCTCTTCGCCCATTCGCTTCAGTCTTTCAACATCCACTTTGACGCCCATTGATTCCATTTCTCCGAGAATAAGCGCAAGCGGAAGTTCGAGATCTTCATATAATTCAAGCTGATTATTTTCTTCCAGCGCGTGCAGCAGTTTGTCACGGAGGCTGTTAACGGCAGACGCTTTCCGCGCGAGATGATCGGCAAGCTCTTTTTCAGCCGGAACGGCGCGCTTTGCGCCTTTTCCGTATACCGCTTCATCTTTTGAAACGATATTCAGCCCGTATTCTTTCGCTACGCTCGCGACATCGTCGTACGAGTTGCCCGGGTTTATAATGTAGGCAGCAAGAAGCGCGTCAAATTCCGTTCCCTTCAGCTCAATTCCCTGCCAGCGCAAAGCGACGACGGAACGTTTGCTGTCGAACACCCACTTTTTCATCGATTCATCTTCAGCCCAAGATTTAAACGCTTCAGACTGAATGGCGATTTCTTTCGGAATATAATAAAGACCTGTTTCATTCACGATGGAAAAGCCGAGGATCGGTTCTTCGTGATAGTTATCACCGATTTGTTCGACGACCAAAGCGGACGGCGAAACGAGCATATCTTCGGTGATTTCTTCTGCCGTTTCGACATTGATGTCTTCAAAATTTTCTTCCGCCGTTTCCCCGCTTTCTTCACCGAGCCGCTCAAGAAGCGTATTAAAACCCAGGTCTTTAAAAATGGCAACAACTTGTTCACGGTCAAACCCTTGGTAATCTAAATCTTCGGGCTTGACTTCAATCGGCGCATTTGTCATAATCGTCGCCAGTTCTTTGCTCATCAGGGCTTGTTCCTTGTATTCTTCAAGCTTTTCTTTTAATTTTTTTCCGCTGACTTCATCAATGGAATCAAGCAGTTTCTCAACCGAATGGAACTGCTTTAAGAGCTTAATCGCGGTTTTTTCTCCGACGCCGGGGACGCCCGGTATGTTATCGGATGAATCCCCCATTAATCCCTTCATATCAATGATTTGCAAAGGGGTCAGACCGTACTTTTCTTGCACGTGCTCCGGCGTGTAATCCTCCACGTCGGTAATGCCTTTTCTCGTAATGGCAACGGTCGTTTTCCCGGTTGCAAGCTGGGTTAAGTCCTTGTCCCCCGAAACTACCTTTACTTCGAAGCCGTCTTTTTCAGCAGATACGGCAAGCGTGCCGATAATATCGTCCGCTTCATATTCAGGAAGCTCGTAGCGGCTGATTTTGTAGGCATCAAGGAGCTCACGGATGAACGGCATCTGTTCTGAAAGCTCCGGCGGCGTTTTTTGTCTTCCGCCTTTATATTCTTTAAACGTGCTGTGGCGGAAAGTGGTTTTTCCCGCATCAAAAGCCACCAGCATGTGGGTCGGCTTTTCATCTTCCAGCATTTTCATTAAAATCATCGCAAACCCGTATACGGCATTTGTATGGATGCCTTTTTCATTGCTTAAAAGCGGCAATGCAAAAAACGCCCGGTACGCCAGACTGTTTCCGTCGACAAGCACTAATTTTTTTCGTTCCGTCATTCAATATCCTCCTAAGAGCAAAAGCTCGTCATTCCTCTATTTTTTAATCTCACAGCTTCTCTTATTTTAACAAAGTTCAATTTGAAAGGAAAATGAGCGAACCCCGTGAAAACGCAAAAAAGGACGGGAACAAGAAAATACGTTCCCGCCGTCAAAATTGGCTCCTTGGATGAAGGGGTTCTGTTACATCCTAACAAGATAGGTTTAACAGGCCATGAAGAAATTGTTAATCCTTTGTAAAGCTGATCACGCTTCCGGCTGCCGCTTCAGCGTCACGGTAAATACAGTCCCCTGTCCCGGCTCGCTTGTGACCTCGATTTTACCTTCATGGGCTTCTATTAAGTGCTTCACGATGGCGAGGCCGAGCCCGGTTCCTCCCGAGTTGCGGCTTCTGTCTTTATCCACGCGGTAGAATCTCTCAAATATCCGCGGGATCTCTTCCTTCTGAATGCCGATCCCCGTATCGGACACTTTGATATCGACAACGGTTTCTTTCACATGTACCGAAATCCCCACCGTCCCTTTTTCAGGCGTGTAGGTCAGGGCATTGTTCGCCAGATTCAAAAATACCTGCTTCAGCCTGTGCGCATCACCCGTCACAAAAATCGGCTCTTCCGGGAGATCGAGCTGAAAGCTGATGCCTTTTTCTGCAGCCTTATGCTGCAAAAGCGCCTCAATTTCATGCAGAATTTTTGCGGCGTCAAAGGACTCTACACGCATCGTAAAGTTTTGCTGCTCCATCTTGGATAAATCCAATAAATCCTGCACGAGAGATTGGAGCCGCTCACTTTCTTTCAGAATGATAGACAGAAAGTCTGAAAGCGCCTTTTCGTCTTTCATCGCTCCGTCTAACAGTGTTTCCGTAAATCCTTTAATCGAGGTGATCGGTGTTTTCAGTTCATGGGAGACATTGGCGACGAAGTCCTTTCTCATCTGCTCCAATTTTTTAATTTCCGTCATATCGTGAAAGACGAGGACGATGCCCTTCCATTCATCGTCAGGGCCCATGATCGGAACGCCGTCAACTTCAAAGTAGCGCCGCTCAATATTGATGGGAAGTCTGAGCAGCTGGCATTTTTTCGTCTCCGTCATAAAAATGTCTTCGACAAGCCGAATGATCTCCTCATGTTCAAACGCATCGTGGTAAAGACGCCGAAGCAGACGTTCAGGCTTTGTATGAAACTGCTTCGTGTATGACCGGTTCACGAGATTGATAAAACCTCTCCCGTCTATTAAAATCAAACCGGAGCCGATATTTTCAATGACGGTTAACAGACGATCGCGCTGCATATCCTGCGTTCTCGTCATTTCCATTAAATCGACCGCCAGGCTGTTCATCGCACGCCCGAGACGGTCCGACCGCCTTGCGTAACCGCTGTAGGAGCGGGCGTCATAATTCCCTTTGGACAGCTCCGTCGCCACCTTTGTCGCGGCGTCGATGGATTTTTTGTAACGGGACGTCATGTTTGTATAAAAGAAAACGATAATGATAAAAGCGGTACAAAGACTTGCTGCCAGCATGCCCCACATTTCTCCGGTAACGCTTGAACCGCCGTTGATCTCAGAGGAAACAAGTACATACCCCGCAATTTTCCCGGCGTCATTTTTTACGGCAGTGCCGCGGATGACTTTGCTTTTCGACTGTACGGCTTCCTCACTTTTATTGTGAGAAATGAACTCCTTTACGGCTGAATCATCAGCATGACTGCCGGAATGATATACGGCGTCACCCTTCTCGTTGAGCACGGCGACGTTTATACCGAGGGTGCGGCCGGCATCACGGATTACCGTTTCATTGCTTTTATTGCCGATTCGGCCGGTGTCAAGAAGGCCCGCTATGTATACCGATTCCTTTTTCAGCTGATCCGCCGTTCTTTCTTCAGCGGATGAAGAAATAAGCTGCTGTAAAAAAAGGCCGAGAACACTGAAAACCAATATGATACATACAACGAGTAAAGCGAACAGACGCACACGGACTTTATTCATTCATTTTTGGCTCCTCCAGTTTATACCCCAAACCTCTGATTGTTTTAATATAGATGGGTTTTTTGGTATTTGATTCGATTTTGTCGCGCAGATGGCTGATATGAACGTCAACAATCCGGGTATCCCCGGCAAAATCATAGTTCCAGACCGCGCTCAGCAGAAGATCTCTCGTCAGCACTCTTCCCTTATGTTTTCCCAAATACAGAAGCAGTTCAAATTCTTTAGGCGTCAGTTCCAGCTGTTCTGACTTAAAGTACGCTTCGTAATGCTCCGGAAGAATTTTCAGCTCGCCGATGAGGATCTGCCCGTCCTTTTCCTCTTCTCTGCCTTGTGACAGCGAAGAAATGTCAGCCCTTCTTAAAATGGCTTTCACCCGCGCAGTGACTTCCCGCGGACTGAACGGCTTTGTCATGTAATCATCCGCTCCGAGCTCCAGTCCCAGCACCTTATCAAACTCCTCATCTTTTGCTGTCAGCATCAAGATCGGAACCATCATTTTCTGCTGTCTGAGCTGTTTACAGACGTCGATTCCGTCCACTTTCGGCAGCATGACATCCAGTACGATTAAATCCGGATTTTCATTCTCTGCCTGCTCCAGAGCCTCTTCGCCGTCTGATGCGGTGATGACATCATAGCCGGACCGTTCCAGATTATACTGTAAAAGAGTAACGATAGATTGTTCATCATCTACAACTAAAATTTTTTTGTTCATGCTGCGCCCTCCGCTGTCTATTTTCCCCGACATCCAATTTTCTCTATTTTATGTGCTGCATATCACTTTATGATTTCATTTTATCCAATACTGCCCGTTCAGACAATTCGCCTTTTTGATCATTTTCAGAGAAAGGATCGCTCAGGGAAAAAGAAAACGCTTTCATTAATTGTAAAAAGAGGAAGGCTTCTGATTCGGAAGCCTTCCCTTTTTTCTTATGACAATACTTTCATCACGTTTTTGACAGATTCAACTGATTTACTCAGCTGCGCTTTTTCATAGTCTGTCAGTTCAAGCTCGATGATTTGCTCTAGGCCGTTTCCTCCGATAATCGTCGGTACGCCTAAGTAAATACCTTCATGACCGTATTCGCCTTCTAAGTAAGCGATAGTCGGAAGCACGCGGCGCTGATCTTTCAAAATGGCTTCTACCATTTCAGTCAGTGATGCAGCAGGCGCGTAGTAGGCGCTTCCGTTGCCGAGAAGGTTGACGATTTCCCCGCCGCCTTTTCTTGTGCGTTCTACAATCGCATCAAGACGGTCTTTCGGGATAAGCGTTTCAAGCGGAATGCCGCCCGCATAGGAATAACGGACGAGAGGAACCATGTCGTCACCGTGTCCGCCAAGAACAAAACCGGTCACATCTTTTACAGACAGGTTTAATTCTTCAGCGACGAATGTTCTGAATCGCGCAGTGTCAAGCACTCCGGATTGTCCGATGACGCGTTCTTTCGGGAAGCCTGATTCTTTGTACACCGCATATGTCATCGCATCAACAGGGTTTGTCAATACAACGATAATGCAGTCAGGAGAATATTTCACGATCTCACGTGTGACGCTTCTCATGATTTTTTCGTTTGTAGATACAAGATCATCACGGCTCATGCCCGGTTTTCTCGCAATTCCGGCTGTGATGACGACGATATCAGAACCGGCTGTGTCCTCGTAGTTGGACGTGCCTGTGATTTTCGCGTCAAATCCTTGAACCGGACTTGCTTCGAGCATGTCTAGCGCTTTTCCTTTTGTCGGGTTTTCTAATTGCGGAATATCAACGAGCACAACGTCTGCAAGCTCTTTTTGAGCTGTAAGAAAGGCTGTTGTCGCTCCCGTAAATCCTGCTCCGATAACAGAAACTTTACTGCGTGTTTTTCCCATGATTCTCTTCTCCTTTTTTGGCTTCATTAGAAGTCTGCTTTAGGTTCAGTCCATGTTTTTGATTAGCTCTTCACCAAACTCTGAACATTTCACTTCAGTTGCACCGTCCATTAATCTAGCAAAATCGTACGTTACTACTTTTGAAGCAATCGTTTTTTCCATAGATTTAATGATCAAGTCAGCAGCCTCATTCCAGTTCAGGTGTTCAAGAAGAAGCACTCCTGAAAGGATGACGGATGACGGGTTGACTTTGTCAAGGCCGGCATATTTAGGAGCCGTTCCGTGAGTCGCTTCGAAAATCGCATGCCCTGTTTCATAGTTGATGTTCGCTCCCGGCGCGATTCCGATTCCGCCTACCTGAGCGGCAAGCGCATCAGAGATATAGTCTCCGTTTAAGTTCATAGTCGCCACGACGTCGAATTCGCTCGGACGGGTCAAGATCTGCTGAAGGAAAATATCAGCGATGCTGTCTTTGACGATGATTTTTCCTGCCGCTTCCGCGTCGCTCTGCGCTTTATCAGCCGCTTCTTTTCCGTCTTTTTCGACAATGCGGTCATATTCAGCCCAAGTGAATACTTTATCTCCGTATTCTCTTTCGGCAAGCTCGTAGCCCCAGTTTTTAAATGCCCCTTCAGTGAACTTCATGATGTTTCCTTTGTGGACAAGCGTGACAGACTTACGGCCGTTTTCGATCGCATACTCAATGGCAGCTCTGACTAAGCGGCTTGTGCCTTCTTCAGAAACAGGTTTGATGCCGATTCCTGACGTTTCAGGGAAACGGATTTTGTTAACACCCATTTCATTTTGCAGGAAGCTGATCAGCTTTTCAACCTCTTCAGAACCTTTCGCATACTCAATTCCGGCGTAAATATCTTCCGTATTCTCGCGGAAAATGACCATATCCGTATCTTCAGGACGTTTGACCGGAGAAGGCACTCCCGTGAAATATCTGACAGGGCGCAGGCACGTAAACAAATCAAGCTCCTGTCTCAGCGCCACGTTCAGAGAACGGATACCGCCGCCGACCGGTGTCGTCAGAGGACCTTTGATGGCGATGAAGTACTCTCTGATGTCTTCCAGCGTTTTGGCAGGAAGCCACTCACCTGTTTTATTATAAGCCTTTTCACCGGCATAAACTTCTTTCCACGTGATTTTTTTCTCGCCTTTATATGCTTTTTCAACAGCGGCTTCCAATACTTTAGAAGCGGCGTTCCAAATATCAGGGCCTGTGCCGTCGCCTTCAATAAACGGGATAATCGGATTATTTGGTACGTTTAATACTCCATTAGAGACTGTAATTTTTTCACCTTGTGACACAATATTACCTCCCAGTATGTAATTCATATTTAGAAAACATTTTATTTTTCTTGTATAGAAAATAAAATGACTTTTCTCAAGATTCTATCAAAATTGTAAACCAATCCGGGCTTGATTAACAAGAGGCTAACGACATGAAAATCACCAGCCTCCCGTTTGATCAGGCTCTTTCATCAATCGGAACAAAAGTCTGCTTATCCGGACCCGTGTAATCAGCGCGCGGGCGGATGAGGCGGTTGTTATCGTACTGTTCAAGAATATGGGCGATCCATCCTGACATTCTGCTGACCGCAAAGATCGGCGTGAACAGATCGTGATCAATGCCGAGACTGTGGTATACAGATGCGGAATAGAAATCAACGTTAGGCGGGAGTTTTTTCTCCGACGTTACGATTTCTTCGACACGGATTGACATCTCGTACCATTTGCTTTCACCCGTCAGATTCGTCAGGCGTTTGCTCATTTCTTTTAAGTGTTTGGCGCGCGGGTCTCCATGCTTATACACACGGTGTCCGAACCCCATTACTTTTTCCTTTTTCTCCATTTTGCTACGGATATAAGGCTCGGCGTTTTCCACTTCGCCGATTTCTGTCAGCATTTTCATGACGGCTTCATTGGCTCCGCCGTGAAGCGGTCCTTTTAAAGCGCCGATGGCGGCAGTGATGCCTGAGTAAATATCAGATAAGGTGGCGACACATACTCTCGCCGTAAATGTTGATGCATTCAGCTCATGATCCGCATGAAGAATGAGCGCTTTGTTAAACGCTTCCACTTCGATCGGAGAAGGCTCTTCACCGTTTAAGGTGTAAAGGAAGTTCTCCGCGATTCCATACTCTTCCTTCGGTTCAACAGGATCAAGTCCTTTGCGGATTCTTGAGAAAGCGGCGACAATGCCCGGCACTTTCGCCTGCAGACGGATGGCTTTTCTGTAGTTCGCTTCCGGATTCATGACATCGGCTTCACTGTCAGTCAGACCGAGTAATGAAATCGCCGTCCGGAGCGCAGCCATTGGATGTACGTTATTGAGGGGATAGGATTTGAAGTGCTCAATGATTTCTTGTGGAACGGCAGCTTCTTTCGCAAGCTGTTTTTTCAGTTCAGCAAGTTCCGTTTTATTCGGCAGGCGCAGATGCCACAGCAAATAAATGATTTCTTCAAAACTTGCATTCTCTGTCAAGTCGTCAATATCGTACCCTACATATGTAAGGGTATCGTCGATAATAGAGCTTACAGATGATGTTGTTGCTACAACCCCTTCAAGACCGCGTGTTGCTGTCATATTCAACCTCTCCTTTTCAATCAAAATTCCCCTTTAAAGAGTATATAAAACATACGGCTTACTTAAAATGAGTCATGCAAACAATCCCTTTCCCCTTTAAGAAAATGCTTACATTTCAATGATTGCGATTACATAACCAGTATGCTTATAGAGGAACATAACAAATTCTTATAAGCTTATTTAAGTTTAAGCCTATTCTTATTATAAACAATAATCTGATTAATTTGTAGACTTTTAACTAAAAATGTTTTAAAAGCCTTATATATCAAGGCTTTTCGTTGATAAATTTAATCGCTTGCTTTCAGGCGCTTTGTAAAACCATGTATTCTCATGTTTTCATTTGGGGGAGTTTTGGAGGAGACTTTAAAAGGACAGGCGCGACAACTTCACCGCAAGTTTAACCCCCTTCTTTACCGGAGAAGGGGGTTAATTTGTTTACTCGACTGAATCAATGTTCGGATCAGCTTCAGAAATCCATGTCTTGGTTTTAGTTGGCTCAAATTTTCTTATATATATCTTTGTTGTTACTTCGTATTTCGCTTTTGTGTATATAACGATCCTTTTGTATTTTTATGCGGACTTCAAACGAATATCACCCTTGTAACATAACCTGTTACCATGCTTGTAATGCAGCAGCCGCAGCCCCGCCTAAAAAGAGAAAAATCGAAAATGCATGACAAAAAAAGATGCAGCCCTAAAAAGGCCACATCTTTTAAATCATGTTTGCAGTCGCGCAGCTAGTTGTATTACCTCATTATCAGTTTTGGCTGCATTATGATGAAGATGAGTCGTGTTTCCTACAAAAGCAATTACACCGAACGTAATAGCGAAAGCAGAGACAGAGAAACAAATTGCTTTTTTAATATTCATACAAACAATCCCCCCGCTGTATTTGAAGTTGAGACTCCACCATCTTATCATAAAAAATTGTAGCCATTTCAAAGTCCTTCATTCCTTTGAAAAAGTTTGCTGTTAAAAGTGTCAACTCTTCGACATACGAATACATATGAATATTTTCAAGCTTACTTAAAATTTCTACAAGGCTGTCTTTGTTAATCGGTTCAGCAAATAAAACATATAAAAACTCTGTTAATAAGCAAAACAAATTGTCGTCATATTTTACTGCTGTTTTTAAACCTTCTTTTAAAGCTTGGCCTGCCGCGGCTGTTTTCTTTTGCTTAAATAATACTATGGAAAGTGAATAATATGAATGGGGCAGAGTTCTCAATTTCATTTCTTCACCAATCACAATTGCTTGTCTCAAATACGCTTCGGCCTTTTCTTCTTGTCCCATGTAGTGATAACTTTCACCCAAATTATAAAGAGCAGAGGAAATCAACCTTTTATGACCAAATTCTTGCGAAAGCTTCAAGGCTTCCTCAAGATGCTGTAATCCTTTTTCGTAATGTTTAAAATCAAGATAATTACCCACAATTACAAATAAACTTTGAATTTTTCGGACGGTATAAAGCGGGTTTCGATCATAAATTTCTAACGCTTTTAGAATATGATGCATGGATACGTGCGTTTGTTTCATATTATAATAAGCCTCTGCCAACTTAAAATGAAACTCAGCTTGTTCTATTTCATCAGAGACATGATGAATTTCCATCTCTGCTTTACGATAAAAATTAATTGCTTCTACATACTGCTTCTGATCAAATTCGTACATTCCGCGAAAAAAATGTGAGTAATATTTTAAGAGGCCGGTAAGTGTTTTTTGTGGTTTCTCAATCTTCTCAAGTAGTTCTGTGGTGGTTGGCCTATCAGTCCTATACTTTATTTCTGGGTTTAAATAATCTAGCATAAGTTGATGACGAAAAGTCATGAGAGAGTAATAAATAAGTAAATATTCGTCTTCTTCCATTTCTTTTATTTCGTGTTCCACTTCGGCTTTTAAAATTTCCGCGTCTGGCACACTAAATTGACGAATCATCTTGTACCACTCGTTAATTTTAACGCCTACATGTGAAGACGGTAATACCTGGTCCATGCATTCATTCCCCTCCTCCTCTTTTGATTTATTTTCCACTAATTTCTTATTTTCTGTAAACGAAAAAATACCGCAATTTTCCTAATTAACCGAAAATAACAAAAAATGATAGCGATTTTGGAAATAGAACATCCATGATAATAAAGCACTTGTATACACCCCTTGCGGGTGCTGAACTTACGATTTTCGTCAATTGTATTTATGCTATAAAGAGAAACTAGAAGTCTATTTTTTGCCTTAAAAAGGAGTACAGAAATTATCTTCTGTACTCCTTTAAAATCTAAATAAGAAATCAATCTTGAGATAAATAAATCCAATTTATATCGTCAAATTCTTTGATAACATAATCTGATCCTATACTACGTAAAATTCTATTAAAGAAAATGATGTCATCTTCATCATCGTAATTATATAAATCCTTTTGAACATATTCTTTAATAATAAAATTCGTTAAATTTGTATGATTAACAAATTCAGAAAAGTAAGATCTTATAAAAATTGAATTATCTTCATTTAATTTTTCATCATTAACAATTGAAATCTTAAAAACATTTAAAATCGCATTAATATCTTCTTCGTCCATATAACATAATGGTTCTAATTTTTTGTCTTCTTCTGTAAATGGCTTTCGAGTATCTTCAATTATTACGTAAGATAAAATGTTACCATCTTTCAGCACACGAAAAACTTCTAAATCACGTAATTTTAAAGCTCTATTAAGTGATAGCATTCTTTCCCCCTAATCAAATATTAAAACCCAAATACTAACCTTAGATTCTTTAGTAATCTACCTCCTGTTACACCTATTTAAAGCTGCTATTGTTATCACATATGCAGGGTTCAATAATATATCAATCCAACTATATTTAGAAATTTTTTTCGTTCTTTATCTAATTTTCCCTATTTCTTTAACGCTGATTTTCATCTTTGTCTTTGGCCCATGAATGCCGCCAGCAGTCACGCCGTACATGGACTGGAATCGTTTGACTGCATTTGCTGTTTTCGGGCCGTAAATATCCTCATCAAACCGTTCATCAATTGAAACTGACTCATTTACTGATGTAAGTGAATTTAAATAAATTGCAGAAAAACCCTCCTCATCTCGAGAAGGGCTCTGACTTATACTTCTTTTTCTCTAAATCAGTCCGAAGAAACTAACTGATGCCGCTCAACTTTTCAATCGAAGGGCTTCATCGGGTTCTCCGACTATTTGCCCCTATGCTTTTCTTTTGCTTTTTGTTTTCTGATTAAATATTTTTGTTCCTTTATTTTTTCTCTTTGTTTTCTATTCAGTTGTTTTTTCTTTTCTTTTCTTGCTTCAAGCTCCTGTTTTATCGCTTTTTGTGCCTTAGTTGATATCCCGATGTTTTTCATCTCTTTAGAAGCTTGTCGTTGCAATCTTTTTGGGTTTAATTTCTTAGATTTTGCTTTAACACAAACCCCTTCTTGTTCAGTGTGGGAGAGAGTCGGTAAAAGTTGATTATTAACAAAATGCATTATTTCTGAATCCTTTGGCTCTTGTCCAAACAAATGACGAATTGCTCTTAATTTCCCATCATTCACAACTTCAATGACTCCTACCCAAAACTGACCATCGTAGTAAACCGTTAATTTCATAACGATTCCCTCCTCCTAAATTTACTGAAGAATGATGGACATCCCGAGGAGGGGAAGGTTACTGACATTTTAAATCATGCATCCGGACTACCAACCGAATTGTGTTTTTTCATTCTCATTATAAATTTAACAAACTTTCAAATTGAAGGAAAGGGTCTTCACTTATTTTGAACAACACTTCAAGCTTAGCTTTGGTATCAGCGCATAAATTCCATCAGCTTTTAATCCATTCATCAATTGGAATTACTGCAATCGCTGTTTTCGCTCCATGTGCGCCGTCAATCCCGAAGTTCTTTGTTACATGGTAAGCCACTCCATTCATCGGAATAATGCAAATGGCATTTGTCTGAACTACAAAGTGCGCAAGTGCAAACTCTAATTTTCTCCACAAAAAAAAGCAGCTTTACGCCGCTTTTTTACTTTACGAAGTGAATATTTTAACGATTTGCATGGCCAAGTAGGCGATTCCGGCGCCGATTAACGGGCCGACGGCGACGCCTCCGAAAAGCGCGACGGCAAGTATCGTGCCGATGACCAGCGCCGTTGTAATATGAGGGTCGTTTTCCAATAAGGTGAGACCGTTTTTGGCGATTAAGGCAACCGCGATCCCGGCACCGAGAGCGATCCACGCATAATATGATTTCATCGCTTCTGCGAGCTGTTTAAAACCGATATCACCTGTGGCAATCGGCACTAAAACGGCGATTGTAATGACGGTGACCCCCCAGTTGATGCCTTTTGACTGAATAACCGGAAATAGTTTCTGATCAAGACCGACAGCTTTTATCACAATGAGAAAGCCGACGGCAAAAAGCAATGACTGATTTTTGGCTACCAATGCGATGGCCAGCAATAATAGTAAAAATAAATTCGCCTGTGTAAACATCCTGAAAGCACCCTCTTTCATCATATCTGTATTCATATCCTTTTTTTTGACGAATAAACTAATGTAATAGGACGTGCCGACCGAGAGGAGGATCGATGTGAATCCGCACTATGCAACTGTTTTTTTCCGCGCGCTGTTTGTACTCGCTGCGGCCGGCGGCGCTTTAGCGGCCGGTTACGCCTCATTTCCGTTAACTTATCCGTTTCTGATCGCCCTTATTCTGTCATCAGCGATCATTCCCGTAGTTGACTGGCTGGACAAACTGACGGGGATGCCCCGGTCAGTCAATACAGTCATTGTCCTGGTCTTCTTTTTGCTTATTCTTCTTGGCGCGGCGACATTTCTCGTTGCGGAAATCATTTCGGGAACCGCCTATCTGGCCAAAACGCTCCCTCCCCATATCAGCGCCTTTATGACGTATTGCGAAGAGCTGTTCACTTCCCGCATTCAGCCATTGTACCACGAGCTGACCGTCTTATTTAACGGACTGGAAACCAATCAGCAGGCATCCATCGTGACGCATATTCAGACCCTCGGTGATACAGCCGCTAAAAATGCGGGGCTGATGCTTTCACATCTTTTGGAGCTGGTGCCGAAATGGATTGCCTTCCTTCCCAATACAGCTGCCGTCTTCATTTTCGCAATGCTGGCGACTTTTTTTATGACAAAGGACTGGCATAAGCTGAAGGCGCTGCTTTATTCTATTCTTCCGGAACGGGTTTCAGCAAACGCCAAGGCCGTATCGGGAGAGCTGAAAAAAGCGATGGCAGGTTTCATTAAGGCGCAGGCCGTGCTCATCCTTTTCACGATGATCATTGTCTTTATCGGACTTTTTCTTTTAGGGATTGAGCATGCGGCAACCATCGCCTTTTTTATCGGCCTGGTGGACCTTCTCCCGTATCTCGGCGCCGGGTCGGTCTTTGTTCCCTGGATTATGTATTTGGCCATTGCCGGTCAGCTTCCTCAAGCGATCGGTCTCGGTATTTTATATATTGTGGTTCTCATTCAGCGCCAGCTGACGGAGCCGAAAATTTTAAGCAAGTCAATCGGACTTGATCCGCTTGCGACCTTAATCGCCCTGTTTGCCGGCTTTAAACTGTTCGGAATTTTAGGACTGGCTGCGGGGCCCGCGCTGCTCGTTTTCATTCAAGCCTTTATCACAACGGGCGCTTTAAAAGAAATATGGGCCTATATTACTGTTCAGTCCAAATAAAAACAGCAGCCCTGTAAGAAGGCTGCCGTTTTTATTTGATAATGATCCGCTTATTTTTTGACATTCCTCTCAGCCATTTGAACAAAAGCGGCTTCATGCGGTTCCGAGTGAACGGAATCAGAAGACAGGCCCCTGCAATATCGGACAGAAAACCCGGAAGCATCAAAAGCAGGCCTCCGAAAAAGACGCATATTCCGTCAAGAAGCGCTTCCCCCGGCATTTTGCCGTGCTGCAGGTCGCGCATCACCCGATGATACACATCGGTTCCCTGTCTTTTTGCCACCAAGGCGCCTAACACGCCTGTCAAAATGATGAGAAGGAAGGTCGGAAAAATACCGAGCCATTTTCCCGCCAGCAAAAACAAGCCGATTTCAATTGCCGGACACACGATAAACAGTAAGAATAACACTCTCATTTTTCTGCCCTCCCGCCCTTCTAAAAGCGCGTCACCGCCCGCATGGGAATAGGAAAATCAGCCTAAAGACAAAAGAGAAGGGAGAACCCCCCCTCTCTTTTTTAAAGCTGTTTAAAGAACGCTTGCGCGGCCTTCATACACAGCGCCGCGGGCAGCGTCAACTGTGATAACCTGTCCTTCTGTTAAAACTGAAGTTGCGTTCTCCAGACCGACGATAACCGGAATGCCCAAGCTTAAACCGACAACGGCTGCATGGCTTGTCAGACCGCCTTCTTCAGTGATGAGCGCTGATGCTTTTTCAAGTGAAGCGATCATGTCGCGGTCAGTGCTTGAAGCAACCAATACTGCGCCGTCTGTCATTTTTTGTTCAGCTTCTTTCGCATTTTTTGCAACAACGACCGGACCGAATGCAGATTTGCGTCCGATGCCTTGCCCTTTCGCGATAACGCTGCCGACAGTGTGGACTTTCATCAGATTCGTCGTGCCTGATTCACCGACAGAACCTGCTGTAATGACAATCAGATCACCGCGTTTCACGATGCCGCTGTCAAGTGATTTTTGAACCGCATCTTCAAGCATTTCATCGGTTGAATTCGCGTTTTGGCCGCTTGCCGGGAATACACCGAATACAAGGCCGAGTTTGCGTGATACAGACTCATTAACCGTAACGGCTACAATCGGAGCCTGCGGACGGTATTTCGCGATCATACGCGCCGTATGGCCGCTTTCTGTAGGGGTAACGATAGCTGCCGCACTCAGATTGATCGCCGTGTGCGCAACTGATTGGCCGATCGCATCGGTAATCGTCATGCCGACCTGATCTCTGCGTTTAGACAGAATTTCTTTGTAGTTCAGAGATTCTTCCGTGCGTGTGGCGATGTTAAACATTGTTTGAACCGCCTCGACAGGATATTGTCCCGCAGCCGTCTCACCGGAAAGCATGATAGCGTCTGTGCCGTCGAAAATGGCGTTGGCAACGTCACTTGCTTCAGCGCGTGTCGGACGAGGGTTGCGCTGCATGCTGTCAAGCATTTGAGTCGCAGTAATAACCGGTTTGCCGAGCGCGTTGCATTTTTTGATCATTTCTTTTTGCACGAGCGGCACTTCTTCGGCCGGAATCTCTACGCCGAGGTCTCCGCGCGCTACCATTAAGCCGTCAGATACTTCCAGGATCGCATCCAGGTTGTCCACGCCTTCCTGGTTCTCGATCTTAGGAATGATTTGAATGTCAGAGGCGTTATGCTCCTCAAGCAGTTCGCGGATTTCCAGGACATCCGTAGAACGGCGTACAAATGACGCAGCGATGAAATCAACGCCTTGCTCGATACCGAATACGATGTCTTTGGCGTCTTTTTCAGTAATTCCGGGAAGGTTGACGCTGACGCCGGGAACGTTTACGCCTTTTTTATTTTTCAGCGTGCCGCTGTTTAAGATTTTTGTTTTGATTTCGTGTTTTTCCGGATTTGATTCCAGCACTTCCAATCCGATTAAACCGTCATCCAACAGGATGATAGACCCTGCTGACACGTCGTCTGCCAGGCCTTCATAAGAAACTGAGAATTTTTCAAGCGTTCCCAGCACCTGTTTCGTAGAAACGATAATTTCATTTCCCGCCTGAAGCTCAAGCGCGCCGTTTTCCATATCGTGCGTGCGGATTTCCGGACCTTTCGTATCGAGGAGAATCCCCACGTTTTTGCCGAGCTTTTTGCTTGCTTCTCTGATGTTTTTGATTCTTGCGCCGTGCTCTTCGAAATCACCGTGTGAAAAATTCAGACGAGCAACGTTCATACCCGCTTCCATCAATTTTGTCAGCATTTCTACACTTTCACTGGCCGGACCGATTGTACAAACGATTTTTGTTTTTTTCAACTCGTTCACTTCCTTCTGAAATCTTCAGCTTCTTCCGCCTTAAATAGACAGTTCTTTTGAAAGCTGATACATGTTTGGTTCAACAGTATGTTTTGATTCTAAAATTTCTATAATATCATGGTCTACAAGCTTGTTGTTTTGTATACCTACGCAGCGTCCGCCTTTTCCTTTAAGCAGAAGCTCAACCGCGTAAGCGCCGAGGCGGCTTGCAAGAACCCGGTCAGAAGCGCTTGGAGATCCGCCGCGCTGGATGTGCCCTAAAACGGATACCCGTGTTTCAAGGTTCGTTTCTTCTTCGATGCGTTTTCCGAATTCAACCCCGCTGCCTACCCCTTCTGCAACGATGATGATACTGTGTTTTTTGCCGCGGTCGTGCCCTCTCTTCAAACGGCCGATAATTTCCTGCATATCGTAGTCCGCTTCAGGAATTAAAATTGATTCCGCTCCGCCTGCAAGACCTGCCCATAAAGCAATGTCGCCCGCATGGCGCCCCATCACTTCAATAACGTATGTACGCTCATGAGACGTAGCGGTGTCACGGATTTTATCAATCGCATCAATTACGGTGTTTAGCGCCGTATCAAATCCGATCGTAAAATCAGTTCCCGGGATGTCATTATCTATCGTACCCGGTACACCTACACACGGAAACCCGTGTTCCGTTAATTTTTTCGCACCCATGTATGAACCGTCTCCGCCGATGACGACAAGACCTTCAATGCCGAGTTTCTTTAAATTTTCGATTCCTTTTTCACGGCCTTCAACTGTTTTGAATTCAGGACATCTGGCCGTGTACAGCTTTGTTCCGCCGCGGTGGATGATGTCACCGACCGAACCAAGCTCCAGTTTCTCTATTTTTCCGCTGATTAATCCTGAATAACCGTTATAAATTCCGTACACTTCGACGTCGTGGTAGATAGCTTTCCGCACAACCGCGCGCACCGCAGCGTTCATACCCGGGGAATCCCCGCCGCTCGTTAAAACTCCTATACGCTTCATTTCCTATTCACCTCAGCAACATATATATGTTAAACATATCATGATCATTGCCCTAAAACAATGAAAAGGGACGCCTGAGCTCCCATGAAACCTTACCTATTATACAATTAAATAAATTGTTTTTAAATAAAATTTAAGGAATATCACAAAAATCACAAAAAATAAACGTGAGCCATAGGCTTCACGTCTATTCAGTTTACCCCGATATATTGATCTTCAACCGAAACTTTCCCGATTGCTTTATATTTTTCATAGCGCTGTGAGATCAATTCTTCGGCGTTCATTTGAAGAAGAGATTTTAACGTTTCTTTAAGAATACCGTCAATGTAGCCCGCCTGCTGCTTGATATCATGGTGAGCTCCGCCCTTCACTTCTTTAATCATATCATCAATAATTCCTAATTCTAATAAATCGGGCGCAGTAATCTTCATGGTTTCGGCCGCTTTTTTCGCAAGGCTGGAGTCTTTCCACAAAATGGACGCGGCTCCTTCAGGAGAAATAACGGAATACGTCGAGTTCTCAAGCATCAGCATGCGGTTGCCCACACCTAATGCAAGCGCGCCTCCGCTGCCGCCTTCCCCGATGACGATACAAACGACAGGCACTGTCAGGCCGGCCATCTCGAACAGGTTCTTGGCGATGGCTTCACTTTGTCCCCGTTCCTCCGCCGCTTTACCCGGGTACGCTCCCTTCGTGTCGATGAAGCAGATAATCGGGCGGTTGAACTTATCCGCCTGCTTCATGAGACGAAGCGCTTTGCGGTAGCCCTCAGGGTGAGGCATCCCGAAATTGCGGACGAGGTTTTCTTTCGTGTCTTTTCCGCGCTGATGTCCGATGACGGTGACCGGCATGCCGTGATATTTGGCGACTCCGCCGACAATCGCAGCATCATCTCCGTATGTTCTGTCTCCGTGGCACTCAAAAAAGTCGGTAAACAGATATTGAATGTAATCAAGCGTCGTCGGCCGGTCGGGAAGGCGTGCGATCTGCACTCTGTCCCACGGCTTCAGGTTTTTATAAATCTCATCCTGGAGCTTGCTGAGCCGGTCTTCAAGCCTTGCGATTTCAGCGCTTAAATCCATCTCCGAATCTTGGGTGAATTTTTTCAGTTCGGCGATTTTCGTCTGCAGTTCAATCACTGGTTTTTCAAATTCTAATCTTGCAGCCACTCATGCTCACCTCCTGTTTGGTGCATGTCCAGCAGAAATGCGAGTTTGTCTTTCATGTCGTTTCGGTGAATCACCGCATCAAGCTGGCCGTGCTTTAATAAAAATTCCGCCGTCTGGAAATCTTCCGGCAGTTTTTCCCCGATCGTCTGTTCAATAATACGTCTTCCGGCAAATCCGATCAAGGCGCCCGGTTCAGCGAAATTATAATCACCGAGAGACGCGAAACTGGCCGATACGCCGCCTGTCGTCGGATGGGTCATGACAGAAATAATCAGTCCCTGCTCCTCACTGAACAGTTTTAATGCAGAGCTTGTCTTGGCCATTTGCATAAGGCTTAAGACCCCCTCCTGCATACGTGCGCCGCCGGAAGCGGTAAAGATGATAAACGGGACTTTTTCCTCTTTTGCTTTTTCAATTGCAAGCGTGATTTTTTCGCCGACAACCGAACCCATGCTGCCCATTCGGAATGTTGAATCCATGATCGCGATCACGGCCGGGAATCCGCCGATGGTTCCTTTTCCGGTAACCACCGCTTCATTCAGCGATGTTTTCTCACGGTCTTTTTCGATTTTTTCTAAGTATCCCGGGAAACCGAGCGGGTTTTCAGATATCATTCCCTGGTTGAATTCTTCGAATGAATCTTCATCCAGGAGGCTTTCAATGCGCTGCTTTGCATTCATCGGGAAATGGTGCCCGCAGTTCATGCAGACGCGCAGGTTTTTATCTAACTCTTTTGTGAGCATGATTTTTTTACATTTGGGGCACTTTGTCATAATGCCTTCCGGAACATCATGTTTTGCCTGCTCAGACGGCACGGAAGCATATTTTTTCTTTTTTGTGAATATATCCTTTAACAAATGATTACCTCCCTTTTGTGAAGGGTTCTCTTCACTGCATGTCTTCCGATTAGATAGACTTAATAATAACTTTACCGAAACTATTGTACTTTTTTTGTCAAACGGTGTCATCCTCCATTCGACATTTTTTGCTGCAAAACAGACGGAAACGGACGGATTTCATACCGTAAAAAGCGTTGTTCAGCCTTATCTGTCAGCGTTTTCAAAAGAAATAAGGATTCTGCTGAAATTTTTTTAAGACCTGCCCTTAAAAAAATGCCAGCAGTCCGTATATTGAACAGCAGCGCGTTGTTTTTTTCCAACGCGCTGCCATTTCATTTTTGTGTTATTATTCGCCGATGACTGTGAGCTGTCTTGTTTTTTCAGCCACTTCCTCAGGATCGACCGTAATTCTGGCGACGCCCGTTTCCATCGCTGCTTTCGCAACAGCTTTCGCCACGGCAGGAGCCACACGTTTGTCAAATGGAGCCGGGATGACATAATCAGCGCTTAATTCTTCCTCTGAAACGAGGGAAGCAATCGCTTCAACCGCAGCAATTTTCATTTCTTCGTTGATGTGAGTCGCGCGAACGTCAAGCGCCCCGCGGAAAATTCCAGGGAATGCCAGAACGTTGTTGACCTGGTTCGGGAAATCAGAACGGCCTGTTCCGATTACGCTTGCGCCGGCTGCGCGCGCGTCTTCAGGCATGATTTCCGGATTCGGGTTGGCCATTGCGAAGATAATCGGATCTTTCGCCATGCTTTCCACCATTTCTTTCGTCAGCGCGCCTTCGACTGATACGCCGATAAAGACGTCTGCATCTTTAATGACATCCTGCAGCGAACCGTCGTTGCGGTCTTGGTTTGTAAACTTCGCCACTTCGTTTTTCACTGCGTTCATGCCGGCCGGACGCCCTTCGTAAATCGCCCCTTTAGAGTCGCACATTACGATGTCGCGTACGCCGAAATGGTAAAGAAGCTTGATGATCGCGATGCCTGCCGCACCCGCTCCGTTTGCCACAACTTTAATGGATGACATGGATTTTCCTGATAATTTCAGCGCGTTTACAAGTCCGGCAACGGTTACGATGGCAGTGCCGTGCTGATCATCGTGGAAAACCGGAATGTTTGTTTCTTTTTTCAGGCGCTCTTCGATAATGAAGCAGTTCGGCGCCGCAATATCTTCAAGGTTGACACCGCCGAATGTCGGTGCAAGCAGCTTCACAGTGTCAATGATTTTGTCCACATCGTTTGTGTCAAGCGCGATCGGGAATGCATCCACGCCCGCGAAACTTTTGAACAGCACCGCTTTCCCTTCCATGACCGGAAGAGAAGCTTCAGGCCCGATATTACCGAGACCGAGAACGGCTGATCCGTCTGTTACGACTGCTACCATGTTCCCCTTCATTGTATAATCATATACTTTATTTTTATCGTCATAAATCTCTTTACAAGGCTCAGCTACTCCGGGAGAGTAGGCAAGGCTTAAGTCGTCCGCGTTTCTGACTTCTACCTTTGCTTTTGATTCCAGCTTTCCTTGATTTACTTTGTGTAAATGTAACGCTTCTTCTCTTAATGACATTCTAAACACTCCTTTTAAGTACTTTGTTACATATTCTGCCGCATAGACTGGTACAATCGCTGGAGGTGAAAAATTTCAGAATCTTTAAATAAGATAGCACAATTGTTTCAATTGTATAACAAAACGATTATTGTTACCACTATTTCAACACGACGTTTTCGCGGCCCAGCAGCTCTTTTAAACGGTATAACGCCTGATGGTCCGCCTGAATATGAAAAGTATCCGGCAGCCTGATCGTCTGCTTGTCTTTTTCATAATAAAGATAAACGCCGGTTTCCCCTTTATGCTCCAGTAAAATACGCTTCATCTTTTCCAAAAACTCCTGATTGTGCCGGCTGCCTTCGATTTTGATGTAAACAGACGGCGCTCTGTCTGCCTCCGTCTGCTCAAGAAGAGAGGCGGATGACATGATGAATTGTGTCTTCTCCTGACGCTCTTCCATTTTTCCGGCGGCGAATAAAAGCGCGCCTTCTTTTAACAGCGGAGACAGCCTTCTATATTGGTCAGGAAACACGACGGCTTCCATTTCTCCCGTTTCATCGCTTAATGTGAGAAACGCCATATGCTGACCTGTCTTTGTCCGAATCGTTTTGATGCCCGCGAGCAAAGCGCCGATTGACAGCTGCCCCTTCGGCATCTGCCGCGCTGCTGTGATCGCTTGCGCCCCCCGTTTTTTCAGGAGATCCCTGAAAGCAGACAAAGGATGGCTTGAGAAATAAACACCGAGAGCTTCTTTTTCGAACCGAAGCTTGTCCACGAGCGGAAATTCCTCAGCCTCTACATATTTTGGCTTAATGGAGAACGATTCTTCCAAAAACAATCCCATTTGGTCATCACCTGCACGAAAAAGTTCAGCGTGCTCTAAAGCCACATCAACGGAGGCCAGCAAGGCGGCGCGATTTTGATTGAATTCGTCCATGGCGCCAGAAAATATAAGGGCTTCGATGGTTTTCCGATTCACGCTTTTTGCAGGTACGCGAAAGCAGAAATCGAAAAGATCCTCGAACGGTTTATGTGTTCTTGCTTTATAAATATCTTTCACTGCCGAGACGCCTACGTTTTTAACGGCCCGCAAACTGTATCTGACGGCTCCGTTTTCCGGCGCAAACGGAAAACCGCTTTTGTTTATTGACGGCGGAAGGACTTGAATCCCGCTCCCCTTCGCTTCATGCAGATATTGCGATATTTTGTCCTCATTGCCGATGACGCTCGTCAACAGCCCGCACATAAAATATAACGGATAATGGGCTTTTAAATAGGCGAGCTGATAGCCGATCATGCTGTATGCGACAGCATGGCTTCTGTTGAATCCGTAGTTAGCGAATTTTACAATCAGATCGTAGACCTCGTTTGCAGTGACTACAGAATACTCCTTTTTTAAGCACCCTTCAACAAAATGGCTTCGCTCTCTGTCCAGAATGTCCTTTTGCTTTTTGCTGACAGCCCGTCTGAGCAGATCCGCTTCACCTAATGAAAACCCTGCCATGCGCGAAGCGATCATCATTATCTGTTCTTGATAGACGATGACGCCGTAAGTGTCACTGAGAATATTTCTTACGTCCTCGTGCGGCACTTCCACACGCGCCCGCCCGTGCTTCCGGTCGATAAATAACGGAATATTTTCCATCGGTCCCGGCCTGTAAAGCGCGTTAACCGCGACAATGTCTTCCAGTCTTGACGGCTTCAGGCGTTTCAGCACGTTTCTCATTCCTGATGATTCCAGCTGGAAAATACCCGTCGTATCACCGTTTGACAATAGCGAGAACGTTTTTTCATCCTGATAAGAAATCTCGGAAAAATCAATTTTCGTATTCGTCTCTTTTTCAATCATCATTTTAATGGATTCAATAAGCGTCAGGTTGCGCAAACCTAAAAAGTCCATTTTTAAAAGACCGAGATCTTCCAAGTGATCCATCGCATACTGCGTTAAATACACGCCGTCATGCCCTTCTTGAAGAGGGACAACTTCAGAAAGCGGCTCTTTACTGAGAACGACCCCGGCCGCGTGTGTTGACGTGTGCCTAGGAAGACCTTCAATTTTCCTTGCGATCTGAAACACTTTATGAAGAACGGCGGATTCGGACAGCCGCCTGTTCAGCTGAGCGGACTGCCGCCTCGCCTCCTCAAGCGTCATTCCCGGTTTTGACGGAATCAGGCGGGCAAGCTGGTCGGCTTCTTTCGGGCTGATTCCGAACACTCTCCCGGTATCCCTTAACGCCGCCTTTGCGGCCAATGTCCCGAAGGTGATAATCTGGGCCACGTGCATGGCCCCGTACTTATTTTGTACATACTGAATGACCTCATCCCTTCTCGTATCAGGGAAATCGATATCAATATCCGGCATGCTGATCCGCTCGGGATTAAGAAATCTCTCAAACAGCAGAGAATGTTTAAGCGGATCCACGTCGGTAATGAAAAGCGAGTAAGCGACAAGCGAGCCTGCCGCGGACCCCCTTCCCGGGCCTGTCACAATACCCTTTTCATGCGCGTACTTCATAAAGTCCCATACGATGAGAAAATAATCACTGAATTTCATGCGCCTGATGACGTCCAGCTCATATTCAAGACGGCGGACAGCGCGATCATCAGGAGTGCCGAAACGGAGGCGCAGCCCCTCGTGACAGACTTCCGCCAAATAGTCATCGGCTGATTTGCCGTCCGGCGCCGGAAAAGACGGAAGCTGTGTCTGTCCGAGGCTTACATCGACCCGGCATTGCCGGGCGATACGGGCGGCTGCTTCAATCGCTTCCGGATGCCGCGTGTAAAGCTCTGCCATTTCTTCAGGCGTCCTCAAGTATAAGTCCGGCAGATTCCCGCTCTGATCCTCCCATTTCTCTCCGGCTTTAATAGCGCACAGACAGCGGTACGCATCTTGATCTTCTTTCTTGATATAGCGGACATCTCCCGCAGCGCAGACAGCGATTTCCGTTTCGGCTGACAGGCGGAGAATCTCTTCTGATAATGTCTCATGTCCTTTAAACGGCTGGTACCCTAAATAAAAACGGCCGTCTCCGAACAGCTCCCGGAATCCTTCGGCAGCCCGGACCGCTTCTTCAAACTTCCCGGCTTGAAGCAGGCTTTCAATGTACCCGTTTTCACCGGGCGTAATGGCGATCAGCCCCTCATGATAGCTCTTCATCCATTTTCGCTTCATGCCGCCCTTTGCCATGGATTGCAGCGCACTTGAGATTTTCACCAAGTTCTGATATCCCGTGTTTGTCTCTGCTAAAAGAATGAGCGGGTGTGCTTCAAGCTCCGTATCATCCGTGTATATAGAAGCCGTCAGACCGATAATCGGCTTAATTCCGTTTGATTTGCATGCTTTATAAAACTCAATGGCGCCGTACATCACATTTTCGTCCGTCAGCGCCAATGATGAATATCCGAGTTCCTTCGCTTGTGCAACAAGCTCTTTTACAGAAGCGGCGCTGTTTAACAGGCTGTAGCCGCTATGTACTTGCAGGTGAACAAAAGACAATGCCGCCACTCCTTTCCCATACGTTCATTTTGCCTTTCTACATTATAAGACGGGTTTTCTTAAGAAACAAATGTTCTTTTTTGACTCATCATCATACTTGTCCGTTTCGCTCAATATGATAGAAAAGTGAGGTGGTGTATATATGGATCAGGAAGCCGGATTTATGGCGAATTTCATCAGCAGTTATTTTATCGCCCTCGGTGTGTTGCTCGGCGGCGCGCTGATCGGCGGCCTCGGAGCTTATTTATCAGGCGAGCCTCCGCTGACGGCGATCACAAAATTGGCGAACAGGCTGAAGATCTGGGCGCTTGTCGCGGCCATCGGGGGAACATTTGACGCGGTATACAGTTTCGAGCGGGGGCTGTTTGAAGGCAACACGCGCGACATCTTCAAACAGCTTCTTTTAATTATTTCAGCAATGGGCGGCGCGCAGACCGGCTGGCTGATTATTTCATGGCTGACCCAGGAGAATATGTCATCATGAGAATTCCCGAGTATTATAAAAAACCGGGATGGCAGCGTTTTTTTGCGGGAATGATGTGCGGAGCCATCGTCAGCTGGCTGTTCTTTCTGTTTACATACGGAACGTTTCAGGAAGAACAGGTGACGTTAATTGAAAAGCAGCGGGAGCACGCGCGGGATTTAAAAAACCAAATCTCCATCTATCAGAAAGATCTTCATAAATTAAATGAGGATAATAAGCAAAGGCTGCTCATCCAAAGTGTTGATGTGAAGCTGATCAATGGGGAAAAATACAGAATCGCCCAGCCTGACAAGATGAAATTTGAGGAACAAGTGAAAGATAATATTTCTGAAGTCATCACAAAGGATATTGAAAGCGTGTATAAAACAAAGGAGCTTTTAAAACGGACGATCGAAAACAAAATATACACCATAAATGAGAAGGAATTTAAAGCTGAAGTAAAGGAACTGACGATTTATACGAGATTGTCTGTCGAAATTCATATTTCTTTTGCGACGTAATTATGTCATTTTTAAAAATTTTCCATAGATCTGTCGCTTTTTTCTCCGCTTTTTTATAAACTGTAGATGAGACATTTTCAATGATTCTGAAGGGAGGAAGGGAAAATGGAGGTTTTTAGTGAACGACGCTTGGCAAAAGATCATGCAGCCCGAATCAGACAAGGCTATTCCGCATATGCAGAAACAAACACACTCGCTTCCCTCATAAAAAAAGAACTCCAAATCTGTAATCTCCGCGTCTACGAAGACCTGACTGAATTCGGCTGCTGGTTCATCCCCGTGACAGATGAACACTAAGAAAGAGGGTCTCCCCTCTACTTGTGTTCGTTACATATCTCTTCCAGATCAGCAAGAATCTGATCGGTTTCATCCCAGCTGAAGATGGATGCGCCGGCCGCAAGCGGATGTCCGCCGCCATTGTATTTCCGGGCAATTCCGTTGATGACCGGACCTTTTGAACGGAACCGGACTCTGATTTGATCGTCTTCTTCTACGAAAAACACCCAAGCGCGGATACCCGAAATATTTCCGAGTGTTCCGACAAGCTGCGACGCTTCAGAAGCGGTGGTTCCATATGTCTCCAAAATGTCTTTTTTAATGAAAACGGAAGCGACGCCGTTTTCAGACAGTGACACATTTTGATAAATAAAGCCGTTAAGCTTCACCACATTTAATTTTGTTTCATACAATTGATTGAACAGCTCTGACGATGAAAATGGGAACTCAATGAGCTCTCCCGCGTATTTTAATGTCTTTTTTGTGGTGTTCGGGAATAAGAAGCGCCCCGTATCACCGACGATACCCGCGTAGATCAGCTCAGCTGCTTTCGTATTCAGTTTCCAGCCGTGCTGCTTTCCTTCCAGGTACAGCTCATAGATCATTTCGCTTACGGAGCTTGCATTCGTATCGACCCATAACAGATCGCCATACGGATCTTCATTTGGATGGTGGTCTATTTTCATGAGCTTTGCGCCGGAATGGTAGCGCTGATCGTCGACCCTGCCTTGGTTTGCGGTGTCGCACACGATGACAAGAGCATCTTTATAGGTTTCGTCATCCACCTCATCGAGGGAATATAAAAAAGACAAGGACGGCTCAGGCTGTCCGACGGCAAAAATATTTTTTTCGGGATACGTTTCCCGCAGGATTTCCGTAAGGCCGCACTGTGAACCGTAGGCGTCCGGGTCAGGCCTCACATGTCTATGTAAGATAATGGTGTCATATAATGATATGGTTCTGATCAGTTCGGATTTCATCGTTTTCTCCTTTTCGTTTTTATTCATTTAATCATACTCTTTATCCATGGAAAAGGAAAATCTTTCAGCAACGGTATAAACGGTTTTGCAAACTCATATAATGGAGGATTTCATTTATGCTGGTTTTTGTTTTTCTCATCGGGCTTTCTGCCTGCTTTTACGTGTATTACAAAGTAAAAGGAATCCAGACGAAACGGGCGCTGGAGAAGGAATGTTTTTCGGCTAAATCAAGTATGGCATTAGGCGCGCTGGTGCTTTTGTATGGAGTAAACCAAATGATTCTGTTTCACTCCGTCCTGACCCTGGTCATCGGCGGCGTCTTCATTTTAATCGGAGCAGGCAGCGCATGGGCCGGGTATAGAGCCTATAAGCATTATGAGCCCATCCATGCAAAGGAAGCGGAGAGGGACCACGCATAATGAATGCAAAGGGACCCGGGTGCGTCCCTTAACTTCTCTCCATCAGCTGCACCATGAGCATCGCTTTTGAAACGATGCCGCTTTGGCTTGACACTTCCACTTCCATTTTCCCGAATTTCCGGCCCGCCTCTAAAATGCGCGGTTTCACTTCAATGACCGACTCCATCTGTACGGGCTTCAGGAAGAAAATCGTAATGCTTTCAATGACCAGCTCGCCGCGTTTGCGGGAGCGTAAAAATCGGCTGGCGGCCTGGGTTAAAATCGTCGTAAACACCCCGTAAGAAATCGTGCCGAGCTGATTGGTCATTTGCGGCGTGACTTCATATTGATAAACGGCCGGCGTTTTGTCATCTTCCTCTTCTTTAAATCCCCTTGAAACAATATCATCCAGCTTTTCACCGACCTGAGGCTGCTTTTGAACCATTTGAAGCGCTTTTAAGACATCCTGGCGGCTGATCATTCCGATCAGTTTGTGATGCCCGTCTGTCACCGGAAGCACTTCAATTCCTTCCCAAACCATCATTTGAGCCGCTGAGGCGACAGATGTTTTCCCGATCACCGTGACAGGGTTTTTAGTCATTACTTTTTCAATCGGAACTGACCGGTCATGCCCCGCGATATCTTTCGATGTGAGGATTCCGTGGATTTTCATCTGCTGATCGATAACCGGGAAGCGGCCGTGTCCGGTTTCATAGTTCTTTTCGTACCATTTCTCCAGCTTATCCTTAGGGGACAGCGTCACTGTCCGATCTGCGGGCGTCAATATGTCTTCCACGAGCACAATCTCTTTTTTTATGAGCTGATCATAGATCGCCCGGTTGATCATCGCGGCTACCGTAAAGGTATCGTAGCTCGTAGAGAGAATCGGAAGCTCAAGCATATCGGCCAGCTCGATAATGCTGTCGTCGGTATTAAACCCTCCCGTTACCAAAACAGCCGCGCCCGCTTCAAGCGCCTGGCGGTGGGCGTTGATTCGGTTCCCGACGATCAACAGGTTCCCCGCCGCCGTATAACGCATCATCGCGTCAAGCTCCATCGCGCCGATCACAAACTTATTCAACGTTTTATGCAGACCGGCTTTTCCGCCGAGCACCTGGCCGTCTATCACATTGACGACCTCGGCGTATGTCAGCTTTTCAATATTTTCTTTTTTCTTCTGTTCAATCCGGATGGTCCCCACACGTTCAATAGTGGAAACGAATCCTTTGTTTTCGGCTTCCTTAATGGCTCTGTAAGCCGTTCCTTCACTGACTTTCATTTCTTTCGCAATTCTTCTGACCGAAATTTTTTCACCGACAGGAAGCGAATCTATGTATGATAGGATTTGTTCATGCTTTGTTGCCAAGCGTTTCACCTCTAAGGACAGTCTTCTGCTTTTATTATAAGGGTACGGGGGATTCATTCGCAATGAGACGCCCGAAAAAAGGCGGCATCACAAAAAGACCTTCTGAATGCTTGATTCAGAAGGTCTTTGACACATATGTCAGGCAAGCTCAATGGTCTCGCCGACCGCCATGACTTTGCCGACGCCTCCGGGCAGACTTTCGGCGAAAGCGTCAGGGTCCTGTTCAATGACAGGAAATGTATTGTAATGAACGGGAACGACCTGTTTCGCTCTCAGCCATTCAGCCGCGAGTTTTGCATCTTCAGGGCCCATGGTGAAGTTATCACCGATCGGCAGAAACGCCAGGTCAATGTGATTCAGTTCCCCGATCAGTTTCATATCTGAGAACAGCGCCGTGTCTCCGGCGTGGAAAATCGTTTTGCCGTCAATCGTCAATAAAATCCCGGCAGGCATCCCCGTGTACGTAATGGTTTTGTTTTCTTCATCAGTGACCGCCGATCCGTGGAATGCCTGTGTCAGTTTCACTTTGCCGAAATCAAATTGGCGCGCCCCGCCGATATGCATCGGGTGGACCTTTAAACCTTTAAAGCCGAGATAAACGGCCAGCTCGTTCGGCGCAATGACGAGCGCATCGTTTTGTTTAGCGATCTGCTCTGTATCTCCGACATGGTCATTGTGTCCGTGAGTAAGCAGGATGACATCCGCTTTCACTTCTTCCGGTTTCAAATTCGTCAGACTGTTTCCGGTCAGAAACGGATCAAAAATAATGTTATGGGTTTTCGTTTCCACTTGAATGACAGAATGTCCGTGATAAGTCACTTTCATCGTTTTCACCTCATAAAAAATTAATATTTATCAAGTTCCCTTTTTGACAAACGAAAAAACTTACAGGGATTGATGCCTGTTAATCACATTCAGCCCGCCTGTTGCTTCAATGACCGTTCCGGTTACAAGATCGGAATCTTCCTCACATAAAAAGGCGATGATTCTCGCAATGTCCTCTCCGGTTCCGGACCTGCCGATCGGCGTCTTTTCTTTGCCGATTTTCCGTCTTGCTTCCTCTATAGACGCTTCTTTCATATCTCCTACAATATCACCCGGGCAGACCATATTGGCCGTAATGCCTGATTCAGCTTCTTCAATCGCAATGGTTTTCGTTAACGAAGCCAATCCGACTTTAGCCGCTCCGAAAGCGGAACGGTGAAGCCAGCCGGGGGCATGGTCCGCTCCTTGAAAACCGTATGTAATAATCCGGCCGAACCGCTGCTGTCTCATGACCGGGATAACCGCTTTAAACAGATGGAAAACGGCGCTTAAATTCCCTTCAAGCATGTCATACCATTCGTCATCGGAGTAATCGGCAAGCTTTTTGCGCTCAAATATGTACGGCCCGGCATTGTTAATCAGTATGTCAATCCTTCCAAACCGCTGAAGGGCTGCATCGGCGATCCGAATGAGATCTTCTTTCCGGGTTACATCGCCCTTAACGAATTGCAATCTGTCATGGCACCCGGGATAATCCGCCTTCAGACAGGCGACCGCTTCTTCGTCTTGTCTGTAATTCACTGTGACAGAAAAGCCTTTTTCCAGAAGCATTTCAGTCACTTTTCGGCCCAATCCCTTTGTACCGGCAGTGATTAGAGCATGTCGCACATTGAATACCCTCCCCAGGCAACGTTGCCGCTTCAATAAAATCAAGACGTTTCTCCCTCTACTTTACTATAAACAAACGGCAATATCACTTTTTTGCACTTCGTCCGCACGAAAAAAAAGCCGTCTTTACAGACAGCTTAATTTTCTGAAGGAGCAGAGGCTTCCTCCATGCCGACATAACCGCTTTCGTATGCCTCTGAGATGAGCCTGGCCGTTTCTTCACTTTCTTTTTCATCATAGATGTAACGGTCTTGTTCTTTGCGCATTCCTTCTACCTCCCATCTTTATAGATGTAGGGTGTCTGATATAACGGGAAAATATGAAGGAAATTTCAGCAAATTAAATGCCGGCGCAGGCTTTTGCTTTTACGAGCGCCTGTTCTACCTGCTGAAAACCCGTTCCGCCGGCGCTCATTCTTTTTTCAACCGCATGATGCGGATCGAGCACGGTATAGATATCTTCTTCAAAGAGACTGCTGGCTTGAAGGAATTCTTCAAATGCCATATCACTTAAATAGATTCCTTTTTCAATGCAGCTGTACACAAGCTTGCCGACCACTTCATGCGCTTCTCTGAACGGCATGCCTTTTTTAGCTAAATAATCGGCAAGTTCCGTCGCGTTTGAAAAATCTTGTTTTGTCGCTTGTTTCATGATGTCTTTGTTTACTTTCATCGTTTCAATCATGCCCGTGAAAATCTGAAGGCTTCCTTCAACGGTTTTCACCGTGTCAAACATGCCTTCTTTATCTTCCTGCAGGTCTTTGTTGTAAGCGAGCGGGAGCCCTTTCATAATCGTGAAAAGCCCCATCATATCACCGTATACGCGTCCGGTTTTACCGCGGATCAGCTCCGCCATGTCGGGGTTTTTCTTCTGCGGCATCATGCTGCTTCCCGTCGCATACGTATCATCCAGTTCAATGAATCTGAATTCCTGCGAGCACCATAGAATGATTTCTTCTGATAAACGCGAAAGGTGCATCATCAGCATGCTGCTGCCGCTTAAAAACTCGAGAATAAAATCTCTGTCACTGACTCCGTCAAGACTGTTCTCATAAATGGAGTCAAAACCGAGCAGCTCCGCCGAATAGTTACGGTCTATCGGAAACGTAGTTCCGGCAAGCGCCCCGCATCCGAGCGGCGATATGTTAATCCGCTTCATAGCATCGCGAAAACGCTCTTTATCCCGTTCAAGCATCCAAAAATAAGCAAGCAGATGGTGGGCGAAAGAAATCGGCTGAGCCCGCTGTAAATGGGTGTACCCCGGCAGAATGGTCTCGACATTGGCCTCCGCTTTTTCGATCAGCGCTTTTTGGAACTGTTCAATCAGCACGATGATATGTGAGACATGATCTTTCAAATACAAATGCATGTCGGTCGCCACCTGGTCATTCCGGCTTCTGCCGGTATGCAGCTTGCCGCCTAGCGGTCCGATTTCTTCGATCAGCATTTTTTCAATATTCAAATGGATATCTTCATAATCAACAGAGAATTCAAGCGTCCCTTCCTCTGCTTTTTGCAGGAGGGTCTGCAGCCCCTGTCGGATGGCGCCTTCTTCTTCTTCCGTCAGAATGCCGCATTTTTTCAGCATTGCCGCATGAGCGAGAGACCCTGTAATATCCTCTTTGACTAAGTTTTGGTCGAATGTGATGGATGCGCCGAACTCATCGACCCACTTTTCCGGTGTTTTTTGAAAACGGCCTCCCCAAAGCTTCTTCATGCTTCAATCTGCTCCTTCTTTTTCACAATGCTGTTTACTTTTGTCGGCAGCCCCCAAAGCTCAATGAAACCGATTGCCGCGTGATGGTCAAAAGCATCGTCTTTTGTATATGTCGCAAGTTTTTCATCGTAGAGTGAATATTCCGACTTACGCCCTTCTACAATGGCATGGCCTTTAAACAGCTTGACGCGCACGACGCCGGTGACGTGTTTTTGAGTTTCTTTCAAGAATGCAAGCAGCGCGTCTTTTAACGGCGAGAACCATAAACCGTTATAGATGATTTCAGACAGTTTTTGTTCAATTGCCGGTTTGAAATGGGCCACTTCTTTCACTAAAGTCAGGTCCTCAAGCTCTTTGTGAGCCGTAATCAAAGTCATCGCGCCCGGGCACTCATAAACCTCACGGGACTTAATGCCGACCAGGCGGTTTTCCACATGGTCAATCCGGCCGATGCCGTGTTTTCCGGCAGTCTCGTTCAGCTTGAGAATTAAATCAGCGAGCGGGTAGGTTACGCCGTCGATTGAAACCGGAACACCGGCTTCAAATGCGATTTCGATGATTTCCGGAACGTCCGGCGTGTTTTCAAGAGATGCTGTCAGGTCATATGCCCCTTCAGGCGGCGCCGCCCACGGGTCTTCTAATATACCGCATTCATTGGCGCGTCCCCATAGGTTCTGATCGATGGAATAAGGGCTGTCAAGATTGATCGGAATCGGAATGCCCCGGCTTGCGGCATATTCAATTTCTTCTTCACGCGACCATTGCCACTCACGGACCGGAGCAATGACCTCCAGATCAGGATTTAATGATTTAATGGATACTTCGAAACGAACCTGATCGTTGCCTTTTCCCGTGCAGCCGTGCGCTACGGCCACCGCGTTTTCCTTTTCCGCGACTTCAACGAGTTTTTTCGCGATTAACGGACGGGATAATGCAGATACGAGCGGATACTTGCCTTCATACATTGTATGGGCCTGCATAGAAATGAGCGCGTACTCCCGGGCGAATTCTTCTTTCGCATCAATCACATAGGAATTTAAGGCGCCTACTTCCAGCGCTTTTTGCTGAACGAATGCCAAATCCTTTCCTTCCCCTACATCTAAGCAGCAGGCAACAACATCGTATCCCTGTTCTTGCAGCCATTTTATCGCTACAGAAGTATCAAGACCTCCTGAGTATGCCAATACAACCTTTTTTTGTTCTGCCATGTTAAAAGCTCCCTTTGTATAAAAATTAGTTTTAATTAATAAAAATGCATTTTGTATGTATACACTGTAACAAGTAAATTCTGTTTTTTCAAGCCTTTTATAAAAAAAACCCCACCCAATTTTTTGAGCGGAGCAGAGCCTTTTTATACATTTATAAATCTTTTCGGATTTCCCGGAGCACATGGGGCAGTTCAGGAATAATCAGTTTACTCATCGCAAGCTTTACGGCGCCTGAGGAGCCGGGCGTGCAGAAGACTGCGGTATTTTGGATCACACCCGCTGCCGCTCTGGACAAAATGGCGGCGGAACCGATGTCCTCCGTATAGCTCAGCATGCGGAACAGCTCGCCGAATCCCGGGAGTTCTTTTGAAAACAGCGGCGTGACCGCTTCAATTGTGACATCCCTTTCGGCAATGCCCGTCCCTCCGTTTAACAGCACCGCATCTGTATATTCATCCATACAGCCGGATAAAACGGCTTTCTGCAATTCATCTTTTTCATCTTTAACAATGTCATAAGCGACCGTTTCAAATCCCGCTTCCCTGAGGAAGTCCATCATGACGCGCCCGCTTTTGTCGGTTTCTTTCGTTCTCGTGTCGCTGACTGTAATCACCTTGCAGCGCACCGCTGACGGGGCTTCTTGTTTATGTTCATGCACACTCATTGCTTCACCTCATCGTTTATGTAATAAACATATCGTAACGTTTGATTCTGGGGCATTCAATAAAAAAGCACACCCTAAAGGATGTGCTTTTTTCGATCATTACTGTGCAAGGCGGACAACGTCGCGTGCGATCATGACCTCTTCGTCAGTCGGAATGATCATGACTTTGACAGGAGAGTGAGGGTAGCTGATAAACGCTTCCTCGCCGCGCACGTTGTTCAGCGCAGGATCCCAATATACACCCATGAATTCTAAGCCGCGAAGCACGCGTTCTCTGACTTCAACGCTGTTTTCACCGATACCCGCAGTGAAAATAATCGCGTCAACGCCGCTCATTCTCGCAGCATAAGAACCGATGTATTTATGGATTCTGCTCGCGAACACTTCAAGAGCCGTTTCCGCTCTTTCGTTTCCTTCTTTTGAAGCTTCCACGATATCGCGGAGGTCGCTGGAGAAACCGGATACGCCAAGCAGTCCGCTCTTTTTATTTAACGTATTTAATACTTCATCTGCCGTCTGATCCGTTTTTTCCATAATGTACGGAATCAATGCAGGGTCGATGTTTCCTGAACGTGTTCCCATCGCAACACCCGCAAGCGGTGTGAAGCCCATTGACGTATCAATGGATTTTCCGCCTTCTACGGCCGCGATACTTGCGCCGTTACCGAGGTGGCAGGAAATCAGACGCAAATCTTCAAGCGGGCGGCCGAGAAGCTCAGCTGCGCGCTGTGTCACGTATTTATGAGAAGTGCCGTGGAAACCGTATTTGCGGATGCCGTATTTCTCGTAGTATTCGTACGGTAGGCTGTACAGGTAAGATTGTTCAGGCATCGTTTGGTGGAACGCCGTATCAAACACTGCAACCGCAGGCACATTCGGAAGCACTTCTTTAAAGGCTTTAATGCCGACGATGTTGGCCGGGTTGTGAAGCGGCGCAAGTTCTGAAATCTCTTCAATCTCACGGATTGTTTCATCCGTAAGCAAAACAGAATCGCTGAATTTTTCTCCGCCGTGAACCACACGGTGGCCGATTCCGTCAATTTCATTTAAATCCTTTATAATACCGAATTCAGTCAGCTTGTGAAGCAGCATCTTCACCGCAACCGCATGATCCGGAATATCTGTCACTTCTGTATTTTTTTCGCCGTTAACAGAGATTGTGAAAACGCTGTCGGCGATACCGATCCGTTCTACTAAACCTTTTGTTAGCACCTTTTCTGAAGGCATTTCGAATAACTGAAATTTTAAAGATGAGCTTCCTGCGTTAATTGCAATAATTTTAGACATAAATGACGCTCCTATCAAAATTCTTCTTCGTTTGTTCGTTCTTTTTTCCCAGACCATAATTGCAGTCCAAAAAATATCTGACTTTTCCATTTAAACATTGTCAACTCAGCATTTCAAGTCAACATCCACATTGGTACCGCTTACAATATGAAGTCGATATTTTCTGATAAATTTCATTTGTGCCAAATGGACGGTACCGCCTTACGGAATGTTATTTTCTTTCCTTAATTTGTGTTATCGTCCTGATTTCCATTCATTTTAAAAAGCAAAAGCAGCGCGGGATTTTGCATCTCACACTGCTTTTTCGCCATTATTTTTCTTTTTGAATCCATTGATCCAATTTTGCCATCATCTCCCGCATCGCCTGCTGGTTCGCAAAGGAAGGAAGATTCGCCAAAAGCGCTTGTTTCGGCGGCATTGCGTCTTCGCCTTTTTTCTGCAAGATTAAAATGCTCTTTGCCTGCGCTTCGTCTTTAAACATAGTAGCCGGCAGCTGAAGAAGGGCGTTGATATACACTTTTTCCGCAAAAAACCGCTTCAGTTTATCGCTTTGCGCGCTGTCAAACAGATGGTTCGGAATCATAAAAAATAAGTATCCGTCCGGTTTTGTATGTTTGACGCTCTGCTCAATAAATAAGTGGTGGGCAAATGAGTGGTCTTCATCCGCTTTCAGCTCATACGCTTCAGCGCCTTCGTCATTCGGATAGTAGCCGACCGGCAAATCGCAGATGACCGCATCGGCCGGTTCGATAAATAACGGCTGAAGACTGTCCTGGCAGAACAGCTCCATTTCTTTTTCCTGCAGATTCGCCTGCGCATATGCGATCTTCAGAAGGACATCGTCGATTTCAATGCCGAAACTTTTTCCCGCTTTGTCAGAAAGCTGGTTTGCCGCGGTCAGCAGAAGATTTCCGGTGCCGCAGGCGGGGTCCAGCAATGTCAGGCCTTTTCGGCCGCCCGTAAATTTATTCACGAGGTAACTGATGAAAAGGCCGATCGTATCAGGCGTCATCTGTCTGTTCGGATGGGACTTATCTTTGAGCCCTTTTAAAATGGCGAGCTGGAACGCCTTGCGGATCCATTCATGCTCCCATTTTCGGAAGTCTGCTTTCGCGAGCAGGCTGTTAAGCTCGCCGGTTTGCTTTTCCTGAAGCGGAAGCTGGTCGGCCTTTTCAAGAAAATACATCTCTCCCGCTTCCGCAAGCCCCTCAATATAAGAAATCTGAAGGCCTTCTGCTATCACTTGGGCGGCTTCATCTAAAAGTTCATAAATCTGACCGACATGGTCGTGTTGCATGCTGTTTCCTCCTTGCCATGAAAAGAGCTCCGCGGCAGCACCCGGAGCTCTTTTTCTCTCTTTACTTAATTAACGCTTTTGCAGCTTCGATAGGCTTTTCATAATTCGGGTGGTTTGTCGCTTCGCTTACGTATTCCGCGTAAACGACTTTTCCGTCCTGATCAAGGACGAATACGGAACGCGCCAAAAGACGAAGTTCTTTGATATAAACACCGAATGCTTCACCAAATGACATCTCTTTATGATCCGATAATGTTTCAACTTTATCAATTCCGTTCGCTCCGCACCAGCGCGCTTGTGCAAACGGAAGGTCGGCGCTGATTGTATAAACGTTCACATCACCGAGTTTTGCGGCTTCTTCGTTGAAGCGGCGTGTCTGCGCGTCACATACGCCTGTGTCGATGGAAGGAATAACGGATATGATCGTTACTTTCCCTTTCATATCTGCTAATGTCTTCTCTTCTAATCCGTTTGTCAAAACCGTGAAGTCAGGAGCTTGGTCACCCGGTTTCACTTCTTGTCCGATCAGCGTCACGGCTCCGCCTTTAAATGTAATTTCAGCCATTCTGATTCCTCCCTTTATCTATGTATAGCTCTATCATAGTCGAGTTTTATGCAAACTGCAAAGGTTATGCCGCATCGTAAAAAAAGCTAACTGCGGGCGGCAGTTAACTTTTCTGTTATAAATCGATATCCGTTCTTTTTTGGTTCCGGCCTTTTTCATTCTTTTTAAACATATGCTGGATGCGTTCAATCGTTTGAGGCGCGGAATCTAACAGTTTATCAATCAGATGGGTGTTTTCATCCAAATGAAGCATACGCACGCCGTTTGTCCCGACAATCAGAAACGCAATCGGCGTAATGGATACTCCGCCGCCGCTTCCGCCGCCGAACGGGAGCTTCTGCTCTTTTCTTTCATCATCATCGGTTCTTTTTTCAGCCGGCTTTCCTCCAAACTCGCTTCCGCCCGCCGCAAATCCGAAGCCGACCTTTGAAACCGTTAAGATTACGCTGCCGTCAGGCGTTTCAACAGGATCGCCGATGATTGTATTCACGTCAATCATTTCTTTTAAATTTTCCATAGCGGTTTTCATTAAACCTTGAATGGGATGGTCTGCCATATGCGCTCCTCCTTAAACTGATGAATCATTCTTTGAAGCAACCGGAACCGGCTGTTTCTTTCGTATGATAGAAAGTCCGTTCCGCCCGTATTTGAGCAATTTGAAAGCTGCACCTATAAGATGTCCAAAACGAAAAAAGAATATACACTGCAAATGCGTCTTGGATGCAGGCACTTGAAAAGACGGAATGACTTCGCACACCGGTTTATGTATGAAACGCAGATGATCATACAGCATCGCCGTAAGGCCTCCCTTTACGGCCCACAATCCGCCGGCGGCGATTCCCGTAACGGCGGCGTCCTTTATTCCGATAACCGTCACCCATTCGAACTTCGTAACACGGACTCCCGCAAGAAATGAGGCGCCGATTTGGCGCATCTGAAAGACTTGGTGCAGAATCATTTCTATTCTGTGAATGCTCTGTTTGACATCTTCATATGTGATTTTTTTCTTCTCTTTTTTCTGACCTTTCATTTCTGATTTCGTGTCCTGTTTGACATCAATTGACGCGTCTTCGCTGTTTACTTTAATGACGGGCAGCGTTTTTTTAATACGGATCAGCCCGTATAAGGCCGAGATTTTAAACGTCAGTTTGTCGTTATCTTTATCGTGAAGATATTCGAAAGTCAGGTGGATTTTCATCCTCATGAGCAGCCAGGCCAAAATGAGAATGAGAATAACAGCTGCTGCGGCATATCCCATAAGCTTCACTTCCTTAGCAGCATTATCGCCAAAACAAAAAAAAATAAACCCGGACGTTTATTCCGGGTTTACTGCTTTTATTTGCGGTACAGCGCTTCGTGAATCACCGTTGTGTCGGCGATCAGATCATGAATGCCCTGCTTTTTGGGCGTAAACGCAATGACGATATAGAGAATCCAGATTTTATCGATATAACGCCCCACCGCTTCTCTGAAAATGACGGTGCTCCAAGTCAGCGGCTTTCCGGGCGTCAAAGAAGTGACCTTTAACCCGAAGACCATCTTGCCGAGTGTCTGATGAAACCATTTCGTCATGAACACAAAATAGGCGAGGTAGACGATCAGGGTTGTGACGGAATAAGCTGAGATTGTAAACATTCCGCTTGTTGCCGGAAGCTTCATCAGCGTGAAAATCGGTGAAACGATGAGATGGTTAAGTCCCCAGACCACCAGCCAATCGAGAAGAAACGCCCAAAACCTGATCCAAAAGCCCGCATATGCATGCTCGGGCGCCCTCTGTTGTTCGGCTTCCTCTTCTTTGCCGTGAAAGCCTTCGTAAGTCGCGTCCATTCTTTCTTCCCCCCTACTTTGCATAGAGATACATCATCCGCGGCGAACCGGATTGCGAAATGAGTTCTTTCATATTCAGAAAATCAATTTCGCTTTTAAACATTTTCGCTGCGCTCATGGAAAAGAGCGAGCCTAATCCGAATCCTTCCTCGTATGTGATGACTGAAGCGTTTTTCATATTTTTATGGTCCTTTTTCATCGCGCTGATCGTATCATCGTAAAAACCGAGCTCATCAACGAGGCCGATTTTTTTCGCTTGTCTGCCGTCGTAGACACGGCCGTCGGCAATTTTTTTCACATCCGCTTTTGACATGTGCCGGCCTTTTGAAATGACATTGACAAATCCTTCATAAGAATCGTTGACCATTGTCTGCATGATCTTTCTTTCTTCCTTCGTCATGTCGCGGGTCGGGGACATGATGTCTTTATGCGCGCCGCTTTTAATGGTTTCAAACTTGATGCCGAGTTCATCGGCGAGCTTGGAATAATTGACGCTTTCCATGATGACTCCCAGTGAACCCGTGAGCGTTTCCGGTGAAGCATAGATTTTATCGGCGGCCGTTGAAATATAGTAGCCTCCCGATGCCGCCATGGAGCCCATGGATACATAAATCGGTTTCTTCGTTTCTTTCTTTAGTTCTTCCAGTTTTTTATGTATTTCGGCGCTTTCGTACACGCCTCCGCCAGGGGAATTGATTTTCAGCACAATTCCTTTGACGCTTTTGTCTTCTTTCGCACGCTCAACCTGTTTTAAAAATGATCTGTGATCATACCCGCCTGAGCTGAGCAGGCCAGCGGACCCGCCGTTATCCTCAATCGTGCCGTCCACTTCAAGCACGGCGATTTTACTGCCGGGGCTGCCCTTATCCAGCGTCACTTCCTCTGTGTCATCTGTCAGTGATGCAAAGTCAGACCCTGTATCTCCGATATTCTTCAGCACCCCGACGGTCACACTTGCAATGACTGATACGCCGAAAATGCCGAGCGCGATGACGAGCGCAATCCATCTTTTTGCATTCATTTGTTCTCCTCCTTTTCTGTCAATATTCGTACGTTCCCCCGTAAAAAAAGATTCATTTTTTTCATGAAGCGCTTTCCCTTAACGGATAAACAGGAAACATGTTACACTATTGCCACAGGTATTTTAACACAATACCTTCTGGGAGAAAAACGTAAATATGACAGCAAAGGGGAATGGGGATATGACCGATCTTCGCCGCAATGTTTATTTTTTTCACAAACAAAACAACGAAACAAAAGAACAAGTCAGCTCTTTGAAGCAGCTTGCTGAATCGCACGGTTTTACAGTTGCGGCTCAACCGGAGGATGCCGGAATTATCGCCAGCATCGGCAGCGACGGCTCATTTCTGCAAGCCGTCAGAAAAACCGGATTCCGTGATGACTGCCTGTATGTCGGCATCGCTAAAAAAGGGAAAGCCCATTTGTACTGTGATTTTCACAGCGATGAGCCTGAAAAAATGGCGGCCAGCATGACCGCGGAACAGCTTGAGGTCAGAAAATACCCGCTCATTCACGTAACGGTGGACGGCAGCAATCATTTTCACTGTTTAAACGAGGTTTCCATCCGTTCAAGCATTATTAAAACGTTTGTGATGGATGTGTTAATTGATGATCTTCATTTTGAGACGTTCAGAGGAGACGGGATGATCATTTCCACCCCGACGGGCAGCACCGCCTACAATAAATCTGTTTCAGGCGCCGTTGTTGATCCTTTGATTTCCTGCATGCAGGTATCCGAACTGGCGTCGTTGAACAACAACACATACCGTACACTCGGATCTTCGTTTATTTTAAGCTCAGACCGGAAGCTGACACTGCAGGTGGTGCAGGACGGCAATGAGCATCCGATTATCGGGCTTGATAATGAAGCGCTCAGCACGCGGAATGTCAAAAAGGTTGAGATTAGACTATCCGATAAAAAAATCAAAACGGTGAAACTGAAAGACAACTCTTTCTGGGAAAAAGTAAAACGATCATTTTTATCATAAAAAAAGAGGACGGGCATCACTGCCTGTCCTCTTTTTCATATACGATACGGCCGCCGACGACGGTTTTGACCGCTTCCAATTCATGAAGCTTTTTCGGGTCCGTCATGAACGGATCACCGCTGAGTACGGTAAAGTCGGCATCATAGCCGGGGGCGATCCGTCCGCGGCTATGTTCTTTATGGATGATGGCCGCGCTTCCCTCCGTGTAAAGCTGAATGGCTTCGTACACGGTCAGGCACTCTTTTTCATAATAGGCCGGACCTTCCGGGTGCTGCTTGCTTGTACGGAGCACAGCCGATTGAATGCCCAGAAGCGGATCGGCCGGCTCAATCGGGGCATCTGAACCTCCGGCGCACAGCAGCCCTTTTGACAGCAGTGTTTTCCAGGCGAAAGCCGTTTTCATCCGCTCTTCTCCGAGCCGGTCAATCACCCACGGAAAATCACTGGCCACAAAATGCGGCTGAAGATCAAGTCCGATCGGCAGCCGGGCGGCTCTTTCAATCAATCCGTCATCTAATACTTGCGCATGAATGAGCCTGTCTAGCTGTCCGGGCTTTGCCGGGTATCTTTCGATAACATCCAGCACCTTTTCAAATGCAAGGTCGCCAATCGCGTGCACGGCAATCTCCATCCCTTTCTCTCTCGCTTTATAAACAAGAGCGGCAAGGGTTTCGTCATCATGCACCTGAACGCCGGAGACTGACGGATCATCGTGATAAGGCTTTTTCAATAGAGCGGTTCTGCCGCCGAGCGCGCCGTCAGCAAAAATTTTCATCGCTCCGTATTCCAGATAAGGTCCGATCGATTTATCCAGAGCGCTCCAGCTGTCGACGGCTTCGTGATGTACGAGCAGATGGGCGCGAAAAGGATAAAGGCCGCTGCCGGTTAACGACTCGTACGCGGCAACGGGAATGGACGCGTCTCCGTAGTATGCCAGATCTTCTGAATGCCCGCCGGTCAGGCCTTTTGACCAGCAGTCCGTAATCGCCGTTTGAAGCGCGCGTTTGACATAGTGAAGTGAGACGGGCGGCAGGGCCTGTGTCACAAGCTCTTGGGCTTTATCAAGCAGGAGGCCTGTCGGACCGGTTCCGTCCCGGACGATAATCCCGCCGTATGGATCAGGTGTTTCGTTTGTAATTCCCGCCGCGCGCAATGCGGCCGAATTAACCGCCGCGGCGTGCCGGCATACCCGCTTCAGCAGGACGGGGCGGTCGGGAAAGAGCGGGTCAAGGTCATGCTTCGTGACGTAAACCGGCCGTTCAAACAGATTTTCATCCCAGCCTTCGCCGATCAGCCATTCGCCATCTTCCAATTCACGCTCTGCTTCTTTTGCGGCCCGCAGTATCGCTTCTTTTGACGTCAGCTGCGACAAATCGAGGCGAAGCTGTTTTTCCCCGTGTCCGATTAAATGCATATGACTGTCCTTAAAACCCGGGAACATGACAGCTCCATGTAAATCGATTTCCTCTGTATCAGGCGAACCGTATGTTCCTTGGAGCTCCCGGAAGCTGCCCGTCTGCCTGACGACGCCTTCTTCGGTATAAACAGCTTCAGTGACATGATTCTTGTCCAGCATTGTATAGATGGTGCCGCCGTGCCAAATCGCTTTCATCCCCGCTCACCCTTTATCCTGTATTATGCTTTTTTATCAGCCTTCAGCCGTTCTTCACGCTGTCTCAGCTCCACACGTCTGATTTTTGCGGACGCCGTTTTCGGCAGGCTTTCGACAAACTCAATTTCTCTCGGATATTTGTAAGGCGCCGTAATCGTTTTTACGTGGTTTTGCAGTTCTTTGACAAGTTCGTCACTGCGCTTTTCATCGTCTTGTAAAACGACATAAGCTTTTACGATTGAACCTCTGATTTCATCCGGGCTCGCCACGACGGCACATTCTTTCACTTCCGGATGCTTCACGAGCGCATCCTCTACTTCAAAAGGCCCGATTGTATATCCGGAGCTGACGATGATGTCATCATTGCGGCTTTCAAACCAAAAGTAGCCGTCCTCGTCTTTTTTCGCGCGGTCTCCTGTAAGAAAGTAATCTCCGCGAATCTGCTTTTTCGTTCTTTCGGGATCTTTATAATATTCCTTGAATAAGGCCGGTGTGCTCAAATGCACGGCGATATCGCCCGTTTCGCCCGTTTCGCATATTTCGCCTTTATCGTTTATAATCTCCACTTGATTTCCAGGGGTCGGTTTGCCCATGCTTCCCGGCTTAATATCCATATCCTTCAGGACGCCGACTAACAGGGTGCTCTCCGTTTGGCCGTATCCGTCTCTCACTTTAATGCCGAAATGCTTCCGGAATACGTCAATGACTTCCCGGTTTAATGGCTCACCAGCAGAAACTGCGCTGTGAAGGGCAGAAAGATCATATTTGTCCAACTCCTCCACTTTTGCCATCAGGCGGTATTCCGTCGGGGTACAGCAGAAGACATTTACTTGATGGCGCTCCAGCAGCTCTAAATACGTCTTGGCGTTGAATCTGCCGTGATAAATGACTCCTGTCGCGCCGCTTCCCAGAATTGCGAGCAGCGGGCTCCACACCCATTTCTGCCAGCCGGGCGCCGCGGTGGCCCACACTGTATCGTCTTCAGAAATATCCAGCCATGCACCGGCTGATGTTTTTAAATGGGCAAAGGCCCAGCCGTGTGTATGTACAACGCCTTTAGGCTGGCCGGTCGTGCCTGAAGTATAGGACAAAAACGCCATATCTTCTCTTGTTGTATCAGCTGTTTGAAAACTGTCTCCGTCCGCTTCAATCGTTAGGAGGTTTTTCCAGCCGGCATCATTTTCACCGATTGACAATGTCACCAGCTGCCCGGTATTCACCTCGTCAAACGCGTTTATAAATGAAGGATAAACGATAGCGCCTTTCACTTCGGCGTGTTTGATCCGGTATTCAAGGTCTTTGGCGCGCAGCATTTCCGAGCAAGGAATGACGACCATCCCCGCTTTTAAGATCGCTAAATAAACGGCATACGCTTCAAGCACTCTCGGAACCATGACAATCAGCTTATCGCCTTTTTCAAATCCGAGACCTTTCAGGCGGGCTCCGATTTTATTCGTTTCTTCCATCAATTTTTCATACGTCCAGACTTTCTTGCCGCCTGTTTGATCTTCCCAAATAAGCGCGTTCTTCTCTTTGGAACGGCTGAACTTTTCGATTTCATTTACAAGGTTATAGTTCTTTGGGGCGATTAAATCTTCTCGTTTTAACACGAACAACTCCTCACTTTCTTTCCCCATTATACATAAACATAGGCCATTACAATAAAAATATGCATAAATTGCTTCCCGCCTTCTATCTATACTCATGAAAAAAGAGCGGGGAATTCCCCGCTCTCTTAGCCATTATGTGAAGTTGTGATTAAAACTGCTGCTGGCTGCTTCCGCCCATGCTTTGCTGAGCAAAAGAGACAAGACGTTTTGTGATTTCTCCACCGACAGAACCGTTGGCGCGAGAAGTTGTTTCCGGTCCAAGGTTTACACCGAATTCAGAAGCGATTTCATACTTCATTTGGTCGATAGCTTGAGCAGCGCCTGGCACTAAAAGCTGGTTGCTGTTTCCGCTGTTTGATTGTTGTGACATGTGTATCACCTCCTTGTGAGTATAGAATGTGATAAAACACATGTCTTCATTCAAAAAAACTTTGGTAATTGTATACAGTTTTAAAACAGGCCGGCAAACTTATCGTGAGCTTCCTGCTCTGAGTAAACAGTGATGGTTTCGATGCCCGCAGCGGCCTCTGCAATCAGCGGTTCAAAATCAACGAAGCTTTCGAAGTGCTCGATTTTTTCTTTTTTCGGGCGTGTTTTCGGACTTGGCGGCGTAAAGATGGTGCAGCAGTCCTCAAACGGCTGAATGCTTGTTTCATACGTGCCGATTTCTTTTGATTTCTCGATGATTTCTGTTTTGTCCATTCCGATTAAAGGGCGCAAAACCGGCGTTGCCGTCACGGCATTGATCGCATACATGCTTTCAAGCGTCTGGCTCGCTACCTGCCCGAGGCTTTCTCCCGTAATGATCGCGAGCGCTTTCCGTTCTTCTCTGATTCTGTCCGCGATTTGCAGCATAAGACGCCGCGTCGCCGTCATCGTATAGTTCTCCGGGATTTGTTTTTGGATGAGTTCCTGCGTCTTTGTAAACGGCACGATATGAAGCGTCATACTGCCGCCGAACTTCGCGAGGCATCCCGCGAGATCCATGACTTTCTGCTTTGCCCGTTCACTCGTATACGGCGGACTGAAGAAATGTATGGCTTCAACTGATAATCCCCGTTTCATCGCGTAAAAACCGGCGACCGGACTGTCAAAACCGCCGGAAAGCATCAGCATCGCTTTACCCGCGGAACCGACAGGAAGGCCTCCGGCGCCTTTTTCGTTACGAATGGTCAGGAATGTCGCTTCCTCCCTGATTTCAATCCGAAGCGGAATATCGGGATGTTTCACATCGACGGTTAATCCATCCGTGTTTTTCAAAATATGCCCGCCGATTTCAGCGTTCATCGCATTCGTATCTAATTCAAATTGTTTGTAAGCCCGTTTCGTCTCGACCTTAAACGTATTCCCCGGTTTATATTCGCCTTCTATCGCGGCTAAAGCCGTTTTTTTAATGTCTTCCAGCTTGCTTTCGCATTTAATTGCGAGACTAAAACTTTGAATGCCGAATATATTCTTTAATAAGGAACAAATTTCCTCCGGGTTTTCTCCATTAAGTGTAATTGACATCCGGTCCCGGTTTGAAAAGTATTTTACTTTTTTATAATCCTTTAATACCAGGCGGATATTCTGTTTTAATCTTTCAATAAAACTGCGTCTGTTTTTCCCTTTTGTGGATATTTCACCAAAACGGATTAAAATATGATCGTAATTCATATGCTACCTCATCATTTTTTTTAGTTTTTGAACAGCCGGCACCAGCGCGGCCATAAACGGCTCCGTGATGTCAGCCGTATGGCTGAAGTTCAGGCTGACTCTTATGCTGCTTGATGCAATCTGTTCGCCTTTATTCATTTGCAGAAGAACACGGCTCGGTTTGTGCTCTCTTGCCGAACATGCCGCGGTTGTGGAGACATATATTCCTTTTTCCTCAAGCATATGCAGCAGCACTTCCGCCTTCACGCCCGGAACGGAAAAATTAATGATATGCGGCGCGCTGTTTTCAGCGGGGGTGTTGATGACGACCCCGTCCGTCCCGCTCAGCCTTTCCATGAGCGCATTCTTGGCAGCCTCCACGGAAGAAAGCCGCTCGTTCATGTCACGCGCGGAAAGATTGATCGCTTTCGCAAGGGAAACGGCGCCTGCCGTGTGTTCCGTTCCGGCACGGACGCCTTTTTGCTGCGAGCCTCCCGTTATAAGCGGAATGAGCCGCGTTCCTTTTTTGACGATAAGCGCTCCGGTCCCTTTTAGGCCGTGAAACTTATGCCCTGAAACGGTGCAAAGGTCAATGCCCGCTTCTTCTATAGACAGAGGAACTTTATGAATGCCCTGCACATGATCAACATGAAACAGAATATTCCGGTGCTGCTTCAAAAACCCGCCGATTTCCTTTACGGGCTGAATGGAGCCGACTTCGTTATTGACATGCATGACGCTGACGATTATCGTATCCGGCCTGATAGCCGATTTGACGTCTTTCAAAGAAACGAAGCCGTTTTGATCGGCCGGAAGATATGTGACTTCAAAGCCGAACAGCTCTGTCAGCTGATCAAGCGTCTCCGTCACAGAAGGATGCTCAATCGCCGAAGCAATGATATGTCTTCCTTTACTCATGTTTGCCCAGGCTGCTCCCTTTAACGCAGCGTTATTCGCTTCAGTCGCGCCTGATGTAAATACAATATCATAATTTTTTAAACGCAAGGTTTTTTTTATTTGCTGAGCGGCCGCTTCAAGGAGCTGTTCCGTCTCAGTTCCTAACTGGTGCAGAGACGAAGGATTGCCGAAATACCGGCTGCTCGTCTGTTTGTACACATCTAATACCTCTTCATACGGCTCGGTCGTTGAGCTGTTGTCTAAATATATCATTTTTTTTACTCCTTTAATGAAAACGGTACATCGTATGATATTTATGCTACCATAACAAAAGTAAATATAAATTCGCAATAAATCGAGTATTGACTTATCTGTACATTGCCATATAATAAGTAATGTTCGTTTTGTTATATTATCTGACAATTAATTGACAGAATATTTCAACATAGTATTTAGGAGGATTTTTATGAAACACTCACTACCTGTCAAAGATACCGTTATTATCGGTTTCATGCTTTTCGCACTTTTTTTCGGGGCAGGAAATATGATATATCCGCCGGAGCTCGGGCAAGCGGCGGGGCATAATGTCTGGAAAGCGATGGGCGGTTTCTTACTGACCGGCGTAGGTCTGCCGCTTTTGGGTATTATCGCCATCGCATTAACGGGCAAAGACGCGAAAGGGCTTGCCGATAAAGCTCATCCGGTATTCGGGACTATTTTCACCGTTGTGCTTTATTTATCAATCGGGCCGCTTTTCGCGATTCCGAGAACCGGAACCGTTTCATATGAAATCGGTGCAGTTCCGTTTTTAAGCGGCATTCCGGAAAGATTATCTTTATTTGTTTTCACGTTGATCTTTTTTTCTATTACGTATTATTTAGCTCTTAATCCTTCCAAAATCGTGGACAGAGTCGGAAAGATTTTGACTCCTATTAAATTCGGTATTATTCTAATCATCGTCGTAAAAGCCATTGTCACTCCGATGGGCGGGCTGGGCGCCGTACATCAGGCATATTCCGGAACGCCGGTGTTCAAAGGATTTTTGGAAGGCTATAAAACAATGGACGCGCTCGCCTCAATCGTCTTCGGCGTCGTTGTCGTCAACGCTGTTAAAAGCAGGGGCGTCACCCAGCGTAAAGCGCTCGCGGCCGCTTGTATTAAAGCGGGTCTGATTGCAGCGGCAGGTTTGACATTCATTTATTTATCTTTGGCCTATTTGGGAGCGACAAGCACGGACGCTGTGGGGCCGCTCGGCGAAGGCGCAAAGATTTTATCAGCTTCATCTGATTACCTGTTCGGTTCACTGGGAAACATCGTTCTCGGCGCCGCCATCACCGTTGCGTGTTTAACGACAAGCATAGGGCTTGTCACATCTTGCGGCGAATATTTTTCAAAATTGATTCCCGCTTTATCATACAAAATGGTGGTTACGATTGTCACGCTGTTCAGTCTGGCGATTTCAAATTTCGGACTTGCTGAGATTATTGCATTTTCAGTTCCTATTTTATCAGCCATTTACCCGCTGGCGATTGTCATTATCGTCCTTTCCTTTATTGATAAAATCTTTAAGGAAAGACGGGAAGTCTATATCGCCTGCCTGATCGGAACGGGGCTGTTCAGTATCCTGGACGGCTTGAAGGCAGCCGGCATTCCGCTCGGATCATTAGATTCATTCTTAAACGCAAATCTTCCGCTTTACAGCATGGGAATCGGCTGGGTGCTTCCGGGCATTGCCGGAGCGATCATCGGCTGCATTATCACGTTTTTTACCAGCCCGCCCATCGAATTAAATAAAGCAAAATCGTAACATTCAGCGCTTGCGGCTTGTATATCAGCCGCAGGCGCTTTTTATATTCCGTGAGAAACTAAAAAACTGCACCTCTGATTTCCATCAGGGTGCAGTTTTTGCTTGTGCGTCTATGAAGCAGATTGATCAGCTTTAATTTTTTTCACGGCGCCGGGAGCTGCTTTTTCAACAGCATCTGCCGCCATCTCATAAGCTTCATTATAGCTGTAAGCGTAAAACAGCCGTTCCGCTTCTTTCAGCTGTTCGGATAAAATATGATTCTGGCTTCGGAAGCGGTTGCCGTACTGGATGATCCGCTCAATCAGCTTCACCTGAATCACAAGATCTTCCGCCTCTTCGCTGACTTCCTCAACCACCTTTTCGGCTTCGGTCAGATGTTTGGCGGCTTCCTCCATGTTCAGCGGCAGCTCTTCCAATTGGCTGACGGTTTCTTCTATATGATGATTTGCCGTCTCGAGCTTGTCCTTGACTTGTTCAGGAATTCCCGGCACGTTGCTTTTTTGCAGCATTCGTGCCGTGTCAGAAATAGTTTTCCGAAGATGCATCAGCGTTTCCCGCGCCTGCAGTTCTTCTTTTCTGAGCGCCTGCAGATTTTCACGGTATTCGGCATGTTCTTTCTGAGCCTCTTCCATCTGCTTTTCGATGGCCTCGACTTCTTCAATCAATAGAGAGTAAGCGACATGCTCACCATCAAGCTTTTCTCTCGCCTGCTCAAGGAGCCGGCCGATCGTTTCCAGCTGTTTTTCGAAGGCATGCTGTCTGCCGATTTCTCCCGCCGTCAGCTGATAGCTTTCCTTGACGAGCTCCGTTTCGGTTTTTGTGCGGTCTTTTTCTTCCTCAAGCTTTTCATACGCGATGATCAGCTCAGGCATTTTGCTTAATACGGACTGTCCGGCTTCCACTTCGCCTTCCAGCTGGTCATACATCGATTGAATGGTTTCATCAATCAGCTGAAGAATGGCGGACGCTTCGTCAACATCCAATTCTTCCAAAAGCGCGTTTTCGGCCCGTTTCAATTGATTTGTGAGTGTATCCAGCTCTTTTTCGATTTGAATATGCTCCAATTTGTAGCCTTTTTCCGTCATTTCCCGGTAGCCGTCTTTCAGCTTGGCAATTTGGTTCGGCACGGTCTGTTTACAGTCCGCAAGCAGTTTCGGAACGTCATCTATGTATGTCTGAAGCTGATCCAGTCTGCGGTCCTGTTCAAGCAGCACTTTTCTCGCTTTGATGTAATTGCCGCTTTCCGTCTCTTCTTCGAACTCTTTTATGCCGCTCCAGATTTCGTCGAGATCCGTCTCCAGGCTGTTATAAAGCTCTCCGTAGAGATGGCTGTACGCCAGAAGGTTTTTTCGCGCTTTTGAATACCGCTCACGCACCTGTTCAATCTCTCCGCGGCTTTTTTCCTCGCTCGTCACAAGGTCGCTGATCTCACGCAGTATGCCTTCTATATTTGATTCAGCTGCAGTGAGGAGGTCGTCGATGTGGACAAGCACCTGATTCGCTTTTTTAAACCGGTATTTGTCGGCGTTCTCTTCGGCATCATAAAGGAGCTCTTCTACTTTCGGCAGATGGGCTGTGACAATTTCATCCCACTCCTCGCGCCATCTTTCAAAGAACTCTTCCGTCTCTCCGGTCATTTTCAGATGTTTGATCTTGGACATTTCTTCCACTATCGAACGGTTTAAAATTTCAATCTTCCATGACTCCAGCCGGTCAATTTCCGTATAAATTTTTTTTCTGAAAAAGTAGCCCGCCGCAAAGAGCGCGAGCAGTATAACCAATAATCCGATGACTAACTCCATAATGAGCCCCCTTGTTGTTCTCTTAATCTGTCAGGGTGTTTTATGTATTCAGAAAGATTTCAATATATGTATTGAGAAAATCTGTCGTTTTCATTGTTATTATGATACCATGTAACCAACATTTTTTGACCAGAAATCAAAAACTTTTTGCATAATTTCGGCAGGATTCTGCATTTTTTTAATGGAGTGACACAAATGGAAAAACGAGACGCTCATATCCACACGCCTTTTTGCCCTCACGGCTCGAAGGATGCGCTGAAACAATATGTCGAAAAGGCCCTGGAAAGAGGCTTTGACTCGATCACATTTACAGAGCACGCCCCCCTTCCTCCGTCATTTCAAGATCCCGTACCGCTTCAGGACAGCGCGATGGATCTCAGACAGATGGAGGTTTATTTGGAGCGGCTGTCACAGCTGAAAAAGGAATACGATGGACAAATCAGCATTCTGACTGGGCTAGAAACCGATTTTATCACAGGGTATGAAGAGGAAACCGCGGCGTTTCTGAACACGTACGGCCCCTCACTGGATGACGGCATTTTATCCGTTCATTTTTTGAAGACCGGCCCGTCTTATATATGCCTCGATTTTGACGAGCACGCCTTTCAGCAGCTTGCCGACCGCTTCGGAAGCGTTGAAGCCGTATATGAACAATACTATGAAACTGTGTATTCTTCCATTGTAACACCGCTCGGCCCCTTTAAGCCAAAACGGGTCGGCCATATCACGCTCGTCAAAAAATTCGCGCGCCTTTTCCCTTACAGCATGTCACCTCAAATAAGAGAGCTTGCGGCCCGCTGTCTTGACGCCGTGAAAGAACACGGAATGGAGCTGGATGTGAATACATCCGGGCTCAGAAAGAAGTTTGCCGGGGAAGTATACATGGAGGATTGGATGGCTGAGACGGCGAAGCAAAAAAAAATCCCGCTCATATTCGGGTCGGACGCCCATCAAGCGGAAGATGTCGGCAGTTCCTATGAAACGTACAAAAGCATCATTACTTCATAAGCGCCGCATCAGGCCGTCGGAACACGCTTTCGATCCAGATCTTCACCTCTTCAAAATACCTTTTATAAAAATACGGTTCATGAGGCTGCATATAGAGCACCTCGGTAATGTATTGAGGCTGAAGATACGGCATCATCAAGAGGGATTTCAATTGCAGAATAAAATGCGGCACGGGCAGCGTCAGCCGTCTGTGGCGTGACTGCCCTTCTTCAATCACCAGCTGGAAAATATATTTTTCTTTCATTAAGTAAGTAGACATAATTTCCCTGATAAGCACGGAATCAATCGTCACTTCCCGATATACAAACCGCGTTAATTGACGGTTATCGTGCTGATAGGATAAAATATCGAAAATCACCCGCAGGATGCGTTCCTGCGCGTCTTCACCGTTCATACTGACGGCGGCTTTTTCCAGCGCTTCAGTATAGCCTTCGTAAAACTCGGAAACTAAATGTTCCATTAATCCGCCTTTCCCTTTAAAATAGTAGGAGATGTGCGCAACATTTACATCAGCTGACTTTGCGATTTCACGGACGGACGTGCCGGAATAACCTTTTTGGTTAAACAGCTGGACAGCGGCGTTAATAATTTTGTCTTTGGTGCTTACTTTCATACGGCTCACCCCTTTATGTGTAACAATTCAAGCAGAAAGGCGCCGTTCCTGTAAGAACTTCTCGACAAATGCCGGCAGAACGGCCGGAACTTTGTTTGATATTATAGAAAAAGTGAGGGTTTTCCATGTTTCATGTCGAAAAACAATCCGGAGATAAAGAAAAAAGTTATCAGCTTCTGCTTAAACAGCTCGAAGCCATGACAGAAGATGAAACGGATGCGATCGCAAATTACGCGAATGCGTCAGCGCTTTTATACCATTCATTACATGAAGTCAACTGGGCGGGGTTTTACTTCGCTAAAGAGGGCGAGCTCGTGCTCGGACCGTTTCAAGGACTTCCTGCCTGTGTGCGCATTCCGTTCGGCAGAGGCGTATGCGGCACTGCCTACTCTAATGGCTCGGTGCAGCGGATTGCCGATGTGAATGCGTTCCCGGGACATATCGCCTGTGACGCGGCTTCCCAGTCAGAAATCGTTCTCCCGATCCGCGTAAACGGTGAAGTGATCGGTGTGCTGGACATTGACAGCCCCGTGAAAAACCGTTTTGATGAAACGGACGAAACCTATTTAGCAAAGTTTGTTGAAACGCTTGAAAAACGATTAGGATAAAAAAAGGAGCCCGGCCGGCAGGCCGGCTCCTTTTTTATGTCGTCGTGCTGTTTTGATGGATGATCAGCCGGTTTTTGCCGTTCCGTTTGGCGATATAAAGCGCCTCATCCGCTTGCTGAACGAGCAATTTCAACGGCATCGGGCCGGTCTTTGACCAGCAGGAAACGCCGCAGGAAATCGTCACGCGCGGCTCGGTGTTTTCCCGGATGGCGCGAACCAGCCTTTTAGCGATGCGTTCTCCGGATGACACGTTGATATTCGGCAGATAGACAGCCAGCTCCTCGCCCCCCCACCTCGCAGCGACATCATGCTCACGAATATGGTTCTTCATAACGGAGGCCACCTGAATCAGGATCGAATCTCCCGTTTGATGACCGTATGTATCATTAATATTTTTGAAATTATCGATATCAACGAGGATGAATACACCCCGTTTATGAATTTTCATGCTGTATTGAATTTTCTCATCCAAATAGGTTCTTGAATACAGCTCCGTCAGCTGGTCTGTCTGAACAAGATGCTCAAGCCTGTCGCGCAGCATGGAGTTCGTGACCGCCAATGTCGCATGGTGAATGAGCGCTTGAAAAAGCTTATACATTTCAAACGTAAAAGCATACAAATCCTTTTTCAATAAAATCGCGAACCCGAAGACGGTGTCATTTTCGATCATCGGCACCGCCATCAGCGAGCCGTAGCCGTTTTCGCCGAATACAGTCTTTCCGCTGCCGATAAACACGCCCTTTTCTCCCTCGAACAGCTTTTCTTTCACAATGCTGATATAAGGGTTCGCACGTTCTGTCTTAAAAAAAGCGGTATGTCCCGGAAGCAGATTTTGCGTCTCAAAATGATCAATATGAAAAAAAGCCACTTCTTCCGCATGAAACGACTGGGTCATAATGGCGGCGAGCTCCCGCATCGTATCAGTGAGTCTGAGGCGCTGATTCAGCTGGCGCGATGTTTCATTAATGAGCTCCAGATTCGCAATGCTTTTTTTCGATTGCTCATAGAGCTGCGCATTTTCAAATGCTTTTCCCGCTGCGCCCGCAAGCAGCAGCATTTCACTGAGAGTACTGCACGAAAGAACGGCATCCTGCAGCCCCTCCGTCTTCAGAACCCCGTAAGTCCCCTGCTGGCCTTTGATCGGCAGATAAGCAGATGACCTGCCTTTTCTGAGCAGTCTCCCCGATAAATAAACCTTCTGGGCAGACGGATCGGCATCTTTTCCGTCCATATGTAATTCTTTTGCGGGAAGCTGTCTGTCCGTATCCTGATCCTGCGTGATAAACAGTGAAAAACGGAAAGACCGGAAAGCCGTACTCAAACTTGCCTGCAGTTTTTCCAAAACCTCATTTTGGTCCAAAAGCGAATGGAACATTTCTGTCATTCTGTGAATTTTCCGCTGATGCTTCGTTTTGTCAAACAGCCCGCTTTGTCTCACAGATTGATTAATAAACTGAGTAACGAGCTCAGGCAGTGATTCCGGGATCGGCAGCCCGACTTCCGAGCGCAGATAAAAGGATCTGCCGGACGTCTGATTCCTGATCATAAAACGGCCGTCACTCTCTTTCAGCGGAGCATAATGCGGTTCATCTTCTGTTTTTATGGTGAAACGTGTTGATTCTGCCGGTGAAAGGGTCAATGAAAGAGATGTAAAGCAGGATTCGAGAGCTGAGGCCAGCCATAACAGCGAGTCGGATAATGAGACGGATTCAGATTTCGTTAAGAAAAAAGAAAGCATTTTCTGATGAAAGGCCGTCACTTCATCAATTGTTTGTTTTTTCATTTTTATCACCTAAACATGTACTACTCATTTTTGTACATTATATCATAAACCGGCACTCATCATGGAGAAATGGTTGACGGCGGCGGAGAAAAATCATATAATGTTCTTTGTGTGAAATATTGCAGCCTTTTTGTTCAGCTTCTGTGTTTGCATTTTGTTCCTTAGCTGTAAGGTGTATCGTGTAACTCTCTGCTGCTGGAGCGAGGATACATGAAAACAAAATGTGCACGGTCGGATCGAACAGACGGTTTTTATTTTCCACAAAATAAAACCAAAGGAGGAGTCACATTATGGCTCGCTATACAGGTCCATCTTGGAAACTGTCTCGCCGTTTAGGAATCTCTCTTAGCGGTACAGGTAAAGAATTAGAAAAACGCCCTTACGCACCAGGTCCCCACGGTCCGGGACAGCGTAAAAAACTATCAGAATATGGTTTGCAATTGCAAGAAAAGCAAAAACTTCGTCACATGTACGGTGTAAACGAACGTCAATTCCGCACATTGTTTGACAAAGCTGCAAAAATGACTGGTAAACACGGCGAAAACTTCATGATTCTTTTAGATGCACGTCTTGATAACGTTGTGTACAAGCTCGGTCTTGCGCGCACTCGCCGTCAAGCACGCCAATTAGTTAACCACGGTCACATCCTTGTTGACGGAAGCCGCGTTGACATTCCGTCTTACCAAGTAAAACCTGGTCAAACAATCGGTGTTCGCGAAAAATCAAGAAACCTTTCTATCATCAAAGAATCTGTAGAAGTAAACAACTTCGTTCCTGAGTACCTTACTTTCGACGCTGAAAAGCTTGAAGGTACATTCACTCGTCTTCCAGAGCGCTCTGAGCTTGCTCCGGAAATTAACGAAGCGCTTATCGTTGAGTTCTACTCCCGTTAAGTAAAACGCTCTTTAAAGAGCATTGGATTAAACCCCGGACATGTTGTAATGACAATGTTTCCGGGGTTTTTCTTTTGGGCTGTCAGAATAATGGACAGATGCTCCCTCTCTTTATTAAAAAAAGCCCCTGTCCGGGGCTTTTTTTATGTGCCTACTGGCTTTTCAGCTACATGTACATTAGAAAATCCCATTTGACAAGCAGAAGCGATTTTTTACATAATGAATCATCATACCTTACAAAAAAGGAGCGACGGAATGAACAGCATCCCCTCTATCGTCAGCAAGCACAAAGCCTATTTTGCGGCGGGGCATACGAGACAGCTAGAATCGAGACTGAACATTTTGCAGAAGCTGAAACAAGCCGTCAAAACTCATGAAGCCGATCTCATAGCCGCTCTCTACCAGGATCTCTACAAATCCGAACAGGAGTCGTACACGACAGAAATCGGAATTGTACTGGAGGAAATCAGTTTTGTGATGAAGCGGCTGGGAAAATGGATCAAACCGAAACGAGTCAAAACGCCTCTGACTCACCTAGGCTCGAAAAGCATCATTATCCCTGAGCCGTATGGAACCGTTTTGGTGATTGCGCCTTGGAATTATCCCTTGCAGCTGGCGCTTTCACCCTTGATTGGAGCCATTGCGGCCGGAAACACAGTCGTTCTTAAACCGTCAGAATATACGCCGGCGGTTTCCGCTGTTCTTTCCAAACTCATCAGCAGCGTTTTTCCGAGTGACTATGTCGCTATGGCGGAGGGCGGGCCCGACGTCAGCACTGTGTTATTACAGCAGCCCTTTGACTATATTTTCTTCACTGGAAGCGTTGCCGTGGGAAAAATCGTCATGGAGGCCGCCGCCAAACAATTAATTCCCGTTACCTTGGAGCTCGGCGGCAAAAGTCCCTGCATTGTCCATAAGGATGCTGATATACAGCTTGCCGCCAAACGCATTGTCTTCGGGAAATTTACAAATGCAGGGCAAACCTGCATCGCACCGGATTATTTATTTGTCCACCAAGATATCAAAACGAAGCTCACAGAAGAAATGAAGCGTGCGATCAGTGAATTTTACGGCCCTCAGCCTGAACAAAATCCGCAGTACGGCAAAATCGTCAGTGAACGCCACTATCAGCGGCTGCTCAGCTTTCTAAATGATGGCGTCCCGCTCACAGGCGGACAATCTGATCCTGCTCATCATAAAATTGCGCCGACCATTCTCGAACAAGTGAGGGATGACTCTCCAGTGATGCAGGAAGAGATTTTCGGGCCGATTCTTCCGCTGTTTACATACGGCGATATCGATGAAGTCATCGAGAAAGTCCAATCGCGCCCAAAGCCGCTCGCCCTGTATCTCTTCACAACAAACAAAGGAATCGAGCGAACTGTTTTAGAGAATCTGTCGTTTGGCGGCGGCTGTGTCAATGATACGTTAATGCACGTCGCGACACCGTATTTGCCATTCGGCGGCGTCGGGGAAAGCGGCATCGGCAGCTATCACGGATTTGACAGCTTTAACACGTTTACGCACAAAAAAAGCGTCGTCAAACAAACGAACCGCTTCGACTTCGCTTTCCGTTATCCTTCTTCCAAAAACGGGCTGCGAATGATTAGGAAAATACTTAAATAAAAAAGCGCAGAGTATCTGCGCTTTTTATAAATCCTCTATACACCAATTAATCGGTTCGTCTCCCATTTCATCTAAAAGCGGTTTGATCTCTTCAAAATATTTCTCAGCAGACTCAGCGTCTTGTTGTTTTATCGCGATATACCAATCATTTAATATATTTGCAACTTTTTTAGAAGCCAGTTTACTCATATGATAAACACCTATTTCTACAAATATTCTAAATTTTATCAAAAAATATTCTAGCATACCTTTACATAAAATGTAATTAATAGGAGTTTTTTCGACATCGCGAAATTCCAAAAAAAGGCTATTGACCCACTTTTTCAGAACGGTATTATAGCGGACTATTTATCTCCATTGTCGAATCTACACTCCGCTGTCCCCATTCTTAAATAATAACAAGTCCGGTATAATTTGGATTGTAACGAATATACAATAGGGAGTGTGATTGTTTGAAGAAATTCAAGTCAGCTTTACTTTTGTTTTTGGTCACTGCATTGGTTGTAGGGGTTATGCCTAATTTTAAAGCCAAAGCAGAAAGCAATGAAATGTTGAACACCCCTGCATCAATGTCAAATGATACTGTAGGTGAGAATGTTTTTGAGATTAATGGGGAAAAGTATGTCTATTCTTACGACTTTACTGACCCTGCTGTGAATAAAGCTAAAGTTATTGAGGAAAATGGGACAGTTACAAAATTTGAATACAACAACGAAACAAACACACTTTATAAAAACGGTGAGGTCGATTTTAACCTTACTATGGAGGAAGATGGGGTATTTTCTTCTCCTAATATGTCAACTATGAAGATACCGCCCGGTGGAAAATACATGGGGAAATACAATTATAAATACAATTTGAAAGGCGTTTCTGTCGGTGTGGCAGCCACAGCTATTTCAACAATAACAAAAACACCTTACAACGTAGTATTCGCTATTGTAGGGTTTTTAGCAGGTACCCAAACAACTGCTTACTATACAGTATTCCAATATCGTTATGCCTTTAAATGCAGCGCATACCCTTATGCTAATAGAACAAAATTCTACGAAGACTCTAAAAGAAAGAAAGTCCTTAAAACGGCAGACAGTCCCAAATTTTTTGGAAGCAGGCCAATCCCATCAACTTGCCGACCATAAAAACGAGGTGAAAAAATATGCAACAAGAAAAAACAACGTCTAATGTTAACAGGATATTAAAAAGATATATCCTACTGTTCCTTGTTTTATGTGCATGTTATTTTGTTTACATGGGCGTTTTGGGTAATAAATTCACTCCAGTCCCATTGATTATTTTCATCGCTGGATCAATTATTGGGGAGTTAATCAGAATAGGAAGAATGAGAAGATAGGGGGTTACATCCTCCTATCTTTTTTAAAACACACAAGCTTCACAAATTTGTTTTTACCCATTTTTCTTTTATGCTCGGGTATATAACAGTGAAGACAATAACATCGAAACAGATGAAGTTAAGTGTACGCAAAAGAATTTAATTTTTAGTCTTGGGGATTTTGTACATTCTTTCATTTGATGTTCTGTTCCCAAATCCTCCATCCTCCGTCGCTATGACACGAGGCGCATAAGGGCCCATTTACTTGAGGTTCATGCCGCCTTTATGCGGAACGATATGATTGATAACTGTCTCCGGGGTTCTTCTTCCTTGCATTAAGCAGACAGCACATAACGGATGCTTGGATAGGTAACCAGCGCGCGACGGCCTCCACTTGCTGTTATACCCCCGTTTGCCAGCTGATTCCCGGTATTGGTCATAGGCCGGTTTGGTTCGTTTGTGCTGTTCGCAGTAACCCTCCCTTGTTGGCTTGCATAATATACCTCCATATAAAAAAGCGCCCTTAAAGGTGCGCTTTTTAAAATTTAATACCCGATTGATACGTTAGCCCTGATTTATCTATAAAAGAAAAAGTATCCTCATGTCTAGTGTCAAACAATATTCTGTCGATTATCACTCCTACTATCAAATCATCATCTTCAATATGTGTATCTGCTAATCCTCGAGGACTCGGTATATAGGCTCGAGCACCATCAACCATATATAGGCATACATTCTTTACGGTAGAACCATTATAATTAAGCGAGTAATAGTGATAACTAGCCTTTGAATTTATAAATTTATCAGTAAACTCATTTGAAATATCATTATCTTCTCTATCAGGCTTTTCTTTAATTGTTACAGAAATATCTTCTCTAAGTGTAAAGGTGTATCTGTGATCCCGATCAATACTTTTAACCCAATCTTCACAATGTGCGTTCTTAAGTAACAAAGACATTAATTCTTGATATTTCACTTCAGCATCACCTCTATCAATTTTATCTATAATTCTGACAGAATACTAAATTCTTTCGATTACAAAAATTTTAGACTTAATCGTAGGAACAATATGATTCCTATTAATTTCATTGGTTTTGTGAACATACTTAATACTCTTGCTTAAGATTTTAAAATTCATATCTGAATCGTAATCAAATGTTTGTGTATCACTAAGAAATATTGAATTTTTATTATTTGCCATAAAAATTCTAATCTGTTCTGCTGTATAGATTTGATTAATCTCTAAATCAATATTCTCATATGCCATTCCCTCACCTCCTCTTCCTTATTATCGGCGAAAAAGTATTTAAAGGAACTGTTCGTGGAATTTGTCGAATTATTTATGTACAAGCATTCATTTTGTCTCACTATTATAAATCGTTCCCTTAGCTGCTTCAAACATACAAGAGAATCTTTTCTATAAATTACAGTTTAGCCTTTATCACAGCACTAACCTAACAGCCAAAAACTTTGTACATAGTCTTTCCATAACCTTAAATATAAAGAGCGCCCTCCCGATTGGAAAGCGCTTGGTATATTCTTTCTAAACTGCCCCCGCACTCAAGCCGTTAACCGCCGATTGTCCATCCTGAGATTTACCGGACACAGTTTACAGAGAATATAAAAAACACCCAAAAAAGGGTGTTTAGCTTTTAATTTTAATCTCTTTTTTAATCTGTTTATTTAAACTTTCTAGAGTAATATCAATTTCTTCTTTAAGTGAAGCAGTTTTATCTTGATTCTCTTTTGGATCTGGTATTTCATAAGTAACCAGTAAATTTAGCATTTTCTTTATAGCTTTATTTGCAATCACATTAATTTCATCAGATGAGAATATTGCAATTTCATTGACCCAATTATTTAGTTCTATCCATTTATTTCTTGCCTCATATAAGTTATTACGCTCAATGAATTTATACACTAACTTGGACGCTTCTTCGCTTGATCTTTTAAATGCATCTAATACATCTGACTCTTCTTTCTTTGTCAATTTTAGAATTTCACTTGTATAATTACGAACATCCTCTTCATTAGAACGTTCAAAAGACGGGCAACTTATAAAATAATCGCGACACGCAAGTAGAGCACCATGTGCTTGTAAAGATTTTTTATATAATTCTGGGTACATTTCATATTTCTTATTCATAGAGAAAGTATGAAAGCCCATTTTCTTTTCAAGCCAATGTTTAAGTAGTTGTAATGCTGAATTAAATACCAAAATAGTTATTGTACTTAAGATTACCTTGCCGAAAAATTCCATATTGAAAATTTCATTCACTAATATCCCTCCCACCTTATTATCGCTAAAAGAAAGGAACAATGGAATCATTTACGAAATTTGTCGAACGTTTTACGGAAGCAGTTTATAGAGAACATAAAAAAGCACCCCCGCTCACTAGCAGTGCCGCTCCCTTGATTTATTACCTATTACCATAATACCTTATCTAAAACAAAATGGTGTGCCATCTTTCTGCCGTTATTCTGCCATTTGTCTGCCATCTATTTGTTTTTTCTGCCTTAAGATTAATATAGTCTAAAATTTTTCTATAGTTCTGAATGTCATGATTAAAAAAAGAGGCTAAAGCGTTTATAACAACTAACTTTTCATGTTCTATATCCTTAATTTTCGTTTACAACTGAATTTGAAATTGTCTCTATGATTAAACATGCTTCACTAGAGTTTGCAGATAAAATTTTATTAATTGTATTAGCAATAAATTCCGCTCTTATTGGATTATCTATATATTTTCTGAGCTTTTGAATCTGCTGATCTAAAGGTATATCATTTTCGTTAAAACCTTTCAAAAACATATTGAATTTTATTTCTTGAGCAAAGTCGAATATGTTCTTCGCAAACTTCAACATTGGAGAGATTTCACTAAACATTTCAACATAATCATTTTCTACAATTGTCTTTTTCAAGTGCTTATAACCGTTGAATTCATCTCTTAACCCCTGATTCAAGTCCTCTAATCTCTGAACTAATATCTTTACTTCGCCACTCAATAAAAGCTCCCCTTTTTTTCATCAGTATAACATATCCACATTGTCCACGAATTACCCATATGTTATACTGTGCAACTGCCTGAAGCGCCGTTAGCCCTTTCCCCTACTGTTTTCAACCCATATGCCAATATTTTTCTCAACGTGTGTATGTGGCTATATCATCCAAACCGCCATATTCAGCAGCAGCCCTCAGAATATCTTATAGGCCATCGACTTGGAAATGGGCTTGTTGATCCCTTCGCGGCCAACCGCTCTAATTCCCTGTTCGTTCTCTATCCCTATTTCCCCTACTTCTGGTAAAAATCCTGTTCTCTAGAATAAAAAAGCACCCAATCCAGGTGCTTCATACATTAAAATCCTTCCTTCTTCCGTCACACCATACTCAGCTGGGGTTCAAATAATTCATAGTGAATGGATTCCGGCGGTGTATTGAATTCAGAAATCAGCTTTTTCATTTCTTTAATGAACGACGGTGATCCGCACAGGTAAAAATCAGCATCTTTATCTGTCATCACTTCTTCTAACAGCTGTTTGTCAATCCGGCCTTCCCGAAAACGAATGTTTTCTGAACGGTCTTGTTCGGACGGCTCGCTGTAAATAAAGAGGGTGTCAACGGATGAGTGTTCCGCGGCTTCTTCAGCTTCATGCCGCAACGCATGATACTCTCCGCTCCTTGCCGCATGGATAAAGAGAACGTTTCGCTGCGGCTGGGTTTTGGCAACCGTCTTTAACATGCTGATCATCGGAGTAATTCCGACACCGGCACTGATGAGAACGAGATTCTTTTTGGAATCAGGGTCTAATACGAAATCCCCGGCCGGAGCGCTGATCTCAATTGAATCCTTTTCGTGTAATTGGTCATGCAGATATGAGGAAACAACCCCTTCTTTTTTAACGGAAATCCGGTAATAATCCTTACCGGACACGTCGGATAAGCTGTACTGGCGGATATGCGTATAGCCCGTGTCCGGAATGTATACTTTTACACTGATATACTGCCCTGCTTTGAATTCGGGGAGAACTTGTCCGTCTTCCGGTTTTAAATAAAACGACGTTATCTCCTTGCTTTCTTTTACCTTTTTATCAATTGTAAACGCCTTATAGTCTTTCCAGCCGCCTTTTTGCGTTTCCGCTTGTTCATACATGTCCTTCTCAATTCCGATAAAAGCGTCTGCAATGACGCCGTATGCTTTTTCCCATGCCTGAATGACCTCAGGAGCGGCCCCGTCTTTTAGCACATCCTTTATCGCGATTAACAAGTACTTTCCAACGATTGGGTAATGCTCGGGCTTAACACCGATACTCCGGTGCTTATGGCTGATTTGTTTGACGACGGGGACTATGTTTTCCAGCCGGTCAATATTGGCTGCGGCCGCGATCACAGCATTCGACAAGGCCGTACGCTGTGTTTTTTTCTTTTGATTTGTCTGATTAAAGATATTCAGCAGCTCAGGGTGATGCTGAAACAGCAGGTCATAAAATCGGCCTGTGATTTCTTCACCATGCTCTTCTAAGACCGGCACTGTGCTTTTAATGATTTCAATCGTTTTTTCATCGAGCATTCTGAAATCCCCCTAAAGATGTATGCATCTCGATTGACCTGAGAAAAGAATCGTTTTTGAATTCTTTTTTATAGATTTCCCTGCTTAAAAAGGGTTAATCGTTCCAATTTGAGGCGGATTCAGGAAAAACCAGAAAAACGAAATTGCATATGAAAAATTGTGGACTTGCCACGGTGTACTTGTCCGATGCAAAACCCTCCTTGCCAGCATTTAATAAAGTACGGGAGGTGAGATGAATGGGTAAAAAATCGAAAGTGTATTACTGTGACCCTAAGTATATTGTGACTGACAAGTATACTGACAAAGAAGTGGTTTACGTCCATCCCATCAAACACATTAACAGAGAGCATATCCGTTATGTTCCCCGCCACGTTTATAAGGAAGAAACAATTCACGAAGTCATTGATCCGGGAGATCCGGGGAAATGCGGGTGTAAAAAGCATAAAAAAAGACGCAAAAAGTAATTGGTTCGATTTCTTGCCTTATCTCAAGTTAAACACGTTAGTTTCAGCAGACCTCCGTACCTTTTGGCTCCTCTTTTTCAGAGGGGTCTTTTTTCATAAGCAAATACGTTGTGAGGCGGGAATCTGCCTGATATTCTTGTCATATACAAATTCACAGGAGGCATGATGTATGAGCAAAAAAATCGCAGTTCTGATGACAGATCAATTTGAGGATATTGAATATACAAGCCCGGCGGACGCATTTAAAGAAGCGGGCCACAGTGTGGTGACAATAGATTTGGAAGCAGGGAAAGAAGTGACGGGCAAACACGGTGAGAAAGTAAAGATCGATCAAGCGATCTCAGACGCAGACGCCAAGGAATTCGATGCGTTATTGATTCCCGGAGGCTTTTCACCGGATCTTCTGCGCGGAGATGACCGCCCGGGTGAATTCACTAAAGCATTCGTGGAAGATCAGAAACCTGTTTTCGCAATCTGCCACGGCCCGCAGCTGCTGATTGATACCGACCTTCTTAAAGGAAAAGATATCACGGGATTCCGCAGCATCCGCAAAGACTTAATCAATGCCGGCGCACATTATAAAGATGAAGAAGTCGTCGTGAGCCATAACATCGTAACGAGCAGAACACCTGACGATTTGAAAGCCTTTAATCGTGAATCATTGAACCTGCTGAAATAAGAGAAAAAAGCACAGACCCGTTCAGTCTGTGCTTTTTTTATGGATTTATAAAGAAACACCAATAGTTAGACCTATTCTCTTCCCCATCCATAATAAGTAAAATTAAGAGTAGGTTTTTCGACACTCGACAGGAGGTTCGCTATGTGGATGATCATTTTGCTGCTTATCATTTTAATCGGTTTTACCGGTAATATCGTCTCGCTTTTGAGAGCGCAAAAACACGCATCTCAAAGAATAATTGAGCTTTTAGAAAAGCAAAGCCGAAAATAACCTGTTAGCGCTGTGTTACCCATAATAGTAATAATAATTCCGGCAGATTTCCTGAAATATGATTTGATGCCCTTTCTCGTTCGGATGAAGACCTTCTGACATGCACATGCTGCGGAAAGCGGGATTATACGGGTCGATAAGATCAGTATCAAACAGGTCGGCATACGGTACAGAGAGGAGTGTGCAGGCTTCTTTTTGGGCTTTCACATAGTCAGCCAGCTTCAGACCCAGTTTATTTTTATCAGTATCACGGCGGACGATTTTTCCTTTTGATATTTTTGCTTGTCTCGTTGGGGTCACCACAATGATGCTCGCGCCTTTATTTCCGCTTCGCAGCTGCTGAATCACTTGGCAGAAGCCTCCGTAAAATGTGGTGATATCCTTTTCATCTGTACCGATGGGAATGTGGTTGCACCAATCATCATCTGTTCCCTGGACAATGATGACATCATGTCCCTTTGTTTTAAGCGCCTGCTGATAAATGTTACCGCTTCCGTTGTTGCTCATGTTAACGCCGCTGACAGACAGATTGGTTATATCAGCGTTTGTCCGGTCTTTCAGAATGTCACCAAAGCCGTATTCCGCACGCAGCCCCCGGGCGACGCTGTCACCTAAGATCGCGATTTTTGAAGCCTTCCGCAGCCTGCTTATGCTGATGAAGTCAATGCTGATATGCCCGCTGTCCGTGATATGCAAAAGCTTGCTGCTTATGTTTGGCAAAGAGACTGTCTTTCCTTCAGAGTTATAAAAATCCTCATTCAGCTTCATTCGGCGTCATCCCTTCCTTTTTATCCTCCGGCATCTTTTTTGACATAAAAAACGGACACGAACAAACAGCGCCATGTTGTCAGTTCAGTGTCCGCAGATGATGATACCGGATCTTTTATGCAGTTCTCTTGCCATTATAGCAGATCCCCGTTACTTGTAATAGAGTCTGCAGTCAGCATTTAAAACAGCGTTTGCGGGTGCGTTTTTGATGAGACCGTCTGCTGCGGGAACGGTGTGTCCGGCGATGCGTCCGTCTTCTGCTGCGGGAACGGTGTGTCCGGTGATGCGTCCGTCTTCTGCTGCGGGAACGGTGTGTCCGGTGATGCGTCCGTCTTCTGCTGCGAGAACGATGTGTCCGTTTTCTGCTGCGGGAACGGCGCGAACATTTTTTAGAAACCGGTTCTTGGTATAAATACTCCCCTAAACCTTCTCTTTCCGCAACGGCAACTCCATGTTCAATTTCTTTAACAGAAATAGCGTTCAATTCTGTTCACCTCCCTTTTTCTTTACAACATAACGTATGAAATGAACCCCTCACGTGTATAAGCTTCTCTCTCATATGAGCGAGAAATAGTCATTTATACAACAAAAAGACTCGTGGGAACGGGCCTTTTGCCGGGAACAAACGCAAACATAAGATCGATTTATTTCTTCCTCTCGCTCTCCGGCTCGGGGTGAATCATTACCTGTGCTTGTTTGAATTCATTCGTAATATCTCTTTCAATGCGGTCACACAGGTCGTGCACGTCTTTAATCGTCACGTGAGAGGCTACGACCAGGTGAAAATCAATATACTCCTGCGGGCCGGAGCGTCTTGTACGAAAATCGTGAATTTCAATAAATTCCTGTTGAAATGTTTCAATAATCTTTAAAATTGTTTTTTCTTCCTCTTCCGACAAACGGGTATCAATCAGCGGCGGGAATGCTTCTTTCATTAACTTAAACGCTTCATATATGATATACACCGCCAGCACCATACCTATAATGGGATCAAGTATGTACCACTCCGTTACGGTAACGACCAAAAGGCTTGCCGCTACGCCTAATGATGTGTACACGTCAGTCAGTAAATGCAGGGCATTTGATTTCATTGCCACGGAATTAACCTTTTCGGCTTCTCTTTTTACGAACTTCGAAACGATCAAATTAATGAGAGCCCCCGCAAGCATCACAACAATGCCCAATACGGGCAGATGAACCGGCGCCGGGTTGACCAGTTTTTGAACGCATTCATATATCATCCAAATCCCTGCCGCAAAAATCAGAATCGTCTCGATAGTCCCCGACAGATTCTCGACTTTTCCATGACCGTACGGATGCCCTGTATCAGCCGGCTTTTTTGAAATTCTGACGGAGATAAAGGCAATGAAGGCGGCGATCAAATCTAAAAAAGAATGAATGGCTTCAGAAAGTATCGCGACAGATCCGGTTATTATCCCCACCACTATTTTGAGCATGACGACCAGGGAATTGCTTATAACCGATAAAAAAGCGATTTTAGAGGTGTTTTCCACCGTGATCCTCCTCTTTTTAACTTCTTGAATTTATCGTATCAAACGGCATTCGTGTGGGTCTACGGCAACGTTTTTCACAAAAGCCATACATGTAACTCACCATAAACTAAGTTGGAAAGCGACAAAACAGGCGCACCTTTCTTTCAGCACTCAAGTCCCATTGACAAGATATAATCGCTTACATTATAGTAGTTTCATGAATAACCACTACGGAGGATGTTTATGGAGGATGTTCTGAAAGAATTACAGAAATTTGGATTTTCTCAATATGAATGTAAAGCATATATCGGCTTGTTGAAACACTCGCCTGTTACCGGATATGAAATCAGCAAAAGGTCAGGCGTCCCCCGCTCAATGATCTATGAAGTATTGGGGAAATTAGTTGATAAAGGCGCTGTCCATATTGTGCCGTCTGATCCGGTTACATATGCCCCGCTGGCCGGAAAGGAATTAATCGACCGGCTCCGGCACGATTTCGAGAGCTCATTCGGCTACCTTGAGGAAAAGTTATTGGCACTGGAAAGCGAGCAGGAGATGAATGTCATCCGCCGCATCAGCACGAATGATCATGTCATCAATGAGATGAAGGATATGATTGAAAAAGCCGAGGAAGAGTTGTGGCTGTCTGTCTGGGAACAGCAGATTCCCTTTATTCAAGAAGCCGCTAACAAACGCGCCGCCGAACAATTGCCCGTCTTTTCGATTGTGTTCGGCCCTCCGGAAGTGAAGCTCGGAAATACGACAAATCATAATATGTCTCCTGAAGTGGCGGAGAAACGGATGGGCGGGAGATTAACGATAGCTGCCCGCGATAATAAAGAAGTCTTAATCGCCAATTTTTCCCCGCAGACGAATGCCTGGGCCATTAAATCAGAAGATCCCGCTCTCGTTCTCGTGGCTATGGAATATATGAGGCACGATCTGATGTTCGCGGAGCTTGTGAAAGAAGTAGGGGCTGAAAAAGTTGAGGGCCTGATGAAACAAAACCATTCGTTATTTCATGTCGTCACCGGAAATCGGTTCATATAAATGTGAACCGTATTTTCTTTGATTTTTTCATTAGTCGTTATCATTATAATCTCTATGAAAGGAGTATAAAAAATGATTAACACAGAAGTGCAAAAAACCGCCGTTTCCCGGGAAATGAACGATACGTTTTTACAGGGGGTGCGGGATTGTGTGCCTACGCTGCTGGGCTATATGAGCATCGGTTTTGCTTTCGGCATCGTTGGCGTTGCCTCTCATCTAAGCATTCTTGAAATTTGTTTGTTATCTTTGTGTGTCTATGCCGGCGCCGCCCAATTTATTATTTGCTCGCTCCTTGTTTCCGGGAGTCCTATTTCCGCCATTATTTTAACGACGTTTATCGTCAATCTGCGGCACCTTCTGCTGAGCCTGACCATCGCGCCGTATTTCACGAAATACTCTTTGCTGAAAAATATCGGCTTCGGGGCTTTGCTTACTGACGAATCTTTCGGGGTAGCGGTGAACAAAGCGGCTCAGAACGGCAGGTTATACGATAAGTGGATGAACGGTCTCAATATAACCGCTTACGTGTGCTGGGTTATTTCCTGCGTGATGGGCGGGCTTCTCGGACAATGGATATCTGATCCTTACGCGCTCGGCCTGGACTTTGCTTTGCCCGCTATGTTTGCGGCGCTGCTTGTGCTGCAATTGCAGTCGTCCGCTTCGGAAAAGCTGAAGCACAGCCTCTCCTTAATTCTCTATATGATCATTTTTATGGTCTTGTTATCGTATTTCGTCCCGTCACACATCGCGGTTATCGCCTCAACCGTGATTGTGGCAACGATCGGGGTGGTGACGGACAAATGAGCATCAGCACACAAATGATCTGGATTATACTCGGCTGCATGATTGTTACACTTGTGCCGCGCATTGTTCCGTTTATATTTGTCCGGAACATTCAGATGCCTGAGTTGGCTTTAAAATGGCTCTCCTTTATTCCGCTTTGTATTTTGACGGCTCTGGTAACGGAAAGCATGATTGTGAAAACAAACAGCGCTTTGACCTTTGATTGGAAAGCAATGATCGTTCTCATCCCGACATTGCTTTGCGCGATGCGGACAAAAAGCTTATCCATCACGGTCATCACAGGAGTCGTGCTGATGGCCGCCGTCAGGCTGATATGGTGACAATCAAAAGCCTCCATTCCGCAGAATGGAGGCTTTCCCTTTATGATGTCGGATTTTCTTCTTCCGTCTCTGATTCCTCGGCTTTGGCTTCGGCATTTATGCTTTGCTGCTGTTCCCAATGATCCCGCTGCAATCTTTCTTTTGCGATGGTAAACATGAAATTCACGGCGCAGCACCCCTTCCCTGTTTTGCTTATACTATGTACTGTACTCATTTCCCCGTGCAGTATTCACAAAACATAAAAAAGCAGCCTGCCGCATTGAGCGGCCGGACTGCTTTTTATTTTCAGTACGTGATCAGGAAGTATTTTTTCTTTCCGCGGCGCAGTACGGTAAATTGATCTTCAATGCGGTCTTCCGCAGTCAGAAGATGCCCGATGTCCGTCTGGCGCTCGCCGTTAATGTAAACAGCTCCGTTTTGAATGTCTTCGCGGGCCTGCCGTTTTGAAGGCGACAATTTAGATTCCACAAGCACGTCTACTAAAGACAGTTCTTCAGAGCGGTCTTTTTCAAACGAAGGTACATCTTTAAATCCTACCTTGACGTCTTGAGCGGAAAGCTCTTTAATATTGCCGCTGAACAGCGCCTGGGAGATATGAACGGCCTGCTCAAGCGCTTCGCGGCCGTGTACAAGAACAGTCACCTCTTCAGCGAGACGTTTCTGCGCTTCTCTTTTCTCAGGAGCCGTCTCCGTTTTTTCAGCATAAGCTTCAATTTCCTCTTTTGATAAGAAAGTAAAGTATTTTAAGTATTTGACGACGTCGCGGTCATCTGTATTGATCCAGAACTGGTAGAATTCGTACGGCGATGTTTTTTCTTTATCAAGCCAAATGGCGCCGCCTTCCGTTTTGCCGAATTTCGTGCCGTCAGCTTTTGTGACGAGCGGAATGGTAAGACCGAAAGCTTTCGCCCCTTCTTCTTCTGATTTTCTGATCAGTTCAAGACCGGCCGTGATGTTGCCCCACTGGTCACTGCCTCCGATTTGGAGTTTGCAGTTCTTTTCTCTGTACAGATTCAGAAAATCGTAGGATTGCAGGATCATGTAGCTGAATTCCGTGTAAGAAATCCCGGTTTCAATTCTTGAGCTTACGGTATCTTTCGCAAGCATGTAGTTAATTCCGAAGTTCTTTCCGACGTCACGGAGAAATTCAATAATGCTCAGCTTTCCGATCCAATCAAAGTTGTTCGCTATGACAGCGGGGTTTTCTCCGGCCTCGAAATCTAAAAATCGGGAAAGCTGATTTTTAATTTTTTGCGACCATTCGACAACGATATCCTGAGTATTTAACGTACGCTCCGCTTTTTTGCCGCTCGGATCGCCGATCAGTCCCGTCGCGCCGCCTACAAGCGCAATCGGATGGTGGCCTGCAAGCTGGAAACGGCGCAGTGTCAATATCGGCAGAAGGTGTCCGATGTGCAGGCTGTCAGCCGTCGGGTCAAACCCTGAGTATAAACGGATTTTTTCTTCGTTCAGCTGTTTATTCAGTCCTTCTTCATCCGTCATTTGCTGGATTAAGCCGCGGAATGATAAATCCTCTAATAAGTTAGTCATTTTGTCTGCTCCTTTGTTTATGAAAATAAAAAACGCCCCTTCGTTTAAAACGAAGGGACGATATAATCGCGGTACCACCCTACTAATAAAAGCATAAAAAAGCTTTTATCACTCTTTTTGATAACGGACCGTGTCCGTTCTTTCACTACTGAAAGCCTTGGAATGGCTTTGTTCGCAAAAGCGGTTCATGAGTGTATTCGGCATATCTTATGTGCTGATTTTCACCGGCCATCAGCTCTCTTGAACAATCAGATATCCTACTTGTCTCAATCAAAACCTTTTCGTATGAAGCTTACTCATTTTTAACATAAATAAGATACGATGTCAACGCCGTCTTTAATCTTCCATTGTGGACAGATCGCCTGCCGGCAGGTTCAGCTCCCATGCCTTCAGCACACGTCTCATGATTTTTCCGCTCCGTGTTTTCGGAAGTTTATCTTTGAATTCAATTTCCCGCGGTGCGGCATGCGCGGCAAGCCCCTGTTTTACAAAGAGGCGAATGTCCTCCTTCAGCTGATCGGATGGCTCATGCCCTTCTCTGAGCGCGATAAACGCTTTAATAATTTCTCCCCGGACAGGGTCCGGCTTTCCGATGACGCCGGCTTCGGCAATCGCGGGATGTTCAACAAGTTTGCTTTCGACTTCAAACGGGCCGACGCGCTCGCCGGATGTCATGATGACATCATCGACTCTGCCTTGGAACCAGAAATAACCGTCTTCATCCATATAAGCAGAATCTCCGGAAACATACCAGCCGCCCGGCATGAAATAAGAATCATATTTCTCTTTGTTATTCCAAATGGAATCCATCATCGACGGCCAGCCCTTTTTAATGGCGAGATTTCCCATTCGGTACGGCGGAAGCTCATTTCCCTGATTGTCAACGATCGCCGCTTCCACTCCCGGAATCGGTTTCCCCATTGAACCCGGCTTGATCTCCATGCAAGGATAATTGCAGATGAGCTGACCGCCCGTTTCTGTCATCCACCATGTGTCGTGGATGCGCTTGCCGAATACTTTATGTCCCCACTTGATGACCTCGGGGTTCAAAGGTTCTCCGACACTCAGGACGTGACGAAGTGAAGTAAGGTCAAATTTGGATGCCATTTCATCTCCGGCGCCCATAAGCATTCTGAAAGCCGTCGGAGCGCTGTACCAGACGCTGACACCGAGCTTCTCAATCGTGCCGTACCAGTTTTCCGGACTGAATCTGCCGCCGACGATCACATTCGCCGCTCCGTTCAGCCACGGCGCAAATATCCCGTACACCGTCCCGGTCACCCAGCCCGGGTCCGCAGTGCACCAGTAAATATCGTCTTCTTTAAGATCAAGCACCCACTTGCCGGTCTGGTATTGCTGAATCATGGCTTCATGAACGTGGAGCACACCTTTAGGCGTTCCGGTAGATCCTGATGTGTAGTGAAGCAGGTAGCCGTCTCTTCTGTCCATCCATTCAATATCAAGTCTCGTGCTTTCTCCCTCAGCCGCTTTATCATAATGGATGATTTTATCTCCCGCTTCTTTGCTGCCGCCGACAATGAAAATATGCTCGAGGTCGGGCAGGCTGTCCGCCGGAATCCGTTCGGCCAGTTCAGGTGTCGTCACGACAACCTTTGCCTGGCTGTTCAAGAGGCGGTCTTTGACGGCGCCTTCCATAAACGCTTCAAATAAAGGACCGGCGATCGCACCGATTTTAATTGCGCCGAGCATGATAAAGTAAAGCTCCGGCGAACGCGGCATGAAAATAAAAACGCGGTCCCCTTTTTCCACGTTTCCATACCGTCTCAGTACATTTCCCGCCCGGTTCGATTCCTCCATCATTTCTTTAAATGTGTATTTTTCATCCCGGTTTGCGTCCTTGTAATACAGCGCTACTTTGTTTTTTCGAAATGATTCGGCATGACGGTCAATTGCTTCATACGCCGCATTCAGCTTCCCCGTCTGATGCCAGGAAAACTCCGCTTCGACCTCTTTCCAATCGAAGCTGCGGTACGTTTCCTCATAATTTCGCAGATGATAATTCCCCTTTTCCGCCGGCAACGCTTTCAAATTCATGCAACATCCCCCTTTGCTTATCTATAGACTAATTATAGTAGATGTTCACAGTTTTCTCAATTTTTAAAATATAAATTACAACACTATTGAAAACGCTTTATATTTTGTTATGCTTAAGAGAGATGTGTTTTTATTAAGAACCGACAGGCGGTGAATCAGTGAAACATCATAAAACGTACCATTCTTCATTAATTCAGACAGCAGCCGGCCCTCTTTTAGTAGAAGGGCCCGTTCCTCCAGATGACCTAGCACAGTATGAGTTTCATGAAGGCCTGACAGCCTTTCGCCTTCCTCATGAACAGCACAAAGCGTTAATCGAGATCGCCGGGCTTCCTGAAGGTCGGATCATTATCGCCAGGGACGGACAGACGATTATCGGCTATGTGACGTATTTATATCCTGATCCGCTTGAACGGTGGTCTGACGGAAATATGGAAGACCTCCTTGAACTCGGGGCGATCGAGGTCGCTCCCGGCTACAGGGGCTGTTCTGTCGGAAAAACGCTGCTGACAGTCAGCATGATGGATGAACAGATGGAACGGTACATCATCATGACGACGGAATATTACTGGCATTGGGATTTAAAAGGAATGAAAAAAGATGTGTGGGAATACAGAAAGATCATGGAAAAGATGATGAATGCCGGGGGTCTTGTCTGGTTCGCAACGGATGAACCGGAAATCAGCTCTCACCCGGCCAATTGTCTGATGGCCCGCATCGGCAGGCACGTCAGTCAGGAGTCAATTGAACAGTTCGACAGGCTTCGTTTTTATCAGCGATTTATGTATTGACTGACATACAAAGGGGATAAAAAGATGATTGCAGAACAAATCATGAAACGGGACGTCATCACCGTCTCAAAACACGACTCCATTGAAACAGCCGTCCGTAAAATGAAGGCATATCATATCCGCCATCTCCCTGTCATCGACGACGAGCTGCACGTCACCGGTATTGTCACAGATAGAGACATTAAACAGGCCGGCCCCGGCAGCTTTGAACAAAAGGAACGCGGCGCGTTTCTGACAAACAAAGTGGAGACCATTATGAAGCGGAATGTCATCTGCGCCCATCCGCTTGACTTTGTAGAAGAAATATCCGCTTCCTTTTATGAGCACGGCATCGGCTGTCTGCCGATTACGGTAAACCATAAGCTGACGGGCATTTTAACGAAAACCGACGTGCTCCGGACTTTCGTCAGCCTGACAGGCGCGGCCCAGCCGGGATCACAGGTGGAAATCCTGGTGACGGATATGACAAAAAGCCTTGCTGATCTCAGCTGCATGTGCCGTGATCTTCAGCTGCAAATCCTGAGTGTGCTCGTCTATCCCCATGATTCCGCCGGGTCGAACATTCTCGTCTTCCGGGTGAAGACGATGAATCCGCTCCCTTTTATCCGTGCCGTTCAAGAAGCCGGATACAATGTCTTATGGCCGAAACATTTGAGGGATCAGCCATGAGAGACAGCGTTTTTGTTTACTCGCCTTCTTATCAGACGTATCAATTTCATCAGGAACATCCGTTCAATCAGCGCCGCGTGCTTTTAACATACGATCTGCTTCAGGCGGCGGATGCGTTTGACGAAGGAGATATCGTCACACCGCGCACGGCCGCTAAAGATGAGCTGGCTCTCGTTCATACGGAGGATTATATACAGGCGGTGGAACTAGCGGGTGCGGGCCGGCTCCCTGCCGCAGAAGGAGAAAGCTACGGTCTCGGAACGGAAGACACCCCCGTTTTTGCCGGCATGCATGAAGCCGCGTCACTTCTGGTGGGCGGCACCTTAACGGCGGCTGATTATGTCATGACGGGACAAGCTAGGCACGCCTGCAATTTAGGAGGCGGCCTTCACCACGGCTTCCGCGGCAGGGCCTCAGGCTTTTGTATCTATAATGACAGCGCCGTGGCTATCCAATACATCCAGAAGAACTACGGGGCAAAAGTGCTATACATTGATACAGACGCTCATCACGGCGACGGCGTTCAATTTACGTTTTACGACAGGTCTGATGTCTGCACTGTATCTTTTCACGAGACCGGGCGTTATTTATTTCCCGGGACGGGACAGGTACTGGAAAAAGGAAGCGGGCAAGGCTACGGCTATTCTTTTAACATTCCGCTGGATGCTTTCACAGAGGACGATTCCTTTCTTCACGCTTACAAAACGGCCGCCTCAGAAATCGCGGCTTTTTTTAAGCCGGATGTGATACTTACCCAAAACGGTGCGGACGCCCATTATTACGACCCGTTGACACACCTGTCCAATACAATTTCCATTTATCAGGAGATCCCGCGGCTCGCTCATTCATTAGCCCATCAATATTGCAGCGGCAAATGGATTGCGGTCGGCGGCGGCGGATACGATATTTGGAGGGTCGTCCCGAGAGCATGGAGCCGCATTTGGCTTGAGATGAAAGGGATTGATCCCGGGGAGCGCATACCGCAGAAATGGATTGATAAATGGCAGAAGCACTCCCCCTGCACGTTGCCCGCTTTTTGGAGTGACCCTGAACAATTATATCCTCCGATTCCCCGCAAAGAAGAAATTTCAGAAAAAAATGCCCAAACCGTGGAAAAAGCACTTTTTGCCATCCGGTCTGAGCAGCGGTATAAAACAAAATAAAAAACGACCTTATGACGAGGTCGTTTTTTTGATCACAATTTCTACACGGCGGTTTTCTTTCATATGTCCGGGACTTTTGTTGTCCTTCACAGGTTTCGTATCCGCATACCCGGCAGAGATAAACCGTTTGGCGGAAAAGTCTTCATTCGCGGTAAAATACCGGATCACACTCGCCGCTCTTGCAGACGACAGCTCCCAGTTCGACGGAAATTGATAGGTGGAAATCCGGCGGCTGTCCGTATGGCCTTCTACCTGTATGTCATTCGGAATTGTTTTTAAAAGTACCGCGATCTGATGCAGAACCGGCTCGGCGTTTTTCAGCACATCCGCTTTTCCCGTCTGAAACAGAACGGCCTCCTGCAGCACAAGGACCACTCCGCGCTCATCGCGCTTCGCCGTCAATTTCGAACTCAAATGATGCGCTTTTATGTATGTCTTCACATTTTGTAACAGCAAATCCTGTTGTTTATTTTCGTTTGCTTTGTCTGATGACGCCGGTTCACCCCCGCTGCCGTTTGTATGAATCGATGAAACGGCAGATTGAAATTTTTCCGCGTCTATTTGCGACATCGAAAAAAGCAATATAAAGAACACGAGAATGAGCGTGATCAAGTCAGCGAACGTCACCATCCATCTCGGTGAACCGCCGGAATGTTCCGGTTTGTTTCTTCTTTCAAAACGCTCTTTTCTAAGCTTCATGGACAGCGCCCTTTTTCTTGTTCGCAGGCTGTCCTTTACGCCAGTCTTCTCTTGAGCTGAAGACGACAAGCTGACTTTCGAGGTTGCGGGGATTTTTGCCCGATTGGATGCCGACAACCCCTTCGATCATGACCTGTTTGATGAAAATTTCACTTTCCGTTTTTTCTTCAAGCTTTGCCGCGATTGGGATAAATACCAAGTTGGCAAGCAGCGCTCCGTACAGCGTCGTCAATAGCGCAACGGCCATGTTCGGTCCGAGGGTATGCGGGTCATTTAAGTTTTTAAGCATGAGAACGAGTCCGACGAGCGTCCCGATCATTCCCCAGGCGGGTGCGAAATCACCGGCTTTTTCAAAAACGCGTCTTCCTTTTCTATGTCTTTCTTCCATCGCGGCGATCTCAGAATCCATCACCAGCCGGATCGTTTCCTCGTCCCAGCCGTCAATCGCAAGCAAAAGCCCTTTTTTTAAAAACGGATCCTTGATCTCACGCGCCTGGTCATCCAGAGACAGCAGCCCCTGCCTGCGCGCCTGCTCCGAAAGGCTGACAAATACTCTGACAAGCTCTTTCACATTGTCATCCTGACGGGAGAATACCTGTTTCAGAACAGAAGGGGTTTTCTTTAAATCCCTCGGCGGAAAACTGATAAAGATCGCCGCAGCAAGGCCGCCTGTGACGATTAAAAAAGAAGTCAGATCTAAAAATGAACTGATTCCCGCCAGTCCCGTCCCTGACAGAATACCGATTGCGACAATAATACAGCCTAACATAAAGCCAACGGGCGTCAGATAATCAAAACGTTTCATATCTTCTCCTTACTCAAGTAAAAAAGCAAGATTCCACCCCTCAGAGTGAAGCTTGCTTTTCCGTTTTTTTATGACTTGGTTGATTGTCTTAATTCGATGCGGTGAGGCAATTCGACGATATGCTCTTCAACCGGCTCTTTGTTCATCAGTTTTGTCAAAAGTCTCATCGCCACGGCGCCGATATCGTACGTAGGCTGCACGACTGTTGAAAGCTGAGGGCGGACCATCAGGCTCAATCTCGTATTGTCAAAACCGATAATATCAAGATCATCAGGTATCGAAAGACCTTGATCTTGGGCCGCATGGATAATGCCGAGGGCCATTTCATCCGTCGCAGAAAGAATCGCCGTCGGTTTCCGGTCAAGGCCCATCAAGCTTTGAAGCGCCTCCATACCGGAATCATAGGTGTAATCGCCTTCCGCTACGAATTGCTCGTTAAACGGAATCGCCGCTTCTTCAAGCGCCCGTTTGTACCCTTGCAGTTTTTTCGAACGGTTGATCGGCTCTTGCATCGGTCCGGAGACGAATGCAATATCGCGATGCCCTTTATCAATAAAAAGCTTAACGGCATCATAAATCGCCTGTTCATAATCAATGGCGACAGAAGGCGTCTCGCCCTGTTCTTCCACTGATGCCGCCAAGACGATCGGCACAGGAGAGCGCTTAAATTCTTCGACATGCTCGTCCGTAATGTTGCCGCCCATAAATACGATACCGTCCACTTGTTTGCCGAGCATCGTATTTAACAGATGCAGTTCTTTCTCAAGATTTTGGTCCGAGTTGCTTAAAATAATATTATATTTGTACATCGTCGCGATATCTTCAATTCCACGCGCAAGTTCCGAGTAGAAAATGCTTGAGATATCAGGGATGATGACGCCGACCGTTGTCGTTTTTTTGCTTGCAAGCCCTCTTGCCACCGCGTTCGGGCGGTAGCCGAGCCGGTCAATGGCTTCCAATACTTTTTTTCTGGTCGTCGGTTTTACATTCGGGTTGCCGTTCACGACGCGGGAAACAGTTGCCATACTGACATTTGCTTCTCTGGCCACATCGTATATCGTAATGTTGCTCACTGAAACCACTCCTTTTACTGGATACACTTATCCTTATCTATAGCATAAACACTTTATGTAAAGAAATGTCGTACGATTTCGCATTCTGTCGTTTATGATTGTAAGCGTAAGTCAGTAGTGTACATTATTTTTCATTATTCATCAAATTTAAATATCTCTCATGAAATTATACACGTTTTTCCCAGTGATGAAAACGTTCACTTTCATTTTATAATTAAATAAAATGAAGATACGAAAAAAAAGCCGCGCGAGGCGGCCTTTAAAGAGCGGAACGTTGTATTATGCTTTTACTTTCAGCATTGGCTTTAATTCGTTCAGCCATTTCTCGAATTCAGGTATATCCATCTGCTGCGCAGAGTCTGAAAGGGCAACGGAAGGATCAGGGTGAACTTCGGCCATCACGCCGTCAGCGCCGATCGCAAGCGCCGCTTTTGCTGTCGGAAGCAGGAGATCGCGGCGTCCTGTTGAGTGTGTGACGTCAACAAACACCGGCAAGTGAGTTTCCTGTTTCAAAATCGGCACGGCAGAAATGTCGAGTGTGTTTCTCGTTGCCGTTTCGTACGTTCTGATTCCGCGCTCACAAAGAATGATTTGGTCGTTTCCTTGTGACATGATGTATTCAGCTGCATTGATGAACTCTGAAATTGTTGCGGCAAGACCGCGTTTTAACAATACCGGCTTTTTAACGGAGCCGGCCGCTTTCAGCAATTCAAAGTTTTGCATGTTCCGCGCGCCGATCTGAATGACGTCAATGTAATCAATCGCTTGCTCAATGTGGGCGGGCGTTACGATTTCACTGATCACCGCGAGGTCATATTCATCAGCGACGCGTTTAAGAATTTGCAGGCCTTCAACGCCGAGACCTTGGAAATCATACGGACTTGTGCGGGGTTTAAACGCGCCTCCGCGCAGGATTTTAATGCCTTGTTTTTTCGCTGCGGCCGCTACTTCGGCAACCTGCTCATAGCTTTCTACGGCACAAGGTCCGACGATGAATCTCTGATCGCCGTCACCGATTTTTTCGCCTTTAATATCAACGATCGTATCTTCTGCTTTTTTCTTCCGGGAGACGAGCAACGCTTTGCTGTGATCCTCTTCTTGAAGTTCAAGTCCGGCTTTGAAAATTTCTTTGAAAATATGCTGGATCGTTGAGTTTTCAAATGGGCCGTCATTGCTTTCAATAATGCGGTTAAGCATTGTACGCTCTCTGACAGGGTCAAATCGGTTGACACCCTGTGCTTCCTTTGCTTTACCGATTTCTTTTACAACGGCTCCGCGTTCATTGATTAATTTAAGGATTTCTAAGTTTAGTGCGTCTGCCTGCTGTCTTAGGCTCTCTAATTCCTTGTTGCTCATCTTTTTCATCCCTTCTATGCTATGTTTTATTTTAATGGTTAACATGCATCTTACTACAGTTATGCGAAAATAGGAATATGAAATAATAAATTTTTTCACATTTTACTTTATCACCAAAACGCTTTTAAGCTTTTATGCGTTGAAGTAACGTATATTGATATCCTACATGATCCGGCTGAAATGATCAATAGTTTTTTTCAAAAAAAAACCGCCGGTATCAACCGGCGGCCAGCAATTATGAAAGGTGCTGCTCTATTGCGTTTTTTGTGATTTGTGAATGAGACGCGTGCCATTTCACTTCGCCGTTTGTAATGACGAATACTTGCGGGCTTTCATGTTTCACGCCGTATGTCTCGGCGATATAGTTTGAAAGCGGCCGGCTGTCCTGCACCTGCAGGTAATAAGAAGGCACTTCCGAATGCTCCGATGCAAAGGCGTCAAACTCCTGAAACGCGGCTTGGCTGATCGGGCAGGTTGTGCTGTGTTTCAAAAACACGAGCGTGTTTTCTTTCTCAGCGGCATTTTTGAACTCTTCTTCAGACGATATCAGCTGTTTTGTCATGTCGGTTATCTCTCCTTATTGAAGATCAGCGATTTGCCTGACCGGCTTTTTCCCCGGCGTCTTCCGCTTCGGCCTTGATGCTTTGGGCCGTGTCCTGCATTTCGCTTCTCGTCTCTTCGGCTTTCTCGGTTAGTGTGCTCTTAGAACGGTCTTTTAAATCCTTCACTTTATTCATAATCTGGCCTGACTGATCAGCTACCAGCTGGGTGATATTAGATGTTTTGTCCTTGGCGATGCTGACATATTGAGAGCCTTTTTCTTTCGCGTCGGCCGTCATTCTGTCCGTCTTATCCTTTAACGCAGAAGCCTGACTGCCGAGATCGTCTCGCAGCTCCTTACCTGATTTAGGCGCCAGAAACAACGCCGTTGTCGCGCCGATAATTCCCCCGATCAGCGTTCCGATTAAAAAATCCTTACTATTGATTCCATCTTTGCTCATTATGATTCCTCCTTAGTGGATTTTTCTTATGATTAAAGCGATGTTTTTTTCTTTTGCTTCCACTTGTCCCATATTTCCATAGCGGCCTGGCTCCAGGTGACAACCTGACTGATCTTATCCTGATTCTCTCTTACAGAGGCCGTAACGGAACCTGCTGCCTGCTTTATGGATGTATTAAACTGCTGGACGGAAATTCCCACTTCCTGGACAGCATGGACAACCGTATTTAATTTCTCTGATTTTTCCTGAATGTCTTCCGCGAGACGGTTTGTCTTATGTAACAGCTCGGTTGTCTCTGCGGTAATGCCTTTCATCTGCCCTTCAAGGCCGTCTAAAGTCGAGGCAACGTTTGTTAAGGTCATCTGCACGGACTTTAATGTTTTGGACAGATAGATGACGAGGATGAGAAATGCAACGGCAATGAGTGCGACGCTTAAGTAAAGAATGATGATCATCTAATACCTCCTTAATGCAGGATATAGTGGTATATACCCAATTCTTAAAATGATAAACATATATGAAAGATCTGTATGTATACTATTTCTCCGTTTCTCGGTAAATCCCTTTGCAGCACGCACAAAAAAGCAGTGAGAGCCCCACTGCTTTTTCGTTACGCTATGACGTTTTCATAGGCTCTCATATATTTTTGAATGTCTCCGGCGCCCATGAAGATCAGCACTGCGCCTTCATGCGCTTTTAACACGGATGTGTCATTTTCTTCAATGAGTTCTGCGTTATCGATTTTTTCCTGAAGATCCGTGATCGTGAGCTTGCCGACGTTCTCGCGGGCAGAGCCGAAAATGTCACACAGATACACGCGGTCGGCCGCGCTTAAGCTTTCTGCGAATTCATCCAGGAATGATTGCGTCCGTGTAAACGTATGCGGCTGAAATACCGCGATGATTTCACGTTCGGGATATTTTTGGCGCGCCGCCTCAATCGTGACTTTGATTTCAGTCGGATGGTGGGCGTAGTCGTCGATCAGTACCTGGCTGCCGATCACTTTTTCATTGAATCTGCGTTTGACGCCGCCGAATGATTCAAGTCCGAGCTTAATCATGTTCACGTCTATCTCTTCATAGTGGCAGAGCGCAATGACCGCTAAGGAATTGAGGACATTGTGATGGCCGTATGCCGGGATGTAGAACGTATCGTAAAACGTATTGCGGACAAAGACGTCAAATGTCGTGCCTTCCGTATTTTTTACGATGTTTCTCGCTTGAAAATCGTTTTCTTCTCCCGTGCCGTAATACACGACAGGCACATTGGCGTGAATTTTCGGCAGGTACTCGTCATCACCGCAGGCAATGATGCCTTTGTTGACTTGAAGCGCCATGTTTTGGAAAGCATCAAACACATCGTCAATGTTGGCGAAATAATCAGGGTGGTCAAAATCAATATTCGTCATAATCGCATAATCAGGCTGATAGCTTAAGAAATGACGGCGGTACTCGCAGGCTTCAAATACAAAGTATTCGCTGCTTTCATTTCCTCTGCCCGTTCCGTCCCCGATAAGAAACGAAGTCGGCTTCGCCTGCTGCATCACGTGTGCCAAGAGGCCCGTTGTGGACGTCTTGCCGTGTGCGCCCGTTACCGCGACACTTGTATATTTTTTCATATATTCAGCTAAAAATTTATGATATCTGATGACAGGAATCCCTTCAGCGAGCGCCTTTGCGATTTCCGGATGAGAATCAGGGAATGCGTTTCCGGCGATTACCGTTAAGCCGGGTTTGATGTTATCGGTGCTGAACGGATAGATCGGGATATTTCTTTTTTCAAGGGCAGCCTGAGTGAAAATCTGCTTCTCGATATCCGATCCCTGCACCTGATACCCTGTATCATGCAGGATTTGAGCAAGCGGGCTCATACCTGTCCCTTTTATTCCAACAAAATGATAAACAGTCATAATCGTACCTCCAACAAACGTCTATCTGTTCCCCAGTATATGACGCTCATTTCATTTTGCGACCGCCGCGGGCGAAAAGCCCGCACAGCGGCGCTTCCATTTATTTTTACGTTATCGTCAGTATCTGTAACTTTCTTTTTGATTAAACCTGCCGCATGATATTTCAGCGCGTGACAGTGATGCAGTTTTGATGGTCCATCCACTATCATACCATGTTTGTGAGAAAAATGAACGATATTCTTATTCTTGAGCAATGTCAGCGGCCGTAATCAGCACTTCACGGGGTTTGCTGCCCTTCGCTTCTGAGATCATGCCTTCGGCTTCCATCATGTCAATCAGCCTCGCGGCGCGGTTATAACCGATTCTGAACCTTCTTTGAAGGCTTGAGGTGCTGGCGCTGTTTTGCTCCACGACGAATTGGCACGCCTCAGGAAACAGTTCGTCTTCTTCCTTGAGGGCGGTTCCCTGCCTGATCAGTTCTTCCTGTTCAAACAAATAAGAAGGCGGCAGCTGCTTTCTGACATGAGAGACGACGCGGTCAATCTCTCTGTCGGATACAAAGTTGCCCTGCAGGCGCACCGGTTTTCCGGTACCGTTTTCCCAGTACAGCATGTCGCCCTTTCCGAGCAGCTTTTCCGCTCCCGCCATGTCGATGATCGTTCTGGAATCTACCTGGCTTGAGACGGAGAATGCAATCCTCGTCGGTATGTTTGCCTTGATCATTCCTGTAATGACATCGACAGACGGACGCTGTGTCGCGACAAGCAGATGAATGCCGCAGGCTCTCGCTTTCTGCGCGATTCTGGCAATGCTTTCTTCCACATCGTTCGGCGCGACCATCATTAAATCGGCAAGCTCATCAATAACCACTACGAGGTACGGGAGCTTTTCGCCTGTCTTATGATCGGCGGTTAATTCATTAAAGCGGCCGATATCTCTCACACCCGAATGGGCAAACAGTTCATATCGCCGTTCCATCTCTTCCACAACCCATTTTAACGCGGCGGTCGCGGCTTTGGCGTCCGTGATTACGGGGCTGACCAAATGCGGAATTTGGTTATAAGGCGCAAGCTCGACCATTTTCGGATCAATCAGAAGCATTTTGACATCACTCGGATCCGCCTTATAAAGCAGACTGACCAAAATGGTATTGATGCAGACGCTTTTTCCCGATCCTGTCGCACCCGCTATCAACCCGTGCGGCATCTTTTTCAAATCAATGACGACCGGGTTTCCGGAAATATCGACACCGAGCGCGGCTGTAAGCGGAGACGGATTCGTCCTGAAAGCGGCGCTTCTGATCATCTGCCTTAAATCGACGACTTTGCTTACGCGGTTCGGAACTTCAATGCCGATCGTGTTTTTACCGGGGATCGGCGCCTCAATCCGAATATCCTTGGCAGACAGGCTCAGTTTAATATCATCTGCTAAGTTAGTAATTTTGTTCACTTTCACTCCGGGCTCAGGATGCACTTCAAAACGTGTGACGGACGGGCCTTGTGTGACATGAACGACTTGGGCGCGCACATTAAAGTTTTTCAGCGTAACGTTTAAAAGCTCGCGCTGTTCTTCAATCCACGATTGGTCGTCATGTCTTTGCGCCGGCGGTACGTCCAGAAGCGACAGATTCGGAAAGACATAGCTCGCTCCGCCCTCTGGCGTCTTCGTCTGCTTGTGTTTATCGCTTTTAAGCATCATGACGTTAAACGGAACATTGCGCTCTTTCGGCCGCTCCGCTTTTTTCACAGTCTGAGGCTGTCCGGGATGCTCCGTTTTTTCTTCGGCAGGCCGGGACGGGGCATCGGCCGTCTCGATGCTTGCAGGTTCAGGCTCGGAATCTGAATGCCGCTCGGCTTCATTGTACTCAGGCTGAGCATCTGCTTCCTGTTTCGCGTCGGTTTCACCTGATTCGGGCTTGTCTTCAGACTGCGGCTGAACTTCCTCATCGTATCCGGGTTCTGTGTATGTATACACCGGTTCTTCTGCGGTTTCAAAAGGCGGTGCTTTTTCCGGCTCATGCTCCTGATATTCCTCCTGCGGCGCCGCTTGTTCCTCTGTGTTTTCAGCCGTTCGGGATGCTTCATACTCAGACTCTATTATAGGCTGCGGGCGGGTTTGTTCATGCTCTTGTTCTTCTGTAAAGCCGGCAGACTCCGCGCTTTCCGTGTGCTCCCGCTCTTCAGTCTGCTGCGGTTCTGCTGCTGCAAACACTTGCTCTTTTGCATTCTCACCCTCGGTGTGAAGCTCCTCTTTTTTAGCAGCTTGGATTTCTTCCGTTTCTTGTTTCGCAAACGGTTCTGGCCGGTCATTCGTCTGTTTTGTTATGCCGGATGTTGTGAAGACGGGCTCTTTTTCCGTTTCCTGACCGGCTTTTGGCGGAACAAATTGCTCCTCTGACAGCAATGTTACGTTCTCTTCACGCCGCTTTTCGGAAATAGGCGCTTTTTTTATGCTGTGCTGAGATTGAAAGCCGTAAACCGGTGAAGGAATCGATGACGGTTTAAAGGGCTTTTTCACCGTATCAGGCTCTTTATGTGTATGCTGTTTCCGCTCGGTTTGCTCCTGCCCGGCGGCATAACCCCGGGACGGCTGGCGGCGTTCGTGCCTTTCCCGCTGTCTTTGGTTTTGCTCCGTTCGCTTATAGCCGTCCGGAACGACGGGGAAGCGGAAATTCCCTTTCGGATATTCGTAATATATTTTAGGATCTTCCATGCGCGTTAATTTGCCTTCTGGCTGATCCGGTATCTGCTGTTTCGGGATTTGGGCATGCGTGTTCGGTTCACGTTCATGCTCTTCTTCTTTTTCACCTAAAAATAAGTCAAAAAATTTATTCAGCCAACTCATGTTTAATCACTCTCTAACTCCCTTTTTAGTAGTCTGGGACGATATTTAGTATACCATTGCCGGGCGGCTCAGAAAAGATTAAGCTTCTAACTGAAGAAAGCCGTTAAGCAGGCCTGCTTAACGGCTTTCTCTCACATCATTCGATTCTGTGCGCTTATTTATGGGAGTTAGAATTGAAATGCTTCGCCGGCCTCGCGGCTGTCTTCAAGAACAAGAATCCCTTTTTCCGCCGGCGCATCCGGCAAAGCGAGTTCTTTCGCGGAGCAGATCATGCCGCTTGACGGAACGCCTCTTAATTCAGCGTCTTTAATCACAAGTCCGCTCGGCATTACCGCGCCGACTTTAGCGACGACGACTTTTTGCCCTTTGTCCACGTTCGGCGCGCCGCAAACGATTTGAAGGGTTTCCTCTCCCACATTCACTTGGCAGATATTCAGTTTATCCGCATTCGGATGTTTTTCTTTCGATTCAACGTGACCGACAACAAATTTCGGAGAAAGGTCAACCGTCAGCGTTTCTGAAACGCCGTTTCTGTTCAGTATTTCATTCACATCCTGAACGAATGTCTCAGACAAAGCGACGGGGCCATTGTCCTCAATCTGTAAGTAAGAAGACACATTAAAAATGTTAAAGCCCGTCGTTTCTTTTGTTTCTTTGTTAAAAATTCTGATGACATCGCCTTCTCTTTCATAGGCGATTTCTTCGCGTGCCGCATCTTTAAGAGAGATCAGAAGCGTATCTCCCACACCTTCTTTATTGTAAAAAGCGTTCATAAGAAAAATCCTTTCTAATCCTTTTTCGGCCGGCTTTTCGCCATGATAAACACAGGTTCCAGTCTGCCTTCATTATACAGAAATGAAAGGGCCGTAATCGGCACCGTGCCGCTTGCAAAGAAGCTCATGGACATTTGCCCTAAAATATCATAACCCGATTCATTTCGAATGTCAGCAAGTATTAATACATCTTGATGCGGGACGGAAATCGCCAATTCGCCTTCAGCGGCCTGCTTGTATTCATGAAGAATCGAATCATTGAGAATCCGGCTGGCGTCATAGCCGTCATTCGCCCTGAAAAAATAAAAATAATTGTCCGCAACCGTATCCTGTTTCACAACCGAAGGAAGAGAGCGGAGATTAAATGACGCCGTCTCCCTGATCCGTTCTTTTGTCCAGTTTTCTTTCTCGAGCATACGGCTGTCAATTAAGCGGTACGTCTTACCGAGGTCAAGCGCGTAGTAGATTCTCGTTTCGGCCGTATGGTCATCATACACGAGCGGAATGCCGTCGCTCGTTTGATCGGGAAATGATGTGGAGCGGATGACCGGATAGATTCCGGCTTCCTTTCCGGACATCTCCTGTCCGCTGCCTTCCATCGCCTCCATAGCTTCTGACACATAGTAGACGATTTCGTCGATCGCTTCTTCTTTTTTCGTCTCCCACTTCGCAATGATCGGCGGGAGTTCCAATGTGATGCCTTTTTTGGTCGTTTGATCCTCAACACGGAGGGTGTCTTTTTCTCTGTCAAAAAAGAAGGATCGGTTCTCGTGCTGCAGGCGCTGTTTTAATAAATCCGCCAGCTTCCTTGACGTCATTTTCAAAGCCCGTGGCCTCCTTTATGCTTTAGCAAGGGAATCGGTTAAAAATTGCTCAATTTCTTCTTTTGTTTTACGGTCTTTGCTGACGAAGCGGTTCACTTCTTTTCCTCCGTTAAACACAATAAAGCTCGGAATGCCGTAAATTTCCCATTCCGCGCATGTATCAATAAATTGATCGCGGTCTACGTAGTAATAAGTGAATTCAGGAAAGTCCGCTTCCAGCTCAGGGAGAAACGGCTCCACAAAGCGGCAGTCCGGGCACCAATCCGCTGAAAACATAAATACCGCCCAATCGTCTTGTACCGCTTTTTGCAATTCTTCCGTGCTTTCAATCTTTTTCATTGTCATTCCTCCATCTGGATTATGAGTTTTTTATATGCTGATGTTTGTCCAATTGGATCATACCAGACTGTTTACGGCAAGACCAACTATATGCAATATCATTATCATATTTCATTTGCATTATCAAGCAAGTTTCGTTTACCATTTTGCTTGTAGCCGTACGAAAATCTGAATATGTACATAAGGAGGGGCAAAAGATGCAGTTTGTCGTGTATTTAGCGGGTGAAATCCACAGTGATTGGCGGGATGAAATCAAACAAAAAGCAACAGCGCTGGACCTGCCGATTACGTTTGTCGGCCCGATGGAAAACCATGAACGCTCAGACAATATCGGAGAAGAGATTATGGGCGTGCAGCCCGATTCTGTTTTAAAAGACGCCAGAGCTTCCGATATCAACAATTTCCGTACAGAGGTGCTGATGGAAAAAGCCGATTTTGTGATCGCCCTGTTTGGCGAGAAATATAAACAGTGGAATACCGCGATGGATGCTTCTTATGCCATCGCAAAAGGAAAGCCGCTCATTCTCATCCGTCCGAAAGAACTTCATCATCCGCTGAAAGAGCTTTCCGGAAAAGCCAATATCACGGTCGAAACCGTCAATCAAGCGATGAAAGCACTCTCTTATTTATTTGAAACAGAATAAGCAGGCCGCCTTTATGCGGTCCTGCTTATTTTTTTACACATTTTCTCTGATCGTTTCGACCGTCTGTTTGTCACTCGCCATGACCAGCTTAATGAGCATTTCTTTCGCCGCGGCATAATCATCGACATGGATGATAGCGGCATTTGTATGAATGTATCTTGAACAAATACCGATGACGGCAGACGGAACCCCGCTGTTTGATATGTGGACCCGTCCGGCATCCGTTCCCCCGCCTGAAGCGAAATATTGATAAGGGATATTGTGCGTTTCCGCCATATCAAGGACGAACTCTCTCATCCCGCGGTGCATGACCGTCGTTCTGTCGAGAATGCGGAGCAGCACCCCCTCGCCGAGACGGCCGAACAGCTCCTTATCGCCGCTCATATCATTTGCCGGGCTGGCATCAAGCGCGAAGAAGAGATCAGGCTGAATCATATTGGCCGCTGTCTGCGCCCCTCTCAAGCCGACTTCCTCCTGTACGGTGGCCCCGGCGTACAGATTGTTCGGCAGGTCTTTTCCTTGCAGCTCTTTTAATAATTCAATGCTTAACCCGCAGCCGTAGCGGTTATCCCACGCTTTGGACAATATTTTCTTCTCGTTGGCCATCGGGGTGAACGGGCAGACCGGCACGACCTGCTGTCCCGGTCTGATCCCCATTTTGACCGCGTCCTCTCTGTCATCGGCACCGATATCAATCATCATATTTTTGATCTCCATCGGCTTTGCGCGCTGGGCATCTGTTAAAATGTGGGGCGGGATGCTTGAGATGACGCCGATAATCGGTCCGTTATCCGTCTGCACCTCGACGCGCTGGGCAAGCAGCACCTGGCTCCACCAGCCGCCTAGCGTCTGAAATCTCAGCATGCCGTTATCCGTAATCTGCGTTACCATAAACCCGACTTCATCCATATGGCCGGCTACCATAACGGTCGGCGCATCTTCAGCGCCGCGCCTTACTCCGAAAACACTTCCGAGTCTGTCCTGCACGATGTCATCCGCATATTTCGCAAGCTCCCGTTTCATAAAGGAGCGGACCTGATGTTCATTTCCCGGTGCGCCGGGAAGCTGCGTCAGCGTCCGGAAAAGCGTTTTCGTTTCCTCATTCATATTTTCCCCTCATTTCTATGTAATGCTTTTATTTTATTAGAAAAACAACCGTTTTCCAAGCGCTCAGATTGAATGGGCTGGAAAACCGCCGCTTTACTTAACACCGTCTGGCATCTTCTGTATAATAAAAACTACGACATAATTGGAGGTGCTTCATATTGAAATTACGTCATTTTCTCTTAGGTGCAGGAGTCGGATTATGCGCTGCCATCGCAGTGAAAAAGTATGCGATGAAACCTTATATCTCTTCAGAAAAAGCGCTCCGTATCGTGAAAGCGGCTTTTAAACAGCGCGGGCCGATAGACGGATCATGGATTTACACAGAGCCCGAGCCCTACCAGGTAAACGGAGAAACCATCCAGGTATACAAAACCGGCGTGACACGTTCGGCATTCGGCGAACTGGAGCAATATGAAGTTATGGTCAATGCAAAAACAGGCCAGATTGTCGATGTCATTGATTCTGTCGCCTCATAATTCGGACAAGCAAAAAATAAAGCCCAAAACCATCAGCGTTTTGGGCTTTATTCGGTTACATCGGCCGAATTCGTTTATATACGGGGTGCCACATCGCGTCCTGCACCGCTTGGATCAGATCCTCGGGTTCCGTTTCCGCTACACCGTCCTGAATGGCTGCTTTCGCTACAGCTACCGCCACGGTTGCCGATACCGTCCTGAGATCCTCCACTTTCGGAAGCATCGGCGCACCGGGCTTGCCGACGTCCACCATACCGGCGATGGCATTCGCGCAGGCAACGAACATATTGTCCGTAATGAGCCTTGCTTTCGTCACAATCGTTCCGAGCCCGAGTCCCGGGAATACGAGCGCGTTATTCGCCTGTCCGATATGGTAGGTAACGCCGTTATACGCAACAGGCGGAAATGGACTTCCCGTAGTGACAAGCGCGCGGCCTTCCGTCCATTTAATTAAATCTTCAGGTTTTGCTTCTGATAATGTCGTCGGGTTTGACATCGGCAAAATAGCGGGCCGTTTGACATGCGAGGCCATTTCTTTGACGATTTCTTCCGTAAATGCGCCTGATACGGTGGATGTGCCGATCAGAATCGTCGGCTTGGCTTGACGCACCGTCTCCGCCAGATCGATTGATCCGCCTTCACCGCTGCGGCCGTACTCTTTCACTTCATCAGCAGGGCGAGCGTACGGAACCTGAAAATCACGCAAGTCCTTCATATCATCCGTTAACAATCCGTTTCTGTCGATACACCAAAAATGGCTGTAGGATTCTTCTTCGCTTAATCCGTCATGCACCATGGCTTCGCGCAGCTGCTCAGCAATTCCGATACCGGCCGTTCCCGCGCCGAAGACGACGACTTTATGCTCTTTTAAAGGCACTTTTGATGCTTTCGCACACGCTAAAACAGCTGCAAGCGATACCGCGCCCGTTCCTTGAATGTCATCGTTAAACGTACAGACTTTATCTTTATACCGTTTTAATATGCCGCGGGCGTTAGCCGTACCGAAATCCTCCCAATGAAGCAGCGCATTCGGGAATGTTTCCCGGGCAAGCGAGACATACTCATCAATAAAGCGGTCATATTTCTCGCCGCGTACTCTTGAATGCTGGTTTCCGACGTAAAGCGGGTCATTTAAGAGGCTTTCCTGATTTGTCCCCGCGTCCAATACGACCGCAAGCACTCGTGACGGATCAATTCCGGCCGCCGCCGTATACACCGCGAGTTTTCCGACAGAAATGGCGATGCCGCCGACGCCCCAGTCACCGATTCCCAGAATGCCCTCCGCATCTGTGGCAACGATTAAGTCAATGTTTTCATTTTTTCCGAACTGCTGAAATGCGGCGCGCATTCCTTCAGGGTCATCTATTGACAAATACAGACCGCGGGGTTTTCTGTACTCATGGCTGTAACGCTGGATCGCAGTGCCGACGGTCGGCGTATATACGATCGGAAGCATTTCGCCTAAATGATCATTTAACAGCCTGTAAAATAACGTTTCATTCCGGTCATGGAGAGCGGTCAAGTAGACATTTTTGCTCAGCTCATCAGGCTGCGAACTGAATTGTTCGTAGGCCCGCCTCGCCTGCTCTTCGATTGTCAATACTTTCGGCGGCAGAAATCCCTCGAGCCCGAGTTCCTTTCTTTCCTCCTGTGTAAAGGCCACCCCTTTATTTAAAAAAGGCGTAGAAAGCACTTCTAATCCGCGCAGAGTTGTTTTGATTTCTCCATCTTTCGTCACTTGAAATTGATTCACCTGTCTCTTCCTTTCAAAGCAATTTGTCTTAGGTTTGCTTTTATTCCCGAAATTCATACAGGTAAATCATCGATCCGCTTATTTTTTCTCCCGTTTGACAGATGCAGCCACTTCGCCGTCTTCGCCCCATTTTACCGCTCTGTAAATCGCGTCGTGATAGAAAATCAGCCAGGCGTCTTTTTCTGCCGCGAACGTCTGCCATTTCTGCTTTTGCGGAATGGAGGTCATTGGATAATCATCATAGGCCAGCACCCATAACGGATTTTTATGCGCATTCGTCGGCATCAGGTCGGCAAAATGCACAGCCGTCTCCCCTCCGTCTTCTAAGACGATAACGCTGTGGCCGTCGCTGTGGCCGCCGGTGTGGTGCATCGTAATGCCTTCTGTCAGCTGATACTCGTTCTCAAAGGTTTCGACCTGATCTTGTACCGCCTCCCAATTTTCTCTCCAATATGTATTTTTCGATCTGATATTAGGATTTCTCATTTCGCGCCACTCTGTCGCAGAAGTGATAATGCGGGCATTCGGGAAAACAGAGACAAGCTCCTCTCCGCTGTACTCCGTCAGGCCGCATGCATGGTCAAAATGAAGATGGGTCATCGCGGCAATATGAATGTCCTCACAGGAAAGCCCGAGTTCACGAAGAGATTGTTTCAAATTGGATTCCTGTGTTACGCCGTAATTCCTTTTTTGTTTATCAGAGAATTTCCCTCTGCCGATACCCGCGTCAACCAATATATTCAGGCCGTTTGTTCTGATCAGAATCGGGTCTGTTCTTAATTCAATCTGGTTTTTGTCATTTACGGGGTATTTTCTCGACCATAAAGGCTTCGGGACAACGCCGAACATCGCTCCGCCATCCATATGCGTTACACCGCCGTCCAGCCATGTTAATGAAATATTCCCAATATTCAATGTCTCCATCTTTATCCCTCCTGATGTAATGGTAGCAAATGGCGGCATAAAAAAACAGACTCCCGCATCAGAGTCTGTCTTTTGTTCTCCATTCAACTTCGGCCCGGTAAATCGGCTGGCCGAGCGCGGAGAATTTTTCTTCGTATTCTGTCATAATATTGCCCTTCGGATCGCTGTTGTGCAGATCAAGGCTGACTTCCGTCAGAAACAGGCCGTATTCGGAAAAGCTTTTCAGAGAGTATTCGAATAACCCGCGGTTATCGGTTTTAAAATGAATCTCACCTGTTTCGCCCATCACTTCTTCGTATTTTTTCAAGAACGTTTTAAATGTTAAACGGCGCTTTTCGTGACGGTTTTTCGGCCACGGGTCAGAAAAGTTTAAATATACGCGCTTGATTTCTCCCCGTTCAAATACGTCATTCAGTGTTTCCGCGTCTATATTTAACAAACGGACATTGTGAGCCCCGCTGTCCTTTACTTTTTGGACGGCAGTGACGATGACGCTTTTAAACAGCTCAATCCCGATATAGTTGATATCCGGATTCTGCTTGGCCATTCCTGAAATGAACTGCCCTTTTCCCGTACCGACTTCAATATGGATCGGGTTGTCATTGCCAAAGACCGTGTTCCACCGCCCTTTATACTGGGCCGGGTCACTGATGGCGATGTCAGCGTTTTCTGCCAGAAAATCATTCGCCCAAGGTTTATGGCGCATTCTCATATGATTGACACCTCTATCTATAATTTCGAGTAACAACATACCATGAAACATAAAGAGCCGCAAGCGCCTTTTAAAGGCGCCGGCTGCATAAAAAAAGAGGCTCCCCGGTCCGGAACACTCATGTGATGCATAAAACCGCACCGCTTTGCACAATGTATGACACAGAAAGGATGTGTATATGAATCATGGGCTTAACAAGCGAACATCAGGTCCGGTTATTAAAGGACATACTGGCCGACCACCAATTGGATTGCTGCGGCACGGTTGCCGAGTATGAACAGCTGGAGCGCGTCATCAAATCACTGATGGCCAACACCGGGCTTGATTCAAATATAAAAAACGTGCTCGAGGATGTCTACCGCTACAGCCAGTCCGGCATCACGGCCGATTCCATCGACACGCATATTCAGGAGCACCAAAACCATTTGTCCCAATGGGTGGAGCAGATGGATTCGTACTCCTGACTACTTGACAATCCGCTTCATCAGGGCATGAAGCTCTTCCATGGCATCATGATACGCTTTGTCGTTTCCTTTTGATTTGTGCCAGGCGATGAAGGTGATGGTCTCCGATAACATGTACCACGCCATCCGCAGCCGAAGCCCTTCCGTGAGCTTCATGCCGTACATCCCAAGCCAGCTGTCCCACGCTGGCTCTTCGACGTAATGATACAATAAAGGGCCGAGATCCATGGCCGGATCGGCTATCATGGCGCCGTCCCAATCTATTAAATACAGCTGGTTGTCTTCAGACAGAAGCCAGTTATTATGATTCACATCACAATGGCAAACGACTTTTTCACCGAATTGCACCTGATCCACATGAGCTTCCAAATAAGCAAGGCCTTCCTGAATAAGCGGCGAAAATTGCCGCACGGCAAAGACGGCCTGCTTCAGCTGCGACAAAAGGGCGCCCGGATCAAGCGGTTCTTTTCCCAATCTTTTCAGCATGTCGAGCAAAGCTTTTGATGTGTGGATTTTGCGGAGCAGCTCAGCCACCGGGCGTCCGCTCATATCCTTTGCCTTCAGCTCCCTGCCCGCCATCCAATGCTGAGCCGTAATGACGTCCCCGTTTTCCATCCGTTTCGTCCAAACCAGCTTCGGAACAATGCCTTCGGCGGATAACACGGCTAAAAAGGGCGAGCTATTACGTTTTAAAAAAAGCTGTTGGCCGTTATGTTTCGCATAATATGCATCTCCTGTAGCTCCTCCGGCGGGGAAGATCTCCCAATCGCTACCTAGTAATTGTCCCAACCAGTTCATATCAATGTTCAACCCATCATTTCTTAAAATATTTTAGAATAGGCCTCCAGCCTTTCACTATTGGCGGAGCGGCCTGTCATAAACAATTTCATGAGAATAAAAAAGACAGCTATTGAGAGTCTCATATGCTAATCAATAGCCGTCCTATAAATTTTAGCGCTACAGCACAAACTTCGTCAAGCAAAACTAGCAAGAACACCTGTGAATTCTGAAGATTTATGCCGCGAACCGCTCTTTGCCGTGAAACATGTGACGGGTTTCATTTGTTTATTATGTTTTTATTTTCAACGGCGCGCCGCCCGGCATAAGCCGAAACGGGGTCGTTCCGATCAGCTCGCCGTCAGCGTGAAACGGAATTTTCCCATCTGTTTCAAAAACGAATTCCTTCCCCTTTATCATCGTCACTCCGTCCATTTTGATATGCCGGCCGAAGCTCATCGCCCATAAAAAACGATACAGCGAGAAAAAGGACAGGTTTTCTGCGATGACAATATCAAAATGGTTTTGACGGGGATTTGCTGAAGGCGCCGCTTTCATGCCGCCTCCGTAATAAGGGTGATTAGCCGCAATGACAAACCAGACATTGCGGAATTCACGCCTCTGGCCGTCTGCCGTGCAAACAAATCTGAACGGCTGAAACCCCGAGGCCGTATGTAAATGCGCGAGCGGGTAAATCACAAAGCCGAGACGCAAAAACCGAAGAACGCGCGATAACGGAAAATTCGCCGCCGCTTTCAAAACTGAGGCATCGAAGCCGACAGACAGGTGGTTAATAAAATAAAGTGATTGCGCTTTGTCATGAAAAAAGTTGATGTTTCCCGCAAAAAATTTCCGTGTGAGCGGGCGGTGCAGACTTTTGATTTCTTGGAGGAGCGCCGACTTCTTAATACCGAGCCCTTTCGAAAAGTCATTGTACGAACCGGCAGGCACAAAGGTCAGCTCAATCTGATCCGTTCCTTTCAGTCCGTTAATGACTTCATGCATCGTACCGTCACCGCCGATGACGAAGAGCCGCTTAAGCTTATGATCCTGCATCATTGAAATCTGTCTCGCCAGCACTTCCGCATGTCCGGGATGCCCGGTCAAAAAAGAGCGGTGGCTGACCCCGCGCCTGGTCAGCTCTTTTTGAACTGATTTCCAGACACGCCGGCCCCGCCCGCCTCCTGAGACCGGATTAATAATAAAAAACCATTGACTCATCGTTTGTTTTCACCTGCTTCATAGATGAAGAGACAGCCGGCAAACGTCCGTTTTAATCTAGCCATTCCTGTCTCCGGCTTGAATCGCTCAAGCCGTAAGACAAAAGAGCCTTCGCCGCCTTCAGCTGGTGGTGCTTGATCGGCGCCGTATTTTTCTGCTGCTTTTCCAGCCACTCTGCGGCAGTCCGTTTATCAGCTATTTCCAGCCCGTACGGCGGCTCCGGATAATCAATATAAGACGTTCTGCTGAGCAAAAGCTTCCGCACGGGAATGTCGGCCTGCTTTTCTTTTACGATTTGCGAAACGACCGAGCCCGTCCGGTGCAGGCTGAGAGACGGATTCAATACTTGACGCGTGCTGCCGGAGCCCCTTTCTTCCCAAAAACGGTGTTTTGAACCGATATATACGCTGTCCTCTTCCGCTTCCATAAAAGCGGCGCAGAAAATCTCCAGCGGCGAGATGATGATCATGCTCAGTTCGACGGACGCCTGCTGAATTTGCAGAACCGGATGATACATCACAAAATAGGAATCGGGCAGCTTTTGAGCCAGCATTTTTAACATCCTGTCCCTTTTGACCGCCTGCGAAAGCTCAGACTTTTGAGAAAGCGTAGAGCTCGCCCATTTTAATTGAAAGTCATACAGCTGATCTTTGAAAAAAGGCGCGAGCTCAGATTTTTGAGACGGAAGATTCCCGAACAGCGCCTCTTCTCCCTCCGGCTCATCAAACCATTGGTGCCTCTTTTCATTTATATCGGCCGTATTTTCTTCTTTTCTCTTTTTTAAAGAAAATTTTTTCCTGGCCGGCGCTTGATTTGTTTCCCCGCCTGCAGCCGTTTCCGTTTCTTTTTCTTCCGTCATCCGGTCAAACGCTTCAAGAAGCGCCTCCCAGCGTTCTTTCTTCAGCCGGATAAACTGGTTCATATAATGATATGGATCAAGTTCATATCTGGATATGCAGTCGTGAATTTTGATGATCTGTGCCATGTGATTTCTCCACTCCGAATATTTGTTTATGTCAATTGAAACTGTGCGATTTCTTCGTATTTAGGCGACCGGTCAAGATGGGTCTGAAACAGGGAAAACCGGCTGACGGCACTTTGCACCCTGCCGCTTTCAAACGGCACATCGTCAGGAAACGGCCGGTCTCCCGCCCACTTCCGCGCCATCGTCATATGAGGGTGATACGGCCGTTTTTCCACTTGAAAACCGGCTTTCAAAACAGCCTGTTTTGTTTTTTCCCGCAAATCAAAGAGCAGTTCATTCCGTTCGGGCTCAAGGTGAAGCACTCTCGGCTGTCTGCGGTCGCCGAAAATATCCAGATGCTGAAACTGTACGGTAAACGGCTGCGCTGCCGACGCCGCATCTGCGAGCAGAGACGATAATTTCGCAAGCCGTTCTTCATCCGCGGCTCCGAGAAAAATGAGTGTAATATGATAGTCATGCGGGTGCACCCATTTTTTGAATGATAACGCCGGCTCCTTTTTGGCTGCTTCCCAAATCGGTTCAGCAATGTCAGCCGAAATCGGAATGCCGATAAAATAATGCGGCAATGAAGCTCTCATACGAGGATCTCCCCCTCTTTGGTTATGGTGTTATTATAAAACGGATAAGCGGAGAGGAGAACCCTGTCCGCTCATTATGATAGGATATTATGTACCGAACGTTTTATACAGAAAGGAATGAGCCGGCCTTGAAAATCGTAAACAGCACGGCGGAGCTGATCGGCGGCACACCGATCGTAAAGCTCAATCGCCTTCAGCCAGAACATGCAGCACAGGTCTATTTAAAATTAGAATCGTTTAACCCGAGCGGCAGTGTCAAAGACAGAGCGGCTTACAATATGATCATTGAAGCGGAAAACAGCGGGCATTTAAAACCTGGCTCTGTCATCATCGAACCGACAAGCGGCAACACGGGCATCGGCCTGGCGATGAACGCGGCGGCGCGCGGCTACAAGGCAATCCTCGTCATGCCTGACACGATGACGAAAGAACGCATCAACCTCCTGAAAGCGTACGGCGCGGAGGTTGTGTTAACACCGGGGGCGGAAAGAATGCCCGGCAGCATCAAAAAAGCGAAAGAACTCGCCGAACAGATTCCGGGAAGTTTTATCCCGATGCAATTCGATAACGGCGCAAATCCAGATGCCCACCGAAAAACGACCGCCATTGAAATCTATCAGGCCGTTCAGCAGCTCAACAGACCGCTCGGTGCTTTTGTGGCAACGGCGGGAACGGGCGGAACCATTACCGGAACCGGAGAAACGCTGAAGGAGCTTTTCCCGGATATGATTGTTCATGTCGCCGAGCCGGCGGGTTCCCCCGTCCTGTCTGGCGGAAAACCCGGCGCTCATAAGCTTGTCGGGACAAGCCCCGGATTTATTCCCGGCATACTGAATCAGGACGTTTACGATGAAATCATGAAAATATCTGATGAAGATGCGTATACGACAACACGTCGTCTGGCCCGGGAAGAAGGTATACTCGTCGGCCCGTCTTCAGGCGCCGCCTGCTTCGCCGCCATTGAAACCGCAAAACGCCTCCCTTCCGAACAGATCGTCATCTGTATGACGGCTGATACGGGGGAACGTTATTTATCAACGGATTTATGGTCATTTGAATGATAAAAAGGGATGCCGCTTTCGGCGTCCCTTTTTATTATCACTTGGCAAGCTCATAAATGGCTTCGGCGTATAAAGCGGTTGACCTAAGAAGGTCATCGATTTCAATGTACTCATCCTTTTGATGCGCGCTGTCAGGCCGGCCGGGGAACAGCGGACCGAACGCGACGCCCGCCGAAAGGGATCTCGCATACGTTCCTCCGCCGATTGAAATCAGATCCGCTTTCTTTCCCGTCTGTCCTTCGTAAACCTTTTGAAGCGTCTTTACGAGCGGATGATCGGCAGAAACGTGGTGCGGTTTGCTGTCTTTAAATTCTTCAAGCCGGAATTCTTCAGCAGACGTAAAAGCATCACGGATGACTTTGCTGTCTGAAGTGACGGGATAACGGATGTTGATGCCGAGTTCTCCTTCCTCACCCTTTCTGTATGTAAAGGTGCCGACATTCAATGTAAGCTCTCCGCTGATGTCATCCCTGCAATCAATTTTCAGCTTTTTGCCTCGTGTATCATTTGAAAAATAGTCACTGACGGTTTTGACAAAGTGCTTTCCGGCTCCATCCAGCTCCGTTCCGTTAAGGCATTCAGCAAGCTTTAAGCCGGCATTGACACCATTATCCGGTTCCATCGCATGGCATGATTTTCCGTATACCCGAAGCGTCAGTTTTCCATTTTCCGAAACTGCTTCACCCTGTGTTTTTGACTGCTCAAGCCATTTGCTGAAATATGCGTGCACGGCATCAAGACCGTTCCCTTCAATAACCGCTTCAGCCGCATCCGGCACCATGTTCAAGCGCAGTCCTGAACGGAAGGACAGAAGCCCGTTTTTTGCGTCTTTATCAGAAGCGCTTTTTGCAATGCGCAGTGACGCATCTATAATTCCTTTTTCCGCGTTAATGATCGGAAAATCTGCGTCAGGAGCAAAGCCGATGTCAGGCATTTTTTCGTGTTTGAAGTAGTGATCCACGCATCTCCAATCACTTTCTTCATCCGTTCCGATTATGATTCTCACGCGTTTGGATAAAGGAAGCTGCATGTCTTTGACGATTTTCAGCGCATAAAACGCCGCCATTGTCGGCCCTTTATCATCAATGGCGCCTCTGGCATATATCCGGCCGTCCCTGATATCGGCTGAAAACGGATCGCTCGTCCAGCCGTCTCCGGGCGGAACGACATCGACGTGGCACAAAACGCCGACGATTTCGTCACCCGTTCCCCATTCAATATGGCCCGCATAGCCGTCAAGATTCTTTACGGTGAAGCCTTCTTTTTCACCGAATTCCAGCAGTGACGTCAGGCTGGCATTGACGCCTTCTCCAAACGGCCGGCCGGGACCGGCTGTTGTTTCGTCCATTACGCTGTTGATCTGCAAAAACTTCTGCGTGTCACGGATCAGATCTTCTTTGTTTCTGATGACTTCAACTTCCCAGTTCATCACAAATCCCCTTTCTTGATAAAGACTTGCAAAATGTCGATAAAACGAATAATATAGATGATGTTTTGAAAAAATGTTCGTCATTGGAGGTACTTATGTTTCATCTCGACAAGCATCAAACGACAATAAAAAGAGAAATTACCGCGGGATTGACCACCTTTTTCACAATGGTGTATATCATTGTCGTCAATCCGGTGATCCTTTCCAACGCGGGAATTCCGTTTGACCAGGTGTTCACCGCGACGATTATCGCTTCCATTGTCGGAACTTTATGGATGGCTCTCGCTGCGAATTTTCCGATCGCCATTGCCCCCGGCATGGGCTTAAACGCGTATCTCGCCTTTCACGTTGTCGGCACAGGCAGCGGCATTACGTATCAGACGGCTTTCAGTGCCGTTTTTATCGCGGGAGTCATCTTTATTATTTTATCGTTAACGCCTTTAAGAAAACAACTTATAGAAGCGATTCCGGACAATTTAAAATACGGAATTACGACCGGCATCGGCTTATTTATCGCTTTTATCGGCTTACGCCAATCCGGAATCATCACGGCTGATAAATCCAATCTGGTCGCACTCGGCGATCTTCATTCGCCCGCCGTCATTTTAACGTTAATCGGACTTATCATCAGTATTGTACTGATGGTGCTGAATGTAAACGGGGCTCTGTTCATCGGAATGGCGCTGACCGCTATCATTGCCTTTTTGACCGGACAGATCCATTTCGCGAAAGGATTCATGTCCTTCCCGCACCTGCCGGAGGGGCTTTTGATCACAAATCCGTTCGGTGCCCTCGGGGATGTCGTGCATCACGGTCTGTACGCCGTTGTGTTTTCTTTTCTTCTCGTTACGATTTTTGACACGACCGGCACCATGATCGGTGTCGCCGAACAAGCGGGATTGATCAAAAACAATCAGCTGCCGAATGCCAGAAGAGCGCTTTTGGCTGATTCGACCGCTACGACGGTGGGAAGCATCTTCGGCACCAGCCCGACGACCGCGTTCGTTGAATCTTCAGCAGGTGTGGCGGCCGGCGGAAGAACGGGTCTGACGGCGCTGACGATAGCCGTTATGTTTGCCGTTTCCATGTTTTTCAGCCCGCTTGTCAGCGTCTTATCGGAAGTGTCCGCGATTACGTCACCGGCTCTGATTATTGTCGGCAGCCTGATGATGGGCGCGGTCTCGAATATCCGCTGGAATGAGCTTGATGAAGCGTTCCCGGCCTTTCTCGTCATTTTGGCGATGCCTTTAACGTCCAGTATTTCAACCGGAATCGCACTCGGCTTCATTTCATATCCGCTTGTTAAAGCAGCTAAGAAAAAATGGCGCGAAATCCATCCTCTAGTCATCATCTTCGCCGTGCTGTTTTTTATTCAGCTTTTTATTTTGAACGGACATTAAGAAAAATCCCTTTCCTTTTTCGGAAAGGGATTTTCACATATAAAGAACGGAAAGAATCGCGGCAATGAGACACCAGGCGGAACAGATGATTTGAATGACGGTTAATGCGCTGTTTCGCGCCCGGAAATAATCATCACTGTCTCTCTTGATACCGCTTAAAACCGGTTTATCCGTGATCCGGTCAAATAAAAGCGACGCGGCATAGCGGCTGACGATCGCAAATAAAATAAGGACTGCCGGCTTCACTAAGAGCGGAAGAACGAGAATAAGAGCCGTAAAAGCCGCGGTTAAAAGGTAAAGCTGCCGGAGATACCCGCCGTTTCGGATCAGCACTTTAAAGAACAATTCTTTCCACGCCGTATACGCCGACCGTTTTGTAAAGATGTGCTTTGAGCCGGGATATAAAAACGGCTTGCTCCGCCCTTTATTTTTACCATTCGGGAGCTGCACATCATGGCTGAGCATCAGAACAGAGGCCGCGAATGAAAGCTTGCGCCTGTTCTCCTCAAGCACTTCTTCCTCAAAGGCTGATAATGTCTCCGTCCCTTTCCAAGTCAAAAGAGCGGAACAGATGAACAATATACAGCCCGCCGGCCAAAGCCAATACCATTCGGCGGCAAAGACGATCATAAAAAACGCCCCCGCCATCAGAACCATCACTTTCAGCCAGCCCGCTGCCTGATTCCCGAATGTCCGCCTGCTGTTTTTTCTGTGCCGGTGCACCGCTAATATTGCAGTATGGAAGCCGAACAGACAGCAAAACATACCTGAATATGCCGGTAAGGTACAGTCACCGTATTGGCGCCATAAGGGAAATAACAATACGGCAAACGCACCCCATTTGATAAGGGAAAGGAACATCGAATACAAAAGCGCATACCGTTTCAGCTTTTGCATCAGATGTTTTGCATGCACCAAAAATACGTGATCCGCTTCCAGCAAAAAGGTATGAATAAAACCCGTGCACAACAGCAGAGCACTGAATACATACAGCCAGCCCCACCCTAATACTCCTGCCGCTCCATTAAGAAGCCCCCTGCCGTTCAGCCAATCAGCATATTGATAAACGGCAAATGCGGCAGCCGGAAGAACGATATACAGCGCGACCGTCCAATCAATGACCGTCTGGAACACCTTCCATTGATACCGCCAATAATGAAACAGCCTTTGAAAAAACAAAGCCCGCCCGGTCATCGCTGACTGCTCCGAACCGCTGAATAAAAGCAATCCAGCAGTGAACGGCTCCCCGTTTTTTCCTGAAGCTCCTCTAACGTGCCTTGAAGAAGCAGAGCGCCCTGATCCAGCAAATAAAACCGGTCGCAGATTTTTTCCGCCGTATCCAGAACATGAGTGCACATTAAAATCCCCGCGCCCCTTTCTTTCTCAGCAATCAGCATGTCGGTAAACAGCTTTGTTGAGATCGGATCAAGTCCGATAAAAGGCTCATCAATGATGTAAATATCCGGCTTCGCCAAAAATGCCTGTATGAGCATCAATTTTTGCTGCATCCCTTTTGAAAAGCCGGAAGGCAAATCATGTTTTACAGACGTCAGCGAAAACTCTTCAAGCAGCCGCCCTGCCCGCTCACGGCATTCTTCCCCTTCTATACCCCGCAATGACCCGGTCAGCTCGAGGTGCTCCCAAAGCGTCAGTTCATCGTAAAAACTCGGACGCTCCGGTATGTAAGCATAAGAGGAATCATTCCACTCAATATCGCCTTCTATATCCCGGGACAGCCCGAGAACCGCCTTTATCACTGTACTTTTCCCCGCGCCGTTCGCTCCGATTAAACCGGCAATTTCACCAGCGTTGACTGTCAGAGATACATCAGAAATCACCTTCGGCCTGTCAGCATAACCGGCGCAGACAATGTTTGCATTCAATAATTCTCCCAAACTTCTCACTCCCCCGTTTTCATACGGACATGTATAAAAAAAGTTTCAGTTTCCATAATAATAAAAGCGGACCGGACATAGTAATGCACCAAGGCGGCACCCATTTGGAAAAAATTATCTGCGCTTATTCCTAGATTCATGTCGTCCATATCGTGTATAATGGAGGCAGTTAAAAGAGAAAAAACAGAATGTCATCCTTTGTTGCTTATTCGTACGAAGTTTTAGAGTCGAAAGTTGTGGTATATCAAGTCCATCCGATCTTATGATAGGGAGTGGTTTTTTGAAACCTTCAACAAATCGTATGCTGACTCGGATTAAATCAGTTTACATGTTCATCCAGGAAAAAGGCCTTGTGACAACACAGGAACTGGTTGATGAATTCGGCATTACACCTAGAACCATTCAGCGAGACTTAAATGTGTTAGCATACAATGATCTTGTTCATAGTCCTAGCCGAGGCAAGTGGGAGACAACACGAAAAAAAGTGAAAATTACATCTTAAGCGAACAATTACATAAGGCCCTTTTCGGCCTGACATGCTGCAAGGCAAAGCAGCGTCTTTGCCTTGTTTTTTGTTCCTCTATATAAAAAGCCCAAAACAAATCTGTTTTGGGCTTTTCTGATATCGATTACACTTCAGCGCCTCTCAGCGTTTCGAGCTCCTCTTCAGTCAGCTCGCGGAATTCTCCCGGTTTAAGATCCGGGTCAAGAGAAACAGCCCCCATCGAAAGCCGCTTCAAATAAGCCACTTCATTTCCGACAGCCTTTGCCATCAGCTTCACCTGATGATATTTGCCTTCTGTAATGGTCAAGTGAATCACCGTTTCATCCGGGCTTTCTGTAATGATTTCAACGGCTGCCGGCTTCGTCTTATAGCCTCCTTCAATGACGACGCCTCTTTCCAGATGAACGATGTCTTCCGGTGACAGGGGTGAAGTTAACCGGACCTCATATGTTTTAGGCACATGCTTTTTCGGAGAAAGCAGGCGATGAGCGAGCTGCCCGTCATTGGTCAAAAGCAAAAAGCCTTCCGTATCCTTATCAAGACGTCCCGCCGGAAACGGTTCAAATCGCTGTTCTTCAGGCGTCAGCAGATCAACCACCGTTTGCTGGCGGCTGTCTTCGGTAGCGGACAGCACTCCTTGCGGCTTATTCATCATGACATAAATAAATTCACGATAATCTGCCGGCTCTCCGTATACCGTGATGTCCTGTTTTTCCGGATCGACATGGGTTTTCACATCTTTCGCCGGCTCTCCGTCAATCATGACAGCCCCAGCCTTGACGATTTTTTTCACATCTTTTCTTGAGCCGAATCCGCTGTTGGCAAGCAGCTTATCAAGTCTCATCCTGATCCTCTCCTTTAAAAAGAAAAGCCCGCGATAAGCGGACTATTCATTATTCTTAATGGGCGGAATGCCTGCCTCTTCTCAAAACGCGGGGCAGACGGTTTCCAAACATTTTCTGTAAAAATCCGATTCGGTACGCGGCAAACATGTACACCGCACCGCCGACAGCGGCGCAGACAAAGACGACAATCGCCGCATGCACCTGGCCGCTTTGGTATGTTACAAAGAAGCTGAGCAGCCATTGAGTCAGCTTGACCGCGACTCCCATCAGGACGGACAGGACTGCGATTAAAATGACCCGTTTTATAAGTACCGTATACGAATAGCCCGCATGGCGCTTAATCATGATAAAACCGTACAGAAGAGAAGCGATATAACCGAGCGCCGTTGCCAGGATGGCCCCGTCTCCCTGAAACAGCTTGATCAGCGGCACGTTCAGCACCACTTTTATAATGACGCCGATGAAAAGGCTCACGACAGCAAATTTCTGTTTATTAATCCCTTGCAGGATCGCGGCGTTTACGGTAAACAGAGAAAACAGAATCGCGACAGGCGCGTACCAGAACAATATATCCTGTCCGATATCCGGGCGAAGACTTTCAGAGCCGTAGAAGAACGTATAGGCCGGACCCGATAACACGGACATCCCGACAACGGCGGGAATAACCAAAAACAGAATGATTTGCATCGTCTGGTTAATCTGCTGGTTCAAAAGCTTATAATTCCTGCTCGTAAACGATTCAGTAATCGTCGGAATCAGCGTCAGACCGAAAGCGGTCGCCAGAGAAACCGGGATCATAACAAGCTTCGGCACATAAAGGGTGACAATCGCAAGCATGTCCTGGCTGATATCCTTATGGCCCGCCGCAATCATCGCTTTATTAAACGTATTCGTATCGATATATGAATACAAAGGAATCGCCAGTCCGACAAATACGTAAGGAGCGGCATAACTGAAAAGCTCAATGAACATTTTTTTATAACTTAAGTTCGCGGACGGGACAAGATTCGGCTTCATCGCCAGAAGATCGCCCTTCCGCTTATTCCAGTAAATATAAAGGACGACAAGCCCTCCGAATGATCCGATCAGCGCCGCGAAAGTCGCGTATCCGACTGCGATGACAAGGCCGCCGTTGATCACTCTTAAAATCAAATACGTTGCGCCCAATAAAAAGATAATCCGGGCAAGCTGCTCCACAACCTGTGAAACGGCTGTCGGCCCCATCATCTGGTGACCTTGGAAAAAACCGCGCACAAGACTCATAATCGGCACGACCAAAAGTGCCAGACTGACCATCCGGATGACATAAACGACGTGGTCAATCGTAAGTCCGTTGTTACTCGTGCCGCCGAGAGATGTTTCCGCAAAAAACGGCGCCGAAATATAAAGAATTGAAAAAGCGATCATCCCGGTTACGAGCATAACCGACATTCCCGCTCTCAGCATCCGCCTGCTCGTCTCATAGTCTCCTTTGGAGTTATATTTCGAGACAAATTTTGAAACCGCGGCGGGAAATCCCATCGTGGCAATGTTTAAAAACAGTGTATATTGATTATATCCGTATTGAAACAAAGCTCCGCCCGTCGCTCCGACCATCGCTCCGAACGGGATCAGATAAATCATCCCTAAAATCCGCGATATATAGGTGCCGAGCGTCAGCACGAACGTGCCCCTTAACAATTTGCTTGACATGTTTCCTCATCACCATTTTCTACGAAGATTCAACTTTTCTATTTTAACACAACTGGGCAATTAGACGGTAATAATTACAGCGGGAAACTTTTTGGGAAAACCCTTTAAAAAACAAAATACGTTTAAGGATTCCCTTTCTTTCGCTATAATAGCAGAAAGCGGACATTTCCGCCTATTATACGTGAAAAAGAAAGTTGTTGATGAAATATGAAACATTATGACGTGATTGTGATCGGCGGCGGTCCGTCCGGTTTAATGGCTGCGATTGCCGCAGGCGAAGAAGGGGCGGACGTATTATTAATCGATAAAGGAAACAAGCTGGGACGGAAGCTGGCGATTTCCGGCGGCGGGCGCTGCAACGTGACCAACCGCCTCCCCGTTGAAGAAATCATCAAACACATCCCCGGCAACGGCCGCTTTTTATACAGCGCGTTTTCCGAATTTAATAATGAAGATATCATCGCCTTTTTTGAAAAACTCGGCATTCAGCTGAAAGAAGAAGACCACGGGCGCATGTTCCCGGTGACGGACAAAGCGCAAAGCGTTGTCGATGCGCTTTTGAACCGATTAAAACAACTGAATGTCACCATCCGCACAAATGAAAAAATCAAAGAAGTGCGGTACGAGAACGGCAGGACAGCAGGCATTACGACAAACAATGACGAACACATTAACGCAGACGCCGTCATTATCGCGGTCGGCGGAAAATCAGTCCCGCATACCGGCAGCACCGGAGACGGCTATGCATGGGCGGAAGCGGCTGGTCATACCGTGACCGAACTCTTTCCGACGGAAGTGCCGGTTACGTCGTCAGAACCGTTTATTAAACAAAAAACACTTCAGGGGCTGTCTCTTAGAAACGCGGCCGTCAGCGTCCTGAATAAAAAAGGAAAACCAATCGTCACACACGTGATGGACATGCTGTTTACCCATTTCGGCTTGTCAGGCCCCGCCATTCTCCGCTGCAGCCAGTTTGTCGTCAAAGAACTGAAAAAGCAGCCAGAGGTCAAACTCCGCATCGATCTGTTTCCCGGCATCAACGAGGAAGAGTTATTTCAAAAGATGCACAAGGAACTGAAAGACGCACCGAAAAAAGCGCTCAAAAACGCGCTGAAGCCGTGGATGCAGGAACGGTACCTGCTTTTTCTTCTGGAACGGAACGGTCTTGATCCGCAGACAAGCTTTACGGAACTGCCGAAGGATCAATTCAGGGCTTTTGTCAAAGACTGCAAACAATTTACGGTTGCCGCTGACGGAACGCTTTCTTTGGACAAAGCGTTTGTCACAGGCGGAGGTGTTTCCGTAAAAGAGATTGAGCCGAAACAAATGGCGTCTAAAAAAATGGAAGGCTTATATTTTTGCGGAGAAATACTCGACATTCACGGCTATACCGGGGGCTACAATATCACTTCAGCCTTTGTCACGGGTCGTCTCGCCGGTTTGAATGCAGGACGTTTCTCACGCTCGCTCTAAATGGTTTAAAGCGCATTTACCTGAGCGTCCCCGTTGATAATTGACCAAAAACATGATAGAGTTTTCTGCGTTTTGTTTCACCTGATTGAGGGAATAGGAAGAAAGGAATGATCTGTAATCGTACGACCACACTAAAACAAAATGGCGTATTGAAAAAAATAGTCAGAGGGTGAGAACGTTTGAAGAAGAACATCTCCAGTGTTTTTTGGATTGTGATTGTCATCACAGCAGCTGCGGTTTTATGGGGGGCCATTTCTCCTGACAGCCTGCAGCAAGTCACTGATACGGCACAAAAATTTATTACGGATTCTTTCGGCTGGTATTATCTGCTGGTCGTTTCTATATTTGTCGGTTTCTGTCTCTTTCTCATTGTGAGTCCGATCGGCACAATAAAACTCGGAAAACCCGGGGAAAAACCGGAATTCGGCTTATTATCATGGTTTGCCATGCTTTTCAGCGCAGGCATGGGAATCGGTTTGGTATTTTACGGGGCTGCGGAACCGATCAGCCATTACGCCATCAGCTCTCCCTCAGGTGAAACAGAAACGCCCCAAGCATTTCGTGATGCGCTCCGGTACACATTTTTCCACTGGGGGCTGCACGCTTGGGCCATCTATGCGGTCGTCGCTTTATGTATCGCATATTTTCAATTCAGAAAAGACGCGCCCGGTTTGATCAGCAGCACACTGACACCGCTTTTGGGCGATAAAGTAAACGGGCCGATCGGCAAAGCGATTGACTGTATCGCGGTGTTTGCGACCGTTGTCGGTGTGGCGACAAGCTTAGGGCTCGGAGCGACTCAGATCAACGGCGGTCTGCATTATTTATTCGGCATTCCGAAAACATTTTCCATTCAGCTGATCCTGATCGCTGTCGTGACCGTGTTATTTTTGATTTCTGCGTGGAGCGGAATCGGCAAAGGGATTAAATACTTAAGCAATACCAACATGGCGCTCGCGGGTATTTTAATGATCTTTATGCTCATTGCAGGCCCGACGGTGCTGATTATGAACTCATTTACCGATTCTATCGGCCAATACATCCAAAATATCGTGCAGATGAGCTTTCGCTTGTCTCCGAATGATCCCCAAAAACGCGAATGGATTAACAGCTGGACCATTTTCTATTGGGCCTGGTGGATATCCTGGTCGCCGTTTGTCGGCATTTTTATCGCCCGTGTATCAAGGGGCCGGACGATCCGGGAATTTTTAATCGGGGTGTTGGTGACACCTTGTATATTGGCTTTCTTATGGTTTGCAATCTTCGGTGTATCCGCGATGGATCTTCAGCAGAAAGGCGTATTCAATGTCGCGGGAATGTCAACGGATACGATGCTGTTCGGCGCACTCAGCCACTATCCGCTGACAATGGTGACATCCGTATTAACGCTTGTTCTGATCGCTGTATTCTTTATTACATCAGCGGATTCAGCGACATTTGTGCTTGGAATGCAAACGTCTTACGGCTCATTAAACCCTTCAAACCGGGTGAAAATCATCTGGGGCATCATCCAGTCCGCCGTGGCAGCGGTATTATTATATTCCGGCGGTCTGGCCGCACTGCAAAACACGGCCATTCTCGCCGCGGTTCCGTTTTCAGTCGTGATCCTTCTGATGATCGTGTCTCTGTACAAGTCATTAGCGAGCGAGAGAAAAGGAATCAAACAAGCGGAGAAATACCAAAAACCGAGAAGTCCCCGCGTCAAAAAAGCATAATGCACAAAGAAGCCCGGCATTTCGTCCGGGCTTTTTTATTTTCGGTATAAAATGAGAGCGGAAAAACAATAAAGCTGCTCACCTTCAGGATCACAGGCCGCCGCTACCGTATATTTAATATCAACGAGCTGTTCATCAGAAATCCCCTTTAAAAATGTATTGACTTCAGTCTGCAGATCCTTTTCATGCTCCTCATCAAAAACAGCTATCTTCAGCACATCACCCTCTCCTTTCTCTATCAATTTATTCCGGTTCAATTGAAATATGATAGAGAAAAACAGATTTTCTTTTTTACTGATTTTTACTAAAAGCAACCAAAAATAGTTATTGAAAACGCTTACTAACGTATGATAATATCATTTTAACAATAACCAGGTCATTTCTGTTTAGTAAATATTTAGTAAAAAGGAGATGCGAAATGGTCCGTCTCAAAGATATTGCCTTACAGGCATCTGTATCCAGCGCGACAGTATCGAGAATTTTAAATAAGGATGACTCTTTGGCCGTGACTGATGAAACAAGAGAAAAAGTTCTGAGGATCGCCGATGAGCTGGGCTATCAGCCGTCGGCAAAAAAACGGAAGAACCGCAGCCGCAGCGATTCAGCGCCCCTGATCGGCGTTGTCAGCTGTCTGTCACCGGAAGAAGAACGGCAGGATCCTTATTTTTCGGCGATCCGAAAAGGCATTGAGGAAGAATGCTTTCGGCAAAAAGTTTTTATCACATCTTCTATCCATCTCGGTTCTTTTCAAGAGCATATGTTTCACGAACTGGACGGCGTGATCGTCATCGGCAGCCTGCAAGACGAGGCGCTTACGAATATCAGCGCCGCTTTCAGGCACGCGGTATTTGTTAACGGCACACCCGATCCCGCCCGCTACGATTCCGTCAGCGTGGATTTTTATGCCGCAGCGCAGAAGGCGATAGAACATCTTCTGTCGCTCGGTTATCAGCGGCTAGGTTATATCGGCGGCCGGGAGCGGGAGCATACCGTCATAGACGGCGTAAACAGCAATAAAACGATTGAGGATAAGCGTCTGACCGCTTTCTTACAAATGGCCGGCGCCGAGCCGGAGCATGTACTGATCGGTGAATACAGCATGCACGAAGGGTTCCGGCTGATGAATGAAGCCATCAAAGGCGGAAGTCTCCCCGATGCCTTTTTTATCGCAAGTGATTCGATGGCTGTCGGCGCTTTAAAAGCCTTGCAGGAAGCCGGCCTTCAAGTCCCGCGCGATACGGCGGTTGTCAGCTTCAACGGAATTGATGAGGCAGAATACGCCAGCACGCCGTTATCAACGGTAAAAGTATACACGGAAGAGATGGGCCGGACGGGTGTCAAATTGCTTCTCGACCGTTTAAACGGCAGAACCGTCCCGCTGGCCGTGACGCTCCCCACTTCATTGATTGTCAGACAAAGCTGCGGCTCACAAGAAAGGAGGTGACGTGTCCCGCAGCGTTACTATCATATTTAAAGGAGGAAAAGATGAAACGCTTACTGGCTTTGTTTCTTTCTTTTACTTGCATGATACTTCCCGGCTGCTCGGCAGAACAGAGCGGCGCCGGAGAAAAGCAGAAAACATTGACAGTCTATTCCACCATATCCTCAGACAGCGAACGCGCCGTATTCAGAAAGTTGGCTGATTCATTCCAAAAAGAACATCCGGACATTAAAGTAAACGTTCATTTCCCAGGCAATGACTACGAAAATATGATGAGGGTCAGAATGGCGGCCGGTGATATGCCCGATCTTTTCGACACACACGGCTGGGCCAAAATCCGCTACGGAGAATATACCGCTGACCTCAGCGGCATGTCTTGGACGAAGCGGCTCGATCCGAATTTAAACAGCATGCTCAAAGACGCCAAAGGCAGAATATACGCCTTCCCTCTGAATCAGGCAAAGGACGGACTGGCCTACAACCGCACGTTGTTGGAGAAATACGGAATCAAACCGCCGGAAACAATGGATGATTTTATGAAGGCACTGAGACAGATTAAAGAAAAAAGCGGCGGAACAATCACCCCCTTTTGGTTTGCCGGCTATGAGAAAAGCTCATTTGCCCAATATTACGATCAATTCGCCGCACCGCTTCTCATCACAGATCCCGCACACCGTTACAAAAAACAGCTGTTAAACGGAACCTTCCGCTGGACACACTTCACCTATTTATCTGACAAACTGAAAGAGATGCAAAAGGAAAACCTGCTCAATATAGATGCCGTGACGGCAAAACGGTCCCAGCTCATTGAACTGATGGCGCAAAACAAAATCGCCTTTACGCTGCAGGGCGGCACCCTCGGCCAAGACGTCGCTCAAATCAATCCGAAGGTAAAAGTCGGCATCATACCGACCCCGGCCGTCCACAAGGGAGACGCGCCGGTTTGGATCGGAGGCGAACGTTACACGCTGGCGGCATTCAAGGATTCCCCGCGGCTTGAAGAAGCGAAACAGTTTATCGCATTTATGGCCCGACCCGAGCATGCAAAATCAATTGCCGAAGCGACCTCGCTTCCGGCCGGATTAGTGAATGTGCAAACGGACATTTTCTACGCAAATGACTATAAGCGCTATCAGCATATTAAGGTGCAGCCTTATTTTGACCGCCTTTATTTGCCGAACGGAATGTGGGATGTGATGGGAACAGCCGGGCAGGAGCTGATGGCCGATATCTTAACCCCCGCTGAAATTTCAGCGAAACTCGGCAGGGAATATAAGCGGCTCCGGCTTCAATCTGATTCACGGGGAGCTGAAAAAGAATGAGTGATCTTGCAAGAGAAACCCAAGGATTTCAACATCAAAAGCCGGTAAAACCCGCGTCACTGTGGTGGATGTACGTTCCCGCTCTTGCCACGGTTTTTATTTTCATGATTTTTCCATTTGTCAAAGGCGCTTTTATCACATTTACAAACTGGAACGGCTTCTCACAGACGTATCAATGGGTGGGGGTCACTCAATATAAAAGGCTTTTTACAGATCCGGACACGTGGCTTGTTGTGAAAAACACTTTGCTTTACGGCATCGGAAGCACTTTTTTTCAGAATATGCTCGGACTTTTATATGCGCTGCTTTTGAATCAGAGCTTAAAAATGAAGGCGCTCACAAGAACGATCGTCTACTTGCCCGTCATTATCAGTCCGCTGATAATGGGATACATTTGGTATTTTATTTTCTCATATGACGGGGGTGCGCTGAATGATGTGCTTGGCGCACTGGGAATCGGTCCTGTCAACGTCTTGGCAAGCCCTGCGGCAAACCCGTGGATTATCGTCATAATTAACACGTATCAATACGCAGGCATTGCGATGATTGTATATTTAGCGGGGCTGCAAAGCATTCCGAAAGATTATTACGAAGCCGCAAAAATGGATGGCGCTGGAGGTCTTCAGCCGTTTTTCACCATCACCCTGCCTTTATTGATGCCGGCTGTCACCATCAACATGGTCATCAATATCATCGGCGGGCTGAAGCTGTTTGATGTCATTTTCGCGCTGACCGCAGGCGGGCCGGGCAATTCCTCTCAATCGATGTCGACGTTTATGTATGATTTATATTTTAAACGGCAGGATGCGGGATATGCCGCCGCCCAAGGAGTATTTATGTCCGTCATTATTCTTATCATCAGCTTTTCGGCTCTCGTGTATTTCAAGCGAAAGGAGACGGAAATGTCATGAAAACAGCCCGAATGCGGATTTTTACGCTGTTGGCAGCCGTTATCTCGTGCGTTCATATTGTCCCCTTTTATATTTTGCTGACCACGTCATTAAAAGCAAAAGGAGACTACAGTTCAAAATGGTCGCTGCCATCCGTCTTTTCATTTCAGAATTTTCGTGAAGCATGGGAACGTGCCTCTCTCGGGCAATCCTTTCTGAACACGATCATCATTACAGCCGTTTCCGCCGCTTTGTTAATTTTCATGGGTTCGCTTGCCGCATACCCGCTCGCAAGAAGAAATACAAAGCTGAACAAAATCGTCTTCGGCCTTTTGATTTCAATCATGATCATCCCGCCTTTGACTTCCATGGTTCCTTTATACAAGATGGTCGCTGATGCGGGGCTGATCAATACGCATGCCGCAGCCATTCTCATTAATACGGCTGCATATATGCCGCTGACCGTTTTCTTATATTCAGGGTTTATCCGCTCTTCCATTCCGAAAGAGCTTGAGGAAGCCGCGAGGATGGACGGCGCGGGATTGATCAGGACTTTTTATACAATCGTGTTTCCTTTGTTGAAACCGATTACCGCAACGGTCTGCATTATTTCCTGCGTGTTTATCTGGAACGATTACCAATTTGCGATTTTCTTTTTACAAGATCAACAGGTGCAGACATTGACCGTGGCCATGGCGGGATTCTTCGGCGAAAACGCGAACAATCTTCACTTAGTCGCCGCAGCCGCGATTATGGCGATGCTGCCGATGGTCGTATTGTTTTTGGCGCTTCAAAAATATTTTATCTCAGGGCTGTCCTCCGGGGCGGTCAAAGGCTGAGAAGAAAAGGGAGGAATTTCTGTTGAAGAAAATTACGTTTATCGGAGCGGGAAGCACGATTTTCGCAAAAAATGTACTGGGGGACTGCTTACTGACTGAAGCATTAAACGGGTTTGAATTCGCGCTTTATGATATTGACGCTGTACGGCTGAAAGAATCCCAGCTCATGCTGGAAAACATGAGAGACCGCTACAATACGAGTATATCCATCATCTCCTACGATGACCGAAAACAGGCGCTTAAACACGCCGGCTATGTGATAAACGCCATTCAGGTCGGAGGCTATAAACCCGCGACGGTTATTGACTTTGACATCCCGAAGCGGTACGGTCTCCGCCAGACGATTGCCGATACCGTCGGAATAGGCGGCATTTTCCGTTCCCTTCGCACCATCCCCGTTTTATTTGACATCGCAAAAGACATGGAAGAGGTCTGCCCGGATGCGTGGCTGTTAAACTATACAAATCCGATGGCCTCTCTGACCGGAGCGATGCTCAGACATACAAATGTCAAAACGGTCGGCCTGTGCCACAGCGTCCAGGTATGTACCAAAGATCTGTTTGACTCACTCGGCATGGATCATGAAGGTACGGAAGAACGCATTGCCGGCATCAACCACATGGCTTGGCTTTTGGAGATTAAAAAAGATGGAATTGATTTATATCCGGAAATTAAAAGACGGGCACGCGAAAAACAAAAGACGAAACATAAGGACATGGTGCGGTTTGAGCTGATGGATAAATTCGGCTGCTACGTAACGGAATCATCTGAGCATAATGCCGAATATCACCCGTATTTTATAAAAAGCCGGTATCCGGAGCTGATAGATGAACTCCAAATTCCGCTTGATGAATATCCGAGGAGATGCGCGGAACAAATCAACAATTGGGAAACGATGAGAGACGGCATCATCAACAACCAAAACCTGACGCATGAACGCTCAAAAGAATACGGTTCGAGAATTATAGAAGCGATGGAGACGGGCCGTCCGTTCACATTCGGCGGCAATGTGCTGAATTCCGGGCTGATACCGAATCTGCCGGCGAAAGCGGTCGTTGAAGTGCCTTGCACAGCCGTCAAAAACCACATTATGCCGTCCTATTCGGGCGAACTTCCGGAGCAGCTCGCGGCGCTCAACAGAACAAACATTAACACACAGCTTTTAACCATCGAAGCGGCCGTTACATTAAAAAAGGAAGCTGTATATCAGGCGGCCATGCTTGACCCGCATACGAGCGCCGAGCTTTCCATGAATGACATCATATCTTTGTGCGATGACTTATTCGAAGCGCACAAAGACCGGCTTCCGGCTTATCACTGATCATTCGCGATCCGGCCCCGGAAAGGCTGGATCGCTTTATATGTTCAGCACCAGTTTGACCGTCTGTAAGGTGTGTCCCCTAAAGTCTTCTTCAAATTCACATACCCATTGAAACCCTTTCGCTTGATAAAAGGACAAGGCGATGCGGTTCTCTTTTTCTGCATGGACATAAAGCTTTTTTACCCCGCCGGACTGCCTGATGCATTCTTTAAGGAGTGCCGTTCCTATCCCGCTTCCCTGGCAATCCGGGTCAATATAGATGGCGGTCAGCTCCGCATTTCCGTCTTTTTGAACCGGAGTGACATTTGCAAAACCGAGCACTCGCCCCTCTTCTTCTGCCACAAAGAACAGAGAATGCAAGAGCCGGCGTTCCATCATCTCATCCTGATAGGCGGATTCGAGAAACTGATCTTGAATGTGTCTGGGAATAATCCCTTCATACGTATGATGCCAGCTTCGTTCTGCGACTTGCCGGACCTGTTTGATATCGTTTGTTTTCATAGCGCGGATCATCGGTTTCACCTGATTCGCCTCCCGTTTTTTATAAAAAAAGAAGAAAAAGACGCACGTCCCTTTTCTTCTTCCACTTCAAAGCGTTATTTCTTCGGCTTTGTTTCGCCTTCCCACTCCAGCATGCCGCCTTCAACATTAACCGTACGGAAGCCCTGCTCATGTAAATACATACAAACGTTCATGCTTCTTTTTCCGGAACGGCAGATAAATACATACTCCTTGTCCTTGTCTAACGCATCCATCTTCTCAGGGATGTCCCCCATGCGGATGTGAACGGCCTGCGGAATCATTCCTTCGGCAACTTCTTCGTCTTCTCTGACATCAATCAGATACAGCTCTTCTCCCGCTTTTAATTTTTCTTCCAGTGCGGCTGTGCTGATTTCATTTATTTTCAATGTGTGACACTCCCATTCATCTTTATGGTGTTAAGTATACCAAAGCCTGCGGTGCAATTTCTATGATAGAGGCCTGATAAAAAAGCCCCTCTCTGTAGGAGAGGGGCTTCGTCCGGTCAGTTTGCCACGATATTGACAAGCTTGCCCGGTACGGCAATGATTTTTCGGATCGTTTTTCCTTCAAGCTGCTCTTTTACTTTTTCGTCAGCTTGTGCGAGCTGTTCTAATGCTGCTTTATCAGCATCAGCCGGAACCATTAATTTCGCTTTTACTTTTCCGTTCAGCTGGACGACGATTTCCACTTCATCATCCACCAGTTTTGATTCGTCATAAGCAGGCCAAGCCTCGTATGCAATCGAACCTTCGTGGCCGAGTTTTTCCCACAGTTCTTCCGCCAAATGCGGCGCAATAGGAGAAAGCAGCTTCACAAAACCTTCGATATATTCTCTCGGCAGTTCATTCGCTTTGTAAGCTTCGTTAATGAAGACCATCAGCTGAGAAATGCCCGTATTAAAACGAAGGGCTTCGAAGTTTTCTGTCACTTTCATGACCGTTTCATGATAGACGCGCTCAAGAGTTTCGCCCGCGCCTTCTGTCACTTTGCCCGTCAGCTCGCCGTTTTCCTCGATAAACAAACGCCATACGCGGTCAAGGAAGCGGCGCGCTCCGTCAAGACCTGATTCAGACCAGGCGATAGATGCGTCAAGCGGCCCCATAAACATTTCGTACAGGCGGAGCGTATCTGCTCCGTGAGACGCCACAATTTCATCCGGATTGACGACGTTTCCGCGGGATTTACTCATTTTTTCATTGTTTTCTCCGAGAATCATTCCTTGGTTATACAGCTTTTGGAACGGTTCTTTCGTCGGCACGACACCGATATCGTAGAGGAATTTATGCCAGAAACGCGCGTACAGAAGGTGAAGCACGGCATGCTCCGCTCCTCCGATGTAAATATCAACGGGCAGCCATTTATCCAGTTTCTCAGGTGAAGCGAGCTGATCCGGATTTTTCGGGTCGATAAAGCGGAGGAAATACCAGCAGCTTCCCGCCCATTGCGGCATCGTGTTCGTTTCTCTTCTGCCTTTTTTGCCCGTTTCAGGATCAGTGACTTCCACCCACTCTTTAATGTTGGCAAGCGGTGATTCACCTGTTCCGCTCGGTTTGATCTCATCGGTTTTCGGCAGAATCAGCGGCAGCTCTTCCGCAGGAACGGCTGTTGACGTGCCGTCTTCCCAATGAATAACCGGAATCGGCTCGCCCCAATAGCGCTGGCGGCTGAACAGCCAATCACGCAGGCGGTATGTCACTTTTTTCTCACCGTTTTTCGTTTCTTCAAGCCAGGCGATCATTTTTTCAATCGCTTCCGCTTTATTCAGTCCGTTCAGAAAGCCGGAATTGACATGCTCTCCGTCTCCCGTGTACGCTTCTTCTTCCGTGTTTCCGCCTTTTACGACTTCTTTGACAGGCAGGCTGAACACTTTGGCGAATTCAAAATCACGTTCATCATGCGCCGGCACGGCCATTACAGCGCCCGTTCCGTAAGAGGCGAGGACATAATCCGCTATCCAGATCGGCAGCTTTTCTCCGTTTGCAGGGTTTACGGCATATGCGCCCGTGAAGACGCCCGTTTTTGTTTTCGCAAGATCCGTCCGTTCCAGGTCACTTTTCGCCTGAACTTCTTTAACATAAGCGTCTACCGCTTCTTTTTGTTCAGGCGTCGTGATGGCCTCCACAAGCTCATGCTCAGGAGCCAGTACGGCATAAGCCGCGCCGAACAGCGTGTCCGGTCTTGTCGTAAACACGGTAAACGTGTCATCAGTGCCGTCGATCGCGAAATGCACGTTTGCGCCTTCTGAGCGTCCGATCCAGTTGCGCTGCATGTCTTTAATGCTTTCCGGCCAGTCAAGTTCTTCTAAATCTTCAAGAAGCCTGTCCGCATAAGCGGTGATTTTCAGCATCCATTGTCTCATCGGGCGGCGTTCAACCGGATGGCCGCCCCGCTCGCTTTTGCCGTCAATGACTTCTTCGTTCGCAAGCACCGTTCCGAGCGCCGGGCACCAGTTGACCGGCACTTCGTCTACGTAAGCGAGCCCTTTTTCGTACAGCTTAGTGAAGATCCATTGCGTCCATTTGTAATAGTCCGGATCAGTCGTATTGATTTCACGATCCCAGTCATAAGAAAATCCGAGCGATTGAATCTGACGGCGGAAATTATCTATATTTTGTTTTGTGAACTCAGCCGGATCATTCCCCGTGTCAAGCGCGTATTGCTCGGCAGGAAGCCCGAACGCGTCCCATCCCATCGGATGAAGCACATTGTATCCTTGCATGCGTCTCATGCGCGAAAGGATATCGGTTGCCGTATAGCCTTCCGGATGTCCGACATGAAGGCCGGCTCCTGAAGGATACGGGAACATGTCAAGCGCGTAAAACTTCGGCTTGTCATTCTCTTCACTGACGGCGAACGTTTTATGATCCAACCAGTAATTCTGCCATTTCTTTTCTATTTTTTCGTGCTGAAAACTCAACGTAAAAACCTCCTTCTGATTGAATACGGCGTATGTAGTCCAAGTATTGACGGGATGAGGAAGATTATATTCAGATTATTCTAAAACTAAAAAAAACTCCCTCATCCCAAAAAGGGACGAGAGATTTTTGTTTCCCGCGGTACCACCCTCGTTAGCGCGCTTTTAAGCCGCACTCACTTGATACTTTTAACGCAGTTATGCGTCAGCGGTTTTGCCGCTGCAACTCTGAGGCGAGTTCGGAAACAGACTTGATTGACTTGCACCGGCCGTCAACTCTCTGATTGCAAAATCTGCTTCTTACTGCTCCTCTTCACTGTTCTTATCGCTACCGTAATCTTACCTGTATTTTATAGAATTCTGTTCATAAGTGCAAGCAGGTTTGTATACAATGGGAATGTACCCGGAACGGGTCATGAGCGGGGATATTATTTTGATGGAGGGTTTTTTTGCTGGTGTGGTTTTGCTTCGGCCGAATCACTGTTTTGTTCTCTGACAAAATCAAAGCTCCTGAGAACAGCTTCTCCGCCGTAGCCTGCGATTATGGATAAGATGACGAGTTGAATTCCTGAATCGGGGTCAGCGGATAAGACAAGTAAGATGGAAGCAGCCATTCCGATAAAACCATCTTCCAAAAAACCGAGATAGATAAACCGCTTTGTCATTCTGGGTTTCTCCAGCCTGCCTCTCTTTTTCACATGACCGAGAACCCCCATGATTCCTCCAATTACACAAGCAATTATTACCTGATGCAGCATCTTCATCACCTTCCTAAAGCCCTTATTTAGTAAAGCGACTTCAGGCCATCCAGCCCCCTTACGAATACGATGATTTTCGATATCTACATACCGGCGATTGAGCAGGAAAGTAAAAAGCTTGTTTCTTCCATTATATGTGAACACATGATCGGTAAGCTTGATGCATTAGATTCATTTTTCACCCAGTGACAATGACCTAGTCACTTACTTAGCGATGATGTGCCTTCCCCTTATATATTCAGTGTATATGAGGACAAGCCCGAATGACAAATTGCAAACTTCGGCTGCTTGAATCAGAACATATGTTATGCTACGGTTACTGTAGATTCATTTAAAAAGGGGAGAAACAATGGCTGAAAAAGCGCGCAGCTTTACGGCCAAAAGGGGGTTTTACATGGCTGACTCAAATGTATCCGGAAAACCGGAGCAGCTGGAGCTTATCAAAAAGGCGCTTGATCACGCACGCATCGGCGTGGTGATTACAGACCCCTCTCTTGAGGACAATCCCATCATATATACAAATCAGGGATTTATGGATATGACAGGCTACTCTTCCGAAGAGATATTAGGTAAGAACTGCAGATTTCTGCAAAGCAAAGAAACCGACCGTCAACAAGTCGCGAAAATAAGAAAGAGCTTAAACCAGAAAGAAAAGATCACGGTGCGGCTGAAAAATGTCAAAAAAGACGGCACCCCATTTTGGAATGAACTCAACATTGATCCTCTGTATGTTGAAGACAAGCTCTATTTTGTCGGTTTTCAAAAAGACATCACAGAGCAGAAAGAATACGAAAAGCTCCTTGAGGATTCCCTCGCAGAAATCACGACGCTGTCAACGCCGATTGTTCCGATCCGAAACGGCATCTCCGCTTTGCCGTTAGTGGGAAACTTAACGGAAGAACGATTTGATTCAATCGTGACAACTTTGACGGACATATTAACCGCATCTAAAGATGATTACTTAATTATAGACTTATCAGGTCTGGCCGAGGTAAACGAACAGACCGCAGACCGGATTTTCAAATTGCACCACCTGCTTAAATTAATCGGCACGGAATTGATTATCACCGGGATCAAGCCTTCCCTCGCCATGAGAATGAATCAGCTTGATGCCAGCTTTTCTTCATTAAAGACATATTTAAACGTTAAGGACGCGGTCAACGTGCTTCCGGTCGTATAAACAAAAAAATCCCGCCGAAACAGCGGGATTTTTTTTATGTCGTCATCGCACTTGGACGTTTTGTTTATTAACGGTTTTCAAGCGTTTGTCGTACAGCACCGTCGCTGCGATGCTGACAACAAGAAGCACCATCAGGATCAACAGCAGCACGCTCATTCCGTACTGATCAACCAGCACGCCGCCAAGAAGCGGCCCGATCATTCTGCCGCCCGTCGCCGCACTGTTGACGAATCCTTGGTAAAACCCTTCTTTCCCCTTAGGCGCAAGCTGATTGGCAATGGTAGGCACGGCAGGCCAGACAAGCATTTCTCCGACGGTTAAAATCACCATTGCGGTGAGGTACATCGGAAATTGCTTGGCGCTGAGAAGCACGCCGAACGAGACGATAAAAATACAAAAGCCGATGACCATCTGCGTTTTTAACGCACCGGACCATTTTTTCAAAACAACTCCTATGAGAGGCTGTCCGGCGACAATTAATATTCCGTTTACGGTCCAGAGCACACTGTATAATGAAAGCGGCATACCGATGCTTTGAGTATGTGACGCAACGGTTGTGGACCACTGAGAATAGGCAATCCACCCGAGAACATACCCGCCGCTCAATATGAGAAGCGCCGTAAATTTCGTTCTGCTGCTGACAGGCTCGTAGTCCAGGACAGAAACCTGGCTCGCATTTCCGGTTTTGATATTTCGAAACCCGAAAAATACGATAAGGAAAAACAGCACATACAGCATAGCATTGGCTAAAAACACGTACGTAAACGAGTACGCCGCAACCATCCCGCCGAGTGCCGAGCCGACGGCGACACCTGCGTTCTGAGCTACATAAATCGCATTAAAAGCTCTCCGCCCGCCTTCTTTCCATACCGCTCCCGCCATGGCGTAACTGGCCGGAAACACGATACCGGAACCGAAGCCGACAATGATGAGCAGCCAAATATAAACAGGCCATTGGTGAAACAGAACGAGTCCGAGAAGACTTGCCAATGTGATCATAATGCCGAGCATAATGGATTTGAATCCGCCGATTTTATCAAACAAAAATCCGCCGCATAAATTCCCCGCCACACTGGCACCGGAATTCAGCATCAGAACAATCCCCGCAACAGTCAGCGATTTCCCTAAATGATTATGAATATAGATCGTATTCAGCGGCCACAAAAAAGATGCGCCCGTCACATTGATAAACATTCCGATGATTAATATCTTCAAAGCGCGCGGCATACCGATCCCCCTCTCTCTATAAAAAATCCCATGAAAAAACGGAAACCGCAAGCCGCGGCTCCGTATCGAACACGTTATCATAGCACATTCATTCTATCGCCGCGGACGTCTTTTTTCAACATCAGAATCTGAAAAAAATAATGCCGGAATGTTGAAAAAATTACAAATGATTGGATTCACAAAAACAGGCCGGCCTCACGCTCTTTTCCTCAGCAGCCAAAACGGAATATACAGAATGAAAAAGCTCAATATCACCGCCGCTTCCATTGATAGAAGATACCACGGCCAAGGTCCGAAAACGTTCAGAAGCGAAGCGGTCTTCGGTTTTTTCATTAAATATAGGTAATTTGCATTCAGCACACGGTCAATAAAAAAGACACACGCCCCGTACAGATTTACGATCAGCACCGATACCCACAGCCCGCGCGCCGACGGCCTGTACCTTTCTGAAGCGGCCATGAATAGACAGGTAAGAAAAACACAGCCGTGAGAGACGAAAAACACGATGTACCGAAAATGCGGGAAAGAATACGCCCCTAAATCAGGTGTTGCCATCGCCTGTACGGCGCTGCCCAAACCGGCAAAATAGAGGAAGGCGAACAGTTTTTCGCTTTTTGTCATGACCATCAGCATCGCCAAATAGACGGAAAGATCGCTCAGCTGCAGCGGCAGAGCTGTTTTCAGCGACCAGGCATGATGACAAAGCAGCCATATATGATAGCTGATCTGCGACACGGCAAGGAGAATGAACAGTACATAACGGAAAACGCGATTCGGCCGGCCGTGGTTGAGCTTTTTCCGGAACATGATCACGCCCGTCCCCAGCAATCCGATGATCAACAGCGTGAAAATGTGTTCCTTGGAAAAAAGATGAAAGGCTCCTGTTTCAGATTTCAATTGAAAATACTTCTGCATAAGGCTCCCCCGCGCGAGAAAATGACGTATGTCTATTCTTTTAAAAATCGCTTTCTTCTATTCATACAAAAAAAGCCTCCGCTTATGCGGAGGCTCCTCAACTTGTTTTACAATGCGGATTGAATGACCTTTTTATAGTATAGCACCGACAGCATGCCGAAGATGGAGTACAGCAGCGTATACAGCGCCATGACGATGATCATCGGCGTCCACACTTCCGTTCCGAATAAAAACCATCCTGACTGAACGGCAAAATAGCTGTGGAACAGCCCGAGAACGAGCGGAATCCCGAAATGATACGCCTGCTTCCGGCGGATGCCTTTCAGCAGATCCCCCGTTGTGAAGCCGAGCTTCCGCAATATTGTGTAATCAGCCTTCTCATCCTCACACTCGCCCATTTGTTTAAAATAAAGGATACAGCCTGAGGTGATCAGAAAGGTTAATCCCAAAAAGCCGACAATAAACATGATCAGCCCCATATTTTTCTTTTGGGTGTCAGCCGTTTCAAATTGTGAAAGCGCGCCGTCAGAATAGTGCTGCGCCTGAAACAGACCATCAGCTTTTTGGATGTCCTCTTCACGTTTGAGTGTAATGCCGAAAAACCGATTTGATTTTCCCTGGATGGACGGGTCGATATCTTTCTCGATCCGATCAAATACCTGCTGCGTGACGATAACGGTCGGCAGCCCTCCGCTTGTAAATGTATATGACAGGAGGAAGTCGTTCTTCAAGCCCTTATACGCCAGCGGTATTTTATCCGTTTTGCCGTTTATATCAATGGAACCTGACGTTTTCAGGTCGAGAAATCTTTTCATCATATCATTATATCCGGTAAACACGGCTTCTCCGTCAGAAAGCTCCGTCCCTTCTGCGTCTTTCTCGCTTATAATCGGCAGCGCCAAGCTGGACGGGTCTTGTTGAAAGCTTTTCATATCGCCGTTTATGATGTTCTTCATATTGACACCGGCTTGAATGGTCTTGATTGTTTTCACTTTGTGTTCAATTCCGTTTTTCTTCAATAAAGCGGTAAATGAGTCAGTCTCCTTTTGGTTATCAAACGCAAAGTCCGCGGCTGTATTTTGCTCAGCCGATTTTTCCGCGGAATAGTACGAGATATAGCTTAAAGACAGCAAACCGATTGCCAGCGCCGAAAGAGTCGTAATAATCGTCAGCAGCACGGCGTTTGACTTCATCCGGAACATGATGGATGACAAAGACAGCACTTCACTGACATTCAGATACCCGCCTTTTGATTTCCGGATGAGATTTGCCAGAAAGCTGACCGAACCTTTATAAAACAGATAGGTTCCGATAATGACCGAGCCGAGAATAAACACCATTGCCGAAAACAGTTCGTTCATGCTCGTAAAACTGCCTCCGAATAAATCTGCGGACACGGCATAGCCGGCGATAATGGCCGCAATACCGATAACGCCGATCGACATCTGCACCCAAGAAAGCCGTCTTATGCCGCTTTCTGACGATGACGCGGTTTTAAATAAAGACAAAATGCTTTGCCGTTTAATAAATAAGTAATTCATCATCATAATCAGCAGGTAAATTGCACCGAACACAATTAACGTCTGAACGAGCGCCTTGCTTGAAAAAAACAGTGAGACAGAGGCTTTCACACCGACTGTATGAAACAGCATCATCATACATAATTTCGAGAGAGAAAAGCCGGCAAAAATACCGATCCAAATCGATCCGAAATACAAAATGAAATTTTCTGTGCTGAGTATGCGGAAAATGTGCATTTTCGTCATGCCGATTAATCGGAATAAGCCGATTTCCCGGCCGCGCCGTTTAATAAAAATGGTGTTGGCGTATAAAAGAAATACCGACACGATCGCCACAAGCAGTACAGAGGCGGCCCGGATTGCCGCCGCTCCTTTTATGGAGCTTTTCATTTCATCAAGCGCCGGATCGTATTGCATCGTGACAAACGCGAAATAAAGGGCGGCGCTGAACACCAGCGCAAAAACGTAAAGGTAATAGTTTTTCATATTCTTTTTCAGGTTCTGGAAGATCAAATGATGAATACTCATGCCTGAACCCCGCCCAATACACTTTGCGTTTTCATAATATCCTGAAAAAAGTCCGGTCTGTCCTGGCCGCCTTTATTCAGCTGTGTATACACACGGCCGTCTTTAATGAAAACCACACGTCCGGAATAGCTGGCGGCAACCGGATCATGCGTCACCATCACAATGGTGGCGCGGCGTTTTTGATTCAGACGGCTGAGTTTATTCAGTAAATCCATGGCAGCCTTTGAATCGAGCGCTCCGGTCGGCTCATCAGCAAAAATAATGCCCGGCTCGTGAATAACAGCTCTTGCGGCAGACGTCCGCTGTTTTTGCCCGCCGGAAATTTCACTCGGATACTTATGTCGCAAATCATAGATCCCAAGCTCCTCTGCCGTCTCGGCAAATCGCAGGTCCGCCTCTTTCTTAGACATTTTCGTAATGGATAACGGCAGGAGTATGTTTTCTTTCACGGTCAGGGTGTCCAATAAATTATAATCCTGAAAAATAAAGCCAAGATGCCGTTTTCTGAATTCGGCAAGCTGTTTTTCTTTCATGGATGTAATCTCCGTCTCATTCAGTTTAATGGTGCCCGCGCTCACTTTATCAATGGAGGAAAGCACATTCAAAAGGGTCGTTTTCCCTGATCCCGACGGGCCCATAATGCTGACGAATTCCCCTTTGTGAATCTGAAGATCAATTCCTTTCAGCACCTCTTGTTTATTCAGCTTGTTTCCGTAGCTTTTTTGTATATTGCCTGCTTCTAAAATCATCACGTTATGATTCTCCTTTTACATTGGTTATCTTTATTTTAAAAACAGAAACCGTTTTTTTCGTTTGATTAAGCGAACAAAAGAGAAAAGCATGTGACACTTTTGTCACACGCTGAACATGCTGACGGCATCGTTCTGTTTCGGAAACACCAAGGTAAAAACCGAGCCGCTTTCCGGCTCAGAGCGCACGCTGATCTGAATAAGAAGCGGAGCCGCGGCTTTTCGAGCCAAATACAGGCCCATCCCCGTTGACGCGTGATCACGCCTCATTCGCGTCGAGGTAAATCCCTTTTCAAAAATGCGCGGAAGATCTTTGGGCTCGATGCCGATGCCGCGGTCTTCGATATCCACATGCACCCGGCCGTTTTGTTCATAGCTTTTTACGGTAATGTCATCCGCTTCACTGTATTTAACGGCATTGCTTAACAGCTGCCTGATGATGAAGGAAAGCCATTTTCCGTCACTGTGAACGTCTGGTGAATCAAGCTGAATGTCAAACCCGATCCCTTTTTGTATACACCATGATTGCAGATTTTTAATTTCTTTGAAAACGAGCGGTCTGAGCTGAATGCGCTGGAATGATAAATCATTTTCAATAAAGGACAATCGTTTCTGGTGAAGCTGCTGGTCCAGAAGATGGTGAATCCGCAGCCATTCATACAGCAAAGGGGCTTTCAGCTGCTGTTCATCAAGGCGCTCGATCATGAGATGCATCGCTGTCAGCGGTGTTTTGACCTCGTGAATCCATGACATCAGATCGTCCTTTTCATGCTCTGACGCCGCCTGAAGATGAAGGGAGCTTTTTCTTAACTGCTCCGTCTGCCCTTCAATGCTTTCTTCAACGATAGACTCAAACGGACTGTCAGGCGCTTTAAGATAAGACATGTCTAAATTGGCGTCCCATTCTCTTAAGCTTTTATAATAGGCGGTCTCTTTACGATAGCGGAACAAGAGAAATACAAGAAACACAAGAAGCGACAGGTAAACGAAATACAGCACCGAAAAAAACGGAATAGACGGATCAATATATGCCGCAAAAAGGAGCACAGCCTGCTGCAAAAGAAACATCGCGATCCAGCTTTTTCTTTCGAGCAGAAATGACTTAATCATAAAGACCGTCTTCTTCCTTTGCGATGTATCCCTGCCCCACCTTGGTTTCAATCATTTTCCCGATGCCTAATTGATCGAGTTTTTTCCGCAGCCGGTTGACATTCACCGTCAGCGTATTATCACTGACGAAACGCTCATCATTCCATAGGCTTCTGATGAGTTCTTCCCGGCTGACGATTTTATTTTTCTGCTCAGCCAGCAGTTTTAAGATCAGCATTTCGTTTTTGGTCAGCTCGACCGAACCGTTTTTACGGCTGACCGTGTTGGTTTCTGTGTCAATGACCGCCCCGCACCATCTTTTCATCAGCGCCGGTTCTGTGCCGTATTGATGCACACGGCGGAACACCGCCTGTATTTTCGCGATTAACACATCAAAGTGAAAAGGCTTCTGAATAAAATCATCTGCCCCGAGCTGCATCGACATGACCATATCCGCGGGATGATCGCGCGAGGACAAAAAGAGAATCGGCACGTTTGATTGGGAGCGTATCATTCTGCACCAATGAAAGCCGTCAAATTTCGGCAGCTGTACATCAATGATCACCAAATCAGGCTTAATTTCGGAAAACTCCCGGATGACACGGCTGAAATCTTTTATTCCGTGCACCGCAAATGACCAGCCCGTTAATCTCTCTTTCATCTCGTGAAACAAAGTGTTATCATCTTCTATTAACAAAATGTGAAACATGGTATCCGCCCTTTTCTGATAGATAGAGGAAAAACCGGCTGATGTTCAGCCGGCTTTTTTCCGTTACAGTTCTCTTCTTAATGCAGTCAGAACATTGGTTTTTGTCGCTTTGCGGGCCGGATTCATACCGGAAATCACCGCGACCCCCGCACAAATGACAACTGCGATCACAACGAGGCTGAGCGGGATATAGGAGAAGGTATAATGAAGATCTTCGGCTCCGGTGTTTCCCCCTACCGCTTTCAAAATAACCGGCACAGCCAGATTGACGGCAAAACTCACTACGTAAGAAATGATAATCCCGATGACAGAACCTAATATCCCGATATAGGCGCTTTCCATCAGGAACATTCTGCGGATGATGGACGGGCTTGCGCCGATCGCTTTCATAATCCCGATTTCCTGCGTTCGTTCCGTCACCGCCATCGTCATCGTATTGAAAATACCGATGGCAGAAATCACGACGGCGATAAAGCCGACAAAGATCAGGCCGATTTTAAAGACGAGGAAGAAGGTATTGACGCCCTTCAGCTCGGTTGTGACAGATCTGACATAAAAGCCGTCATCCGTGAGGTCATGGGTAAGCTGATCGACATGTTCGAATTTGTCCGCATACACATTGATGTTTTTTTCCACATTTCCATTCTTCAGATCCAAGAATGTTGAGAAGTCCTTCTTGAATTGATCACTTACAAAAATATTTGTATCCTCTATCCAATCTTGGGACGGTTTTTTTGTAATTCCGACTACTTTGAAGTCGTACGTTTTCGTTTTCTCAACGTCTCCGTCTTTGTTTGTTTTGGAGATGCTCAGCTGTATCGTTTTATTAAGCAGGTCTTTCGTATAGCCTTTTGGTTTTTTCACCTCCGACATGTCGCCTTGGTGATCCTTTAACTCTTTGTCGTAAGCGTCAGCCTCTTTTTTCGTCAATAGGTTCTTCGCAAAATCATAGCCGACCACGATTTCATTCTCTGTACGGGCGACCCTTCCCTGATCAAGCTCCATATTGGCTTTGACTTCATCGTTCATGTTTGTCAGCACAATGGCTGAATCTTCATTTGTTCGGTTTCCTAACGACGCTTTATTCGGTTCATACACTTGTGTTCTTTCAACGACAGACTTGACATTTTTATACTTTTCCAAGTCTGATTTCTTCACAGCTTTTCCGTTCTCTTGGCCGAGCACATTGATTTCCGTAACAATCTGCTGGCTCATCGTAATGTCTGTAATCGTTTTTTGGATGCCGAATCCGACGGACGACAGCACGACCAAAAACGCGCACGCCATTGTCGTTGCCAGCACCGTCATGAAAACACGCAGCCGGTTTTTCTTCATATTTCTTCTGATAAAGTGAATCTGATCCTTAAATCTCAACAGTAACGCCCCCTTTTAATACACCGTCATGCAGCTGGAATTTTGAATGCGCGATTGAAGCGACTTCATCGTCATGCGTAATGATGACAAATGTAATCCCGCGCTCCCGGTTCAGCTGCTGAATTAACGCAAGCACCTCAAGCTCCGTTTCTGAATCGAGGCTTCCCGTCGGCTCATCAGCTAAAATAATCGACGGATTTAAAATCAGGGCTCTTGCGATACTGACACGCTGCTGCTGGCCGCCTGACAGCTCATTCGGATAATGATTCGCATGATTCTCAAGTCCGACCCGTTTCAGCATGTCCGCGACTTTCTGCTTGCGTTCAGACGGTTTGACGCCTTTTAAGGCAAGCGGCATTTCAACATTTTCATAGGTTGTCAGACTCGGAATGAGCTGAAAACTTTGAAAAATAAAACCGAAATGCCCGAGGCGGAACTGCGCCCACTCTTTTTCACTGAAGCCCGTCACATCAGTGCCATTAATGACGATACGGCCCTTCGTCGGCGCTATGTATCCGGAAATTAAATTCAGAAGCGTTGATTTTCCGGAACCGCTCCGCCCGACGATACAGGCAATTTCCCCTTTTTCAACGGTCAAAGAGACATCTTTCAATACCGGAACCTCACTCTCTCTGCCTTTCCTGCCGATTTTAAATGAATGATCAATATGCTGTACTTCTATCATGTACACCACTCCCCCTTATATAAGTTTCGTTTTTTTATAGATGAAGTAATAACTGATGAAAAACCCGATCACCGCACCGATAAGCATGCCGAATATGTAACCGGTATACGAACCGTTATAAGCATATCCGCATACCCCCGCACTTCCCAGCATACTGAGCACCATGACGAGCACTTGAATGGTGCGTTCAATGTGTTTGCTTAGGATAAAATGTCCGCTTCGTTCACTCGGCATTTTCAGGAAATTCGCATAGCCGAATAGATAGAAACAAAATCCCATAATTGCGGAGATTAACAATGCGTGTTTCATGTAATACATCCATGAGGTATGGATGTAAGCGGCAGGCATGAAATAGATCAGAAATCCGCTCCAAGGGAAATCAATATCCGGCACAGCCTGCCTGCCAAAAAGGAACTCAGCGTTTAACAGGTAAATCGTCATAACCACGATCGGAAAGACGGAAACCGTGAACGCCGTGATCAGCTGCGCCGCTAAATTGCCCGTTATCGTGCCGGCAGCTGTCACTAATGCATAAATCATCAAGCTGATGACCAGCATCCCTGAGCTGAATGATTGAAAATGATGGACAGCGTCAGGTTTAAGCGCTAGAAACAATAGGTCAGATACTCCGTAAGAAACAAACTGCGAGCCGGCTAACACGGCTGCTCCCAAGAAAAACTTCGTATGAAATATCCGGCTTCTCGAATACGGAAGACTCAGTGTAAACATCCTTTCAGCCCTGCCTCCTCTTATCAGAAAAAGCCCCATCATAACCGGAGGAATGAAATGCAGCCCAATCAAATTCCGATTGCTGTAATCAATGCTGAACGTACAAACTGAACCTGAATATTGATGAAGTGTTTTTAAACAATCCTTATAGTGAAAATACTCATTTATAATTGCCAAAGGGCCTAAAATAGCTAAGAACCCCGATGTAAGAAGCAGCAGCGTCTGCCGCTGCTTCCATTCTTTATAAAGCAAACCGCTAATCGGCACCTTGCCTTCCTCCAAACTGCTCATTTTCAAACAGATCTACATATGCTTTGACTTCCTGTAAACCGTAAAATAACTGATGAAAAACCCGATAATCGCGCCGAAGATAATGCCGGCTAAATAGCCGAACATCGTGTCTGTGACCCCATATCCGAAAACGCCGAAACCCATAACGGCAAAGGCAATCACCAAGATCTGCACCGGCCGGTCCAATTTTCTCCAAAGAAAGAATCTGCCGTTCCGTTCATTCGGATGTTTCAGAAAGCTGACGTAACCGATCAGATAAAAGACAAGGCTCATCACAATCGGAATGATTAAAATCAAATCCCTTTCTCTGATCCAGTCGTTAAACACATATCCAATAGGGGTTACAAATATAAAAAGACGGGATTCGATATAACTGCTGATAAAAGAAAATTGATCTCCGACACTAAAATCGAATACGACCTCCAAATTCGCGGCCGGCAGACCGATGAGTAAAAAGGGCAGAACTGTGACGGTAAACGCCGTTAACAGCTGGGCGAATATCTGTCCCGTTAATGCGCCGGATGCCATTAACAAGGCGTAAGCCATAAAACTGATGACAATCATTCCGATTGAAAAATGATCAAAATCGTACGTATGGCTCGGTTTCAGCAAAGATATCAGCAATGACGCCGTTCCATAGCCTATCGCCTGAGGAACAACAATGACTGCCCCGCCGAGCCAGAATTTCGTCTGAAAGATTTGGCCTCTGCTGTAAGGCATGCTTAACAAGGCATCCATCGTTCCCTTTGTCCGTTCCAAGCCTAATAAGAAGACGGCAATGATGACACTCACAATCCAGCTGAAGGAAAGAGGCGACCCATTCGTATAATTGACAACGAATTCACAATCTTGAAGAGCTGGGTTATTCAAACATTCTTGATATGTTGAGTAGTTGTTATAAACCATAAAAGGGTTTGCCGCCATTAAAAGAATGCCGCTGCATAAAAACAACCACTGATTTTTTTTCCATTCTGTGTACAACAATCCCCGCGGTATCATTCCGGTCCTCCTCTCTTACACATGCTTCGTTTTTTTATAAATCACAAAATAACTGACCAAAAATCCGACCGCTCCTCCGACCAGCATCCCGGCCACATACCCTGTCATCGTATGTCCCGTCGAGTACCCCGCCAGGCCAAAACCGAGAACGGCGATTATGATCACCACAATCTGAATGGGCCGGTCAAGCTGTCTCCAGAGAAAAAAACGGCCGTTCCGTTCCACCGGCTGCCTGACATAGCAAAAGTACCCGGTGGCATAAAATAAAATGCTCATCACTGCCGGGATAATTAATATATACTTGCTGGCAGATACCCAATCTGTATCAATGTACATGATCGGATTCAAGTATTGAAAAAGATTGTATACTTTGATATAAGCATCGACTGACGGCATCAGCTCATACATGCCGGCTCCGAAGATGACTTCTACATTGGACAATGGCAACGTAATGATCAAGTATGGTGATATCGACACGGCAAACGCCGTTAACAGCTGGGCGAACGTATTGCCCGTTAAGCAGCCTGCGCTCGCGACCAATGTAAAAGCCAAAACACTCACAATGATTTCGCCGACGCTGTAATGGTGGAAGAAATATACGCGCTCAGGCTTTAACAGAAGAATGAGCAGCTCAGCCAGCCCGTAGCCTGTGACCTGAGAGCCGGTAATGATCACCGCCCCGAGCCAAAATTTGGTGTGAAACACCTGAGCGCGGGAATAAGGCAGACTGAACAGCGCATCAATCGTTCCTTTCGTACGCTCCAGTCCGAATAAGCAAACCGCCAAAATGACAGCGGGCGCCCAGTTCAAGTTCAGCATTCCGCTATCCAAAGAATTCACATAAAACTTACAATATGCTCCGTGGGTATCCAGACAGCCCTGATAGACCAGATAGGTATTTAACACTTCAAATGGATTGACCGCCGCTAAAAAAATGCCGACCATCACAAGAACAGTTCGATTCTGCACCCATTCTCTGTACAGCAATCCCCTGTCTACCATCTCCGGTTCCCTCCAAACTTCGCGATGAAGACTTCTTCTAAGTTCACAGGAAGTTCGTTCCATACTTTCGGCTGCAGCTCTTGCAGAAAGTTCTTTTTCTTTTCATCGTTCTTTTGAATCAGCACCGTATAAAACACACCGGCATGGTCGAGAATCGGTATGTTTTGTTCTCTGATCTTCAAGGCGACGTCCTCTTCAAATGCCATTTGGATTTTCATGTACTCTTCCTTCATATCATCCAAGTCCATTACATTCGTCAGCTGATTTCCTTCCAAAAACCCGATCCGGTTGCACATTCGCTCAATATCTTCTAAACGGTGTGAGGTAATCAGAATGCTCGTTTCCCGTTCAGCCACTTCATCCACCATAAGCTGAAGCACGTCATGACGCGTTACGGCGTCAATTCCGTCCGTCGGTTCATCCAAAAGGATAAGAGCCGGACGTGAAGCAAAGGCAAGGACGAGCGCAAGCTGTTTTTTCAGGCCTGTCGATAATTCACGGTATTTCTTCGTTTCCGGAATGCCGTACCTGTTCATCAGCTCATTGGCGTAAGTCACATCAAAATTCGGATAGATTCTGCTTACAATCGCAACTAGCTGTTTATATGTATACTTGTCATAAAAAGGATTTTCAACAGGCATATAAATGATGTTCTGTTTTACTTTCGGATGCCGCTTTATTTCCACCTGATTAAATAAAACCGTCCCTTGATCCGGCAGCAGAATCTGCTGAATGAGCCGGAGCAGCGTTGTTTTCCCTGATCCGTTTCGCCCGAGCAGCCCGAAAATTTCCCCTTTTCCGATGGTGAGCGAAATATCCTTGAGCACTTCTTTACCGTCTATTGTTTTTGAGAGATTCCGCAATTCAATCATGATCCTTGCCTCCTTTCAGATCAGCGCTGATTTCCTTTATCCATTCCTGCAGCTTCTCCAGCTCAACTCCCGCGTAATGGGCATCGATGATGAGCTGTTTCAATTGCTCTTTTATCATCGTCATCTTCCCTTCAACCAATGTCGTTTTTGCATTCTCCGATATATACGTCCCTCTTCCCCTCAGCGTTTCAATGACACCATCGCGTTCGAGCTCCTTGTACGCTTTGCTGACTGTGTTCGGATTGGCGATAATGATCGTTGCCAATTCCCTGACAGAAGGAAGTTTATCCCCCGGCTTCATGATCCCTTTTAAACAAAGCTCTTTCAGTTGCTGTATGATCTGCTCATAAATCGGAGTTGAGCTTCTCGGATCGATTTGAATCATTTACTTCCCTTCTTTCTTTTACGAGCTGCTCTCTTTCTTTAAATGTTCTGCCATTGAAATCCGATGACGACAAGAACGGCAAACAGACTGCTGGCCAAAACCGAGGCGGCGATAATAAGAGGCACATCTTGTTTTACGGATCTTTTGTTTTTCATGAAAGTTCCCCTTCCCTATGCTTAACATTTATATGTCGATTTCATTTTTCGAGTGTTTTATGTGTATTACATCAAGTAGTACACGTAATACAATAAACACACTCCGCCCTATTGTCAATTCTTTTTTTAAAAAAATACAAAAAAACCCGCCGGGATTCCGGCAGGTTGGCTGAACCATTTGAAACGGAGCGGTCAGTAATCAAAATTACGCTGCAAAATCATATTGTTTTGCAAGGTCTGCAGCTGCAATCTCATTCGGTAAAGCTGCTCTCTTTGCTGATCATTCGCAGATAATGACAGCTTGTTTAATTCATTCACCGCGTTTTCAAGCATCATTTGCGCTTCACTGTACTCATTATCATTATAATGCTCTTGTTTCGAAGCGGTCATAAATTGCTCATTCGCAAATTCATACGCCTGTTCGCTTCTTTGGAGATGTTCATCTACTGATTGTCTTGTTGCCAACGAAACCCCTCCTCAGTGAATGGGAAATCAAACTTAGTTTGAGCGGACCAAAAATAATAACACCCGAAGGTTTCAGGAAAGAGAACCAAATTTTCCGCGTTTAAGCTAAAAGAATGAGAATCCTGCCTGGAGTCATAATAAACAAAAGAAAGCAGCATCCTGTTTTCAGATTGTGAACCCCCATCATTCATGCTACAATTTTAGGATGCATCTGATGTGAGGGAGGCTTTTTGAACATTGAACGAGAATAACCCTTTTCCTTATTCAAATACGGAAAAACGGTACCATACATTAAATTATCATCTGCGGGAGCATTTCGGGCATAAAGTGTTTAAAGTCGCGCTTGACGGCGGTTTTGACTGCCCGAATCGGGACGGCACGGTTGCACACGGAGGCTGCACATTCTGCAGCGCGGCGGGCTCCGGCGATTTTGCCGGCAATCGGGCCGATGACTTACTCACGCAATTTCACGATATTAAAAACCGCATGCACGAAAAGTGGAAAGACGGCAAATATATCGCATATTTCCAAGCGTTCACGAATACGCATGCCCCGGTAGAGGAACTGCGTGAAAAATTCGAATCCGTCCTCAAGCTTGACGGCGTTGTCGGCATGTCGATCGCGACCCGTCCGGACTGCCTGCCGGACGATGTCGTGGAATATTTGGCCGAACTGAATGAGCGGACATATTTGTGGGTTGAACTCGGGCTGCAGACCGTGCATGAGCGGACCGCCCTTCTGATCAACCGCGCCCATGATTTTGACTGCTATGTTGAGGGTGTCAATAAACTGAGAAAACACGGCATACGCGTTTGTTCCCATATCATTAACGGGCTTCCGCTTGAAAACAGGGACATGATGATGGAGACGGCCAAAGCCGTCGCTGATTTGGATGTGCAAGGCATTAAAATTCACCTGCTTCACTTATTAAAAGGCACACCGATGGTGAAGCAATATGAAAAAGGAAAGCTGGAGTTCCTTTCTCAAGAAGAGTATGTAAGTCTTGTATGTGATCAGCTCGAAATCATTCCCCCGGAAATGATTGTTCACCGCATTACGGGAGACGGGCCGATCGAATTAATGGTCGGACCGATGTGGAGCGTCAATAAGTGGGAAGTACTGGGCGCCATTCAAAAAGAGCTGGAAACACGGGGAAGCTATCAAGGGAAGCTCTTCAGAAAGATCGGGGAGGAGACCGCCCTATGACCTTGATGCACATCCTCCCTTTCAGTAAAGAATTGCTGAAGTCCGCCGCACAGGAAGGTGATATCACGGTTGACGCGACGATGGGCAACGGACATGATACATATTTTCTGGCCGGCCTTGTCGGTGAGACAGGACATGTTCATGCTTTTGATATTCAAGCGGACGCACTCGCTAAAACGAAGGAGCGGCTCGGTGCCGACTTCGGCCCGCGCGTCACGCTTCACCATAAGAGCCATGATCAAATAAAGGCATCGCTGCCTGAAGATGCGCACGGTCGTGTGGCTTGCGCCGTCTTTAATCTCGGCTATCTGCCCGGCGGCGATAAAAGCATTACGACAAACGGTCACTCAACCATTTCCGCGATCGAACAGCTCCTTGAACTGCTGAAGGAGAACGGGCTGATCGTTCTCGTTGTGTACCACGGGCATCCTGAAGGCAAGACGGAAAAAAGTGCATTACTGGAGTACTGCAGCAATCTTGATCAGGAAAAAGCGCGCGTGCTGAGCTACGGCTTTCTCAACCAGCGAAACGACCCGCCGTTTATTATAGCGATTGAAAAGAAATCTGCCGGCAAATAAAGAATCGGCCTGTCATAAGCGGGCCGACTCTTTTTTTGTTTACTTTTCAAGAAAAATCAATTACTATGAAATAATGGAAAAAAAGCACATCTTTTAAGTGTAACATCTGGGAGGAGCGGCAGTTTGAATATTCTTCGCATCATATTTTCAAGTGTTCCCTATGTGATGTTCGTCATCATTTTATCAAGACATTTAGGATTTGAGTTCGCGAAAACCTATTACTGGTGGTTTGCTGCATTTTTTGTCATCGGGCTGATCGGCAAATTCGCAATGCACCTTGCGGCAAAAAAGAAACCGTTAAAAAAAGAGACAGCGTAAAATGCGCATGTCTCTTTTTATTTACTGTTTTGCAGCACGCCGCGTGTATAAGCGGGATTGTTTGTAAAGACACCATCTGCTTTTTGTTTCAGCATAATAGGCGTCAGCGTATGCTCGTCTTCCTTATCAAAAAACACGTGCACTTTCATCTTATTGTGATGAATGCGCTTCACGACTGCTTCATTTGCCAATTTGGCGTTGAGCCCGACTGTATCAGCATACGTTCTGATGGTTTGCAGCTGCTTATCATTTATCTCCTCAGCCTCGTTATCTTTTAATAATCGGACAAGAGGAACTTTTTTATTCATAGATCGAACTTTCTTTAAGCTCTTCCCGCTAAAAGACTCAATGACTGCTTTATGGCTGGAAATCAGCTTATGTTTTTGTAATATGTCAATCAGTTTCTTTTCCATCACCAGGCTGCCGTTGCTTTCTCTTGTCTCAATATAGTAATTGGCAGTTTGTCCGAATTTCTGTATGATTTCTTCTAATGTTAAAATCTTTTCTCCTTTTCCCGCATTCAGTTTCTTAATCTGAGCCAAAGACAGATCATCTGTCATCCCTTTACCATCTGTTGTCCGATCTACCGTTTTATCGTGAATTGCAATCAGATGGCCATCCTTCGTCTCCCGTAAGTCTATCTCAATATAATCTGCTTTGTCTTTAATCGCACGTGTATAAGACAAAGCTGTATGTTCCGGCTCAATCGCAGAAGAGCCCCTGTGCGCTATCAAGACAGGATGATAGCCGGCGGAAGCATGGATGACGGAGCAGCCTCCGGAAATGGAAAGTAATGCTATAGCCGCTAAATACTTTAATTTTTTCATAAAATTAAAGTATCATATTCTGCAGGCGCAAACAATGTTTCATTTCATACTTCACGTCATAAATAAAAAACTGCGCCGTCATGATGTACACGAGAGGCGCAGTTCACCCATTACGAACTTTTCGTCCAAGCCATCTTCTGAAATTTGCGGTAGGCTCTTCCGTTGATATAAAAGAAAAATGACGTTTTTCCGCTTGCCCTGATCAGCTTTCGCGCGAGGCGGCCCATTTCTTTTTGGCCGGCGACTTTGTCATCGGATAAATAGACGCCGAGCAGCCCCCTGTTGATCAGCCGGTGAAAATTTTCATGCGGAATGCCTTGCAAATGTTCATCCGCTTTTTCAATAAAATGCTGCAGTCTCTGCATCATTTCTTCATGAGACTGATAATACGTACAGAAATTCAGATCGCCTTCAAGCAGATCCTCTTCCTGGTCAATTAAATAATCAAGCAGTATATGCAGCCCTTGTATGTACGGAAAATAACTGCTGCGGATTTTCTCAGCGGTATGTTCGTTAAAATCAGGCTGGAACGAGTAAGCAACGAGACAGAAAATGCCTAACGTCGATCCGGCGCAGGCCGAGAATTCAAACCATTCCATTTCCGGAAGCTGTGACCGGTACTGCTCAAACCAGCCTTTAAGCCTCGGAACGCGTTCATGCTCAACGACATGCTTATGAACCTGAAGATCGCAATAATAATCACATAGCTCAAGCAAATAAGGTTTAATGATACCGTAATGTTCTATTGACCCGAGCACCCGCTGGCATGTTCTGACCAGCTCATGAAGATAACCGCCGTCATCCCGCTCCTCTCTGTACTGATAGTACGGCCGCACCTCGGCACCGACCGTCAGCGCGTCACGCATGGAGAGATGAAGCATGCGGAAGTCCTCGGGATCAAGCGAGGTGCTGCGGTCGCACAGATTGTCCAGATAATCACTGATTGTCTGATACGCGATGATAAATTGCACGCATTTCTGTTTCTGCTCTCCCGAAAGCAGGGCTAAAATGCCGCCGCCTTCACAATGAAACGATTTATCGCGGATACTTGCGGCCGCCTGCTGCCGCAGTTCGGTATTTTTAATGGAATCTGATTTTTCCCGCCACATGTTCAATTCCTGATGAACGAGCGGAAAAATTTCCCGATACACTTTTGCCATAAGGTTAAAAGGATGTTCCGGTACTGTCAACATATGCACCCCCAGCGAATTCAAATATACTGATCTGTAAAGGCTTTTGCCGCCTTAAACACAGTTTCTCTTTCCGGTTCATTAAAAATTTCATGATAAAGCCCTTCCCATTCCCGGTACGATTTATTATGGGAAGCCACACCGGAAAACCATTTGCGGACCTTCATTTTATCGACGATTTTGTCATCACCGCCCTGCATAAGCAAAAGCGGCACCTTTAAAAACGCATCAGTCGGCACCATAGCGGCATCAATGGTTTTTAAAAGCTCTCTGTACCATCTTACGGATACCTTCGTGACATATAAAGAGTCGTTTTGATCCGCTTCAATCATATCCGCATTCCTCGTTGCCATATCAGGTGATAAGCCGGAATCCACTCTGAGGGACGGAGCGAGGACGTTCAGTCCTTTAGACGCAAAATCAAGGACTTTATTGACTTTTATTTGCAGACCCAGACAAGGTGATGATAAAATGAGTGCCGTAATGCGGGGATTTCTCTGCTGCTTAAACCATTCTATCGCAATCAGTCCGCCCATGCTGTGGCCCAAAAGGAAAACGGGCGCTTCAAGCGTTCTCGCTTTATCAATCCATATATCTACTTCATCAATGTATTCTTGGAAAGAGCGAATATGCCCTCTGGCGCGGGTCGACGTTCCCTGACCGGGCAAATCGCCCATCACCACGTTATATCCGGAAGATCTCCACATTTCAACGAGCCATTTATAACGCCCGTGGTATTCGCTCGCCCCGTGGATAATGACAATGGTACCGACGGGCCTGTCTGCTTTCCAAGTCCACATGCAGTTCACCTCTTACATAAATTTAGAGAAAGAAGGATGAGACATGATAATCTACCCTTATAAACAATTTACGCCTGACATACATCCTGAAGCGTTCATTGCGGATAACGCCGTCATTACGGGCGACGTCGTGATCGGAGAACAATCAAGCATCTGGTTCTCGGCCGTCATCCGGGGGGATGTTGCGCCGACAAGGATCGGAAAAAGAGTCAGCATACAGGACTTGAGCTGTCTGCATCAAAGTCCGAACCGCCCGCTTCTTATTGAAGATGACGTCACGATCGGCCATCAGGTTACACTGCACAGCGCAATCATCAAAAAGAATGCTTTAATCGGTATGGGCTCCGTCATTCTTGACGGGGCGGAAATCGGAGAAGGCGCGTTTATCGGCGCCGGAAGTCTCGTTCCTCCGGGCAAAACCATTCCTCCCGGCTGTCTTGCGTTCGGCCGGCCCGCAAAGGTTATCCGCCGGCTGACAGAAGAAGACATACAGGACATGGAAAGAATCAGAACGGAATATGTTGAAAAAGGCCGATATTATAAAACACTGCAAAAGAAATAAAAATAGATCAGCTTTGTTTTTACTACTGTACCATTTTTCAAAATATTATTTAAGTAAAAACCATTTGCATTCTCCCGATTGTCAGGAAACAGAAGCAAAATGTTCAGGAATTTGTTTTATTCTTCCCCCGCCGGCCCGATCCTATGAAAAAAAGAGCCCATGTCCCGGGCTCTTTTTTTACGCTTTTTCGGCGAATGTCTGTCCGTTTTCCAGACCTATGTCTTTTCTTTTATGGAAACCTTTCCCGTAATAGGCGGCTAATAATATGCCGAACCAGACAGGACCGATGATGACGGCCACCCTGGTCTCTGCATCAAAAGCCATCAGCACAACGACAAAAGCGAGAAATGCCAGCGAGATATATGAGGAAAAGGGGTATAAAGGCATTTTATATTTCAGTTTTTTCCGTTGTTCCGGCTGTAAGCTTTTACGGTATTTCATTTGGGAAAGCAAAATAATCGACCATGTCCAAATCGCCCCGAACGTCGCAATGCTCGTCACCCACGTAAACACTTTCGCCGGCACCACGTAGTTCAGCAAAACGCCGATGCACAACGCGCCCGCTGAAACCAATACCGCTTTTCCCGGCACACCGCCTTTTGTGACCGTACCGTATGCTTTAGGCGCTTCATTTTGCTCCGCCAGATTGAACAGCATGCGCCCCGTGCTGAAGATCCCGCTGTTGCAGGAAGAAAGAGCCGCCGTCAATACGACAAAATTAATGATTCCGGCTGCAGCGGGGATTCCGATTTTTTCAAATGTCAAAACAAACGGGCTTCCGCCTGAACCGATTTCCTGCCACGGATAAATTGACATAATGACAAACAAAGCTCCGACGTAAAAAATGAGAATGCGCCAAAAAACAGTATCTATGGCCCGCGCCAGTGATTTTTCCGGATTTTTGACCTCACCGGCTGTGACACCGATCAGCTCAATCCCGAGATAGGCAAACATGACCATTTGAAGCGACAGCAGCACCCCTTTAATCCCATTCGGGAAAAAGCCGCCGTGGCTCCATAAATTGCTGATTCCGAGCGCAACGCCTCCGTTTCCGAGACCGAATACGATCATCACCAGACCGATCGCGATCATTGACAGAATCGCCAAGACTTTAATGAGCGCAAACCAGAATTCAAGCTCACCGTACGCTTTAACCGCCAGAAAGTTGACAGCCGTCATAATGACGAGTGCACAAAGCGCCCAGATCCATGACGGCACGTCAGGGAACCAGTAGCCCATATAAATGCCGACCGCGGTGATTTCCGCCATGCAGGTAACAACCCATAAAAACCAATAATTCCAGCCTGTTAAAAACCCGGCAAGCGGACCGAGATAATCTCTGGCATACCGGCTGAATGAGCCGGCTACAGGCTTTTGAATCGCCATTTCCCCTAATGCCCGCATAATAAAAAACATAATCAGTCCGCTGCAGGCGTAAGCGGCTAAAATCCCCGGCCCGGCAAGCTTTATGGCAGAAGCCGACCCGAGAAACAGCCCGACTCCAATCGCGGCGCCCAACGACATAAGCGAGATATGCCGCTCTTCCAAGCCGCGGTGAAGCGTTTTTTCTTTGTTTTGCATAACTCTCCCTCCCCCTGATTTTGACAAAGAAACAACAAACCGAGACGAAATAGCCAGAAAACACTTTCCGGAATCTACCCGATTAGTCCTATTATAACCTTTTTCTGAATATTGCGTAATACTTTGTCGAAAACAGAGCGGAATAGACGGTTTACAAAAAAACAATAGAAAAAAGGCTTTCGATAACATCGAAAGCCTTTTGGATTAAACGAAAATGACTTCTTTCGGCTGATGATTCAGCTCTTCCGGCACCAGTCTTTTTTCAACATTGATGCTGTGCCAGATCATGAAGATCAGCACGGTCCAGATTTTGCGGCTGTTGTCCGCTCTGTCGGCACAATGATCTTCTAGAAGCTGAAGGACATAATCCTTTTCAATATAAGCATCTGTTTCACTTTCACGAATGATGTTGCGAACCCATTCGTTCATTTCATTTTTCAGCCAGTGGCGGATCGGCACAGGGAAGCCGAGTTTTTTGCGGTTAAGCACATGATCAGGCACTACCCCTTCAGCAGCTTTGCGCAGAAGGTATTTCGTCGTGCCGTTTTTCGTTTTCAGTTCATCCGGAATTTTAGAAGCCACGTCAAACACGACTTTATCAAGGAACGGCACGCGCAGTTCCAATGAGTTGGCCATCGTCATTTTGTCAGCCTTTAACAGGATGTCGCCGCGCATCCACGTATGGATGTCAACATACTGCATTTTATTAATGTCGCTGTATGAACGGCTTTCCGTAAAGTACGGCTTCGTGACATCACGGTATGAAAGCTCTGGATTGTAATGTTTGAGCAGCTGTTTTTTCACGGGCTCTTCAAAAATCTTCGCATTACCGATATAACGCTCCTCAAGCGGTGTGCAGCCGCGGACTAAGAGGCTTTTCCCTCTCATTCCTTCAGGCATGACGGACGCCACATGAAGAAGCATTTTTTTCAGACCGGACGGAATGCGTTCAAACGGTTTAAGCGAAAGCGGTTCGCGGTAAATATTGTACCCGCCGAACAGCTCGTCCGCGCCTTCCCCGGATAACGCGACCGTTACATGTTTTTTCGCTTCTTTTGCGACAAAGTACAAAGGAATCGCCGCCGGATCTGCAAGCGGGTCATCAAAGTGCCAGACGATTTTCGGAAGCTCGTTCATATACTCCTCAGGAGAAATGACTTTGCTGATATTTTCAATCCCGAGCGCGGCAGCCGTTTCCTTCGCTACGTCAACCTCACTGAAGCCCTGCTGCTCAAAACCGACGGAAAATGTTTTAAGGCTCGGGTGAAATTCTTTCGCAACTGAGACGATAAAAGAAGAGTCGATACCGCCGGATAGAAACGAACCGACAGGAACGTCACTTCTCATGTGAACTTTGACAGAGTCAAAGATTGCGTCTCTGACTTCTTTCACCAATTTATCTTCATCAGACTGAACAGGCTTGAAGTTCGCTTTGAAATATGTTTTAAACGCGATGTCGCCTTCCGGGCGGATCGTAAACTGGCTGCCCGGCTCGACTTTTTTCACTTCAGCGTCAAGCGTGCTCGGTTCAGGAACGAATTGGAAAGACATATATTGCTGTAAAGAAGCTGTATCAAGATCAATGCCGTTTTGAGCGGCCATTAAACTTTTTCTTTCAGATGCAAAATATACTTTGTCCCCGATGGTTGTGTAATACAGCGGCTTAATGCCGAACGGGTCTCTCGCGCCGTACATAACGCGGTCAGCTTTGTTCCAGATTAAAAACGCAAACATTCCGCGAAGCTTTGAAGCGGCTTCTTCTTTATAATGACGGTATGTCGCAAGGAGCACTTCAGTATCGGAATCTGTATTGAAAGTGTAGCCTTTCGCTTCAAGCTCTTCTCTCAATTCAATGTAGTTATAGATTTCGCCGTTAAAAATGATCCAATATTTTTCGTCTTCATATGATAAAGGCTGTCCGCCGTTTTCTACGTCAATAATACTGAGCCGTCTGAAGCCGAATCCGACGTGCTCGTCATGATAATACCCATCGCTGTCAGGACCGCGGTGAACGATCATTTGGTTCATTTGTTTGATTAGCTCTTCTTGATCTGCGGTTTGAGTTAATGGATGCTTATTAAAAACACCGACAAATCCACACATAGTATAGCCTCCATAAGTGTAATTTTCTAATTGGACCCCCTTTTTATAGACGCTGTGTTTCGCCATTGGTTTCACGCTATGTAAAAATAAGCATGGCAGCATCTACAAAAAGGGAAAGCCGCTTAAGTAAGCGGCTATAAAATTATTCTCCTAGTGCTTCTTTGCGAAGCGCATCCGCCTTGTCAGTACGCTCCCAAGGAAGATCCACATCATGACGTCCGAAGTGGCCGTAAGCAGCAGTCTGCTTATAGATCGGGCGGCGCAGATCAAGCATTTTAATAATGCCGGCAGGTCTCAGGTCGAAGTTATTCCGTACGACTTCGATCAGTTTTTCTTCAGAAGCTTTTCCTGTATCAAATGTATTGATGGAAATAGAAACAGGCTGTGCCACGCCGATTGCGTATGCAAGCTGCACTTCACAAGAATCAGCAAGGCCTGCTGCCACGATGTTTTTCGCTACGTATCTCGCAGCGTATGCCGCAGAACGGTCTACCTTCGTCGCATCCTTACCGGAGAATGCGCCGCCGCCGTGGCGTGCATATCCGCCGTATGTGTCAACGATGATTTTACGGCCGGTAAGACCCGCGTCACCTTGAGGTCCGCCGATTACGAAACGTCCCGTAGGGTTGATGAAGTATTTTGTTTCTTCATCGATCAGTTCCTCAGGCACGACAGGATTAATGACATGCTCTTTCAGATTGCGCTGAATCTGCTCAAGCGTAATTTCCGGGTGGTGCTGAGTTGAAATAACGATCGCGTCGATGCGGACCGGCTTGTTGTTTTCATCATATTCAACGGTAACTTGCGTTTTGCCGTCAGGGCGAAGGTACGGAAGAATGTCTTCTTTGCGGACTTCGCTCAAACGGCGGGCTAATTTATGCGCTAAAGAGATCGGAAGCGGCATAAGCTCTTTCGTTTCGTTACACGCATAACCGAACATCAGGCCTTGGTCTCCCGCTCCGATTGCTTCGATTTCAGCATCGCTCATTGTGCCTTCACGCGCTTCAAGAGCCTGATCGACACCCATTGCGATATCCGCAGACTGTTCATCAATTGATGTTAAAACAGCGCAAGTCTCCGCATCAAATCCGTATTTGGCGCGTGTGTAGCCGATTTCTTTAATCGTTTCACGGACTGTTTTCGGAATGTCAACGTATGTTGATGTAGTAATCTCTCCGCTTACCAGCACAAGTCCTGTCGTTACAGATGTTTCGCAGGCCACGCGCGCGTTCGGGTCATTTTTTAAAATCTCATCTAAGATACTGTCAGAAATTTGGTCACAGATTTTGTCCGGATGACCCTCAGTAACAGATTCAGATGTAAATAGTCGACGGTTTTTACTCATTCACTTTTCCTCCTGAAAAAAGATCTTTTGCAAGACCTTCTCATATGATACGGAACTCGCTCCCTCTTAATACAATGTCATACTATATCAGAGAATGTTAATTGGCATATTTTATGAAATAAAAAAACCTTTTCCACTCGAGGAAAGGGTTTGGTCTGTGTGCCTTTCACTCTTATCGCTCAAGGAAAATATTAAACCTTGCATCAGGTTAGCACCTTGGTTTCCCACAGTGTTTTCACCTGCTTTTTTACAGAGAAACCGGTTGCTGGGCTTCATCGGGCCTGTCCCTCCGCCAGCTCGGGATAAGAGTATCCGCTCAATGAAATATCTTATCGTAAAAGGGCGGAAAGTGTCAATATGAATTAAAGCGATTACGCGCCTTTATTTCGGGAAGCAATGGAAAAACACAAACAAAAAACCGCAAATAGTATAGACTATTTTTAGATATATGTTATACTAATTCCACATTCAGCGAAATACAAATAAACCGGCAAAGGAAGGTTTTTATGAAATTAGTTGATTTAACCGCAGATCTTCAAGCATTACTTGCAAGTCCGAATGTGCATCATAATTTATCGGCTCCAAAACTTACCGAAAAAGTGATCAGCCGAAATGAAGGAACGCTGACATCAACGGGCGCCGTACGCGCCACCACCGGCGCTTATACAGGCAGGTCACCTAAAGATAAATTTATCGTCCGTGAACAAAGCACAGAAAATCAAATTGATTGGGGCGCGGTGAATCAGCCCATTTCTGAAGAGGCGTTTGAAAAGCTGTACGCCAAAGTCGTCAGCTACTTAAAACAGCGGGATGAATTGTTTGTTTTTGAAGGATTCGCAGGAGCGGATGAAAAATACAGACTCCCGATTACGGTCGTAAATGAATTTGCGTGGCACAATTTATTCGCGCGCCAGCTGTTTATCAGACCGGAGACGGATGAAAGAGATCCGCAAGCGCAGCCTTTCACCATTCTCTCAGCTCCGCATTTTAAAGCAGATCCGGAGACGGACGGCACGCATTCGGAAACATTTATCATTGTCTCTTTCGAAAAGCGCGTCATTTTAATCGGCGGCACCGAATACGCCGGAGAAATGAAAAAATCAATATTCTCCATTATGAACTTCCTGCTACCGCAGCAGGATATACTGCCGATGCACTGCTCAGCCAATGTCGGTGAAAAAGGCGATGTCGCCCTGTTTTTCGGTCTTTCCGGCACAGGGAAAACGACGCTTTCAGCCGATGCGGACCGCAAACTGATCGGCGATGACGAGCACGGCTGGTCAGATTCCGGCGTTTTCAACATTGAAGGCGGATGTTACGCTAAATGTATCAATCTGAGCGAGGAAAAAGAACCGCAGATTTTTCGTGCGATCCGCTTCGGGTCTGTTCTTGAGAATGTCGTGCTTGATGAAAAAACGGGTGAAGCGGATTACGATAATTCCTTCTACACGGAAAACACAAGAGCCGCATATCCGATTGAGATGATCGGCAATATCGTGCAGCCGAGCATTGCCGGCCATCCGCAGGCAATCGTCTTTTTAACGGCGGACGCATTCGGTGTGCTCCCTCCGATCAGCAAACTGACGAAGGAACAGGCGATGTATCACTTCTTAAGCGGGTACACCAGTAAACTCGCGGGAACCGAGCGCGGCGTGACATCTCCGCAAACGACTTTCTCGACGTGCTTCGGTTCACCGTTCCTTCCGCTTCCGGCGCATGTATATGCCGAAATGCTCGGGCATAAAATCGACGAACACGGCGTTCAAGTCTTCTTGGTCAACACAGGCTGGACCGGCGGAGGGTACGGAGTCGGAGAACGGATGAAACTTTCGTATACAAGAGCGATGGTCAAGGCCGCTATTGAAGGCAGGCTGAACCAGACTGACATGACGGCAGACAGCATTTTCGGCCTGCGCAGTCCCGTTCATGTTCCGGGCGTTCCGGATGAAGTTCTTCAGCCTGAAAACACATGGAGCGATAAACAAGCATACAACGAAAAAGCGCTGTTTTTAGCCAATGAGTTTAAAGAAAACTTTAAAAAGTTTTCCCATGCAGACTCGATTGCCAAAGCCGGCGGACCTCTCGTGTAATCAAAAAAGCCAAGGGCGTTTATGCCCTCGGCTTTTGTTTTTTCAGTTTGTCGAATGAAGCGACGTGAGTCTGTATGTAATGCTTGTCCGGCCGTTCGCCCATTCGAGCTTTTGGACCTCGCCGGTGCCGGATTTCTCGCCGGTTTTCGTTTTGCGCACGTCCATCGGAATATCAAGAGGATAGACGCGGTAGCCCTCTTTCTCCAATAAAAAGATATTTTCCTCTATCCGTTTTTCATTGCCTTTTGTCACAATCATGGTATTAAATTCAACAGGCATTCCCAAAATGAAAATCCCCTTTCATTCTCTTATTCTTTATTATCATATCATAAATCAGGCATCTTACCGTGTCTTCATCCATTCCGCCAGCCGCCGGACAATGCGTCTGTTTTCCTGCGGCGGAAAATAATGCGTAAAACCGCTGTAATACCAAGTTTCCACCGGTTTCCCCGCCTCTTTCAGCTTGTCCTCGATCATTCGGGCGTGTTTGATCGAAACATTCTCATCATTCTCTCCATGGATGAGCAGCACAGGGGCCTGAATGCGGTCTGCGTTTTCAAACGGCGAACGCCATCTGTATTCATCCGGCACCTTTTTCGGCGTGCCGCCGATCACCCGCTTCATCATCCGCCGCATATCCTTCCGCTCTTCATAAGTAAGCACCATATCGCTCACACCGCCCCATGAAACGAGCGAAGCCGCTTGATGCCCCATTTCGATCGCGGTCAAAAGCCCCATGATTCCGCCCCGGGAAAAACCGAAAATATGCACCCGCCCTTCCCTGACGTTCGGATGCTCCCGAAGCAGGCGAAAAGCGGAAAACGCGTCCTCTCTGTCCTCTCCCGCAAAATCTTCATTTCCCTCGCCGCCCTGGTTGCCTCTGTAATAAGGCGCAAACACGACAAAGCCTTGGGAAGCGAATTGAACGATTCTTCCGGGGCGTACCATGCCGACATTTTTTATGCCGCCGCGCAAATATAAAAAACCGTCATATGTTCCCGGCGCCGCAGGCTCGGCAAGGAGCCCCTTTACCTTCAGCCCTTCTGACTCATAGCATACCGCAAAGAGGCGGACATGCGGACTCGGAGACGGGAACCTTTTCTTTTCTACCAGCAAAACAATGAGCCTCCTTATATCATCAGTTTTTTTATTCTTTCCCAACGTGAATATGGGCACTCACACATTTTTTATACCCATCATACGATATGTAAAGCAGAAAAGGTTATTTTAACGCTTAAAACAAGGAGGTTACACCGTGAACAAATGGCTCAAAACGGGCTGCGTTTTTGTCATATGCGCCTTTTTCCTGCTCATTCTTCCGGCCTGCAGACAGGAAGAAAGTCTGACGAAGGTAAAGGTGGCGGAAGTCACACACTCCATCTTCTATACGCCTCTGTATGTCGCTGAAGCAAAAGGTTTCTTTAAAAAAGAAGGGCTCCAAGTGTCACTTCAAACAACATGGGGCGGAGACAAAACGATGACATCGCTTTTGTCAAACGGGTCTGACATCGCGCTGGTCGGTTCTGAAACATCCATTTACGTGGAGGCGCAGGGAGCAAAAGATCCGGTCATCAACTTCGCGCAGCTGACACAGACGGACGGCACATTTCTCGTGTCACGGAAGGATGAGAAATCATTCAAATGGAGCGATTTAAAAGGAAAAACATTTCTCGGCCAGCGAAAAGGCGGCATGCCCCAAATGGCCGGTGAGTACGCCCTGAAAAAGAATCACATAGAACCGAAAAAAGACATTAACCTCGTTCAAAACATTGATTTCGCCAATATTTCCAACGCATTCGCATCCGGAACGGGTGATTATGTGCAGCTGTTTGAACCGACGGCATCCCAATTTGAAAAAGAAGGCATCGGCCATATCGTCGCATCCTTCGGAGAAGCTTCCGGCCAAGTGCCATACACAACCTTTATGGCAAAAGAAAGTTATTTGAAAAGCAATGAAAAGACGGCGGAAAAATTCACCCGCGCCATCTATCGCGCCCAGCAATGGGTGGAAAGCCATCCGGCCAAAGACATCGCAAAAACGATTCAGAAGGAATTTGCCGATACTGATCCGGCCATTATCGAAACATCAATAGAGCGCTATAAAAAACAAAAGTCATTCTCTGCAGACCCAGTTCTGCAAAAGGATGAATGGGAACAGCTTCAATCTATTATGGATGAAGCCGGAGAGCTCCCGAAACACATTCCGTACAGCAAACTCGTCAACACAAAAATCGCCCAAAAAGTCACCTCAGAACAATAGGAGGAACATGAATGTCTTTTTTACATGTGGATCATGTAACACATACTTATTTCTCGCTGAAAGAAAAGACAACCGCCGTGAAAGATATACATTTTCAGATTGAAAAAGGGGATTTCATCTCCTTTCTCGGGCCGAGCGGATGCGGAAAAACAACACTCCTGTCCATTCTGGCCGGCCTTATCACCCCTGCGCAAGGCCGGGTGCTGATTGAAGGAAGCGTGCCGAACCATAAAGAACACCAAATCGGTTATATGCTTCAACAGGATTATTTATTTCCTTGGAAATCAATTGAGGAAAACGTGCTGCTCGGTTTACACATTTCAAAAACATTAACAGAAGAAAAAAGAGCTGAAGTTCTCAGCCTTCTGCCTAAGCTCGGATTAATCGGCGTTGAAAAAAAATACCCGAAAGAGCTGTCAGGCGGGATGCGGCAGCGGGCGGCACTTGCCAGAACTCTTGCGCCGGACCCGGGCCTGCTGCTCCTTGATGAACCGTTTTCCGCGCTGGACTTTCAAACGAAGCTTTCTTTAGAAAACCTTGTCTTCAGAACATTAAAGGATTTTCAAAAAACCGCCGTGCTCGTCACCCACGATATCGGTGAAGCCATCGCCATGAGCGATACGATCTATTTATTTTCGAATCAGCCGGGCACCATCCACCAAATATTCACCGTGCCTAAGGAGCTCGCGGCTTTAGATCCGTTTGACGCGCGTCAGGATCCGGCCTTTCAGCCGCTGTTTCAAACCATATGGAAGGAGCTGAATTCCCTTGAAAAACAGCAGCGGCACGATTGAACAGCTTCATCAGCAGTTTAAGAAAAGACACCAAAAAGAAAAGCTCCGGATCCGTGCGTATCAGGCCGCCATTTTCATCGTATTTTTTGCCGGATGGGAAATATCGAGCAGGGCGGGCTGGATCGATCCGTTAATCTTCAGCTCACCCTCCGCCGTTTGCAGGCTTTTAGTTGAAAAGATTGCGGACGGATCCCTTGCGGCGCACATCGGCGTAACCTTAGGAGAAACCGTTCTCGGCTTTTTGCTCGGCACGCTTCTCGGCACATGCCTCGCCGCTCTGTTATGGTGGTCAAACAGGCTCGCCCGGGTTTTAGACCCATACCTCGTCATTTTAAACGCGATGCCGAAGGTCGCACTCGGACCGATTCTCATCGTGGCTCTCGGACCGAATTTCACAAGCATTGTCGCCATGGGAGCAGTCATCAGTGTCATTATCACGACAATCGTCGTCTTTACGGCTTTTCAGGAAGTGGATGAAAACTATATTAAGGTCATGAAAACCTTCGGGGCGAAAAGAAGCATCATGTTTAAAGAAGTCATTCTGCCGGCATGCGCCCCCGCGATTATTTCCGCGCTTAAAGTGAACGTCGGTTTATCCTGGGTCGGTGTCATCGTCGGCGAGTTTCTCGTTTCCGAAAAAGGTCTGGGCTACATGATCATTTACGGATTCCAGGTCTTCAATTTCACTCTTGTGTTCTTAAGCCTTCTGATCATCGCGATTTTTGCGACATTGATGTATCAGGGAGTCGAACTGTTAGAAAGAAAATGGACGAAAGGAAAAATTTAAAAAAGACCCGTGCGTAAGCGCCGGGTCTTCGTTTTTATGATTGAAATACGCCATCCTCTTTCAGCTTTTTCAGACTGATCGGAAGCACCGAATCTTTCATAATGAAACTGAATTTTTTATTTCGGGGGAGATTCTCCGGCAGTTCGCTGAACAGCACCGGCCCCTTTGTTTCAAAATAGTCAGCCTGTTTTTCAAGCTTTTCAATATCGGCAAAATAAATATTCTTCACGATTACCTTTTCCCTGCCGAGTACTTTATACTGTCCGACGTACTTCAGATGTCTTACCGCGGCACCGGTTTCTTCTTTCACCTCGCGCAGGGCCGCTTCCTCCGCACATTCCATCGGCTCCACTTTTCCGCCCGGAAATTCAAACCCCCGGTCTTCATGCTCGGTCAAAAGCCACTTATCTCCATATCGGCATATGACCCATACGTGCTTCGGGCTGTCTGAAAAAGGCTGGTGTTCAAAGGAGAGCTGAACAGTGTTCTGATAATAGTCTTTAAACTCGTACATGTTTATCCCTCTAATCCGTTCCTTCATATCTTCCATACATCATACCACAGTTGCGTTTGTTCGGAAGCCCTTTATCAAAAATTCAGAGGAAAACCATCATACCCGCTAGTATAGCCTCCTTTGAAGCAAATGTTACGGTTTGCGCTTGAATTTATTTTTCAGGGTATCCAATAGGTCGACGAGCACCTGCGGAACCGGTATGCCCAGCGAGCTTGCCGTAATCACGATCTGAACCGATTCGTATAAGATATAAAACATGATAGCCAAATTACGGATGGCGCCTTCGGTATGAAGCAGCTGGTCAAAAAAATGGCAAACTGAGACTAATGCCAGGGTCACGATTTTTTTGACCAGCCGCGCAAAAAGCTTTCTTGCGCTCAGCTGCTGCAAAAGAGATTCTTTTAAGCTTGTACTGATAAACTCAATCGCCATGACCGATAGCAAAATCAGAAACGAATACTGAAAACCTCCGAAGAAAAACCCCGCTGCCGACACGATCACTGCAAAAAACGAAAAGATGCCAAAGTCTTTGCCCACTTGATCCAACATCCTTTCACAAAAACGGCCTTACATTATTCTATGAAAAGTGAATGGAACGGACTGGATTTTTCAGAAAAATGGACAACACCTCTCTTCGGCAGCCAAATAAAAGACCGAGTGCTTTATAGCCCCGGTCTTCCCTTGTTGATTATCCTAAATACGCTTTCAGCATCCAGTTATGTTTCTCGATATTCTGGTGAATGGCAAGCAGCATATCACCGGTCGTTTCGTCTCCTACCTCATCTGCGAGGTCCATGCCGCTTTTCAGCTCTTCCGCAATGACAGTGAAATCATCATAAATGTTCTGTACCATTTGTTCTGCGCTCTCATTGCCTTCCGCTTCTTTTACAGACGCTGTCTTCAATGATTCCGTCATTGTGCCGATCGGCTTGCCGTTTAATGCCAGCAGACGTTCTGCCAGATCATCAATATATGTAGCCGTTTCGTTATACAGCTCCTCGAACTTTTCATGCAATGTGAAAAAGTCCTTCCCTTTGACGTACCAATGATAGTTATGTAATTTCACATACATGACCGTCCAGTTTGCAACTTGCTTATTGACTGCATCCAATAGTTTTTCTGACATGCCTATCTTCCTCCTTTGGTTTACTATTGATATACCCTATATATCGTGTGTTAAAACATAAATTTTTAGCCCTTGATTTTACGGATGGAAAATATGTTATGATTTGTTAAAAAGGAGGGATTTCATGCTGCTTCTTCTGAGCTTCGGCTTTCTTATCGTGCTCGCCGTGCTGCTTTTATCCATCTGGTCGACTGTAAGAGCTTATAATGTAAAACATACGATTGACCCGCCGGAGGACGCATCAAAAGGCTTGACGGATAAAAAAAATCCTTAATGATGATGCGTCTGTTCCTTATGGCCGGAGGAATCATCGGCAGCTTCAGCATCCCCGACACGCACTTTTACAGTCGGCATATTATGCTGCTGTTTTGCCGTTACGTGGGATTGAACGGTATAGACACCCTCTTCATCAAATTCAGTCCGCAGGTGATACGCCCCTTTTTCCTCCTTGGCCTTGCTTGTTTTGCTGCTGCCTTTTTTTCCTTCTTTCCATACTTCAAACATGACTTCATCCGCATCCGTGACACGCTTGCCGCCGTAAAAAACCTCCGCCTTGTATTCCGCTTTTTCATGCGGCGCTGCCGTTTCCGGTCCTGTAAGCTTGACCTCAAGCGCTTTAGGCTCCTCATCCGCGGAGGTTTTGTCCGAATTGCTCCCGCAGGAAGATAATAGAAATACCATACCGCACATACCTGCCAATACAGCCCGTTTCATCCCATCACTCCTTTATGTTTGCTTCTATTTTAGCAAACGCTTACACACAAGGTGTGACATTTTTTAGAAATATGTAAAAAAGCCTTTTTGCATGTCAGCAAAAAGGCCTGTTTTTTATCCGAACACTTTCAGCAAATCTTCTTTATCTTGTGACAGCCAGAAACGCATCAGACGTTTCGCGCCTTCTAAATCATGAAGTTTCGCCTGGCCGCACTGTTTTTCGTTGGCCGCCGGAATCTCCGTAATATCGATGGCTTCTTTCAGCGTAGCGTCAAGCAGGTCTACAATTTCTTCCGCTGTCGGCTCGCCGCTGACAACAAGATAATAGCCTGTCTGGCAGCCCATCGGTGAGATATCTATGATGTCGAAGTGATCGTATTTCTCAGAATGTGTGCGAATCGTAAACGCAAGCAAGTGCTCAAGCGTATGAATCGTATCCGGCTTCATCGCCTGTTTGTTCGGCTGGCAGAAGCGAATGTCAAACTTATTCACGACGCCGTCTGTTCCGACTTTATGCACTCCGCAATGTCTTACATACGGAGCCACAACCGCATTATGGTCAAGCTCAAAACTTTCTACTGAAGGCATAATGGCACTCCCTTTTTTTCAGAATATGCATCCATTATAACACAGTTTTCCGATAAGAATTGTGGCGGAAGCTTTTCAATCTGAAATTTTTTTTCTATACTAGCATCAGAAAGGTGGTTTTTTGATGAAAACCATAATGATTGCGTTCATCCGCGGATACCAGAAGTTCATCTCTCCGCTGACACCGCCGTCATGCCGCTTTTATCCGACGTGTTCACAGTACGGAATCGAAGCCGTCAAGACTCACGGCGCATTAAAAGGCGGATGGCTGACACTGAAGCGGATTTTAAAGTGCCACCCTTTTCATCCGGGCGGTGTTGATCCCGTACCGGACAAAAAACAAAAACATTAGTCCATATGCTGGTAGCCGTCGATCACCAGATCAAGTTTACCGGTTTCAGGATCAATCACCAGACCGTGCACCGGCACATTGTCAGGGAATAGCGGATGGTGTTTAATGACGTTTACGCTGTCTGTAACACTCGCTTCTACTGAATCAAAGCTTTTCAGCCATTGATCAAGATCAACTCCTGAGTGCTTCAGCATGTCAATCCGCTCTTTCGGAATACCGCGGTCGATAATTTTATCAAGCATATCCTCGCTGTTGATTTTGCTCATGCCGCAATCATGGTGGCCGATAACGCAGACTTCATCGGCGTTTAATTCGTATACGGCCACTAAAAGGCTGCGCATGATACTTCCGAACGGGTGGGCGACAAGCGCGCCGGCACTTTTAATAATTTTCACATCGCCGTTTCGCATGTTCATCGCATGCGGAAGCAATTCTACAAGACGCGTGTCCATACAAGACAAAATCGCCATCTTTTTATCCGGGAATTTAGATGTTTGGTATTTTTCATAATCTTTGTTTTTAGTGAACTGCTCATTAAATTGCATGATATCGTTTAGAAGACTCATCTTGGTGTTTCCTTTCTGCTTTTTTATTCACAATATAACATAAGACGGGTCAATTCGTCACTCCCCGCACGAGATGACAAAGTGCTCAATAAATAAGACAAACCCCATTGGGCTTGTCTTATTTCCCCATATTGTATTTTTTGTTGAACTGTTCGACTCTCCCGCCTTTTTCGTTGAATTTTTGGCGGCCTGTATAAAACGGATGCGTATCTGAGCTGACTTCTACTTTAATCAGCGGGTATGTTTTTCCGTCTTCCCACTCTGCCGTTTCCTCTGACGTTTTCGTTGAATGGCTTAAAAAGCGGTAGCCGCTGTTCACATCTTGAAAAATCACTTGATGGTTATCCGGATGAATATCTTTTTTCATGCTGATCTCCCTTTCACAAATCGTAATAATTACGTTTTATTTTAAACCTTAAATAACCGCTTGTCAATCATATATGCCCTGATCCCTTGGTTTCTAAACCCTGCACATATATGGAATCAGAAGAATAATCTAATCGCTTCAGCAAATAATATAACCACATTACATAAAACGGTAATTTAGAAAGGCGGTTTATGATCGTGGATGATTTAGTGTTAGCCAGAAGCCTGTTCGGGACAACCATGGGCTTTCATATTATTTTTGCGACGCTTGGTGTCGGCTTGCCTCTGATGATTTTAATGGCTGAATTGATTTATCAGAAAACAAAAGATCCGCATTATGCCATTATGGCGAAAAGGTGGACGAAGGCGCAGGCTGTTTTGCTCGGCGTGGCGATACCGACCGGAACGATCGCGGGTACACAGCTTGCCCTTTTGTGGCCCGGATTCATGGAAGTCATCGGCAGGGTGATGTCACTCCCGTTTCAGATTGAAATTTATGCTTTCTTTATCGAAGCGCTGTTTATGTCCATTTATGTCTACGCCGCTGACCGGCTGACTCCGGCGATGCGCATCATTGCCGTTATTTTCGTTTTGATCGGCGCCGCGGCATCCGCCGTCTTAATCACAAATGTTCACGCATTTGAAGGAACGCCGGCCGGCTTTAAAATTTTAAACGGCAAAATCACTGACGTCGAACCGTGGGCAGCGTTTTTTAATCCAAGCTTTTTCACCACCGCGGGCCATGTCGTACTGACGGCTTTCATGACCGGTGCATTTATCGTTGCGTCAGTTGCGGCTTATAAAATGCTGAGAACGAGAAAACAGGAGCAGGTATACCGCTTTCACCGAAAAGCGCTGCTGCTCGCCTTAACGATCGGCGGAATCTTTTCCATTCTTGCCTCTTTAAACGGTCACGAGTCAGCCCAGCTTCTTTACGAATACCAGCCTGAGAAGCTTGCGGGCGCAGAAGGGCTGTTTGAAACTAGATCACACGCTCCGCTTGCGATCGGGGGTTTTACTGACGCAAAAGAAGAAAAAGTAAAATGGGCGATAGAAGTACCGTGGGCTTTAAGCTTTTTGGCTGCAAACAGCTTTGATACCGTCGTCAAAGGATTGAACGCGTTTCCGAAAGACGAGTGGCCGCCTTTATTCATCCATACACTTTTTAACGGAATGGTCGGCATCGGGATGCTGCTCATTTTGTACTCAATCGTCGGCATCGTCTGGAGAAAAATTTTAAAGAAAGACAGCTTTCCGACTTGGCTTTTGATTTTATTTTTAACCGCAGGACCGCTTAGTCTGATCGGAATTGAATTCGGGTGGATATTCGCTTGTACGGGGCGGCAGCCATGGGTGATTTACCATCTCCTGAAAACGTCTGATGTCGTCACGACAACCGGTTCAATCGGTTTGCTGTTCATCCTGTTTACGGTCGTTTACGCCATTTTGGCAGCCGCAGTCATTTATGTGCTGCTTTATTATTTCCGCAAACATCCCGTTGAGGAGGATGTAAAAGCGGCGGAATCCTAACAATAGAAAGGGCTGAATTGAAATGGACATTACCATGGATGCTCTCATTGCGATATCAATCGTATGGGGCTTCGTGTTTATCTACGCGGTCATGGCAACGATGGACTTCGGAGCAGGCTTTTGGTCGATGATTTATTTAAATAGAGAACAAACAAAGGCGACAAACATCGCCAACCGTTATTTGTCCCCGACATGGGAAGTGACCAACGTCTTTATCGTCGCGATCGTTGTCGCCCTATTCAGCTTCTTTCCAGGGGCAACCTTCGTGCTGGGAACCGTTTTATTGATCCCGGGGAGTATTATTTTGCTGCTTTTGGCCATCCGCAGCGGCTTTCTCGTCTTCTCCAATACTGCGAAGGAAAGAAAAATCATGAGATATATCTCCGGAATTTCGGGCTTCATTATTCCCGCTGTGCTGATTTTGGTCCTTCCGGTCACACACGGAGGATTTATTGAGAAGACGGGCGGCGTGTATCACCTGAATTTGGCAAATGTCTTTACAAGCCTTAATGCGTATGCGTTTATCGGCTTTGCCATTTTAAGCACTTTATTTTTATCTTCACTGCTTCTGGCCGATTTTTCAAATGTTGCGGAAGAGGAGCATGCGTACCGCATCTACAGACGGAGCTCTTTACTAACAGGGCCGCTGTCGCTTCTGTTTGCCTTCTTCATTATGCTGACATTACGCTCTGAAGCCGGCTGGCTGTATACGGGGATGATGAAAGACAAGACATGGCTCATTCTGTCTGTCATTACATTTATCATTGCCGGCGTGGCTCTGTTTTTGCCGAATAAGCGCTTCGGCCGCAACCTCGGCAAACCGAGAATCGCCATGATCGCCATTGCGCTTCAATACTTTCTGGCAAGCTATGCATACGGACGGGCGCATCTTCCTTATATGATTTATCCGGATATTACGGTCATGTCAGGATTTACGGAGCCGGCAACCTTCAGGGCGCTGTTTATGACGTATATCGTCGCTTTCATCATTTTGTTTCCCGGGTTTTATTTCTTCTGGAAGCTCTTTATGAAAGACAGACGTTATATCCGCCAGGAGGAATAACAGAAATCAAGGCGGCTCATACTAATGGCGTACCTTTTATCTTGGAGGGGAGCCAGCATGGACCAAAAAATTCTGTGTGAAGTCAATAACTGTTCATATTGGGGCAGAGGAAACAAATGCACGGCCGACGCTATTTATGTGGTCAGCCATACAGGCGAAACCGCTGAAAAAAGTGAAGAAACGGATTGCAAAACCTTTAAACCGCATGATTTATAAAAGAAAAGAGCTGTTTTATACAGCTCTTTTTAATTTCCGCGCCGCAAGCCTTTTTGAAATCAGCCCTTGAGCCGGAGAAAACAGAAAGGCCAGCAGAAAAAACACGCCGGTCATCGCAGCCATCGCACCTGAAATTGACACGTTGAGCCATGTGGCGGCGCCATATCCCAATACGGCTGACAGCCCGCCGATACCCGCGCTGATGAAAAGCATGGAAGAAAGGCGGTTTGTCAGTAAATAGGCGGCTGCAGGCGGTACAATCAGCATCGCAACGACTAAAACCGCTCCCACTGAATCAAAAGAAGCAACCGTCGTAAGCGACAGCATACCCATCTGCACATAATGAATGACCAGGACAGGAATGCCGATGGCTATCGCCATTTCCGGGTCAAAGGCGGCGATTTTAAATTCTTTATAGCAGCAGACAATCAGCAGCACATTGATGATAAGCACAGATAAAATCATCCAAAACGCTTTAGGGCCGATATCAGCGCCGAACAGCTGAGCTGTATTCCACGGAACGAAAGCAATTTCTCCCATAAGCGAATGTTCTATATCAAGATGTACATGTTTGCCGTATACAGACAGCAGAATGACGCCGACCGCAAACAAGGACGTAAAGACGACACCGATAGCCGCGTCAGACTGCACGCCTTTACTGTGCAGAAACTGTACGAAAAAAGCCGTCAGCAGCCCGGATGCCGCAGCTCCGATAAACATCGGAATTCCGTTAAGGGCTCCCGTCACAAGGAAAGCGCCGACAATTCCGAGCAGCACCGTGTGGCTGATCGCGTCAGCAAGCATCGCCATGTTTCTCAGCACAAGAAAAGTGCCGATTAACGCGCAGCTCACGCCGACTAAGATTCCCGTTGCGATAATCCACGCTTCATAACTCATTGTAAGCGCCTCCTTTCTCCTTTTGAAGTGATTCATTCGGCATTCGCCCGTGCAATCGTAAAAGCTGCAAAAGCTTTTCTTTCAGTTCTTTCGGCAGAAGATCCGGATGAAATTCGTCCCTGGCGGCCGTTTCTATACCGGCCAGTTCCGTTTCATGCATGAGGTAAACTTCATACATGCGCTGTGATAAGACAATTTCGTATCCCTTCGTCAGCCCTGCCTCCGTCATCCGCCATTGTTCGGCTCCGCTGCGCTTGAGGTATCCCTTTTTCTCCAGTTTCCTGATAGGGCGCTCCCATTCTTTTTTCAACATCTGCCCGGTGACTGAGGTTTCATTCGTTTGTTCACTCATCTCGTAAATAGCTGAGAGCGTTTGCTCAAAAGCGGTCTTTTTTCTCAGCCGGAAAAGTTTAACCGTCTTTGACACCAGTCCGCGATCCGGAGCGAATAATAGAGAAAACAGAAAAACGGAAGCCGCGCTTAAAATAATTAACGGCCCGGTCGCCATACCGTCCGTCGTCGTACTTAAAAGCGTTCCCGCCACACCGGATAACCCGCCGATTAATCCGGACAGCACGATCATGACCGTTAAACGCTCCGTCCAATACCTTGCGGCGATCGCCGGCGTAATAAGCATGGCCGCCATTAAGATGACACCGACCGTCTGCAGCCCGATCACAACCGCACAAACAATTAAAAAAACCAGCAGTCCGTTCAGAAACCTGACAGGCAGTCCCGCCCCTTTCGCAAATGCCATATCAAATGTGATCAATTTGAATTCCTTAAAAAAGACGGCGCACAATAAAAGCAGAACGGCAGAAATGACTCCGATGATGACAATGTCCTGTTTAACGAGTGACGCCGCCTGACCGAATAAAAAAGAATCAAGCCCGCTCTGGCTTCCGGAACCGAGTCTTTGAATATAGGTCAGAAGAATAATGCCGATCCCGAAAAACACGGACAATACGATGCCGATCGCAGAATCCTCCTTCGTTTTTGAATGCTCCGTGATGTTCTGGATGCACCAAGTTCCCGCAAGCCCCGCGGCAGCCGCTCCGATCAAGAAGAACAGCATCGTCTTTTCTCCGGCAATGAGAAACGCAAGACATACTCCGGGCAAAGCCGAATGAGCCATGGCGTCGCCGATCAGACTCTGCCTCCTGAGAAGCACAAAGCTTCCCAGCACGCCGCTTGCCATGCCGAGAAGCAAAGTTCCCGCCAACACCCATTGGGTATTCGGTTCCTGAAGCTGAAGCCATATATGATGCAGCGCCATCAGCCCGTTCCCCCTTCGGCCAGGAGGTGATCTTTCAAAAATGCAAGCCTTCCTCCGTACGTTTTTTGTAAATTTTCGATTGTAAACACGTGTTCAGTCGGTCCGAAAGCAATCTTTCTCATGTTCAGCAGCAGCATCCAATCGAAATACTCCTTTGCCGTCTGCAGGTCATGATGGACGACGAGCACGGTTTTTCCTTTTTGTTTTAATTCCGTCAACAGCGTGATAATCGCCCGCTCCGTAGCGGCGTCAACTCCCACAAACGGTTCATCCATAAAGTATATATCCGCATCCTGACATAAAGCCCGGGCCAGAAAAACCCGCTGCTGCTGGCCTCCTGAAAGCTGGCTGATCTGCCTTTTGGCATAATCAAGCATACCGATCTTATCCAAACAGGCTTCAGCAAAATCAATATCACGTTTTTTCGGACGCCTGCACCAGCCGATATGCCCATATCTTCCCATTAAAACGACATCCAGAGCGCTTGTCGGAAAATCCCAATCCACAGAACCGCGCTGCGGAACATAGCCGATCCTCTTCCGCTCCTTTTCTGATGATTTCCCATAAATAGAGACCGTTCCGGAGGCGCTTGGCGTTAATCCTAAAACAGCTTTTATCAACGTTGATTTTCCGGCTCCGTTCGGCCCGATAATCCCGATCAGTTTTCCTTCCGGCACCTGCATGGTGACGTTCTGCAGGACCGGTTTTTTGTGATAGGCTACCGTCACATTTTCAATGCTGACAGGATACACGTCATTCTCTCCCTTCCTGTTTATTTTAATGAGCTGACAATCGTATCTATGTTATGGGCGATCATACCGGCGTACGTGCCCTCTTTTGTCCCCTTTTCGCCCATGGCATCTGAATACAGCCAGCCGCCGACCGAAACATCATGACCTTTTTCTTTGGCGCCCTCAACAACCGCGTTTATTGACTTTTTCGATACGCTGCTTTCCGTAAACACAGCTTTAATTTCCTTATCCGCAAGCAGACTGACAAGCTTTTGAACATCTTTCAGTCCGTAATCAGAGTCCGTGCTCAGCCCTTGAAGTCCTCTGACCTCAAATCCGTATTCCTTGCCAAAATACGCAAAGGCATCATGTGCCGTAACTAGTACACGGCTTTTTTCGGGAATTGTCCCGATCTTTTCTCTCGATTTTTTATCTAAAGATTTCAAATTCTCTTTATACTCTTGGGCGTTTTTTGTAAAGTCGTCTGCATATTCCGGTTTTGCTTTTTTTAATTGCGCTTCGATTTCGTCAACGGCATACAGCCATAACGGAATGCTGAACCATACATGCGGATCATACATATTCTCACCCGCTGGAATCAATTTCTCCTTCGGTATTGATTCAGCCACTGCTGCGGACGGCTTTTGCCTGCTGATTTTCGTTAACATATGCTCCATTTTCCCCTCTAAGTGAAGTCCGCTGTATAAAACAACATCCGCCTCCGTTAATTTTTTCGTATCTCCTTGTGATGCTTTATAAAGATGCGGGTCGACTCCAGGCCCCATCAGTGACGTCACTTCAACATGGTCTCCGCCGATATGTTCAGCGGCGTCAGCCACCTGAGAAGTGGTAGCCGTAATCGTGAGCTTTCCTTTTTGTCCGCCTGAAGATTCAGAGCTGCATGAAGACAATGCAAAACAAACCATCAGCACAGACGCCATTACACTGCTTTTTTTCATATCCGTCCCCTTTCCTTTGTCCCGTTCTCTTTTAAATGTGATGTTGATGTCAGTCTTATGACAATTCTTTATATTTAAGAACAAATGATTGATACAGGACAAAAAGTTTCCTTTGTGCAAAATTATCGCACACACTCACATTTGTCAAGTGTCCGCTCATTAAAAAAACCGGCTGATACAGCCGGTTCAAACGGGGGAAGGGGTGATGATGAACAGTTTCAATATAACAGCAGCATACAGGCAGCTCAACTCGCTGAAATGTCTTTTTATCAGTTGTTTGTCGTAAAAACGTCCATTTGGGTGACGTATTTTCTCATTATTTCCTGATTGACTTCGACACCCAGTCCGGGACCGTCCGGAACAGAGATGAACCCCTCTTCGATATGGATGTCGGGAGTGACAATATCCTCCTCCCAGTATCGGTCTGATGAGGAAATATCACCTGGTATCGTAAATTGCGGCAGCGAAGCAAGCGCGACTGTCTGCGCTCTCGAAATGCCGGTTTCAAACATTCCGCCGCACCAAACCGGCATGTGATGCTCTCTGCATAAGTCATGTATTTTTAAAGCCTCTGTCAGGCCTCCTACACGCGCCGGTTTTATGTTAATGATTTTACAGCTCCCAAGCTCAATCGCCCGCCTTGCGTCATCATATGAGCATATGCTTTCATCAAGGCATACCGCGGTTCTCAAGTGTTTCTGCAGGTGGCGGTGATCGACAATATCATCTGCCTGAAGCGGCTGTTCTATCATCATGAGCTGGAATTCATCCAACTCTTTCAGCCTGCTGATGTCTTTCAGTTCATATGCCGAGTTGGCATCCGCCATCAGCGGTACGTTCGGAAAACGGCTGCGGATGGCTCTGACCAGATCAACGTCATGGCCGGGCTGAATTTTTATTTTTATACGTTGATAACCTTCTTTTACGTATTGCTCAATTTCCCGAAGCATCTCATCAGCCGAAGCAAGACCCACCGCCACGCCGGCGGGCACTTTATCTCTTTTGCCCCCTAAGGCTTCTGCGAGTGATATCCCTTTTTTCTTGGCATATAGATCCCACACGGCTGATTCCAGCCCCGCTTTTGCCATGCGGTTTCCTTTGAAACGCGCGAGACTGTCAGGCACCTCTGACGGATGGAAAAACTCGCGGCCTACGACATTCGGGATGAAAAAATCTCTCAGCATATGCGCGCATGTCTGAATCGTTTCTTCTGTATACCACGGAGAAGAAAACGCCGATACCTCCCCCCAGCCGGTTCTCCCGGTTTCATCGATCGCTTCCACGATCAAAAATTTACGGTCCTGCAGCGTTTCAATACTTGTTTTAAACGGTTTTTTCAGCCTCATACTTACATGATAAAGGGTGATTTTTTCAATCTTAATCATGACAATTCTCCTTTACGAAGCTCATTCAGCCGATGTCTCATCAGTTTATTGGACGCGTTCCGCGGGAGCTCGTCAACCGCGAAAAAAGCAGCCGGTATTTTATATTTTGCAAGCCGCTCACGGCAAAAGGCGGTCAGCTCCTCAGAACTGACAGAAGAAGTCAGCACGAGAAAAGCATGCGGCACTTTCCCCCACTTCGGATCTTCTGCTCCCGAAACACCGGCCTCCGCTACAGCCGGATGGGCAAGCAGCGCCGCTTCCACTTCTGCCGGGTAGATGTTCTCTCCGCCTGAAATAATGAGGTCCGACCGCCTGTCCAGCACGTATAAAAACCCTTCATCATCCAAATAGCCAAGATCGCCCGTTTTAAACCATCCATTATGAAAAGCGGCCTGGTTTGCGTCGTCACGATGGTAATACCCTTTCATTACATTCGGGCCTTTCACCGTAATTTCACCGTGTTCAAACGGCGCACAAGGGTTTCCGTCTTTTTCAATTCTAATTTCGCATGAAAACAGCGGTTTACCGGCCGAGCCGAGCTTGTCCATGCTGAATTCCGGAGAAAGCGTGACAATCTGTGAGCAGGTTTCAGTCAAGCCGTAAGATTGGAATACCGGAAATTGTTTCCTGCGGCATTCTTCAAGGAGCGGCAGCGGTGCCGGCCCCCCGCCAAGCAGAATGCAGCGCAGTGATTCAGGACATTGTTCAGTTTCCGCAAGCAGGCCCGAAAGCATGGTCTGCACCGCTGAAATGATCGTGACCTGATGGCAGCTGATGCTGTCAAGCACATCGGTGACAGAAAATTTTTGATGAAGCACGACAGGCATGCCGTAAATGACCGACTTAAACAGCGCAGACAGACCGCTGATATGAAACAGCGGCAGCGCAATAAGCCAGCGGTCCCGCTCCGTGACCCCCAGATTCAGCGCAGACGATACAGCGCTGGAATAATGATTACCGAAAGTCTGCTGCACCCCCTTCGGCCTTCCCGTTGTTCCTGACGTATACATAAGAGTCGCCGTATCATCAAGCGTTACATAAGCTTCAGGTTCAATGTCACCCGCCTCTTCAGCCTGCAGCTCGTCCACATCTGCGGCGGCAACCGCAGATTCATATTCTTCACGGCAAAAACCGTCCTCCGTCAATAAAAGCTTTGCCTGTGAATCTTCGAGCTGAAACAACCGTTCCTGTTTTGAGAGTTTCGTATTCAACAGCACAGCTTCCGCCCCTAATAAGAAGCAGGCGTGAACGGCATAAACCATTTCCGGTCTGTTAGAAAGCAAAATCGCGGCACGGTCTCCTTTTTTAAGCGAGCAGTATTTGGACAGCCGCGCGGCCATTTGTTTAGAAGCATGATATAATTCTCTGAATGTCATCTGTTTGTTTTCAAATATGAGAGCGATTCTCTCTGGTGTCAGCTGAGCCCTTTGAATGAGCCAATTCGGCTGTTCTGTCAGCATGTTATCATCTCCGAGGTAAAAGTACTTTTTTTGAAAAGAAAACAGCTTGGACCAGAGCGGCTCAAGCTGTTTCGTAGTTTCATCTGATCACGGAAAACGAGGGAATTGACCGAAATCGGGACTGCGTTTCTCTTTAAAGGAATCGCGGCCTTCTTTCGCTTCGTCAGTCGTGTAATAAAGAAGCGTTGCATCTCCTGCAAATTGCTGAATTCCGGCGAGGCCGTCTGTATCTGCGTTAAATGCCGCTTTAAGGAAACGAAGGGCTGTAGGGCTTTTCTCAAGCATTTCTTCACACCATTTAATTGTTTCCTCTTCAAGTTTCTCTAATGGGACAACCGTATTGACAAGCCCCATGTCGAGCGCTTCCTGCGCGTTGTATTGACGGCACAGGTACCAGATTTCACGGGCTTTCTTATGTCCGACGATACGCGCCAGGTAACCTGAGCCGTAACCGGCGTCAAAGCTTCCCACTTTCGGTCCGGTTTGGCCGAAAATCGCATTATCGGCCGCAATCGTTAAATCACAGACGATATGAAGCACATGGCCTCCGCCGATGGCATAGCCTGATACCATCGCTACGACCGGTTTAGGAATAACACGGATCAAACGCTGAAGATCAAGCACATTCAGACGCGGGATCTGATCGTCTCCGACATATCCGCCGTGACCGCGGACTTTTTGGTCTCCGCCTGAACAGAATGCTTTATCTCCCGCTCCCGCAAGAACGATGACACCAATATTGGAGTCATCACGCGCACAAGCAAACGCGTCAATCATTTCTGATACCGTCTTAGGAGTAAATGCGTTATGTACCTCCGGGCGGTTAATTGTTATTTTTGCAATACCGTTATACGTCTCGTACAGGATTTCATCGTACTGGCGTTCACTTTTCCATTCTGCAGCCATTGATATGACCTCCTTCATTTTTGCCTGAGTCCGGCCGAAAAGCTATTTTCTTTATGCTTTACAAGCCGTATAAAAACTCACTTACTATCTTACCAAAAATTCGCGGCTGTTCCACATGTACCGTGTGCCCCGCCTGTTTGACAACCTCTATTTTACTTGATGGGAGCAGGTTATGCACCTTTTGATTAATAGCGCAAAACTTTTCATCCCATTCACCGCATATGAGCAGGACGGGCGCCTTGATGCGGTGTAATGCCTCCCACCAGGAAGGCTGTGAGCCCGTCCCCATTCCGAGCAGGCTGCCTGCAAGTCCGGACGGATTATTTTTCAGCCTGCCGGCACGGATGGATGCCTTTACGCTGTCCGGCAGAGAAAGCTGCGTGGCAAACAACGGAATGCTCTCCCAATAATCGACAAACGATGTTATACCTTCCCGCAATATAAAGTCAGCAAGCTTCCGGTCTGACTGAATCCGCTTCTTGCGTTCCTGAAGCGTGCTCAGGCCCGGGGTTGTACTTTCCAAAACAAGCGCTGACACCCGATGCGGAAATGCCTGTGCAAAGGAATACGCAAGTCTCCCCCCCATAGAATAACCAATAAGTTTCACTTTGTGAAGTTTTAATTGATCAAAAACGGCGGCAAGGTCCGCAACCTGCCGGCTCGTAGTATACCTTGCCGCTTGCACAGGCGCGTCTGTCTCCCCGTGACCCAGGCAGTCAATCATCACCATTCGTTCGCCGGGAAACATGCCGCGTAAAAACATCCATGATTCTTTGCTGCCCGTAAATCCATGCAGACAAACAATAGCTTCAGACGATTCGTGTCCGCTATCAGCAGCCCGATAGCATACACCGTCTGCCGTTTTAACAGTTACAGTTTCCATTCTTTTTTCACTTCCCGCACTGCGGCCTGCAGCAGATCGCGATGGAATTGAACTCTTGATGTCCGATCTGTTTTCAGCTCGATTATATGAAGTCCGGGCTTGTCCGCCTGCGGCTGATACGCATCCTTAAATGCTTCCCATGTCTCAGGGCAAGTATACGTCCCGCCGTACAGTGCGGCGGCATGCCGGAAATCAAGACCCGTCGGCGTACCGAACAGTTCTTCAAAATGAGTCTTATCAGATGCCTGCGGCAAAAACGAGAAAATCCCGCCGCCATCATTGTTTATTAAAATAACCGTAAGCGGAATTCCAAGTTTTTTAGCCGCTAACAGCCCGTTTAAATCATGGTAAAACGATAAATCTCCAATTACAAGCGTGACAGGAGCTTTTGTACCCTCACACAGTCCCATAGCCGAGGAGACAACTCCGTCAATGCCGTTAGCGCCGCGGTTGGCATAAACACGGAAGGAACGATCTTGTTTTTCAAAGAACGTATCCACGTCGCGAATCGGCATGCTGTTGCCGACAAAAATCGAACTGCCTTCAGGGACAAGGTGCTGAAGCTGACGATATACATTTCCTTCAAATGATAAATCATCCATGTTCGCGGCCTGTAAATGACTCCGGAACCGGTCATTGACAAATTGCCATTTCTCAAGCCATTCGGACGGCCGTTTTCCGGTTTCAGCTGAACGGACCGCTTCCAAAAACACCGACGGATGGCAATGAATCATATGCGCGCCGGCCTGGGTGGGATCTCTCCATCCTCCGTCTTCATCGACGATAAACTGCTCAATGGCAGGATCATCTCTGAGCCATAAAAAGAGCGGTTTGGAAACCGGCATCGGACCGAAGCGGATCACAGCGTCAGGGCGCAGCGCCTCTTTTATTTCTTCATCTTTTAAAAACGAGTCATAAGCATCAATAATCAGCGTCTTATCATGCTCCCCGTTTCGGAGGTTTGAAAGCGGATCAGCCAAAATCGGGAACTGAAGCATCTCGGCAAGCGCGATGATTTGCTGCTTTTCTGCTTCACCGTGAATTTCGCCGCAGACGATCATACCTCTTTCGGTACCCGCGAGACGCTCTGTAATATGACAGAGAGAGTCTTGAGCAGCTGACTGAATCCCTGTTGTGACTGAGACGTGCCGCCCCTTTCTCATTCTTTCAAAAGGTCCGGCTGATAAATCCGGCATCAAAGGCTCTCTGAGCGGCACATTGATATGGACCGGCCCCATCGGGCGCTTCCCGGCTTCACTTACGGCTCTGCCGGCCAATGTTCTGATATAGCTCAGCATTTGAGGATTTTCTTCAGGCAGAGCCGAGTCTGTGAAAAACTTAACAAAGTTACCGAACAGAAAATGCTGGTTAATCGCCTGAGGCGCCCCCACTTCCCTCAATTCATGAGGCCGGTCAGCAGTCAGGACAATAAGCGGCACTCTTGAATAATGAGCTTCAATCACGGCCGGATAGAAGTTAGCCGCTGCCGTTCCTGACGTACAAATCAGCATGACCGGACGCTGGCGGGCTTTTGCAAGACCGAGTGCGAAAAAACCTGCGGACCGTTCATCAATCTGTATATGGACTTGAATATCCGGGTGGGCCGCCGCCAAAACCGCCAAGGGAGTTGACCTCGACCCCGGGCAAACAACTGCATCGGTCACACCCGATAGAGCGAATTCATCAATAAAGCTTCCGATATAATGTGTAATCGGGTTTGTCAAAGCCTTTCACCTCCTAAAGCAGAGATCATCGGCTTTAGTTTAATTTGTGTTTCTTCATATTCTGATTGCGGATCTGAATCTTCAACAATGCCGCAGCCTGCGAAAAGCCGCGCACTTTTGCCTTCAATCAGCCCTGATCGGATAGCCACGACAAATTCTCCGTTTTCCCTGCCGTCCATCCAGCCGATCGGAGCCGCGTACCATCCGCGTGTCATCGGTTCAATATCAGCGATAACTTTAATAGCTTTCTGCTGGGGAGCTCCGCCCAATGCCGGTGTGGGATGCAGCTTTTCAATTAAATCAAACAGCGAAGCGGACGTTTTAAGATGGCCTGTGATCGGCGTATATAGATGCTGAACACTTTTTGTTTTATATAATTGCGGACCTGCAGGCTTTTTCACATCCCTGCAGCTCGACAAGAAAGAATCGTGTATCATCTTAACCACAAAATCATGTTCCGCGAGATTTTTTTCGTCATGCAGCAATTCCTTGCCGAGACGCTCATCTTCTTGTTGATTTTCTCCGCGCTTAATTGAACCTGCCAGACAGGTGGACATAACGTCTTTGCCGGATTTTTTGATCAGCCGTTCCGGTGAAGCGCCGACAAAGCATTTATCTCCCTGCTCAATCGCAAAAACATAGCTTGTCGTTTGGTCCGTCAAAAGCTTACGGACAACGCTCTCTGCCGGAATAGGCCCATCATATGACAAAACGACTTCCCTTGCCAGCACGACTTTATCATATTGATTTGCTTTCATATCATTTGTTGCTGTTTTAATGGCTTCAAGCCAGTTTTCCACATCAAGTTCTTCCGCTTTTGTTAAAACAGGATATTCTTCATACTCGATTGAAGAAACTGAAAAAGCTTCCGAAAAAGATTTCAGACGTTTCAGCGTATCTTCTGCCTGATTACCGTCTGCCGCCCATTGATTGACGGTTAAATAATCACCATCTGCCGTCTTTGTCAGCATGAGTGAGGGAATAAAGAACAGTCCTTCTTCGAACCCGTTCCATTCGTCTCCTCTCTCTTCAGCGGGATTAAATGAAAAGCCGCCGAATAAAACAGGGCCGACCGCGGTATGCGCCGCCTCTTCTTCTTCATGAATATGAAAAGCCGTCTTTTTAAAGCGCTCCCATTGTTCAAAAACGTCGTGATAACGCTTTCCATTTTTTTCATTCGATTGGAACAGCGCTTCTGTGCCAAGACCGACTATTGTTAATTCACTACCGGGTTCTGACCAAAAAAATCGTTTGCCTTTATATTTTTTTGCTCCGTCTTTGAAAAATGATAGAGGGTCTAAAGACGCAATACGTCTTGAATAGCTCAATAAGACAGCATGGTTGACTTGTTTGGCTTTATGTAATGCATGATCTGCTTCCTCTCGGAACGTATGCTGCACCGTTGTCACCATGAGACATTCCTCCATAATCCGTTAAATGCTTTTAATACAATACACCTGTGATGACTTTGTGTCAAACACACAGATTTGAGCACGACAAAATGCCTGCATTTCTTATTATAAACCTTTTTGCGCAAATGAATAAAGAAACAAACTTGAATTTTCTTTCCCCACTCTCGGCAATCACTGTATCCTTTTACTTCCTCATGGGAAAATGACTATTTTTATCCACCATTTTTCTGCGAAAAAGCGTTCATACTAACAGTAAGCATCACATAGAAACGAGGGATTGATGTGCTTACAAACGAACAGATCACACACTTAAAAAAAGAATTGGAAGAAGCCAGACATGATATTTTAAGCCGCTTTAAAGAAAATGATCAATTTCAGTTAACTGATGAATTCCCGTATCAGTCATCCGGCGAATTGTCTTCCTATGACAATCATCCCGGCGATCAGGCGACCGAATTATACGAGCGGGAAAAAGACCTGGCTCTGCTCGACCATGAACGGGAGCACCTTCGCGACATTGATTACTCTCTGAAACAAATTGAAAACGGCACATACGGCACGTGTGAAGTCAGCGGCAAGGACATTCCTTATGACAGACTCGAAGCTCTGCCGACGGCTACGACATTGGCGGAATATTCCTCGCAGGATGCCGTTTCCAAAGACAGGCCGATTGAAGAGGAAACACCGTTCGGACAGTTTGAATTTGATGATGATGAATCAATCCGGGCGGCTTACGATAGTGAAGATGCTTATCAGGATGTTGAGGAATACGGAAACTCAGAAACGCCTCAGGATTTAGAGGATCCTCCGCTCAGCTATGGGGATATGACAATGAACTCAGAAGAAAACATCGGCTATGCTGAGGATTATGAAAACTTTATCGCGACAGATATTACCGGCAAAAACATTTCCGTGTATCCAAGCAAAGCACACGAAAAATATGAACAGGAACTGGACGAAGAAGGAATAATGACGACCTTTGGCGATCTTCATGCTGATTAAAACCCCGGCCTGCCGGGGTTTTTGAATACAAATAAATGGTTTGCTGCATTTTCACACTGAAAACCCATACACTTAATGGTGCATGAACCTTTTAAAAGGTTTTTAATATTTCCAAAAAAGGGAACTAACGTATTGACATTGAATGGCGGAGGGAACATCGGTGCGATTATTGTATTTATCATTACATATGTCTTGTTTTCTTTAGCGGGGGTTCTCTTTCCCATCGACCGGGAATGGTATGACGCGCTGCAAAAAACCGACTGGACGCCGAGCGGATCAGTGATCGGCATCATATGGGCGGTTTTGTTTGCGCTTATTTCGCTCTCAGCAGCCTTGATATACGCAAAGTTTTCATGTAAAGAATCCAAAGCTTTTTGGGTGATGCTTCTCATCAATTATATCGTGAATCAAGGATTCAGCTATTTTCAATTCACACAGAAAAATTTGCTTGCTGCATCTATCGATTGCCTGCTTGTGGCGGTGACAACACTCATTCTGTTGCTCATTGCCGGTAAATACAGTAAAGCTTCAGCCTGGCTTCTGGTTCCTTATTTATTATGGAGCGCTTTTGCCACATACCTGTCTTTTACCATTTATGCTATGAACGCATAATAAAAAACCTTGCATAGT
>NZ_CP089436.1:100-686787 GCF_021228595.1 Bacillus sp. FCW2 | reverse complement strand
AGGGGCCAGTCCCCTGTATCAGGTGCTTTTTACTTTCATCTGATCCAAATAGTCAAGTGCGTCCTGCATGGTGTCGACAGGGACGATCTTCATATCGGACTTGATTGCTTTCGCCGTTTTTACCGCATTTTTGTAATCAGAATTTTCAGCTCCGTTTTGATTCGGCGCAAAGAAAATATCTTTTCCCGCTTTGTCTGCGGCGACGACTTTCTGATCGATTCCGCCGATCGGTCCGACTTTGCCGTCCACGTCGATTGTCCCCGTTCCGGCTATATTATAGCCTTTTGTTTCGTCAGGTTTTGTCAGCTGGTTGTAAATTTCTAAAGACATCATGAGACCCGCAGAAGGCCCGCCGATGTTTTCAATGCTGAAATGAAGATCCGGCTTCACTTTCACGTTCCGGTCCGTATATAATGCGACGCCGATTCCCGCTCTTTTCGGGTCGTCCGGGAAGGATTTCAGCACAATGTCAACGGTCTTTTCTTTCGTGTCCCGTTCAATGTGAAACGTTACTTTTTCCCCCGCTTTTTTGCTGCTGATATAATCAATCAGCTTTTCAGCGGAATCATATGTTTTCCCGTCCGCGCTGATGATTTTATCACCGACCTCTATTTTTCCTTTTGCCGGCATGTCAGAGACGACTGAGCTGGCATAAATGCCGTTAAATGAGTATTTCACCTGTTTCCCGGCTTTTTGATAAGCGGCAATGACCGCGTTTTCTTGGGAGCTTTTCATCATTTGCAGCTGGCGCTTCATATAATCCGAGTCCGATTCGCCCTCTTCTTTTATGCTTTCGTCAGGGACGATTTCATCGTAAGGATGCACTTTCGCCCAAAGATATGTATACGGATTGGCGGGGCCTACTTTGACAGTCATCAAGGAAAGGCTTCCTTTTTCAGGATAGCCTCCGTCCACCTTAATCAGCGGTCTCAGCTCTGATGCTTCTCCCGGCTGTGTGATGTAATACGGAAGCTTAATAAATGTAACAGCGATTAATAAGATTAGGATGATAAACACCCAGCGAAAATGTTTTGCTTTCATATGAGCTAGCCCTCCCAGTTCTCTATTTCTTGTTTAATCCGGCCGATCATCCGGTCTGCGGCTTCTTCGCCCGCTGTGATCATATGATCAATGTTGGCAAAAGAACTTGAGCTGAATGATTCAAGAGAAGGGCGGATCATGACGTCTGCGGCAATGGTCTGGTGACGGACCAATTCATTTTGCAGTATATCCATACTTTGCATGATTACATCAAAAATATGTGCCGCCTTTTCCGTTTTTTTCACCCGGGATACGTCAGAGGCGATGACGATATCAGCACCCATATCTTTTACGGCGGAAACCGGTATTCTGTCGACCACCGCGCCGTCGACTAACATACGTCCGTTCATTTTTTGCGGGACGAAAACGCCCGGTATGCTGATGCTCGCGCGGACGGCTTCTGACACTGAACCTTTCGTAAAAACGAGTTTTTCGCCGGTCTGAAGGTCGCAGGCCACGATGCCGAGCGGGATCCGCAGTTCTTCTATCGGCTTGCCGTACGTATAGGCATGAACGAGCTGCCTGATGCGGTCTCCTTTTAAAAAACCAAGCCTCGGCATCGTATAATCCGCGTACAGCCGCCGCTTAAATGCTTTAGCGACTTTTTTCATCGTGGCCACGTCATGCCCGGCCGCATAAAAGCTCCCGACTAATGCTCCCATGCTGCTGCCGGCAATCATATCAATTGGAATCTGATGCTTATGTAAACTGGATAACACTCCGAGATGAGCGATGCCTCTTGCCCCTCCCGAACCTAACGCTAACCCGATTGTAGGTTTGGCCAACGCGACGAACCCCCTAATAGACATCCTATACATGAATTCTATGGTCTAAATTGAACCCCTATGCTCGTATATTAGTACAGGATGACAAATAGGTACTTGCCCGGCCGCCTTTAAGGTCTGTTCTATATTTTATCATGATATAAATGTCAGTGTGCAATTTTAGCATTGGGGAGGTAAGAATGAATTTGTCTAAGTTTCATACATTTTTGATTTCATTGTTTTTCATTTTTTTAACGGCGACGGTTATTTCACACCCTCAGGCCTCATTCGAAGCCTCCAAAACCGGTCTTTCCATGTGGTGGGAGGTAGTTTTTCCTTCATTGCTTCCGTTTTTTATTCTATCTGAGCTTTTAATCGGATTCGGCATTGTCAAGTTTGTCGGCCTTTTACTCGAACCCTTTATGCGTCCCATTTTCAGAGTGCCCGGGGTCGGCGGATTTGTACTGGCTATGGGCATGGCTTCAGGCAATCCGGCCGGCGCGAAGCTGACTGCACGGCTGCGCCAGGATAAACAAATCTCCAGAGTAGAGGCTGAACGCCTCGTCTCTTTTACCAATTCATCCAATCCGTTATTTATATTCGCTGCTGTGGCAGTCGGCTTTTTTCATAACGCGTCTCTCGGCATTCTGCTGGCATCGGCTCACTATCTCGGAAACATCGCCGTCGGCCTGACGATGCGTTCATACGGACGGAAAGAAGAAGCGGCGTATACTGGTAAAAAGACGATCGCTCTCCCTTCTCTGAAGGAAGCATTTCTGGCCCTCCACAAGGCGCGGCTTTCGGAAAAGCGGCCGCTCGGAAAAATTTTGGGCGACGCCGTCACCTCTTCTGTACAAACCTTGCTGATGGTGGGCGGTTTTATTATATTGTTTTCGGTTTTCAGCCGGTTATTATCAATCGTACAAGTCATGGATGTGCTTTCTGTATTTACAAACGCGCTGCTTTCGCTTTTTCATCTTCCGGCAAATCTGGACATCCCTCTTATCAGCGGGATGTTTGAAATTACACTTGGGAGCAAACTGGTCAGTGAAGCTGATGCCGACTTGCTGCCGAAAGCCATGATTGTGAGTTTTATTCTCGGGTTCAGCGGCCTTTCCGTACAGGCCCAGGTAGCCGGCATTTTATCGGAAACAGATATCCGCTTTAAACCATTTTTCGCGGCGCGTATCCTTCAGGGCATTTATGCCGCACTCTTTATTCTCTTACTGTGGAAGCCGCTTTACCTTGCATTGGACGAACCTTACCAGTCCGTATTCCTCCCTTTCCGCGATCAGGAAGCGGTATCTGCTGCCGTCAGCGGATGGAATACACTTGTTGAAACCGGACCCGCCATCACGCTGACAGCTCTCGCCGTATACGCATTGATTTATTGTTACAGGCTGTCAGCACGGACAAAAAAAGGATGAGACGCCAATCAGCGCTTCTCATCCTTTAAATTTCTGCTTCAGCGCCTGTTCAACTTCCGGAGGAACAAACTCTGAAACAGGCCCGTTATATTTTGCGACTTCTTTTACGATGCTTGAACTTAAAAAAGAGTACTGATTGTTCGTCATCATAAAAAAAGTTTCTATTGATTCGTCGAGCACGCGGTTGACGGAAGTCCCCTGCATCTCATATTCGAAGTCAGAAACGGCTCTGAGCCCCCTGATAATCGCCTTCGCCCGCTTTTTTTTCGCATAGTCGATTAACAGTCCCTGTGACGTCTCGACCGTAACATTCGGTATGTCTTTTGTCACTTCTCTTAACAGCTCACATCGTTCCTCAACTGTAAACAGCGGCTGCTTAGAAGAATTATTGAGCACGCATACGTACACCTGCTCAAACACGTTTGCCCCCCGTCTGATAATGTCCAGATGTCCGTAGGTAACGGGATCAAAACTTCCGGGACATACAGCTATACTTGCCACATCACTACCCCCTATTTCGGTATATCGTCACTCCTGTAAGCCCGTAAATTTCCCTTCTTGTTACGGAAAGCGCGCCGACGGCTTCAGGAAGCGCAACGGCTTTATCATGCTCGGCTACGACAAAACCGTCTTCATTCAGCATGTTCTGCTCATCAATCATTTCGATAAGCGCTTTCAGCTTTTGCTCCTTATACGGAGGATCTAAGAAAATTCCGTCAAAACCTTTTTCCCGTTTCGCCGCGGCATAGAGAGCCCGCTCTGCATCATTGCGGTATACTTCCGCTGAAGACAGCAGATCAAGCGCTTTGATATTCGCTTTTACCGTTTGGATGGCTTTGAAATCACGATCCACAAAGATACAGCGGTCAAATCCGCGCGACAGCGCTTCAATCCCGAGACCGCCGCTCCCCGCAAATAAATCCAGCCCCGTTCCTCCGTCAAAATACGGGCCGATCATATTAAAAATAGACTCTTTTACTTTATCCGTCGTCGGCCTTGTTGATGTGCCCGGCACAGCCTTTAAGGCTCGTCCTTTTCTTGAACCGGAAATTACTCTCATTATTCACACCACTTTTTCTGAAAACTTTGATGTTTCTCATCGGCTGAGCCGTTATGTATCAAAACAATCCTTATCTTATCATAAAGCATTCTTTCAAACAATGAACGTGAAACCGTGTATACATATTCACATTCCTGTCAAGACTAAGTGTAACAGCATCAATGAATGATGTTGTTGCCAACCGCGGAGAAGACTTACGTTTCCCCATAAGTTCTTCCTCCGGTTTCTCCTCTCCCTTTTCCTTCTCCTTAACTTGTTAAGGAATAGAAGGACCCCGCAGGTATCTGCGGGGATTTTTTTATATGCCGATTTTATAATCGTACTCTTTCGCTTTATCAAGCTTTGATTCAAATTCCAGCTTTAAAAAAGGTTTATAAGAAGGCTCTACCTTCTTCACATAAGAATAAGAAGAAATCTTTTCCATTGTTTTTTCGATTAGATCCATATCGCAATACAGCACAACGTATTTCAGCCGCTTGGAAACATAATGAACGTTGCCGAATTTTCTCAGCATTTTGCTGTGTTTTAAAGAATGCAGATATACGATTATGCCTTGGCGCTTATTTTCCATCATGATCACCCGCCTGACTTTCTGTTCATTTTATGTAAAAGACGAGACGGCCGTCTCGTCAGGAAACTTTGCATCCGCAGCCGCCGCCGGAACCGCACCCGCCGCCGCAGGATGACAGGCCGTCAAAATAAGGATTCCCCGTCGGAACTTTTACATGCTCCGAGACGGCCGTTCCGAGTTCAATGCTGATCTCGTCAAGCAGCGACTGAAGCTCAGTCTCCGCTTTTTTAAATTCGGCCACCTTATCGTTTAAATCCAGTTCCCGCTTCATTTCTCTCATTTTGCGGGAAATCTCTCTATAATCAGGATGGTATTTGCCAAAGCGCTGCACATCCTCATACTGCTCTTTAACGCTCATAAAAGAACGAATGATCCGCCCTGCCTCTTCATCTTCACGGAGACGCTTGTAACAATCGCGGTAATTTTCAGCCGTCTCAGACTGCAGAATCATGCCGGCAAGCTGCTCCGCTTCACTTTGAAGCTTGACGGACTCAATTGTTGCATACATAAATACGCACCTCCAGTTGCTAGTTTACCATGAAACCACCCAATTGGAAAATGCGGCGTTTAAACGCTTTTTAATCCTGTGAACGCATGGCGTGAACCATCTGCATCATCATCTGCGCCATTTGAATCCCGTTTGAGAATTGGCTTACCCGATGCGGTATCGTCTTTTCATAAAAATTCATCATGTCAAGCTGAAAGGAATTGAGATCGTCCGGTTTTCTCGCAAGTCTGCGGTACCAGACGGGACGCTGCCGTATAAACCGTTTCCGTTCCTCATCTGCGGATATGAATTCCTGAACCTCTTTTCGCATACACGATCCCCTTCTTTAATCCTTTCTGAACGAAAAAGGATGTTGTCCGGAGCCTTGCCGGGGCTGCTTCGTGCTGCTCCCCGAAAATTGGCTTAAAAGGCTTTGCAATGATGAAATGGACTGGCTCATTTTATTGATCTGCTCATTCATTTGGTTGATATCCATCTTTTTGACGGCAGTGACCATTTTTGAAACGAAATCGTTTTTTTCAGCTGGTTCCTGTTTGGTTTCCGCGTCGGAAGAAGGCTGAACGGCCTCGTCTTTAAAAGGATCCCATATCGGATCATCCTCGCCCAGAAGAACCCAATTTTCATAGACTTCCTGCCAGCTCCTTTGTTCCTTGCGAACATTTTGGATCAGTTTGGGATGCTTTTTTACGAATTGTTTAAAATCATCGATTGATTGCCGTGATTGCTGATTCGCCACAATTCTCACCCCCTCCGAAAAGTTTTGCCTGCTATAATGTATCGGTTCATTCGCCTTAATGTTCGCCTAAATTGCGAAAAAAAGCAGGTATATTTTTTTCAGCAGGAGCGCCGCTCGCGAAAAAACATAAAAAAACCGCGGGGGACGCGCCCCTCTGCGGTTTTTACTGCCAAGGCTTAATGAAGTTTTGCGTATAATACTTCCGGTCCACGCCGACACCGAGGTGCGTATAATCCGGGCTTAACAGCGCCTTTCTGTGGCCTTCGCTGTTCAGCCAGCCCTCCACGGCGGCAGGACCGTCCACATAGTTGTAGGCAATATTTTCACCGGCCTCCCGGTATTTCACATCGCCTTTTTCTAAGCGGTCCTTCAGAGTCCCGTATTTCTTTGAGACGTGAGAGAAATACTTGTTATCCTTCATGTCCCTGCTGTGGCCGAATGCCACTTTTGCGGCGCCTTCGTCCCATTTCAGCCTTGCCAGTCCGTGTTTCACGCGGATGACATTTGTAATGTCGAGAATCTGCTGCTCACTCGCTCGTTCAATGTCGTTCCATTTTTCATCAGAAACTGGCTCGGGTTCTGTCAGCTTTCCTCTGTACATGACTTCATACGGCCTTTGTTTCACAAGTGTTTCCGCATCAAATGCCCTGATGCTTGACAGATTCCCGTCAAATTTGTCCATGTACAGCTGAACATACATTCCGCCTATCTTGACGGTGGGACGGGTATTGATATCTTCTTCAGAAAACTCGAACCGATACGTGTTTCCCTTGTCAGTCACATTGACAAAAGGAGAAACCTGCGTCGTTTTAAAAACTTCGCCCGTCGATTCGCCGATCTTAAACGGTTTTGCGTTGATGCCGCTTCCCGAAGCGTACAAAGTCACGGCTTTATCATTCAAAATACCGACTTGTACGTATTGGTCTTTCCCCTGGTTGTACACCCACCACTCGTAATCGTAGGCAGAAGGATCTTTCCGGGACGGTTCCCCAAGTTTCTTTTTCACATCGGCGGCAGATTTCCCCATGAGAGAAAGCAGTCCGGATGACGGCATTTTCAGCCGTTTTCCGCTCTCTTCTTCATTGGAAACCTGAGGCTCCTCCTGATCCGTCTTTTTCTGAGGAGCCGATCCATATTGTATAAACAGAACATACGCTCCGTAAATAAGCAAAAGGATAACGAGAGCCCTTGCGATATTTTTCAACCTCTCACCCCCATATGTTCAAACCGTTCTGTTTTTGTTTACTCTTATACAGTACAGCCTATTTGCATCGTCCGTGATTTATGTTTAATGGATAAACCCCTCCGGACCGCCGTCTTCAGAAATGTCAGACAGCGCCCGGCCTGCTTGCTCATTTGATTGCTCGGCCAACGAAAGATCGCCGAGCGTAACAATGCCGACCAGTTTTTTATCCTTTGTGACGGGAATTCTTCTGAGCTGATGTTCAGCCATCAAATGGAGCACCTCCTCCACAGAGGCGTCTTCTTCTGCACTGATAACCCGCTCTGTCATTGCGTCGGTTATTTTTTGAGAGTTCGGCTTTTTTGAAGCAATTCCCCGTAATACGAGATCTCTGTCTGTCACGATCCCGACAAGGGTCGCGCCGTCTTCATCCACTATCGGAATGGCGCCGACATCCGCGTCTTTCATCTTCACCGCAGCTTCATATACATTATCTAATACTGTACAATATTGCAAGTCTGACGTCATGAGCTTATTGATCTTTGTCATTGCGGAATTCCTCCTTTTTTCTGCTACTATTGTCGTCAAATTTTTCTTTTTGCATACTTTCACCGTATGAATCATTGAAAGTGTAACGCTTTCATACTATGATTGTCAGGAAAGGGCATTTTTAAAAGGAGGGGGAAGGTTTGAAGTTTGAAAACAGCGGTCTTGAAGGGGTAACAGCGGAACTCAGCCGCTTGAATGATCTGATGGAAGGCAAAGGACTCATTCTGGCTGGACAATGGGATTATGAAAGAGTGACTTACGACAAAAAGTTTTCAGTACCTGAGGGGACATTTTATCTGCGGATTCAAGGAACGGCAAAAGAGGGCGATGTCGGCGGCAGCCGGGCCGTGATTCAGCTGAAGGCCCCTCTTTTAGGAAAGCATTATTATCCGCACGGCGTAGAATACGGCAGCGCTGAAGAATTTCCGGAACATGTCGTCGCTGAAAGCAAAGCTTTACTGCTTGAATTGGAAGAGTCATTAAAAACAGTGCAAATGTAATAAAAAAGTACAGCATATTCTGCTGTACTTTTTTTACGAGACGGTATGCTCGATATACGGCGGCTCTGACAGCGTATCTTTTTCCCGTTCCGTTCTGACCCACTGAAAAAAGATGACAGCCAAATATGTTCCGTAGACCGCCTCTTGAATGATTTTCATCAGTACTGCACCAAGCTGCTGATCTTCCAGAGGAGGGAGCGTGTTAAACATCTCCGGTCCGGATAAAGGGATCTCCTCCAACAAGTCTAAAGGAACGCAAAGCTTCATTGCTTCGGCCCAAGCCGCCGGATCTGTATACGTGGCATACATGGGCGCCCCGCTGAACATAATGAGCGCGCAGGCCGGTGTTAACAGAATCCCGTCTGCCATAATATACCCCAGCTTCATTAAACCGCTGAGACGGGGCAGACCGTCCACCTTATGCACAAGCGGCCACCACATAAAAAACGCCGTTACAAAGATGAGTCCGTTCATCAGCGTATGATACAGCGAATCCGTTTTGACGAAATCAAATATAAACGGGATGTGATACAGTGAAAAAATACCGTTAAACAGCACTAATGCGATAAGCGGCATTGAAAAGAACGAAAACAGCGGCTTTACGACAGGACGGAAGATCAGTTTTTTCCATGCCCAGCCGGGAATTCCGGAAATCAACAGCGGCGGTACGACTAAAAACAGAACCGCCATCTGCGTCATATGGGCGCTGAACATCACATGGCCCAATAAATCAACCGGACTTCCCGCAGCCGTGTAAAAAAATAGCGCGGAAAGCACAAACAGCACCTTCTCCTTAGCGGCCACACGTCCTTTATGCCGGCTGCACCAGTAAAAGTAAACACCTGTTATCACGGCAGTTATACAAAACAGATACGGGCTCCACATTGCGCGAAACCCGAACATTTCCAAATTAATCAAATCTCTCACTCCCCGCCGCCCCGATTACCACCAAATAATCGTGACAAATGCAAGCACGGTGATAAACGCGACAAATATTCCCGAATACAGAAATAATGACGGCGCTTCATGCCCCTTCTGGCTCATATGCATAAAGTAAAACAGCTGAAAGATGACCTGGATGACCGCAAGCAGGATCAGAAACGGCATCGTAAACCATCCGGCAATGCCGTCAGCAGCCACCGTCAAAAACGCGACAAGCGTAAGGCCGATCATCAAACCGAAGGATATGACCTGATATTTCATCTCCTCGGCATTTTTCTTTTTCCGATATTCGAGATCCGTACTGACAGTCCCTCTGTTTTTGTTATCGTCCATCGTTATCCCACCATCCCCATCAAATATACAACGGTAAAGATAAAGACCCACACGACATCGATAAAATGCCAATATAAGCTGGCCACATAATATTTCGGCGCATTATAAAGGCTGAGCCCTCTTTTCGCATTCCGGATCATAAGCGCGCTGATCCACAACAGCCCGAACGCCACGTGTGCTCCGTGTGTGCCGACGAGCGTGTAAAACGCTGAGCCGAGCGCAGAGCTTGTAATGGTAAAGCCGAATTCGTGAGTGTAATGCATAAATTCATAGATTTCTACCCCTAAAAATCCCGCTCCCAATAATACGGTAACCAGAAGCCACACCTGCATTTTTTTAAAGGAGAAATTTTTCATATGATACATCGCATACACACTCGTTAAGCTGCTCGTTAAAAGAAGCATCGTCGCGATAAACACGATCGGCAGCTCAAACATCTCAGCCGTTGACGGCCCTCCGGCTTTAGATTCCCGTAAAGCAAGAAATGTCGCAAATAGCGAGGCGAACAGAACCGTTTCGCCGCCGAGAAACAGCCAAAATCCCAAAAACTTATTTTTCCCCTCCAGCGTTGCTTTTTCAGGAGAAGCCGGAAAGGTTTCAGCCGTCATTTTTTCCTGCAGCTGCATTACGCCTTCACCCCTTTATCATCATTCGGCAGATCTTCTTTGTGAATATGATAGCCGTAATCATCGACCACAGAGCGAAGCAGCATGGTAAAGAATGTGATGCCGAGCCCTATGAAGATAACCGGAAGCCCCCATGAATAATCGGAGTGGTATAAAAACCCAAACGCTGCGACAAACAGCCCGAAAGATATGATAAACGGCATGATGGAGCCGTTCGGCATATGAATGTCCTCTACAGGCTCTGCAGGCACCATCCCTTCATTTCCGGCCTGCTTTTCAATCCACAGCGGGTCAAGTCCCCGGACAAACGGAAGCTGTTTAAAATTATATTCCGGCGGCGGCGAAGAGACCGCCCATTCAAGCGTACGACCGTCCAGCCACGGGTCGTTCCCGACGTATTTCCCCTTTATTGAGGTATAAATAATATTGACGACGAGTAAAACTGCCGCGCCCGCCATGAAAAACGCGCCGATTGAACTGATCAGGTTGCCGGTATCAAGCCCCTGGCCGGGCAGATATGTGTAAACGCGCCGCGGCATTCCCATCAAGCCGAGGAAATGCTGAATGAAGAAGGTAAGATGAAACCCGATAAAAAATAAGACGAACGAAATTTTTCCCATCGTTTCATGAAGCACCTTCCCGAACATTTTCGGCCACCAGAAATGCACGCCCGCCAGGATGCCGAACACAACGCCGCCGATAATGACGTAGTGGAAATGCGCTACGACAAAATACGTATCATGGAACTGATAATCTGCCGCTGCGGCCGCCAGCATGACACCCGTGACTCCTCCGAGTACGAAAGAAGGAATAAAGGCGACGGCATACAGCATAGGCGTCGTGAATTTGACATTTCCTCCCCAGATGGTCAAAAGCCAGTTGAAAATTTTAATGCCCGTAGGCACCGCGATCGCCATCGTCGCAACCGCAAATATCGCATTAGCGATCGGTCCGAGTCCCGTCGTAAACATATGGTGAACCCAAACCATGAACCCGAGAAAGCCGATCAGCACGATCGCAAAGACCATAGACGAATAACCGAACAGACGTTTCCTCGCAAATACGGGAATGATTTCTGAAAAAATCCCAAAGGCGGGAAGAATTAAAATGTACACTTCCGGATGCCCGAAAATCCAAAACAGATGCTCCCAGATTATCGTATTGCCGCCCAATTCAGGATTAAAGAAATTCGTTCCGAACAAACGATCCAGCATCATCAGCGCCAAACCGACGGTGAGCGGAGGAAATGCGAATAAAATGAGTGCCGACGCCACAAATGTCGTCCACGTAAACAGCGGCAATCTCATATACGTCAAACCCGGCGCCCTCATATTAATAATCGTGGCGAGAAAATTGATCCCCGCAATCAGCGTACCTAAGCCTGATATTTGCAGGCCGAGCACGAAAAAGTCTATGCCGTGCCCTTTCGAATTCAGCGCAAGTGACGCGTACGACGTCCATCCTGCATCAGGAGCGCCCCCTAAAAACCAGCTCAGATTCAAAAAGATGCCTCCGAAGAAAAACAGCCAAAATCCGAGCGCATTCAAAAATGGGAATGATACGTCACGCGCCCCGATCTGCAGCGGCACAACCGCGTTCATCAGCCCGAATAACAGCGGCATCGCCGCCAGGAAGATCATTGTCGTGCCGTGCATCGTCATAATTTCATTAAACTGCTGCGCACCCATAAAATCGTTCCCCGGCCTCAAGAGCTGAATCCTGATAAGCATGGCCTCAAGTCCGCCGACGACGAAGAAAAATCCCCCGGCGATCATATATAAAATCGCGATTTTCTTATGGTCAACCGTCGTCAAATAATCCCAAAGCAAAGAGCTTTTTCTTTGCTGTCCTGTAAGCGTATTCATCATTTGCGACCTCCCCCCTGATATCTCCCTGTCCTCACTTGTTCTCCGCTTTCAGCCCTTTTAAATATTCATACAGCGCATCCGTTTCAGCGTCCGAGAGCTTCGGATAAGTGCCTGTCATTTTATTGCCCGGTTTAATGCTGTCCGGATTTTTCAGCCAGGCTTTTATATTCTCTTTATTCGCATCCTTAATGCCGGCCACTTTGACCCGTTCACCGAAGGTAGCGAGGTTCGGAGCCGTTCTTGCCGCTTCAGCCCGTTTATCATTGGGCTCAACCGCATGACAGCTCAGGCAGTTTTTTTCCTTAAAGAGCTCTTCTCCTTGCGCGGCTAAACCGGAATCTGTTGTATGCTTATAATTTTTCATCGCTTTCGTCCATTGTTTAAATTCTTTTGACGGCAGCGGTTTCACTTTGAAATCCATCAGCGCATGTGAAGGTCCGCACAGCTCTGCGCATTTCCCGAAGAAATATTCTCCCGCTTCTTTGCTGCGTTTAGAATCGAAGGTCAGAAAGAAAGTATTGTCATTATCCGTATTCGTATCGATTTTTCCCCCGGCTGACGGAATCCAGAAAGAGTGTTTCACATCTGAGGACTTCAGCTTGAAATAGACGCGTTCATCTGTGGGAACGATCAGCTCCTGACTTGTCACAAACCCGTAATCAGGATACTCGAATTCCCACCAGTATAAATTCGCCCTTACATTAATCACGAGCGCATCCTCTGCTTTACGGTTTTTCTTATCCATCGGCGACGTATCCGCCAGCGCCAATGTGTCGATGACAACCGGAATGACAAGAATAATCAGAAGCAAGATCGGAATAACGGTCCAGGTGATTTCTAAAAAACGGTTCCCCTCCACCTGTTTCGGTATCGTGTCTTCCCCTACACGCGACCGTCTGAACCTCACAATGACGTAAAAGAAAATAACTGCTACGACCGCAACGACGACAACCATGATAAGTGTGCTGAGCACCGTCAGATCATATTGTTTATCAGCCACTTCGCCGGCAGGCTTGAGTGTGGACAGAAACGGTTTTCCACAGCCGCTCAATAAAAGCGGCACTAAGGCTAATAATGATAAAAGACGCCAACGCTTTAACATTTCACCCAACCCCTTTTTTGAATCAGTACGAGATGCACAAGCAGTAAATCTGCTTCCAGCCGAAATACTTCATTTCCTCATTTCTTAAAATATGAGATTTTTTACTTAAAATTCCATCTATGTATAAAAGCAAAGCCGCCTGATTAAACAAAAGGTCAAGGCGGCGTTTACTAGTTGTCATTGTTTGTTTTGGCGATCAAACAAGCTCATTATTCAATTAAAACAGCGTGAAGACCACCATCGCTACAAAATAAATGGTCATGTAATTAAGCGAATAGACAAACATAAGAGTTGCCCACTTCATGATGTTTTTCATGCGGAATCCCATCAGTCCGAGAACAAGCCATCCGACATTCAGCAAAGTGCCGAGAATGACGATCGGAAGACCGAGACTGCCGAGGAAAAACGGAAGCGGCAGCAGGCATGCGACCCAGACGATAATCTGTCTTTTCGTCACTTCAAAGCCGTGCACTACCGGAAGCATCGGAATATTCGCTGCTCTGTAATCTTCCGTCTTTTTAATCGCAAGCGCTAAAAAGTGCGGAATCTGCCAGATGAATAAAATCATGAATAAAACCCACGCGACAACACCGATGTGCCCTTCAACCGCTGTCCAGCCGATTAACGGCGGCACGGCGCCTGATACACTTCCGACAACCGTATTAATCGTATAACGGCGTTTCGTCCACATTGTATAAAGAACAACGTACGTAAACACGCCGATAAAACCGATGACTGCTGCCATCACGGTGGTCATCAAAAGCATGATAAGTCCTAAAGCAATGAGTAAAATTCCTGACCACAGCGCTTGATTCGGCTGAATCTTTCCGGTTACCGTCGGTCTTACTTTCGTGCGTTCCATTAAATGATCAATATCACGATCGTAATAGTTGTTAACCGCACAAGAACCGGCGATGATCAAAGAAGATCCTATTAATGTAAGAAGCACGGTGTTTAAATTGCCTAAAAAACTCAGACCGGATATATGTAACGCAAGCCACATGCCGGTAAAAGTCGTAATTAAATTCGAATTGACGATTCCTATTTTGATAAGCGAAAGGAAATCCTTCCATGCCGTCGTCTCTTCAATCTGTCCGTCTATAGCTGTATCGTTTAAAATTCTGGAATTAGCCATAACGTAAACCTCCCTTACAAACCTAAAGCAGGTTTTTTAAGACCTGCAACTCTATCATACAAGATAATGACCTGTAAAAAAACATTCTCTTAAATATTAAACGAGAAACAGGAATTTATTTGTGAACTTTTTATGAATTTTACCAAATCCGCCGGTTTCTTAATAAAGCGGTTACTTTATTTCTATCAGACCCATCTGGAATAATCAACCCCATTATCTAAGAAGTCCTGATTCTATTATATTTTTGTGAACAAACAGAATTGAGAATTGCCACAAAACACATATTCGCTTACACTTGGTACGTATATCATTTTGTCCAGTTTGTTAAGAAGGTGAATGTAAAATGAATAAAGCTTTGAAAGCGCTCGGCGTACTGACGACATTCGTTATGCTCGTCGTGCTGATCGGCGGCGCTCTTGTCACAAAGACAGGATCGGGTCTCGGTTGCGGAAGGCAGTGGCCGCTTTGCCACGGCCGGTTTTTCCCGGAGCTTAACGCCGCTTCTATCATTGAATGGAGCCACAGACTCGCAAGCGGTGTCTCAATCGTTCTCGTGCTGAGTCTCGCTTTTTGGGCATGGAGAAAAGTCACGCCTGTTTTCCGTGAAACAACCTTTCTCGCCATTATGTCCATTATCTTTTTATTTTTACAGGCGCTTCTCGGCGCATTAGCGGTTGTTTTCGGATCAAATGCGCTCGTTATGGCGCTTCATTTCGGCATATCGCTGATTTCTTTCGCTTCTGTTCTGATTTTGACGCTGCTCATATTCGAAGCTGATAAATCAGACAAAAAGCTCGTCAAGCCGCTCAGAATCGGCAGAAAAATGCAGTTTCATATGATCGGTCTTTCGATTTACACGTATATCGTCGTTTATACGGGGGCTTATGTACGCCATACGAAATCAAGCCTTGCCTGCCCTGACGTTCCGCTTTGCAGCAGGCTGAATCACGGGCTTCCGTCCCATTTTCAGGAATATGTGCAGATGGGTCACAGAACGGCAGCACTGCTTCTGTTCGTATGGATTCTTGTCGCTTTTGCGCATGCGGTGCGCTCCTACAAAGATCAAAAACAGATTCTTGGGGGCTGGATAGCGGCTCTTGTCTTTGTTTTATTACAGGCGCTGTCCGGAATCATGGTTGTTTATTCAGAAATGGCCACCGGTTTTGCACTTGCCCATTCGCTCTTTATTGCCGGCCTGTTCGGCGTCTTATGCTATTTCTTATTATTAATCGCCCGCTTCCGCTATGAATCAAAACAGCGGAACATCTGAGGCACATGAAAAGGCCGAAGCATTAGAGCTTCGGCCTTTTTACATATAAAAAACCTGATCGCACACGGGGGCGGATCAGGTTTTTTATATTCATTTTTACGCTTTTTCAATTTCGATCAGTAAATCACCTGTCTGAATCGGTTCACCATTTTTCACATGAATCTGCTGTATCGTCCCGGAGAACGGCGCCTGTACCGTCGTCTCCATTTTCATCGCTTCATTAATCATCAGATGATCGCCTTTATTCACCTTTGCCCCGGTTTCCGTTAACAATTTAATGACGGTTCCCGGCATGGATGCCGCAATGTGGCTTGGGTTTGTCCGATCTGCTTTTAATTTTTCCTGTACGGACGATTTAATGCTTTCATCTTTAATGACCACCTCGCGCGGCTGGCCGTTCAATTCGAAATAAACGACACGTGTCGCATCTGGCTGCGGTTCACCGATAGATACAAGCTTCACGATCAGCGTTTTTCCGCGCTCGATTTCCACTTCGATTTCTTCACCGAGTGTCATGCCGTAGAAGAAAGTCGGTGTGTCCAATACGGAAATATCACCGAAGCGTTCAGCCGTTTTAACATATTCTGTAAACACCTTCGGATAAAGAGCATACGCGATTGCGTCCTGATCACTCAATTCCATCTGATGTGTTTCTTTCCATTCTTCTTTAATACCTTCAAAAGATACCGGTTCAAGCAGCTCACCCGGTCTTACCGTGATCGGCGTCTGTCCTTTCAGAACGAGCTTTTGCAGTTTTTCCGGAAATCCGCCGTGCGGCTGGCCAATCTGCCCTTTAAAGAGCTCAACGACTGAATCCGGAAAATCAAGCGTTTCGCCTTTATCATAAACATCTTGTTCTGTTAAATTGTTTTGCACCATGTAAAGCGCCATATCTCCGACGACTTTGGAAGAAGGTGTTACTTTCACGACGTCGCCGAACATGCGGTTGACGACGCTGTACATGTCTTTCACCTCATTCCAGCGATCACCGAGGCCGACTCCTTTTGCCTGCTGCTGCAGATTGCTGTACTGGCCGCCCGGCATTTCATGATTATAAATCTCAGTATGCGGAGACTTCATCCCGCTTTCAAATTCACTGTAATACTGACGGACGGATTCCCAATATTGTGACAGTCTTTCCACCTGGCGGACATCCATTTCAGGACGGCGGCTGTTTCCTTCAAGGGCATGATAAAATCCGCTTGCGCTCGGCTGTGAAGTCAGACCCGCCATTGAGCTGACGGCGACATCCACGATGTCCACACCCGCTTCAACAGCTTTGGCATAGAGAAAGACGCCATTGCCGCTCGTATCATGCGTGTGAAGATGAACGGGAATATCAATCGTTTCCTTCAGCGCTGAGATAAGTTCGTATGCGGCTTGAGGTTTCAAAAGACCGGCCATGTCTTTAATACCGAGAATGTGTGCACCAGACGCCTCAAGCTCTTTCGCCATAGAAAGATAATACTTCAAATCATATTTCGTCCGGGTCTTATCAAGAATATCTCCCGTGTAACAAATCGCAGCCTCCGCCACTTTTCCGGTTTCACGGACGGCATCGATGGCCAGCGTCATCCCTTTTACCCAGTTCAGGCTGTCAAAGATCCGGAATACGTCAATACCTGACTCCGCTGACTGCCGGACAAATTTTTGGATGACATTGTCCGGATAGTTTGTATAACCGACGGCATTTGATGAACGAAGCAGCATCTGGAACAATGTGTTCGGCACTTCCTTGCGAAGATCTTCAAGGCGTTTCCAAGGGTCTTCTTTTAAGAAACGGTACGCTACATCAAATGTCGCGCCTCCCCACATTTCAAGGCTGAACAGTTCAGGCCACAGGGCAGCCGTAGGATTCGCGATTTTTTTCAAATCATTGGATCTGATCCGTGTTGCGAGCAGGGACTGATGGGCATCCCTGAACGTTGTATCGGTCAGGAGCACGGATTTTTGCTCTTTCACCCAGTCTGCAAGCCCCTCGGCGCCTCTTTCATCAAGGATCTGTTTCGTACCGCTTGCCGGCTTTTCCCCGATATCTAACGTAACGGTCTGAGGCTTATCAAATGCAGGTTTTTCTTTTTTCCCGATTCCCGGAAAACCGTTCACTGTGACATTGCCGATATAGGAAAGCATTTTTGTTCCGCGGTCCTTCTGTTTTGGGAAAACAAACAGCTCAGGCGTTGTGTCGATAAACGATGTGTCGTATTGGCCCGTCAGGAATTTTTCATGCTTTGCCACGTTTTCAAGAAACGGAATATTGGTCTTAATGCCTCTGATCCTGAATTCCTGCAGGTTGCGGACCATTTTTGCTGATGCCTGTTCAAACGTCAGCGCCCATGTCGACAGCTTGACGAGCAGTGAATCATAATAAGGCGTGATGACGGCGCCCTGGAAGCTGTTTCCCGTATCAAGGCGGACGCCGAAGCCGCCGCCTGAGCGGTAAGCCATAATTTTACCCGTGTCAGGCATAAAGTCATTCAGCGGATCTTCAGTGGTCACACGTGATTGGATCGCATACCCGTTTGTAAAAATGTCTTTCTGCTCAGGGATATTGACGGCACGGCTGTGCAGTCCGTGGCCCTGCGCGACGAGGATTTGCGTCTGAACGATATCAACCCCCGTTATCATTTCCGTAATCGTATGCTCCACTTGCACGCGCGGGTTCACTTCAATAAAGTAAAATTCACCGCCCGCTACGAGAAATTCCACGGTCCCCGCGTTGATATAGCCGACATTTTTCGCAAGCGCCACAGCCGCTTCACAGATTTCGTCCCTTAATTCAGGCTGCAAAGATACACTCGGCGCCACCTCAATGACCTTTTGATGGCGTCTCTGAACGGAACAGTCCCGCTCATACAGATGGACGACATTGCCTTCTTTATCTCCGATCACCTGAACTTCAATATGCTTAGGATTTTCGATCAGTTTTTCAACATACACTTCATCGTTTCCGAATGCGGCTTTCGCTTCTGATTTGGCCCGCTCAAACGATTCTTTCAATTCGCTTTCGCTTCTGACGATTCTCATTCCGCGGCCTCCGCCTCCGAGCGATGCTTTAATAATAAACGGAAATCCGTGGACTTTTGCGAATTGTTCGACATCTTTTAATGTTTCAGCCGGTCCGTCACTCCCCGGAATAACGGGGATGCCGGCTTTTTCTGCCTGCTCCCTCGCCTTTACCTTATCTCCGAACATATCCAAATGCGCTGACGTCGGTCCGATAAATACGATGCCCTCTTCTTCACAGCGCCTCGCAAATTGGATATTTTCAGAGAGAAATCCGTAGCCCGGATGAATGGCATCAACGCCGTTTCTTTTTGCGATCTCAATAATCCCTTCAATATCAAGATACGCGTCAATCGGTTTTTTGCCTTCTCCCACAAGATAAGCTTCATCCGCTTTATAGCGATGATAGGAGCCCGAATCTTCTTTTGAATAAACGGCTACCGTTCTGATGTTCAATTCTGTGCACGCCCGGAAAATCCGGATCGCAATTTCTCCCCTGTTTGCTACTAACACTTTTTGGATGGATTGTTGTGACAAACTTTTCTCCCCCTTGGCCTAATAAATATGTAGTTTATAATAAAGGAATATCCGTCCTGTGTATACACTTGTTTTTTAGAGATACACAGATTTTTCCGTCTGCCGTCTTTTTACCCCCTTAGACGGAACGGGCTCCCTCTTTTTCTTCTTTTCTGAGTACTTGACATGCATGCTGACATTCACCAATATACCGGCACTCGTTAATAACAAAAACATTGATGAGCCCCCGTAGCTGATAAACGGCAGCGGAACACCTGTGATCGGAATTAAACCGCTGACACCGCCGAGATTGATAAAGGTCTGAATCGCAATCATGCTGGATATCCCGATTGCCAAAAGGCTTCCGAACGGATCTTCACATTTTCTCGCAATATAAAAACCTTTTAACACGACAAAAGCCAGCAGTACAATGACAAACAGGACGCCGAAAATGCCGAGCTCCTCTGAAATAACCGCCATAATAAAGTCTGTATGCGATTCAGGCAGATAACCGTATTTTTGAATGCTTTCTCCAAGACCGAGACCGAAAAAACCGCCTGAGCCGATCGCATAATACGAATTTATAATCTGCAGGCCTGATGTGCTGGCGTATTTAAAGGGATTTTCAAGACTTTCAAACCGGCTCATACGCCCGGGTGTCAAAATATCGTCCCATTTCAGATAGATGATCGGGCTGACAAGGAGCAATACGATTCCCGCCATGAGAACCAGCTTGAGCAGGGTCCTTCCGCTGAATCCCGAACACATAATGACGCAAAGCGCGATCAGACCGATAATCATCGCCGTTCCGAAATCAGGCTGAATGGCGATAAGCGCACAAATGACTACGGTGACGATCACCGGCGGCGCAACCCCCGTCAAAAGCTGATCGATATAGCTTTGTTTCTTTGCGTATACCGCGGCAAGGTACAGTATCAGGGTCAGCTTGACAAATTCCCCCGGCTGAATGGCCATTCCGCCGATTTTAAACCAGCTTTGCGCGTTTCCGGCAACATGTCCGAAAACAAACAGCGCGCAAAGCGCAGCCACTGACGCAAGCAGTACGAATTTCTGAATCTTTTGATGAGCGAACACTTTGTACGGAAAAACGGCCGCGATAATAAACAGCACAAACCCCGCGATGACGGCGAACAGCTGCCGTTTAAAGAAATAGTCGCTGCTCACGCCGTAACGCATAACGGCGGTAATCATGCTTGAGCTGTATACCATGACCAATCCGAAACTGCACAGCAGAATGATAGCGCATATCAATGAATAATCGTAAGATTTTAACATTCTTTTAAACATAACATCCTCTTTCCTGCTTAAAGCTTACGTTTAATACCTATTGCGTATTATATTTTACTATAATTCATAAACAATTTACGCAGTTTCTTTATAGTTTTTCGGATGAAATGCAGATTAAGAGACCGTCTTACGAAAAGAAGATGCAAAAAAACGGTTTACGGTTATAAAAAAACCCAAACCGTTGAATAGTTTGAGTTTGATCATTTATTTTCCTGTAAACGCGTCATGCAAAGCAGACAGTTCTCTTTCAAGTCTGTCCAGCAGCTCTTTGCCGTCGTTTTCGTCAACTAATCCCAGGCGGACAGCAAAATCGATTTCCCTCGACAGTCCGAACATCTGAGTATCCAAGACCTCTTCATACAGAGGACATTGAGGCATCGTTAAGTTATCCATTTGTACTCGGATCAGCTTCAAAATCTTCTCAGCATCTAACTTCAACAGCTCGAATGCTTTCTGCTGATGGTCAACTATAATCTCTGAAGCCAAAAGTATCCCTCCGTTCCCCAGGCGAGTACCTAATTCTTCTATTTATCATAAAGGGTATCAGGTGAAATTGCAAGAGGATTTAAGCAGATGTTATGATAAAAAATGTTTCAAAAAATACTCAGCCTGTATTTCTCAGACATGATTTCCAAAAGCTTCACACCCGCGATGCTGTTGCCTTTTTCATCAAGCGCCGGGCCGAATATACCGATTCCGAAGTTGTACGGCGAAATGCCCATGATTCCTCCCGAAACGCCGCTTTTAGCGGGAATGCCGACCTTAATCGCGAATTCCCCACTCGCATTGTACATGCCGCAGGTCACCATAAACGTCTTGCAGATTCTCGCCACATCTTTTTTAATGACCTGCTCCCCGGTTTCCGGATGCTTGCCGTCAAGGGCGAATACACAGCCGATTTTGGCTAAATCCAGACTGCTCATCTTAATCGCGCACTGTTTTGTATACAAATCCATGACCCCTTCAACATCGCCTTTAAAAATGTCATACTGCTTCATGTAATAACACATGGCCCGATTAATCATGGAAGATTTGAATTCCGATTCCGCGACATGGCTGCAATATGTAATGTCCTGATTATTCGCAAGTCTTCTGATGAATCCGAGCAGGTAATCCAGGCGGTCTTTCGGCGAATGCCCTTTAATTAAACCCGTAACGACGAGGGCTCCCGCATTAATCATCGGATTTAAAGGCTTGCCCGGATTCATTGTTTCAAGCTTAATCATGGAATTAAACGGGTCGCCGGTTAATGGAATGAACATAACTTTTTTCATCTTTGGGTATTTCAAAATTGCACAATATATTTAGTTTCCCATCTTGCGATATGTCTATTCGCTTAATTATCGAATCCAGCAATATTTTCCGTTGAACTTGACTAGCTTCCTTAAACACAATAGAAAAATTCTTTAATGCATCTAAAACAATATTTTGTTCAATCTCTTTATCATTGTTCTCTTTTATTGATTGTTGTAGAGACTCCAGCTTTTCTTCAATTTCTTTTTTCTTTAAAAGTGTTTCAGTGTAACTCTTTTCGTAATCAGTTATTATTTCTTCATAAAGCGGACTCTCTGGGCTTACCCTTTTCATCAAGTTCATTATTGAAACAAGCTCACTTTGAAGCTCTTTTAACTCAGCTTGAGCGGAGACGATATCCGTTTCAATTGTGCTTTTTCCCTGGTCTATCCCTTTTAGTATTTCTTCTTTTAAATTGTCCTTATTAAAGCCGTCAAACATTTCAAGTAATTTACTGACAACAAAATCCTCAAGGATATTCTGTTTAAAATTCTTACTTGGACATATTTCATTTCTGCTTGTTTTGTCTTTATTCTGTTTAGAAGCACAGACATAATAGCAATACTTCTCATTGTTCCGTTCTTTTTTTAAAACAGTTCTTGATTGTATAGGGCTTCCGCATTCGGAGCAATATACTAATCCAGTTAGTAAAAAAGTTGTACTAAATTTACGGGGAGCTGATATGGATTTCTTAGATTTCATTTCGTAAATCTTTTCTTGTTTGTCCAGTGTTCTTATCGCCTCATGGAATCCTTTTTCCCGAACAAATTTGTCTTGGTCATACTGTAAGTGTTTATTGCCTTCTTTTGAATATTCTATGATACCAGCATAGAAAGGGTTGAAAAGAACACCTTCAACTGCACTCTCAGTCCAGTACGTTTTTCTCCCCTTATATACAACTCTTTTTATATCCGCTCCTTTCTTTCTTTTACCCAAATGCTTCACTTCGTGCCCGTTCATATACCTTGTAATTGACCCTACTCCAATACCATTTAAATAAAGATCCTCAATTTCAATTAATGAAGGGATAACTTCTTTTATGACTACAATTTCCTTGTTTTTATTTAAATCATATCCATATGGTAATGTTCCGCCTGTCCATCTTCCTTTTGCTGCTATACTAGCCCTTGTCTCTTTTACCCGCATTGAGGTATTGTTTGACTCCATGTTTGCCAAGAAACCTAAAACTGGTTCCATTATCCCCCTTACCATTGGGTTTGAGGAAATCGGCTGTTCTTCCGCTGATGTAAATTCAATGTCACAATTATTTTTAAAGATTGTATCAAGGATTGTAAGCCAATCTTTTTGTATTCTGGATAGCCTGTCCCTTTTATACGCAATTACTTTATTAATCTTTCCATCTTCTATATCTTTAAGAAGTTCCTGAAGCACTGGCCTTTGTTTAATGGAATTCTTTGATGCGGATACCGCTTCTTCAATATACTCTTTATAAAGAATGCCATCACGTTCCTTGATAAACTTGTAGGCTCTTTCTCTCTGCATCGGTATTGAATCCTTAGTTACCTGTTTAACATCAGAAACCCTAATTAAAACACCGTAAGTGTCTTTCTTTGTCTTTTCCTCTATTGTGTCAATTTTATCGACACGACTTTTATGATGTTTAAAAACGTCTTTAATGTCAGTCAATTTAACCCCACCCCAAAATTCAACTATACGTATTATATAATATTAAAAAGGGCAGCCATTAAAGCTCACCCTTCATTATTTTGTTTTTTATCTATGTAATCAATAACCATTCTGCTGACTTGTTTAACGAACTGTTCATATTTCTCGTTCTCATTATCACTATAGATAATCTCCCCCATTTTCGGTCTATTTCGGACTCCTCCCATTTGTTCACCTCACTTAGTCTAAAGATGTAGTTTATAATTCATGCCGAACGAGCGGCTGTCTTATTCAGTCTTATTTCTGATCTTCACAATTTCTTTGATAACAAGCACAAGATCGTTCCCAATATTATTTATCCGCCCTATATCCGATGCGTTATTCAATTCCATCAATAAATGAGCTTTCTTTTCCTGGAGCCATCTTAAAGCACCTTCCAGATTCTCTCCGTTTTGTTTTGCGTGCGATTGTCCCGCAGAAAAATCGTCCAGCATCGCTTCAAAGAAATCTCGATATCTCTCATCTAATTTGTCCGATAAAATCATTGTTTTAACATAGCTTTTAAATTCATCGGTGACACCTTTGGCTTTCATGAAGTCTCTAACAATTTCATACGAGGTGAAAAGTTGGTCTTCAATTGTATTGAACCTTGTTTTCCAAAACTTTTCACTCTTCTTCAAATCGTGGTTCTCAATCATAACTTCTTTAAACTCTTTCTCAATCAGTGTTGTGTTCATTATGTAAGCTCCTTTTTAAATAAAATTGTGATCTCACTGCCGATTTCATTCTCAAATATACTTATGAATTTTCTTATCCCCTCACCCTCATATCCCTTTCTGATCGGGATATAAAATACATGTTTATCAATTCCGCTCCTCTCCAAAAATGGCGAATCATCAAGGATTTTGCTCCATAGCTCTTTCTTGACAGCCTGGACTCTTTCCACGTCATCTACAGTTGTTTCTTCTGCATATTCCATGATGAAACAGTCATCAATTATGTAATCCACTGTGTAGCCAGCAACTTTTTTCATGTGCTCGTAGTATTGGCCATCAAGCATACCGCTTATTACAATATCTAACACAGTTCTGTTTTCACCTTTAACCAATTGTTTTAGGTCTTCAATTTCCCGTTTCAATACAACTTCTTTTTGTTCGAGCGGGATTCTTGGCTCTAATTCATATTCTTCATCTATTTGTTTTTGCAAATCCTTGAGAGCTGCTTGTTTATTCTCAAGTGTTTTTTTATGAAAATTTATTAGAGTGCCCATTTATCATGCTTTCTTTCTGGATGATTAGAGATCAACCGTTTTACTTCTGTGATTTGTTCCTTTAATTCCTCACGTCTCAGAACTAGAATGTCATGGTCTACTAGTTTTTCTTCAACAGTCTTTAAATTACTTTCTGCCTCTTTAAGCTCATCATGTAGATCAAAAATATCTTCCATTGTTTAAACCCTCCATAATTTTATTTTCATCCTTATTTTTGATTAGCATATTTTTCAACAGATTCCTTGATACATTCTCTCAGTTCTTCAGGGCTGTGGATGTTGTCTTTGATTTCATCTTTAGCCTCTGAAAGCATTTTTGAAATATCTTCAACGAACTTTTCTCTATTTGTGCGATTAAAAGCGAAACTTTCGAAGCCTTCAATTGCTTCTTGTCCTCTTTCAATTAGAAAACTTTTCAAAAGACTTAGAAGTCCATAGTATCTTCCGTAAGCATCAGAAACAGTATTATTGTTTTCGTATTGCTCAGATGCAAACACTAGATCGTGTTGTCCAATGATATTGTTGTATGCGTCTTTGTAAATGGATTCAATCTTAACTGGAATATAGTCTTCTGTGTCATCTTCGAAGAAAAAAGCACCTTCCTTGCAAATTAGAAGAAATCCTTCCGAACCAATAGATTCAATATCACCCAATGTTGATTTTCTTCTTGTATTCTCATTTATAAGTTCCTTAATTGAAATTAAGTCTTGTGTTAATACAGGTTGAGCAGAAGCATAAAATCCAACCCCGCTAGAACTTTTAGTAAACCATCGAATATTATCAAATGTCATTTTCATTCTCCTCTAATTTTATTTTAATCCTAAAAATATCGGTTATTTTATGCTACTATAAGTTTCAACACCAACATGTTCAGCATTCAGGCCATGAAATTTGTGCTCTTTGTTTAATAGATGCTAGGTATATTAATTTTCCGTCTTTTTTCTGTGCCTCTTGTAAAAGCATTTCGCCTATTTCGAAATCAGTAGCGCAACTATTGAAATTATCATAAGGTACTAGATTATCGCTTTGATCAAAACTGAAACCAAGCTGTTCAAGAGTGTAAGTATCTTCTTTATCAGTCAACTCATCATCTGTGTCCCTGAGCTCGTAATACTTAAGAATTTTATCGAAGTCAACGGATATTTCATCAATGATATAATCAATATCAGTTACTTTGACGATATCCTCGTTTTCTACATGGAAGTTGTCAATAATGAAATGAAACCTTTTTCCTTTTGCGAAAATTTCAAATGACAGAGTGATTAGTTCTTGCTTTAGACTTTTGCAATCCGAAAAATCAACTTTTTTTTCTCTTCTATTATCTAAATAAATGTTAACTTTAGATATAGCCGTTGAATTATTTAGAATAAACGCGTTATGTAAGGAGTACAAAATGTCTTTTTCAAGCGGTTTTCTAACTTTTTTCATATCTTTCTATCTCTCCTTATTTCTCGTTTTTAATTCATTGCTGTAAATCTCTTCTAAGTCTAATATCTTGTCCCTTTGTTCTTTTGTCATTGCTTCCCTATGTAGCTCAGTTACATTCGACCGCTTTGCCAGCTGCTTAAACTCATGATATTTAGGCGGATAATATCCTTTAAACCACTTTTCAACCTTAACCGGTGACACTTGTCCGAATCCAAATTTAACAAGGGCTGCTTTACGAAAAGATGGGTCTTTCATTATCTGTTCATAAATAGTTAATTGCTCCATTCAAACACTCCAATTCTTATAAGCTATTTTTAATGTGAATTGTTTCAGCCACGTAAGGCTGACCTGTTTCGTCTGTTTCAACTTTACATAACAACTTCTTCTGATAATGCCCATCCCTTTTTATCTCACTCAGTAATTCTTCACTAATTTTATTTTTATCTACAAAAGCTTTAGGGCAATATTCAGACCTCACAAATCCATAATCCTTGTTTTTGCCCAATTGCCATAGCTCCATTTCGTGAAAACCATCTTCAGTAAAGGAATTAAAGGCGCTCAACATTGCTTTAATGTCTTTTTTGAGATTTTCTTCATAATGTCTATATTTTATTTTCTTGCATACTCCGTGTTTTAAGTTGTACGGCATATCAATAATTACCCTTTTGTCACCAAGTTCTTTAATTATTTCAACGTATACCCCAGGATAGTTGTCATAGAATCGCAGGTGTGCTTTCAAGGAATCATTGTAAAAAGTATTGGGATTATTTGATAAGCTAAAAAACCTATTGTCATTCGCAATTTTGCTTTTATTAATAACTGATCACCCTTTACAGTTTATGCCCATTCGATTTCTCTTTTCTCCCTCTCCTTAACACATCCCTCATATACTACAAGGACTCCATTTTTCAACAAGAATTTCATCACACTAGGTGCTTTTGTTTCATTGTAAATTTCAATTAAATCGTCAATTTGGTCTTTGCTTAACTTTCTCATGCTATTATTCTCCTATGTTAAATTTATTAGAGTTGATGGATTCTAACACACCTAAAGAGCGGCTTTTAATCACTCTTAACCTGTCTTATAACCCATATTGAAACACACTGCCCTCATTCCAATTCTTAATAAAATCGTTATTTTATTTTTATCCTAAAAAACTGTAATAAAGGGGAGAGCTATGAAATAGCCCTCCTGTACTTGGTTGGATACACTATGTAGCCTTATCCCCCACGTCCAATTGTTGCAACTTTAAATTGTGGCTCTTTAGCGTCTGCAGCAGCATTCATAGTCTTATTAGCTACAAAACCAATTACGGAAACGCTCAAAACAGCAACAGCCAAACCAATTTTCAACTTGTTTTTCATGTTCTCACCTCCTTTAAGTTGCCTTTCCCTCACAAAGTGATTAATTCTAAAAGGGCTTTATTCTCACCCAATTTCTCCAGTTCGTCCAAAGGGAGTTTTACACAATACTTATCATCTGATAATTTAAAGTGTTTAACAGACTTGAAGAAATAATCTTTGCTTTTAGTCGCCAACCCTTTATAAAAGAAGTGAAAGCCAAGTAAGTTGTTATTTTGCTTTTCATTTTCAATTCTATCGAGAATTTGAAGTGCTTCAGCAATCTTCCCTTCATTTATAAATGAATAAGCCACGCCCTGCTGCTCCCCAACTTCTAATGAGTTATAATCAAGGTATTCATTTTTTTCACCATAGTAATTTTCCAGGAAGGATAAAGATCTTCTAAGCTCTTTATAATGGGATTTTCCCTTTTCAGAATGCTCTAAGCCTTTTAAGAAGCTCTTTTTAGCCTCTCTATAATCTGAAAACAACAAAGTATTACCATGTATTAGATAACCATAAGCAAGAAAGCGGCTATCAGTGGCATTTTCAATGGTTAATCCTGCGTAGAATTGCGCTTTTTTCAGATCGCCTAAGCCTAAATAAGCATTAGCTGACATAATCAGCAGTCTGCAACGGTATGACGCCTTAAAGAAGTTTTCATTTTCAATAGTGTCTAAATCAATCTTGTTGGCAATTCCATTCATAACCTTATATTCTGATAGGTTCAGATACTCAGGAAGGAGCATTAGTTCAGAAAAGACTTTTAGTTCAGGTACGCTGATATCCATACGTCCAATCATTTTGGATGCTTCATTAACTGTTAATTCGCCTTTGGCCAGTTTTCTATGTATGCTGTAAACTTCACTATACTGTTTTGCCTCAGTATTCTTCGAAAAACGTAGCTTTTCAATTAAAAGTTCCATTTCGTCAAAGTTTTCATTCAAATCTGCTAGTTCCAAAAATCTGATATCTTCGTTCAAACTTTCTTTTTCTAAACCTCTGTCCAATAAGTTCATTAATTGCTCCCCCTGTCAGATACCCGATACTTATTTTTTGTTTTTGTCTCTGTTAACAATATACCTCAGACTCTCGCTTAGAGTCAATAACTTATTTTATTTTTATTCTAAAAATCCTTATTTTTCACTTTTATCGTCATCTAAACGGTGTTATAATTCAATTAGGCAGGAACACTGTAACTATTTTTAGAATAAATTTAAAATAGTTTAGGTTGAGTTTCTTCTATTTAAAGCAAATATCTCATATCCCCTGCCCCGCTCTTTGACAACTTCATATTCATTAAGAGTAAAAATAAAATGTAGAAAGAGGTGACAATATGAAGCAATCGAAGTATTTCTATTGCTACTCGGTAAACTTACACCGAAAGTTGAAAGCAGCAGGAGCATCATCAATCTGTGAAGCTTTAAGCACTCGAAATAAGCGGTTCTGGCTTTATGAGAAAGACGAAACCGTTCAAAGGGTACTAAATGAAATGTGATTACTAGAAGCTCCCACAAGGAAGTCTAAGCACCAGAATAATAAGCACAAAAGGAGAATGTTTATTGAAATCAAAGCGAAAACATATTAAGGGGAAAGAAGAAATCCAAAAAATTGTAGAGTCAAGCGGCATCAAGTACCTCTTGGTCAACAATAAGATATTTGATGAACTATATGTTAATGAAGAGCTCAAAATGTCAGAGTTAGACTTAATCACATATATTCATCTTCAAATCATGATGCTAAACAAGATTACTTTAAGCGCAAAAGAATTGGCTTCTTGGATTGGCTGTAGCGAAAAACAAATAAGAGTAGTAATTAATAGACTGAAAGAATACAAAGTATCGTGCAACTGTCGCTACTCTCCTTATGAATCAAAAGTATTTCTAACAGATGATGGAGAGGAAAGAATAGTAAGCCTGATAACTGAAAAAAATCAAGTTGTCTATAACCCTTCTACAAAAAGCAATCAGAAAGTAAAACATTGGTATCCAAATTTAATTCCAGATCATAAAAAAGGCAAGGATAAGCCCGTACCTGTAAATTTCTTTCTCGTATCATTAAAAGACCTTAATTTGTTTACGCAAGGACAATTGAGCCGCACAGAGTTCATTACATACTTATTTTTATTAAAAACATATGCATATGGCAAAAAAGACAAAGACCAGGTATGGATGAGATATAGCCTTATCGCTTCAAAAACACGTAGGAAATTACCGCAGACAACACAAGATCATATTGAAAAATTGAAATCATTAAATATTGACGGTGCTCAGCTGATCCGACAGATGTACCCTAATAACTATCAAATACAAATGGAATCGGGACATGAAACCTCATCAAAGTTCATACCAGACTTTAATATAAAGACCATGGGGGAACTGAAGTTAGAAAAAGAGGAAGTCAGTTTTTATAAAAAGGAAGATGATATTTTATTAGAAGAAGTTGATTTGCCTTTTTAAGAAGTCAGTTTTTTTAATAAAGAACCTAATTTCAAAAATCAGAAACCGATTATTTGAAATGTGAATTCAATTTTTTTGATGGGTTTTCAACCCCATGGGACTCTAAGGTTCAAGGGGGGTCGTGACTCGCTATAATAACTTAATAATATACTTTAGAATAGTTTAAATAATAGCCTTTAGAAAAATCTAAGAATACCCTTTAGAAGATTCTTTAGAATCTTCTGGCCAACAATTAAAAATTGCTGTCCTGTCTCACAATTAAAATTGTTCGCCAACTCTCTTGTTTTGGTTGTATGTGTATTGTTTATCCATAAAAATAAAAAATAAGGAGTCGATCCAAGCCCTTGAATAAAACAACTCAAAACCTCTCTAAGCAAATTTACATGTATGCTGTAAAAACCGAAGCATTTCACACGCCTGAAGAACAGAAGCATCAAGTAATAAAAGATGCGTATTTGAACATGAAAGGTAGAATTAAGAAGTATAAGAAGCGGTTAGACAAGTTTATTTGGGAATACAATAGTATCATTAAGAGTAAAAATAAATTAAGTAAACATGATGAGCAGCTGCTTCATGATCTTCAGAAGAAAACTTTTAATCATAGGAAGTACAACGAGATTTTTCTTGAGTACGTCATTTGCAGCATAGACAAGCAAAAACTTGTTCCCAATCCCGATTCCCGTTTGTACAAGTATTTTGAGGTGTGCGAAACTGCAATTGATGATTGCACTAAAAAGCTAAAAGAATGTTATCCAAAGAACAAGAAAATCCGCTCTCTTCGTCCTGATGCCCTTAATATGAAGAATATTATAAACCAATTTGATTCCTCCTTAATACGGACATTAGGTATTAAAGAAAACGAAATTACAAAGGATATCATATCTGTTGAGGTATTCAGTTATGCGGTATTCAAGGATATTGTCACTAAAGGGTTTAAGTACAATAATCAAAAATATGAATATTTCACATCAAGTGCTGGAATGATTCGCAATAAAAAGAATATCTTCATCCGCTCCTCTGTTTTAAAAAAGAATAAAAATAAAATAATGTGCGGCCTTAATGAAGATGTTATTAATAATAAAGGCGGAATGAATGTAAACAAGTTCAACGCCTATTTAGCCCTTTGTCTTACTGCAAGCACTGTCTGGCAGGGTTTTGATATTAACAAGTGCATTGTTGTTGATGACTTTAAAACAGTCCTAAAAGGCAGGAATGTCGATTACATAGATAAGCAGTATAGTATTCAAAGAAAGCGCATGGACATTGCTATTGAACATATGGATGGAGCGGGAATAATGCTGCCCAAAGTGACTGAGAACAATAAATGCTTTCAGTTTAGATTGCCCTTTTTTAAAGGATTGCTTGTCCCCTTCCCTTTTGATGACTTTATAGCTGAGTATGTCAAGGAAGATTCTTGTTTAGTCAAAGATATATACGGCAAGGAATGGGACGTAGTGAAAGATGATGTTCAAATTATCTTCACCAAAAGCCAGTTTAAAATGTGGAAGTATTATGATTCATGGCAGCATTACAAAAACACATTTATTAGTGAGGGCTGTGAAGCTTCAAAATGTGATGTTGAACCCGATAAATTCAAAGATCAACCGCTCAACTACCAAGTGTTACAGACTTTAGGTGACATGAGTGATGAAGATTTAACGTATTTTGCTCAAAATACAAACGATGAATTGTCCAAAATTGGTGAATCAGAAGAAACAATGCTCCGTTTTTTACGGGCTGATGATTCAAATGAAAAAAAGGATTTTTATCAAAGCGCAATTGCAATATATCCCCCTCTGCTTTCAGATGAATATTCAAAACAGATTATCAAAGACTCTAAAAGAAGTATGGTCAATAATGCTAGAGCGGGTAAAATTAAACTTAAAAATTCAAAAAGAACCTATATTGCCCCTGATGTATTTGCTTTTGCCCAATGGCTATTCTTAAAACAACAGGAGCCGGCCGGTCTTTTAAAGAATGGTGAAGTTTATTGTAGCCTCTTCGCAAAACAGGAGTTAGACGTCCTCCGCTCCCCTCACCTTTATAGAGAACACGCTATAAGAAAAAATACATTGGGTGAAGAGAAAGCAAAGTGGTTCATCTCTAAAAGCATTTACACAAGTATTCATGATTTAATCTCAAAGTTATTAATGTTTGATGTAGACGGAGACGATGCTTTAATTGTTAGCAATAACCGCTTTATTGATATTGCCAAAAAACATATGAAAGGGATTGTTCCACTTGAGTATGAGCTTTCTGTGGCAAAGTCACAGGAATTAAATAAACAGAATATATATGATGGTTTAGTTGCTGCCTATTCAAAGCAAATAGGCATTGTATCAAATGAGATAAGCAAGGTTTGGAACTATGTTGCTCAAGAAAATGCCACTGATGAAGAAAGAGCGGCGCTTGATGCTGAAAAACTGGATGTAGTCAAATTCTTATGCATGGAATCAAATGCAACTATTGATTACGCTAAAACCTTATGGATGCCTGAAAGACCTCATGAGGCTAAAAATAAAATAAGTGGATATACAAAACTAAATCTCCCCCACTTCTTCGTGTATGCAAAAGGAAAAGCGAAAGATGAAGTTGAGCCATTAAATAGTTCTGTGGTAAACCGTTTAAGGAAAATTATTAACCCTTCACGTATCTACTTTAGAGATATTAAAAAGAAACTGGATTACAAAAATCTTTTAAACGTTCAGAAGGGTTCTAATTCACAGGAAGATATAGAAGCAGCACAGGCAATTGTAAATCTTTATTGTGAGCTCAAAGACAGCAAAAGGAAGTATCTTAAAGATAAGCGGAAGAATAAAGAATATAGAGATAAGAAGAAAAGTGAAATGAATCAATTCTTTTACGATCATATTAAGGAAAAACTTTTGGATAAAGGTAATGAGCATAATAAAGATATTGACTTTGTAGTGAATACGCTTGTGACCTATTTGTACTCTACAAAGGACAAAGCGCCTTATAAATTAACCCTATGGCGTAGCTTTGGCCATGTTCTTTTACGGAATTTAAAAAGGAATGTCTTAAATATCACATCTTGTCTTGATTGTGGCTGTGCGATTGAGAACCCTCAGAGAAACCAGTCGAGATGCCAAGTTTGCAAGAAAGCTCATGATACAAAAATGAACAGAAGGAGAAAAAACAAAAGCAGAAATTTTAAAAAATGTCACGGTTAATTAGCTATTTTAAATTTATTCAGATGAGAAAACCCTTGGTATGACTAGCTTTTCCACTTGGATATATAGCCGAGATAATGGACGTAAGGGGAGAATGCTTCGCTCCCCCTAGCTTCCTATTATTGGCGTTCAATTGCTGTGTTACTTGAAGATATTCTTGCTCTTCGTCTGATTAAAGGGTTCTTGATTCCTTAGCTTTTTGCAGTTCTTTGTACTGGCTAATCTGTTTGTCTTTCCAGTTCTCGATCTCTAGTCAATAATAGGAAGCACTATCACCTTTAGGTCTTAGAGGTGCATTCAAGGGCTTGGCTCGATCAGCAACTTTAAGCTTGGGGTTGCTGATCACCTTTTTTTCATTAAATTAATTACATTCATAAATTTAATTTAAATAGGAGGATTTAAATTTGCTAAATATTGAGGATCGTTATTTGCTTCATATGCAACTGACAAAACAAAGAAAAATGAAAATTAAAGAAATCGCAGAATCAGTTTATCGCACCCCTTCCCTTATCTCAAGATATTTCAATGGAAAGTGTAATGTATCTGCTGAAGTTGAAAACGCCTTGGTCAACTTAAATAAAGATACGCCTGGAATTTAGGAGAATAAAAATGAATACTCCTATCTCAAACTCCCCCGATTTACACCCAATCCCACCCACTGGAAACTCCACGTTTTCAGGTTACCGTGTTGACTTTTCAGGTTACGGTAGGGTGTACTCCCTTAAAACAAAAATGTACTTATCCCATTTCCCAAACAACACAGGTTACGTTTACGTTAATTTAATTGATGATAATAAGAAGGTCATCAATGTTGCTTTACATAAAGTGATCTGGAGTGCTAAAGAAAATATGCCGCTCTCTTATTTAAAAGAAAATAATCTTGATATTCATCATATTGACGGTTTTACATTCAATAATAACCCCGCTAACCTCACAAGCCTTTCAAGGAAAGACAACCTTTGTGAAAAAATCACTATACAGAGAAAGAAACTTCAAAACAGATTAGATACTGCAAAGAAAATCATCTCACTTAGACAACAATTTGAAAATGAGGGCTATAACATGTTTGACCCGGAAGACTTTTTCAATGTAGCACGGTTTATTAGTGTCACATTTAATAAGTCATATAGAGCGGTTTCAGAAATATTAAAAGAAAAGAAATATGCAAACGTTATTTAATCGGAGCTTTTTAAATTAATTAACTCAAAGGAATGATTATGTCTAATTCACAATTTATAGGTCAGCTTAAACAAAACAATATACAAATCAATAACCTTAAAGATCAATTTTACAGAACTGAAGCTCATATGTCTGCTCACGAAAACCGTTTATCTGAAAAAGTTGATGATTTTATGGAGAAGCAGAATTTTGATTTAAAAATGCATATTCAAAACAATGAGAATCCACATCATGTCACTAAAGAACAAGTCGGATTATCAAATGTAATCAATGAAGAACAGGCCACCAAAGAGGATTTAAACATTCATCTGAATGATAAGGAAAATCCCCATTCAGTTACAAAAAGCCAGGTTGGTTTGTCTAAGGTTGATAACATTCAGCAAGCAGCGAAAATTGATTTTGACGCTCATTTAGAAGATAAAGACAACCCACATGGTGTAACAAAAGCACAAATAGGGTTATCAGCCGTCACTAACGACGTGCAAGCAAAGAAAGCAGATTTTGACAAACACACCTCAGATACTTCAAATCCTCACAAGGTAACTGCTGAACAGGTTGGACTTGAGAATGTAGACAATGTAAAACAAGCTACTAAAAGTGACTTTGATAATCATCTGAATGACACTAATGTCCATATCGACAAATCTGATCGGGATAGATGGGACGCTGCTCAACTCTCTAAAATAACCAAGGATAACGGTTCTGTTCTAATCAATGTATCCCAAGGAGTTGATTTTCAGAGTGTCGCAATAGGCCAGAGAAAGACATTTACCTTCTATACGGCTGAAACAGGTATTAATACACCACCCGTACCAACCCGTGGAATGTACCTCTACTCTTCCTCAACGCATGGAGAAGCTACAGCTTTCGGTAATGATGGAAGCTTATGGAGAAAGTCTTTATCGAGCGGCGTATGGTCTGATTGGACAAATTATGAAACAGAACAGGGATCAATTAAGCGTTTAGCAGCTCACTCGGATAATACAAATATTCACGTAACAAAAACTGATAAAGATAGATGGAATGGAGCCGTCAAATATGCCAACATCATGCTAAAAAATGGAGCTACAGTAGGCACACGAACGCCCATTTACGCAAAATGGGGAGCGCTGTTAGTTTTAAGAGGTCATGTTAGAACTGAACCAGAGATTGTGTTCGGCTCAATACCTGCAGAATTAGTACCATTTGGCGGTGCAGTAAAATCAGTACCGCTCAGCGGAACAGGTGGGACAGCCAATCTGATAATTTACGATAATGGTGATTTGAAAATAAAATACCCAGACCCAGCTGACTCAAACAAGATGGGCGGAGGTTATTACCTTGATGTAGAAGTGGGCTTTCAAGAAGGAGACATAACATGATTCAGGTTTATGAGTATGATGAAAATTTCATTCTAACCAAACCCGTTATTATTGAACCGGATGAAGAAGGAGACTATTCAATCCCTGAGAATTGCACGGTCATTCAGCCTCCTTCTTTCATAAAGGCGATGTATCATCCATCAGATAAGTTATGGACAGAAGCCGCAACGGAGGAAGAAAAAGAGGAACTAGAAAAACAAATTGAAAATGGGCGGGTTTCATCACCAGTTGACCTTTTGAAAATGCAGAATGCTAAATTATCATTGCAAGTGGCAGCTGCTGAAAAGGAAAATGCTCAACGAAGACAAAGAGAAGCTGATACAGCTCTATTAATCGCACAACTACAAAAAGATATTACTGACTTGAAGGAAGGTAAGTAAATGGCTTCATACCCCGAATTTGCAGATATTAAGCAGTTCTATGACTGGAAGTGCTATGATGACGACGATATAAGGACGTATGTTGAAATAGACTGGATTACACCCGAACAGTATGAAGAAATTGTAGGCAAGCCTTACGAAAACAAAGGAGAAATTAAATGACATCTAAAAAATTAAATCTCGGATTGATCGAAGAAAGTGTAAGCAAATACGACAAGAAAGAAAAAGTGCAACTTACTGATGACGTTCATGTTTTTATTTACCCTTACTTCTCCCCTTCTCGTTTATCCAACTTGTTTAAACAGATACTTTCTGACCAAAAACAAGCTGAAGAAAAAGGGATTGACTTTAAGAAAATCAATTTTGTTGATTGGATTGCTTTTTCACTTATTAAAGAATTTGCGGATTTAGGAATCCCAAATGATATTAAGAACAAAGTCAAATGGTTTCACAGCCTTGTAGAATCTGAATTTTTCCCTTTGATTCTAAGCAGCTTTCCTGAAGAGAGCATAAAGAAACTTAATGAAGCAACAAAGATGTTGCAAGAGAATTTAGACAAACTGTCAAACATATCTCAAGAGGAAATAAATGATCTCATCCTTAATAAGGTCGAAGAGATTGAAAATTCAGCTGAATAACGGAGGTTACTATGTCCCGTAAGAGAGATTTAGAGGAATTCTTAAAAGAGTTGTATCGAATAGAACAAACATACGGATTCAAAGTAGGAACTGAAAACCCGCTCGACTTTTTAGTTTACATAGACAGCACTGACGAAAAGCTGTATTCGTACAGTTCTGGCAAGATTTCTGAATGGTGATAATCAATTAAAATCCATATTTTATTGAGACTAAACAGTTGAAATAAAGGGTTGTTATGAGTGAGCATATAATAACACCGCTCAATTTGAACGGTGTTATTATGCTTTTAAATTTCAATTTTGATTTCCCCTGTAATAACATTAGGAGAATGTTTAGATCTAATTTCATACCGTATATTATCAGGCGGGGAATTGAATACTAATTTAGATGGTAAATAGATATTCGTATTATGTTTTATATAGTTTTGTGTGTAAATTAATATATCCATACTATCCTCATTATAATAATCATATATAAAAATATCGTTGATTTCTTCAATATAGTTTTTTCTGTGAATCTCTGCTTCTTCGCTGTCAGTTGGCATCATTTTTCCAAATGCGTACTCAAATTCATCATCAAGGAGCGTTGGATTCACGTTTTCACTCTCATACTCTTTAACCCAAAGAGATTTTCCTTCTTTGTAAACATTCTTTAGAAGCTCATCCATATCATCAAAGCCCATGGCATTTTTCATTCCGATTCCTGGAAAAGGTAATTCTTCTTTTTTGCATAATAACCCTTCGTCAACAAATAACCTAACTTCTATTTCTTCATCAGGATGTGTACCATGATTGGAGAGACATAAACTCAAAAAATGTTTGCTATCCATTTTTGTGAAATAATTTATAAAATCTTGGTTTTTTTCAATTGCAGTTAATAAATTGTGAATCCGTCTAAATTTCGCTTTTTCTTCGACGTTACCAATTAATGAAAATGTACCTAGATTTTCAAACTCAGATAAATTTCCAAGATAAAAAAACTCATCTGGATTTAATTCAATGTTATTTTTATTGGCATAGTCACATAACAAACTTTTATTTCTTTCTGATATTACTACCGGTTCTTGATAGTGCGGCTTTGTAGTTTGAACAGGCAATTGTATATTTTTAATTTTTTGGAACTCTGACACAATATCCTCTTTGGCTTGTTCAATAAATTTTAGGCTTAAAAAGTCGTATTGATATAGTTTAATTTGATCAGCTGGTTTTCCTTTATTAACACCTTGAATTGACAATTGAGCTTGAGCTTTCATGGGTTTTACTTGTTTTTCATGAGGGAGTGAATCAAAGTATTGTTTAAGATGATCCGAAAACTGTTTTTCGAATTCCTGTAATGTTTTATATGTCGCGTAAATCCCTCTGCCTTCGTATTTTTTACGAAATTTCTCTACCTTTCTATATTGACTTGGATCATATGAGGAGGGACTTAATGCCTGATCGCTAAAATAAAGAAAAACTTGCTTACCGCTTTTTAGTAGTTCTTCTATCTCTTCTTCAGTTCCTGATCCGTATTTTTCGGTAGGAGTTCCAAATCTAGTCCAAAAAACTGCAACTACGAAATCACAGTTTAAAACAAATTGTTGATTCAATAACTCCTGTGGTCTCCCGCCAGATTGTGGATAAGAATCCTTACTCCAGTGCTTTGTGATTATTACTGTATTGTTTTTATCTCCATCGCGTTTATTATATTCCTCGATTGTTTCCCTTATAATTTTTATCTCATCCTTGACGTCAGATGGACAAGATATTAATAAGTTATATCTTGTAACAACTTTGGGCATTTGGTTCTTCCTTTCATTAAAAATAAACTCTAATACCTATTTTATCCTATTATTCAAATGATGGCTATTTATCAACCTGTGATTCTCAGTTGATCGTATAAATATCAGCAGCCGCATCTGCCATTTGTTTTTCTGTAGGTATTGTATAACGCTGTACAACCGCCACGGTATTACCCAAGAACCTTGCGATCGTAGATAAGTCCCAGCCTCTCTTGGCTAATTCTGTAGCAAGCGTATGACGTAACATGTGTGGTGTTATCTCATATTCATTCAAGAGCATTTGAACCGTCCTTGTTGTTAGCTTCTTATTGGATCTACTAACAAAGACATATTCGGAATCATCATTTCTTGTTTCAAGATACCGGCGAATATATTGAAACTTTTCTTTACTTATTGGAATGTCTCTAACTTTCTTCCCTTTTGATTTATTAATGTGAATTAGATAAGGATTCCCTTTCAAAGTCAGATCTTCTTTCTTTAGATCCACAAGCTCTGAAACTCTCATACCAGTAAGACGCAACATATCAATGATAGCCAAGTCTCTATAATTAATTAGCTTAGGCTTATTCTTTCTGTCTCCTATCCGTTTTCTTATTGATTCAATGTAATTAACATCAACGGATTTTGGAGTTAATTCTGAGATGTGTTGTGTCTTAGTGATACGAATATCCTTAAAGGCTTCAAATTGTTCAGTGTAAATACAAAATGAGCGTATGCTGGCGTATATTCTGTTTATGCTTGCTGCCTTGTACCGTTCCCCTTTATTTGTTTTAATTGTGCCGTTTTCTAAAGCATCAATAAACAACTGAACAATCGTAGACGATAAGCGGTCAATCTTTAAGTCGTCATCACTCAAGTATTTATTTAAAAGTTGAAGATCACGCTTATAGCTTTGTTTCGTATTTTCAGCTTTCTTCAATTGGAAAATATATTCCTCTATAAGCTTACTATTATAATCTTGCATTATTCCACCCCTCACATTACTTATGCGAAATTGAGTCTCCCTTTAAATCACCCTTTATTTTATTAAATCATATCATTCTGTTTCGCATAAGTAAATGATCTATTTCGCATAATTACAGTTATGCGAAGTTATATCAAACCTTCTATTCTATTCAGCAAAGGAGCAACAAACCTAATGGCAAATAAAAAATTACGTGGTATCTATAAGATTGTTAACACAGCCAATAATAAAGTTTACATTGGTAGCTCGGTTGATATTGAATCAAGACACCAAGAACACAAAAGAGATTTAAGAAATGGGAAACATCATAATTACTTACTACAAAGAGATTGGAATAAGTATGGAGAAGAATCGTTTGAGTTTGTCACTATATCCACTCATGATACAAAATGTAAGCTTAGTGTATTAGAGTTTGAGACAATTGAAGAATATAAGAAACACCACACAATTTATAACATAAGCAATCCATTGGAAGAGCCGAGCAGGAGAAATGACCGAAGAGTAACCAAAGGAAAGAACACAAAAGGTGTTGTTTATAAATATACTCAATCCTATGTCCTCCGATGTCTGACGGAAGAACTGTTCGATAAAGCAAGATCATTACATAGCAATATAGGAAAACGTGTTTATTTCTTAAAGTCTGATGTTGATAAATGGATGATGAACTCTCTTCATAATTCAGAGATAACAACGGATGATCGGCTGCCTGGTTTACTAAATAGATGGTATAATCAAGTTGGCTTTGCTATCCTTGAATCATCAGCTTATAAAAGACAATTGACTAAACTTGGTGTTTCTGTTCCTATGTTCAAAAACATTCTTGTCCCAAAAGATTTTGTTTCCGTATTAATCAGTATGAAAAAAGATCCCTCATGGATCCCAAGAAAACCAAAAGGGTTAACCCCTATTCAACTGGATGCTTTACAACACACCTTGCTGGACTATAAACATGTTAAGCTTAGAGATAAGATTTCGATATGCTGTGACTTCTTCTCAAAGGAAATGACGAAAGCAAAGGAACAGATCAGTGAGCGGAAGTATTACAATAAGGATTCATTTGATGCCTATTTTAAGGATAAGATTAAAAGGCGTAATATCATTATGGATTGTGACATTGATAAGGTGTTACGCAAGATGTATTCTGAATTTGGCTTCAGAGCCTTTAAACGGATCAGTTATGAGCATATATTTGATCTATTGGGTATCACTGACCCTGATTGTAAAACCATAATTGCAAATGAACAAGTATTAGAACAACTTCACATTTACCCTTCTGTGGCTCATTTAAGCACCTCATCGTCCATTTAAATGACTATCTGTGACGAGTTTCTTCTATTATAATAGCAACCGAAAACAATCCCTCATTCTATATTCATAACTTATAACAAATTGTACTATGAATCAGTGTAAAGCGTGTATTTATATATTCGTAAATATGCATAAAAATAAGTGTTCGATTTAAATAACCTCGTTACGATCACGATAAACAATAAAAAAATATACACCGTTATACAAACAAAAATGCAAAGTTTTTAAAATTTATTCTTGATTTTTATTTCAATGTGTGTTCTTCATTCAATTTTGAGGAAATCCATAAAAACCCCGTGAAATGCACGTATAATGTATGTTATATAGGGAATTCAATACCAATATATAGGGGGTATATTAACATCTAAAGGCCAAAAAACAGGAACAAATGTACCCCTAGCACTTCCATTTCCACACCCAACTTATTTTTTAAGGGTTATTCTCTATCGTAATCGCTATCGTAAATCCCCATGATATCAACGTTTTTGCAACCTTTTCACCCTCTATTTTTAATGAACTCCACCAAATAAAGCCCTAAAACATTGATATTACAGGCTTTTACGATAACGCTTATTATATTCACCTTAATCACGCCCTATTATCGTTGATATAGTAGGCTTTTTTGCATTTTTAGACTGAAATTACGAACACCTTTTATGGGGGGTTAATTTAGATCAAAACACATTACGGAGCGGCTTACTATAAGCGGCTCTTTTATTATTTTTAGAAAGGATGTTTAAACAAAATGAGTCAAGATTTAAAGATCATACTCACACCCAAAGCTGATACCTCTTCAAAGACTGTCGAACAGTTAAATCAGCAAATTAAATCTTTAGGGAAAAAGCTTAATTCCCTTAATTTAAAGACCAATATTGATGCCTCTGCTTTAAAGACTCTCAACGATTTCTCCTCTGCAGTCGACACTTATCAAAAACATCTTAAATCCTTCAATCAAACAGTTAAAGAAACTACAACGATTACCAGAAATGCCGATGGCACTGTTGAAAAGCTGACGCAGCAATATAAGAAAAATGGCGAAATCATTCAGCGTGAAACAAAGACCATAGACAATCGCAATCAATCATTACGTGAACAAACGCAAGAAGTTAACAGGCTTGCTCAAGCGACTGAAAAACTTGGTCAAGTACAGAAAAGAACAGAACAGAAGAATTCTCAAGGACAAACAACGAGGGTTACTCAAAAGAACCGCAATGGCTTCGATGATATTACCTATACAACTGATCCAAAAACAAATGCTACTACATCTAAAGTAACAACGAACTATGATCAGCAACGAAAAGCCATTGAACAATTAAAGCTGGATTTAGAAAAACTTAGACAGCAAGGAATTGTAACTGACACCACCCTCTCTTCCCTTGGACGGAAATTAAATACTGCTCAAACAGCACAGCAAATTGAAGCATTACAAAACAGAATTAAGATGCTCGATGATAAGTCTGCTGCTGTGGCGAAAAATAATGAACTCAGAAAAACTATTGAGTTGTATCAACGTCAAGCGCAGGTAAACGTACAAAACCTTAATACACGTTACGGCGATACAATGGGTGACGGCAATAGACAAGCTGCTCAAGATTATTTAAATGCAGTAAATAGTCTTAATGTAAGTGCCGGCGGTAGAAACAACATAAGATCACAAATGCAAAGTTTGAACATGCAATTCAGGGAATTGGCTTCAAATGCTCAAACAGCTGCAAGTCAAGCCTCTTCTTTTGGTGCAGAGCTAACTCAAGCTTTCAAAAATATGTCAACATACCTGATTAGTGGAACACTCTTTTATGGAGCGGTTCAAGGAGCAAAATCCCTGGTTGATCAAGTAATACAAGTTGATACTCAAATGACAAACATACGTCGGGTAATGGATCAGCCAGAATATAAATTTAATGAACTTCTTCAAGAGTCAATCGATTTAGGTGACACACTTTCAAACAAAATCACTGACATTCTCCAAATGACCGGTGATTTCGGGCGTATGGGCTTCGATGAAAGTGAACTGTCCACTCTAACAAAAACCGCTCAGGTACTTCAAAACGTCTCTGACTTGACTCCTGACGACACAGTTAACACTTTAACTGCCGCAATGTTAAACTTTAATATTGCCGCAAACGATTCCATTTCAATTGCAGATAAGCTTAATGAAGTCGATAACAACTACGCTGTAACTACAATGGATCTGGCTAACAGTATTAGAAAAGCTGGTTCAACAGCTTCAACATTTGGTGTTGAACTAAATGATTTAATTGGTGATACTACAGCAATTGCAAGTACTACTCGCGAATCAGGAAACATTGTTGGTAACTCACTTAAAACCATTTTCGCACGTATTGGGAATAATGATAGCTCGATTAAAGCCTTAGAACAGATAGGAATTTCGGTAAAGACTGCGGGTGGAGAAGCTAAGTCAGCAAGTGACCTTATCGGCGAAGTTGCAGAAAAATGGGACACTCTGAGTGATGCACAAAAGCAAAATACCTCAATAGGCGTGGCTGGTATTTATCAGCTTTCAAGATTTAATGCCTTGATGAATAATTTCTCTATTGCCCAGAATGCCGCAACAACCGCCGCTAATTCCGCCGGGAGTGCATGGAGTGAACAACAGAAATACGCTGACAGCTTACAAGCAAGAATAAACACGCTCCAAAACAAGTTTACTGAATTAGCGATTGCTTCAGGAGATGCTTTTGTAAGTGATGGGTTGATTGCTGCTGTATCTGTAGCGGGGAATGCCCTTTCTGCTATTTCTGGATTAGTTAAGGGTATTGGGTTTTTACCTATTGCATTTATGACAGCCAATTTAGCTGTAGTTGGTTTTAACAAGAATATCCGTGCTCTTCAAACTGCACTCATATTTGGGGCTGAATCACTTACAGAAACTCAACGTGCCACTTTAGCTCTTCAATCTGGAATGTCTAGAGCAGCAATTGCATCTAAAGTTTTCTCGGCAAGCATTAAGAGTATTGGGTCTGCAACAGCGATTGGCGCTGTATTGATGGGTGTTGGTCTGGTAGTAGAAAAGATAACATCAGGATATGCAGAGGCAAAAAAAGCTAAAGAGGATTTTGAGCAATCAAAGTCCACAAGCATTGAAGCAATTACAACTAATAAAGATGAAACTGACAAACTTATAAGTCAATATCAAGACCTTCAAAAAGCTAAGGAAGCAGGTTCTTTATCATCTGAAAGAGAACAAGAATATCTACAAGTCACGCAACAATTAGCACAAACATTTCCTATGCTGGTTTCTGGTTATGATTCTCAGGGCAATGCAATCATTAAAACCAATGATGCTTTAAAGGATGCCATTAAGTACACCAAAGACTTAGTCGAATTAAACAAAGAAGACATCAAAACAAGTGCTAAAGGTGATTTTAAGGATCAGCTCAAAGAGTTGGAAAAATTAAACGACCAGATGAGCCAGTATGAGAAAATGGCCAGCACGTATTCAAAAGGTAAAACTGCTTGGTCTTTCCTGGAAAGTCCTTTCTCTAGTGATGATGATTACAAAAATGCAGGTGTTAAAGCAAAGGAAGAAATCAAAAGACTTGGTCAAAGTCTATCTGGTGTTCAAATTGAAATAAGGGAACAAGTTCAGAAAACAGTTGACGCTTATAACTCAATAAAAATTGACCCTAACATAAAGAAAGATATTAACGATGCATTTAGCAAAATTGATTTTACTAAGCTTAGTGCTGATGAACTAACCTCCTTTTCTAAAACAGTTTCTGACGACTTGGTAAGAATACAAAAAGCACTGAACTCTGGTGATAAAGACGGATTTGCTTCCGCTTCTAAGAGCCTGGAAGAACTCGTCAATCAATACATGACTGGTGAAAACAAGAATAATGGCTTGGTTCTCTCTTATGACAATTTAAAAGAAGCCATTGACTCTACAAACGATTCTGCACAAACTGCAAAAGTAACATGGGATGAAAATGGTGAAGGTGTAGATGCATTAGGTGAGCAAGTCGGGAATTTGTCTGACAAGCTCAAAGAAGCTAAAGGTGATTTTGAAGCAATTAAAGGAATCATCGATGACTTAGTTGAATCAAAGCAAAATGATGCTGCTATATCTGCCATTCAAAATGAAGCTTATGACACTATGTCTGACAGCATCTCCCCTTTAAATAACCTCCTTGAAAAAATGTCTGAAGGTAAAAGCATATCTGCAACAGAAGCCATGAAGCTTATTCAGAAAGAACATGATCTTGCTGATGCAATTTCTGTTGAAAATGGTGTTGTAAAAATCAACAGAAATGCAGTTGTTAAGCTTCGGGACACAAAACTCAAAGCTTACAATGATATGCAACAATCTGTAAGACAAGATCTAATTAATCAGGCTAATGCATTAAATAAAAAGATCAACATGTATAAGTCTGAAGTCAAGGCTATCAAGACTGTCCAAGACGCTTATAAAATGAAGTCTGAGCTTGAAGACAACAAGAAAAAGATATACGACGAACTAAAAAAAGGGAACAGTGGTGCGCTACAGTTCCTACCGAAAACACAAGATGATTTAAACCAGGTCACTGATATCACCGATCAACTTAAAGAGCTTGATAAACTAGCCGATTTGGCTTCAACTTCCCTATCTGAAACAGGAACATCTCTTGATGACCTTTCTTCTTCAAGTGATAAAGCCTCTGAGGAAATGAAAACATCTATGTATGTGGCTGATAAATACAAGGAAGCTCTGGAGAAAGTCAACGCTGAAGTTGAAAAGTACAATAAGCAGGTAAACGACTATCCAAAGTATTCTCAAAGTTATCGAAATGCCCTGCAGAAAGAAATTAAAGCTCTTCAACAAAAGAAAAAGCTTATGCAGGAGCAAGCCAAACTCCTCAAGGATCAAATCAAGTCAGGGAACATTGCACAATACGGTATCGTAACCTCTTCCCTTTCCTCTGGTTCATCTTCTGGTGGTACTTATTCTTCCGGTGGCGGGTCTTACTCCGGTAAATACTCCAGCTACATTAATTCTGCCGCAAGCAAATATGGTGTCGATCCAGCTCTAATTGCAGCTGTAATCCAACAAGAATCAGGATTCAACGCAAGAGCTCGTTCTGGAGCAGGCGCAGCCGGATTAATGCAGTTGATGCCTTCCACTGCTAAAAGCTTAGGGGTAAACAATGTTTATGATCCTTATCAGAGCATTATGGGTGGCACGAAATATTTAGCCCAACAACTAAGCAAATTTGGTGGTAATGTTGAGAAAGCACTTGCTGCTTATAACGCAGGGCCTGGTAATGTAATTAAATATGGTGGAGTCCCTCCCTTCAAAGAAACACAGAATTATGTTCAGAAGATCATGTCAAATTACACCAAGTCAATGACTTCTGCTAATTCCTCTATTGCAAGCTACTACACGAAGAACAGTGCGTTTAGAATAAGTTCTAAGTATGGTGCACAAGATGGCGCTTACCGATCAACTCCACACAAAGGTATCGACTTCGCAGCAAAAGCTGGAACCGCAATTAAATCGGTTCAGAGTGGGAAAGTTCAAATTGCTGGTTATAGCAAGACTGCCGGTAACTGGGTTGTCATTCAGCAGGATGATGGAAAAGTTGCTAAGTATATGCATATGCTTGATACCCCTTCTGTTAAAGCCGGTCAAACTGTTAAAGCTGGCCAGACCATCGGTAAAGTTGGCAGTACGGGTAATTCAACTGGAAATCACCTTCATCTTCAAATTGAGGAAAACGGAAAGACAATTGACCCTGAGAAGTATTTAAAAGGTGTGGGTACATCTATTTCAGATGCATCTCAAGCTGAAGCAGAACGACAACAAGCAATAGCGCAAGCTAAATCCGACCTCCTCTCCCTCCAAGGTGACATTGACTCAGTAAACGATCAGATACAGGAACTCAGATATGAAATCGTTCAGTCGAAGCTTGATGAATATGACAAGCGTATTGGTGATTTTGATGTAAGAATCGCTAAAGACAAAGCGCTCGCTAGTCATTACCTGAGCGACAGTAAAGAATTCCGCAAGTATACAAACGATCAGAAAAAAGCTTTAACTGAACAGCAAAAGATTCAGAGTCAGAAGGTTTCTTTTATTGAAAAAGAAATCAAAACAAACAAAACTCTGAATGCCGCTCAAAGAGCGCAGCTTGCTGAGGAATTAAAACAAGCTAAGATTGATCTCATCAATTTCCAAGAAGAAGTAAGAGAACTCCGAGGACAGCTCATTCAGTCTGAGGTTGATGAAACGCTTAACAAAATCGAAAAGTCTTCAAAGAAAACTGAATCCAAAATCAAAGATGTTGACAATAAGATTCAGATGACTACGGAAGACAAAGATAAAGTTAAGTACTACAGTCAGCAAGTCAAATTAGTACAGCAACAGCAGGCTGAGACCAAAAAATACATCAAGCAATTAGAGGAACAGAAAAAAGCAGCAAAGGGCTTTCCTGACATCCAGAAACAAATCACAGAGGAAATCGAAAATTGGAAAGATAAGCAGAAAGATTATAATCTTGAGCTTTATAACACCAAAAAGTCGATCAAGGACATCTATAAATCCCTTGCTGATGAAGTTGTCTCCATCTATAAAGAGATGTACGAAAAGATGCGTGATATTGAATTAAAAGCGCATCAAAAAGCTACGCAAGACTTGATTGATGAGATTGATAAAACTGATGATGAAGCTAAATTTCAAAAACAGTTAAAAGAGAAACAAGATGGAATTCAGGAAATACAAGATAAGCTAAACAAGCTTGCACTCGATGATTCCGAAAAAGGCAAGTCTGATTATAATGATCTGAAAAAGGAATTAGAAAAACAACAGATTGATTTAGATGAGTTTCTTAAAGATCGCGAGAACAGCAAACGAAAAGAATCGTTGCAGGATCAACTTGAAAAAGATCAGGATGCCATAAATGATAAATATGATAATCTGACAAATGACGAGAGAGCTTTTAAAGAGCTTGAAAAAAAGCTAATGGATGGGAAGATTACTGATATTGCTAAGCAGCTGAATGAATTCTCTAAGTTCATTAACAGCAATATGGAGTCCATTGGTAAAAGTATCTCTAATAACCTTATCGATAAGCTTAAAGAAGCCTCCAATGCCCTGAATACTGTGACCAAAGGTAATACAACAGGCAAAAAAATATCCTCATTTGAAACAGGAGGATACACAGGAACAGGTTTAGGTTCTGGCAAGCTTGCTATTCTTCATGATAAAGAGCTTATTCTGAATAAGACTGACACCAAGAACATGCTTGAAACTGTAAAGCAAGTTCGCAATCTGTCTGATAACGATTTGAATAATGAAACACCTAAATGGGGTCAAGGTGGAAAATTAGTAACCTTGATTAACAAAGGAATCACCACTATTCCATCAATAATTCCGAATATTAATCAATCAAGTCTTTCTAATAGTTTGATACCTAGCATTCAAAACATTGGTAAACCGATTTCAACACTCAATAATACTAAGGAAACAACCAAAAACATCTCCCCTGTATTCAACAATAATGTTACATTACACGGGATTAATGATCCTAAACAGATTACTAATCAGGTAATGAAGGAACTAAATGAAAGACAAAAACAATACGGCATGGAATTTTAATCATTTAGAGTCGGTCTTAGGATCGGCTCTTTTAATTTTGGAGGTAGCTTATGTTTCGTGAAAAAATGTATTTCATGTATAACGGTAGACGATCAACCGATTTTGGCATAGTCAATTGTTCAGTTGATGATGGTTTATTTAGAGAAGAATTTTTAAGCAGCCGCTCAATAAATGAGACGTCAGTAGCAGGCATTGATATACCGCATTTTGAAGGAGTGAAACGAGAACCGAGACAGCTCAAACTCCGCTTTTGGATGAGTGAATCATGGGATGAAAAGAAAATTAGTGAAATTGTAGATTGGTTGGATGTTGATTACTATCAGCCACTCTCCTTTATGCCTGAAGACTATGTTTATTATTGTCTCCCTGTAGATGTGACTGAAATAGTTCATAATGGCTTGAAAGAAGGGTATTTAGAGTTAAATATGAGATGTGATTCCCCTTATAAATATAGTCCCATTACTAGCCTACATCAAATCGTTGATGACTATAAGACTGTTGAGATAAGAAACACGGGCAGAATTAAAATAACCCCTGAAATCACAATAGTTAAAAAAGGTAACGGAGATATTACCTTATCTAATCTTTCTAACTTTAATGGAAAACCACTCACCATAACCAACCTTGAAGATGGTGAGACAATTATGATTGATGGAGAGTATGAAACCATTCAGTCAGACAAATACGGCAATTCACGATATAAAAATTGTAATGAAGAGTATTTGTGGCTTGTATATGGAGTAAATAGAGTTAAAGTCGAAGGCGGATGTCACATAACCTTCACGTATCAATGTACACACAATTAAACGGAGGTTGGCTTATGAGAAAACGAATAAATAGAAATATTAAGGTCGATAAATTAAAGCTGTCATTAACAACCACAAATAAAATAAAAATAGCCAACGTCCTCCCCTTCTTTTCCGCCTCCACAACAGAAAATTTCGGGAGCGGCTATAATGAACTTTCATTTGAAATTCCGACAACTATTCTAAAACGTCATGTCAAGAAACGCAATCATATTGCGGATATTCTTAAAGTGGGATTCTTGATTAAGACTAATTATAAAAATGAAGAACATTGGTATGTCATTACGAACGTGGATAGGAAACAAGCAAGCGATTCTAAACGGATAGGAGTAAGCTGTAAAAGTCTTCACTATCTCCTATACAGAAAGAAAATTGATGCGTATGAAAACTTATCTCGAAATCTAACTGAAGCTGCTACGGATTGTTTAAAAACAACTGGATGGAATATTGGCTATGTTTATGAGGAATTCAACATTAAACGCCGCTCATTTGATGAAACCAGTACAAACCGGCTTGACCTATTGTTTAAAATCGCTGAAACATTTGATGCAACATTGAAGTTTGACACTAAGAATGAAATTATACACTTCCATAAGAAAGAAGAGCTGTGCGAATTTAAACATGTAAAGTTTAAACCAGGGCAATTTTTGATTGATGTTTCAGATCCGGACGACCTAGAAGAAGTTGTTACAAGGCTTAGAGTTGTAGGTAAAGATGGAATTGGAATAAACTCAGTTAATCCAACAGGACAGCCCTATTTAGATGACTTTTCATTTTTCCTTTATCCTTTTGAACGTGATGAAAATAGAAATGTAATAAGGTCAAGTGAACGAATAAGTGATGAGCTGGCACATCGGATATTAGATTATAATGTGCTAGTAAATGAGAATTCAACACGATTCAAAGCGCTATTGGATGAAAAAACACAACTTGATAAACAAAGATCGCAATTAGAAGCAGAAAAAGCAGCACTTGAAATTGAAAGAAAACAGATTTTAGATAAGATTGAAGTTGCTAAGAGCGCAAAGGATCCAATTGATGATCTTAACAAACAACTGAGTGATAAACTTGTAGAGGTAAACAAAAACCAGAAAGAAATTGAAAATGTAATCAGCAGCATTGCGAAAAATGCAACTGACACTGAAAACCTTAGAGGATTGTTGTCCCAAGAGAATTTCTTCGGGGAAAAGCTAATGAGTGAACTGTCCAAGATCATATATGAAGATACCTGGACAAATGACAATATCTTTGATGAATCTGATCTATATGAAGCTGGTCTAAAAGAAATGGCAACAAAAAGTTCTCCGCCCATTAACATAACAAACCTTAGCGTATACAACTTCTTCAAGTGCATTGATCATCAATTTTATTGGGATAAATTTGATCTAGGGGATATTGTTCAGGTTGTCAATGAAGAGCTCGGCATAAATGTAAAAGCAACGATAACGCAGATTGTCATTAATCATGATGATTCAACTATGGCATTGTCAATAACGAATGGTAAGCGTGCAGAAAGTGCCCTGGATAAACAAATCAAGTCCCGTTACAAAACTCAAAAAGCAGCTTCCGAATTTAATCAAAGAAAACTAGACTACGAAAAAGTGTATTACAATTTCACGCAGAGAAATGATCAAATTTCTACTCCCGTTGATCCCCCTACCCTATCCTCTAAACAAACTTTGTCACACATTGTAAATGATAACGGTTCTGTTGACATTACTGTTGAGTGGGAATATCCCGATGATTACACAATTGATAAAAATAATATAGACGGCTTCAGAATAATTGCATATGCCAGCGATTTACCGGATCAATACATGTTTGGAGCAACAATGGCACATGAAAATAGCTTGACTGTTGATAGAGAAAAACGTAAAGCGGTTTTCACAAGCCTTACTCCTAACAAGTATTACACATTTGGAGTACAAGCATATAGAAGCGTTGATCCCAATATTGCTACTGATGGATATATTAGATCTGACATTGTAGTCTCAAGTATTAAATCAGAAAATCCATACCTCCCCTCTAATTCCGTTGAAGTGAAAGGAAGTCTCGATGGAAAAGTTAACGGACTTTATACAATATCTACAGAGACAAAGCCTATTGCGCCAGAAGCGGGAACAATTTGGATCGATCCAAAGACTAATAAACAAGAGCTTTTCAATGGTGAAGAGTGGATTGTGTCTTCTGCGGGCTCGGCTGATTCATTAAATGGTTACACGACTTCAACACTATCCACGCCTAATACAATACCTGTACGTAATGACCAAGGAATCATTATAGGTTCTATAGATGGCAACGCTGAGTTTCTTGGGGGTAAACTACACTCAGAATATGCGCTATCCTCTGATGTTCCTCAGATGGCTAAAGGAACGTATGTGGGTGATGGAACAATTAGTAAACAGATATTACTGCCTTTCACTCCAACACATGTGAAAGTGTGGCCAGTGTCTTCTAATGATTCCATGTTATTAATTGATGAGACAGGAGGTTATACGTATCAGGTAAATGAAATGGGAATATACCTGGTTGGGGGAAACTCTACATACGGAAGTATGAACGAATTTGGATTTATAACAGGCTCAGACAGCAATCAAAGAGGGAATAAATTAAACATCAAGTATATATGGGAAGCATATAGGCATGTAAACTAAACAGGCGTATCCTTATTGGATACGTCTTTTTTTTGATTTTACAATGGAAATATAAAGAAGTCGCTCCGTAATGTAGGTTATAATAAATTAAATTAACAATTAGGAGAGGGTAAAATAAATGGAACAATTAATCTCAGTACTCATTTTTTCTTTACCAGGGTTATTAGCTTACTTTTGGATACAAATATTCGGTATAAATCCAGCAGTTAAACACAATGCTGGTGAACTTGTTGGTTTATCAGCTCTATTGTGGATTCCTGTTTCTTCGATAAACATATGGGTTATGAATATCCTTGCCAAGAGCGGGCAATGGTGGTCATACATGAAGACTGTGGAAGATATTAAGAACAACGCCGAGGATATTCGCTTTTTAACCTGCTTTACAATTATAACACTATTCTCAAGCTTGCTTGTCTCAGCTATTTGGGCAGTCTCTTTATACAACATTTTCCTTTGGGTGATTAACAAAATTAGATTGTTTAGAAATATGGTTGTTTTAGATGAGACCACGTCCATTTGGGACACTTTTTTTCTTGCTTTTAAAGAAAACAAAAAAGGTGACAATGAAAAGAAAAAAAAGACTCCTTCTCTGATAGTAGAAATGTACTATTTAAATAATCCAGATAACAGAATGTATGGAGCTATTTCAAATATGTCCCGCCCTTTTGAGGCGGAACGTGCATTAATTTTACAAGAACCTGATGAATGGAAACAAGCATACGAAAGATATAAGTATCCTGTTAAAAGAACCTATGTTGATACCAAATCAGGGCTGGTAGTTAATGAGTTAGATAATACCGAACATATTATTAAGTAATTATTTTTGAGGCGGTCTTGGTGCAGACGCAGTATCTCTCCGACCCGACCTTGTCTCACTACTGCCTTTATGAACTTTTGGAGCTTGAGGAACCGGCCGTTTACCGGATTCATTTAAGGGAATGTATTGTTTTGTTGTCAAAGTAATCACCTCTTCATCATCTTAGAATAACAGGACTTTATACTATTCGACAAAAAACGGTTATTTCCTTCTAAAATGAGGAAAGATTCCCTTAATGATTCTCGGCTAAGACATGTTTGTATAACTTTCATAAATAACTGTAAATGTTTATACTTTATACAAATAGAACTCTTTTGATTCTGCCTTGTGCTTCGTCCATACACTACTAATATTATGTTCTTTACAGATTTGGTAGGCTTCTTCACCTAAACACTCTCTAGTTTTTTGCAGATTTTGCACTTTTTCACCTTTGATATTATTATCCTTCCACCCTTTGAAATAAATCTTCTCTCCATCTTCATAAGCTGGACGATTCAATTCAGCTATTTCGTGAATTGCAACTCTTGAATTAACATTAACCCTTTCAGGAATCTGAATATTTAATTCTTCGAAAAAGTACTTTGGTTTAAAAGGATTATTCGGATCGTACTGTAATCCTAAAATCTCAACTAAAGCCTTATAATGGTCTCTGTCAATAGAGGTCTTTATATCATAGTCAGTACTTACAGACACGGAAAGGCAAAATAATTCAGAACGTACACCAATTAAAAGTTTATATGGGTCAATATCAGCTAAGAATATCGCTTTAAAAAGTTTTCCGTTTTTTCTAAAATCAAACGTTACACGTTCTAAATTGTTTTCTTTCATATTCTGATGAAGAATTTCTAATCCATCTAGTTTCATGGCCATCTCCTTTTTTTGATGTTTATCATTCAATCAATTTTACTGTTCCATGGTCTATTTTTCCACTAAACAGATGACTTTCTAAATAAAATTCTCCTTTTATGCAAAGACTTGACCGTTTTCATACGATAATAGTTAGAGAGAAAAACATTTCTCTTTTCCAATTTTGTAATATAATAAAAGAAAAAAGGAAGTGTATCCATGCCCCCTCTGGTTTATGGAAGTTTAATTGCATTCATTTGTTTTATTACTGCCGTGGTTTTAGCTAATCATGACAACATACCTGGAATGTGGCTTGCTTTATTCGGAGTTTTTGCTGCCATCATATTAACCGCTTATTTGCAAAGAAAAAGAGAAAGCACATTTGCAAAAAATCAATTCAATGAATTAGAAAACCTTTTGAAAAATACACCTGACTTTAAGAGCGATAATAAGTTTCTCTCACCTGTCGCTGATAGCTTAATTGCAATAGACGAAACAAACGAAAAAGTTCTCTTAATTGAAAATAAACATGTAAATGCAATGCATTTCTCTAAAACGACTAGCAAATATGATTATTTACATAAAGTATTCTCTTTTGAGGATATTCTTCAAGTGGAAATGTTAGAGGATGGTGTAACAGTCAATAAGACCTCTACATCAAGTCAAATCGGTAGAGCGGTTTTAGGTGGTTTAATTGGCGGTGGAGTCGGCGCTATTATCGGAGGATTATCAGGGGAGTCAGTATCATCGCAGAAGATTAGAAAAGCACAGTTGAGAGTGGTTGTTAATAATAAAGAGAAGTCATTTTACACAATAACATTTATTAATTTTGAACAACCGCAATCAAAAGATAACCAATTTTACAAGCCTTTAAATGATCGTCTTATTCACTGTTTCAATTTGTTGACGCATATACTCAAAAAAGATGCTAAAGAAAATCCAGTTCAAACGGGAGTAGCTGACGAACTGACAAAACTAGCCGCTCTATATAAAGATAACCTATTAACTCAGGCTGAATATGAGAGCCAAAAGAAAAAATTATTGTCTTAAAATGTACGGATATCAACAAATATATTTCTTGATATTGTTTGATCAAGGAGTATCTATGTTGATATCCTTTTTATTTTAGATTAAGAAGGCAAAATTACGTTAAATAATTTCTCTCTTGTCTTATTGGAACATACGGAATCGCTTAATTTAATTTCCTGACTCACAAATGATGGAATCAACGTTCTCGCCAGCTCTAATAACTCTTCATTTTGCAAATTATCGCCATGTATCTCTTCTAGCAAACGTCCTATTACACCTGCTAATATGTCAGCAGCTTGTATCCATCTACTTCGCGTTGACCCCCCTATTGAAAACTCCTTTAAGTGCTTATATCCCATTAAGATACTATTGCCATCAGTTAAATTGGCCTCAAACGGCGGAGCTGTAGCAAACCTGCGGTATAGCTCGATATAAGAATCTTCAAATTGCTGCGTTTCATCATGAATAAGCGAAAATGTATTTTGAGTTTTTCTCCCCAATTCTTCAATCATCTGAATTAGAGATATAAAAACAGGAACATTGATAGCTTCCATCGATTTTTTAGGCAAACTTCTGTGAGCTGCTCTTTCAGAAGCCATGTTACTCTCAATAGTTGATAGTGCACCTTTAAACCATGTGCTTAATTCATCCAATCCTTCTGAAAGAGCGTATTCAGACAATCGGATAATGCATTGTGTCATTTTTTCTACATTATTGTCTTTGTAAGAATTTATAAAATCAGCTAATTGTTCATCAGGGAACAAATACACTTTTTCAGCTAATACCTTTTTCTTTAAATTGTCATAAGTAAACTGGGTATCTACTTTATCGTTGTACGCTGGATCAAGTAAAGTTTCAATAACTTTCGCAGCTATACAATATTTTTTTTCGGCAAATACAAACACGGGCACACAGCCCGACTCCCCAAGCCGCTCGAATAAGTTTATAAACTCCTGACGTGCTTTTTTTCTGTTTAGTAATTTATTACTTTTAAGCTCGCCCGGAACACCTAGTGAACTTGCACATTCATCAAGAAAAGCTGTATTTTTCAAAATTGTATTAGGCACAATCCAACCAGCAATCACAAAAAAAGGTTGATTTAAGTCTAAGTAGTTCCCTCCACTATTACCAGACTCATCACAAAAAACTGTATATTTATTTAGGTGTTCCATGCAACATTTTTTAAATTTAACTCCACTGCCACAAGAGCAGGGTTGATTTCTCAAGTTTGTCATGTTTTGTTCCCCCAAACTTTAAATAAACGAAATTCAATATTTACATGGCTTTTCTTCACAACCAGGCTTTTCTTTTGCATCAACGTATGATGAAGTTATGATATTGTTTGACTTGTCATATATTCCCCAAAATTCTTTTGTCTTATCACCGTTCAGATATCCTTCTGCGTTAATTCCACCCATAGGATCCATTTTATAATCAGTTGAAAAACTTATCTTCTCTATACCTTCGTAATTTGCATTTATGTAATCAGTCATACGCTTTTTTGCTTTTTCAAATAGCTCTAATTCAGCAGTTTTATTTTTTTCTTGTCTTTCATCATATTGATGTTTCATGAATATTCCCCCGAATGCTATAATGATGATTATTAACAGCAGGATAATAATGTATTTTTTCATAAAACCATCCTTTCAAGTGTTATTTTACATGAGGAGTGTGTGATTGTACATGAGCAAGAAGATCAGTGTACCCACATTATCTGATCAAGAGTATTACTCTATCAGTCAACTAACTTATCGACATGATTATTTAAAGAAACACTACTCGAAAAAGATTCCTGTTAACACCGTCTCAGGGAAGCGGTTTTACATAGATAAAATTAAAAATGATCCAGATACAGGCCTAGATGTCTATGTCTTTGTTCAAGCCGTGAAAAGAAGTGGCAAGTGGATTAAACCAAGCGAACCCAAGAATGTTGTCGTGGGATTCCAAGGAACAAACCAGGAGCAAATAAAAGCAGACATCATTAAAGCAGATGGCGGGAACGTTGTTATGGGCATAGACCCAAAAAAGAAAGGTCAATACCTTGTGAAAAAGGATGCTCTGCCCTATTCAAAAGCAATTGCGCCGTATACAGCAAGCATGGGACAAATTGCAATGGTGGAGAGCGGAAAGTACAAAGTAGTCACAAAAACATCTCAGTTTGATCAAGGGGATAAACTGCTGGCCAATGAAATAAAGAAATATTCAGGGAAAAATACAGTTATCTCTACAACTGGTCATTCACTCGGAGGAGCGGATGCGGAATATGCCGGCGTAAACAATAATATATACAGTGTCGCTTTCAATAATCCATCCATTGTTAAGCTTCATGATAAAGAAACTCAAAAAAAGATAAGGAATGGCGAGTTTGATGCATATCATAAGGCAATTATTAACCCTGATGATATGGTGGGCTCAGGATGGTTTTTAGAGTATGAGCGGCATAATGGAACAACCATATACACTAAAGACCCTTCTCTTTCACGTACAAGCCGCTCATTGAGATTAAGCCCCGCTCAAGGTATCACAGGTGTATTAAGCAGTTTAATTGCTGCATTCTATGGTCAGGCATTCGCTAAAAATCCTGATACTCATAGTATGATTGACGCTAACTTTAAATTTGATGAACACGGGAACATAATCAATGTTAATGGCAGTGAACAAGTTTTCAATCAAAACATCAATGCTATGACTGCTTATTCTGGGATGAATGGACAAACGATTAAAGTTGATGTTACATATGCAAAGCAATTGGCGGAAAAGCTTCAGTTAGCTATTGATGATCTAAAAACCAAAAAACAGAAGCTTGAACAATTCCCCCATGAACATGACAGTATGGTTAATGATGTAAGGCGTTCTTTTCAATCAAAAATGGGATCAAACCCTTATGAAAATTTGACCTCTGATGACGTTAATCAAGCTATTCTTTATCATGCTCCCTCCTCTTCTGGTGGATCACCTGTTTTCTACAATACAGATGAACAACTACAAACTGAAGCAATGCTCCATTACTTAATAAGGGATTTAGAAGATATCTGTAACTTCATTGTGAAAATGGCTCAGGATATGGACGCAAAAGATCAAGAATTAGCAAAATGGCTAAGATTATAAGGAGGCTGTGAATTGACACCATATGGGGTAAACATGGATGCAGATGAGTTTTATAAGAAGCTTCAGCAGAATGAGGCGCTAAAGAAGCAAGTAGCAGCGGCATTGCAATCTCATTGTTCAGAAATTAAAACAGATTTAAAACAGGCAACTGACTTTGCATCCGCTCAAGAAACCATAACTGAATTATATATCGCCCTTCTCTCTTCATTTGAAGGAAAATCAAAAGAGGCATTAACACAACGCCTTGCTGAAAATGCCAATATGCTTATGGATGTTTTGGAAAGCAGAAATAAACTTTTGAATAGCATAGAAATAAAATAAGCCCCATATACGGGGCTTTATCCTTTTTAAGTATTACTTATGAAGTCCCATACTCTTAAACTCTTTCCAAATTTTCTCTATGAATAAGATTGGGGGAAGATGTGTTGCACGTAGTAGCTCACTATCTTCTGGATGATCTTTAAAGTAACGTAAAGCATATGATCTTCTTAAACTTGCGTTTGTAGCATTCTTAAATTCTGGATCGTTAAAAATATTGTCTTTGATCTCCTGTGTTTTTTGAACAAGTGCTTTTTTCCGCTTCTCTGTTATTTCCATGATTTTTTCTTCGGGAATAGCATCTCCCACTTCCTCCACTAAGGCATACCCCACTGTATCGCCATCAGAAAGTTCGAATAGTTCTTCTCTTATTGTAGTGTTATAAAAGACAAAGCCATCTTTCACATAAAACATAATAAGTTCAGATGGTTGATCAAAATTTATATCATCTAATTTTTTATTGTACTCATTAACCTTTTCAGACAACAAACGCTGGATTTCTGAGTCCTCAAACCAAGTATGATACTCTTCAGGGATATAATAATCCTCTTTGTCCTCATAATCATACATGTAAAATAATAAATTATTGTCCACATGTTTATGAAAGTCTAAAAAGCCCTCTTGACTCGGCAATAGAATTTTTTGATTTTCAGTATCCATATCCCCTTCTATAAGTGTAAAGCCCATCTTAACCGCTCGATTTTCTAACTCATCCTTTGAAATAATCAGCTCTTTTTGATGCAATTGCCACACCTCTCCCTTTTCAATGTCTCAATTCAATATTACATTCCCTTTGTTCAAAAAGTGAAGAATCTCAGGGAAAAACTTTTAAGAATAAAAATAAAATAAATCCCATAAACCTATTCACAATTATTAATAGGTATGTTATAATAAATGTATAAGGAGGTGAGGAAATGCTAGACAATATGATAAAAGTCCTTCAAATTATCTTCTACGTCGTCTCTATCGGATGGATTGCACAACAATCAAACGATAGCGAGAAGAAAAATAAGAAGGACTAACCAGAGATTAGGGAAGCGAGCCACTAACTCGCTTCTCAATATCATTATAATCAGTCTAGCATAAAAAATGAAGAAAAATCAAAAGTTTATCTTTTCATTAATTTTATTGTCTGTTGCAGCAATTAGCATACGCTCTTTTTGGACAAACTCATTTACAACTGCAGTAATGGCTATTGTGGTTTTGTTAACGATTTGTGCCATCATTAAAGACATGATTTTAAGGAGAAAATAACATGGAATATCACCTAAAGAGTCGCAAGGAAGTTGAGGACTTCATCAAAACCGAAGTCCTTACTACTTCTGAAGCCAAAGAAATATTAGGCGTAACCACAACACGTATGAGTCAATTAATATCAGGTGGAAAGTTAACGCCCATAAAAAAGCTTAGGGGAGTCAGTTTATTCCTACGCTCAGACATAGAGCGGAAGAAAAAAGAGCTTGAAGAATCAAGAAAGAAATATCGTCCATACGACAAATAACCCCACTCACAAATAAATGTGATGGGGTGTTTTTATTTTCCACGAGTGGCATCAGTTATTGATTCTTGCCTCAAGCTCAAATACACGCTTGTTAAGAACGTCTGTCTTCTTATCTACGTTCTGCAGCTGTGTAAGGTGGGCTGTAATATCTTTTGGCTGGTTCTCTTCAAGGCGGTCTAACTTAACGTTAATCTGATTAAATTCCTTCTTTGTTTCTTCTCTGAATTCGTGCATCTCTTTTTTAAATGACTTCAAATCAGAAGCCACACCATCAATTTTGTTATCAATTTTCTTAATCTCATCTAATATCGCTTGAAGCATGTTGTTTTCCATCCTTCTCACCTCTCCGTACAGTATAACAGTAATTGCAATACTTTTGATCGTAACAATTTGTTACCAACGAATATTTCAATGGTTTTGTTTAACGAATTTCAAAAAAATAAAAGCAATACTTTTGCTTAAGAGTCTTCGGAATCATCGTCTGTAATGTATAGTAAGTCCTCAATTTTTATATCCAAGACATCGCAAATTCTGCCCAATGTCTCACGTTGATATTGTTTAGCAGTGTTATTGTAAAGCCTTCTGACAGTTTCAAAGCTAAGGTCATTACCGAAGGCGAAACCTCTAATTGATAAGCCACGTTCATCTAATATTTCTTTCAATCTTGTTTTAACAATTTTAGTCAACAGTTTCACCTCCTTTTTGATTATAACAAAAAACATGATCAAAAAGTGGCTTTTATTAAAAAATGACTTCAAAATAAAGTTGACTTCTTTTTGAAGTTGGTTTATGATTAAGTCAACATCAAAGCGAAGTTGGAAGGAGGTACAAATGAAACGGGCGACGATTTACAGTATTGAAACCATACATGACCAATTAGAGGTTTTTAAAGGCTACTTAGTCAATGAAAAGCAGGTTGTATTCGTAAATCAAAACACTTTGAATCTAGCTGATGCTTTACAGTACGGTTCCCCTTACGAAGACACATACATCATTGATGGTGTCAGCTACATTCTTGATGAAGGCAAACACGTTGAAGATGAATACACCTATATTCAGAAAACGTTAGACGCTTTTAAGGAAGTTGATGCATTCACCTACATCACAAAAATATTCAACAGTGATGATTACGGGACAATCATTCATAACGGTAAAGGTGTATTAGACCATTTTGTTCTACAAAGACGAAAAGCGGGCAATCCGATAATCAAAAAGAAAAAAAGATGGCGTTAATAAGTCGCCTTTCCCAACTTCTTGGGAACAAAGCCATTCACTTAATTAAAAATTAACTTGCATAATGAAACCTTTTGAATGAACTATCGTATTACTATAGACAGGTGTCGAATGACCTATCTTCAACACCTGACAGGAGGAATTCAAGTGAAACGCATTACAATTGAATACCATGATAATAGTGATGTAGATGTTTTTAAGGGTTACTTGATTAAAGACAATTTAGCTATCTACGCTGAACAAGGCTTATCCACTGTTCTAATCAATGTAAAGCCGGTAAACCACGATATGAGCCGTTACATTGAATCCGAGTACATCGGAGACTTAGACAAAGGCAAACATGTCAGAGACGATTTTCATTACATTAAAAGCCTTGTAGATGCTTTGAACGATATGAGCGGTTTAGAGTTATTGGAGAACTGCGGGAACATTAACTGTTCTCACGTGGAATTAGATGGCCGAAAAATAATTGAATATTCAAAACATAAGGAGCGCAATCAATATGCAAATTAATCGTCACACTGTAGGAACTAACGTAGCAAGCTTAGGGACAATCACAAACGAACAGCGTATTGAGGAAATGACGAATCATTTCAATTACTTCAGAGGGAAGATGTTTGAAGAAGAAAACAACTTCATTGAAACATACGACGATGGAAAGCCTAAAAAGCGTTTCAAAATCTTCACAGCTATGACAATACCGATTTGTGTTGAACTTGATGCGAATGATCGAAAAGATGCTATTGAAGAGTTAGTAGAAACAGGAGAAATGGGTGTTAATTTCCCTCATATCATGTTGGATATGGCGGGAGGTAAAACAGTTATCCCAACTATCACGGACAATGTGTTTTACATAGATGAAAAAGCAACTGTGGTAGAAGTAGATGAAGATGAGTAAGACGGATTTACATAACGAGCGGTTCTGTCAGGTTGTATTTGGGGGATTGATCATAGTTATACCAGCTTTAAGCATATTGTGTATAGCGTGGTTTGGGTGATTAGGAAGAGTGCTGGCACACTCTCCTAATCTGATGGGTTAGTACCCTCCCATTGTATTTAAACATAACAATTTAATCAAGGGGATGAATTGAAATGAACTTATACAAATTGGTAAACCTAGATGGAAACGTTGATTCTGTAGCAAGCGCCTATATTAGTGCAATGGAAACATTCCTAGAAGTCTTAAAAGAAGATCACAAAGCACTTAAACAAGCACTGAGCACAATTGATAAGCGTCTTACAACAACATATCATGAAATAGAGAAGTCTAATTTTAATGGCGTACAAGGATATTATTTTGCAAAGGAAATTAAAGAGATTTTGCAAAAACGTCGTGTTATAAAAGGTGGAAAGGCAAAATTAAAATCCATTATTAAAAGCCTTAGCTCTGGTGTCAAAAACGCAAACGCCACCCATGATAAAGTATCTAAGAAAGATCAGGAACTAAGGGGCTCGTTGAATACTCTTATAGGCTTATCTGATGTAGCTGAGGATATATGGAAATGAAAAACACATATACCACTTATGAATTTAAAGCATATGATAGGCGAAATAAATTGTTGAAAGAAAGGTTTACATGCAATTATAAAGATCATCTTTACTCAATCATAGAATGGATTATCAAGAAATGTCCTACCGTTGATGTGATTGAATGTATGGTATCTGAAGTCAGTGAGCTTGCTTTCTGTAAGAGTGAGTATGTCGATATCTTCACGGTGTGGAAAGCGGAAGATTAAGCGGAGTTAGATTGAATAGACAGTGAGGACAGGGAGCGGTATCCTTGTCCTTTTTGCTAATAGGCACTATATCGTAAGTGAAACAAAAACAAATAGGTACAATACGTAAAAAGAAGAAAAGTCTAGACTACCTGTATTTATTAACCTATGTTAATATAAACTTATAAGTTTCCTATTTTCTTAGGCTTGCTCACCTATAATATTAATTATGAGGTGATACCATTTGTCTATGTCGATTTATGAATCTTTGATGGTAACAATTAACTTGTGTGCGTTGATGTTAAATTTATTTGTGGTGATCGAAAGCAAAAAATAGACCTCCCTTGAGCTTGAGAACCTGAAGGGTAAGGTCTACGTAGAAAACACATCGAGCAAGCCTATGATGGACAACTTTTAAGAAACCAGGGTGTTGCAGCACCTTGGTTTTTTGTGTTCCACCAACTAGAATCTACTAGAATCTAGTGAAATCTCCTTGTATTGATTATAACATATTGCCAATGAAATGCATTACAAATATATATTCAATATATAATTATTTGAATCATTTATCTAAGTTCTTAATGTTTTTGTTCACGCATCTAAACATTATCTTCTATAACCTTTTCCCTGCTGCTTCTCTGTTTAAATGAATTGCTCATTTTATTGCGATTAGAGCGGCGATAAGAAAACAATACACATTTGTATGCATGATGGCTTAAAACCGCTCCTGTGCCCCAAATCCAGCTAAATACACCCTCTTCAGTGCAAATGTTAAGCTCAATGGTTTTGAGTTGCTTTAACTGACTGCACAATCCACAGTGTCGCAATTGCGACGGCATCCCGTTCCGTTACTCCATCATTGCTCATGGCATATCTGACTGGGCAAAACACCCACCCTGCTTCTAACTGATCGATTCGTGCCCCCAGCTTCTGACGTCGTGAAATGCGACTCCAACCAATGTTTAGCGCTACGTCAATTTGAATCCTCGCCTGCACTAACTATTAGTTCGTTCAGGTGATCGGAACATTATTTCTGTCAGGCCTGGTAAACAGTTAACACACAAAAAAGACCCCCATTTAAAGGGAGTCTAGTTCTTAGTAAATCTCATCTAAAAGTTTCTCACTTAAATCCTTAAATTTCCCTTCATCTTTCAGAGCATTAAGGAGCGCAATCACTTTCTTTTCTTTAATTCCAAGAACTTTAGATAAGATATCACGCACTTCTGCAAAATCAGGAACTTTCTCATTATGCAATTCCTGACTTGAAATGCCTTCAACCTCTTTTCGATATTGTTCTGGTGGCTGAGGACTATTTAGAATACGATCATTTAAGACTGATAAAACATATTCCAATTCTCTTCTTTTCTCACTATAAATATTATGTTGAATTAACCAATTGGAATAAGGGTATCTTGGATCATCCAGTTTTGCATGACTGAGTTTTAGGATTTGCCATTTAAGCTCTTCAATTTCTTGTTCAAGAAGCTCAACTTTTTCTTCTAATGGATTAGTCATTTATAGCCCTCCTGTGAATTATAGAAGTATCCAAAGTACCCCTTCAACAGCTTCAGCTATCACTAACGCATCTCCTGAATCTAATTCTAAATCATTTACGAGATAGTTATAGAGTTTCTTTCTTACAGTATCAACAGCTAAATCAGGTATTTTCGCAATGTAATCAAGCTCGTCCGCAATATCATCGGCATGCTTTCTAAATGCTTTTGCTGCACCTTCATCTAACCAACCAATAATCTTTGAAACTACCCATGAACCACCACGAATTCCTTTAGCTAAGCCTCTTACTGCCGCAGAAACAATTTTACCTTTAATACCTTGAGTAGTGTATTCTCCACTAACCTCTTGATTTTTCACCTTAACACTTTCTTGTAGTGGAGTTGTGTGAGCGTATGTATTAGCAATAGTTACATTTTGCTTCACTGACTCTTCTTTTTTAATTTCTTTTGCGCTCGCAAATGGTGCAAAAAGTGAAACTGAAAGGGCTACTGAGGATAAAGCCAATATACTTTTTTTGAACATACTTCACAATCCTTCTTTCTCTTTATTTTTTTGAAACTATTATCAATATTATCAAAAATTTGTAAAATTAAGGATAGTGTTTTTCTCACCTTTTTGTTCCCCTCATTTATGCCCATGTTCTTTGTCAGGTCGTTGTTACCCAGCCAACGAGGTCTTTAAAGGTTGTTTAAGGGTTATTCTCCACTTCTGGGGAAACAATGGTTCAGGCTTAACTTCCTGTCCGTTCGCAACATCTTGAGAAACATTTCTAAATCCTCGTGCTCCTTCTTGGTTACAGTCACTTTCAATCGCTGCTTTACATAAAATCCACATTGAATATTTAGTACAATAAACAGTTGGAAAAAATAAAAGACATGAATTAATCACGTCTTTTTAATGCTCGATCATAGAATGTTGTTTCACTGATATTTCGAAGATCAAGAAACTCAAGAAAAGAACAAAGGTTTGTGTCATACGCATCGAATACTTTTTCAAATTTTGCTTTACTCGGCATTCTTGTCCCATTTAAGTAAAGATAGACCTCCGACACACTCATTCCTGTTTTTCTGTGGAGATCCATTCCACTAATTTTTTTACCTTCCAATTGATAAATCCATTTGGAGAACCCCTCTTTAATCCTTTTATTAACGCTATGCTTCCATTTTTCCAAATCAAAAGTGAAAACGGTCGGCAATGTGGCCTCAATGCTATTATTTATGTTATGTTCTACACCCTTAACGGGTCGCCGGTCGGCTCCTGACCCACGCAGCTGAACACCTTTTCCTTTCCGTAATCCATCAGTACGAGCGCCAGAGAAAGCACTTTCGAAATGCTCTGCAGCGTAAATGTCCGGTCGGCGTCTCCTGCCGACAGACATGTATTTTCCGCATGATAAATCGTGACCGAAAGGCTGTCTTGTTCAGATTCAGCCAGAGCTGGAATATAGTCTGCCACTTTGCCTTCTTCGGTTCTTTTTTTCGCTTCCTGAACTAATGCGTCCAGCTCTTGGTAATGCCGGCATACCATGTCGATCATCCTCACTTCGCTGCCGTTGTATACATCTAATTTGCGACGCAAAGTGACAATTCATGCGAAAACTTTTATACTTTAAGTAAAGGGGGGCTTCACCATGAGCGTTATTCAAGTAAAAGGCAATGTTACATACCCGATTACAATTGATCCGAGTGTCTGGATTTTCGATGACCGCAAGTTTCCGTTTGAAAAAAATCAGCCCGTTCATCCGGACGGCTCTGCAGAAACCCAGGAGCATACGCTTGATCCGGAACGGGTGATCAGAGAAGGGCGCATTTCGCCGCCGACTTTAAAAAGCGAAAAACGTTATGAAAAAGAAAGACTGATGAACGGCAGCTTCGCCATGAAGCTCGGCGCTGTTTTAGCAAATGCCGAGCCGAAAGAAAGCGCTGTCCTGTGCGCATTTATTTCAAAATCAGAAAGAACCGAAGTGCCGCTCGAAAAGGCGATGGACGCAATCGCGCATTTCAGCGATGCGGGGAAACCCCTTCAAGACGGCGGCCCGGTCCATTTTTACGTGGACGGAGACTTTGAAAAACCAATAACGGGCGTCACAGAAATCGAAGTTTTATAACAAATCGGCGGCAAGCTGTGCAAGGCCGGATCTCTCACCTTTCACAAGCTTCACGCTGCCGGAGACGGTTTGTTCTTTAAACCGTTCTACAACATAAGCAAGTCCGTTGTTTAAACTGTCTAAGTATGGGTGATCTATTTGCTCCGGATCGCCCATCAGGACAATTTTGCTGCCCTCTCCCACCCGAGTCAAAAGCGTTTTGACCTCGTGCCTCGTCAGATTCTGAGCCTCATCAATAATAATAAATTGATCCGGAATGCTTCTTCCCCGAATGTATGTCAGCGCCTCCACCTGAATCGATCCGATTCCTGCCAAAATCGCTTCAAGTTCACCCGGCTTTTTCGCATTGAATAAAAATTCAAGATTATCAAAGATCGGCTGCATCCACGGCTTGAGCTTTTCCTCTTTTTCGCCCGGCAAATATCCGATATCCTTTCCCACCGGGACGATGGGACGCGCGACGATCAGTTTTTTATAAATACCGAGATCCTCCGTCTGCAGAAGCCCTGCCGCGAGAGCAAGCAAGGTTTTTCCCGTTCCCGCTTTTCCGATCAGGGTGACAAGCGGGATATCTTCCCTCAGCAGGAGTTCAAGCGCCATTGTCTGCTGGACGTTCTTCGGCCTGATACCCCATACGTGCTCATCATCGAAAACGAGTCTTTTTACGGTCTCGCCTTTCTTATCTGCCATGCCGACCGCAGACGAAGATCCTCCTAATTCATCTTTCATCAGCACAAATTGATTCGGATAAACCTGATGCTGCTGAAGCTCCTTGACTGAAATTTGTTTGTTTTTATAAAACGAGGCAAACCGCTCTTTATTCATAAATATATCTTTGTACCCGCTATATATTTCATCATGGTCAACGACTCTGTCGTTTAAAAAGTCCTCCGCCAAAAGCCCGATGGCATCCGCCTTTACCCTGACAAGCACATCTTTGCTGACCAGGATGACGAGGCGGCCGTTTTCTTTCGTTTCCTCCTCAAGGCTTAAATTTTTTGCCACCGCCAAAATGCGGTTATCATTCGTTTTTTCGATAAAAATTTCTTGGAGCTGGTGAAATGACCGGTGGTTCAGTTCAATTCTGAGCGTTCCTCCGCTTTCAAGCGGAACTTTCTCGTGCAGCCTTCCTTTCTCCCTGAGCCCGTCTATCAGCTTAGATACGTGCCTCGCATTTCTCCCGACCTCGTCCATATACCGCTTTTTTGAATCGACCTCTTCCAGCACGACGGCGGGGATGACAACTTCGTTTTCTTCAAAGGAAAAAATGGCGTTAGGATCCTGCAAAAGTACATTCGTATCTAACACATAAATTTTACTCAAGTCTCAGCCTCCTGAAATAAGGATCAAAGCCCATCGTGTGCTTCTCTTTCCGCGAAAAACGGGGATGCCTGCTAAAATATATGATTTGGTGAATAAAGATAGAAGGTTAATTCAACAATAAAATAAATGAAAGCATTCAAGGAGGAAATCTGACGTGCGAATTCTTTTCATTATCATACAAGCCTTATTTATCCTTACCGGCTGCACTGCTGTACAGGACGGCCGCGGCCGCAATATTCAGAACGAATCAGCCGATCAGCGCGATGCAAAACCGATCCATGTGAAAAATACAGCTCCTGAGACAGCTGAAAATCCCGGCCGGACAGACATCGCTAAGCATCTCGTCGAGGTAACCGAAAAAATCCCCGGCATTTCAGATGCCACCGCGGTTGTACTCGGAAGATACTCCGTTGTCGGTATCGATGTGGATGACAATTTAGAAAGAAGCAAAGTGGAGAGCATTAAATACACGGTTGCCCAGGCGTTAAAAAACGATCCTTACGGTGCCAATGCCGTTGTCGTGGCTGATCCTGATACGGTTTCCCGTCTGAGAGGCATGGGCAGCGACATTAAGGCCGGCCGCCCTGTTTCAGGCATTTTGGACGAACTTGCCGCCATCGTCGGCCGCGTCATGCCGGAAGTCCCGAATGATGTGACCGACAATGAAAAAGAATCACCGACTCAATCGAATGATGATCAGCTGAACCAAAGAGACCAGAACAAGCTGCAGAACGAACAGAACGATCAATCGGATCATCATATGAAAAACCGCCGGTAAAAAGCAGCGCCCGCTCCAAAGGAAGGGCGCTGCTTTCTTTCCCTTTGGCAGGAGGGGCATCCATGATATAATGCTTGTCATAGTGAAAGAGGTGAAAAATCAATGAGAGTAAAATGTTCCATTTGCGACAAAATCGAACAAATTGATGATGAAACACTAACAGCCAAACGCCTCCGCAATCGTCCGATTCATACATATATGTGCCGGGAATGCCATGACCGAATCAAAGTCAAAACGGAGGCGCGGCTGAATACCGGACACTTTTCCTTTCATCCCGGACAAAAAGCGAAAAAAGATAAACTGAAAAAATAAACCGAATAAAAAATGACCCGCCGGAAGGCAAGGTCATTTTTTTATTGCGGTTTAGCTGACTGGCTTTTTTTGGACTGGTGCAGACGGATTTTGTAAACGATCAAAATCAAGGCGGCGACAACAAGCCCTTCTCCGACCGGCAGAAACACACCGAAAAAAGTCAGCACGGTGCAGCCGAGCACGAGAAAGAGATAAACTGCCACAGCCTTCAACACCGGCAGCCGTTTGGCAAAGCCGAGTTTAAATACAATCACCGAAAGCACGACGATCGTTCCGTATAACAGCCACATTCCCGTCAGCGGATGCTCATCCACTTGGTAAAGAGCCGCAAAGAACGACAGCCGTTCACTTACTTCATTCAAAAAGATCCCCCTCCCCTTTTCCGTTCGGGTTCTACCTTTTCAAATTCTGCAAGTGATTAAGACATTCCTGCTGTTTTTTTCTTTTTCGCCGCTTTTTCACGTTCGTTTTTATTCAGGATTTTCTTTCTTAAACGGATGGATTCCGGCGTTACTTCACAGTATTCATCCTCGTTTAAGTACTCGAGTGATTCTTCAAGCGACATAATGCGCGCTTTCTTAATCGTAGTCGTTTGATCCTTCGTAGCGGAACGGACGTTTGTCTGCTGTTTCATTTTGCTGACATTGACGACAAGGTCATTGTCACGGTTATGTTCACCGACAATCATGCCTTCATATACTTCTGTTCCAGGCTCAACGAAGATGACGCCGCGGTCTTCAATACCTTGAATTCCGTAAGATGTCGCTTTTCCGTTTTCCATGGAAACGAGCACACCCTGACGGCGGCCTCCGACTTGGCCTTTTTGCATCGGCTGATAGCTGTCAAACGTGTGGTTCAGGATACCGAAACCGCGTGTCAGTGACAGAAACTCAGTAGAATAGCCGATGAGTCCGCGTGAAGGTACGGTAAAGATCAGGCGGACCTGGCCGTTTCCGTTATTAATCATATCAAGCATTTCGCCTTTTCTCGCACCCATTGATTCCATAACAGAACCGGTATGCTCTTCAGGCACGTCAATCTGCACGCGCTCAACAGGCTCGCAGCTTACGCCGTCGATTTCCTTAATGATAACTTCAGGCTTAGACACTTGAAGCTCATAGCCTTCACGGCGCATGTTTTCAATTAAAATCGACAGGTGAAGCTCACCGCGTCCTGAAACAACCCATGCGTCAGGTGATGCCGTCGGTTCGACACGGAGACTGACATCTGTTTGAAGCTGCGCGTTCAGACGCTCTTCAATTTTACGGGATGTGACATATTTGCCTTCACGACCTGCAAACGGGCTGTTGTTTACGACAAATGTCATTTGGAGCGTAGGCTCATCAATGCGCAGAACCGGCAGCGGCTCATGGTGTTCAGCCGGACAAACCGTTTCACCGACGTTGATGTCTTCCATGCCCGAAACGGCAACGAGGTCTCCCGCTCTCGCTTCTTCAATTTCCACGCGTTTCAATCCTTGGAAACCGAAGATTTTCGTCACGCGGAATGATTTTACCGTTCCGTCAAGTTTCATCAATGAAACCTGCTGACCCACTTTCATCGTGCCGCGGAAAACGCGTCCGATACCGATACGGCCGACATAATCATTGTAATCAAGCAGCGCCACTTGGAATTGAAGAGGCTCTTCGGCGTTATCAACCGGGGCAGGGACATGTTCAAGAATCGTTTCATACAGTGATTCCATATTTTCGTCCTGCTTTTTCGGATCCAGACTTGCCGTTCCGTTAATCGCAGAAGCGTAGACGACAGGGAACTCAAGCTGTTCTTCGTTTGCGTCAAGCTCGATGAACAAATCAAGCACTTCATCAATGACTTCTTCCGGGCGGGCGAAATCACGGTCGATTTTGTTTACGACAACAACCGGATTTAAGTTCTGCTCAAGGGCTTTTTTCAGTACGAAACGGGTTTGCGGCATGCAGCCTTCATATGCGTCAACGACTAACAGAACGCCGTCAACCATTTTCATAATCCGTTCTACCTCTCCGCCGAAGTCGGCGTGTCCCGGAGTGTCCAAAATATTAATGCGTGTATCTTTATAGTTAATCGCAGTATTTTTCGCAAGAATTGTAATACCGCGTTCACGTTCAAGATCGTTTGAATCCATTGCGCGCTCGGCAATATTTTCGTTGGCACGGAATGTTCCGGCTTGGTGAAGCAATTGGTCTACCAAAGTCGTTTTCCCATGGTCAACGTGGGCAATAATCGCGATGTTGCGAAGATCGTTTCGAAGTTTCACATTTTCATCTCCTAAAAAAATTAGATAACTTTCATATTATACCACACATCCTCTTTAAAAGCGTTACGTTTTTCTGTAAACTGAAAGTATGACGTTAAAGGGGATGGAAATATGAAAAAATTGAATTGGCTCTTATTATTATTTGCATTCGCAGCAGTCTTCAGCATGATGCTGATCGGCGTATCAATCGCTGAGAAAAGCGCATGGGGCATCATCGGAAGCATTGTTCTCGTTATCGCCATGATGGGAAGCGGTTTCACCGTAAAGAAAAAAATGCGCGAACAGGGACTGCTTGATTAAAAGCATGACCCTTTGCAAAATTCCGTAAACATGAAAAGCACAATATCTAATAAAGCCTGAATCAAAGATTCAGGCTTTTTTACATCCTCAAAACAGGCTTTAGATGTAAGGCTTATCTCCCCCACCGCCTAGTCAGGAAGCCGGAAATGACGGCCCCCACTCTAGTTACATCAGCAGATTCCCTCAGAAAATGAAGTCTGAAATAGTCCGGCATCGTTATGCAGAAAATACCATACCTCCTATATCAATTCCATCATTGTCTTTTTATACTTGTGGCTGTAAGCAAATACACATGACAAGGAGAGAACGAAATGAAAACATCTTTTTTGAAGAAAACCGCTGTAACTGCCGCCGCAACCGCCTCAGCCGCCTTGCTTGCATTCAGTCCGCTTGATTCTGCCGGCGCAAAAACGATCCAGGCAAATGAACCGCATATCCTGCAGGCTTCCGCAGAGAAAACACCGGAAGACGCGGCAAAACTCATTGATATCATCAGCCAATCGATTTACGAAAAAGACGGTGTCTATTATTTTGACGGCGAAAAAGCGGTGGAATTGGGATTAGATCAAGAACAAGCCCAGATCATTCAAAAGCTGTGGGACAGTTCAACCGAATTTTTAACCGTTCTTTCCCAATGTATTGAGAAAACGGACGGCGAATATACATTTAATAAAGAAAAAGCGGTGGAGCTCGGCTTTACGGAAAAAGAGGCCCTTATCGTTGATCAGCTGTTCACCGCTTTTTCCCAAAGTCTTCATATCCTTCAATCTGCGCTGATTGAAGAAGACGGTGTGTATACGTTTGATCAGGACCTTGCTGAAAAAGCAGGAGCAGGAAAAAAAGAAGCAAAGCTGTGTGCCGGATTCTTTAATTCACTGCCCCAGGAATTGCTTGAAGGCATTTATACAGCCTTTCATCCGGCTGAGTAAACGGATTAAAACGCCCGGTCATTCAGCCGGGCGTTTTTTTAAATCAGCAGTTTAAGGATCAGCATGATAAAGAAAACAGCGCCGAACAAACAGGCTGCTTTTATCAGCAGCTTCCCGTAATACCGTTCCTTAAACCGCCTTTCTTCTTCTGCATAACAGGCTGGCGCCTTCATCTCAGGGCTGCCGAGGTCAAGCGGCTCCTTCATCATATGATATAAATTCCCGCACTTACCGCATGATTCAAGATGGCGGGAAATAAACCGCTCCGTTTCTGTTTCACAATCGCCTTCAATATATAAAGGGAGTAAATCTCTCACTAAATAGCAAGTCATATCTGTCCGTCCTTCCTTTTTTCCGCCAAGTGCTGTTTCAGCTGCATTCTCGCCCTGTACAGGGTGCTCTTCACCTTCGAAAGACTCCAGTCCAAAACATCAGCAATCTCTTCGTAAGACAGCTCTTGAAATATCTGTCGAAATGCTGAATAAAATGACTGAAAATCTCTGACATCTGAAACAATCCTTTTCGTTTATTAAGGCCTCACCCGTTTAGACAAACGGCTATAAAAAAAGTTTTACAAATCGGAACATTTTTCCCCTATCATTTTTCCCGACTTCATTTGTCATTTTTTTCAGAATAAATCGCATCATTCGACTCATGTCTGATTCAACACGTGCCTCTCGGCTTATCCCCCGATGCTGGCCGCCGGAAGCCTTTCCGGGACGATTCTATCAATTCATCAGCGGAGTCTAGTTTTATATTGCAGAATGAGAGAATGCTGGTTTATTATAACAATATAAGTTTTCATTATTTTCAAAAAGGGGGATTTATTGTGGGTTTAGGTAAGAAATTGTCTGTTGCTGTCGCCGCTTCCTTTATGAGTTTAACCATCAGTCTTCCGGGTGTTCAGGCCGCTGAGAATCCTCAGCTTAAAGAAAACCTGACGAACTTTGTGCCGAAGCATTCTTTGGTGCAATCTGAATTGCCTTCAGTCAGTGACAAAGCAATCAAGCAATACTTGAAACAAAACGGCAAAGTCTTCAAAGGCAACCCTTCTGAGAGACTGAAGCTGATTGACCACACGACCGATGATCTCGGCTACAAGCACTTCCGTTATGTGCCTGTCGTTAACGGTGTGCCTGTGAAAGACTCGCAAGTCATTATTCACGTCGATAAATCCAACAATGTCTATGCGATTAACGGTGAATTAAACAACGATGCTTCTGCCAAAACGGCAAACAGCAAAAAATTATCTGCAAATCAGGCGCTGGATCATGCTTTTAAAGCAATCGGCAAATCACCTGAAGCCGTCTCTAACGGCAACGTTGCAAACAAAAACAAAGCCGAGCTGAAAGCAGCGGCCACAAAAGACGGTAAATACCGCCTCGCCTATGATGTAACCATCCGCTACATCGAACCGGAACCAGCTAACTGGGAAGTAACCGTTGATGCGGAAACAGGGAAAGTCCTGAAAAAGCAAAACAAAGTGGAGCATGCCGCTGCAACCGGAACAGGTACGACTCTTAAAGGAAAAACGGTCTCATTAAATATTTCTTCTGAAAGCGGCAAATATGTAATGCGTGATCTTTCTAAACCTACCGGAACGCAAATTATTACGTACGATCTGCAAAACCGACAATATAACCTGCCGGGCACGCTCGTATCAAGCACTACAAACCAGTTCACAACTTCTTCTCAGCGCGCTGCCGTTGATGCGCATTACAATCTCGGCAAAGTGTACGATTATTTCTATCAGACGTTTAAACGCAACAGCTACGACAATAAAGGCGGCAAAATCGTATCTTCCGTTCATTACGGCAGCAAATACAATAACGCGGCCTGGATCGGCGACCAAATGATTTACGGTGACGGTGACGGCTCATTCTTCTCGCCTCTTTCCGGTTCAATGGACGTAACGGCCCATGAAATGACACACGGTGTTACACAGGAAACAGCCAACCTGAACTATGAAAATCAGCCGGGCGCTTTAAACGAATCCTTCTCTGATGTATTCGGATACTTCAATGATACTGAGGACTGGGATATCGGTGAAGATATTACGGTCAGCCAGCCGGCTCTCCGCAGTTTATCCAATCCGACAAAATACGGACAGCCCGACCATTACAAAAATTATCGAAACCTTCCGAACACTGATGCCGGCGACTACGGCGGCGTGCATACAAACAGCGGAATTCCGAACAAAGCCGCTTACAACACGATTACAAAAATCGGCGTGAAAAAAGCGGAGCAGATTTACTACCGTGCACTGACGGTATATCTCACTCCGTCATCAAGCTTTAAAGATGCAAAAGCAGCTTTGATTCAATCAGCGCGGGACCTTTACGGCTCTCAAGACGCTGCAAGCGTAGAAGCGGCCTGGAATGCGGTCGGCTTGTAACAAGAAAAGAGACCGGATTTCTCCGGTCTCTTTTTTATATCTGAAACATTTCACAATGGCTTCACCATGATCATATATGTTTTTTCCCGATCGTCTTTTTCAAGCTTAAGCTGTTCAAAGCCGCATTGGCTTAAAAACAAAACCCATTCCTGCCTGTCCAGGGGAACGGCTGAAAACATCGCTTTATGCTCCCCTCTCAGCCGGCCCGCAATCTCTTCAATGACCGCGCGTCCGATTCCTTTCTCTTTTGCCTCCGGAGCGACGGCCACGGTTCCGAGCCACGGTTTTCCGTTTGAAGGCGCCCATTCCAAATGAAAACTGACGGCGGCAGGAGCGCCGTCAATCTCCCATACGAGCCACGTTCCATTGTACATGGAGTATGCAAGCATAAACTCCGCCGCATTTTTTGTTCCGAACTCTTCGCTTTTCCACACCGGGTGTGATGCCGCCAGCTGCTCCAGAAACCCGAGATCTTCTTCTTCAAAATCTCTACCTGTCAGCATGTAAATAGTCGTCAAAGATAATTTTATGTATTGCCGGATTGCCCGCAAGCACGCTGTGGTTGTCTAAAAACGTAAACGGTTCGCCGTCTGTGGTCGTGTAAATACCCCCGACTTCGTTCAGCAGCACGCAGCCGGCAGCGTAATCCCACGGCGCGAGCCTCATCGTAATGTATGCGTCAATGCGGCCGGCCGCAACACTGGCCAGCTCAAGTGCCGCCGAACCGTAGGAACGCGTTCCTCTGACCCGTTTTACGAGCGGCGCCAAAATACTCGGGTCAATCCTTCTGTTTTCCGTCACCCATGTGGCATTGATTGCAATAATGGCTTCTTCAATGGAAGCTTCTTTTAAAGGAGCAAGCGGCGTATTGTTCAGATAAGCCCCTTTTCCGCTGAATGCGTGATACAGTTCGTCCTGCATCACATCATAAATTAAGCCGATTTTGCCTTTTCCGTCTTCAAAGATGCCGATGGAAATCGCGAAATGCCGCTTTTGATGGACAAAATTCATCGTTCCGTCAATCGGATCAATGATCCAGACAATTCCGTCAAGGGAGCGGAGTTTATCCCCCTGCCCTTCTTCTCCGAGAATCCGGTGTCCGGGAAAAGTTCCTTGTATACGGTCAATGAAAAAGCGTTCCGTCTCTTTATCAATATTTGTGACTAAATCATTCGGATTTGATTTTGTTTCAATCGTCAAGCTTTCCTGCATGGATTGTCTGATTCTCGTTCCGGCTTCTTTTACCCATTTTTTTGCGATATCATCAATTTCCGTCCAATTTGTCATACCGTGTACCTCTTTTCTATGTATAGCTTATTCTATAGCATACTGATAAAGGCGATGAAAAAGCAAGGAAAATGAAAAAAATGCCTTCTCACGTAAAAACGAACCATTTCCTGCGGTTCGTTTTTACTATTCTTTATCCGTTAAGCCGAATCCATTCTTTTCTGAGACGTTCCAGTTTTCTTTTGCTGAGATCGATTTGATCTTCATTCTCTTTTTGCATGGCCTCATACAGGGTTGCCAATTCATAATCAACCTCTAGTCTCCAGACAGCTACACGGTTATTTTTTTCCTCCCTGAATCCTTCCTTCACCACTTGCCTCATTGTCTTTCGCCCCTTCCAGAGATCATTTGTTAAAAAAGCATCCCATTTTTCCAATTTATTAATGATACTTCTTATATCGTATGGAAACTTATATTCGGCTGTAACAACATTCTTAAATTTGTGTGTTTACCTATTCGTTTTTTACCACCAATCCTCTCGGCTCAAACGTTCTCAATGTTTTTGCGGCCGGCGGCGGCTGTGGTAAAATATGAATACTTACGATAAGGAGGAAAAAGATGACTCAGATGCGTTTTACAAAAGAAGACTTCGATACATTTACAATAGAAGGTTTAGATCCGCGCATGGAGGTGTTAAAAGAACAAGTCCGTCCGAAGCTGACCTTGTTAGGAGAGCATTTCGCACCGACATTGTCAGCATTGACAGGCGATGAAATGTTCCCGCATGTCGCCAAGCACGCGAGAAGATCTGTCAACCCGCCGGCTGACAGCTGGGTTGCCTTTGCCAACAGCAAACGCGGGTATAAGAAACTCCCTCACTTCCAGATCGGTTTATGGGACACCCATATGTTTGTATGGTTTGCCATCATTTATGAATCTCCGATAAAAGAGGAATACGGCAGATTGCTGGAAGCGAAGCAGGAGGACATCACAAAACAGATTCCCGGTCATTTTGTATGGTCGCCGGATCATACGAAGCCAGGTGCGTACAAGCAGTCCGACATGGATCAGGAGCAGCTGAAAACATTATTTGAACGCCTGCAGACAGTGAAAAAAGCAGAGCTTTTGTGCGGCATTCAGCTGCAAAAAGAAGACGTGATCAACATGAACAACAATGAATTCCTGCAAACCATTGAAGACGCTTTTAGGAAGCTTTCCTTTTTATACACACTGACTCAGAAAGTCTCATAACATAAAAAGCGGGCCGATTGCCGGCTCGCTTTGTCTACATTTTGATAATCGCTTGATCTGATTGTTTTGCCTGTTTCACAGTCCGATACGGGGAATAGGTGCTGTCAGCTTCAAATTGGCTGCAGATTTTCTTTTCTTCCGCTTTCCCGGGAACGATTTCTTTAAAGCGGCGGTACGCATTCAGAAGTCTGTCTCGGTCAGCTCCTTTTTCATAGGCGTTTTCCACCTGCTGAAAAAAAGCAATGACATCCACGGCCTCCTCTGTCGTCCAGTCCTCATTCATCGGATATTGATATTCCAAATGTCTTCACTCCTTTATCATCATGCTCAAAATAAGCATCTTCCATAGATCATAAATTGTTCTTTACTTTCTTTCAAGTTCATAATATAATTCATTTGTTTTACGTTTAAAAAACGGGTAATAAAACTGAATGTAATACAAACTAATCCGTAGGTATTATGATAAAGGTGGGAAAACAATTGCCGCAACATGAAACACCCCTGTACAGCGGACTGAAAAAGCACGCGGACAGACAGCCTGTCCAATTCCACATTCCGGGCCATAAAAAAGGCGCGGGAATGGACCCGGAATTCAGACAATTTATCGGAGAAAACGCGTTAAGCATAGATTTAATTAATATCGAACCTCTGGATGATTTACATGCGCCAAAGGGCATCATTAAAGAAGCCCAGGATCTGGCCGCTCGAGCATTCGGCGCAGACCATACCTTCTTTTCCGTACAAGGGACGAGCGGCGCCATTATGACGATGGTCATGGCCGTATGCGGACCCGGAGATAAAATCATCATCCCGAGAAACGTTCATAAATCCATTATGTCGGCCATTGTATTTTCCGGAGCGGTGCCGATTTTTATACACCCGGAAATTGACGATGAGCTCGGAATTTCTCACGGCATTACGCTTGAGTCCGCCGAGCGGGCTTTGACGGAGCACCCTGACGCAAAAGGCCTGCTTGTCATAAATCCGACGTACTTCGGTGTGGCAGCTGACTTGAGCAGCATTGTAAAGCTCGCGCATTCTTTCAATGTGCCTGTGCTTGTCGATGAAGCGCACGGCGTGCATATTCATTTTCATGATAAGCTTCCTCTGTCCGCCATGCAGGCGGGCGCTGATATGGCAGCCACAAGCGTGCACAAATTGGGAGGCTCCCTGACGCAGAGCTCCATTTTAAATGTGAGAGAAGGCCTTGTTTCCAAAGAAAGAGTACAGTCGATTTTAAGCATGCTGACGACAACGTCAACATCCTATCTGCTTCTCGCTTCACTGGATGTCGCAAGAAAACGCCTCGCTACAGAAGGCCGCGATCTTCTTGAAGATACGATTCTGCTGGCGGATCAGACACGGGAACGCCTCAATCAAATTGAAGGCATCCGCTGTGTCGGCGAAGAAATCACAGGGTCTAAAGCTGCCTTCAGTTTTGATCCGACTAAATTAATCATTTCGGTCAAAAACCTCGGCCTGACGGGTCATGACGTTGAAAAATGGCTCCGCGAATCATATAATATCGAAGTCGAGCTGTCCGATTTGTATAATATTTTATGTATTTTCACCCCCGGAGACAGAGCAGGAGATGCCGACCGTCTTGTAAGCGCGCTTACAGACATTTCAAAGCAGGCTTCCGCCAATGACTATGCTCATCAGCAAACCGAAGTTCTGCTTCCTGAAATTCCTCTGTTAGCGATGACGCCAAGAGACGCGTTTTACGCAAATACGGAAGTCATTCCGTTAAAAGAATCCGCGGGACGGATCATCGCAGAGTTTGTCATGGTGTACCCGCCGGGAATTCCGATCTTTATTCCGGGTGAGATCATTACTGAAGAAAATATCAGCTACATTTTTAAAAACTTGGACGCCGGCCTTCCTGTGCAGGGTCCCGAAGATGCAACGCTTGAAATGATCAGAGTCATCAAAGAGCAAAAAGCCATCCAATAAATATAAAGAAGCCCGAAACGAAATCGTTTCGGGCCTTTTTACGCTTTTTACTCTTCTTCAAGATGACACTGGCATTGTCCGCAGCATGTTCCGTATAACGTCGTGACCTTCTCATCCTCAAAGTAATGAATCGCTTCGTTACAGTCTTGGCAAACAATTGTACCCATCTGTCATTCCCCATTTCTCAGAATTTGAAAACGCTTAATTTTTACTTGTTGTTATTATATTATTATGTCACATTTAATATGTCAACTGATAAATTGTATAACACATTTATTTTTTACGGTCTTTTTATAGCCCGAGGGTCAATCACGGTATATCCTTTATGACGCAATCCTTTTACAATGTCCGGCATGGCTTCAGCCGTCCATTTCCGGTCATGCATCAATATGTTGGCCCCGTCCCGCAGATAAGGACTGCTCAATGTGATATCGGTAAGCGCTTTTTTGGATTGATATTTCTGATCCCAATCATACCCGAAGGTCCAGTTCATTTTCACCATACCTTCTTTTTTTATAAGTCTGTCACTGTAGTCCGTATTGCTTCCGAAAGGCGCCCTGAAAAATGCGGGTTTCTCTCCTATTACCTTTTCAACCGCTTTATTGACGCCAATGATTTCTTCCCGTTGTTTTTGTTCGGAAAGATCTTTTAAGTTTTGATGAGTCATTGTATGATTTCCGATCATAAAACCTAACTCATGAATATGCTTAAGCGCTTTCTTATTTTCATCTTTTTTCAAAAAATGTCCGTTTACAAAAAAGATCGCTGACGCATTGAGATCATGCAGTTTGTCCGCAATCTCAGCGGCATGCTGATCAGGCGCGTCATCGATCGTTACCAATGCGATCGGTTTTTTCTCTTTCTGTTCATCCATTTTTTCCACAGAAAAGCTTTTCGGATTGATATAGTAACAGGGCTCCGCCTTCTGTTTTTTCTGTTTTTCCTCTTTTGTATGGTGGTTTTCCCGTTTGGCGTGATTGGCCGCGGCTTGAGAATGGGGTTTGTTTGTTTGCATCTTTTCATTTGATTGGCAGCCGGCGAGTAAGCACATACATATGACGGCTGCAGCGGCTTTATACATGACAATCCCTCCCGATATGGTTTTGCCCCCAGTATAACGAAAAAACAGCGCTCTCACGAAAAACAATGTGCCTTTTTTACACATCGGCTGCGCAAGTTGTCACACGTATTATTTCTTCATTAAAAACGGTTTCAATTATATAACAATTCAGTAACAAGCCTTAGGTTTTTCACCTCTCGTGATACACTTGATATAGTCCTTATAAATGGATGAACCAATATATTATATAAAACAGAGGAGTAAGATAGATGCGCTACCGTACGGTGATTCCCTTTTTTTTGATGCTGTTCGTTCTGTCAAGCTGTTCGGTTTCTACTGTCAGTCCATTCACAAAAAACCGGATCGACAGCATTCATCACACTCAAATCTTGTTTTTTTCCGATGAAAATCATATAGATAAAGAAGTGCCTTATTACGATGCGATCCTTGATTTAGAAAAGAAATATCCCCATCATGTCGATCAAATGAAGGTTTATGACAACAGAAAGGGATGGGAAGAGGAAATCAACACGTTCCCTGCGCTGATGGTGATCAATCATCGGCATGTGGTCATGAAGATTGAGGGATCCGTAAAGAAAAAAGAGGATATCATCAAACCTATGCAGCATGTTCTTGCACAATAAAAACAGCCCCCGCTTTTACAAACGGGGGCTGTTTCTTTGTCACATTATTATTTTACGATATGGATCGGGCTTCCGATTGCTACTTCGGCAGCTTCCATAGTGATTTCGCCCAATGTCGGGTGAGCGTGAATTGTCATTGCGATATCTTCAGCAGTCATTCCGCCTTCGATCGCCAGGCTCAATTCAGAAATCATGTCAGAAGCGCTTGCGCCGGCAATTTGCGCACCGATTACAAGACCGTCTTCTTTACGGGTGATCAGCTTCATGAAGCCGTCAGTTTCGTTAAGAGACAGCGCACGTCCGTTTGCTGCAAACGGGAACTTAGCTGCAACGACTTCAATGCCTTCTTCTTTCGCCTGTGCTTCAGTGTAACCGACAGAAGCCAGTTCAGGCTCAGAGAATACAACCGCCGGAATACCGAGGTAATCGATTTCAGCCGGCTCTCCTGAAATAGCTTCCGCAGCGATTTTACCTTCGTAAGACGCTTTGTGAGCCAATGGAGGTCCGTCAATGATGTCACCGATTGCGTAAATGTTCGGTACGTTTGTGCGGCACTGCTTGTCTGTTTTAATGACACCGCGGTCAGTCATTTCGATACCGACTTGCTCAAGGCCGAGCTCGTCAGTGTTCGGACGGCGTCCGACAGTGATTAATACGTAATCAGCATCAACCGTTTTTTCTTCGCCTTTTACTTCGAATGTAACTGTTACGCCGTCAGGTCTTTCTTCAACGCCTTTAGCCATAGCGCTTGTATGGATTTCAACGTTGCCTTTTTTCTTCAGTCTGCGGGTAACGAGAGAACTCATTTGTTTTTCGAAGCCAGGAAGAATTTCATCTCCGCCTTCTAAAATAACCAATTCAGTTCCGAAGTTCGCATACGCTGTTCCAAGCTCAGTACCGATATATCCGCCGCCGATAACAACGAGCTTTTTCGGAATTTCTTTAAGCGCAAGTGCGCCTGTAGAGTTCAGAACGCGTTCGCTATATTTGAAGTTTGGCAATTCGATAGGGCGAGAACCGGTAGCAATGATTGCGTTTTTAAATGTGTATGTTTGCGCAGAGTTCTCATCCATTACGCGGACAGAGTTGCTGTCTACGAAATAAGCTTCCCCTTTTATAACGTCCACTTTATTTCCTTTTAAAAGACCTGCAACACCGCCGGTAAGCTTATTTACAACAGAAGCTTTCCATTCTTGGACTTTTGTAAAGTCAACCGTTACGTTCTCAGCAGTGATTCCCATGTCATCTGAATGTTTTGCATTCTCGTAACGATGGCCTGCATTGATGAGCGCTTTTGAAGGAATACAGCCGACGTTCAGACAAACGCCTCCAAGAGTTGCTTTTTCAACGACTGTTACTTTTTGTCCAAGCTGAGCAGCGCGGATGGCAGCTACATAGCCGCCAGGTCCCGCACCAATCACAAGAGTATCTGTTTCAATAGGGAAATCTCCTACTACCATAACATTACGCCTCCATTAAAATAAGTTGTGGATCGTTCAGTAAACGCTTGATGTGGTTTAACGCATTTTGTGCAGTTGCTCCGTCAATCATACGGTGGTCAAAGCTGAGAGAAAGAGCTAAGACAGGAGCAGCTACAATTTCACCGTCACGGACGATCGCTTTTTCAGCAATACGGCCGATACCGAGAATCGCAACCTCTGGGTGGTTGATAACCGGTGTGAACCATTGGCCTCCGGCAGAACCGATATTTGTGATCGTGCAAGAAGCGCCTTTCATTTCCGCAGGTGCAAGCTTGCCTTCACGCGCTTTTGTAGCAAGGCTGTTGATTTCATCAGAGATTTCGAAAACGGCTTTACGGTCGGCATTTTTCACTACCGGCACAAGCAGGCCTTTTTCGGTATCCGCTGCAATTCCGATGTTGAAGTAATGTTTTTGGATCACTTCATCTGTTTTATCATCAATAGATGTGTTTAAAACAGGGAATTTTTTCAAAGCGGATGTTAATGCTTTGACGACGTAAGGCAGATAAGTCAGCTTGATGCCTTGATCAGCAGCAACTTGTTTGAACTGTTTGCGGTGAGCAACAAGATTTGTTACGTCAACTTCATCCATAAGAGTTACGTGCGGTGCAGTATGCTTAGAGTTCACCATTGCTTTCGCGATCGCTTTACGGATACCGCTCATTTTTTCGCGTGTTTCAGGGAATTCGCCTTCAGGAGCCTGAGCCGCTGCAGGTTTAGCTGTTTCCTGAGGTGCAGCTGTTTCTTGCGGTGCCGCTTCTTGAGCCGCTCCACCATTTGCAAAGCTGTCGATATCTTCTTTTACAACACGTCCGTTATTGCCTGAACCTGTTACTTTACGGATATCCACGCCTTTTTCACGGGCATATTTGCGTACGGAAGGCATCGCGATCACGCGTTTGTTCGGATCAGCTTCCGCTTGGTCCTGCTGTCCTGCGCCGGTTTCTTTTGCAGGCTCTTTAGGAGTCTCTTCTTTAGCGATATCCTGCCCTGCTTCAGCAGACGACTGAACTTGAGCTTCAGTTTTCGCATCTCCTGAATCATGGCTTCCTTTAAATTGAAGATCTTCGTAACCAGGTGCGTCAAACGTAATAATCGTTTGTCCAACAGTTGCAACTGTTCCCTCTTCAACTTTTAATTCTAATACTTTTCCTTTAACAGGTGAAGGAATTTCTACCACTGCTTTATCATTTTGCACTTCAGCCAGAACATCGTCTTCTTCTACCTCGTCGTTCGGCTTAACAAACCATTTTACGATTTCGCCTTCGTGGATACCTTCCCCGATATCCGGAAGTTTAAATTCAAATGCCACAGTTTTCGACCTCCTAGTTGATTAAGCAAATTTTAGTTATGCATTCGCAAGCATTGAACCTAGTAAACAGACTCCTTCATATAGAGAAAAGGATCTCTCTTTACCGTCTTTTATGATGCCTGATTAAAATTCAAGAACTTTTTTCGCAGTTTCAAGAACGTCTTTATGGTTTGGAAGCCATACGCTCTCAGCAAGCGAGAAAGGAAATACTGTATCAGGCGCCGCAACACGCAGAACCGGAGCTTCCAGGCTCAGAATCGCGCGGTCATTGATTTCAGCTACAACGTTGGCAGCGATGCCGGCTTGTTTTTGAGCTTCTTGCACGACAATTGCGCGGCCTGTTTTTTCAACAGAAGCAATAATCGTATCAATATCAAGCGGACTTACAGTGCGAAGGTCGATAACTTCAGCAGAAACGCCTTCTTTTTCAAGCTCTTCAGCAGCCTTAAGCGACTCATGAACCATCGCGCCGTATGTGATGATAGAAAGGTCAGTACCTTCGCGTTTCACATCAGCTTTGCCAAGCTCGATTGTGTATTCCTCCTCAGGAACTTCCTGACGGAAAGAACGGTAAAGTTTCATATGCTCTAAGAAAACAACCGGATCATTGTCTCTGATAGAGGCAATCAGCAGTCCTTTTGCATCGTAAGGAGTGGAAGGGATAACAACTTTAATACCCGGCTGCTGAGCGATAAGGCCTTCCAAACTGTCAGCGTGAAGTTCAGGTGTATGAACCCCTCCGCCGAATGGAGAACGGATTGTCACCGGAGAAGTCCAGCGTCCGCCGGAACGGTAGCGGAGACGAGCCATTTGTCCTGAGATTGAATCCATTACTTCATATACGAATCCGAAGAATTGGATTTCCATAACAGGACGGTAATCTTGCAGGCCTAAACCGAGAGCGAGACCGCCGATACCGGATTCAGCAAGCGGCGTGTCAAATACGCGGTCCTCACCGAATTCTTTTTGAAGGCCTTCAGTTGCACGGAATACGCCTCCGGCAACGCCTACATCTTCCCCGAAAAGCAGAACGTTTTCATTGTTTTTCAGTTCTGTGCGTAACGCATCAGTGATCGCTTGAATCATTGTCATTTGCGCCATGGCTTACTTCGACTCCTTCGCTTTGTAAATTTCAAGTTGTTCTTTTAAGTTGAACGTCGGCTCTTCAAACATATTCTCAATCAGCTCTGTTACTTTCGGTTTTGATTCGCCGTCAGCCTTTTTGATAGCTTGTTTGATTTCTTCTTTGGCCTGTTCAATCACTTTGTTCTCTTCTTCTTCAGACCATAGTCCTTTGTTTTCCAAGAACTTGCGGAAACGTACGAGCGGGTCTTTTTGCTCCCATTCATTTTCTATTTCTTTCGTACGGTATTTAGTCGGATCGTCACCGGACATTGTATGAGGTCCGTAACGGAATGTAAGAGTTTCGATCAGAGTCGGACCTTCACCGTTAATTGCGCGCTGGCGTGCTTCTGCGGTTGCAGCGTAAACGGCAAGTGCATCCATTCCGTCTACTTGAACACCTGTAATACCGACGGCAACTGCTTTTTGGGCAATTGTCTGTGCGGATGATTGCTTTTCTACAGGAGTTGAAATCGCATAGCGGTTATTCTGAACAACGAAGATCGCTGGCGCTTTAAATGCTCCGGCAAAGTTCATTCCTTCATAGAAGTCACCTTGAGAAGCTCCGCCGTCACCAGTGTAAGTAATAGCTACCGCTTTTTTACCGCGCTTTTTAAGACCTAAAGCTACACCTGCGGTTTGAATAATTTGAGCACCGATAATAATTTGAGGTGATAAAGCATTTACTCCCTCAGGCATCTGATTACCTTTAAAATGGCCTCTTGAGAACAGGAATGCCTGATGTAAAGGAAGCCCGTGCCAAATCAGCTGAGGAACGTCACGATAACCCGGAAGGATAAAGTCGTCCTGTTCAAGCGCGAAGTGTGATGCAATTTGAGAAGCTTCCTGGCCCGCTGTCGGTGCATAGAAACCTAAACGTCCTTGACGGGAAAGAGAAATTGAACGCTGGTCTAAAATGCGGATATACACCATTCTTCTCATTAATTCCTTTAACTGATCATCTGAAAGATCAGGCATTGCGTCTTTATTTACGACTTCTCCTTCAGCATTTAAAATTTGGAACGTTTCAAACTGCTTATGAATAGCATCAAATTGTTTTTTGCTATCAACAATTGAAGTTTTTGTCTTTGCAGCCATTTTTTAAACCACCTCTTCTTTTGATTTAACAGGGTTAGGATACCGTTTAGCCATCCGTATTAAAAACAGTCTTATCATGCTCTGCAATTCTAAAATTAATCATTCAGAAATTCACATAGCGCTTAAGCAGATAATGACGTTTAAACTGTACTAATAAAAAAAGATTTTTTATTAGTACAATATGATCAACAACCATAGTTTACAGTAATTAAACAAAGCCGTCAATCATTTATAACCTCATTTTGAAACCGCTTATAAAACTTAAGATCATATTGCGCCAAACTGTACTATAAAAGACTTTAAACTGTATTATAAAAATGCTCTACTGTACTATAATTAAAAAAAATTACAAAGAGTAAATTAAGTTATTTAACTTAGGGGCGGGCTTTGAAAAGATGCCGCGGGATAAAAACGGGCAGTTAGCAATCGTCCCGCCTGCCGAACAGACGGGACGATGCTTTTGTCTAATTATTCAATACCCGCCCACACGATATTCAGCGGCGTCAGCACGGCATGAGGATGAAACTCGGAAATCGGAGTGAAAAATACATACGTAAAATCTTCGGCTGGATCAGAAAACATGCCGCACCAACCCATTCCAAGATGTGAGAAGGTGCCTTCTGTCATGAAATAATGGTCACCGGCCGGCCACAAATTAACGCCTAAACCAAAGCCGCCTTCCTCTCTGGGCGCTCCGAAGAAGTAAAAAGGAAGACCGGGCTTTATTTGATTTCTCAGCATGGCCTCGACTGTTTTTCTTCCAAGCAGCTTCTTATCTTTCAATCTGCCTTTATTTCTAAACATTTCAGCCAGCTTCCAAATATCCCGCAACGAAGAGTACAGACCGCTTGTCGCTTTATTCGGAAAATACGGGTGATGACTTTTTTCCAGCTGTACGCACTCGTGTTCATTGATCACACAAACTTCTTCTTTTAAAGCATCAGGCACATAAAAATACGTTCTTTCTAATCCGAGCGCTTCAATAATATGCTTTGTTACATACTGTTCGTAGGATACGCCTGTTACTTTTGAAATAATGATGCCAAGTATAACAAAACCGGTTCTGGAATAGTTCCATGCTTCATCCACTCCGTACTCCAAAGGCGTACTGACCAGATAGTTTATCCATTCTTCCTCATTCGTTAAGTCAATGCCTTCAGCCTTTTGAATATCCAGCTCAAAACTTAGTCCCGCCGTATGAGTCAAAAGGTGCAAAATTTTAATTTCTCCGAAACCCGGTTTATCAAACGCAGGCAAAATGAGCTTGACCGGCATTTTCAGATCGAGTAAACCTTTTTCGACGAGCTGCATGACGGCTACAGCGGTAAACACTTTTGTCAAAGAACCGATTTCTCTGATTGTATCAAGCTGAAATGTTTGCTTTTCGTTTTGTCCGCCGGTAAATTCCCCTAACGACTCAGCTGCAAAAACCTCACCTCCTCTTGACATCATATAACTCGCACATTGCAGATCTCCATTGTCTATCATCGTCTGATAATGGCTGTTAAGAGCGTTAATTTGTTTCATATCAAATGCCGGATTGCTTATTGTTTGTTTCATTGTTTTCTCCCCCTGTACTGTATGTATCGTTTTCATCCTTTACTTACCGATTTCTTGATGAATTCTGACACCGCTTTATTAAATTCTTCCGGATGTGTGATGTTCGGAAGATGCCCCGCTCCCTTAATTTTCTTTAATTCTGCATTGCTCAGCAGTTTCTGCAGCCTTTTTGTTTCTTTCTGATCAACTACGCTTTCCTTCTCACCCGTAAGGATAAGCGTTCTTGTATGAATGTCTTTTAAAAAGCCGATCGTAGAATAGCCTTCTTGTTGATGTATCTTCATAAAACGTTCAATAGAAGCATTTAAAAATTGATTACTGTATAAACTTTCATATTCATGCGATTTTCCTATAGCTATAAAATCATTTTTCAGTTTTTCCTCGACACTGCTTTCAGGGTCTTCTTCGTATTCGGTGTAACTTCCGGAAAGAATGAGTGTTTTTACTTTTTCAGGGTATTCATAGGCTATCCTCTGCCCTATCATGCCTCCCCAAGAAGCTGCAGCAATGTGGATCGGCCACGCAACCCCTATCTCGTTCAGCACTTCGATAAAAGTCTGAGCCAGCCCGCTCAGTGTAAAATCGGCGCTCCCCTCACTCAGCCCGTAACCCGGTGTGTGTATGACAATTACATTAAATTGATCTGCCCACTCTTTCATTTGTTCTTTCCACATGTAAGCAGTGGTAGCAAAACCGCAAATCAGTAAAATTGTTTCGCCCTTACCGCTCATCAATATCTCCATATGCCGGGCATTTTCTGTGTTTGCCAGAAAATGAACGGTTTCCGTTTCTTCTGTCTGGTAAAAAGCGATGAGTTTTTTTGCGGCATCGCTTTGATTGTGCTGAAGGGCTCCTTTCTTCAGTCTGCTCCAATAATGCAAATAATCGTCGAGATGACGATTGGAAGCCGTGCCGAGTATCCGGAAAGGACTTTCAGCTTCCGTAACGATTGACGAAGCATCAAAATCGGCTGCAATCGCTGAATCTCTTACCAGAGGCGGTGCTGAACGGGCGGATAACGGCTTGAAATCGTTTTGTATTTTTTCTTTTTCTCCGTATAACACGATCAGCTGGTGGCCTTGGCCGAGAAGCGAGTGTTCAAAAGCTTTGATTCCGGCAGTATTTTCTAATGGGTGAAGTCCGTACTCCCTTTTCATAATATCTTGGATGCCGGGATCAACTGACATGCCTCCGTCTTTCCAGAAAGGCCAATTTACAGCGATGGTTTTTCCTGATCTTCCCCCCGCCTTTCTCATACATTCCCTCCACTCGGCAAAATGCTCCAGAAAACGATTGGCGTAGGCATAATCGGCTTGACCCAGACTTCCGATTTCTGAGGAGATGGAAGAAAACAAAACAAAAAAGTCTAAAGGCATATCTCTGAGCGCTTCATCCAAATGAATCACACCATTGACCTTTGATTGCAGCACCGCTTGAGCTTCCGCGTCTGTTTTGTTCATAATGAGAGAGTCTTTTAACACGCCTGCACTGTAAATGACCCCGTTGATTTCGGAATAATCAGCACGAATTTTTTCCGCTAACTTGATGACCTGCTGCTTATCTGACATGTCAGCCTGGATATAAGAAATGCTTGCCCCGTCATATCGGATGCTGTCTAATTTTTCTTCCATGTCTGCTGTCATTTTCGATCGCCCGGCAATGATAACGCTGGCTCCGTGATTTGCATAAAGAAACGCTGAAATAATCCAGCCGATGCCGCTTAACCCTCCGATGATGAGATACACCCCGTTTTTTGCAAACTTTGCGGCCTTTTGTCCTGTTTGCAGCGAAGCGTCTCTATATGCTGTCACCCACCTTTTTTGATCGCCGTCATATTTCACAGCCTGATGATGTCCGGCACTTAATTCATTGAGAAGCAAAGGTGCTTTTTCAATGGTTTGTCTTGGAGAAATCTCAACCGTTTTACACTTTATATTCGGCTGCTCCGCATTCAGCGTTTTAAAAAAGCCTCCAATCGCGGCGTAAACCGGATTTGTATATTGATCCTTGTCATGTACGTACAGAATGTTGATGTTTTCTTTTGTTTTTTGACGGATCAAAGCTTTACTTAAATAAAGGATTGAATAAAAGCTGTGAGTCAGGTCTAACGCCGCTTCAGTATAAGCTTTTTTTGACAGGTAATGAATGATTGACGCCGGAAACGCTCCGGACTTTTTAAGATCATCTAACAGTCTGGTGTAATGAGCAGACTGCTCCGGGTTAAATTTATAATGCTTTTCATTTACCATTTCATATTCAGCGGCGGCTTCCGCATAAATAACATTTTCACTGCCGGTGTAGTTGCGGATTTCATCACTCAATGAACTGTCGAAATCGAAAATCAAAATATTTTCCTTAGACACTTCTCCGGACTTTAATGGCGACTCAATCCATTCTTTTTGTAAATACAAAGATTCAAGCATCGGCTTTTCAGACGGCTCTTTCGTTTGCGTTTTTTCTTTAAAAGCTGCAGCCGGTGTATTACGCACATCATATTTTTCTTCTAAATAAGCCGCTAAATCATGAATATTGTTATAATCAAAAAGCAATGTCGGATACAATTGTGTATCCAATCTTTCCTCGAGCATTTTCGATATATGCAGCAGCTGTTTTGAGTCAAGACCCAGTTCGTAAAAAGATTGGTGTTTGTCCGCTTTATTTGGCGGTGTGTTTGTAACCTCTCCAATAATGGATGACAGCTCATCTGTTAATGTTTTTTGACTGTCTTGGTGCAAAACTGTATCAGAGATAGAGTCTGTAATGTCAGCTCCGTATTTCTCCTGCAGATATTCCGTCAATTCACCGATTGTGGAGTAATCAAATAATAAAGTCGGGTACAGCTTTGTATCTAACATCAGTTCTAATTTTTTGGACAAGTCTAATAATTGTTTAGAATCCAAGCCCATCTCGTAAAAGGAAATATCATTCTTCACTGTTTCAGCAGGTTTTTCAATCATGCCGGCTATCTCTTGGATCAAATTATTTCTGATCATTTCTTTATTGTTCATTGCGCTGCCGACTTCTTTAGCTTTTTGGGAATGCTCCAGCCTTTGTATTGATTTTTCATTTCTGACTCTTTTCACACCGAATCGCTCATAATAAAAAGCAAGCTCTCCATCAGGCCTGTATACTTCTATGTCCGCATATAAAATGTCTTTAGAAGGCGGCTGCGTTATACTGTTTTTATCAATATACACAAAACAAGACCCAGTTGTTTTATGCAGTGCCCGGAATGTCTCAATATATATAGGGATAAACGCATTTGTTCCTTCATCCGGCAAGTCTGATGTAAGGATTCCCAACAAGCTGAGAGACCCATCCAAAAATGCGGGATGCATGTAAAAGTCATCTGTATATTCTTTTGAAAGTCCGCTTAAACTGACCTCTCCCAGAATATAATTTTCACCTTCAAATACCGTACCTTCCAATTTCATAAAATCTTTATGAATCAGCCCGCCCCTGCGCAAATTACGATAGGCGGATTCAGCATCCGAAATCCGGACGGCTCCTTTCTTTAATTCTTCGATTGAAATTGTCTTTTCGTTTATCGCATTTTTTCTTATAATTTCCGCCTGCAAGTTGACTGACGCTTCACCTTCCGCCTTTTCAGCGACCCATTTCCTGCTTGTTGTTTCAACAAGCCAGCCGTTTTCTTGTTCCGTAAACTGGAAGCTGACTTTTTTATCAAAATGGACTGACGTCGCAACAGGTTCACGGAATAAAACATGTTTGATTTCAAAACTTCGGGGGGATATCCCTTTCTCAGCTAAAAATCGGGTTATTAAATCCAGATACGTTACGCCGGGTATCGTACGCACTTGATGAAGGACATGGTCTGAAACAATATAATCGTCATGTTTGACTAATACGCTGAACCTCATGCAACTCGACAACCTTTCTTCTTTTACAAAGTAAAGAAACAGAGCAGGTGCTACTCTGTTTCATCAATAATTTCAAGAAGCCGTTTTTTATTCTGTTTGATTTGTTTTTTCCGATTTGAATCCGGCCAGTACTCTTTTCTGACAAACTCGGCAGGCGGCAGCGGAGTTCTGACGGAATGATATGAATCATCCAGGCCGCTTACCAAAAGGTGGGCGTTTGTTCCGCCAAAACCGAAAGCGCTGATGCCCGCCCTCCGTTTTCCATCCTTCCAGCTTCTCAGCTCTGTATTCGGATAAAAAGGCGACTTTTCAAATTCAAAGCGGGGATTTGGCGTTTCACAATTCAATGTAGGCGGAATTTCCTTATGCCATATTGATAAAATCACTTTAATGAAACTTGCCGCTCCGGCAGCGCTTAATAAGTGTCCGATATTGGTTTTTACACTTCCTACTCCGCAAAATTGCGTTTTGTTTGTGTCTCTTCGGAATACTTTTGTCAGAGCCTGTAGCTCAATCGGATCTCCAATCATCGTGCCTGTGCCGTGAGTTTCGACGTAGCTGACTGATCCGGGAGTGATATCGGCTTTTTCAAATGCATCTTGAATAACCTGCTCTTGAAGCTTAGGATTCGGGGTCGTAATTCCCATTGTCGCACCGTCGTTATTAATAGCTGATGCTTCAATGATACCGTATATCCGATCTCCGTCCGCTTTCGCTTTCTCGAGCGGTTTTAACAGAACAGCGCCAAAACCCTCTCCGGGTACAAAGCCGTTTGCCCTTTCATCAAAAGTAAAACACTGACCGTCCGGCGAAAGAGCTCCTCCTTCTGTTAACATCAGGTAAGGAATTTCATCCAAAAGCAGATCCGCCCCTCCTGCCAGCGCCATCTCTGAATCACCGTTTTTTATGCTTTGGCAGGCTAAATGAATGCTGACTAATGAAGAAGAACAAGCGGTATCAGAAACCATGCTTGGACCGTGAAAATTAAAGAAATGCGACACGTGTGAAGCAATAAAGTTTTGACTAAGCCCGACGATGTGGCTGCTGCTTTCTTTCGGCAGTTTGTGACCGTAGCCACCCATTCTGGAACCGACAAATACGCCGACTTTTTTTCCCGATAATTCTGTTTCTTCATAACCGGCATCCCGTACAGTCTGTACACTCGTTTCTAAGAAATGTCTTATCAGCGGGTCCGTTTGGATGGCTTTCTCCTCTTCCATGCGGAAATACTCCGGATCGAAGCTGCCGATTCCATTGATAAATCCTCCCCATTTGCTGATGCTTTTTCCCTTTTGCTGCACCGGAGAGTAATTTTCTTCTATATTCCACCGGGAATCAGGTACTTCTTTAATATGATTCTTCCCTTTTTTCAGATTGTCCCAAAATTCCTCTTTATCAGCCGCTCCAGGGAACTTACATCCGATTCCGATAACAGCTATCTTTGCAGAGGAAGCCGTCTGCGGTTCTGTATTTCGGCTCGTCACAGACTGCATATCATGCTGATTGCTGCTTTGAGAATCAGTCTGTTCGATTTGTTTTTTCAACGGCGGCGCCGTCTTACCGATATATTCCGCAAGACCATGAATCGTGTTGTGTTCAAGAAGCACAGTAGGGTCAATTTTTTTCTGAATCATTGCTTCTATACGATGTATAATGCTGACAAGTAGTATAGAATCCACACCGTATTCCTGAAAATCCGTATTTGGGTTAAGCTTTTCAAGGGGAATGCTCAATTCCTCGGCAAATACGGCAGAAAGTTCACTGACAAGCCCTTCTGAATGATCAAAAGTGTCGGGAGTCTCCTGTCTTCGCACTGGAAATGAAGCCTTGCCGGTTTTATTGATATTCAGGAGACTGTCTGCATGAAACACTGTTCCTTTTTTCACGATAGGAATGATATTGGCCGATTTTTTCTCCAGTGCATGATACAAAACCGCCAGTCCTTCCCGTGTGGAAAGAGAGTCCAATCCCAATTCATCATATAAAGGACTCGTCACAGTACCCATTCCGACTTCTTTCCAGCTCGGCCAATTGATGGACGTGAAATACGTTCTCCCCTTTTGAAAATGATAAGCCGCGAAATAGTCCATATATGCGTTTGCAGACGCGTAATCAGTCATTCCTTTCGACAGTTTGGGTGACTGTGCAGCAATTGATGAAAATAGAATAAAGAAATCCAGCGGCCTATTATTAAAAATCCGCTCCAAATTCTGAAGTCCAGTGACTTTCGGGCCGTACACCGTCTTAAATTCACTCATTCTTTTATGAATAAAGGCCGGATTTCCGCCGCTGTGCAGTCCGGCACAGTGTATGACACCGCTTATATCTTTAAATTCAATGCTTACTTGGTGAAAGAATGAACGCAGCCTCTCTTCATTTGTGAGAGAACCGCTGTAATACAGATAGTTGACACCTTTCTCTTCAAAACTTTGAAACAGTTTGATATTGCTGACTGTCTTTTCGTCCTGTCTGCCCTCTTTCAGCAAATGATCCCATTCACTTCGCAAAGGTAATGGACGCGTCCCCGTCAGCACGAGTTTTTTCACTCCCCGTTTCACCAAATCTTCAGCTATTGCTCTGCCAATACCCCCTGTCCCGCCGGTAATCACGATGGCTTTATCCGCAGGAAATGAAACAGGCCCGCCGGTATGGATTCTTTCTTCTTCAAAATACGGAACATATCTGACGCCGCTGCGGTAGCATACTTCATTCTCTCCGGTACATTGCGCCCTTTCATTCTCAAAGATTTGTTTCAGCTCATGCGTTTCTTTCATGCTGTCTATATCTATTGTTTTCACATGAACAAAGCCGTATTCCGCAGAAAGGGCTTTCAGAAAAGCCGCTGATTCCGCCCCCGTCAGCTTTGGTTTTTCCGCTTTAAATACCTGCAAGCCATTGGTGATTTGTAAAATGGATAATGGTGTTTCCTTTTTACTCCGCTTAATTATTTCTTGTATAAATAAGAATTTACCATATGGGATGCCGTTCTGATTGTCACTCTGGTTTCCGACATCTGAGAAATCAAATATATTTTCGACCTGCCGCTCACCGCCCGAGAAGATCTCACGGATAACGTCGTATGCGTGGTTTTCATCTAATAAAGAACACTCAAACATTTGATCAGAGTGTTTTATAAATGAAGAGTGATGTTTTATGACAATCAGATTCTCCTGATCTATATCCGAACAAATGGTGCGGGCAATTGATTCTGTGTCTTGATTTACAAATGCTACTGTCAGTCCGTACTCTTTTGTTTCGGATGGATTTACAAAAGGATTCTCCCTCCATTTTTTTTGCAAATGATGTTGAAAAGAATGCTGAGGGATCTCTGCCTTCTCAGTCCTGGACGGAACCCAATAACGTTCTTTCGCAAACGGATAAGTCGGAATTGAGATCCGTTTACCCGGCTGCTGTAAATGTTGATGAACAGATTTCCAGTCGATATCCGCCCCCCAAACCCATAATTGAGCCAGCTTTTCCTCTTCACCGTTCTCAATAATGGTCTTTACAAACAATTCACCTGCTCTGCCTTCCGTTAACGCCTTCATTTTTTCAGCAAATGCATCTGCTGATTGCTGATTAACATATACGCCTGGAACTTGCTTGTCACCGCGGCAAAACTCAAATAATTTATCTTTCATTTCTTTAAGAGAGGTACCGGTAATCGCCGCTCTGGCCTCCATCGCTTCTCTGCCCGATTGTGTAGTGTATGCCAGATCCCGTAAAACAACGCTTTCCGATTGGCCGGCTTCCATCACTTCATTCGGGAACATGTTTCTTATCGCTCCGGCATATTCCTTCAATAAGTATTCAGTAACCGCTTGAATGGAGGCGCAATCAGTTAATTCATACATCGTGAGTTCAATATGAAACATTTCGTTAATAAAATCCGCCATCCGGCTTAATTCCAAAGGCCCTACGCCAAATTCACTCAGGTGATCAGCAATATTAATTTCTTCCGGATGGATATGAAGCAATTCCGAAACAAACGGTTTGAGTACTTCATACACCTTTTCTTTCATATCAGGCTGTTTATCCTTTACTTCAGTACTTAGTGAACGTTGAATAAAATCTTTCATGTTTTCGGCATACTCAAGAAGACGTTCATTGTCTTTGGCAGATAACAGGACAATATGCGGTTCGTTCTCAACATGTTCTGTTGAGACGTTTGTTTCTTCATATTCTTCTATAATGATATGAACATTCGTTCCTCCCGCTCCGAATGAGCTGATCCCCGCTCTTCTCGGAACAGTTACTGTTTTTCCGTTTTCCTGCAGTTTCGGTTTCTTCCAGTCTTGCAATGACCGCTGTACATAAAAGGGAGATGCTTTAAAATCAATATTTGGATTCAACGTCTCCGCATGTATGGAGGGAAACAGTTTTTTCAGTTTCATTTGCAAAAGAACCTTTGTCAAACCGGCAATTCCCGCTGCGGCCTCAAGATGGCCGATATTTGATTTGACAGAACCGATTGAACAATATTGAGTGTGCTCCGTAAATTCCCGAAACGCTTTTGTTAATCCGGTGATCTCAATCGGGTCTCCCAGAGAAGTTCCCGTTCCGTGAGCTTCAATATAACTAATTGTACGAGGGTCAATACAAGCTTTCTGAAGCGCGTCCTGTATCAGTTCAGACTGACCATTCGGATTAGGAACCGTAAAACCGTTTGTTCTCCCTCCGTGATTGACCGCTGTCGCTTTAATCAGCGCATAAATATGATCTCCGTCCCTTACCGCTTCCGCCGCCGGCTTTAAAAGTACGGATCCCACTCCTTCTCCCGGTACATAACCGTCACCGCCCTCGCCGAATGTACGGCACCGGCCATCACTTGCAAAGAAGCGGCTTTGATTTAATAATGTATATTTATTCGGATGAAGCGTAAGATTGACCCCGCCCGCAACAGCAAGGGTGCTTTCTCCTCTTCGTATACTTTCACAGGCTAAGTGAATGGCGTTAAGAGAGGATGAACACATTGTATCAACCGCCATACTCGGCCCCTTAAAGTTAAAGAAATATGATATTCTGTTTGCTATTGCAGAAAATGGAGACCCGACGGCCAGTTCATTTCCTTTAAGTGATTCTTCAACGCCGAAAAATTGATAGCTTCCATATGTGACGCCTGCAAATACTCCGACCTTTTTGCGGGTCAGATCTGAAGGTTTATAACCCGCATCCTCTATGGTATTGTACACTGTCTCTAAAAAGAGGCGTTCCTGAGGATCAAGAAAAGCCGCTTCTTTCGGTGATATCCGGAAAAATAAAGGATCAAACCGGTCTGGATTTTTCAGAAAACCTCCCCACTTATAGCAGCTTCCCTCCAGCATTTCCTTCCGGTCATCAGGAATTTCGCTTACGCAATCCCGTCCATTCATCAGCACATTCTGGAACTCCCTGATGTTTTCCGCACCCGGGTATCTGCCGCTGACACCGATAATCGCTATATCAGCAGAAAGGGGATCGGCCGAAATGTGCTCTTTTGAATCTTCTCCTTCAGAGCGTACCGGCGCTTTTGTTTCCACTGGTTTTCTTTTTTGCTTTTTTTGATATGAAACAAGTTCAGATGTGCCGGCCGGGTTCAGCAGTTTCATCATTCGTTCGCTGTGATGACTCAGGAAATATTCGGCTAACTGCGATATTGAATGATATTCAAAAAATAATGTTTTCGACAATCTGCCGATACTTTGCTCCAGCTTTTTGGTCAGACGCATGATCATCACTGAATCAATGCCGTATTTCTCCAGATATTGTTTTTCATCTATGAGTGAGGCCGGTAATTTCAATTCCTCTGACATTATATTTTTCAGATAACTGATTATATTTTGTCTTAATTCATCGTTTTGCAAATCGGCATCTTCCTGCTGCTCTGAATGAAAGCTGATTGTGCCGGCACGCTTCAGCACATCCTCAATCTTTTCTTTACGGCCTTTCAGGGCAATCAGCTGTTCAGATGATTGACACAAGCTGTTCTCCAGAGCCTGTATTCCGTCACTGTCATCTAACGGGTCAAGACCGAGTTCCTGTTTCATGTAGGATATTCCTTCATCGTCAATATTCATCCCGCCGGAAGTCCATAGCGGCCAATTGACTGACACTACCCTTTCGGCAGACTCTTTTGCGGTCATAACTGCTGCATACTGATCCAGAAAGGCATTGGCGAAAGCATAGTCACATTGGCCGGCTGACCCGAAGACTGCTGATGTGGATGAAAACAAGACAAGTAATTCAACTTTCATTTTTTTAATTTCTTCCGCCAGCCACAACGTGCCATAAACTTTCGAACCTGTGACTTGATCAATTTCTTCTTTTGTCTTTCTTAAGATAAAAGAGTCACGGAGTACGCCGGCACTGTGAAATACTCCATGTAAGGTGCCGAACTGCTCTTTTGCAAAAGCAAATATCCGTTCAGCATCACTTTGTTTTGAAACATCAGATCGGATATATTCAACTGTTGAACCTGAACTTCTTAAATATTCGATCTTTTTCTCCTGCTCTTCAGTTAAATCAGAGCGCCCCGTTAATATGAGATTCGCTTTCCATTTTTCCGACAGATGTTTTGCCAGAATATAACCGAGACCGCCCAGGCCTCCTGTAATCAGATAATTCCCATGATGTTTCAGCGGCTGAGTTAAATCGAATGAGCCGGCTTTATTATAGCTTTTCGTAAAACGTCTGCCGTTTTCATAGCGCACTTCAAAATGGATATCCCGTTTTTCGTCACACTCTCTCTGATATATGTCCGCTATTGCTGGAAGAGCGGCTCCCGCACCCTCTGATTGCGTGATATTGATAATCTGATAGTGAAAATTGGGGTGTTCTTGGTGAACGGTTTTCACCAATCCGCCGAGCGCATGATGCAGCGGCAGTTGTTCTTTATTCTCTGTTTGAAAAATATGCGTCAGCTTTATTATCTTTTTCCATTTTAGTTCAATCAGCGCCTGTGTAATATACAGAAGAGAAAAAAATCCGTTTTCCAATTGTTTCTGTATATCTCCTTTACTCATGTCAGCCTGAGAATCAGACCACAAGTGAAGAATCTTTTCGGGCAGCTGATAATGATCATGAATGTATCGGAACAGCTTTAGATAATCGTGTTTTTTCACGTGGTTCATACAAATCGTATCATCATGTAAAACAGCAAATTCTTTTCCACGGATGACAAACAAGAGAGTACAGCCCTTAAACAAACCGCTCAATTCTTGTATTTGCCGTTCATTTTCTGCAAAAATCAGGAGCAATCCCGTCAAGGGTACGCTCTTCTTATTCGGAATGAACGATTCTGTCCATTCCGGCTTGTAATAAAAAAGCGGATGGTTCGATGCCCGTGATTTTTGATTCTGAATGGATGTCACACGGGCATAGCCTTCGTCAGCCGACATTTGTCCTGTTTGAATCAGATCAAGAATATCGCTGATTTGTTCACGTTTTCCGTTCATCATTCTTCCCCCATTAATTGTTTCAATACAGCCTTCTGATCAATATCATTGGTTTCCAATTGACGCAGGAGACGAATGAGTTCATCGTCCGTCTGAACAGTGTCTTTTTCATGACCATACCTGAATCTCACATCTCTGCACTCTGCCAGAATGCTTCCGTTTCCATCTGTAAATGTCATATGACACGTTACATCACGGCTGTTCTGCCGGTTCTCTTTTTGAGTATAGACATAAAAATTTTGAGCGAGAGGCTGATAGACATCCGCCGCTCCCATTCCGATCAATTCCGGGAAGGTTTCTCCGCTGACAAAAAACGCACTGGCTTGAATCGCGGACTCAAGCGCTTCAGGAGAGATCGTAAAATTCTCTCTTTTTGCATAAAGCTCATCCGGCAATGAATGAAGCGACAGCATTCCATCACTGTTTTTCGCTGATTCAATGACAAAAGGTGCTTCAGCCGGATGTTCAGTCATTTCTGATTTGACTTCAGCAATATCAAGCGCTTCAGGAAGCATACCGCTTTCAGGCTTAACAATATGCGCATTTCCCCTGGCAAGACGTACTTTATTCTCATTTTTTGTGTTTGCATATATCTCAAATCGCGCAAAGCCGCGCTCAGGCGTCAGCGTAATCATCAGTTCCCGTATATCAGTCATTCCGTTCATGCTTTCGGTCCACAATAAATCAGTCAATGTATGAACTGGTTGTCCAAATGCCTCTGCTGCATTGACGATAGCCATTTCAGCCAAAGATGCATAAGGGAAAAAGGACACGTTTCCTTCAGACAGACTTAGTGCAAACGGATGATTACGGCTGATTTTTTTCGTGAAACTGAACTGATTAAAATCGGACGTGTTACTCCCCAAGAAAGGGTGACCCGGCTTACTCACATCCGCTGAAGCAAGTGCGTCCCCTTTTTCCGCTATCCAATACCGCTGTTTGATCAGCGGTTGTCCCGGAATAGAAATCCTGCGAGCATTCCGATTCACCTCAAAAGTCTCCCAATCTATCTTTCTTCCATTTACCCATTTGGATGCTGCTTCGGCGTAATCTGAACAAACGTGAGGCATTTCATTGTGAACTTCTGATTCGAATGTATGACCGGTATGGCTCAAGCTGCTTTTTTCACCCCTGATATAAGCTGAAAGCTCTTCAGCAATGACCTGCCCGGAATCTGCCACTATCGCCAGCCGTTCTTCCATATGATCGCGTCCCGTCTGAAGTGTATAGGCAATATCCTGAAGACGCAGTTTATGATTGTTATCCTTCGATTCATTTTCTGATAGAAAATCAGCCATAACCTTTGCATATTTTATCAGCCGTTGTTTGTCTTGAGCCGATAAAACAAAGATCACTCGGCCGCTTTGATGATCAAAAGCTTTTGGCGGCTCATACGCTTCCAATATAAGATGCGCGTTTGTCCCTCCTGCCCCAAAAGCGCTTACCCCGGCTCTCAAAGGATGAACAGCATTGCTGTTTTGCGGAATATTCCATTCAGCCGCTTTCCGCTGCACTTGAAAAGGAACCTGATCAAAATCTATAAACGGATTAACAATATCGGAATGCAGAGAAGGAACAAGCTGCTTATTCTTCATTTGGAGAAGCACTTTCGTTACCGCAGCGATTCCTGCCGCAGATTCTAAATGTCCGATATTTGATTTCACCGAACCGATGGCGCAAGGATGGTTCAATTGATAGGAATCTTTCAGTCCTTGAATTTCAATCGGATCGCCTAATGACGTCCCTGTTCCATGCGCTTCAATATAATTGACGGTGTTCGGATCAATGTCAGCTTTACGAAGCGCTTCTGAAATGACCTCCGCCTGCGCATCCGGATTCGGTATGGAATATCCGCTCGTCTTTCCTCCGTGGTTAACGGCGCTTCCCTTAATCACACCGTATATTTGATCTTGATCTTCTATTGCTTTTTTCAATGGTTTTAACAATACGGCTCCGACTCCCTCACCGGGAACATAACCGCTTCCGTCTTTTCCAAAACTCCGGCATCTGCCGTCACTTGATAGAAACTGTCCCATACTGAGGAACTTATATTTATTCGGATGTATTGACAAATTCACTCCGCCGGCTAATGCCATATCGCTCTCTCCGCAATGTATGCTTTGGCATGCGTAATGAATAGAGGTCAGTGATGAAGAGCACATTGTATCCAGAGCCAAACTCGGACCTTTTAAATGAAAATAATAAGACACCCGATTGGCTATTGAAGAATAGACGGAAGCCGGCGAGAAAGCCGCTCCGTTTTCTTCCCCTTCAAATAGTTGATATTGGCCCCACATTGCACCGACAAATACACCGACTTTCATCTTTTCCAGCATGTTTCTCGGGTACCCTGAGTCTTCAAAACAATTTTTGGCCGTTTCTAAAAAGAGCCTTTCCTGGGGATCCATAAGTTCTGCTTCCCTTGGGGAAATATGAAAGAAAAGCGGATCAAATTGATCGGCTCCGCTGATAAAACCTCCCCACTTGCTGTAAGACTTCCCTTTCATATCTCTGTCTTCGCTGAAGAAATCATCCATATTCCAGCGGTCAGGCGGGATTTCTGTAATACAATCTTTTCCGCTCTTTAAATTCTCCCAAAATTGAGATAAGTCTTCAGCCATCGGATACTTCCCGCTTAATCCGATAATGGCAATGTCACCATGCCTTGTATCAGCTTTCTCATTTATTTGGATCTCATGGCTTTCATCCTCTATGAAGGTATCTTGAAGTGCAGATTCTAATTTTTCTTTGTCACCTTCAAACACGATCAGCTGTGATGCGTTCAGAGAGAGTGAATCTTGAAAAGCTTTGATCCCATTGGTTTTACTAAGGGGAACCATACCGATTTTTTGTTTCATCCATTTTTCAGTTTGTTTATCCACTTTCATGCCGCCGTCTTCCCATAGCGGCCAGCCGATGGCTACTGAGACGCCGGAGCGTTCTTTTTTCCGCCTCATTCCTTCACGCCACTCAGCGAAAAGATCAATGAACCGGTTGGCCAATGCGTAATCCGTCTGTCCGATATTCCCGTACATCGAGCTGCTTGATGAAAACATCACAAAGAAGTCCAAAGGTTCGGTTTGCAGCAAGCTGTCCAATAAGACCGTCCCATTTATTTTCGGAGCGATCACTTCCTGAATTTCATCTTTTGATTTTTGAATCAATAAAGCGTCGTGCGTCACACCGGCACTGTGTATCACACCGTTGATTTCTCCGAATTGCCTTTTTATGGTTTTTATGATTCGCTCTGCATCGCGGCTATCTGAAAAATCACCTCTTATATATTGAACCGAAGAACCGCCTGCTTTCATTCGGCTGATTTTGTTCTTTTTGTCTTCCGTAAGTTCAGAACGGCCCGCTAAAATAATATTGGCTTTCGTTTGGGCTGCGATATGTTCTGCAAATATAAGGCCTAAGCCGCCGGCCCCTCCTGTAATCATGTATACTCCGTTTTCTTTAAAGGAGAAACCTGAGTTTTGAGCCGGTTCCGCTTCCCGTAAGGCACGGACCCAGCGCACATTTCTTTCATAATAAAGATCGGTTTCTCCCGGATGCGCTTCCGTAGATTCGACTCTGATGATTTCAGCTGTAAGTTCCGGCAACGATGACTTGTCTGAAACTGATATCCCGATTGTCTTAAGGGCCAGTTTCGGGTTCTCAAGCAAAATAGACTGCCCTGCGCCATGGACTGAAGCATAAAGCGGCTGATCATTTTTATGATCCGCCGGATAAAGGAAAAGCGATACAACCTTTTTTTCCGCCTTGCTGCGCATCAATGCCCGGCTGAAAAAGAATAGCGGGTAAGCCCCCTTAGAAAGCTGTTCACTTATTTTTTCCGGGCCGGCAAATGACCCTTCCGGCCACCCGTAAACCACGGTGTCGGGCATTTGCCCCCTTTTTTTCAGATCAGCTGCAAGCCTGTCAAAGTGAGCTTCCTCCCTGTGATCTATCTCATAAACACCGTCTCCGTGATAGGAGAAACGATTCCCTGATAAAACGAGAATGATCTGTGTATTTTCGAATCCATTTTCAGCATTTTCCCGCATAAAATGAAAAAGCTCTCTGTCATATTGAAACAGCAGGCATGTTCTTTTCTTTTTATTTCCGCAATTCGGGTCCCAAGCGGCAGCCTTTTGTCTCCAATGCGGCGTTAGATAGGTCAGAGCCGTATGATTCTCTCCATGATGAAGAGGGAGGTCTTTGTCAACGGAAGTCTTTTCGCCGCTCTCTGCAAAATAGTTTGCAAGTTTTTGAATCGTCGGATACTCAAACAATAAAGTAGGGTACAGTTCCCTGCCTGTTTTCTCTTCCAATGCCTTTACGGCTTGCATAAGTGTTACGGAATCGAGGCCTTGTTCATAAAAACCTTTTACCACAGAGAGTGTTTCAGGGGCAGTCCCTTTGATATCTGCGATCAGCTGCTGAATGTCTCCTTCTGTTATAAGAGCGGAAAGATTTTCGTTCTTACTTTCTTTCAAGTCAGGCTTTTCAGCCGGTAGATTTCGCGTTAAGAAATAACTGGACATTTTTTGATTTTCTCTAATATACGCGGCGAGTTCCCGGATCGTTTTCTGCTCAAACAGGAGTGTAGGATAGAGCTGTTCCCCTGTTTTGTTTTCAAGTTCTTTGACAATGGCAAGCAAAGAAGCTGAATCCAGGCCCTGTTCATAAAAACCAATGTCTGTCCTTATGTCACGCAGATCTATATTTGAAACCCCGGATATTAATTCTTTAAGGTGTGTCTCGATGCTTTCGCTTCGATTTATGATTGAATCTTTTCTGATCAGGCTGTCTTTTGGCTGAGAAGCCGCTTCAGTTTCCAAACGAGTCTGCTTCAGGTTTTCAATTAAATCTTTTGAGCGAATATGTTTCACAGACAGCCGCGTAAAATAAGCGATCATCTCCCCGTGTGCATCGTACAAACCGTAACTTACTTGGATGACATCCCCTGAATCATGATTTTGGTCTTGCTTCTCTATGTACACATAACACCTGTCTTCCAGGCGCTTCGTCATACGGAAAGATTCAATATGAATGGGAATATACGTTTTCATCCGGCTTGCCGGAGATCCTTGTGTAAAATATTCGGGACATGCCTGATAAAGGATCGATATGATGGTAGACGCATCAAGAAAAGTGGGATGCAATTGAAAATAGCCGGTATATTGATTGGCAATTTGGCTGAGCGTCAACTCTGCAAGTACAGAATGGTCAGACGCATAAACCTTCCCCAAACTCTTCATAAATTCAAAATGCTCTATATCAACCTTTTTTAAATAGTCATAACATATCTCCATATCGGCTTCACGGACGGAGGCATGTTTGATTTCATCAATATTGATTGAACTCATGCTTTCCGGGATTTTCGGCATGAGCCTGCAGTTCATATTCTCATCCCAGCTTTCATCCAGAATGCAGTCATCTTTTACTTTTCTGCTCTTCGCCTGAATTTCCCATCCCTGTTCCAATCCCTGAAAACGGATGCGGATTTCTCTGTCAAAGGTATCCGATGTTGCTACAGGTTCCAAATACAAAATATTCTGACACTCGAGTTCTTCAATAGGCAAACCTTTGCTCAGCGCCATACGGTATATCATATCTAAAAATGTGACACCGGGTATAATCCGGGTGCCATGCACCCGGTGATCCCTGACAATATAGTCCGTATGTTTAATTGTTAATGTGAACTGATAGTTTTGATTACTGGCCACCTGTCTCATTCCTTTTCTTTTCTTTATAATTCTTTGAAATCAAGTAAAGGAATCAGCAATTCTGACTCTTCCTTTTCTGGAGTTTCTCCATTGTCGATCCAGCATTGTTCCTTATTGAATATAACCGGAGAAAGCGGGTGTCTTTTTGTCTCTCCATATCCTAATGTGAGATGGCTGTCGCTCAATATCATATGTGCGTTCGTGCCCCCGAATCCAAAAGAACTGATTCCGGCTCTCAAAACCCCTTTTCTGGGACGCCATTCTTTTAAAGACGTGTTCGGAAAGAATGGCGACTGATCAAATTTAAAACGCGGATTTGGCGTTTTACAATGTAATGTCGGCGGGAGCATCTGATTTTTTATGGATAAGGCAACCTTTATAATACTCGCTATCCCCGCTGCGCTCATTAAATGTCCGAAATTCGTTTTTACGCTGCCTACTCCGCAAAATTGCGTTTCTTCCGTAACCTCCCGGAACACTTCAGTCAGCGCTTTTAATTCAATCGGATCTCCTATCATCGTACCGGTGCCATGCGTCTCGACATAACTGAGAGTATCTGCATCAATTCCGCCTTTTTTCAGGGCTTTTTTTATCACTGCGCTTTGCGCTTTCGGATTAGGTGTTGTCATTCCCATTGTCTGTCCGTCATTATTAACCGCGGATGAGTCAATTACCGCGTAAATTCTGTCACCTTCGGCAAGGGCGTCATCAAGTCTTTTCAAAAGGACTGCGCCGCATCCCTCTCCCGGTACAAATCCATCTGCCTTCTCATCAAATGTATGACATTTTCCTTCAGGTGAAAGCGCCCGAGCCTCACTCAGCATGACGTAAGGCTTTTGATCCAGCAAAATGTCAACTCCGCCCGCAATCGCCATATCTGACTCTTTTGACATCAGGCTTTGACAAGCGAGATGGACGCTGACCAATGAAGAAGAACAAGCCGTGTCTACAACCAGATTCGGTCCTTTCAGATTAAAAAAGTGTGAGATATGCGCGCCTATGAAATTTTGTCCTATACCCACGATCGTATTTTTTGAAGGGGAACCTATTTTGGACATAAACGTCCCGGTCCGCGAACCGATGAAGACGCCGACTTCTTTGTTCGATACTTCTTCTTTTGTATAGCCGCCGTCTCTCAATGTCTGGACGCTGACCTCAAGGCATTTTTTGATTAACGGATCAAGCTCTGATGCCTCACTTTTGTTCATATTAAAAAACGCGGGATCGAAAGACTCAATATCTTGAAGAAATCCGCCCCACTTACTGATACTTTTTCCCTTTTCATAGGTGTCAGAGTAGTATGAAGAAATATCCCATCGCGACGCCGGGACTTCGCGGACACTATTTTGTCCTTTCTTCAAATTTGTCCAGAACGTTTCTGTATCCGGAGCATCCGGAAACTCACAGCCCATTCCGATAATAGCGATTTGGTTCAGACTGGTTTGTTGTATTTGTGATCCGTTGTCCCGTATTTCGGAAGCATTTTGATTTATATGTTGCTCTTTTTTCCGAACCTCAATGTTTTCCGAATCAATTTGAGGACTGATCCCCTCACTTGCAAATAACTCGTTCAAATAGACGCCCAGTTGTGAAAAACTCGGATACTCCAGAAAAGCTGAAGGTTCAATTTTTATTTGAAATACATCTTCCGCTTTTTTGACAAGCTGAACCAGTAAGATTGAATCAACTCCGTAATCCGCAAAAGACGTATCCTGATCTAAATTCCCGTAAGGTATTTTCAGCTCCGCGGAAAAGATCTCCATTAACTTCCTGATAATGGATTCATTGTCTCCCTGACCAGAAATCACTTTTTCCTCAGCATCCGGGTTATTTTTAGCAGCTTGAATTCTTGTCTGAAGCAGCTGCTGCAGCATGAATTTCTCCGGATGTGTCTTTGCCGGTATAAGGCAGGGGTATCCGTTTATCGTCATCATTTCATCCAGCATGGCAATACCTGATTCTGTTGAGTGTGAAAGTAAACCAAGTGCCTGATATGATGGACTTGTCACCTCGCCCATCCCAATGTCCTTCCAGCTCGGCCAGTTAATTGATTGATAATATGTTCTGCCGGCTGCATGCTGATACGCCGCAAAGTAATCCATAAAAGCGTTCGCCGCGGCATAGTCACTTGTTCCGGCGCCTAATAAAGGAAAAGCGCTCGCAACAGATGAAAACAAAATGAAGAAATCAAGTTCGTCATCAATAAAAATGTCATGAAGTACCTGCATCCCTTGAACCTTTGGCTCAAATACTTCTCTTATTTCTTTATCAGATTTATGGATAAAAGCCGGATTCGAATGATTGGCTGCACCAGCGCAATGAATCACCCCGCCGATTTTGCCGAACTTCAGTCTCACCTCTGAAAAGAAGCGTTGTAATGTTTCTTTTTCCGTGAGCGGCCCGGAATACACTTCTACTTGAACTCCCTTTTGATCCAACTCATGCAGCAGTTGTAATTTCGAATAAAGAGGTGACTTTTCATCGGTGTCTTTTAACATGCCGGCTATTTTATCAGATTCCGGAAGGTCGGTTACTCCCATCAACACAAGTTTTTTGACTCCCTTGCCGGCATAATGTCTGGCAAGTTCTGCTCCGATCCCTCTTGTTCCCCCTGTAATAACCAGGGTTTGATCCGTACGGCATACTGGCAGACCGGATAGTTTCCGGTTTATTTCCGCTGCATGTAATTTCTCGACGTATGGAATATAACGTTCACCGTTCCGGTAGCAGATTTCACTATACAGCCCGTCAGCGCAAGCTTCATCTGTGATTATCTGTCTCAATTCCGCCGCAGTCCCGACATGTCCGTCTACATCTATTGTTTTTGATTTTATCTTTTGATACTCCGCACTCAGCATTTTATATAGTCCGGCTGTTTCGGCTCCGGCTAACGACGGCTTGTCATTCAGAAATGTCTGCAGTCCTCTGGTCACATGTAAAACGAAAAGCTGTTTATGTGTCTTTATGATTTCCTGCAGCAGTGTCAGCTTCCCGATTGTGCCGGTGCGTGCCCCGTTTTGATCACTCCGGAAATCTGACAGGTCAATCATGCCGATGATTTCCGGATTTTCTTCTATGACTGCTAGAGCCGTTTTTTTGGCTTCCCCATCCGAATGATCCCAGTTATCTGCGCAAATGACAGCGGATTCAATCATAGGGTCTGAATCAAACAATTCGAATGCAAGCCGCTCACTTTCACTATTAGCCAGGATCATCACCTGTCCTTTCGTAAAAGCGGAAGGCGCAGCCTTTTGTTTTTTCCACGATTTTTTTAATACATCAAATGATAAGTCAGTCGGTGCATGGGGCAGACTCTGCGGTACGCCTGTTTTTTTCTGTTTCTGTGCTGCTTTTGCGGCAGGCACCCAATATCTGTTCCGTTCAAAAGGATATGCAGGAAGAGAGATAAGCTTCGGCAATTCGGAAGTGTACATCTCTTCCCATTGAACATCTCCTCCGTTCACCCAGTGAATGGCCATTTCTCTTGCACTATTAAAGTGAGCGGCTGACATGGCATCCTTTTGACCAGAGCCTCGGCGGGCCTTTCCCCTATATAAACCGTTTAACTTATGATCTGACCGCAAATACATCGTCAGCTTATTGCGAAGGTCGTCAATGCTGCTAACCTCAACAGCGAGCCGCTCTTCCATAGCGTTTCTCCCGGTCTGCGAGGTGTACGCAGCATCAGCTAGTGACGTTTTTGGCTCGAGTTCTTTTATATATGCATCAATCAAGAGTCTGAGCCGTTCTTCATTTTTGGCAGAAAGCAGAATAATTTGCGTCTTGTTGCTCTGTACCGTTTCCATCTTTTCTTCATTCTTATACTCTTCGATGATAATGTGGGCATTAGATCCTCCAGCGCCGAAAGAACTGATGCCTGACCTTCTGGCTTGATTTTGCGGCGTCTCCCAATCGGTCAGTTCAGACTGCACGTAAAACGGTGTTTCCTCAAAATCAATATTAGGATTTAAGTGATCGGAATGAAGGGAAGGAGCAAGCTGTTTATACTTCATTTGCATCAGCACTTTTGTAATAGAAGCAATTCCCGCCGCAGCCTCTAGGTGTCCGATATTTGACTTAACCGAACCAATTGCACAACGATAATCGCTTTTCGAGCTGTGCAAAGCTTTGGTTAATCCTGAAATTTCAATCGGGTCTCCCAAAGATGTCCCGGTGCCATGCGCTTCAATATAACTTATGCTGTCTGCATCAATCCCCGCCTTATCAAGAGTTTCACTGATGACGTTTGCCTGCTCGCCCGGATTTGGCACAGTGTATCCGTTTGTTTTTCCGCCGTGATTTACAGATGTTCCCTTAATCACACCGTAAATCCTGTCCCCGTCAGCCTTTGCGGCAGAAAGCGATTTCAAAAGAACGGCCCCGACTCCTTCTCCCGGCACATATCCGTCTCCTCCCGCTCCAAAGCTTCTGCAGCGCCCATCGCTTGAAACAAAATGATTTTGTGAAAGCAAAGTATATTTATCAGGGTGTAAGGATAAATTCACTCCTCCGGCAATAGCGAGGGTGGATTCTCCCCTTTTTAAACTTTCACATGCAAAATGAACAGCAGAAAGTGAAGAAGAACACATTGTATCAATTGCAAGGCTGGGTCCGTGCAGGTCAAAGAAATATGACACCCGGTTTGCGATAGACGAATAAGAAGACAGGAGCGCCTGACGTTCCTCATCATCTGAAGCACCGGCTGCAAATAACTGATAGTGGCTGTAGGTGACGCCGACAAATACACCTGTCTTATGCCGTTTCAACTTTTTCTTTGTGTAACCCGCATCTTCAAACGTGTGCCACGCTGTCTCTAAAAATAACCGTTCCTGAGGATCAATTAACTCGGCATCACGGGGCGAAATTGAGAAGAACAGCGGATCGAATTTATCAGCGTCTTTTATAAAACCTCCCCATTTGCTGTCATGACGGGCATTGTCACCTGTGTGATAATATTTCCGAAAATCCCAGCGCTCTATCGGTATTTCCGTTATACAATCTTTTCCGGAAGAAATATTTTCCCAAAACTGTTCCACATCCTTCGCCATCGGGTAGCGGCCGGCTATACCGATAATTGCAATATCTTCCTCGGAAGGTGCGGATGGTATGCGGGAAACGGAAAGCTTCTCCCGTTTCGCCGGCGCCGAATGATCAATTCGCTGTTCGGCTGCCGGTAAAAACGCCTTCTTCAACTCATGATGATAGTGTTCAAGAAAATACTCTGACAGCTCTTCAACACTGCTGTATTCAAAGAAAAGAGTCTTAGACACTCTTCCAAAATATTTTTCCAGACGGGAGTTAAGACCTAAAATCGTTAGAGAATCAATTCCGTAACGGTCAAACGTATCCTCGGGTAAAATACTGTCCGCCGGTCTTCCCGTTTCCGCACCGACAATCTCTGTCAAAAGACGGACCGTTTGCTTTTTCAGATCTTTTTCGTTTAATTGCGGCAGATTACTGTTGTTTTCAGGCACAGTCTCTATCTTTTTATGGTCAGTTGAGAGTAATTCACTTATTCTATCTTTGTCTCCGCTGATAACAGCCAGCTGAGAAGCAGAGCGGCTCATACTGTCCTGAAAAGCGGCAAGTCCTGCTTGGGCGGATAAAAGTTCCAGCCCTGCATGTCTTAAAGCTTGCAGCTCTCCCGGCCCGACTGTCATATTACCCGCATCCCATAACGGCCAATTAATAGAAAGTGTTTTCCCGGGACGTCCTTTAATGCTTCGATACTGAGTGAATCCATCCATACATCCGTTAGCGAAGGCGTAGTCGCTTTGACCCGCATTAGGCAGAACGGCCGAAAGGGACGAAAACATAACGAAGAAATCAAGAGGCTCTTCTTCAGCTGCTTTATCCAGCCAAACGGTTCCGAATACTTTAGGCGCTATAACTTCTTCTATGCTTTCTTTCGTTTTTTTTATGATAAATGCATCCTTAACAAGTCCGGCACTGTGCAAAATTCCGTTTAATTCTCCGAATGTCTGCTTAATGTGCTTAATCAAAGCGTCCGTCTCTTTTTCCTTTGAAATATCTGCCGGGACATATAAGGCTTCAGCGCCAAGATTTTCAAGAGCGCTCAATTTTTGCGCCGTTTCACGGGAGGCCGGGGAACGCCCGGTTAATACCAGCTTGACTTCTGCCTGTTTCGCCAGATATTCAGCAAACAGATACCCGAGACCGCCGGCTCCTCCCGTAATTAAATACACACCGTTCTTTTTTACACTGAAACTATGTTTCTCCCCATCTTCTTTTTTTACTCTTTGAAGCTGCCTTTTATAATAATGCCTCGGCTCATAACAGGTAAAGTGGTCCGTCTTACATTGATTGTTCCATTCAAAAGAGATGACATCTGCAATATGCTGCTTTGTAAACGGCTCGTCAAACATTGATTTCAGCTCTGCAGCCTTACATGTGAAATTCGGATTTTCGGCCTGTACGGTCTTAAGAAAACTTTCAACCGCGTTATAAATCGGCTGAACCTCGCCCTCGGTATTTTCATACAGGTACAAAATTTCTGCTTTCGGACAAAGTTTGTTCGCCATTAAGGCCTGAAACATTTGAAACAAGGAATACAGACTTTTATTGAGCTGCTTTCTCATTGCATCTTCCGTATTTTTGAAGAGCCCGGCAGCTAAAAAATGAATAATGTGGCGGGGTCTTATATTTTGAGAACGCAGAACCCCGCATAACGCATCATAATCCTCACCTTTTGTAAAGTTCATTGTAAAACGACCGTTCCGGCAATCTTCGAAACGCTCGCCGGAAGTCACGTAAATGAAAGGTGCCTCATAGCCTTCAAGCTGTCTCTTCATTACGGTATACATGCTGTCGTCTTCGCAAAAAAATAAAATTGGCTCTTTCGTATGCGGGAATTTTTCACTGCCTTTAAATTCATGTCTATCCCATACCATTTCATATAGATGGGTTTTCCCCAAGCTCTTAATGAATTCCAGCCCTTCTTCAGGCGTCAGGCTGCCTTCTTTCACCTTTTTCACGATTTGCTCAATTTGCATCGTTTTTTCATTCATGGAAAAGCAACTCCTCTATCAGCTCTGACGTCTCTTTCGTATTCATCTCACCTGTTTGTGCTTTTTCAAGAAGCGACATGATTTCTCCATCTGCTGTATCTTTATTTGAGTTGTGAAGCTCAGTGTTCGAGAAAGCCTCAGCTTTCTGCGCTTCATCTTTATTTAAATGAATCCAATGTCTGTTCTTGCTGAAAGGATAAAGAGGAAGAGACAGTTTAACCGGTTTGAGTTCCTCCTCATACAAGTCTTCCCAGCTGATTTCACAACCGATCGTCCACAACTGAGCCAGTTTGGCCGGCTTGTTTTGCTGAATCAGTGATTGAACATATGCATGACCTTCGGGGCCGCCGAATAAAGGAGCGTACAGACTATCAAAATCCGTTACATTTCCTTCATAAACACCTTGCAGCCTGCTCCCCTGGATGTAACCGTTTAATTTTTCAAGAAGATCTCCGGTATTCGAGCAAGTGATCGCAAGGCGGCATTCAAATGGTTCCCTTCCGGTTTGCAGCGTATATGCTATTTCTTCAAGACCGAATCCGGACTTTTCTCTAAAATTGCCGTTATGCGGTTTATCAGCTGATCGATTCCGGATGCGGCTGATATAGCGGCACAGCTCGCTCAGTGTCTTTAATTCCTGAAATATGTCAAGTGATATTTCTGTGCCGTACATTTGGTTTATAAAAGAGATTAATTCGGAATAAGCCAACGGATCAAATCCGAATTCCGAAAGAGGTGTCTTTGCATCTATATCTGCGGTATCTAAACGCAGGATACCCGCTGCCGCTTCCCGAACCGCCTCTTGTAAATCACGTTCCTGCACCTCTTGCTGACTGAATTGAACTGATCGTTCTTCATGTAAAAATGTTGTTAACTCTTTGGCTTTAACCATCAGCCTTTCCTTTGTTTTGGCCGATAGAACAATGATTTGTTCCCGCTCGGCAGTTACTGCTTTATCTTGTCCGTATTCAAATTCTTCCACAAGGACATGAGCATTTGCCCCGCCGAATCCGAAGGAACTGACTCCGGCACGGCGCGGAATTTCATTTCCTTTTCGATCTTTTAATCTGGCCCACTTCATCGTTTTATTGACAATATGAAACGGTGTTCCGCTTAATTGAATGTAAGGGTTCAGCTCCTTGACATGAAGTGTGGCAGGCAATGTTTTATACTTCATGGATAGTAATACTTTAATCAGCCCCGGCATTCCAGAGGCGGGCTCTAAATGACCGATATTCGTTTTTACTGAACCGATGCCGCAATATTGGTCATGATTCTTTCCTGGATGCGGCTCAAAAGATCCAAACGCTTTTTTCAAGCCTTCAATCTCAATCGGATCTCCCAGTTCTGTCCCGGTTCCGTGTGCTTCAATATAAGATATCGTATCAACAGGAATACCGGCATTTTTGTAAACAGACGTTAACAGTTCAGCCTGAGCTTCCGGGTTCGGAGCGGTCAATGAAGCAGATCTTCCTCCGTGATTTTCTCCGGTTCCTCTCAGGACTCCGTAAATATTGTCTCTGTCATTCATTGCCGCCTGCAATGGTTTCAATAACAGAACAGCTGCACCTTCACCGCGGACATAACCGTCGGCAAGTTTATCAAACGTCTTACACCGGCCGTCCCTAGACAAAATACCGAGTTTATCAGTATACATATGTGTGACTGGATCTAAGAGCAGCGAAACCCCGCCTGCTACCGCCAGCTCACTTTCGCCATTTTGAATCGAGCGCACAGCTCTGTGGATTGCTGCAAGACTGCTTGAGCAGGCTGTATCAATGGACTCACTCGGACCTCTGAAATTAAAATAGTGGGATACACGATTGCTGATGAGCGCCTGGCTGTTTCCGGTTCCCGCAAACGCGTGCGCCCCGTCCGAATGCCTCATCAGCAGCTGGCGGTAATCATTAAATTGAATGCCCGTAAACACCCCGATATTTTTGCCAGACAGCTTTGAAGCTTTGTAACCCGCATCTTCTATCGCTTTCCAGGTTTCCTGCAAATAAATTCTGTGCTGAGGATCCATGAGTTCTGCTTCCCGCGGATTAATATTGAAAAACGCCTCATCGAATTTATCGGCATCTGTGATAAAGCCGCCCCATTTCGAATGTACTTCGCTGCTTCCTTTGCCTTCGGCGTATTTTTTCCAATCCCAGCGATCCGGGGGAATTTCCTGAATCAAATCTTTTTCATTGATTAAATTGATCCAAAACTCATCTGCATTTTTTGATCCCGGAAAAACACAACTCATCCCGATAATGGCAACTGGCTGCTTCTCTGGATGATGGTCAGCCTGTCTTGTTGTCTTTTTTTCAAACGGAAAACTTCGCGGCGGCTTCACGGTTTTCCCGGCGGTTTTCCCAGCGTGCACTACTTTCCTTTTTTCAGAAATGTTTTTTTCTGCATCTGTATTCCCTTTTGCAACAGTACGCAGTTCACTGTTTAGAAATTCTGAAAGAGACTTAATATGGCTGTAAGTAAAGAAAACGGCAGGTGTCAGCTTAAGCTTGTATTTTTTATTCAGCCGGACAGCTAATGTTTTCAAACTGATAGAATCAAAGCCGAGATTGCCGAAATTCTCTGCCGTATCCAGCTGTTCAATGTTAATTTTCAATAATTCCGATACCATTTGCTTCAGTTCTTTCAGGACATTGTCTGTATAAGCCGGTGCTGTATAAGAAATTTCCTCTTGACGAACCGGAAGCGTATTTACTTTTTGATACGGCAGATCTTTTTTTGCTGGTGTTGTTCCGGCATCCCCGGTAACAACCGAAATTTGCGGACAGTCACTTGCCAAAATCGTCTCAAAAGCCGCTATCCCTTCTTCCGTTTCCAAATAATCAAACCCGGATGCGGAAAGATATGCTTCTTCAGCTTCTTTGTTTAAATGCATTCCGCCTTTACGCCACAACGGCCAGTTAATCGAAATGCTCTTGCCTTGTCTCTCTTGCCGGCGGCTCTGTTCGGATCTCCAATTTATATATTGATCTTGAAAATAATTGCCCAACGCATAATTAACCTGTCCAAAATCTCCGAAGACCGAAGAAATAGAAGAAAATACGATAAAGAAATCAAGCGGCTCATCTTTCGTTAATTCATCTAAGCATATCGTTCCTTCAATTTTAGCAGTCATGCCTTCTGAAAAATCAGTCAGATTCATCTCTGTAAATAACCGATCATCGGCATGACCAGCTGAATGAATAACACCTTGAATGGAGCCCCAAGTCCGTTTCGTTTCTTCTATGACCCGTCCCATCGTCTTTTGATCTGCGGCATCAGCTTGATAATATACCGCATCTCCTCCAAGCGCCTGCAGCCGGTCAATGTTATGTCGTTTATCAGCTGTTAACGGTGACCTTCCCGTCAATACTAATTTTGCTTGATACTGAGAGGCTAAATATTTTGCGAAAATCAGGCCCAGACCGCCCAAACCGCCCGTTATGAGGTAAATCCCTTCCTGTTTCAGCTGATGAGAGTGCTCTGTATGATTGAATACATACTCCTTTAATGTCTTAACATACCTCTTGTCATTTATATATTTAACTTCTTCCGCCTGCCGTTCCACGCCTGAAACCATTTCGTTAAGACAAAATTCAGCCATTTTTTCAATTGATATACGTTCTGAAAAACCGATTGACTTCACATTCTCTGCGGATGGCACCAACATATTTGCCGTTTTTAAACAGCCTGCAAGAGCGCCCGTATACGGATCATTCACGCCTTCTTTAAAAGAGTGAACAAGAAGCAGAGAATGAAGATAAAGAGAGGCGTCACTGCGGGCGCTCAGCGCTTTTAATAAATAAAAAATTGATTCCAGGCCGCTGAGAAGGCGGTCACCCGCGTAAAATGTTTCTCCCGTGTGCAAGATGACATCCGGAGAAAACCCCTTTTTCTCCAATTCTTCGAATAAACGAATATAATCTGACGTCACTTCCGGGTTTACACAGAATGTCAGCAGATTTTGATCGGTCTGCCGCTGATCCGGCGTGACGAGAATGACACGGCTGTCTGATTGATTTTTCAGAGCTCCAGCCAATGCTTCATCTTTTGCAAAGACCAGAATTGTTTTTGGCTCCCTATCTTTCATTTCAATCAGAGGGTTTTTTTGATCCCACTTATGCTCATAAAAACGTACATTTTTATTAGGCTTTTCGCCAAAAACCAGCCCGCTCAGTTCCATCAAAATCCCGCCGGCATTGTCTAATACATACACATCATAAGCCGAATCGCTTTCTTCAGTTTGTTCTGCATATACATAAACGGGTTCAGTCTCATGATCAAAAATCGTACATTCTTTAATGTTTTCCGGGAGCTCGCCGGCATTTTCCCCCGCAAGGTATATGACGGCTTGATATACGCTCTCAATAACTTCCGGTTTGATTATGCACCCTTTCGGCCCGGCCTTTGCTTTTATCTTTAAAAGTACCTGTCCGTTCCTGCTGACGCAGTGCTCTGCGGCTTTCAGACTGTCACTGCAGCTGTATCCGAATTCGGCAAGCCGCTGATAAAACGCTTCGTACGGTATGCGGTCTGCGCGCTGAGACAGGAACGGCTCAAGATGAATATTTCCGTTCTCGTACGCCCCGCCTTCTAATTCGAGCCGCCCTGAGGAATAAATGGATGAGTCGCTCTGTTTTTCTATAGAATACGATGCACCCTGATTATCCGGGGTTAATACAATCCGGATCTGCTCATTGCTTCCGCTTTGTAACATCGGTTCTCTAAAGGAGAGCTCTGTTAATTTAATAATCGGATTCCCTGAAGCCATCGCTCCGGCAGCTCTCGCCATTTCAATCTGGCTGAGAAACGGAAACATTTCCTTGTCTTGATACTTTGTTTTTATATACAAACCGGTATCGCTTACATTGATAAGAAACTTCTGTGCTTTAAAATCAGATATATTGCATGAAATGTAAGGATGCAGATCGTTATTACCGTTCATCCGGCGGCTTCCCGTATTTTGCGCATCTATTCTGCACAGCTCTTTGGCAAATGGATATCCGGGTGCTGATACCCGTCTCAGAGTAGCACCTTTATAAAGTGACGGCCAATCTACCCCGTTTCCGGCAACCCAGTATTCAGCAATCTTCACAAGATCCCTGTTTGCGGCTGCTTCTTCAATCTCAGCTTTGTTCATCCTTTTTGCTTCTGTTGTGTCTTTGCCGCTTGTAAAAATATGATCCATCGCGTTTCCGAGGGTATAGTCTGTCAGTCCTTTAAGCAATTCATCTCTTGTGGAGGCGATAACAGCCAATCTGTGCGGCATTTCTTCTCTGCCGGTTTGTAAAGTAAATGCTGTATTTCTAAGTGTTTCTAATGGATAATCTCTGGCTGCTATATGTTCTTTTGCGCGTTTTGCATATTCTTCCAGCCTGTCGGCATTTTTTGCAGAAAAAACAAATAAAAGCTGTTCAGGTTCTTCAGCCGCGAGAGGAGAGATAGCTTCATCCGCAAATTCTTCTAAAATAACATGGGCATTAGCTCCTCCTGCCCCGAAAGAACTGATTCCGGCACGCCTGGGAACGGATGACTCCCATTTTTCGGCACTGTCCGGTACATAAAAAGGTGTTTTTTGAAACGGTATATTTTCATTCAATTCAGCAGAATGAGTCAGTGACGGAACAATTGTTTTATGTTTCATTTGAAGAATAACTTTCGTAATGCCCGCTATGCCTGCAGCAGCCTCAAGATGTCCGATATTTGATTTAATCGACCCGATCGCGCATGTCTTCTTATCGCGTTCGGCACCTGAAAATGCTTTGGTCAGACCGGTGATTTCAATCGGATCTCCTAACGCGGTGCCTGTTCCGTGAGCCTCTATATAGCTGATGCTGTTTGGATCAATAAATCCTTTTTTTAAGGCTCTCGTAATGACCTCACTTTGAGCTTTGGGATTCGGCACGGTATATCCATTCGTCTTAGCACCGTGGTTGATGGCTGTTGCCTTAATAACTGAATAAATCTGATCACCGTCGGCAATAGCCTTTTTTACGGGTTTCAGCAGCACGGCACCTGTCCCTTCTCCCGGCACATAGCCGTCTCCTCCTGAACCGAAGCTTCTGCACCGGCCATCACTGGATAAAAATCCGCCTTGGGTCAGGAGTTCATATTTATGAGGATGAATGGATAAATTGACGCCTCCTGCAATTGCAATTTCACATTCATTCCTGATTAAACTTTCACAGGCAAAATGAACAGCCGTTAATGATGAGGAACACATCGTGTCCAAAGCAATACTTGGCCCGCTGAAATTAAAGAAGTACGATACCCGGTTGGCGATTGATGCATATGAGGAAGAAACGGCCGCTTCGTGACCAACGCTGTACAGCTGATATTGGCCGTACATAACCCCTGCAAAAACACCGACGTTTTTTCTTTCAAGCGTTTTCTTTACGTACCCCGCATCTTCTATGGTGTGCCAAACCGTCTCTAAAAACAGTCTCTCCTGCGGATCAATTAATTCAGCTTCGGCAGGAGAAATATTAAAGAACAACGGATCAAAATGATACACATCGTCAATAAATCCCCCCCATTTGCTTTGGTTTTTTACTTCATCGCCCGCTGCGGGCTGATAGTGCAGCCCCGAATCCCACCGATCCTTAGGTATCTCAGTTATACAGTCTTTACCGTTCAATAAGTTTTCCCACAGAGTATCAAGATCATTTGCCATCGGGTAACGTCCGCTGATACCGATAATCGCGATATCATTGTCATGATACTTCTCCTGCTGCTGCACCTGATTTTTCATCTGGATTTTCTGTTTCCCGTTAACTTCGGCTGTCTGTTTATTGTCTTTTTTCTTCTGAGATGGGGTGCTGCTCCCGTTTTCTCCTAACCGGAGTTTATGAAGAAGAGTATCCCTGTGCTCCTCAACGAAATACTGTGACAATTCTGCCGCAGTCTGATATTCGAATAACAGCGTTTTTGAGAGCGCGCCGAAATGTTTTTCAAGCTCATTCGTCATATTGATAATCATAACGGAATCAAGTCCGTATTTTTCCAATGCCTCTTCTGCATCTATTTTGTCCGCAGGCATCCTGAATTCTGCAGCAATCATTTTTATAATAAAATCAGATGTTTCAGCTGTCAGTTTCTCTGAATCAAATGATTCGATATTTCTCCCTGTTCCTTCATCTGCCGGAATATTGTCTTTTCGTTCATATAATTGATGAACATGATTGTCAATTTGCTCATCTCCGTAAAATACAGTAAATTGCGAAAAACCGGAGGACAATGCGACTGCAAACGCTTCTTTACCTTCTTCTTTTTCTAAAGGATAAAAACCCGCCTTTTTCATTGTCTCTACCGTGCGCTCATCCACTTGCATGCCGACTTCTTTCCACAGAGGCCAGTTCAGAGAGAGAGAAATCGTATCAGAATCCTGGGCAGAACGCATATTCATGAAATGATCCATATAACTGTTTCCGAACGCGTAATCAGATTGCCCGACATTTCCCAACACTGCGGAAGTAGAGGAGAAGCAAATGAAAAAGTCAGGATTTTCTTTCTCAACAGCATCATTCAGCCACATCGTACCCAATACTTTCGGTCTGATTACCTGATCGAATTCCTCTCGTGACTTGTTAAGAAGGAAAGAGTCACGGATGATTCCCGCGCCCTGAATGACCCCGTTTACTTTTCCATAAGAAGTTTTGGCTTTTTTGACTACATATTCGGCTTCTTCCTTATTGGTAATATCAGCCTGAACATAAACAGCTGAAGAACCGGCATCCTCTAATCGTCTCAGCTGTTTTCTTATATGATCTGAAAGCGGAGATCTCCCCGTTAAAACAAGGCAGCATTTTGTTTGAAAAGCCAAATATTCTGCAAAGGTAAATCCTAATCCGCCCGCGCCTCCCGCGATAATATATACTCCATTTTCTCTCAGCGGCACATCTCCGCTTCGGGAATTTTTTTCGGGTTCATACGTTTTGAGCTGTTTGACATAACGCTGCATGTCTTTATAACGGATCTCTACATCTGAAGGCTGGAAATCACTCAGCTCATTGCGTATGATATCAGCCGCGTGAACGGCTGCTATTGACTGCTCCATTTCAATGCTTTTTGCTGAGATTAACGGATTTTCCAGCTGCAATGTCCGCAAAAATCCGCTTGCCGCCGCGTAAAGAGGCTGTTCTCCGGAAAGATGCGAAAAATATCCATATAACAGCTTGATCGGTTTGCGGCAGTTATTTTTGAAGAGCGCCTGTTGCAGTAAAAACAAAGAATAGACTCCGCTGTCGCATTGTTCACGAATCGCTCTCTCAGTCTTTTCAAACGGCATGTCTGACCATAAATGCACCGCTTCCCGTATATCTGACTTCTCTTCTTCTATAAGCCATCCTAACAGGTTTATGTAATCTCTTTCAGAGCGGGGGTCGATTTCAAATACACCGTCCCCGGTTTTTCGAAACTCTTTCCCCGGCTTAACCAAAATAACCCTTGTATCATGCAATGCAGCAAGTTCATTTCTCACAATTTCATTTTTATCAAATAATAAAAGGCTGCCCTCACGTCGGCCGCCTTTTACATGAATGCTGAGATCTGTCCGCTGCCAGACCGTCTGATAATATATCGCCTGTCCGTTACCCCCTGCGGAATGAGAACCAAGCTGCTGTATCCGCTTTACTCCTTCTTCCAAAGAAATGATGCCGCTTTCTATGTCAGAAAGTACTTTTTTTCTAATATGACGGGCTTCTTTCATAAAAATCTTCATCCCCTTTACAAATGGCACTGCCGCAAAATGATAAACTAATCCTGCATACGCTCCAGCGCATAATCTGCTTCCTCCGCAGTCAGTTCGCCCGCTTTTAATTGTCTGAGGAGCTCTTTTACTCTCTCGTTCTTTCCATTGGAATCCGCTGTTGCACGAGTCTGTGTCTCCGCGGAAAACGTTTCTTTTTTACGAATGGTTACATCCTTCAAACCTGCAAGTCTCTCTCCGTGTTCATTAAGCAGCTGAATATCGTAAATAAGCTCGGATTGACCTTTTTGGCCTGTTTTACGCGCATAAGCCCAGCATTCTGCTGAAACTTTTTTCCGAATCGTAATCTCTTCTATTGAAAAAGGAACATAAACAGATGCCTCTTCTCTTCCGTCGGTAATTCCGAACAAAGATTGCAGAGCCCCATCAATTAAAGACGGATGCAATGTATAATTTTCAAGAGCATATGCGGCTTCTTTTGGCAGCAATAAGTGTGCAACCGCTTCCGTTCCGCCGCCCCATAAACGTTGAATCGGCTGAAAAGCGCGCCCATACAGGAACCCGTTTTCCCGAAAATACTCGTAACATTCATCATGTTCACGGACAAAAGCACTTCTGTTTATCATCTCTTGTCTGTCGATGTTCTCTATATCATCATCACTGTAATGATGATCATAATCTAATTCCCCCGTCACAAATCCAGTCCTTACAGCAGCATCCTCGTCAGGTGACATGTTAAATAATATGCTGCCGTCTTTTACGGAAATGTGAGTGTAAATGGTCAGGCTCTCTTGCAAAAGCATGGCCGGTCTGGCAAATATCACGTTTTTTAAACGAGTGACCTTTTTCTTTCGATATGACCGCGTTCCCGCTGCGCATGCCATTTCAAGAAAAGCAGCTGCCGGGAGAATGCTCTTGTTTTTTACAATGTGGTCTTTTAACCAAATCTCTTTTTCTCTTAATGTCGTTTTAAAAAACTGCTGTTCCAGAGTAGATTCATTCGAATCCAGAAGCGGGTGCAGTGAAGACTGCTGCGGCAATGTTTCCGGAAATATTGCACTTTGATTTCGAGGCACCCAGTAAGACTCCTCAGCAAATGGATATAAAGGAAGCTTGACCTTTTGCGGGGTATATTCTTCATATAACTCTCGCCATTGAATATCAGCCCCGAAAGACCATAATTTTGCAAGAAGATTCAAGTCCTTTGTCTCCATCATCACCTCGAGGAATTTATCTTTCATCTTTTGGTCATGAAAGATAAAGACTTTATCAAAATCTTTCGTAACATTGCCTTTGTATACGCCCTCTCCAATTGTTCCTTCAGTACAGAAAGTTCTCAGCTTCTCCTTAAGCTCCGGCAAATCGGAAGCTACAACAGCAAGTCTGTCTTCCATCGGTTGCCTGCATGTCTGCAATGTAAAAGCGATATCAGCTGCCGAGGCCTTTGTCTCCCGCTCTGTGAATTGCAGAAGGCGCCGAGCGTATTCTTTCAGTCTGTCTTCATTTTTGGCTGAGAGAACTGCGGCAAACGGCCCGCTTATTGTTTGTGTGTCCGCATGGTTTTGATATTCTTCCACAATGACATGGGCATTTGCTCCTCCCGCTCCGAACGAACTGATTGCTGCTCTCCTGTTGGAGGCGCCTGATTCTTTCCGCCACTCTTCTTCTTTCCGCTGAACGTAAAAAGGCGTCTTTTCAAATCGGATATTTTGGTTCAGCTGTTCCGAGTGAATGGATGGCGCCAATTTCTGATGCTTAAATTGTAAAAGAACTTTTGTAAGAGCTGCTATACCTGCAGCAGACTCCAAATGTCCGATATTAGACTTCACTGAACCTATAGCACAAAATTGTTTATCATCCGTAAATTTCTCAAACGCTTTTGTCAATCCTGCGATCTCAATCGGATCTCCGAGCGAGGTACCCGTTCCGTGTGCTTCCAAGTAGCTGACGGATCGCGGACTGATGCCTGATTTCTTGAAATTTTCAGCAATCAGCTCAGCTTGTGCATTCGGATTCGGAACCGTAAATCCATTGGTTTTTCCGCCATGATTTACAGATGTTCCTTTAATCACTCCGTATATATGATCCTGATCAGCAATTGCTTTTTCCAGAGGTTTCAAAAGGACGGCTCCCGAACCTTCTCCCGGGACATAGCCGTCTCCGCCCTCTCCGAAACTTCTGCACAATCCTTCGGTGGAAACAAAATTACCTTGACTCAGCCAAAGGTATTTGCTGGGATGTATGGACACATTAACGCCGCCCGCAAGCGCAATTTCACTTTCCCCTCTTTTAATGCTCTCACATGCCAAGTGAATGGCCGTCAGCGATGATGAACACATCGTATCCAGTGCAATGCTCGGGCCGGAGAGATTAAAAAAGTATGAAACCCTGTTCGCAATAGATGAAAAGAAGGAACTGAGCGCAATCGGATTGCCCCGCGCAGTTTCTTCTGCGCCGAATAATTGATATTGTCCGTACATGGCTCCGACAAACACACCGGCTTTCATACCGTCAAGCTTCTCTTTTGTATATCCTGAATCTTCAAACGTATGCCAGGAGGTTTCGAGAAAAATTCGCTCCTGAGGGTCCATCAGCTCAGCTTCTTTATGAGAAATGTGGAAAAACAGCGGATCGAATTGATCAACACCGCTGATAAAACCGCCCCACTTACTGTTGATTTTCCCCTTCTCCATTCTGTCGGGACTGTAATTCGATCTGAAATCCCAACGTTCCTCGGGGATTTCAATAATACAGTTTTTCCCTCCGGCAATGTTTTCCCAGAACTCCTCAAGAGTATCGGATTTCGGATATCTTCCGCTCACACCGATAATGGCAATATCCTCACCCGGCGGAACCATGCTCGGTGCAGATGCAACCTTCTGCTGCCGGTGCTGTTTTTTACTCAGATTTTCTCTTTTCTTCGGCACTCTTGTTACCGGAGCTGCCCCTGCGGCCTTAAGCACTTTTTCTTTAAAAGATGTTAGGAAGAAGTTTGAAAGCTCTTCAATGTTCTGATATTCAAAAAAGATTGTTTTTGGAAGATCCCCGAAAGTATCTTCAAGCTTTGAAATAAGTGACATGATCATAAGTGAGTTGATTCCGAATTTCTCAAAAGAGTCTTTCGCATTTATTTTATGAGATTGGATTTTCAAGACACCGCTGATGATCTTGATTAAATAGTCATTGACTTTTTCTTTCGCAGCATATTCCTCTTCTTCATCGTGTTCCGCCGTGAGTGTATCTTGATCTGCTGCAGCTGTATTTCTTTGAATCGAAAGCGCTTTTATCATTTTATCCCGCTCTCCTTCTGCAGGCATTAAGCTGGTAAATGAAGACCGCAGCATTTTCAGAAACGCTTCCAAAACAGAGGAAGTTCGCATCGGAGTCATTCCGTATTTTTCTTTTATTTGAATGATTCCATTGCTGTCGAGACTCATCCCGCCATCTTTCAATAACGGCCAATTGATTGAAAGGGTTTTTCCGTTTCGGGAGAGCTGAGATCGAAGCACTGCAAAACTGTCCATAAAATGATTTGCGTACGCATAGTCACTTTGGCCGGCATTTCCGTAAGCGGAAAAAGAAGAAAAAAGAACAAAAAAATCAAGATCTTCGTCTTTTGTCAGCTCATCCAGCCAGATTGTCCCGTAAACTTTCGGTTTCAGTACGTCCGTAAAATCACTGAGACTTTTATTTACAAGAAATGAGTCACGAAGGATGCCGGCAGCATGAATGATCCCGTTTATGCTGCCGTACCGCTGTTTAACGCCGAAAATGAATCGCTCTGTCTCTGTTCGATCTGTTATGTCCGTCCGCTGATATTCAACAATAGAGCCGCTCTCATTAAGCTTACTGATCCGTTCTTTTTGATCAGCGGTTAAAAAAGAACGGCCTGTAAGTATAATCACGGCTTGGTTTTCTTTAGCGATGTGTTCCGCAAACAGCAGCCCGAGTTTTCCCGCTCCTCCGGTAATGATATATATGCCGCCTTTTTGATACGTTACAGATCCGTTATCGTGTTCCGGATTATCAATATGCTGCAGCCCTTTCACATAACGGGTATGTGAGTCTATTAAAACCTCACATTCATCGGATTGAAAGTGCTGTATTTCACTGATTGCAGCATCCCACACCTCGGAAACCGGAGGATTTATCTCAGAATGCTCATGGCGAATCTGTATGGTTTTCGCTTTAAGCTTGGAGCTTTCCATGTTTACCGTTTTCATGAACCCTCCGACAGCTTCATGAAACGGCTGATTCAGACCGCTTGTCCAATAAATATGCAATAACGTAACAGGTTCGTTTCTTCGCATTAAAGCTTTTGATAATAAAAAGAGCGAGTTTATCCCTCTGCGAAGAGTTTCGTTAACGGATTCTTCAGTGAATTCTCTGATTTCTCCGTTCCATAAATAAAGCACGACATCAGGTGTAAATCCGTTTTCAGCCAAATCAGACAGCAGCATTTCGACATGATTTTCATCAGAAGGATTGATTATGCATCTATTCCGTTCAATTCTATAATCAGAATCGGGCGTTACGAGAATGACACGGTTATGTTCTCCATTCATCATCTCGGCATGCTGAAAAAGACGGTTATCCTGATCAAAAATCAGCATATTTCCCGGCGCCTGCTGATTCGGCATATCAATGTTATTTGTCCTTACCCAATCGTTCTTGAAAAAAATGGTTGGGGACGGAGCTTGTGATTCCGGCTCCGCCTTTTTTTCCATTTGTTCTTTTCTGTAAGTGCGAATTAGCTCCAGTCCTGCATCAGGAGACATTTGCTGTTCTTCAATTAAGGAAAGTATTTGTTTGATCTGCACTATTTTCCCTCCAGCAGCTGATAAACTTGGTCAGCAGAAAGTTCACCGTTTTTCAATCGTTCTAATAAGAAGAGAATTTCCTGATCTTCATTTTTACGTCCTGCGGTTAATTCTCCCCCGGTCACTTTTCTGACAGAAAAGTCTTTCATGCTCACGGCTATTTCGCCGCTCTCGTTAATAAAATCAATGTTATACGTATAAAAACCGGTTTCTTTCACCGAAACATGGCATCGGGCAGTAAGCGCCCTCTTAATGTGAAGCTCTCTAAGTGAATATGGAACAAATAAGCCCTCTTTCTCATTATCTCTTAACAAAAATGCCGCCGCTTGAAAACCGCCGTCAATTAATGAAGGATGAAGTGTAAAATGTGAAAACCCGTTCGCTAAATGAGCAGGAAGCTCCAATTCTGCCATTAACTCCATATCACCGCGATATACGGCTTTCAATGTTTGAAAACTGCTATGATATGTCAGGCCCATACGGCTGAAGCGGTGATAACACTCTTCCCGGCTTATGACCGGCTCACTGCTGCGTATGAACTGATCAATATCGACATACTCAGGATTGCTGTTTATGTCTCCGAATACTGTTTCACTTTGTGTGCAGATTTGCTGCACGCCATCCGGACCCTCTTTACATATCATTACGTTCAACTTATCTTGTTTCATTTCCAAGTCGGTATAAATGTGCAGCGTTTTTCCTTTATATAATATAGGTCTGTTCCACATCACGTCTTTTATTTTATATACTTTACTTTCTCCGCTTATTTCCGCACAAACAAGAGCCATTTCAAGCGAAGCGGCTCCTGGCAGCACATAGTCTCCTGAAACAAGATGATCAGTGACGAAAAATTCAGTTCCGGAAATAACAGTTTTAAATGCTTGTTTCTTTAATGTTGAGACATTCTCGCTGATTAATGGGTGAAGACTTTTACTATTAACCTCGCTTTTGTTCTTTTTCGGAGTAAACCAATAACTCTCTTTTGCAAACGGATAAGTTGGCATCGGCACTCTATTCAATTTCTTATTGCCGATTGTCTTCCATTCAAACTCGGCTCCATTGGCCCACCATTGTGCGAGCAGCTCCTCTTTTCCGCTTTGAAGAGCCTCCTGAATCATATATTCAGAAACAGCTGTGCGCTCTTCAGTGTTTTCGCTTATAAATACGCCTTTTTGCACCTTGCTGTCATCAAGAAAGCTGACGTATTTATCTCTCAGCTCAGTCAGACTCGCTGCACATACGGCAATTCTTTCGTTCATTGCTTCCCGGCCGTTTTGCAATGTAAATTCCATGTCACTGGCATTAACGGTCATGTCACCGGCAATCACGCGATCCAAGTACTGAACCATAAGCCGGATATACTCAAGTAATTGATCTTTGCTTTTCGCAGATAAAACAAAAATATGTGTGTTACCGTTGTTTTCCGGCACTTCTTTTTGAGGTTCCCTATATTCCTCTAATACAATATGCGCGTTCACACCGCCGAATCCGAATGAGCTGACACCTGCTCTCCTCGGCAGATCGTTGTTCTCTTCATCTTTTATCGGATTCCACTTTTGAGCGGTTTCTGTGATATAAAATGGCGTATTTTCCAGTTTGATGTATGGATTGAGTTCTGAAAAATGGGCGAGTCCCGGAAGTTTGCGATATTTAAAAGCCAGTAACACTTTCAGCACGCCGGCTATTCCGGCAGCGGTTTCGAGATGGCCGATGTTTGTTTTCACAGACCCGATTCCGCAGCATTTCTGTTTCGCAAAAGGAATGTCCCATTCTTGATATAACGTTTTAAATGCCTTTATGATGCTGTTCACTTCAATCGGATCGCCAAGACTTGTCCCTGTGCCATGCGCTTCTATATATCCCGCAGTGGCAGGGCTGACCCCCGCCTTCCGCCAAGCTTCGGTTAATAAGTCCGCCTGTGCGTTCGGATTCGGAGCTGTCAAAGAATTGGCGCGGCCGCCGTGATTTACAGCTGACCCTTTAATCAAACCATATATATGATCACCGTCTGCCTGTGCTTTGCTGAGCGGCTTGAGCAATACTGCAGCCGCCCCTTCACTCCTTACATAGCCGTCAGCGCTTTTATCAAACGTTTTGCACTTTCCGTCTTTGGAAAGCATACCTGCTTTATCAAAAGCTATAAACAGAGTAGGGCTTGTCATAATATGCACTCCGCCTGCAATCGCCATTTCAAAATCGCCTCTTTGAATCCCCTCAGCCGCACGATGAAGCGCAACTAACGAACTTGAACAGGCAGTGTCAATCGGTTCGCTCGGACCCGTCAGGTTCAGCTGGTAAGAAATACGATTTGCCAATATACAATGATTTAAACCGGTTGCGGTCTGCGCCTGAACAGAGACGCCATTTTCATTCAGACGTTCAGCATAATCCGTTGTGGCGACCCCTGCAAACACCGCGGTTTTCGTCCCTGCCAAATCGGACGGCTTATAGCCCGCATCTTCTATTGTTTTCCATACAGTCTCCATAAAAATTCTTTGCTGGGGATCCATTAATTCTGCTTCGGCGGGAGAAATCCCGAAAAACAACGGATCAAAACTGTCCGCGCCTTTGATAAATCCGCCTTTTTTTATTTTTGTTCTATTGACGTCCCTGATCGGATCGCCGTCAAACTCTTTCCAGTTCCAACGGTCTTCAGGAATGTCTGTAATCATATCCCGGCCTTTTTCAATTCCTTCCCAAAAGTCTTCCAGCGTATCTGTTTGGGGGAAACGGCCGCTTATTCCCACTATTGCAACCGGCTCATTTATATGTCTTTCCTCTTGCATAGTTTTATTTTCAGGCTCAGGGGAACGTTCATAAGATTCCGGCGGAGGCGTGCTGTACAATGTTTTTTCGTCAGCTGCAGAAAAAGATTCTGTCTCAGCAAAAAGGATTTCTCCGTATTGCTCGATTACATAATCAGTCATTTCAGCCAGTGAATTGCATTCAAAGAAAATGGATGGCAATAATTCCGTACCATATTGTTGATTGATTTCATTTCCGAGTCTGGTAAACGTAATAGAATCAAATCCGTACTCGCCGAATGAAGTCTCTTCTTCTATTTCCTTTCTGTCAATCTTCAAAATACTTGACATCATCTTTGCGATGCCCTCAATCAGATTTTCTCTCCGGTCTTTCGCCGCAGATTCATCTGAAGAAAAAGAACCGCAGAGATGAAGCTCCTCGGAATACTCACTCTTTAAAAACTCAAGAAGTTCATTAAAATCAGTAAGACCGAAAAAATCTGACGGCATCATTGATATTCCTAATGACTCGTTTAATTCGTTGCCCAACATTGTAAACATAATTGAATCAAATCCGTATTCACTTATCGGCAGTTCAAAATCAAATTCCCGTTCTTCAATTTTTAATACGCCAGTGATGATGCGCGTCAAAGTGCTTTTTAAAGATCCAGTTATTGACAGATCTTTCGGTTCTTGATTTTCGTCGGCGATTGCCGGGTCACTTTTTCCGCTGTCAATCGTTATCATTCGTTCCAGCTTTAATTCATTACCGCTAAATACCATTATTTGATGTTCACACCCTGTCATTGCTTGATCAAATGCTGCAAGGCCTTCCCGTTTTTCCAGAGGCAGCATTCCGAAACGGTCATAAAGGAACTTTTCTGAATGAATGTCAATTTGCATACCGCCTTCTTTCCATAAAGGCCAATTAATCGAGACTGTTTTTCCAGGTTTATTTTCCGCCGCTCTCATTTCCGCAAAATAATCCATAAACCGGTTTGCATAAGCATAATCGGTTTGTCCCGCGTTCCCGATTATTGCGCTGATAGATGAAAACATTACAAAAAAGTCCAGAGGTTCTCTGTCTGTATACCGGTCAAGCCATATCGTTCCGTAAACCTTGCTGGCCACGACTGAATCGAGATCCTCTTCACGCTTATTGATGAGTAATGAATCTTTTATCACACCGGCGCTGTGAATAATTCCTTTAACAGGACCTAATTTGTTTTTGACGAGGTTTATCAGGTTATTGACATTTTCCTTATCAGAAATATCGGTTCTTACATAAAAAACCTCTGATCCGTTTTTTTCGAGCTCTTTTACATTGCTTACGGCTTCCTCAGAAAGCTCTGACCTGCCGATAAGGACAAGTTTTATTCTCCCTTTTCGCACAAGATGTCTGGCGAAAATCAGTCCCAGACCGCCCGTTCCTCCTGTAATGAGGTAAACTCCCCCTTCTTTTACTTCCATCTTTTTGGGGGGCTCGGCACTTTCAATTTCTGCAGAGTGCTTGACCTGCCTGATTCCATCTCTGTATCTGATTTCTGAAGTATCATCGCTGATGATTGTTTCTTTCACAAGGTTTTTTAATTCAGGCAGACCGGTGTTCAGCTGTAACTGAATTTCACCGCTTTGTATTTCAATATTTTTACCGGACAACATTGGATGTTCTAAATGAAGCGACCTAAAAAAGCCGCTGATTGCCATTTGATAAGGTAAGATTTGATTTTCCCTTGTGAAAAATACATGTGATATCAGGATTTTATGTCTTGGGATTGTTGCTAGCAGAGCTTTCGTTACATTGAAAACCGGCAAAACAGCCTCTTCCAGCTTTTCATGAATGTTCTGCTCAATTCCCGTTTCAGGGCTCATCCCGATTAAAATGACGCGGTCAATTGTCACTTGTCTTTCTTTAAGAATCGCCAGCAATTTCTGATAGCCGTCAAGTTTGACGCTGTTCAATTCAAAGGAATCAGCTCTTTTTTCTTGAAAACTGCCGCCATGACGGACAAAGATCATGTTCAAGCCGATATCTTTATATGCCTGGCGGATCAGCGGTTCTGATATATCCCGACGGAGTGAAATCACAAGGCAGCTGTTTAAACCGCTGGCTTCAGGCTGATGAAGCAGAGGGGCCCGCTTCCACATATCAGTGTAATACTTAACTGAATGCCGCTCATCCTGAGTCTGCGGTGCAACCCTTAACGCCTTTAACGCTAAGTTTTTTATTTTAAGACTTACAGATCCGTTTTCATCCATAAATAATATATGAAACCTTTTGACATCATCATGTTGTCTTTCATCGGCAGCTGTAATGTAAGCATAGCCGTTTGCCGAAGGTGCATGAAGAATCTCCAGCTCACCTAATTCAAAAGGCAAATATGCGGTGTGATCTCCTTCTTGACCGGACGTAAACCCGGTTGTGGATTGAAAAATGCCATCCAATAAACACGGTTCCAGCAGCGTGCCGGATTTTTTATGAATGCTCTCAGGAAGTGATATTCGTGCAAGAACAGCATTTTCATGGATAAACAGCTGTTTTATTACCTGAAAACTGGTTCCATAGTCCAAACCGCTCTGCCGGAAATCCCTGTAACACTCAGCGCCGCTGATTAATCTTTTCTGTCCGGTTAACCAGCTGTCCAATTGAAAATGCTCTGTATGAGAGGCATCTTGATCTCCGCATGTGATAATGTTTCCTTGGCAGTGAACTGCCGCTTCAGGTTGCATATCGGTTTTTACCACAAATCTGCCGTCTTTTTGATTCGGCAGCAGATCTATCATTACCGTCTTTTCTTTCTCAACGGTTATTGGAACCGCCCATACAACCTGACTCAGTTTTATGACTGATTTTCCGTACAGCCTCTCTCCCGCTTCTCTGGCCGCTTCGATGATTGCCGCTCCTGGCAGAACCATATTCCCATGCACAACATGATCTTTTACATAATATTCAGAATCAGAAAGCGTTTTATAAAATCGGCACTCACCTGCAGAAAAATCAAATAAAGGAGCTTTATCAGCTGTTGATTTTGATTGCGCCTTATTTGACACCCACAGTCTGTTTTTTAAGAAAGGGTAAGTCGGCAGGGTAATTTTCGCCGGTTTTCTGCCGGTGCGGAAATCTTCCCAGCTTAAATTGCCTCCTGATACCCAGAATTCAGCCATTTCGGCTAATGTGGTTCTGCCGGATTTGAGCGGAGGATCCGATTGCTGCTGTCTGCGTTTATGATTCGGTTTTTTTCCTCTAAATATTTCGTGATCGTTAATTCCATTATAAAAGTGATTTAATTTCAACATCAGATCATCGATATTATTTGAAATGACAGCAAGCCTTTCCGGCATGGCTTCACGCCCTTCAAGAAGGGTATACGCAATATCAGAAAGGTGAAGCGGCTTGTTTGTTCCCGCTTGCTGCAAAAACTCGCCCTGTTGTTGACGGGCATTTTGAAGATATTCCACCAGCTGTTTTGCCGATTCCCGTAAACTCAGTGAATGCTTGGCTGAGAGTACGATAAGTTCCTCACTTTCCTCACAATCCGTATGACAGTCAGCAGCAGACTCATACTCTTCCACAAGAATATGAGCATTCGCCCCGCCCGCTCCGAAAGAACTTAATCCCGCACGCCGCGGATATTTGCTGTCAGAATGTTTTTCATTCGCGGGTTTTATCCAGTCGGCGGTTTCCTGCTGAAGGCAAAAAGGTGTCTCTTCCAGATAAAGATCCGGATGCACCCGTTCAGCATGCAGTGTTGCGGCTATTTTTTTATACTTCATTTGTAAGATAATCTTTGTCAGGCCGGCAATACCCGCAGCCGCTTCAAGATGACCGATGTTAGATTTAATCGATCCGAGAGAGCAATATGAAACATCTTCGGTATAAGCTCTAAACGCCTTGGTCAGGCCTCGGACTTCAATCGGGTCACCCAGCGGCGTTCCCGTGCCGTGGGCTTCAATAAAGCTGACACTTCTGGCGCTCCAACCGGCCGCTTTAAGAGCTCCTTGGATTAAATCCGCCTGTGCGGCAGGATTAGGCACCGTATAGCCATTCGTCTTTCCGCCGTGATTAATTGCCGTTCCTTTAATGACGGCGTACACAGTATCATTATCACGTATGGCATCTTTAAGCGGTTTAAGAATTACGGCCCCGACACCTTCCCCGGGTACGAAACCGTCGCCGCCTTCTCCAAAACTTCTGCATTTTCCCGATTTTGAAAGCATCCCCATCTGACATCGGTATAAATAGTCAGAAGGATGAAGATACAAATTTACTCCTCCCGCAACCGCAACCGAGCACTCACCTTTTTTTAAACTTTGGCAAGCCATGTGAATTGCCGTTAAGGATGAAGAGCAAGCCGTATCTACAGGGACACTGGGACCTGTAAAGTCAAATGTGTAAGACACTCTGTTCGCGAGAGACCATGGGAACGAATTTGGAAGTACATCGTTTTTGTCCGTCGGTATTCTTTCGCCGAGCAGCTTGTAAGAATTGGTCGTCACTCCCGCAAATACACCGACATGTTTTTCGGTCTGCTTTCTCAACCCTTCAATGGTATATCCCGAATCTTCAAATGCTTTCCATACGGTTTCGAGAAATATTCGTTCCTGAGGATCCATCGCTTCTGCTTCTCTTGGCGATATTTGGAAAAACAAAGAATCAAATGATTCAGCGTTCTTTAAAAATCCGCCCCATTTGCAATAAATTTTCCCCTCATGCGCTTTAGCGGGGTCTGGATCATAGTAGGTCTTATAATTCCATCGTTCTTTCGGAATTTCTGTGATTGCGATTCTCTCTTTTGATAGAAGCTCCCACAATTCTTCGATATTTTCAGCCCCGGGATAACGGCCGCTGATACCGATCACCGCTATCCCGTCAAGATGTTCTTTTTCCTCCGCCGCAGGTGCAGTGATGTTTTGTTCCGGCCTGGCAGGGGTAATGCTCTGAATCTGTTTTCCTTTTTCCTCCCGTGAAAATAAACGCCCCAGCCGATCCGGATATTCCTTTACAAGATGATCTGCTAAATCTCTGATTGTATGAAATTCAAATAAAAGCGTTTTCGAAATTGCTCCCAGTGACTGCTCCAGCTTTGTGTTGCATTGATGAATCATAACCGAATCCATTCCATATTCAGCCAGATGCACATCTTGATCGATCTCTTCCCGTTCTGCACCGACCTCAGAGGAGATGATATTGGTTAAAAACAAAACTGTCTGATCCAAAATATCGCCTTGGGCCAAAGGAATGGCACTGCCTGTCTCTGTTTCGTCCGTCAAAAATCTCTGCCGCATAAATTGTTCAAAGCGCTCATGATCACCGCAGACTGCAATATTATGCAGCTGACCCGAAGTTACAATCCGCGAAAACCATTGCGTTCCGTCTTCAGCAGGAAGTTCTTCGAGCCCGGAACCATGAAAAAGAGACGTCCGCCCTTGACCTGACAGGTTCGCTCCCATTCCGATGTCTTTCCATAAAGGCCAATTGATTGTCAGCGTGCGGCCGCTGCGCAGAGAATTTTGCCGTTTCCATTCCCGATATTCTGCAAAATGATCTAAAAAGCCGTTTGCATATGCATAATCACACTGGCCTTCGTTCCCTGCAATAGAGACGACTGAAGAAAAAACGGCGAAAAAATCCAATTCCAGCGACTTCGTTGCATGATCAAGATTCAACGCACCATGAACTTTCGGAGCAATCACCTCTGAAAGTTCCTGCTTTGTTTTTTGAAAAAGCAGCGAGTCTCTGATAACTCCTGCGCAATGAATGACGCCATGAAGACCTGCATGCTGATCGGTAATACCGTCAATCATTTTTTTTACCGCTTCTTTATCGGATATATTCGCCTGTATATAATAAACCTTGGCTTTAAAGCTGTTCAGGTATTCTAAATGTTTCTGCTTATCTCCGGTTAAAGCAGATCGCCCCGATAGAATAATGGTGGATCTTTCAGTTTTCGCGCAATATTCAGCGACTTTACTGCCAATCCCCCCAAATCCCCCTGTAATTAAATATACTTTATCTTTTTCAGGGTATTGAATGGTCTTTGTGTATGTTTCTCTCTGCTTCTCTAACATCCGTGCATATCTTACGCAGCCTCTGTAAGTGATATGAATATGCCGATCAGGTGCTGTGTTTATTTCTTTATAAAGAATGGCAGCCTTCTCTGAAAATGAAACGGCTGCAGAATCATGTTCAAAGCAAACCGTCTTACAATGCAGCTGCGGATATTCTTGTTTTACCGATTTTAAAAAACCGTTCACACCTTCAAAATACGGCAATTTTTCTTTTTGATCTGCGCTGAATGTATAAATGAACGTTACTTTGTTTATAAGGTTCTCGCTGATTAAAGCCTTAGTCAGATAAAACACGGAATAAATTCCTGATTCGAGTGTTTCTTCCAGTTCAGGCTGTTTTTCAGACCACGTATGCAAAATTGCATCAGGCGCTGCGCCTTTTTCTTTTAACAGACGAATGACACTTTGATAATCATCGGGACGCTGCCTGTTGATCGTGAAAACACTGTCGCTTATCTGCTCTAAACGGTCACCGGGCATAATAAGATATGCGGACGTATTCTCTCTTTTTTTCATCTCTTCAAAATAGTCTTTATTCTCGGAGAACAGCAAAATAGTACAGGCTTGTCCGCTGTCCGCTTCATTCTCAAGTGCGGTTTCTTTCCATATCGGCGCATAAAGTGCCTGATTCTTCTTTGCTGAAAAAGCCGCGTCTGATTTTACCTGCTGAGGGTTTAAAGAAAATTGACAGCGCTCAAACGGATAAGGCGGAAGCGGGGCTTTTCTTTTATGATAGTCACCTAGTTTCGCCCATTCAATCTCTTCTCCTGAAAGCCACAGTTGCATAAATGAATGATAAAGAGCTTCATCAGCTGCTTTGTCCGCTTCAAAAGCAGCCGCTTTGTTTAGTTTTGCTGATGGAGGGAGCGATCCGAATTGGAAAACTGAAAAATCAGAAATATCCACATCCGGCTCCGTTCCCTTTTCTTCCGTGTGAAGCGGCATATGATCAGCTATCTCCTGAGACACGGCATCCATTTGATTGTATTCTGTCATCAACGGAAAACGATCCTTATCATAAAAATCTGCCGGCTGCTCATTCATACAAGCAACAGCCTGTTTAATTCCGTCTTGCTTTTTCAATAACATGCTCAGAAAAAGTTCTTTAGACAAAATCCCTTCATCAAGTAAATTTAATATTTCCAGAACATAATCATTATTAAAGAATCCATCATAATCTGTTAAATCCCATCTCTTATACAGTCTTCTCATAGAGGCAAGGATAGCCATGATCGCCGCTTCCTCATCAGCCGGCAGTGCGTTTCTTTTATCCGCCGTGCGATTCACAATATAAGATAAAATCTCGATTTCCTGAGTCTTTCCCGCTTTATCCCACTCTTCTAAAAACCCTTTAAACGTATATTGGTGCTCAAGAAGCAGCCGTGTTTTCCCGTACAGGCGGTCTGCAAAATCAGCCGGGAAGCTCAGACCGTTCAGCAGCATCCTTACATATTCTTCGTTTAATCGAACCGGCGGGTACATTTTTGAAGTGTACGGATTGACAAATGGAATGGACGGCGGCTCACAGGATAAGTGCGAAGGTTTTTCAGCGCCTGTGATGACAGAAATGGCCTTTTCAATTTTGATGATACCCGCTGCTGCAAGAGCAACGTAATATCCGTCTCCGGCGCCTGTAATGAGGCTTGGCTTAAAACCGGATGCCAGGATACTTTTTATGATTTCCGTATTGATAACTAAAGAATACAAGCGGATTTTCTCAGGCGTCCATTTTCTTTTAAATGAACTGTGCAATGTTGGTATACCCTTCAGCACCGGCCTTACGTTCTTTTCTAAATCAGGGAACACCCGTTTCAAAACGGCAAATTGTTTATAACTTTCCCATTTGAAGTCACCGATGGCAAGCGCCCATTCAGAATCTTGTTTCCTCCGAAAACTCAATCCCTCTTTAAGCTGATTTTTAAATTCCTCCTTGCTGCCTGCCAATAAACCAGCCCTGTAATCAAACGATGTCCTCCCTGTTAAAAGGGTGCTGCTGATCACTTCATTTGATATTTTGCAAAATTCCTCTGAATCGTCAGCAAAGGTTCTCCAATGATGTATCATTTGTTTCATGCTTTCTTCACTTTTAGCGGAAAAAAGGAAGGGTACCCTTCCTTTTCTGTCAGATTCGTCTTTTGTATGTATAAATTCTTCGATGATGACGTGAGAGTTGACACCCCCAAAACCGAAGGAGCTGATTCCCGCCCTGAGCGGAGCCCCGTCTGCCGCCTTCCAATCACTTGAATCAAGTGCCGGCCTAAACGGTGTTTTTTCAAACTGTATAATTGGATTTACCGTATGTACATTCAGGCTTTTCGGCACCCTCCGGTGTTTCATCATCATTAGAACTTTTATCAATCCGGCCATTCCCGCCGCTGCTTCTGTATGACCGATATTTGTTTTCACACTTCCGATCCTGCAATATTGAGTATCCTCAGTATATTGCCGATACGCTTTTGTCAATGCTTCTATTTCTATCGGATCGCCCAGAGATGTACCTGTGCCATGTGCTTCTACATAAGAAACCGTCGCAGCATCGACAGCAGCGTTGTGTAAAGCTTCTGAGATGACCCGGCTCTGCGCTTCTGCTCTGGGAGCGGTTATGGAACGGGATTTACCGCCATGATTAACAGCTGTCCCTTTTATGATCCCGTATATATGGTGACCGGCTTTTACTGCATCACCAAGGCGCTGCAGCAATACAACGCCTGCCCCTTCTCCGGGAACGTACCCGTTCGCCGCTGCGTCAAAGGTTTTACATTTGCCGTCAGGACTCAGCATTCTGGCTTTAGAAAAAGAAATATATTTTCCGGGTTGGAAATTCAAGTTTACTCCCGATGCGATTGCATAATCGCTTTCTTTTGTCCGCAATGACTTAACCGCTTCATGTAAAGCAACAAGCGACGATGCACAAGCGGCATTTACAGACATGCTTTTTCCGGTCAAACCGAATGTGTATGAAAGCCGGTTGGAAAGCATAGCTTCGAAACTTCCTAAACAGGCGTAACTGTCGATTTCCGATTCAGCATGACCTGTCTGCCGGTAGTCAGAATTCATAATACCCGCAAAAACAGAAGTGGTTTTACGCTGGAGATCCTGCAAAGAAACCCCGGAATCTTCGATGCACCGCCAAGTTTCTTCTAAAAGGATTCTTTGCTCAGGGTCCATGTTTTTCGCTTCCCGGGGAGAGATATTAAAAAACTTATGGTCGAAATGGTCAGCTTTATGAATAAAACCTCCCCACTTGCTGATTGTTTTGTTCGGTATACTGATATCGGCTGAATAATAAAGATCGGGATCCCACCGTTCAATCGGCACTTCCCGGATGGAATCTTTGCCGCTATTTATGTTTTCCCAGAATTCATGATAATGATCTGCATCGGGGAATCTGCAAGCAACCCCGATTATCGCGATATCCGCACTCTGTTTATTCAAATGAACCATTGGCCTCCACCCGCCCCTTCTTTAGTGTAGAAATAACGTATCCAATCTGCGCCTCAGCAGACTTTCGGTCTCATTCATCAATTTTTCACCAATGTCATCGACATGTCTGTTTCTCCATGATTCCAAATCCGTGCCCTTTACCCAATGATTAAAAGCGCCTAAAGACGGGCCGCAATGAACTTGGAAATTCACCTTTTGTTCTTCCTGCCCTTCCAAAGCAAGCAGACATCCTCTTTGCAAATACCACTTAAATAGTAACAGCATCTTATATTTTTGATTGCGCTCAGCTTTTTGGGCCAGGTTCGGCTGTTTTTCTATTATGCTTTCGTAGATTTCATCAAAAGTCTTGTTAAAATAATCATTTTCGAGCTGAATCTTTGTCTTTTCATCTATCTCATTCAAAGACTCGTATTGTTGGTAGATTTGAAATAATTTATTTGCCCTGACCGGAAACAGCGTGCCCTTTTTCAGCACCTGAACCTTTGTTCCGAACTCAAACAGAGTCTCCGAAGGCGCATAAGCAGTATCGCATATTCCTGTCTCACTCAGCATTTCTTTAACAAAACCGCTTGTATCGGCTTCAACTGTACATTGATTAATGGATCCCGTCATAATAAAATCAGCGCCCATTAAAAAAGCAGACGCGGCAGACTCGGGAGTCCCGATTCCTCCCGCAGCCCCGATCCTTATCTTCCTTGCGTATTTGTGTGTTTCCATCATTTCATCCCGCAGGTTAACAAAAAACGGCAGCATCGCCGTCAATGAGCCCTGTTCAGTATTACTTCCGCAATCTGCTTCAATAATGATATCGTCTGCTGCCGGAATACGGCTGAGCCACTCCGCCTGCTCTTCCGTCAGCATACCGTTCTGACACATTCTCTTTACGATACTTTGAGGAGGCGGACTCAGAAATGCGGCCGCAACTTCCGGCCGTGAAACTTTGGCAATGATCCGATTATGAGGTATGACGCTGCCGCTTTTGTCTATCTTCAACTGATGCGCTTTGTAATAAATTAATGGCGCGCTGACGGAAAGATACGAAGACGCTTCTATTACTCGTACGTCATGCTTGATATATAAATCTATCAATTCCTTTTCTCTATCTTGATGAGCCGGCTCAAATCGCAGATTCATACCGTAGGGCTGGCCATTTTTGAGTGTCTTCTTAATAGAAATAAGGGCCTGTTCAATTTCCCTTATCGTTAAACCTGCTGTTCCAAAGAACCCCAGCATTCCTTTCTTCCCGAGGCGGATCAGCATTTCAGCGGAAGAGATCCCTCTATGCATCGCACCTGCCAAATACGCGTATGTCAAACCGTAATCTTCTTTAAAAGATTGATCACCCAATCGGGACACCGGTGAAGCTGCACCGCTCTCTATATTTTCGGCCAAGAGGCTATGCTCTTTCCCGCTTTCCGAATTGTCCTTGTTCCCTTCAGAAAAAAAGAGACTGTCTTCCGGCGCACTGATAGTAAGCGGTTCCTCATCTCTTTGTATGGTTTGAATTAATTTAGTCAGAATGTTTCCGGGACCGATCTCTTCAAACACAGTGACGCCTTGTCCCATTAGATACCTGATGCTTTCAGTCCATTTTACCGAGTTTGTTATTTGTTCAATTAAATTCCGTTTGATATCTTCTTGTTTATAAGGTCTTGCCGTATAGTTAGAAATGACCGGGAAATTCAATTCAGAAAAATGAAACCCCTCGATAAATTCCGCAAATTCACGCTGTGCACTTTCCATGAAACGAGAATGAAAAGCCCCGCCGACCTGCAATACGATATAAGCTTTCGCCCCTTCTTTTTCAAAAAAAGAGGCTGCCCGCTTTATCTCTTCTGCAGCCCCTGCTATCACAATTTGTGAAGATGTATTGTAATTGGCGATATCTATTTGGCCGAATTCATACTTTTGAAGTATTTTTTTTATGTGGTGCTCATCCAGTCCGATCACGGCAGCCATTCCGCCCTCGGAAGCCTCACTCATTAACTCGCCTCTTTTAGCAACCAGCCGGAGACCTGTTTCAAAATTAAAAACACCGGCCGCAAAAAGCGCAGTATATTCACCCAGACTATGTCCTGCAACAGCATCCGGGCGTGTATGACCTTCTTTTAAACCCTTTAAATATTGCAGTGCGCTCACTGTATAAATTGCAGGTTGTGTATACTTCGTATCAGTCAGCCTCTCTTTTTCGTCTGAAAGGCATAAATCCTTTATGGAGTATCCTAAAATATGATCTGCCTTTTTAATGAGCTCACTGAATTCATCGAATAAGTCTCTGCCCATTCCTTTAAACTGCGCTCCCTGTCCGGGAAAGACGTAAGCAAGCATTTGTTTTCCTCCTGTTCCGTATTTCTGCCGTTTCTTTTCGTTCCGATTTTGATAAACGTTTTTCACTTCAATTTTAAAATTGTCGTTTACTTTCAGCACCCTTACTTAATAAGCATTACTAAGCAAAATAAAAAAACCTTTATGCCGGATAAAGGTTTAAAAGCAAAAAGCATGTACAAATATCATATTGCCGTAAATATAAATAGATAGAATTTTCTGATAATTAAGATCGCATTTTCATTCTGTTTTATATATATATATCAATATAATAAAAACATTCCAACGTGCCGAAACAACGATTGGTTTTATGTGAATATTTCCCTAAATAAATACTATACCATGATTTACTTGTTGTCAATGGGAAACACACGTATATACCAATTCTTCAGCCGCCTTTTTACAGGCGGCTGAACTCGGTTGTTATCAGTTCATCAGCCCATGCCGATATGCCTTCACTATACTATTTGCGGAATAATAGTTCTTTCTCTTTGTTGTAGTCTTTAGTAAATTGATTAAACTCATCTGCTTGTTTATGCACCTTTTCGTAAACTGAGTTTACTTTGCTGATTTGCTCTTCCAGCTGCGCTAATGTGAGCTTTTTATCTTTAATCAGTTTATAAAGGTCCTTATCAAGTGAAATGGCTTTTTCGTACTTTTTGTACAAAAGGTCATAAGATGCATACCTTTTCTCCATTAAAGCGACCGCATGCCCGGCTTTTTCTTTTACTTTCTTATCCTTTATTTCTTGAGAAGTTTTTTTTGCGGATTCAAACGCTTGTTTTGAATCATCAATACTGTCTTTTTCTGCTTTCAGATGTTTTTTTCGCTGATTTGCATTGCTCAGAGCCTGATCAGACAGTGTGACAATTTTCTGGTAATCATCCATATTCAGTTTAACCGCGCTGTCGTATAGCTGATGCTCTTTTTTCTCCAATTTTTCTAATGTTTTCTGCTCTTTTTGAAACGGTTTTTCCGCTTGAACGGCTTTTTCCATCGAGTCATGAAGCGATTCAACCGGATCTTTTCCCCCGCAGCCGGCAAGCAGCATACTTGCGGCGCCGAGCGCTCCGATTCCTGCTAATACCTTTTTTTGAATCATATTCACTTAAAATCCCCCAATCTTGACAATTTCCACTATAGAAGCCCGAACGCTTTTTGACAATAGCTGAGCTGTAATTGGCATGACCGGGTAAAGACGCTTACGGTGCTTTCAAAGAATACTTGCGTAAAAAATTGAGAAAACAGGGCGGATGACCATACATCTTTTTGGCTTTTACATAGTTTATAGTAGACGCCGGCCCTGCTGACAGAGGGTCAGCGTAATTAAAAGAGGAGGTTTTTTTATGTACGGATATGGATTTGGCGGCGGATTTGGCGGCGGTTGTTGCGGCGGCGGATATGGTTATGGCGGCGGTTACGGTTACGGCTGCGGCGGCGGATACGGCCGCACATTCGCATTAATCGTCGTATTGTTTATCTTATTAATCATCGTCGGTGCCGCTTATTTAGGCTGCGGCTGCTGACCTTATACACCATGAACATCGGCCGGCCTGCTATGGCCGGCCAATTGTTTCGTTGCGCCGCGATAAAGAAATTCGCTATAATTTACATATTAAGCTTTAGGAGTGAAGTTTCTTGATTACTATGGAAAATATTGTTCGCGACGGACATCCCGCGCTCAGAGAGATCGCTGAAGAGGTTCAGCTTCCCGCTTCTGACGAAGAAAAACAGCATCTTGCTGATATGATTGAGTTTGTGAAAAACAGCCAAAATCCTGAATTAGCCGAGAAATACAAGCTTCGTCCGGGCGTCGGTCTTGCCGCTCCGCAAACAGACGTAAAAAAACGGATGATCGCCGTCCATGCAGAAGATGCGAAAGGCACTTTATACAGCTATGCTCTTTTTAACCCTAAGATCGTCAGCCACTCAGTGGAAAAAAGCTACTTGACGAGCGGAGAAGGCTGCCTGTCGGTAGACGAACCCATTCCCGGCTATGTGCCGCGCTACGCCCGCATCCGCGTAAAGGCGGTGACGCTTGAAGGAGAACAGATTGACATCCGCCTCAAAGGTTTTCCGGCCATCGTGTTTCAGCACGAAATCGATCATCTGAACGGCGTGATGTTTTACGACCATATCGATAAAGAAAATCCGTTCAAAGAACCTGAAAACGCCATTGCTATTGACCGTTAAAAATAACCGGCACTTCCCAAAGTGCCGGTTTTCTCTATTTCAAAAGGCCCAGTTCTTTGACGGCCCAGCTGATTCCTTCCTCATCCACCGGCTTTGTGACGAAATCAGCGGCAGCTTTTAATTCCGGAACCGCATTTCCCATCGCCACCCCGGTGCCGACAAAACGGATCATCTCAAGGTCATTTAGTCCGTCGCCGAATGCATAAGTGTCACTTACGCTGTACGGAAGCCGCTCAAGCACTCTTTTAATGCCTTCCGCTTTTGAACCGCCTTTCGGAAGCACATCCGTTGACAATTCGTGCCAGCGGACATAATCAAACTCCGGAAAAGCGGCATATGCTTTTTCTTCATGACCGCGGCAGAATAAAAGCAGCTGATAAATTTCTTTTCCTTTATAAAAAGTTTCATCAACTTCGGGATAAGGCGCTTTCAGACTGCCGATACCTTCCGAGACGTGCGGATGTCCGGGGACGGTCGTTTTCATCGTGTCTTCCGCCATAAATACGACGGGGTGCTCCCCTTCTGCCGCCTGCTTTAATAAACGCGCAACTGCATCTTCAGGAAGCGGATTTTTATAAATGACCTCACCTTCAAATACGACATACTGGCCGTTGTATGAAATAAATGATTCAATCTCAAGCTCTTCCAGAATCGGTTTTACCATAAACGGGGACCTTCCGCTGGCGATAAAAACGTGATGGCCAGCCTCTTTAAGCGCCTTCACGGCGTTTCTTGCGCTATCGGGAATATGTTTATCATGGTCATAGATCGTGCCGTCAATATCAAAAAAAATCAATTTTGGTTTCATGTCAATTTCTCCTTTTTCCCGTTTATCAGTCGTGTCTTTTTCAATATCATCATACATAAAGTTTTTCTTCCGGAAAACCGCATTGATGAAATTCCAGTTTTACCCACGAAAACAAATTCATTTTTTCCGCATACTACTGCTATAAAGGGCTTTAAAGGAGGTATACGATGCTGCGCCGATTACGGAAGAAACTCAGAAGACAGTGGGGCGGAATGCTCCGGAAAAAAGTCATCGCGTAGAAGGGATCTTTCGGTTTTTGAAAGTCCCTTTTTTGCTCGAGACTTTCCTTATAATCCGTTTTCGAATATAATAGAATAAGCGAGTCTAACATACGGCATTTAAGGAGAGATTTGGATGATTTATAAGGTATTTTATCAAGAGAAGGCTGACGAAGTACCTGTTCGGGAAAAAACAGATTCACTTTACATTGAGGGCGTTTCAGAACGGGACGTCAGAACGAAACTGAAAGATCAGAAATACAACATTGAATTTGTTCAGCCTGTGGACGGTGCTTTTTTAGAATATGAGAAGCAGAGCGAAAATTTTAAAGTATTGGAGTTATGAGCGGAATGAAATTTGTAAAAAATGACCAGACTGCCGTTTTCGCCCTCGGCGGATTGGGCGAGATCGGGAAAAATACGTATGGGGTGCAGTTTCAGGATGAAATTGTACTGATTGATGCGGGAATCAAGTTCCCGGAAGATGAACTTCTCGGCATTGATTACGTAATCCCCGATTACACGTATTTAGTAAAAAATGAAGATAAAATTAAAGGTCTGTTTATCACCCACGGTCACGAAGACCATATCGGCGGTATTCCGTACCTGCTCAGACAAGTAAATATTCCCGTTTACGGCGGTAAACTCGCGATCGGCTTACTTCGGAATAAACTTGAAGAGCACGGGCTGTTAAGACAGACCAAATTAAACATCATCGGTGAAGACGACATCGTGAAGTTCCGCAAGACGTCTGTATCCTTCTTCAGAACGACACACAGCATTCCGGATTCATACGGAATCGTCGTCAAAACACCGCCGGGCAATATCGTACATACCGGGGACTTTAAGTTCGATTTCACACCGGTAGGCGAACCGGCAAACTTGACTAAGATGGCTGAAATCGGGAAAGAAGGCGTTCTGTGCCTGCTTTCTGACAGTACAAACAGTGAGGTTCCTGATTTCACCATGTCAGAACGCCGCGTAGGCGAAAGCATTCACGATATTTTCCGAAAAGTGGACGGCAGAATTATATTTGCGACATTCGCTTCAAATATACACCGTCTTCAGCAGGTGATTGAAGCAGCCGTTTTAAACGGCAGAAAAGTTGCCGTATTCGGACGCAGTATGGAATCGGCTATTGAAATCGGACAAAATCTCGGTTACATTACCTGTCCTAAAAATACGTTTATTGAGCATAACGAAATCAATCGTATGCCTGCCAATAAGGTAACGATTTTATGTACGGGAAGCCAAGGTGAACCGATGGCGGCGTTATCACGCATCGCTAACGGGACGCACCGGCAGATTTCCATTAATCCCGGAGATACGGTCGTCTTTTCTTCCTCTCCGATTCCCGGAAACACAATCAGCGTAAGCCGCACCATCAACCAGCTGTACCGTGCGGGCGCAGAAGTCATTCACGGTTCATTGAATGACATTCATACATCCGGACACGGCGGACAGGAAGAGCAGAAATTAATGCTCCGCCTGATCAAACCGAAGTTCTTTATGCCGATTCACGGTGAGTACAGAATGCAGAAAATGCACGTCAAACTCGCGACTGATTGCGGCATACCTGAAGAAAACTGCTTTATCATGGATAATGGCGAAGTGCTGGCCCTCAAAGGCGAAGAAGCCGCTGTGGCAGGCAAAATTCCGTCCGGCTCCGTTTACATTGACGGAAGCGGAATCGGTGATATCGGCAATATCGTGCTCCGCGACCGCCGCATTCTTTCAGAAGAAGGCCTTGTTATCGTTGTTGTCAGCATCAATATGGACGACTTTAAGGTTTCGGCGGGACCTGATTTAATCTCAAGAGGTTTTGTTTACATGAGAGAATCCGGTGATTTGATCAATGACGCGCAGCAGCTCATTTCGAACCATCTGGAGAAAGTAATGGATCGGAAAACAACGCAGTGGTCCGAAATTAAAAACGAAATTACCGATACGCTTGCTCCGTTCCTATACGAAAAAACAAAACGCCGCCCGATGATCCTTCCGATCATTATGGAGGTCTAAAAAAACTGCACTCATTACGAGTGCAGTTTTTTTATTGCAGCGGAATATGCTGAAAGGCTTTGACATCAAACAGACCGGCCGCCGTCATTTTAATATCCGGAATCACCGGAAGCGCTAAAAACGATAATGTGAGAAACGGATTGAAATCACCGGTGAATCCGAGCAGAGAAAGCTTTTCATGAAGCACGCCCAAGCTGTCATTGACCCATTCCGCCGACTTATCAGACAAAAGCCCGGCGATCGGAAGCGGAACGGAATGAAGCAATTCTCCGTTTTTCACGGCTGTTAATCCTCCTCCAGTGTCACGGAGCCTGTTGATTGCTTTTGCCAAATCGGCATCGTTTGTACCGACGGCGATGATATTATGGGAATCGTGAGAAATGGTTGTGGCGATGGCGCCTTCTTTTAACCCGAACCCTTGTACAATCCCGAGTCCTATCATTTTTTCGCCGCTGTGCCGCTCTGCGACGGCGATTTTTAATAAATCATTTTCTGTATCAGGACGAAACGCGTCAGCAGACGGTGCAGGCACTTCTTTTTTTCTCGTCTCCAAATGATTCGGTATCATTTCGATTACATTCATTTTCTTGCCCTCTTGAATCGGTATATGAAAATCCGATTCAGTCAGCGGCGCTTTCAGCCGCACTGTATCCAACAGCGCCTGGTCCGGCGAATAGGAACCGGCAGACTGTTCATAAACCGTGCGTCCGTTCTCGGCAACAGTCCGGCCGGCGACCATGGTCTTCGTGACGGCAGCCTCCCGTACATCTGAAATGAACAGCAGATCTGCGTCAAAACCCGGCGCTACCGCCCCTTTTGTTTCAAGACCGTAGCACTCAGCCGCATTTAAGCTGGCGAGCTGATACGCAAGGAATGGATCAAGTCCCGCCTTTATCGCCATTTTGACTTGGTGGTTCACACTTCCTTCTGAAAGCAGATCATCTACATGCTTATCATCCGTGCAAAAGAAAAAGCGCCGCGCGTTTTTTTCATTCACCGCCGGCAGCACATTGAGCGTATTTTTTGCCACCGATCCTTCGCGCAGCATGACATACATTCCCCGTCTGATTCTGTCCAGCGCTTCTTCTTTTGTCGTCACTTCATGATCATTTGACACCATTGCGGTTCTATATATATTGATGATATCTGAAGAGAGTCCGGCTAAATGCCCGTCGATCCGTTTTCCGTGACGCTTGGCGTCAAGCAGTTTCTGAAGCATATCCTCTTCACCTTCCGCAACAGACACATAATCCATTACTTCCGCAAGTCCGAGCACCTCTTTCTCCTGATAAAAAGGCTTTAAATCCTCGGCTTTTAATACGGCTCCTGAGCGTTCAAAGCTAGCGGCGGGAACACAGGAAGGAAGCATGAAACGGATGTTCAGCGGCGCCTTTTTCGCCTGCTCTATCATAAAAGAGATGCCTTTTGCTCCGGAAACGTTCGCAATTTCGTGAGGATCAGTAATGACCGTAGTCACTCCGTGTGGGAGGACGGCTTTAGCAAATTCAATCGGAGTAACCATAGAGGACTCGATATGAACATGTCCGTCAATAAAGCCCGGAACGATCATTTGGCCTTCTGCATCAATGACTTCTTCCCCTTCATATTCGCCCAGCCCGACGATCACTCCGTCCGTAATGGCGATATCTGCAGAAATCCATTCCTGGTTAAATACATCCATGATTTTTCCGTTTTTAATGACGGTATCGGCTTTTTGTCTGCCGGCTGATGCATTCAGCCGTTCAGCCAGTGTTTCTTTGTTCAAAATGAGGCCTCCTCTTTTTCTTTATATGGTACAATATGCTATCGGATCGCTTGATCATAGTCAATAAAAATCGCAGAAAATACCGCTTACACGATAAATGTCTTACTATTCTGACATAATAAAAGACCGCCCTTTTACGGACGGCTTTTCACTTTGTATGAAGCACTCTTTTTTCAAATCGGGAAATGTCCGTAAGAGAGCCGATAACGATGAGAATATCTTCTTTTTGGATCATCTCATTCGCAAGCGGAGATACGATCACTTCTTTTTCTCTCTTGATGGCCACGATATTAATGCCGTACTTCGCCCGTATGTCCAGGTCAAGCAGTGTGTTGCCCGCAAGCCTGCTGTTGGCCACGATCTCCACAATGCTGTGTTCGTCGGACAGCTCCAAATAATCAAGCACATTATTTGATACGATGTTGTGGGCGATGCGTTTTGCCATGTCACGTTCAGGGTGGACGATGTGGTCGGCCCCGATTTTCGCAAGCACTTTCTCATGATAATCGTTCTGCGCTTTAACCGTGATCGTGTTCACGCCGAGTTCCTTTAAGATCAGCGTCGTTAAAATGCTCGCCTGTATATTTTCGCCGATTGCCACAATGACGTGGTCAAAGTTGCGCAGCCCTAAGTTTTTCAGCACCGATTCATCGGTTGAATCGCCGATGACCGCGTGTGATGCGATTTTGGCGTATTCATTTACTTTATCTTCATCAATATCCATCGCCATGACCTCAAGGCCTTCTTCACTTAATGCTTTGCAAATACTTCCGCCGAAGCGTCCGAGACCGATAACGGCAAACTCTTTTCTCATAACAGTACTCCTTTAAACAATATCTCTAATAGGAATAGTATCACATTTTCGGCAATGAGTTCATATAGCGTTTAAGCTTTTCTGAAAAGGCGGGCGATAAATACAGGTCCGCTCCGCGTTCGATTTCTTCCTGATAGTGACCCGGAGGCGCAATTTCCTCAGCTTTATCAAGAACGAGAAACGTCAGGACGCCTCTGTATACACGGCCGCCGGCACACACTTCTATGAATGCTGGACGGTATGTGTGGTTATCAACACCTTCTCTTTTGTACAGATAGGTTGCCGCTTCAAACGGGAGCTTGTACAGCACGCCTTCAGTTCGTCCCCCGTCTTCAACAAGATCGGCTCTGGAACCGTCAGGACGCCTTAACGTGAATCTCGTCGAATACCCTTCAACAACCGCCCCTCCGACCGGCTCGGCAAAAAAGTGGTCGACCCCCGCCTGTTTAAACCGGGCATTGTCCATACAGGAGCCGTAAGCGAAATAATAAACCGGACTGTCATCCTCCCGTTTCATAAAACGGTATTCTTTCCAGTCTCCGCTTTTGATATGGCTGAATGAGGCACACTGGCCGGGCTTTACGACATATGCGAAGGCGGTTTTATTCCCGGCATCCGTCGTCACGGCAACCTCTTTCCGATCAAAATCAGCATAATACGCATCCAGCTTACGGATCATCTGATGATCTGTTTCATACAATTCCCCGTACACAAAAGCTGTTTCTGCTAAAGACGCCGCAGGCTGACCTTTATCCGTTTCGTACAGCACGCCGTTTATCGCGGCCTGCTCGCACACACACGGAGCGCCTTTCAGCAGTTCATGGTTTTCTTCACGCTTCCGTAACAAACCGTATACAAAAAGAAGCAAGTTATTTTTCCTCCTTTTGGACAGCAGCCGCTTCTAACGGCAGAATCACCTGAAACGTACTGCCTTCTCCATTTTTGCTCTTAATGTTAAGTTTACCATTATGCTCCTTCAGAATTCGTAAACAAATCGGAAGACCGAGACCCGTTCCCTGATCTTTTGTTGAGAAAAACGGTTTCCCGATGTTTTCAAGCTTTTCTTTCGACATGCCGTTTCCTTCATCCTGTATGCTGATCACCGCGTATTCTTCATCCCGTTTTGTATAAATATGAATATTCCCGCCGTCAGGCATCGCTTCAATCGCATTTTTAATAATATTGATAAATACCTGTTTCAGCTGGTTTTCGTCACCGTTGACCATACAGGACTCAGTCTGCCTGAAATCCTTCTCAATCACAGTGTTCGACAGCACCGCGTTCGTGTCAAGAAGCGTCGCCACCTGCCTTAAAATATGGTTGAGATGATGAGCGGTAAACGTCACGGTCTGCGGCTTGGCGAGCAGAAGCAGCTCCCCCAGCACGAGATCAATCCTTTTAATCTCCGAAAAAATAATATCAAAATAATCCGTTCTTTCCGGATACTGGGCTTTCATCAGCTGGAGAAAGCCGCTGACTGACGTTAAAGGATTTCTTACTTCATGGGCGATTCCTGCCGCAAGCTCCCCGGCAATGGCCAGCTTTTGAGATTGCATGGCAAGGCGTTCGTTCGTTTCCAGAAGCTCGTCGACCGCTTTTTTCCGTTCACTGATATCAGACATCGTCCCCAGACTTCCGACAAATTTCTGTCTGCGGTCATAATACAGCTTATAATGGACTTCTCCCCAAAAGATCGAGCCGTCTCTTTTAATATATTTGGCCGTAAACATTCCTGACGGGGACTGCTGCTTGATTTGGGAGATAATATAATCAATGATATGTTTTTCTTTTATAAAATAATCATTATACATCGTGCCCATACATTCGCTGATGGAGTGGCCCGTAATCGCCGTCCAGGCTTGATTCAAATATGTAATATTCCCTTGTGCATCCGTCTGAAAAACGATTTCCTGCAGATTGTCCATGATCCGGTTTTTCTCATCTGAAAGCGCCTTTGCTTTCTGCTCGCTGTCCTTCAGCTCCGCCAGCAGCTGCTTTTTATTATCCACATAATAAGCCAGCAGCCAGACGCCGATTAATGTGACGGCGGTAAAGGTGATGTCAACTGGCCAGTTAATCGGATTCCGTTCAATCATATAAAATAAATAATCCCAAAACATAATAAAAATCATTGCCAAGATTAAGGAAATGATACGCGCTTGATATTTTCCCATAGTCCCACCTGCCGCTAGCATTTCTACATATATTGTAACATTGTTGACTGCATTATTGACTAAAAAATGATAACTATTCCCAATTAATTGAGCAGGTTCGCTTACTTTTCCCGTGAGTTTTTGCACAAGTTCATAATAAAAGGACGGAATGATGCTCCGCCCTTTTTGCCGATTATGATCTATCTTTTAACGCTTCCTCGATTTCCTCAAGCAGCATTTTCGCTCCTTCAGGACTTAAAATAATTTTGCCGTTGCCGTACTCCTGATTTTCGGAGGTAATTTCCCCCGTCATTAAGCAAATGCCGTGCGGCTTGTATTTTTTTAAGACAATTTTGTCTCCGTCAACGAAAAATTCAATACTATCTTTAATAGCGATATCCAATGCTCTTCTCAATTCAATCGGCATGACAATACGCCCGAGTTCGTCTACTTTTCTTACTACACCAATTGATTTCATAGAAATCCCCTACTTCCTTTAATGTCTCTTCTTTATGTCCAAGGAAAATCCTTCATAAACGTAGACGAAAGGAACGGAGCAAAAGTTTCTCAGCATCCGGAACTGAATGTTTTTTTACAGAAGAAAATCCTTTTGAAATATGGGATACAGACTTTCCCTCCTTTTTTACAAAAACATTTCATTCCCGGCGGAAACCCCCAAAAATCGTGGTTTTTCTCAGAAACTTTAAATGTAGAATCAATTAAATCAGGATAGGGATTGGGTGAAAACATGTTTCAATCAACTGAGATCGGAATCGACTTAGGAACCGCTAATATACTTGTTTACAGTAAAAATAAAGGAATTATTTTAAACGAACCTTCCGTTGTCGCTGTAGATACAACAACGAAAGCGGTGCTTGCCATCGGAACGGATGCCAAAAGTATGATCGGAAAGACGCCGGGGAAAATCGTCGCCGTACGGCCGATGAAAGACGGTGTCATTGCTGATTATGATATGACAACTGACTTATTAAAACACATTATGAAAAAAGCCGGAAAAAAAATCGGAATGACTTTCCGCAAACCGAATGTCGTCGTCTGCACGCCTTCAGGCTCAACAGCCGTTGAACGCCGCGCCATCAGTGACGCTGTCAAAAACTGCGGAGCGAAAAACGTTCACTTGATTGAAGAACCCGTAGCCGCTGCAATCGGGGCCGACCTCCCTGTTGACGAGCCGGTCGCAAACGTCGTCGTAGATATCGGCGGCGGTACGACTGAAGTCGCCATCATCTCATTCGGGGGCGTCGTATCCTGCCATTCGATCAGAATCGGCGGCGACCAGCTTGATGAAGATATCGCCTCGTTCGTCAGAAAAAAATACAACCTGCTGATCGGGGAACGTACGGCAGAACAAGTGAAAATGGAAATCGGTTTTGCATTGATTGAACATGTGCCGGAAACGATGGAAATCCGCGGCCGTGACCTTGTAACCGGTCTGCCGAAGACAATCAGACTGCAGTCTAATGAAATTCAGCACGCGATGCGTGAGTCGCTCCTGCATATTCTTGAAGCGATCAGAGCGACACTTGAAGATTGTCCGCCGGAGCTCAGCGGTGATATTGTTGACCGCGGCGTCGTGTTAACCGGCGGAGGCTCCCTTTTAAACGGGATGAAAGAATGGCTGACAGAAGAAATCGTCGTTCCCGTTCATTTGGCGGCAAATCCGCTTGAATCAGTGGCTATCGGCACGGGGCGTTCATTAGACGTCATCGACAAGCTGCAAAAAGCGATTAAATAATAAGATTGTGCTTCTTTTTTCTCCGGCCGGCTCATATTGTGAGAACTGGAGAAACATTAAGGAGGAAGCATATGCTTAGAGATGTGGGAAGACGCGTAGCAGTAGCCGTCATTTTAAGCGGAATTATTTTGGGGGGTATGAGCATTTCACTGGCCAATATGCCCCATTCTCCGGCCGGCGGCGCCGTAAAACTGAATCACCCGTAAAGACGCAGCAAAAGCTGTGTCTTTTTCGTTTGTGCTCCTTTCTTTCCTTTATGAGGCGATATTTGATATGATGAGAAAAACCGATGAGGAGGAATGAACGATGAGTTCGTTTACTGAAAAGTTACATACATATGCTCAGCTGGCGGTAGAAGTCGGCGTCAATGTCCAAAAAGGACAGCATGTCGTAATCAATGCCTCAACTGATGTTAGGGAACTTGTCAGACTGCTTGCCAAACATTCTTATGAAAAAGGCGCAAAAAACGTCACCGTAAATTGGCAGGACGATGAACTGTCCAGATTAAAATACGAGATGGCACCGTTTGAAGCGTTTGAAGAGTATCCTGAATGGGAAGCAAAAGGAAAAGAAGAGCTCGCGAAAAAAGGGGCTGCGTTTATTTCTGTCGTCTCATCCGACCCCGACCTGTTAAAAGGCACTGACGGCAAACGGATTGCAGCGTTCCAAAAAGCCGCCGGAAAAGCATTGCATACATACAGACAATATATTCAATCAGATAAGGTCAGCTGGACGGTGATCGGAGCGGCTTCAACAGGCTGGGCGAAAAAAGTGTTCCCGGATCAGCCGGAAGAAACAGCCGTTCAGCTTTTATGGGAAGAAATTTTCAAAACGACCCGAGTAAATGAAGAAAACCCTGTGGAAGCATGGAAAAAACATGATCAAAATCTTCATGAAAAAGTGGAACACCTGAACAAAAAACATTACAGCGCCCTGCATTATCAGGCTGAAGGAACAGACTTAACCATTGAACTGCCGAAAAAACATGTATGGGCAGGCGCGGGAAGCGTGAATGAGAGCGGGCACGAATTCATGGCCAACATGCCGACAGAAGAGGTTTTCACCCTCCCGCAGCGTGACGGGGTGAACGGCACGGTTTCCAGCACGAAACCGCTGAGCTACGGCGGCAACATTATTGATAACTTCACTCTTACCTTTGAAAACGGCCGCATTGTCGATGTGAAAGCTGAAAAAGGCGAGGAGATTTTAAAAGGCATCGTCGAAACCGATGAAGGCTCACACTATCTCGGAGAAGTGGCCTTAGTGCCGTACGATTCACCGATTTCACAATCAAATATTTTATTTTACAACACACTGTACGATGAAAACGCCTCTAACCACTTGGCGATCGGCAGTGCGTATGCCTTTAATATTGAGGGCGGCAAACAAATGACACGGGAAGAGCTTGTCAAAGAGGGCTTAAATGAAAGCATTACACACGTAGATTTTATGGTCGGTTCCAAAGATATGAATATCGACGGCATTACGGCGGACGGCAAAAGAGAACCGATCTTCAGAAACGGAAACTGGGCATTTTAATAAAAAAGGAGGCGATCAGGCCTCCTTTTTTTATTTCGCTTCATACATTTGCAAGTTGGCGCAGACGGTTTCCAAAACAGGTGTATCAACTGACAAGCCTTTCGCTTTCTCAAGCAAAAATCCGTGTAAATGATCACCTTCCGTCACCCTGCCCTTTTCCATATCTCTCAGCATCGACGATTTCATATGGTAAGACATGCTTGTCAATGTGCGATAACTCTCTTCTTCCAGACCAGGATCTTTCGGGATGCCGGCAGCCTTGAAAATGGCTCCGATTTCAGCAAAGAGGCGCTTTGCCGTGTTGCGGCCGCCTTCTGTTTCTAAAATCGGTCCGACCGGCTGTTGAAACAGAGTGGTCACTCCCGCCTGCGCGGCAATAAACATATATTTTTTCCAAATGTCCTTTTCAATATCCCGGCTGATGATGACATCCGCTTTCACACCTGCAAATGCGTTTTCCAGCTCGTTCATACGTTCTGTGCGTTCCCCGTTCCATTCACCGAAAACAAAGCGGTGGGCAGCGCTCGTATGAAGAATGTCCCCTTTGTCGTTAAGGGCGCTCTCAATAAAGCAGAGGCCGCCCAGCACCTGCCGTTTTGAAAAAGCTTCAAACAGCTGGTTATAGTGCCTGTATCCGTTTAAAAAAGGAATAATGACCGACGAAGGTTTGACAAACGGTTTGACATCCCGAATAACGTCCTGCAAAGAATACGCTTTTGAAGCGATAATAACGGCGTCAAATGCTCCTTCTTCGCCCGCCATCATTAATTTCGGCTTGATTGAAACATCACCTTTTGCACTTTTGACGGTCAAACCCGTTTCTTGTAATTGTTCCGCCCGTTTCTTGCGGACGAGAAACGTAACGTCATTTCCCTTTTCTGCAAGACGCGCGCCGATATATCCGCCCACTCCTCCAGCTCCGACAATTAAAAACTTCATGATGCATTCCTCCGTATCTTTTCAAGTTATGTATTCATTTATTGTAACGGGAAGTCAGAAGATTGAAAACTTTTTTCATAAATAAAAAAGCAGAGTCTCCCCTGCTTCTTTATTACGCGTATAGCTCTTCAAGCTTTTTCTGTACATCCGCGTTTTCAAGAAATTCGTCATAAGACATTTGTTTGTCAACAATGCCTTTAGGCGTTAATTCAATGATGCGGTTGGCAATTGTCTGTACAAACTGATGGTCATGAGATGAAAACAGCATAGCGCCTTTAAAGCTGATTAAGCCGTTGTTAAGCGCCGTAATGGATTCCAAATCTAAGTGGTTGGTCGGTTCATCCAGAATTAAGATATTCGCGCCGGAAAGCATCGCTTTTGAAAGCATGCAGCGCACTTTTTCTCCTCCGGAAAGGACGTTTGATTTTTTGTTAACTTCTTCTCCTGAGAACAGCATGCGTCCTAAGAAACCGCGCAGAAAGCTTTCGCTTTGGTCATGCGGCGAGTATTGGCGGAGCCAGTCAACAAGGTTCGCATCGCTGCCGTCAAAATACTCGCTGTTGTCTTTAGGGAAGTACGCCTGAGAAGTGGTCACGCCCCATTTAAATGTGCCGCTGTCTGCTTCCATTTCCCCGGAAATGATTTTAAACAATGTCGTAACGGCAAGTTCGTTGCGGCCCGTAAAAGCGATTTTATCTTCTCTGTTCATAATAAAGCTGACGTTATCAAGCACTTTTACCCCGTCAATCGTTTTTGTTAAGCCTTCAACCCGCAGCACGTCATTTCCGATCTCGCGTTCCGGCGTGAAATTGACATAAGGATAACGGCGTGATGAAGGTTTGATATCATCAAGCGTGATTTTATCAAGGAGTTTCTTTCTTGATGTCGCCTGCTTTGATTTAGAAGCGTTGGCGCTGAATCTGGCCACGAACTCCTGAAGCTGTTTAATCTGCTCTTCTTTTTTCTTGTTGGCTTCCTGAGAAAGCTTTAAAGCAAGCTGGCTGGATTCATACCAGAAATCATAGTTGCCGACGTACACTTGAATTTTATTAAAATCAAGATCGGCGATGTGCGTGCACACTTTATTTAAAAAGTGACGGTCATGGGATACGACGATGACTGTGTTCTCAAAGTTGATTAAAAACTCTTCCAGCCACTGAATCGCTTTCAGATCCAAGTGGTTGGTCGGTTCATCAAGCAGCAGAACGTCCGGCTTGCCGAAAAGCGCCTGTGCCAAAAGCACTTTCACCTTTTCTGAACCGCCTAAGTCCGCCATTTTCTTCGTATGCAGGTCTTCAGAGATGCCCAGCCCCTTTAACAAAATAGCGGCTTCACTTTCAGCTTCCCATCCGTTTAATTCCGCAAACTCTCCTTCAAGCTCAGCGGCGCGGATGCCGTCTTCATCTGAAAAATCAGGCTTCATATAAATCGCGTCTTTTTCCTGCATAACTTCGTATAAACGTTTATGTCCCATAATGACGACTTTCAGCACTTCGAAGTCTTCATATTCAAAGTGGTTCTGCTTCAGAATGGCAAGACGTTCACCCGGGCTCATATGGACATCGCCGGTCTGCGGCTCCAGCTCACCGGATAAAATTTTCAAAAATGTTGATTTTCCGGCACCGTTTGCGCCTATTAATCCGTAGCAGTTGCCCGGCGTAAATTTAATATTGACATCTTCAAATAACTTGCGATCCGCAAAACGCAAGCTCACATTATTTACAGCAATCATTTAGAATCCTCCATCGTGTCTATCATCATTAAAAGTATACCATGAATAAAGGGGAAGAGAAATGTTTCCCTGCGAATATACGGGTTTGAAAAGATGCAGGCGTCAAACCCGGAGCGCTGTGATACAATAGATATATATACATATTCATCACGGAGGAACAAGTTGAAGCTTTTAACACTCACAGAATACTGTCTTATGATTTTCTTCACCGGGGTTTTTCTGGCCGTCACAGGCTTTACGGCCCGTGACATCGGCTTGTACATCGGAATCGCCCTCATTTATACGTTTTCGCATCTCTTTTCAAAACGGATGCTTGAAAAACGCGGCAAAGAGAAGAAGCAGGTGAATCTTTTTTTCAGCGTTCTGGCCATTGTCGGATCAGTGCTGGCCACGGTATTGTTCATCGCCGTCGCCGCCTCGTTTGCCAAATAAAAAACGCCTGCTGTCCAAATCGGGCAGCGCGGCGTTTTTATTTTGTCTGACGCATATCATGAAACGGGAAGAACACAAACTTCGAGGTGCCGACGATCCGGTTTTCGGCAATTAAACCGAGTCCGTTCCGGCTGTCCATTGAGTTCAGCCGATTGTCGCCCATGACGAAGTATTTGCCTTTCGGAACCTTTACGGGGCCGAAATCTCCCGTCAGGTTGACTCCCAGTTTTTTCGCTTCTTTTTTATTGCTCGCGAGGTACGGTTCTGCGATTTTTTTGCCGTTTATATAAAGCATGTCATTTTTCATTTCCACCGTTTCTCCCGGTTTTCCGATGAGCCGCTTTACATAATGGACTTTCGATGTATCGCCGTTAATAATGACGATGTCCCCCCGCTCGATTTCTCCGATATAATTGACGCTTTTGTTGACAAACAGCCTTTCACCGTCATGTAATGTCGGGTACATTGATGATCCTTCCACTAAGTACGGTTCGAACAGGAAATGGCGGATTAACAGCGCAAGTGCGACCGCTATAATGATGGCCTTTCCCCATTCCCAATACGTGTTGGATTTTCTTTTTACCGATTTTTCAGAAGTAGGTTTTTGTTCTTCAGTCAACGTGGTTCCTCCTAGACGATCACTGTTTCAGTTCATGCACCATCTTTACTTTATCATAACTCATCACAAAATACATAACGCTTCTATGCGTACATGATTGAAAAAAGCGCCCGTAAAGGACGCTTTTTGCTTATTTCTCTACAACCGGTTTTTTGACGATTCCCAAGATAACAGCCGTTACAATCGCTCCGATCACGATGCTCATTAAATAAAGCAGCGGATGGTTCGTAATGAATGCAACGAATATTCCTCCGTGCGGTGCAGGAAGCGTTACACGGAAAAACTCTGTCAACCCGCCAGCTACCGCAGAACCGACAACGGCTGCAGGGATGACGCGAAGCGGATCAGCCGCTGCAAACGGGATGGCGCCTTCTGTAACGAAAGCTGCTCCCATGAAGTAGCACGTAATACCGGCTTCACGGTCACGTTTAGAGAATTTGTGTTTAAAGAATGTTGTCGCCAGTGCGATTCCAAGCGGCGGAGCCATTCCGCCCGCCATGATGGCCGCATGCGGCGCATAGTTTCCGGCATCGATCATCGCAATTCCGAAAGTGAACGCCGCTTTATTGAGCGGGCCGCCCATGTCGATAGCCATCATACCGCCTAAAATAATCCCCATTAAAACAAGGTTTCCAGTTCCAAGGCTTTCAAGCCAATTTGTTAAGAAATTCATGAACGCTGCTACAGGTGTGTTAATGACAAATTGCATCAGAACTCCTGTGATAAAAATACCGAGCAGCGGATAAATCAATACAGGTTTTAATCCGTCAAGAGATTGAGGGATAAAGACAAACAGCTTTTTCAGCAGGATTACGACATAACCGGCTAAGAATCCGGCAATCAGTCCGCCCAAGAATCCGGCATTCGCCTGCGTAGCCATAAATCCGCCGACCATACCCGGCGCAAATCCCGGACGGTCCGCAATACTCATTGCGATGAATCCGGCAAGAACGGCAACGATCAGTTTTAACGCATTATCGCTGCCGATAAAGTTCAGCGCTGCGGCAAACGTGTTGTATGTCGGGTCTTTCGGATCAGCTGAATGAATTCCCCAGAAGAATGAGATCGCAACGAGAATTCCGCCACCGACGACAAATGGCAGCATGTTGCTGACACCGCTCATTAAGTGTTTATAGAAAGTGCTTCCGATACTTGTGCCTGATTTCTGTTTCGGGCCGTCTTCATTTGAAGCGGAAGATCCGCCGCCGCTGCCCTCGTAAATCGGCGCATCTTGGTTAACGGCTTTTTCAATCAGTTCCTGAGGACGTCTGATACCAGCTGTTACAGGTACTTGAAGAACATGTTTGCCTTTAAAGCGCTCCATTTCAACCTGTTTATCAGCCGCCACGATGATCGCAGGCGCGTCTTCAATTTCTTGAGCCGTCAGCTTATGTTTGATACCGCTTGAGCCGTTTGTCTCGACTTTAATGTCAACGCCGAGCTCTTTCGCTTTTTCCTTCAGTGCGTCAGCTGCCATGAACGTATGGGCGATACCTGTCGGACATGCCGTAACGGCAAGGATTTTGCCTTTTCCTGACGGCGCTGCCTGTTCTTCCTGCTCTTCTTCTTCCTCATCGTCATCTTTGTCATGCTGATTGATGATGTCAATGATCGCGTCTTCTGATTCAGCTTCAAGAAGCTGTTTGCGGATTTCCTCACGCATAAGAAGCGTTGAAAGTCTTGATAATGCCTCAAGGTGCGTATTATTCGCTCCTTCGGTTGCCGCAATCATAAAGACCAGGTGTGCCGGCTGACCGTCTAATGATTCATAATCCACACCATCTTTTGAACGGCCGAATGCGATGGCCGGGTTAATGACGCTCGCCGTCTTCGCATGAGGAATGGCAATGCCTTCGCCGATTCCCGTCGAGCTTTGGCTTTCACGATTTAAAATGGCTGCTTTGTAAGCCTCTCTGTCATTTAATCTGCCGGCTTTGTCAAGCACTGTCACCATTTCATCGATAACGTTTTCTTTCTCTTTGCTTTCTATATTGAGATGAATTGTATCTCTTGTTAACAGCTCAGTTATCTTCACTTTTCTTTCCTCCTCTATAGACGTGTGACTTTAACTTCAGGAAGAAGCTGCTGTACAAACTCTTCAGTTCCGAGTTCTTCAGAAAATGCCGTCGCGCTTCCGGAAGCAACTCCTAAACGGAACGCATCTTCCAAAGGCAGCTGTTTTGAAATTCCCGCAAGGAATCCCGCGACGACGGAATCACCCGCGCCTACGGAATTGACAAGCTTTCCTTTAGGAACATTGGCGAGGAAAACCGCCTCTTTCGTAAATAAAAGCGCACCGTCGCCAGCCATCGAAACAATCGCGTGTTCAGCGCCTTGTTCAATTAATTTTTTACCGTAAGGAACGGCAGCTTCGGCTGAATCAATGACCGTATTAAACATTTCCCCAAGCTCATGATGATTCGGCTTCATCAAAAACGGTTTCATTTCTGTCGCTTTCATCAGCGCTTCACCGGAGATGTCCACCACTACCCGGGCATTCTGCTTTCTGCATGCCTCAGCAATTTTTTCATACGTGTTATGCGGCAGGGAAGAAGGAATGCTTCCCGCTAAAACGACGATGTCTCCCTCTTCCAGAGCGGAGAACTGTTCTAAAAAGGCATTGAACACTTCGTCTGAAATCGTCGGGCCCTGTCCGTTAATTTCCGTTTCATCGCCCGTTTTCAGTTTTACATTTATACGCGTGTCTTCATCTACCTCAGAAAAAGCCGTTTCCAGACCTTCCTGCTGCAAAAATGACGTGATATAATTTCCGGTAAATCCGCCGACAAACCCCAATGCTTTTGACGGCACATGGTGTCTTTTCAGTAATCTCGAAACGTTGATGCCTTTTCCGCCGGGATACTTCGTGTCATAGCTGGAACGGTTTAAACCGCCTACGGCAAAATCTTCAACGTGAACGATATAGTCAACAGAAGGATTGAGGGTTACAGTGTAAATCATGGTTTCACTACCTTTACGACAGTTTTTTCTTGGTAATTATCGAATGCAAGTTCTTCAGCTTCAGTGGTAATGATAGCTGCATCGCCCAAGGCGGCGAACGCTGCGAAAGAAATCTCGCCGAATTTAGAAGGATCGGCTAAAACATACGCATTTTTCGCCTGTCTCACAGCCTTTGTCTTCAGAAGAGCCTCATCCGGATCGGGTGTTGTAAAGCCGGCTTCAATGTGCACGCCGTTCACCCCGAGAAAGCTTTTGTCAAAACGGTACTGGCTGACCGCCGTTAATGAGGCGCCGCCGATCATCGCACCTGTTCTATGCTTCACATATCCTCCGAGAAGATAAAAAGGAATCCCTTTCCTTATTAAAGCGTCGATATGCATAACTCCGTTTGTGACAACCACAATGTCCTTTGTATGATCTATAAAATCAATCATGTGCAATGTAGTTGTTCCCGCATCGAGGTAAATACAGTCACCTTCTTCTAATAAAGATGCCGCTTCTTCAGCGATCTTCAGTTTATCTTGAAGGTTTTTGGAGGATTTTTCAAGCATATCGGGTTCTTGCCTGCTGTTGGAAAGTTTAGACGCCCCGCCGTGAACGCGCTTTAAAAACCCGCGCTCTTCAAGTGTTGATAAATCTCTTCTGATCGTTGATTCAGAAGCGTTTGTCATGCTTATCAGCTCTTGAATCTTCACCACATCTCGCTTTTCAATCTGATCCATAATCAGCTGATACCTTTCAGGAGTAAGCATATTCCGCCTCCTTTGAAAACGTATTCATTTCGGCTGCAAGATAATTGTAAACGCTTTTTTTACTTCAAGCAACTAAAATCACTCAAATTCATTCAATAACTATCAAAATCTTTCACATTTGTTCATATTAACGTATGTACATAGGGTTTGTAAACTGTAAATTCGACAAAAAGGGGGACAATTGTATGACATTTTCTTTTTATCATAAATGAAAAAAGTCTATTATATTCATTCAATCATTAAAACACAAAAAACCCCATGCAGACTGCATGGGGTGCCGGTTATTCATACCTTAATGCTTCAATCGGATCTAAGCGTGATGCTTTGTTGGCGGGCAGCATGCCGAAAATGACACCGATCAGCATACTGAACAGCACGCCGATACAAACCACCTGCCAGGAAACGAGCGACGGCCAGCCTGCGATAAGGGAAACGAGTGATGCTCCCCCGTAGCCGAGACCGATTCCGATTAAGCCGCCGATTAATGTAAGCACAACAGATTCAATTAAGAATTGTGTCAGAATCTGTCCTCTCGTGGCACCGAGCGATTTGCGGATGCCGATTTCTCTTGTCCGTTCCGTCACTGATACGAGCATAATATTCATGACCCCGATCCCGCCGACAATGAGAGAAATACCGGCGATCGAACCGATGATCGTCGTCATGACGGTCGTGACCTGACCGATTCCCGCCGCGATTTCTTCCATATTCATGACTTGATAGGCCTCTTTTGTACCGTGATTGTCATTTAAGAGACGGGCCGCTTCTTTTCCTGTTGTTTTGATTTGATCAGCGGACTCCGTCTGAACGGAAACGTTGCTGTAGTCGTTAGTACCGAAAGACGTTTTCAGCATGTTGAACGGCACATACATTTCACTGAGTCCTAACGATAAAAAACCGCTCTCTTCTTTCAGTACGCCGATTACTTCAACGGGCTGTCCGCCGGCCCAGACGATTTTTCCGAGCGGAGACGTTTTCCCGAACAGCTTTTCAGCCATTTTTTTCGAGATGATTCCTGCTCTTTTCCCGGAAAGAAAATCATTGTCCGTAAATGTCCGTCCATCTTGAACGTCCAGCTTTTTTACGTCCATGTAGCCGCTGTTAATGCCGTTCAACGTAATATCCGTGTCTTCTTCATGGTAACGGGCCGTCATGGATTTTACCGCGGAAGCGACAACCTGCTTTACGCCGTCCACTCCTTTTAATCCATTAATATCTTCTTCTGTAAAACTCGCTTCCTGTAAGGCGTTCGGATTGGCTGTTAATTCTTCATCACTCGGAAGGTAAAACAATTCAATCGTATTGCCCGGCCCGCTGATGGATTGCTTCAGCATTTGCTCTCCGCCCTGGCCGACAGCCACAACAACAATTACTGAACCGACGCCGATAATGATTCCGAGCATCGTCAGAATCGATCTCAGCTTGTGAGCTCTTACGGAACTGAGGGCCATCCGGAGATTTTCTAACAGGCTCATTCTCCCACTCTCCTCTGCTCAGCATCGCGGGAAACGATCATGCCGTCACGGACGAAAATCACTCTGTTTGTACAGTCCGCCACTTCAGGCTCATGAGTGACAAGCACCACGGTCACGCCCTCTGCATTAAGCTCTGTGAACTGCTCCATAATAGAAATGCTTGTTTTCGTATCCAGCGCGCCGGTCGGTTCATCAGCTAAAATGAGCTTCGGTTCGTTCACGATGGCTCTTGCAATCGCGACACGCTGCTTCTGGCCGCCTGACAGCTCATTCGGCATGTGACGCATCCGATCCGCCAAACCGACTTTTTCCAGCGCATGCTCAGCCCGTTCCTCACGCTCTTTTTTGCCGATACCGGCGTAGATCATGGGGAGTTCGACATTTTTTCTTGCATTCAATCGCGGCAGCAGCTGAAATTGCTGAAAGACAAATCCGATTGATTTGTTCCGGACCGCCGCAAGCTCTTTTTCGGTACATGAAGAAACATCTTCGCCCGCAAGCCTGTAACTGCCGGACGTCGGTCTGTCCAGACAGCCGATGATATTCATGATCGTAGATTTTCCCGATCCCGACGGTCCCATAATTGACACATATTCTCCTTCTTCAATCGTCAGGTCGATTGAACGAAGAACATCAAACGTCTCCTTGCCGATCTGATAACTTTTTTTCACCTTTGAAAGCTGAATCATCTATGCTTTCACATCCGTTCCGTCAGTCAAACCGTCAGCCGGATTCAGAATGACTTTATCATCCTTTGAAAGCCCCTCTTTTATCTCCGTAAGCTGATTTGCGGTATCACCGACTTTAACTTTCACGCGTTTGGCCTTCCCGTCTTTTACCGTAAAGACCCAGTGCTCATCTCCGTCTTTTTTGACCGCGGAGGACGGCAGCGTATCGGCTTTCCGTTTGTCGGTTTCAATGTTCATAATTAATTTAAACCCCGGCTTGCCCTCCGGAAGGTTTCCGATCAGCTTAACCTGAAACGGATACTGCACGGCCTGTTCCGTGCTTTCCCCCGAAGCAGCGCTTGACTTTTGATCAGGAACGAGTCCGACAGCCGCCACTCTCCCTTTCCACGTTTTACCGGGGATGGCGTCTGAGGTAATCGTAACGCTTTGGCCCTTTTTCACTTTCAGCGTATCGTATTCGGACAAATTGCCGGCAACGATCAGGTGTTCCGGGTCTCCTATATGTATAACCGGTTCTTGAATATCCGATTTTTTAGAAGCCGCTTCTTGATTTACCGAGATAACCGTCCCGTCCATCTCACTCTTAACATTGAGATTCGCCACTTGATTTTCAAGAGACTGCTTTTGCAAATCAGATTGCTTTAATTCGATTTCCGCCGTTTTTTGCTGAAGCTGCAGATCAGTCCGTTCGGATTCAATTTGTTTTTGGGCTTCCGCTTCTCCCACTTGTTTTTCCAGATCTTGTTCCTTGCTGTTTAATGCTCTGAGTTTTTCTTCAACTTGTTCGATTTGCATCCGTTTTGATTGTTCTGTCAACTCATTTTGTTCTTTATCAAGATTGAGCTGCTCATTTGTATACGTGACTAACGACGACCCTTTTTTTACTTTGTCGCCTTCTTTTACTTTCACTTTATCAAGAGTTCCTTTATCCGCTTCATAAAAAACATACTGTTCTTTAGAGAATTTAAGTGTTCCCGGAACCATAACCGTAGAGGAGATTTCTCTGTTTTCCATGGTTCCGGTTTCGATTTTTTTCCCGGCGCTGCCGCCCGCGGGAGCGGCAGACTTATAAATATTGATACCGATGAATACTGCAACAATTACGGCGATGCCGATTCCGATCCAAATTTTTTTCATGTTATACACCTGCTGTCACTGAACTTAACAGTCCTCCGACTGCCGAAACCAAAAGCATAATAACAAACAGGACAATCGCGGAAGTCCAGGCCGCTTTTTTCGAAATGCCGCCTGTATAGCGAAGTCCCAAAGCGAGCAGAATATAGCTCCAGATGCTGAAAATGTCGAACGCGCTTAAAAAGACCGCGACGCCGTCTCCGGCCGGTATGACACTCGCCAAAGATGTAACGGCGTACAGTGAGCCCGCACCGGTAAAATAAGTAACAAGACCGTTAATAGCTAAGCCGATATTGGTAATGAATGCCGTAAACAGGCTGAGTGAGAGCATTTTTTTGTAAGTTGTCACGCCGCCTGAAATTTTGACGCACAGCCAGTAAATGAGCGGAACGATAAACAGAGCGATAATGCCCCCGAAGATTCCTCCGAACATCGTGCCGAATTTAGCGAAGGTTTTGGTCATTTCAATCTGATCATCCGTCAAACCGTCAAGAGATGGGCTGTTCAGCACTTCTTCATAATTCATCCCCAGTCCGCGCAAAATACTGCCGGCCGCGATGAGAATGATGACAATCAGGAGAGGAATGCCGATGACCGGCTTTTCTTTTAATCTTTTAAACTGCACAACAGGACTTGTAATGACGCCGAAAATTGACGGCTTTTCCGTTACTGCCGTATTGCCTTTTTCCAGGTTTGGTTCCATATTGCTGATGCCTCCTATGTATTATTCTGTTTATACGTACGCTTTAGGCTGAGAGAAGTTTCAATTTTTTTGCCGTTTGCGTATTTATGCTAAATTGTAACACAAATTCTCAGCTTTACGTTCCATAATTATGTAAAAAAAAGTATTGTCAGACCGGTATGACGGGAGGCTCAAAGCCTTGTGAAGGCACTGTCTTCAGCCTATTCATCTAATCAAAACCGCCTCAATCACAAATCCCTTTAAATCCCATTTAGATATTCTCTGGAATTCAGCTCCTATATACAAAAAAGCCGGATGGCAATGATGCTCATCCGGCTCTTTTTTCACCCTCCGCTTACAGGAGGGATAAAGGCAATGGTATCACCTTCTGTTACGATGCTGTTGTCTTTTACATATGTTTCATTGATTGCGATCATGGCATTGTCAATCGTCTGAAGTCCGTACCGTTCCTTTAACAGTGTTTTTACAGCAGACGCCGCCGTCTCTTTTTCTTCAAGTTCAATGACCGGTGTTCCCGCCTGCTCCGCAAGCCCGGCAAACAATAATACTTTAATCATCGCGATTCCCCTTTATCCAAATCCGGTTTTCCGTTCGGATAGGGCGTTGTTTCCAGCTGATCGCCTATCCATTCTTCGCCGTCTTCCCAGATTTCTTTTTTCCATATCGGCACAATCTGTTTTATCCGTTCAATTGCATATTCATTCGCCTCATATGCCGCCTTTCTGTGCGGTGAAGACACGGCGATTACGACCGCTGCTTCTCCGATATCAAGGACGCCGACACGGTGAGTGATTGCAGCTTCGGCTCCTTCCCATTTCGCACTGATTTCATCGCCGATTTGAGAAAGCATTTGAACAGCCATCGGTTCATACGCTTCATATTCGAGCCGCACCGTCCGCCGCCCGGCAGTCCACTCTCTGACCGTGCCGATAAACGTTGTGATGGCGCCGGCTTCACGCTTTTCAACTTTTTTTACGATATTTTCCGCAATGATAGGTTCCCTTGTAATTTGAAAACGTTCCATTTATGCTGATTCCCCTTTCAGCTGCGAAAGCACAAACATAATGGCAGCCGGATCGTCCGCATGGAATACGGGCATGCCTGCATCTGCCGGCATATGCTCCGTATTTCTGCTGATAACCGCGATCACGCGCTCCAAATGCTTCAGCTTTTGCCAATCTTCGCTGTCTTTGATCATAATGATTTTCGGATGCGGCGCATGTTTAAATCCCTCTATAAGAAGACCGTCAATTCCCAGACATTCATACAGACTGATCAAACCCGCCAGATCCCATTTTTTTCGCGCCGTAAGCTGCAGGACGCCGTCCCCTTCTACTGCCGTAACCGCGGCTCCGGCTTTTGAAAAACGCTCCGAGTCTTTTCCGTCAGAAAAAGGTTCCGGTTCTCCGCCATGTCCGTGATGTTTTAAACATCCAATATCGCACTCTTTCGGCGCCGCTTTCAGCACACGTTCAATAAACGTTGTTTTACCGCTGTTTTGAAAACCTACGATCTGGACGATCGGGAAAGAATTGACCACGGCCATTCACTTCCATTCTCATCACGGATGAGGAGCACGTGAACCGTCCGGCCCGCTTCATACCCCCTCGTTCCTCCCGGCAGAAGGATAAACGCGTTTGCTTCGGCTAGAGATGTGACTGAGCTTGATTTGTCGAGACCGACCGGTGACGCCATCATCTTTCCGTCCTTATGATAAACAAATGCCCTCACAAATCTCGTAAACGGATTCGGCTTCGGAAAGTCGTTTGTTAACACGGCTTCCGCCCATCCGGAATGAGGTTTTTCATTCAAAAGCCACGTCTGAATCATCGGTTTGACAAACAGGGTGAATCCGACATAACATGCGGACGGATTGCCTGAAAGGCCGAACAGCAGCATGTCATCGGCCCGGGCGACAGTTGTCACGCTCCCCGGGCGCATTGCCACTTTGTTAAAAAGAACTTCCGCTCCGAGCTTATTATAAATGTCTGGAAGAAAATCAAAATCGCCGACTGACACGCCGCCGGTCGTGATCAGAAAATCAACTTTTTTCATAGCTTCCTTCACCGCAGCATAGCTGTCATCAAAATCATCGGAAATTTTCCCTAAGTTCAGCGGTACCGCGCCCGCTTCAATGACCTGGGCATACACCATGGCAGCGTTGCTGTTGCGGATTTTCCCCGGCTCAAGCGGATCGCTGACATGAAGAAGCTCGGTTCCCGTTGCGATAATGCCGACAACCGGCTTTCTGACCACGGGAACGGAAGCATAGCCGAAGGTTGCTAAAAGAGCGGTTACGCCCGGCGTGATTTTCGTCCCTTTTTTTAATAGCGAGCTGCCCTTTTTCGCATCTTCTCCTTGATATGAAATATTATCACCCGCATGAAAAGGGCGTTTCACTGACATGTAATTCGTCCCGTTTTCAGAAAACGTTTTTGTCAGCTCAAGCATCACTACGGCATCCGCGCCTTTTGGAATCTGCGCCCCCGTCATAATGCGGACCGCTTCATAAGGCCCGAGTTCTTTTTCTGACACGGCGCCGGCTCCGATATGGTCAATGACTTCAAAGGTGACGGCATTGTCACGGGAAGCCGTTTTTGAATCGCTCGCCCTGATGGCAAACCCGTCATACGGGGAACGGTTAAAGGCCGGCACATCATGATCCGCCTTAACATCCTCCGCCAAATAGCGGTGGAGACTGTCCTCAAGCGCCACCCATTCGGTATCCCCCTGTTTTTTATACCGGCTCACCCGGCGGACTGCTTCGTCCACCTGAATCGGCGTTCTTTTTTCAAGCATAGCAATATCTCCCCTTCCTACAGTCCGATCACCCTGGCCAGAACTGAATTTGCTTCTTTTATATCGTTTGTACCGTGAATCAGAGCCCGTCCATCCTGAAAAATAACGATTCTGAAGCGCTCATACGCCATGTGCAGCAGAAATTCATTTGCTTCCACTTTACCGATCTGCTTCAGACGTTTGACAAGCTCTTCTTTATCCAGCCTCTTTAAGGCTTCCGATCTGATTTGAACGGTGTCTCTTCCGCACAGCACGCTTGCTTTCGGCCTGTTTTCAGGCTGCAGATACGGATATACGGGCTCCGCGCCGCAAGAAGGGCAATGATCCCGTTTGATCTGATCCACATTTATGCTCATATTGGTGTTATTCCACACGTCAAACGTGAAAAAGCGCCGATTTACCGCTGCATGATTTCCTGTCAGCAATTTCAGCGCCTCAGCCTGCTGATAAGCGGAGACGATATGAACCGCCGGAGGTATGATACCTGCTGTATCACATGTCGCTCCGCCCACGGGCATTTGCTCAAACAGGCAGGATAAACACGGCGTAACCCCCGGAATAATCGTCATGCACATTCCCTGACTGCTGACACAGGCACCGTAAATCCAAGGTGTTTTCGTTTTCAGCGCCAGATCATTGATGACCATTCTCGTTTCAAAATTATCTGTCGCATCCACGATGCAATCCGCTTGTTCGATCAGCGGTTCGAGCGTTTCCGCCGTACCTTCCGCCGCGTAAGCATCGATATGTATATCACTGTTTACCGCCAAAAGACGCGCCTTGGCCGCCATTGCTTTCGGCAGGCGCTGTCTCGCGTCTTCTTCTGTATACAGCTGCTGTCTTTGTAAATTGCTCCATTCCACATAATCCCGGTCAATAATCGCCATACGGCCCGCTCCGGCTCTTGCCAAGCCCTCTGCCGCGGCTGTTCCGAGTGCTCCGGCTCCGACAATCAGGACACTGCTGTCAGCCAGCGCCTGCTGCCCTTTTTCCCCTATCGGCTTAAATCTTGTCTGCCGCGAATAGCGCTCTTCCATCTGTGTTGTCCCCTTGCATTTTTATTTCCATCATACCATGTTTCTTCCCGATCAGTCCTGATTTGAAGACTCGACATGCGCCAAAAGTCTGGTGTAATCGTCCCGTGTGTTGATATTAGCGAACTCCTCCGGCCCGGCGCCGATGTCTTCAGCCTGCACATAACAGACAGACAGCCGTTTCAGCGTGTCTGTCATTTTCAGTTTGTTTTGTGTCAGCTGATCAAAAAGCACATCCTGCACCCGTTTATGGTAAACCGCCAAGAGGGGCTGCTCTCTGTTTTCACAAACCGGTATGACAGCGTCCAGATTTCCGGTCAGCTTCATTTCAAGCGCAGCCATCGTCTTTCTTGTCACGAGCGGCGTGTCACAGGATATGACCGTGTATGTTTCGCCTTCCGTTTGTTTCATTGCCGTATAGATGCCGGCCAGCGGGCCCATTCCCCGAAACCGCGGCTCATCGGCAAAAACATGCCGCTCCCTGTTTGATAAGAACTTTTTTATATGCTCAGGGCGGCTGATAATCACCGTTTCTCCGCCGCCGAAGGCTTTTTTCGCCTGTTCATAAAACATGCCGCCCTTCCACTTTGCAAAAGCTTTCGGTTCTCCGAATCTTCGGGAAGCTCCCCCCGCTAATATTACATTCACCCATTTCATGTCATCTCTCTCCCATTCTATATAAAAGCATAGCAAACGCCTCAGCCGAAATACAATATTACGGTGCTTGTCTGTTTAATTAAGAGGAATAGCCGTTGATCCTTTCCCATATTGTAGTGTTAACATCATGAGGGAGATGGTTCTTATGAAAATATCCGGTCCGTTTTTCCACGACACTTCTCAAGAGAACCTTTACTTGAAATCCGAACTTTCCAGATGCAGAAAATTAATTTCAGAATTTGAAGCAAGCTACTTCCATCAGAAAAATAATAAGCTTCAGGAGGAAAACGCCAATATTAAAGAGCGGCTTCACAAGCTTTCTGACGAATTGGAAGCCATGGCTCAAAAACACAAACAGACAAGTGACACGGAACGTTCTTTGCAGGAAATCAGAGCCGGGCTGCTCGATAAAATCGTCATTCTGCAAGAACTGCTTCAGCAGGAAACGTTTCGGCGAAAAAATGAGATGGAAGAAAAGCACCGTCTGCATCTTACAAATGTAAAATTTGAAGAAGAAAATAAAAACTTACATACCCGCATCCGCTCACTTGAGACCGCCATTCAAACTGAACGGACTTCTCACGAAGATATGAAACAGCGTTATCATGCCGCTGCAGACGAAAATACCCGGCTCCAAACACAAATGATAGAAAAAGAATACCAGCTCAAACATATTAAAATAGAAATTAATCATATGAGAGATCGAATACTAGAAACAAAAGAACGGCTTGTAGAAATAGAAAAAACGAAAGAAAAGTTATTTCAAGAAACCATTCTTTCGTATAAACGCCAGCTGGACGAAAGTGATGCTTGGATTGCCGGCCATTTTGCTGATATTGACAGCCGCACGGCGGAACCGGCGGAACAAGCTCTGGAAATCCCTTCTGTTTCCAAAGAGACTGTTCAGGCAGAAGACTTGCTTAAAGCCGTTACCGAACAAGTCATCTCCCTGCAAAAACAATTTGTACAATCAGAGTCCCGCAATCAGTCGTTTGATGAAAAACTGGATGCGTTGAAAGAACGTGCTGACGGCGAAAAGCCTTTCCAAAAATATGTCGTCAAGCTTGAAAAAAAGCCGGGAAAAGATGCGTCACTTCCGCAGAATAAGCGGGAAAACGCAAAAAAACTGCTTGAGTAACGCAAGCAGTTTTTACTGTTTTATTCAGCAGCCGTATCATTTGCCGTTTCTGCTGTTTCCTGAGAAATTTCTCCCTCAAGAATATATTGGCCGCGGTATGGTTTTTTCACTTCCGGATACATTTTAATTAAGCTTTGCATAAATGTTGTCATATTAGGAATTTCAAGGCCGCTTTCCTTTTCAATTTCCTTTTGCAGTTCGGAACTTTTGATCGCTGCATTGTGGCGTTTCAACGTTTTAATCGCTGCTTCGCGCAGTTTTGCCGCTTTTGATCCCGGTCTCGCCGTCCCTCTTCTTCTTCTTGTAGAACCGTCTGGAATGCCGGCGGGAAGAGACGTAATAGACTGCATCTGCGGCTGGGAGGATTGAGGCTGTGTCTGCGGCTTTTGATAGCTTCTCATTTCCTGTGCCGCAAGCTCTGCAAGCACCGGGAGAGAGTCACTTTTTTTCTCCGGACGAAACTCTTTTTTTGTATCGGACAGGCTGCCTGTATTGTCTAATTCTCTCAGTTTTGCATATATTTTATCACGTTCTATTTGATATTCACGAATGACTTTTACCTCTGCTTCGTTCAATTGTTCTAAACGTAAGCGCAGCGCTTCTCTTTCATTAAACATGTGTAAAACCCCCTGTCAAAAATTTAAACGCTTTTATTAAGATATTAGATTACAAAAGTAATTTTATCAACTATTATTTTATCATTTTACTATTTTATTTACTCTATGAAAAATTGCTTATTTTCTGAAAATGGTACTTTATATACAAAAATCCTTATCATATAGGGGATTCTGGACAAAGTTCCAATTTATTCAACCATTTCAAAATATAACTTGAAATTACTTGTTTAATGAAAATTAGCGTGATATCTACAATTTTCGACTATAATATGTAAAAGATAATGATATGGATAAAACAAGCGGTACAGCGTGTTTACGGCTGTTTCTCTTATTTTTTAAGCCACACATGTCATATTGGTATTTTTTATCCAATAGGCACAAAAAAACCCTGTTACCTAAACGGCAAAGGGTTTGCGGAACCGAGACAATAGTCCGACGGAGATTGTCCCGATTACTGAGAAGCCTGCTCCGTTTCTGAAAGTACTCGGCTGACGCGTTTTTCAAGCATTTTCATCCCGCTTCCTCCCGCTTGAAAATGGCGGAGCTGTCCGCTTTTATCAAAAACGTAATAAGCCGGCACATACTCATTTTCAAATGCTTCAGTCAGCGTATGATCGCTGTCGACGTAAATCGGCTGAGAGATATCGTGTTCAGCCGCTGTTTTCTTGATTTTCTCAAGATCAAGATCGTCTTCGGAACGGGGCATGTGAACGGCCACCACATTCAGCTGATCTTTATATTTATCACGAAACCCGTTCACCTCAGGCATCGCTTCTTTACACATGCGGCAGCTGGCGGACCAGAAGTGAATCAGTGCCGGCTTTCCGCCGACCAGCTGTTCCTTCGTGACTTCTCTGTTAATCCATGCTTTAGCGCCTGTCAATTCAGGCATTTGCTGACGTAATTTCATCTTATTTCCCTCCTTACGAAAAAGGTTTTTTGCCGGGGCTTTCAGTCCGCCGGGCAACGTTCTCCTGTTTTCCCTCCAAAGGATATGATTTGGCTGAATCACCATGTTAAAATGAGTGTGGCGATTCCTTAGTTCATATCTTCACAAAAATGATGATATTGAAACCGGGCAATATGAACAAATCATAAATGAAATAACTGATTTCTATTAAAAGGTTTATTTTATTTTAAAAACGGGTATATCACTTTTAGCTTTTTCCGCAATAGACTTGAAAGGAAGACATCACTATGATTGATCTAAAACACTTTGATTGGGCCGGGCTTCTCACATCTGCCGGGATTTTCATCATAAAGCTGGCTCTCATTATTTTAGCGTATTTTATTTTCCGGACGGCAGGAAAAAAGCTGATCAAGCATCTGTTTCAGAAATTCGAGCAACAAAACAACCTCTCTACAGGCCGCGCTTATACTTTGCGAAGCCTCGCGCTTAATGTATATGGATACATCCTGATTTTCGTTTTTATCGTAATGATTTTGGATTTATTTCACTACAATCCGAGCGCTCTCATTGCCGGCGCCGGCGTGGTCGGTCTCGCAGTCGGCTTCGGGGCTCAGGGGCTTGTCAGTGACATCGTCACCGGATTTTTTATCCTTTTGGAAAAACAGATCGACGTCGGTGATTATATTACGGTTGCCGGCTACAGCGGCATTGTCGAGCAGGTCGGTCTCCGTACGACGCAAATCCGGAGCTTTGACGGCACGCTTCACTATCTTCCCAACCGGGGCATTACGAATGTGAGCAACCATTCCCGCGGAACGATGCAGGCGCTTGTCGATATTAAAGTGCCGCTTGAAAAAAATCTTGATGAAACCATTCAAATCCTGCAAACCGCGTGTGACAAAGCAGCCGCTGAGCTCCCGCAGATTAAGGAAGGGCCGGACGTCATCGGGGTTCAGGATTTAAGCTCGTCAGAAATGGTGCTCAGAATCATTGCCAAAACAGAAAATATGGAGCAATGGCGGGTTGAACGCGTACTGCGGAGAGAAATGAAAATCGCGCTCGACCGTTTTAAAAACGCTGCTTCCGCCGAATAGAAAAACCGAAGCGTAAGCTTCGGTTTTTTCTTTTTAATGAAATTTTTTTTCCACTTCGCTGCAGATTTCGTCGGCGGTCATTCCGGAAGCCGTAATGACGGGAGCCTGAGTTGACGTATCGGCAATTCCTTGGACATTGCTGTCAAGTCCGGTTACGACACAGCAGTCACAATTCTTCGCATCCTCAGGAGTCTTCATCATCACTACGTCATATCCTTTTTGTTTTAACGCCTGTTCTACATCCGATAAAGATTGTTCAATTCCAATTTTTTTCGTCATATTGAACACCTCCGTTATGTAGAATGCTCAATTTTTGTTAGATTATTCTTCTTTTCGGATTTAATTGGCATACTTCGAAAAATATCCGACCATGACATTTACCGCGGTTTCCATCGCATCTTCATCCGGGTTCAGCTTTGCGTGATGAAGCCCGTGGGATGAATCGGCCCCCAGCCAGAACATAAAGCCGGGATATTTTTTCAGCATATATCCGAAATCTTCTCCGGTCATCGCTTCTTTCGCCGTTTTCACGTCAGCAAGCTGATGATCGCTGACAAATTGCATAAATTCTTCGGTCAGGCCGCTTGTATTATAAACTTGATGATAAACGGACGGATACGTGACTTTTCCTTTGCATCGGAAGCCGATTTCAATTCCTTTGACAAGCTCTTCAATCCGCTTTTTCACCATACGCATTGATTCCTCGGAAAGCGTCCGGATGGTTCCCTCCAGATGAGCATGCTCTGCGATGATATTTTGCGCCGTGCCCCCGGTAATCGTTCCGACAGTTATCACAGCGCTGTCAAGCGGATCCGTATTTCTGGATATGACCGTTTGCAGCTGCGTGACAAGCGTGCTCGCGGCAACGACCATGTCGTCTGCTGTATGCGGATATGCCGCATGCCCGCCTTTCCCCTCAAGATCGATGACGAGTTCGCTCGTATTGGCAAACAGCAATCCGCTTTTGGTGGAGATTGTGCCTACAGGAAGCTCAGGTGCTATATGGAGAGCGGTAATCAAATCCGGCGTCCATTTTTTCAGCACATCGTTTTCAAGCATCGGTTCCGCTCCGCCCGGTCCTTCTTCAGCCGGCTGGAATAAAAAGAGCAGATCATGTTTGACGGGATGATGGACAAAATGATCAATAATGCCGAGCGCGATGGTCATGTGCATATCGTGGCCGCATGCGTGCATAAAACCGGGGTGTTCAGATGCAAACGGAAGTCCCGTCTGCTCTTCAATCGACAGAGCGTCTATATCCGCTCTGTAGGCGAGCATTTTTTCCGGAGCCGTGCCGTTGACTTTGACAAAGATGCCGGTTCTCCAAGTTTCAATTTCAATTCTTTCCTCCGGATATTGGTTCAATAGATTCAGCAGGTACTGCTGGGTTTTATATTCCTGAAAGCCGATCTCCGGAATGCGGTGCAGATCTCTTCGGATGGCAATGAGCCGCTCTTTTTCCATATGTATTCCTCCTTGAGATAAGAATAAGGCGTGGATTTTATCATCCACGCCCATTCTATCAAACCATTCCTTACAGCTGGCGTAATTCCTGTTTGATTTCTGTTTTGCCTTTTGTTTTTTCATCGATATCTTTGATTTTTTTCGCAGGTGTTCCCGCTACAACGGTATATGGTTCGACATCGTTCACAACGATGGCTCCCGCAGCGACAACCGCGCCTTTACCGATTGTTACGCCTTCAAGCACAACCGCATTTGCGCCGATCACAACGTCGTCTTCCACGACAACAGGCTTAGCGCTAGGCGGCTCAATAACGCCCGCTAATACAGAACCCGCTCCGATGTGGCAGTTTTTGCCGACAGTCGCGCGCCCACCGAGAACAACGTTCATATCAATCATCGTACCTTCGCCGATGACTGAACCGATATTAATAGACGCACCCATCATGATAACGGCATTGTCGCCGATTTCGACTTGGTCGCGGATAATAGCGCCGGGCTCGATTCTCGCTTTAACATCTTTTAAATCAAGCATCGGGATCGCAGAGTTGCGGCGGTCATTCTCAATGACGTAATCCTCAATTTTGTCTTTGTTTTCTTCGATTGCGCTTTTAATTTCAGCCCACTCGCCAAAAACGACGCCGGATTGGCCGTTCAGGAATGTTTTAGCGGAATCGCCAAAGCTGATTCCTTCGAGATCGCCTTTTACATACACTTTTACAGGCGTTGATTTTGTACTATTTTGAATAAATGAAATAATTTCATTTGCATCCATCATTTTCATATGTATTGTCCTCCTCTGATTTTCTACCTCATTACTGTAACAAAGGAAGGATACAAAGACAAGAAAAAAAGGAACAAGCCTTTATTCTGCCGGCTGGCTGCACAGCGCGGCAAACTGTCTTCCGAATTCCCGGAGCTCTTCTTCCTCACTGCCCTCAGGGTTGTTTTCAATTTTGACCGACGGCAGCACCACCCGCCCGCCGCGGGCCGTGATTACTTTTTCCAATTCGTCAACCGCTCCGCAAAAAAACTCATAGGACGTATCTCCGGAACCGAACAAAGCAAATGTTTTTCCCGTAAACTCCAGGTTTTCCATATCTTCAGCAATATCGAGCATTTCATCAGGAAGATCCCCGTCTCCCCACGTATATGTGCCTAATAAAATATACTCGTAATCATTAAAAAGTTCGGCATGAATATCCATCGCTTCATATCTGTCTACGGATGCTTGTGCTTCGATCAGCCCTTTTTCAATTAAATCCGCCATCGCCTCGGTGTTTCCTGACATTGTAGCGTAAACAAGCAATACATTCCCCATCTTCGTCTCTCCTTTATGCATAAAAACTAATGTGCGAGCCGAATCGCCTCATACGGTCTGACAAACTTACTTTCGTAAAGGCCCGCGCAAAAAAAGTTTTCTTCCCGGTTGGCCACCCGCCATCCGTGACCGCGGATCGTATCAAACCACTTTAATTCACCGGCGGCGAGATCAGCTTGATAAATACGCGAAAATCCGTTTTCGTCCTGTGACGATGTGACATAAATAATCCCGTTATCCTCAGAAACGTCGAGAAATGATTTTTCCCGTACGGCGGGCCCGGCTGTAATGGCAAACTCCTCTTGCGTCCGCACGTTTCGGACGGCAACCTCTCCCCGTTCTCCCTTTGCCGCGCCCTTTGCTGCAATGAGCCAGTCATTCTGATACATCATCATTGAAGCCGTCATGCGCTGCCTTTCGCGGCTTATACGCCGGATGCGGTCTTCCGTCAGATCATACGCCCAAATGCCGCCATGATTCATATGAATCCGGGTGCCGATATAAATCGTCTGACCGTGTAAACAAAGCGAACGGATGACAGGCGGCTCCTTTAATTGTGAAAAGGGCTTAGCCACATGCCAAGTGACGCCGAAATCATCAGATAAGTAGAGGCAATATGTGCCGTGCGCACAGACAAACCCGTCATTTCGCCCGGCAACGGCCCATACGGAGGCGCTGGTCGGAAACCGGGAGGCCGTCCAAATCTTTCCCTGATCGGCTGATCTGAAGACGGCGCCTTTTTCTCCAGCCGCGAATATGTAGGGCCCTATGTAAGTCAGCACATGAATTCTGCTTTTCACTCGGAATAGTCTTTTCCAGCCTTCTTCCGCGGAAAAATGAAAAATACCTTCGTCTTTCACCGCGACAAAATATCCTGAAGTCACTGATGCCATGACAGCCGTCGCGCCTTTATGAAACATGGCACCGGTCTCCGTGGTGAGCGGCCCATGCAAGAAAACCGCGGACAAATTCTTTGCAGCATTCCTGATCCTCAGCCGTCTCGGGCGCCAATTCGATTTTCAGCGTTTCCGGATATAAATTGGCTCCGGCCTGTTCAAATGCATCGCAAAACAGCGTGACCGCTTCGCAAAACTTCGGGTAGGCGTGATCGCCTGAACCGAAACAGGCCGTTTTCAGTCCGTTGAGCTGGCTGTGCAGAATATCTTCGTAAAAATCTTCCGCTTCGTAAGGAAGATCACCATCCCCCCATGTGTACGTGCCGACAAAAACATAATCATATGCTTCGAGAGAATCCGCATCTGCCTCATCCATGTCGAGACAGTCAACTGCTATCTGATGCCCGCTCAGTGTTTCTTTTATAATGCCGGCAATATCCTCTGTATTCCCCGACATGCTTGCGTATATCATTAATGCTTTCCGCATAAGATCACCTCGTAATTGATAATGATTTTCATTAACATATATAACACTTTAAATGATAATGATTTTCATTGTCAATAAAAAATAAAAAAAAGACAGCATGATTGCTGTCTTTCTAAAATGGGCGTTCCTGCTTCAGCATATCTTTAATGACAGAAACAAAAGCCTGCACCTGTTTTAATTCAAATGCCGGCTCATAACCGAGCAGCCATGTGTCACGGCCGATCGGATGATCTTTTGTATCAAGCAGGGGCATTTTATTTACTTTGTCTTCCTCTTCTAAAGTGACTGACGGCAGAATGGCATAACCGATTCCGTGCAGCGCCATCTGCTTGCACGTTTCAATCTGATCGACGAGGATGGTCTGTTTCGGCGAGGTTTTGAATTTTTGATGCCACCAATGCTGAATTTCCTGAAAATATGTACTGTCACTTTTGAATTGGATAAACGGCCGATCGGTATGGGCAATATCATCAATACAGGAAATTTCCGTATCAACCAAATATAAATGATCGGTCATTAAATAATCTTTCCGGCCTTTCCATTCCGGATTTCCCCGGATAATGCCGATATGTACCTGATCTTCATACAGACTTTTCAGCATTTCGCTGCTCCACCCTGTAATGAGAGAGACCTTTGCATTCGGATATCGTTCCACATATGTTTTTAACACTTTCGGAAGCCAGTGCTGCCCGATAATGGAGGCGACGGCAAGCTTTAATGTGCCGTGAATCTCACCCTCAAGTTCATCAATGTTTTCTCTGATTCTTTCTTGCCGATCCGTGACGTCATTTGCAAATTGTATGATTTTTTCTCCTGCCGGCGTTACCGTAAGTCCTTTTTGAGATCTTAGAAAGATCTTTGTTCCCCAGGCTTTTTCAATGGTCTGCAATCGCTGGGACAGAGCCGGCTGTGACACGAATAACCGTTCGGCAGCCTTCCTCATGTTTAATTCCTCAGCCAAAACTACGAGCATATGAAGCTCTTGAAGCTGCATGTCGTCCTCCTTTTCAATGCCTTTTCGTATTTCTTATCTACCATTCTAATAAAATAAAGGCTGCCGAGGCAAGCGCCACTCATATGTATGCGTTTTCTTTTTCCGGCATGCAAAAGAACAAATAGGCTGATCGTGCGAGCCTACTTATTCAATGATCTGATATGGCTGCTCAACTGTTTTAACACGACTCTTCTCGTGAAAATGCCTTCAAAGACGCCTTCATCATTTTCAACGCAGACAAAGCCGTTGTTAATGACCATGCTGAACCCTTTGATAATCGGATCATTGATGTGGAGACGGGGAATGTCTTTCAGCATGACTTCCTCAACCGTAATTTGATCCAGTTTCTCAAACTCGATCCGTTCAAGTCCGAAAATGCTGTTCATAATCATATTTGTCCCGATCAAACCGTGCAGACGGTACGAAGCGTCGAGGACGGGAATGGCGGTATAGCCGGTTTTGGTCAGCACTAAAAGAGCATGCTCAAGGTTGTTACCGACTTGAACGTGCGCCACTTTATCCGCCTCGATCATAAATTGTCCGACTGTTGCATCAAGAAGCTGATCTGATTGTAAGCTAATCATGTCACTTCGACCCCTTTACATTTTTCATCAAAGCATGTATTCCCTATATTGCAATAATATAAACATTATCATTTTTTGTCGAAAAGTTTCCGTCAATAAAAAAGATACTCTTTGCAATCGAGTATCAATTTATAGGCCGCTGATTAATTTTCATTCCGAAAACGGTCATAGAGCGTTACGAGTTTTTTATAAGTGGTTCCATCAACGCTTTTTGACCCTGCTTCTATATCGTTGATTTCGCTGGTCAAAAGCTCAATGGCATATTCTTGATTGATCAGGATATTCAGCAGAAGTTTCTGTTCTTCTTCCGTAAATCGTTCACTGATAAGACTCATACGTAATCAGGCCCCCTATTTTTAACTGAATACCTCTGAAAGCAAGGTGAAATTTGCTTTCAGCTCTACCGCTAGAATAAGTAAACAGAAAAAAATCGTCAACCGCATAATTCGACATTTTGCGGATTCTGTATGAAATATTATTTTGTGTAACGATTGGCATAACTGAATGCTGTGCAGGAATCGGGCTTGATTTTCGCTTCAATGCCCATCGAGGTAATGCGGCCGGTCATTTCTTGTATCAATTCTTTTGTCAGCCCTTTTTGACCGATATCCAGATGCACTTCAAATGAAAGATCCGCCCCTTCATCCGCAAAAGGCAAGAGTAAATCTGTCATTTCCATAAGACGGCCGTCGAGGATATGCGCAGCCATCTCCTGGCTGAACGCGGTTTCCAGCGAAATTTTTTCGCGAAGGCTATGTATCGGTCTTGCAAGATCGTGATTTTTCAAACAGCCCCAAGCTCCCTTGCCTGTACGGTGCAAGTGTATAGCCGTAATAAACTTTGTGAAGTCGCGGTAAACTTGTGAATCAGTCCCTACAGACAGCACGTATGCTGAACGGGGGTCTTTATTGACAAAGCGTTTCAGCCGCTCCGTCACGTCTTGAAAGGTCATCTGTGCCTCAGAAAGATTATAAAACAGAAAAGAATCAGCCATGTACGGACACTCCTCTTTCCAGAGTCTACAACCAAACGAACAAGCACGTTCCTTTGCATAATTTAATAAAGCTCCGCTTGCGGAAGACCGGAAGCTTGGTCAGCCTGAAAAATCAAATCAAATTACTGAAGGAGCTCAAAAATTTCAATAGAAATCATGTCAATGTTATCAAACGGATATGTGTTAGGTTTTTCACCTTTTTGGAAAACCGTCAGTTCAAACGTTTGATTTTTTTCGAAATATTTAACACTGCAAATTTTTTCGCCGTTAACTTCAAAATAACGCTGCATCGGCTCGTTCGCCGCTTCCGCTGTTTCTTGCAGACTTTGCAGCCGCGTGATGATACCCATTAATTGTGACATTCTAAAAAAAGACTCCTTTCAAAAAACAACTTCAAATCAACAAGTATTTATTATAATACAAGTTCTACAGAGCATCATACCATAAAGTAGACCGGGATGGCATTTTCCCGCTGGATTTTCAAAAAGAAATAAACGGGAAAACCGTGTTTTCGAATAGTTTGAAGCTTTTTTCGGAATGTCATACACCTTTCAAAAAAATTTTTCGCTTTTTGAGCCGCCATTGTCAGATGTATGTGAGAAGAAGCCTTTTTATGCGCAGACGGCATAAAAAAACTTGGCGGGGGTAGCGCCAAGTTTTTTCGGATCTTGATCTGATAGAGGGGTTGGGGAACAGAGAGTAACTTCTCTCTATAACTAAATGATAATGATTATCAGTATCATTGTCAATCGTTTTTTAAAACTTTTTCACACTTATAAAAAAAAGCGGCATACAGCAGCCGCTTTAAAGTAACCCGTCCTGTTCATATAAATAAGAGTAAGGCAGATCGATAAATAAATACATATTGTCATCCATCGGGTATGAAAAGGTTCTGATCATCTCACCCGTCTCAATATCACTGTACAGGTCACTGAAAAAACCTTTTCTTGAATTCCGCATCTTCATGATGTTTTCTAAAAAGTACGGACGCCAGCTCCAGTTTTTCTCCATGTATTCAGGCTGATAAAGCCATTCGCCGGACTGCTTGAACACATTTCCCGTCAGCTGATAGCCTTCTTCATCACACATATAAATTCTGAAGCAGCAGTCGGTCAGGTTTTCCGCCAGTTTTTTAATAAACTCATCGTCCGCCTGATGGGTTTTCTTCAGCTCGGAAACTGCCTGATTGACCCGCTTATAAAAATTCTCAGAGTGTTCATATACCGTTTCCAGCTTCTTTTTTTCTCTCGTGATAAATTGCTGAAACTCCGTTTTCAAGCGTGCTTTTAACAGGCTCCGGTCTATAAAATCCCCGCTCGGCGCCTGCAGATAATAGCCTTGAAAAAATCGGCCTCCGTTTCTCCATGCGTACTGGAGCTGGAAATCAGCTTCTATATCTTCATACAGCAGCGCGGCGCCGATTTTTCTCGCCAGCAATGAAATGCTGTACAGCACATGCTCATATGATGGTGACGGCTGAGATACCTTCAGCGCCTGCAAATCTATTTTCAGAAGGTCCGGTGAAAGGAGCGCGATTCTGTCCAGGTTGCTGCTCTCCTTACCTATATTGTCCACCGCGATTTTAATGCCGTATGTACGATAATAGGCAAGCATATGGTACAGCTGTTCAATGTCGCCTTCGAAATTGTGCTCGGTGATCTCAAGCACAATACGGTTCAATTCGATGCCCTGCTCTTCGTATTCTTTCAAAAGCTCAAGAAAGCTTTCGCCGTGGTCAAGCATCAATACATTCGCATCCTGATTGATAAAAATCAACAGATCACGATCAGCTTCTTTAAACCGCTCCAGCGCCTGCCTGATGACTCTGTCATCGACCTCAAGCTTATATTCTTCCGGAATGCCGGAATCTAAGAAAAACGACCCGAGGCTCTCAATCTCCGCATCTGCCAAAATCCGGCCAAGCACTTCGTAGCCTACGACTCTTTGTTCCTCAGCGTTAAAAATCGCTTGGTAATACGGAATGACATCATCAATATTCGTCAGTATATCAAGTGGGTCCAACATGTTATCACCTGCTTCTCTATCTTTGTCTGATTATACACAATTATATCAGCACCACAAATGTTTAGGTTAGGGGAAAAGGAGGCAGTACGGCAGCAGCTTAAAATAAAAGGGGGATATTTTTAAGATCACTCTTCAGACCGGTTCATTAAGGACGTTATTCATTTGTTTCACAATCACAAATAAAAGGATAAATATAAGAGCATTATAACCGGCAGCTGTCCAAAAATAATGGCTCCAATCAGTGCTGTTAAATATCCAATCATCATCATGTTTCAACTGAAAAAAAGTTCCTTTTTTATCTAAAGTGCCAAATGTAAGAGTTGTTAACCCGCCAATACTCTCGGAAACGTCAACTCCATACATTGAACCGGCATGATCAGTATGATTTATTGGCATATACGTATAATCAGATAAAATTGTTTCCGCCAGCTTGGTTGGCAGAGACACATATAATACAGCCGATGTATCTCCGAGCCCACTCAAATACTCCCTGGCTTTAATACATTTCGTTTCATCAGGAAAATCTATGTGATATAGCTTTTCAAATCTGATTATTTCATCAGATGTAAGATTGGTATTTTGATAATACTCCGGAGTAAAAGCACAAATAATAAAGTACCAAATATTAAAGATGATAGCTAAACTGCTTACAAATAGTACAACGAACCATTTTAATAATTTCTTCAATTAACCGCCCCTTAATCTTTCAAAATTATATCATAATTTTGAATAGAAAATAAAACAAGCGAACGGCGGCTTTAACGTTCGCTTGTTTTGCAAAATCATCAATATCTGAAAAATTAAAACGGATAAGGATTCAGCCATTGTCCCCCGTCCATTGTGATACAATCCCCGTTTATATAGGACGCTTCATCAGATAGCAAAAACGCTGCCAACGCGGCGATTTCTTCCGGTGTGCCCAGCCGGCCGAGCGGCACACTGTTCATAGTGCGGGACACCGCTTTTTCCGATTCAAACAGCTTCTCCGCACCGCCTGTCCGTTCAATCGGGCCGGGGGCTATCGCGTTTGTGCGGATGCCGTATTTGCTCCCCCATTCAACGGCCAGCGTTCTTGTCAGTGACAATACCCCCGCTTTGGCTGCAGCGGAATGAACGACACCCGCTCCCGCTCCCCATGCGTATGTAGCGGCCATATTTAAGATGACGCCCTTCTGCTCCTGCTCGATCCAATGCCTTGCCGCGGCTTGGCTGCAGAAAAATGTGCCGTTTAAAACAATCTCAATAACAGCTTTCCATCCATTGGGCGTCAGCTTCTCTGCCGGGCAAATAAAGTTGCCGGCCGCATTGTTAATCAGCGCATCGAGCCGGCCAAAGACTTTTTTCGCTTCTGTAATCATGTCTGAAGCGGCGGAATCAGAACGGACATCCATTTGAAAACAGGCGACCTGCCCCTCAAAGGTCTCAATTTCTTTTTTTGTTTCCTCAAGTGCTTCATGGTTCCTCCCTGTCACCATGACGTGCCATCCTAATTCAGCCTGTTTTTTCGCCATTGCTTTTCCCATGCCGCTTGAACCGCCTGTAATGATTACCGCTTTCTTATCCATAACAAACCCACCCCTTTTATTGAATGAATAATCATTCATAATTTTATCACAGATGTCTTTCCGCGTCATTACATGCTGAGAAGGGATTTTTCAGCCAAGCTGATGATATAATAGAAAAACTCTGACAAAGGTTGGTTTTACATATGGAGAAAATGACCAGAAGAACATTTTTAAAAAGAGGATTCGGTGTTTTGGGTGCAGCTCTTGCAACGGCTTGCGGAGGTTACGGCTATGCCCGGTATATTGAACCGCGCATGATTGAGATCACCCGGCATACAATCACCAACCGCCTGATCCCCCGCAGCTTTGACAATTTTAAAATCGTTCAATTCAGCGATACGCACCTCAGTGATGTGTTTACATCCGGTGACATGAATAAAGCAGCGGAAAAGATCAATCAGCTGAAACCCGATCTGCTCATCTTTACGGGAGATTTAATTGATAAGCCGCATTTATTTAATGATCACCAGCGTGCACTCGCCGTGCTGCAAAATCTTGAAGCTCCCTTCGGCAAACTTTGTGTTTACGGAAACCATGACCACGGAGGCTACGGTACGAACACGTACAAGGCTCTGATGGAAGCTGCTGATTTTCAAGTGTTTCGAAACGGCTATCGTCAGGTGCAGCTGACAGACGGAAGCCGGATTGAACTCGCGTTTTTGGATGATGTAATGCTCGGAAAACCCGATTATGAAGGCACCCTGTCCCGCCTTTCCGAAGATGCGTTTTCCATTTTAATCGTCCACGAGCCTGATGCCGCTCTCGAGATAGGCGGATATCCCGTAAACCTCCAGCTGTCGGGACACACTCACGGCGGCCAGGTCCAGCTCCCGTTTTTCGGCCCTCTCATTACGCCTCCTTACGGAAAAACGTATACCGACGGCATGTATACGCTGCATGACACAGCCGTTTACGTCAATCGCGGGCTCGGTACGACAAGACTGCCGTATCGATTTTTAGCCAGACCGGAAATCACGCTGTTCACATTGAAAACCGAGCAAAAATAAGACTTTTATCCTGATGCACAGACACCCCCTCCGTAATATGTATATGGAAAAGAGCAAAAAGGAGGGTGATGAAACTGCTGACATATCAAGTGAAACAAGGAGAAACCATCTCAAGCATTGCGCAAGACTTCAGAATAAGCACTGCTGCTCTCCTTCAGGCAAATCCCTCAATCCAATCGGTCATATACGCGGGACAGCACATTATCATACCGAATCTTCCTGACCCATCCACCATTCCCTACTCCATCATCGTGTATATCGGAGCGAAGAAACTGGAGTTATACCGCCTTGGCAGGCTCATCCGTACGTACCCCATCGCAGTCGGAAAAATATTGACGACCACGCCGACCGGAGAATTTTACATCGTGAACCGCCAGCCTAAGCCCGGAGGCCCGTTCGGCGCTTATTGGCTCAGCCTCTCTAAAATTCATTACGGCATTCACGGAACAAATAATCCTTCCTCCATCGGCAAAGCGGTATCAAAAGGATGCATCCGGATGTATAATCAGGACGTCACTAAACTTGCCGCTGCCGTTCCTAATGGAACAAGGGTGACTATTATAAGATAGAAAGATCTTATTTGTTAATGGAACGAGCTGATGATAATATATTACAGTGGGACCTTTAGGGTAAGGAGCGTGTTTATGGATATATTTAAAAATCGCAATTTTGTTCGTCTCTTTTTCGCAGCACTCGCTTCTCAAATGGGAACGACTGTAGGTAATATGGCTTTCGCTTTTTACTTGCTGGACCATTTTTCAAATCAGCCGGCATACACGACTTTGGCTGAGCTGATGTATTCACTGCCGACAGTTTTCGTATTTCTGATTGTCGGTGTCGCAGCTGACCGGCTTGACAGGAAAAAGGTCGCAGAGAATTGTGACTGGATCAGAGCCGGACTGACGATCGTATTGTTTGCCGCATTATACACCGGGAGCATCCCTCTCGTGTTCTGTATTTTGTTCATCAGAAGCGCCGTGACCAAGTTCTTTTTCCCGGCGGAAGCCAGCCTTGTACAAGCTATTCTGCCTAAGGAGCATTACGCGAAAGCGGCGGGACTTAACCAGATCCTGTTCAGCATCTTCATGGTATTCGGCGTCGGTATAGGCGCGTTTATGTATAAAACGATCGGTATTCACGGAGCCATTATCCTTGATTTTGTCAGCTTTATTGTATCAGGCTTTCTGATCCGCGCCTGCCGCATTCCGAAAGAAGCCCGTCAGCCGAACGGCCCTTTTAAATGGGGAGATTCGTTTCTGAAAGACTCGGTCGCTGATTTTAAGGAAGGGATCGTATATATTGTTAAAAACAAATTGCTTGCTTCCCTTATTTTCGGCTTTTTTATCTTTGGTTTTGTCAACGGCGGCTTTGCCGTACTGCCGATGTTTACGATGAAATACGGACTTGCGCCTGATCATTACGAATCACATACTTCCATCTTCACCGTCGCACTCGGCTTCGGCCTGCTTGCAGGAAGTGTGATCGGAACGATGATCGCGAAAAAAGTCAAACCGCATCATTTGATGTCGATTCCTATTTTGGCAGCCGGACTGCTCATTTTTGTCCTCGGCTATACGGATAAGCTGTGGATTTATTATGCGGCGGCTTTCGTCCTCGGCATGTGCATCGGCCCTGTCAATATCGCCATCGGCGGCTGGATGCCGAAAATTGTTCATCCGAAAATAATGGGCCGGGTCAGCGGCTGGCAGGACCCTTTTATGATGTTTGCCCAATCGATTACACTCGGACTGGTTGCCCTGTTATTTCCGAAATTCGTTTCCAATATTGATTACCTTTATTACGGCATGGGAATCGTGATTTTAGCGGTATTTGTGTTCTATTTTATCGCTCTTCCGAAATACAGCGCCGAGGCAGCAGAGGTCGATGTGCAGCAATCATTAAAGGCTGATTCCGAAAAACATGCGAATCCTGTCTAATAAAGGAAAAAGATGCGCCCTTTTCATCAGAAAAAGGCGTATTTTTATAATCAATATTTGCATTTCAACGCTAAAAAAGTATAATCTATATATGAACTTGATCAATGCAAAGGAGAGAAATAATGGACGACCACGCTTATTCGAAAGAGCTGCAGCCAACCATCGAGAATCTTTCAAAAGCTGTTTATACTGTGAACCGCCATGCAAAAACCGCCCCCAACCCTAAATACCTTTATCTGCTGAAAAAACGGGCATTACAAAAGCTTGTGAAAGAAGGCAAAGGGAAAAAAATAGGGCTTCACTTTTCAAATAATCCCAGGTTTAGCCAACAGCAGTCAGACGTACTTATCTCTATCGGAGACTACTATTTTCACATGCCTCCAACAAAAGAAGACTTCCGGCATCTTCCGCATTTAGGTACGTTAAATCAATCGTACCGCAATCCTAAAGCACAAATGTCTTTGACAAAAGCGAAAAACGTATTGCAAAAATATGTGGGCTTAAAGGAAAAACCGCTTGCCGCCAACAGGCAGCAGCCCGCTTATCATAAACCCGTATTTAAAAAACTTGGTGAGAGTTATTTTTAATTCCGCCGCAAAAAAGCCGATGCGTCATGCATCGGCTTTTTTCTATTCAATCACGTACGTATCCACTTTTTTAATGAGCTCGCTGATTTCAGGCTTGCTGATCTGTTCATCCGCTCCGACTACTTCGCCCCGGTGGCGCAGGTCGTCCGTAATCAGGGACGAGAAAATCATAATCGGCACATCAGAGCTTTGCGGGTTATCCTTAAGGAGCTTCGTCAAACGATGCCCGTCCATTTTCGGCATCTCAATGTCACTGATAATCATGTCAATATGGTCTGACAGGTTTTCTCCGTTATCCGTCAGTTCCACGACGTAATCATACGCTTCTTTTCCGTTTTCAAACGTAACGATTTCACTGTACCCCGCCTCAGTCAGCTCATCCGTCAAAAGACGCATCAGAAGCGGCGAATCTTCAACGATGATCAGTTTTTTACCCGCCCGTCTTTCATCAAATCCTTCCTGATGGACATGATAAGTCTCAACTCCCGATGCCGATTCAATATCGTAAATGATCTTTTCATAATCAGGCAGAAAGATCATCGTGTCTTCCAGTTTGATGATTCCCGTTAAATGCCGCTCCATGCCCTGGTTCAGGGAAGTCGGCTTTTCAATCGCCTCCCAGGACACCCTGTGGATTTGTGAAACGGAACCGACGTGAAAGACGATTTTCCGTTTGTTGAATTCCGTTACGATATATTTATCGTCTTTTGCTCCTTCGGTATCAACGCCGAAAAAGGAATACAGACTGATGACGGGAAGAATTTCGCCTCTCAGCTTAATCATCCCTTCTACGTCTTTATGAGACTGAGGCACAGATGTGACATCTACCGGCTGAATGATTTCCCGGACTTTCATCACATTTATGCCAAATGTATTGACGCCTACTTCAAATTTGACGATTTCTAATTCGTTTGTGCCTGAATCCAATAAAATATCGTATTGTTGTAAAGACAATTCAATCCCTCGCTATCCGCATTCAGTATTGTACTGTATATATCGGCTGGAAACGGAAAAAGTGAATGTATTCGGTCCAACTGGCCATGAACTCTTTATAAAAAAATGCTTTTTTCTGATATCCCATTGACTTTTTGACATCGAGTGGTAAAATAGTCAAGGATTTTTCAGGAAGAAGGGTGTAATAAATGGGTACAGTAGTCATATTCGACCAAGATCAAATGACGGTGTTAGAAGATATCAGCAAAACGGCTTACCTGCAAATGAAAAAAGAGGCGAAAGAGCGTCCCGACAAGCCCGCTCCATACATCTTATGGCGGGAAGACGTCAGCTTTGAATACGGGTATTAATGACATTCGCCACATATCACAATAGATAGATCATGATACAATGAAGACAATCATTTCAGCTGGTTGTCTTATTTTTTTCTGAAAGAAGGTATGTTTTCACATATCGGACATATACTCGGGATAGTTCAATAAAAAGATGACAAATGCTCAGCTAGTGGTAAAATAGGAGAAACTCAATATATAGTATAAGGTGATGAATTATGGAACATTTGCTTAATCCGAATGTAAAAGAAATTGAAATTTCAGGAATTCGCAAATTCTCAAATCTTGTAGCTCAGCACGACAATGTCATTTCGCTTACGATCGGTCAGCCGGATTTCTTCACGCCGCACCATGTCAAAGCGGCTGCCAAAAAGGCAATCGACGAGAACGCAACGGCGTATACTCCGAACGCGGGCGGACTTGAGCTGAGACAGGCCGTACAGCTTTATATGAAGAAAAAAGCTGACTTGAATTATGAAGCTGAAACTGAAATCATCGTCACAACCGGGGCAAGCCAAGCGATTGACGCGTCTTTGCGGACGATTTTATCTCCGGGCGATGAAGTTATTCTCCCCGGACCGATATATCCGGGCTACGAACCGATCATCCGCATGTCGGGCGCCGTTCCGGTCCATGTGGATACGACGACACACGGATTTAAGCTGACGGCGCGGCTCATTGAAGAATCGCTGACACCAAAAACAAAATGCGTCATTCTTCCTTATCCGTCAAACCCGACCGGAGTGACATTGTCTGAGGAAGAGCTGCAAAACATCGCAGCCGTCCTGAAGGGCAGAAATGTTTTTGTCCTGTCTGATGAGATTTACAGCGAATTAACCTATGACAGACCGCATTATTCGATCGCGTCTTATTTGAGAGACCAGACGATCGTCATCAACGGCCTGTCAAAATCACACAGCATGACGGGCTGGAGAATCGGTTTCATTTTCGCACCGAAAGAAATTGCCAAGCACATCTTAAAAGTTCACCAATACAGTGTGACATGCGCGTCTTCAATCTCTCAGAAAGCGGCTCTTGAAGCGGTGACAAACGGTGTTGATGATGCGCTTATTATGAGAGAACAGTATAAAAAGCGGCTTGACTATGTATATGACCGTCTTGTCTCAATGGGGCTTGACGTCGTAAAGCCGTCAGGCGCATTTTATATCTTCCCTTCCATTAAGTCATTCGGAATGTCATCGTTTGATTTTAGTATGGCTCTTTTAGAGGATGCAGGTGTGGCTCTAGTGCCCGGCAGCTCGTTTTCAAAATTGGGTGAAGGGTATGTGAGGCTGTCATTCGCATATTCACTGGATACATTGAGAGAAGGCTTGGACCGGCTGGAAGCATTTATTTTAAAAACGAGAGAATCCATGCAGACTATTTAAACAACGGCATAACGCCGTTGTTTTTTATTGTTTCGGGAATGTAATATGAAAGGCCGTGCCTCTATCCGGTTTGCTGTCTACTTGGATAGCTCCCTGGTGGTTTTTAATAAGGTTGAATGTGACCATCAGCCCCAGGCCGGTTCCTTTTTCTTTCGTTGTCAAAAACGGTTCGCCTATTCGTTTCAGCACGTTTTCCGGTATCCCGTCACCCTCGTCTTTCACCGTCACATTAACGGAATACTCATCTTCTGTCATAAGAATGTGAACCGTTCCCCCATCCGGCATCGACTCAACGGCATTTTTAATCAGATTGATAAACACCTGTTTCAGCTGATTTTGATCACCGTTAATATACATGCTGTCATGTTCGTAATCCGTTTTGATAAAAATCCCTTTCAGATTTGCCTGCGTCTCTAAAAGAGCGGTCACTTCACTGATAATTTTCTTTAAGTTTACACGCTCTTTCACGGCGTTTTGCTGAGGTTTGGCAAGCATTAAAAGCTCACTTAAAATTAATTCGATTCTGCTCAGTTCAGAAAACACAATTTCAAAGTAATGTTCGTTTTCCTCCATCGTCGGCTTCATGAGCTGTAAAAATCCTTTGATCGCCGTCAGCGGATTGCGGATTTCGTGAGCGATTCCCGCCGCCAGCTGCCCTGCGATAGACAGCTTTTCCGACTTCAGCATTAATTCCTCCGTCTGCTTCCGCTCAGAAATGTCACGCAGAATGACCTGTACGGCCGTTTCTCCGAAAAACGTCGTCGGAATGCAGACCATTTCCGTGTAAATCAGCCGGTTTTTAAAGGTAAACCACGATTGCTTAATAATTTCTGACTCGGTCTTTCGGTTGATAATATTTTGGATCCGCTGTTTCACGCCGTCATGATCACAGGGATGAAGCTGATCATAGACGTTTTTCCCGATTAAATCTTCATATGTTTCAGCCTCAAACAGCGAAATGCCCGACTCATTCATGAATACCCATTTATCATTGTGAATCACGGCGATCGTATCAATTGAATTCTGAATGAGGAGCTGATAACGCTCTCTGCTTTTTTGCAGAATCGTTTGGAATTTTTTCCGTGAAGAAATATCAATCAGAAGCAGCAATTCCGCCCGCTGATTTTTATATGTCGTCGGTGCCGCCTTTACTTCTAAATGAACGGGCGTGCCGTCGAGCCTTCTCCACGTCTGTTCGATCATTCCGACTTCCATTCCTTTTTGCATCCGCACAATTCGGTTTTTCACAATGTCGTGATACTCTTCTTCAATAAACTCATAAGAGCGCCTGCCGATTACCTCGTCTTTGCTTTCGGCTCCCAGCATGGCAAGCATCGCGTTGTTGGCGTATGCGATTGTGCCGTTGATGCTGACATATAAAGGATTCGGCAGCATTTCGACAAGACGCTCGAATTCGCCGTTTCCAGCCGCATCTTCCGACTGTTGTTCTGCCTTTTGCTTCTTTTGTTCATACATATAAGGCCGGCGGGGCGTCTTCTCTTCAAGCACCTTGATTTTGAGGATGATTTCCCGATCCGTCCCCTCCATTTGCGGTGTGACAATTTCCACACCCGCTTCAAGCCATACGATGGTATGATCTTTTTTAATAAGACGAAAGGTGCAAGGCATCAAATGATGCTCATTATAGAAGTAACTTTCAACCAAAAATTGATCTTCTTCATGCAGGAACGTTTTGAGAAATGATCCGATCATCTCTTCCTGAGAATAACTGAAGTACGATATGCAGTTTGCAGAAATATACATAATACGCCCGTTAGACGTCAAAACGGCATGAAGATCGGTTTTCGATTGAAACTGTTTGACATGCTGAGTATCCTGTTCCACAGAATCCCTCCTTTGCATTATACTCGCACTGCAGGCTGGACACGGACTGATATAAAAAGAAATTCCACTAGATTGATTCGCTAAAAAATGAGCATTCTCCTTCTATTCTTATTGTGAACGTCAATTTTCCTGAATGAAAGAAAGGGCGCACGAGATGTTCGGCCGCCCTTTCTTTTGTTATTTTTTATTGTATTTCTTTTCAAGCTCTTTGTAAGCGTCAATTGCTCCTTTGGCAATGTTTTTACTTACATGATCTTTATCATCTCGAACAGACGGAACGACGACGCTGAATGCCACTCGTGGATGTTCTGATGGATAATAGCCGACAAAGGTCAGGTTATACGTGTCTTTCCCCCACCAGTTTTTGTTCGTGCCGTAATAGTGCGTCTGCGCGGTTCCCGTTTTACCGGAAACATCGGCGCCGGACCCCTGGAATGTTGAATAAGCCGTTCCTTGAGGTGAGCTTGTAACCAATTTCATCCCTTTATGAACTTGGTCAAAATCGCTCGGACTGTTATTTACTTTGTTCAAAATTTTAATATCTCGCTGTTCAATCGCTTTTCCAATCTTGTTTTTGCTGTCCGGTTCATGAATGCTTGTGACGATCCGCGGCTGGACGCGATACCCGCCGTTTGCGATGGCTGAAATATATTGAGCCATTTGAAGCGGCGTATACGTATCAAACTGTCCGATCGCAAAGTCAAGCAGCAATCCCCCGACCATTTGCGGATTTGACTGCATGCCCGCTGATTCCTGCGGAAGATCAATCCCGGTCTTCACACCCAGGCCGAATTGGGCGTAGTAGTTGCGCATTTTCTTAATATCGTCTAATCCGGCAGGCAGCGTGCCGTGCGGGACGTAGGTAATGCCCGCGATATGCATGGCCACATGAAACATATATACGTTTGAACTTCTTTGCAGCGCAGTCAGCTCAGTAATGGCTCCCATTTGTGTCCACGATTGTTTTCTCGTTTTGCCTTTAAATACAAGCGGCGCATCGACAAACGTTTTATAATGCGGGAGGCCGCTTTGGTAACCTGCGAGAACAGTCGCTCCTTTAACAGAAGAGCCCATCTCATATTGGGTCGTAAATGCTCCGATCGCAAAATCCTGTGTTTTATTTGTTTCGAGATCGATTCGTTTCCCCGCCATTGAGAGAATGTCCCCGTTGTTCGGGTCCATCATGACGGCAAATCCTCTGTCAACCATATAGTTGCCTGCGGCTCGGCTTCTTCTCAGCTCTTTTTCAATGACTTTTTCGACTTTCGACTGTAGTTCCATATCGAGCGAGAGCTGCAGATCGTAGCCTCTGCTGCCTTCATCGACGGGCTTTTGGCTGACGACCTCACCTTTGCTGTTTTCCACATACTCTACTTTTTCTTTATGCGCGTTTAAATAGTCTTCATACTGATATTCGATGTAGCTTTTTCCCACTCGGTCATTCAGTGAATAGCCTCTTGTGACATAGTAATCTTTCCGTTCGCCCAACAATCCCTGTTCCGGTGTCGTCACACCGCCGAACAGAGAGTACAGTGTTTTGTCGTACGGATATTTCCGCGTCCAGTCATTGATTACGTCAATGCCGGGGAGCTCTTTCAGGTGCTCGGATACGACGGAAACTTCTTCATATGTCAGGTCGCTTTTCGGTTTTTGCTTGTTGTTTTCATGCTCGTCAAGCAGTGAACCGCTGTTTCCGTTTCCGTTCAGCTTATTCGGGTCCATTGATTTGACGACTTGCGGCTGATAGGCGTTGCCGCTTGAAAAACGCGTATAAATCGCCGCGATTTCCAGCTCTTTTTTATCTTTTTTGATCGCATCAATCTCCTGCTTCGGGACGCGTTCAATCTGGCGTTTGTACACTTCTTGGGATTTCAGGCTGTTTTCTGAATCCTTCATAAGCTTTTCCGCCTTCTTCGGATGTGCGGCAAGCCAGTAATCAATGATATTTCGATCCTTCATAAATTCAGTATCAATGTGAATCAGTGCGGCGAGATTTTTTGCCGTTTTCAATTTGTCCTTTGCCGAGGTTTTTGAGGTGGATACATATACAATTTCGGGCACGGCCTGGTTATCAACCGCCACTCTGTTCCGCTTGTCATACATCTTTCCCCGCGGTGTCGGATAATAGGCGGTTTTTGCGTTTGCCTTCTCCGCATCCTGGCGGTGTTTATCCCCTTCGACAATCTGGACGATGCCGAGTTTAAAAATCAGTGCCGTAAAGAGAAGAAAAACAATCAAAAAATAGAGATTCATTCTCAGCGCTCTGTAACGTTTCGTTTTTTTCTTTGGTTCGCGCGCGACTTCAGCCACTTTCTGTTACACCTCTCAAATCATTGAATATATTTACATAAACAGATTTTAATTGTAACATTTTTGTAAAAGTTGTTACAGCGAAAACGGGTAAAAAAAACTGTCAAGATCAAATTATCTTAAAATATATCTAACACTTCAAATAATTTGAAGAGATGTAACGGATTTTTAAAATAAATACAGATCGTTTTTCCTGATATAAAGCCATTTTTCTGTGCTCAATTACAATTATGACAAACGTTTGTTGTCAAAGGAAATGGCTGCCTGCATTATGACAAAAAAGCTGTGATAAGATTTTTCATGTAGAAAAAAACTTCTCTGGGAGGCTATTAACTTATGAAAAAAGCATTTCTCTTATCTGCCGCCGCGGCAGTCAGTTTGATTACATTCGGAGGCATTCAGCAGGCATCTGCCAAAGAGCTGTCATGCCAGCACGTCGTTACCGTGAAAAAAGGAAACACTGTACAGCATCTGACTCTTCAAGAGGCTGTTGAAAAACTACATATGAAAACGAGCGTGAAAAAGCTGAACGTTAAAAATGAGAAAGAACTGACTCATCTGCTGCAAAAACACGCAAAGCATTCTGATATGACAGTTAAAGACGTTCAAAAAGAAACACCGGCAAAAACGGCTCCGACAGCTGCCGAAAAACCGAAAGCCGATCAAAACCAGACGGCTGACAATGCAAAACAGACAGATAACACAAACAACAGCAGCGAGAAAACTCCTTCTTCTGTCAGTGCGTACGAAAAGAAAGTCGTTGAATTGACAAATGCAGAGAGACAAAAGCAAGGCTTAAAACCTCTGCAGATTGATGAAAAATTAAGCAAATCAGCTCACGCAAAATCACAAGATATGAAAGACAAAAACTATTTCGATCACCAAAGCCCTACTTACGGTTCACCGTTTGATATGATGAAGTCTTTCGGAATCACTTATAAAACCGCCGGTGAAAATATCGCCAAAGGACAGCCGACTCCTGAAGCTGTCGTTAAAGCTTGGATGAACAGTGAAGGCCACAGAAAGAACATCATGAATCCTAAGTTCACTCAAATCGGTGTCGGTTACGTAGAATCAGGAAACATCTGGACACAGCAATTTATCGGAAAATAAATAATAAAAAAGATTGCCCCTGCGGGCAATCTTTTTTATTTCACCCAAAGCTTATAAATGCTTTGAGTTCCGCTGTTTTCTTCACCTTGCGCGGAAAGCTTGTCGTATAATGATTTGGCGAGCGCCAATCCGGGCATCTCTTCTCCCATGAGCTCCGCTTCTTCAAGAGCAATTCCCATGTCTTTAATAAAGTGTTTCACGTAGAATCCTGGTGCAAAATCGCCTTTCAGCATACGGGGAGCGAGGTTGGACAATGACCAGCTTCCGGCAGCTCCGGTTGTAATGCTTTTCAGCACTTGTTCCGGGTTCAGACCGGATTTTTCAGCGTAAGCCATCGCTTCAGCCACTCCGACCATTCCCGCTGCAATCGCGATCTGATTGCACATTTTCGTATGCTGGCCGCTGCCAGCCGGCCCTTGATACTGAATGTTTTCCCCCATAACGGAGAAAAGCGGCAGGCATGCTTCAAACGCTTCTTTTTCTCCTCCGGCCATAATGGCAAGCGTTCCGTTCCTCGCGCCGATGTCTCCGCCGGAAACGGGTGCATCCAGGGCGTGAATGGATTTTTCTTTGGCTTTCTCCGCTATCTTCTTCGCCAGAGACGGTTTTGATGTCGTCATGTCAATGACAAACGCCCCTTCTTTTGCATGACGAAGAATGCCGTTTTCGCCGAAATAGATTTCCTCGACATCACTCGGATAGCCGACCATGGTAATAATGATGTCTGCTTTCTCTGAAAGGTCTTTGACCGTCTCCTGCCAGACCGCTCCCTTATTCAGAATCTCTTCCGCTTTTTGTTTCGTCCGCGTGTAGACTAAAACAGGATAGCCCGCTTCTAAAATGTGCGATGCCATACTGTTTCCCATGACGCCCAAACCGATAAATCCGACCGTTTTGTTCACTGCGCTTTCCTCCCCTGATGCGATTCATAATATCATTCTCTCATGTCTATATTACCATATTATAGGCTGATAGAGTCCGCGTTACAAGGTGAATTTAGAAATAGCGCTGATCAGATCTTCGCTTGCGCTCTTTAACATATCAGTCGATTGCTTCACTTTTTCAAGCGTAACGAGCTGTTCATCAGTAGAAGCATTCACTTCTTCCGCCGCTGCCGCAGATTCTTGAGAAATGGCGGAGATGCTTTGAATCGCTTCTTGAATCGCGGCTTGTTCTTCACTCATTTTTTGAATGTCATTGTAAATATGATCTATACCTTGAACGAGAGACTGCATTTCCGTCGTAATCAGATTGAGGACCTCACCCGTTTCATGAATGGCGCTGTTTTGTTCATCATTCATTCTGCTTGCCTCAATCATCGCGTGTGACGCTTCTTTTGTCTCAGATTGAATCAGCCGGACCGTTTCACTGATATGGCCGGAAGAAAGAGCTGATTGTTCAGCAAGCTTGCGGACTTCTTCAGCGACGACGGCAAAGCCTCGTCCGCTTTCTCCCGCTCTAGCGGCTTCAATACTCGCATTCAGCGCCAAGAGATTCGTCTGGTCTGAAATGGCGGATATTGCCGTCACGACTTCTTCTATGTTTTTCGTTTGTTCTTCCAGGTCATTCAGCATTGCCTCTACTTTTTTCGTTTCTGAATTGGCTTCGTTTGACTTCATCAGCAGCTGCCCGAGCGCGTCCAGTCCTTTGTAGCTGGCATCCTCTGAAGATTTTGAGAGTTGTTTTATGCTGCCTGCGCGATCTGCGATTCCTTTTATTTTGACTGAGAGATTTTCTGATTTTTCGTTGATCGTCTCAACCTCTGACGCTTGCTCTGTCGCTCCGGCGGCGACTTCCTCTATCGCTTTTGCGATTTGTCCGCTCGTTTCATTTGTTTCTTGTGAAATGACGGTTAGCTGGTCAGATGTATCAGACACATTTTCTGAGGAGGCCTTAACCTGTTCGACCATCTCTTTCATATTTTCAACCATTTGATTAAAGTCTTTTGTTAACTCGCCTACTTCATCTTTTGATTTCGTCTGGGCGCGGACGGTTAAATCTCCGGCTGAGACTGAATTTGTTTTGGCGATCAGCTGCTGAATCGGCCCGGTTATCGTTTTTGCTAGTAAATAGCTGAGTCCGATCGTAATCACAAGAGCGATCAGTGACATAAAAATGCTCACCGTGTTCATTTTGTCGGCTACTCCCATCAGCTGATCTTTTTCAAACTGCGTTCCGACTTTCCACCCTGTTTCTTTTACCGTTTGGTAGACGACCATGTTCCCCTGCAGCTCTTTGATGCCTTCTTTATCCGTAGTGATGTCTTTTAACGTCTGATCTTCCGAAATATTTTTTCCCTGTTTTTCCGGATGCGCCAGCAGAGAACCGTTTTCATCCGCCAAAAACGCAAATCCTTTATATGGAACCTTTTGCTCGTTGACCATGCTCTGAATGGAGGACAGCTTCAGATCTAAGCTCGCCACTCCGACGACGGTTCCGCTGTTTTGAATGGCTTTTGACGCCGTCACAATCATGTCTCCCGTCACTGCATCTTTATAAGGGTCAGTCCAGACAACTTTATCGGGTTTTTCGGCCGCCATCTTATACCACGTTCTATTTGTCGGATCATAGTCTTTGGCAAAATGTGCCTTTGGATATGTAAACATTTGTTTGTTTGCGGTTCCGACGTACGCAAGCGCGACATATTTGTCATTCCGTCCGATCTGTTTTAACTCATCGTTAAAAAGCCGCGCGGTTTCTTTCTTCCCATCTGATAGAAAAGACCGGGACAATTCACCGCCTGCTAATCTCATTAATACGGTCTCATCATTTTTCAGCTGAAGCTCAATGTTCTGACCGAGTGAATTGGTGACATTCTCTGTCGTACGTTTTGCTTCCTCCGTCATCATCGGCTTTAATGTCAAATATGAAGAAACCGTTAAAAAAACAACCGTTACGATAAGCATTACCGATACAAACACAGCAATTTTGATGTGCATTTTTTTAAACATAACCATCCCCTCCTGAGAGTTATATCGGTCTTTCGGCCAAGAAAATGAATAAACCTTGAAATAAATATCAAAAATTTCCGCCATTTGGCGCAGCAAAAAAAGAGCCGTCATGCCGACAGCTCCGCCTTACGTAAAATATTCGATTTTCGCTTTCGGGAAATAGGTTTCGATATAAGACTCCAGTGTTTCCCTTAAAGCATGCTCTTCGTCTTTTTGGTATATATACTTGCCGATTCCGTAGCGTCCCCATTTGTATCTGCGCTTTTCTTCATCAAGCTCAAGCTTTGTTTTCGGATAGTTCTTCTCAATCACCCGTTTGGCCGGTTTTGTAAAACGGTGCTGGATCAGTTCAAATGTGATGTCATGCCGAACGTCTTCATCAAGCGCCGCATCAAGTTTCTCAAACAGTTCCTTATAGCCTTCCTCCCAGCCATCGTGAATATAAATCGGCGCCACGATGAAACCGAGCGGATAGCCCGCTTTAGCGACTTTGACGGCGGCTTCTATCCGTTTGTCGAGCGGAGAAGTTCCCGGTTCAAAGTTTTTAATGACATAGTCCGCATTGATGCTGAATCTGAACCTAGTCTTTCCGTTATGTTTTGCATCAAGCAAATGATCGACGTGGTGAAATTTAGTCACGAATCTGAGCTGTCCCAATTCGCTTTGTCCGAAATGTTCAATGGCTCTTTTTAATGTATGTGTCAGATGATCGATTCCTACGATATCAGACGTACAAGAGGCTTCAAATCTTGTAAATTCCGGCGCCCGTTCTTTCATATACTCATCAGCCTGATCCAGAATCTCTTCCACATTGACATATGTCCGGATGTAAGGCTTTGACCCCATCGTCGTCTGCAGGTAGCAATAGTGACAATGCCCCATACAGCCCGTCGCAAATGGAATGGCATATTCGGCGGACGGCTTTGAAGAATCGAATTTCAGTGTTTTCCGGACGCCGATTACCAATGTTGATTTCGCGTTCCGGTATTGCTGCAAGTGATTTTTTCCCGGAATATTCCGGACTTGATTATGCGATGTCGTTTCTCTGATCTCAAGCCCCATGTTTTCAAACTTATTCTTCAGCTCTTGTCCTAACGGGTATTCGAGCGCTCTCGGTTCAATATAAACAAGCTGGGGCACAAACGGCTTCAGCATAGACAGACACTCCCTTTACATATTCTCATGTTGTTACTTTCCGTTGAAAAGAGAGTGAATATGCGTTGTAAACATTTCCTTTGATCAATGATATCGGTCTTCTTCAAAAAGCTCGCTGTAAAGCGCTTCCGCTTCCTCATATGTCGAAAAGACCGCGTCATCTTCGGCCAGCGGATGATAGGTTTCGTATAAAAACAGAGACAGTTCTCCCTCATGATACGGGTGATGGACGATCTCCGCCTCTTTAATATGGGCAACATTGGCGGCATGCGGATTGCGGTAAATCACATAGACCGTATCCCCCGCTGCAAATGATTTTGTCATAATAATCCCTCCTGTTGAAAGTTATTGTTCCCCCCTTTTTTCCGAATATGAAAAAAACCAGACGGCTTACACCGTCTGGCTTTTGTATTACTTATTGAATGTTTCTTTAACGAATGCGACAACCTCTTCTGTCGTGCTCATAGACAAGATTGTTTCTTTGAATGATTCAGCTTCTTTTTTAGAAAGCTTGCTGATCTGCGTTCTTGCCGGAAGGATGGATGTAGCGCTCATTGAGAACTCATCTAAGCCTAAGCCGAGAAGAATCGGAATCGCAATTTCGTCTCCCGCCATTTCTCCGCACATGCCGACCCATTTGCCCTCTTTGTGAGCGGCTTCAATAACAAGGGTGACCAGACGGAGAATCGCCGGATTGTATGGCTGATACAGATAAGCTACGCGCTCGTTCATGCGGTCAGCAGCCATCGTGTATTGGATTAAGTCATTTGTTCCGATACTGAAGAAGTCAACTTCTGTGGCAAACTGATCTGCGATAACGGCTGTAGACGGAATCTCTACCATCATACCGACTTCAATATCGTCAGAAACCGCTACGCCGGCTTCAACGAGTTTTTCTTTTTCTTCGAGAAGAATCGCTTTCGCCTGTTTAAACTCGTTTACTGTCGCAATCATCGGGAACATGATTTTTAAGTTTCCGTATGTACTTGCACGAAGCAGCGCACGAAGCTGAGTTCTGAAGATTTCTTGCTCTTCAAGGCAAAGGCGGATGGCTCTGTAGCCTAAGAACGGGTTCATTTCTTTAGGGAGCTGCAGGTAAGGAAGCTCTTTGTCGCCGCCGATATCCAATGTCCGAACGACAACTGATTTTCCTTCCATACGCTCAAGAACCGTTTTATAAGCGTCAAACTGCTCGTCTTCCGTCGGAAGCTGGTCGCGTCCCATGTAAAGGAATTCCGTACGGTAAAGCCCTACAGCTTCTCCTCCGTTTTCAAGAACGCCTTTTACATCATCCGGGGTGCCGATGTTTGCGGCAAGCTCTACATGATAGCCGTCTTTTGAAACAGTCGGTTCATTGACGAGCTTCGCCCACTCAGCTTTTTGCGCCAGGTAAGCACTGTGCTTTTCTTCATATTTCTTTAACGTTTCACTGGAAGGATCGATGATCACATCACCATCGATGCCGTCTACGATTACCGTAACACCGTTTTCAATTGTCCCTGTAGCCGCTTTTGTGCCGACAACAGCCGGAATTTCAAGCGAACGGGCCATGATCGCGGAGTGTGAAGTGCGTCCGCCGATATCAGTTGTAAAACCTTTTACAAACTGGCGGTTTAATTGCGCCGTATCAGACGGTGTTAAATCTTCAGCCACGATAACAACCTCTTCTGAGATCATGCTCGGGTTCGGAATTTCCACGCCCAGCAGGTGCCCCGTCACACGTTTTGTTACGTCACGGATATCCGCCGCACGCTCTTTCATGTACTCGTTATCCATTGATTCAAACATAGTAACGAACATGGAAGCTGTTTCTTTCAGAGCGAATTCAGCATTGACTGAATCTGTGCTGATTTTCTCCTTTACCGGGTTCAACAGCTCAGGATCACTCAGAACTAAAAGGTGCGCGGAGAAAATGTCAGCTTTGTCTTGTCCCAGTTCTTTTAAAGCATGCTCTTTAATTTTTTCAAGCTCTTCTTTAGAACGTACAATCGCTTCATCAAAACGGCTTACTTCAGCCGCAGCATCAGCAATGTTTTTCTTTTCAACCGTTAAGTCCGGCTCTTCAAGCCGGTATGCTTTCGCAATCGCAATTCCGGCTGAAGCGCCTATTCCTTTTAATTCTTGCATTACTCGCCGAGTCCTTCGCTTTTCATTGTTTCTTCTAAAGCGTTAAGAGCATCGTTTTCGTCAGCGCCTGAAGCGGAAATTGTGATTTCAGCGCCTTTAGCGATACCTAGAGACATAACGCCCATGATTGACTTAAGGTTTACTGTTTTGCCGTTATATTCTAAGTTTACGTCAGCATCGTATTTGCTTGCAGTCTGTACAAGAACTGTCGCAGGACGAGCGTGGATTCCGGAATCTGCTGTTACTTTAAATGTTTTTTGTGCCATGATTATCATTCTCCTTTAAATTAAAGCTATTTTACTACACAATATTATATCATACAGCCGTACTTGTCATCTGACAAGCACGGCGTATTTATATGCTTATTTTCCGATTTTCACAATATCTTTTTGTTCCCGTTTTACGGTACCTTCGGCCGAAAGGGAAATCGCTTCACCCTCGGCAAGATTTGTAAAGACAATCGGTGTCATTAATGAAGGAACATGAGGTTTAACCGCTTCAAGATCAACTTCAAGCAGCTTTTGCCCCGGTTCAACCCGGTCACCCTCAGAAACAAAAGAAGTGAATCCTTCGCCTTTCAGGCTGACTGTGTCGATTCCGAAATGAATGAGGATCTCTCTTCCGCCGTCAGACTGAAGGCCGATCGCATGTTTTGTCGGGAAAACATTCAGCACTTTTCCGCGGACAGGCGATACGACGATTCCTTCTTCAGGAAGAATCGCAAAACCGTCACCCATCATTTTTCCTGAGAACACCTGGTCAGGCACATCAGTAATCGGATGGATTTCGCCGGTGATCGGAGAAGCGAACACTTCTTCACCCTGCTCGTTTCGGAGCGGATCTGCGATAACCTCTTCAACCTGCTGGCTGACTTCTTCTTGCGCGGATACTTTCGGTTCAGGGCGCGGCGTGCGTCCGGCGATAATATCCTGCATCTGTGTTTTTAAACCGTCAGAACGCGGGCCGAAAATGGCCTGAATGTTGTTTCCGACTTCAAGAACGCCTGAGGCGCCAAGCTGTTTCAGACGGGCCTTATCCACTTTCTTCTGGTCGTTGACCGTAACGCGGAGTCTCGTGATACAAGCGTCAAGGTGCTTAATGTTTTCCTGATCACCCATTGCCTGCAGGATTTCATAAGGAAGGTCGCCGGCTTCGCCTGAGGCGCCCGCACCTTCATCCGCAGCCTCTTCTTCACGGCCCGGCGTTTTCAGATTGAACTTTCTGATCGCAAACCGGAAACCGAAGTAGTAAATGACGGCTAATCCTAAGCCGACCGGAATGACAAGCCACCAAGCCGTCCGGTTAGGCAGAATTCCGAACAGGAAGTAGTCAATCAGACCGCCTGAGAAGGTCATACCGATTTTTACATGCAGCAGCTGCATGACCATAAAGGAAAGTCCCGCGAAAACGCAGTGAATCGCAAACAGGATAGGAGCCACAAATAAGAATGAGAATTCAAGCGGCTCGGTAATTCCCGTTAAGAAACTTGTCAGAGCGGCAGAACCCATGATTCCGGCTACAAGTTTTTTCTTTTCAGGCTTCGCTTCATGATAGATTGCAAGCGCTGCCGCCGGAAGACCGAACATCATAAACGGATATTTCCCCGTCATAAATGTTCCCGCCGTCAGCTGCACGCCGTCTTTGATCTGAGCCATGAAAATCCGCTGATCTCCGCGGATGATGTCTCCGGCGGCATCTTTATAGCTGAAAAATTCATACCAGAACGGCGAGTAGAAAATGTGATGAAGACCGAACGGAATCAATGACCGCTCAATCATCCCGAAAATAAAGGCCGCCAAGGTTGGATTCGCTTCCACAAGACCCGTGGAGAAGGAATTCAGACCGTGCTGGATCGGAGGCCAGATCACTAACATAATAAGACCGAGAATTAATGCGGAAATTGATGTGATAATCGGGACGAACCGCTTACCCGCAAAGAATCCGAGGTACTGCGGAAGTTCAATTTTATAAAACTTGTTGAACAATAACGCGGCCAGAACCCCGACGATAATACCGCCGAACACGCCCGTCGCCAAAGTGGGTATCCCCAGCATGTTAATATAGGCCGGATGGTTTTCCGCAAAAAACTTTGCCCGTTCAATTTTGTCAGACGGAATACTGCCGTTTGCCATAAGCACGGCGCTCATGGATACGTTCATGACCAAGTATCCGATAATAGCCGCGATTCCGGCAACACCGTCTCCGTTGGCAAGACCGATCGCAACCCCTACTGCAAAAAGAAGCGGCAGGTTGTCAAATACGATTTGGCCGGCGCTTTCCATGACGTTCGCCACAAGCTGAACGTTATCATTGCTTAAGAAATGCATGACTTGAATCATATCTTTGTTCTGCATGGCATTCCCTAACGCAAGCAAGATCCCCGCAGCCGGTAAAATCGCAACCGGAAGCATAAGAGCACGGCCGATTTTCTGGAGAACGCCGAATAATGCTTTAAACATAAAAGATGTACCTCCTCTGTTAGCTAGTGTGACCTTACAGCGAAAATTCATGACAACGAATTCACTGGCGCAAGTCTTCAGTTTAACCGTTTACATTTGCCCTTTTACACAACAAAAAAGGCATGAGTAAAAAGGGTGTGCAAAATAACGGGATCGTTCTTCCCGTTTTTTTACCCTCAATCACTCATGCCTGATCGAATCAGTGACACGTTTTTAAGGTTTCAACTGAAATTATGAAATTTTATTGGTTAATCGGTACAAATGAAGCGTGAGATAAACCGCTTCCGCCTCATGAACTGGTTTTTTCAGTATTTGCTGCAAGATTTTTATCAGTTTCCAAGCAGTATTGTAGCATAGCGGGTATTCATTTTTCAATAATAACATTAACTTTTCTGGTTCTTTTGTCTGCTCTTCCCGATTAATCCTGTCTATGGTAAATCTGATATGCCGGATCAGCCGCAAATAGTGGACGCTTTCTTTATTCACTTTCATCTGGAAAGATTCCTCAATCACCTGAACGAGGCGGGACATCAGCTGTGAATGCTGATTGACCTCTGAAAGGGGCCGATTCGTCAGGGCGGAATGGATATGCAGAGCGATAAAGCCGATCTCTCCTTCCGGAAGACAGATTCCCGTCTTTTCATTAATCATGCCGACGACTTCACGGGCAATTTGGAATTCTTCCGGATAAAGCGTTTCGGTTTCCATGAGAAACGGGTTTTTAATGTCAAAACCCTGCTGCAGCCGCTTTACCGCAAAGGCGATATGGTCAGTCAGCGCAATATGGATATGCTCATTTAACGGTTGGCTTGTCCGCTTCTTGATATGATAAATGACGTCATTGGAGATGTCGACAAGTGTCTCGTCCACATAACCGAGGAGCTTTTTAAATTGTTTTTGTTCTTTTTCATCCTTTAAGATGAACATCTTGTCATACCCTTTATCTTCAATGACATCCGCTTGTTTTTTTCCAAAGCCGATCCCTTTTCCGATTAAGACGACCTCACTGTATCTATCATGTGTTGCGATGAGCACATTGTTATTTAATACCTTTTCAACTGTAAAGGACCCCTTCATGATCCTCAGCTCCTTTGTCATTCAATACCTCATATCGTACAAAACGAACGGAAAGCGCGTCAATTCTTTTTTTAGACGGTTGATCGTTCAATAAGGCGGTAATCAAGAACTTTCCTTGCCGGAGGCCCGCCGCTGATCCTGTTCTCAAGCATGTGAAAAGCCTGCTTTCCCATTTCTTTTGTTTGTATATCTATTGTGGAAATACCTAACATCTTGCTGATATCATGATTGTCGATGCTCAAAATCGCAAGCTCTTCCGGGATGCGTGTCCCGTTTGCCTTGGCTTCAAGGTAAAGACCTGCGGATACTTGATCATTCGCTGCAAACAGCGCAGTCGGTTTGTCATCCCAGCTCTTCCATCTATGAAAAAGGGCTTTCCCGTCAAGCAGCGTCAGCGCCTTTTCCACAACCAGCTCTTCCCTGTAAGGCTGCCCGATCTTCTTCAGCGCCTCTTTGTATGCGGCAATGCGTACTTGACTGTTTTTTCCCTTTTTTCTGGCCAGGCTGATCGCTATTTTCCGGTGTCCCTTTTCTATCAGATAATCCAGACCGTGCCGAAATGCTTCCCGATGCGGATTACTGATGGAGGAAAGCCCCGCCGCATCAGTGTACTGGCAGAGGATGAGCGGTTCTTTCACGGTAAGCAGATGCTCATCAGGAATTGCTTTGGAGCAGATAATCAGGCCGTCCACTTGGCGCTCCTGTAATTGTGATAAAGCAAAACGTTCTTTTTGCTGCTGATAATCTGTCTGGTATAAAGAAAGATGCACGCCTGACGCTTCGGCAGCCTCGGCAATACCTGCAACAAGGTCTGCAAAATACGGCAGATTCACCGACGGAAGCACAACGCCGATCATATCGGAAAAACCTTTGGATAAATGCACAGCATGAATATTGCGCGTATATCCGAGCGATTGCATCGCTTTTTTCACTCTTTCTCTTTTGTCCTTACTTACATAAGGATGATCGTTTAACACTCTTGATACCGTGGTAACGGAAACCCCGGCAGCGCCGGCAATGTCTCTAATCGTAGCCATGGCGTCCCCCCTTTCTTTTTTTCCCTTGATCTGGAATGCGTTTCATACAGTAAGCTAGAAACAGATACAGCCTATTCGTTTGAAAGGAGAAGAACAGCGATGGGGATTCTTTGCTTAATCGGTTTGTGTCTGGCCATAGTCGGCGGCAGTTACCTTGCCATGCGGCCCCTGAATGAAAAGCATGACATCAAACCATTTCAGCATTTTGATGATTTTTTCATTTAAAAGGTGATAAAAAAGGACGCTGCGTTCCAGAACCGTCCTTTTTTATCACAAAGCTTTCTATTTCAGAATCGTTAATTCTTTCGGATACTGCGTTAATGCTTCGGCGCCGTCTTTTGTGACGAACACATCGTCTTCAATGCGCACGCCGCCGACATCCGGCACGTAAATCCCCGGTTCTATCGTGTAGACCATGCCTTCTTTGAGGAGTGTGTCGTTCGCGCTGCTCATTGATGGATATTCGTGAACCGAAATCCCGAGTCCGTGGCCGAGGCGGTGCGGGAAATAGTCTCCGTATCCTGCTTTTTCAATAATGCCGCGGGCTTTTAAATCAAGATCGCCGATTCTGACGCCGGGTTTGCTTAATTGAAGCGCCGCCTGTTCAGCTTTAAGCACCGTTTCGTAAATCTCTTCCTGTTTCGGGCTGATTGATTGGTATGCGAATGTTCTCGTAATGTCTGAACAGTAGCCGTCAAGAATAACACCCAGATCAAACAGAACGAAATCGCCTTTTTTCAACCGGTCTGCACCCGGATTTCCATGGGGCTGGCCTGATTTTTCCCCGAACAGCACCATCGTTGAAAATGACATGCCCTGCACGCCTTTTTTCTTCAGCTCAAACTCAATCTGCGCGAGTACTTCGGTTTCACTCACACCCTCTTTAAGCGCCGCGACACCGACTTCAACTCCGTAATCCGCGAGTTTTGCCGCTTCCCTGAGAATGCTGATTTCCTTCTCATCTTTTACGAGACGGAATTGGTTGAGCGTTTCTTCTGCCGAAACAAATGCCGCGCCCCCTGAAGCTTGTTTGAGCTGTTCTGAGCGGGAAAGAGAGATCGAATCCTTTTCAACCGCGATGGAATCAAGCCGCACATTTCGTTTTGTGAGCTCGGCTTTGATCAGCTCCCACGGATCTTCGTGATCGCCGTAGCCGATAATACCATGCTCCCACCCGACGCTTCGGGCTTGTCCGGCTTCCATTCCCGGACAAACGAAAAACGGCTCCTGTTCCTGAAACAGGAACAATCCCATTAACCGCTCATGCGGATCCGTGTAAAAATCAGTTAAATAAAATACGTTTTCCTTTGTATGTATAAACGCCGCATCATGTCCTTCTTTTTTCAGCCAAGATGAAACACGTTCTAATCTATTCATTTTTTGCTTTTCCTCCTTACCAAAGTGACTCTTTATTCATTCTATCAGTTTTCCGGCGTTTATGCTGTGAACGAACATTAAAAAAACAGCCGCCCGATGTGCGGCTGTCATGTTTATTTTAATAATCTCAGTCCGTTCAGTATGACCAGAATCGTGCTCCCCTCATGCCCGATCACGCCAAACGGCAGTTCCATCACCTGCAGAAAGTTAGCGCAGATCAAAAGGCAGATGACCGAGAGCGAGAAAACAATATTCTGCTTAATAATCCGGTTCATTTTCCTTGAGAGTCTGCACATTTTCACAAGCTTGTGAAGATCATTTTTCATAAGGACTAAGTCAGCCGTTTCAAGAGCCACGTCCGTTCCCCCGCCCATCGCAATACCGACGTCAGCGATTTTCAGAGCGGGCGCGTCATTAATGCCGTCCCCCACCATGGCGATTGTGCCGTACGTTTCTTTCAGCTTCTTCACTTCTTTTGCCTTTTGGTCCGGCAGACAATCGGCAACAACCGTCGTCATGCCCGCCTCTTTTGCAATGGCAGCCGCAGTTTCAGACTGATCGCCGGTGAGCATGGCTGTTTTAATGCCCAATGATTCAAGCTCAGCCATCACGGCTTTCGCTTCAGGTCGGATTTGATCCTTTAAGGCAAAGCAGCCCGCAATCCGGTCATCTTTTTTAACAAAGACCAGTGTAAAGCCTTTATCCTTTAATTCTTTTCCCGATGTCTGCAAAAAAGCATCTGCCGCATCTTCACCTGCAAATCCCGCTTTTCCGACCATCCATTTGACGCCTTCTATTTCAGCCTGAACACCGAATCCGGACGTCTCGTCAATCGATAGATGTCCTGCGGACGCGGCGCCCTGGCTTTCGGCAAATTCAGCTATCGCTTTTGCAAGCGGGTGGCTTGATTGCTTTTCTATCGCATACACCGCCTGCATGATCTCATCTTCACTCACATTTTCCGCAGCTTGAAATGCCGCGACTGCCGGCTGTCCCTTAGTGACCGTGCCGGTTTTGTCAAAAGCGATCATCCGTACGCTTCCCAGCTGCTCTAAAAACACACTTCCTTTAACCAATAATCCGTTGCGGGCCCCGTTTGAGATAAGGGAAAGCGCAGCGGGCATAATAGAAGCAACAAGCGCGCACGGGGAGGCGACCACCATAAACACCATCGCCCGGTAAAAGGTTTCACTCCAGCTCCAGCCTAAAGCGACATGAGGAACGAATAAAAGCAAAGCCACGGCTAACAGCACGCCTTTGACATAGACACTTTCGAACCGCTCAATAAATGCCTGAGCCGGTGACACGCTGTTTTGGGCTGATTCCACCAGCCGGATGATTTTTCTGAATAAAGACTGTTCATTTGTTTTCGTCACACGGACCGTTAAGGAGCCGTTTCCGTTTACCGTTCCTGTAAACACAGAATCTCCGGCTGTTTTTTCCGCCGGCATCGCTTCACCCGTAAGCGCCGATTCATCGAGGCTCGTCACGCCAGACTCAATGATCCCGTCTGCCGCTACGCGTTCGCCCGGCTTAATGACGATCATGTCACCGATCTTAAGTTCAGCAGCCGGCACCCGCTTTTCCCGTCCGTCCGCAAGCAGGGTCGCTTCCTCCGGTTCCAGTTTCATCAAAGAGGTTAAATCACGGCTGCTTTTATTCATCGTATATGTTTCGAGCGCGCCGCTTAACGAAAAAATAAAGATAAGAACAGCGCCTTCCGCCCAATAACCGATCAGGGCGGAGCCGACAGCCGCAAAAATCATCAGCAGTTCCACATTTAACGCCTTCGTCTCAATGGTATCCTCAATTCCCTCTTTCGCTTTTGCAAATCCCCCGATCAGGAAGGCAAGGATATACAAAGTGACGGACAGGCCTTTTGTTTCGGTAAAAAACCAGGCCGCAAGAATAAGGACGCCGGATACGAGCGCCGCAATGAGTTCTGTATGCTGGAGCCACTTTTTTCCAGCCCGCTCTTCTTGTATGTGCTGTTGTGAATGTGTTTGTGTCATCACTTGTTCATTCATTATGAATTCTCCTCTCTAATTGAGAACGCAAATCATCTTCAATTCCCCGATAAAAGCAAAACAGCCGCCTGACAGGCAGCATTTTCACAGTGTTATCGCAGTGTTTTCTTTATTATAGCATGCCGGCGGAAGATTTCAATTATAATTGTTTTAATTTCTTTTTGATAATAATTATCATTAGTGTTTCTTCAGCTGTTCATTATATGCAAAAAAGGTGCGGGAGGAATTCCTCCCGCACCTTTTTATTTCTCTGACCATTCTTTTAATTGTGAGACGGTCATCGGACCGACGATCTTTTTTTCGATTTCTCCTTTTTCATTCAGCAGAAATGACGTGGGAATCGTCATGACATCGTATTCCTTCATAAGCTCGCCTTTCGTGTCAAGAACAATCGGGAAAGTGAGGTGGTGCTGACTGACAAAGTTTTGAACGGTATTTTTGTTTCGCTCGGCATTCATCAGATTTACCGTTACAAGGCTTACATCATCGGACTGATGCTGTTCATAATACGTTTGGAATTGCGGCAGTTCTTTTTTGCACGGCGGACACCACGATGTCCAAAAATGCAATATCGTTTTCTGCCCTTTATTCGGAATCGATATCTCGTCTCCTTCAATCGTCTTCATCAGAAACACGGCGGGAACTGCCTGTTTTTCTGATGAGGCGTTTGCTTCAGGCATCCAGACGGCGGCAGCTATCAAAAGGACTGCACATACAATTAGGCGGTTTTTATGCATATGATCTTCCTTTCACGCGTTTCGGATAGCTTGCCCTTCCTTATTGAAATGTATCAGCCTTTTCAGCTTTCGATCCGGGGCGCTGTTCTTCCGCCGCCCGTCAAAAACACGGAGACACCGAGGTCTTTGCAGATCGTCGCGTAATGTAAACTTGTCAGAAGAATCATGCCGGTATTCATGCCGAGTATAATGCCGAGCATTTGCAATTCCGGCATAGAACCGAGCACATACATCATCGAAAGCCCTACAATGCTGCTCCATACGTTATGATAAAACGCCGTTTTCACGTGGCCGATACCGATCAGACAGGCCTGAAGCGGCATCACAAACAGGTGAAAAAGAAAAAACGGCCACAAAAGCTGCAAATAATACTGCGCTTCCGGAGACTGAAAAAACAAATGGGTCAGCGGGCCCGCGAACTGAAACATGACCCAGACTGCCGGAATGCCGTAGCCGAATGTAATAAAAATCGCTTGTCTCAGCCGTTTCAGCACAATATCATATTGGGACAGCGCATACGCTTCTGAAATGCTGGGAATCATGACGACCATCAGCGAATGGGCGATAAATGCGGGAAACGAACCGATTGTCATCGCTACACCGGCTAGCATGCCGTATTGATCAATCGCGGCTGTCCCGGCTGCCCCGGACGCCAGCAGCGCTCCTTTCACTAAAAAGGGTTCAATGGCGTTTGTCACCGCATGAAATATACGAAGTCCCGTTGTCGGGATGGATACGGCCAGGAGGCGTTTCCGCACGTCTTTCCCGCGAAGATGAATGTGCTGATGGCCGGAAAGCGCCCTCCGCGCCAAAATAAACTGCGTATACAAGTAAACGAACACCACAACATCGCTTGCGACCAGCACAAATAACGAAATGAGCACGGCCATATCAATTTCAAAAGAGTACCATTGAAAAAAGATAAACAGACAAAGCACTTGAATGATTTTTTTCAAGACATTCGCAACCGCGATTTTTCCCATTTGCTGCACACCCATAAAATAACCTCTGGCGATGGATGTAAAAGCGACGACTGGAATCAGCCCGATGACAATCCCTTTAATAAACGGGTGATACGTATCGAATACAGGAATGAACGGCAGCGCGATGCTTGCGGCCGCGGTTGAAAACGCGGTAAAAACGGCGGTCATTCTGAAGGCATGCCGGAGCATGCTTTCATGCAGCTTCTGATTGGATTCCGCGATGAATTTTGAAATGGAGATCGGAAGCTCCAGACTGGCGATCACGATAATTAAAAAAATGGTGGGCAGAATGCTCATGTAAAGCCCCATCCCATGCTCGCCAAGCTCCCGCGCCAGTATCATATTCACGACAAATTCCAGACATTCCGCGAAAAAGGCGGCGATGGATAAAAGAATGATCCCTTTCACAAATCGATTCATGGTGTCTCTCCTTGTCTCTCGTTCTTCCATCATCATATGAGACAAGTTCTGAAAATATTTTCGATTTCTCAAAATTGAAAAAAGCATAGCCGGGATATTTTTGATCCCGCTATGCTTACATCGCAAATACGTGTCTGCCGATCCGTTCGATAATTTTTCGGGAACGGATCCAGTGGTCAGATGCCGTTTTCGGATTGTAGAAAAACAACGCGTTCGTTTCTCTGCCCGGATGGTCAAGCGCCTCATTTGCGGCGGCGACGGAATCCTTATCCGGCTTTTGATTAATGCTTCCGTTTGCTACCGGTTCAAATGCATTCCTTTGATAGATCACGCCCCGAATGGTATCCGGGAAGCCGTTTTTTTCAGTGCGGTTCAGCACTACGCTGGCTACCGCAACCTTCCCTTTATAAGATTCACCTTTCGCTTCTGCGTGAACGAGACGTGCCAGAAGTTGTCTGTCAGCGCGGGAATACGTTTTTTTCGGCGGCTGATAAGCCGTCTCTTCCGGTTTTGCTTTCTTCTCTTGGTGAGATGACAGCTTTATCGGTTGGATAGAATGCTTATGATCCGTTTTTGAAAGCTTCGGAACCGAGCTTTTTTTATTTAAATCAGCAACCAGTGTGCTGGGTTCTTGCTTTGGCTTCTTCGCAAAAGTAAACAGAGCTTCTGTATGTTCAATTTTTGATGCAGGCATAAAACATAGAAAAAAGACAGCCAAGGCAGCAAATTTTGTCGTCATACGATTTCCTCCTTAAATACTTCACTACCTTAACAAGAGCTGTGCGCAAATTCACGGTTAAAGATTTTCCAGTGCTCCCAATCAGCTTTTATGATGGAAGAAGTTCGTTAACAGCCTTGTTATTGGCAGGAAAACAGCCGTCATTTTCACAACATTAACCAAATAGCAGTAAAAGTATCCATCGGAGGGATTTTACATTTTGTTTACATCTGTTACAGCCAGATGAAATGAGAAACTAAAAAACAAAAAAAAGACTCCTCAAGTGCGAGGAGCCGTCAGCTTCTTGGCTGTTCTAAATACTGGAATATAACATCCCCGCCCTGCTGGGCAATACCGCGGAAATGCTTAAAATCTTCCTGCTTCGACAAAGCCGCTCGAAATGCAAGAAAATGTTCTTTCTGCACCCTGAATTCTTTGATTTCACCGGTGCGCATTTGGTTGATACGTTCTGAAATTTCCTCAGGCAGCAACGAATACAGCCTCCTTTTCTCGGCTTTTTCCCGAAAAACAATATACCATCTTTCCCCCGCCGGGACAATGATTGAGCGGGCTGATACCCATATCGCTTTACTTCTTAAAGAAAATACTGCAAAATATTTTCAAACAGGATTTATGATAAAGGAGAGGAAGCTCGTGAAAATTGCTAAGGTTGGAAACGTCATTGAATTTAAAAACGGATTAACCGGTATTGTTGAAAAAGTAAATGAAAACTCCGTCATCGTTGATGTAACCATCATGGATAATTATCGTGACCTTGAATTAGATTCCCTCACTGTCGTCAACCATAAGAATTATAAAATCATCAGAGACTCCTATTAAACCCCCCGAACATCCGAACCATTTACATATCCCGCACAAAAGCTGCCGCCCGGCAGCTTTTTCAAATGAATTCAGATCTCGGTCATTTCTACATAAAAATCACCGGTCTCATCTTTATTGTAAAGATTTGTGACGGATGTATAGTAGTTGGTTATTTTACCGCGGAATTCAAGCCCGCGCTCGGGCGCCTTGATGTCAAATGTTTTTTCATACAAAAGGACGGCAATATCATGATACGTTTCAGAGGTCACCTTCAATACAAATGAAATCATGCGGCCGTTTTTGCCCGCACTTTCTTTACAATCATACATTTTCAGCCTTACACCGTTTAACTCTAACGGCTCCATAACGAACACTCCTTCTTTTTACAGGACATGCTATCATGCTGACCATTCCTTTACAATTGATCCGCTCCGAATGAGAAAAAACAGCGCAGGTCTTTACAAACATACGTTCCCTATTTTATAATGAAACAGACGAGCTGCCATCCAGCACCCGTCACGTAATGAAGCGGCGAGTACACTCCCCCGGGTTTACTCGTCTTTTTAATACTGAACTTTCATGTACTATTTATTCTTTGGCAGGAAAATCATGCATGGAAAAGGAAAAGTGGAAACTTAATTTAAATATCGTTTTTGTTATACAATGATTACAACTCACCCACTTTAGAAAAACCGCTAGTCAATTTCAATACTTATCTTTCGATGTCATTACCCAAATTCAATATCACATCAATTTAACTCCAAAAAATCTCCTTTTCGATATCAATATCCCCTTTATAGATATTTAACATTAATAATACTCACAAAACCAAACAAGGGGTATATTGTAATAACCCTGATCTACTCTTATTTTCTTAAATAGAAGCGACTTTAAATCACAATACTCTTACATGTGGAATACACTCAACTTATATTTCTAACCAATACATTTCACTCGATATTGTTCAATTCAAACGACCCTCGCAAAAACAAACTTATGGATATAATGTAATTAATTTGATATTGTTATTAACGACTAATTAAAATTGAAAAGAGTGAGAATTTTGAGTAACCAATTGACTTTATTAAATGTTCATTTAGATGATTATATAAATAAAAATGGCAACCAATTTCAAACAAAAGATAAAGCATTTGAGGTGTTCTCAACCGAACAAATATTTAAAAACCAAGACATTGCATTTGACGAAGCATTACTTGGTTTAGTTGGTGATAGTAAGGATTACGGGATTGACGGAGTCTATATTTATTTGAATGATGAATTAATCAATAACCTAGAAGAGGTTGAAATCCAAAGTAAAATGAAACTAGACCTCCATTTTCTTCAATATAAAAATACTAACACCATTAATGAATCTGTGATTGATAAATTTATTGTAGCAACGAACATTATATTTGATTTAGACAAAGATTTAGAATCAATAAAAAAAGCTGTTTCTGAAAATCTTATCGAAAAAATTTATTTAATACATAATATAATTAAGAAAATAGCAATAAAGCATCCAACATTGAACATTAATTTTTATCATGTTTGCAAAGGAGATAAACAAAAGATATATGGCCCCAAGTATAAGAACCATTCATATCTAAATAAAATCAGTATTTTAAGAGAAAAGACACTTCAATCAAATCTAGGCAAAATGAATTTTAATTATAAACTTATTGATGCTGAATACATATTAAACCTTTTACGTAAAGAACCAGACTATTCGCTTGCATTAAAACTAAATGAAAACCCAATTGCTATAGATTACAGAGAATCCGATCAAAGGGGTTATATTGCTTCTGTAAATGTGAAAGAATATTATAAATTTCTATGTGATGGAGATAATACTTTAAGAAAATATCTGTTTGAATCTAACATTCGGGATTTTCAAAACAATACATCTGTAAATAACGACATAGCAGAAACTCTTAGGGAAAAAAATGAATTTGATTTTTGGTGGTTAAATAACGGGATAACTATTATTGCAGAAAATGGGACATTGATTGGAAAAACACTACAATTAGAAAATATCCAGATTGTAAATGGTTTACAGACTTCACATACTCTTTATAACGCCTTCAGCGTTGATCTTCCTAAAAATGATACCCGTTCGATATTATTAAAAATTATAATAACAAATAAAAAAGAAACAATGGACACTATTATCAAGTCAAATAACTCTCATAACCCTGTACCTCCAGCCTTATTAAGAGCTACTCATAAGGTACAAAGAGACATCGAAGATTACTTCTTAGCGAACGGCTACTTTTATGATAGAAGAAAAAATTATTATAGAAATCAAAACAAGCCGATAAAAAAAATAATTTCTATAAATTATCTATCTCAATGTATAACATCAATTGTTGAAAAAAACCCATCAAAAGCAAGATCAAACCCAACAATTCTTACTAAAAAGGAGAGTGATTATAATAGACTTTTCCCAGATAATAGACCGATGGAAACTTACCTTCAATCAATAAAATTGATGAAACGAGTTGAACAATTTATAAAGCAAGTGTTTGCACCAAATGACGATATAGATATTGCTCTATCAACACATTACAATTTCCATATATCTAGGGTGCTTGCTTCTGTAGTATTAGATAAAGCTCGGTTCAATGGCGATAGAGATTTATGTAACATAGACGTAGAACATATAACTGATGAAATAATCTTTACAGCGTATAGCTTTACAAAAGAATTAGTTTTAAAATATTCTGAGGAAATCTCCCAAACAAACTTAACCTACGTTTCAAAACAAATCGCATTAAGTGACTTTATAAATGAAAATATTTCAGACCTAATTACGAAATGAATAACAACATCTTAAGTGTTTTAGGGGGTAACTTGAAATTTTACCCCTTTTTTATCTCTGAGTTTTATCGAAGACTACAAATTAAAAATGACAGTCCCACACTAGATATAGAAGACATGATCTAAAAAAAACCGGTAATTGTGACCCTGTCCAGTCTAAATTGAAAGGTAATTTCTTGGCTAACCTCACCGAATAGTCTCCCTTCTCGTTTATGAACCGATTATCGAATATGTACATCTTCTTTTGAATAGTCTTATTTTTATACAAGTTTAATGGGATTGCTGATTTTAATTGACTCCAGTACCTTCTATCCATTTACCCGTGTTTTAACTTGTATTTTTAGATTTTCATCTCCAATATGCTACAAAATCTTTTTTCAAGCTGGCTGGCTCAAATTCAAAATGACGATCTCTGAAATAGCAAATCTGCTCCGACTGGTCTTTCTGAAGCTTATCCGATCACTCCTCTACTATTTATGCGGACCCCTCTTTTGACACACCTGCTTTTAATCTGCGGAAACTTTCGATAACCATCAAAGAACTGCCGCCCGTTTTCTCCTATGTATCGATTTTCACATTGTGTTTGCGTATACCTTAAAAGCGACTGGATGTGCTTGAATATGCTAGGCCGAATTTAACCATTGGAAATCTTCGGATCGAGCACTCTTCACTTTAATGCAAACAAATTTCCATTTTGAATGACTGCGATATAACACTCCGTATTGCCTATCTTAGGGTACGTAAATCTCTAATCGGCAGGTCGCCTTTTACAAAAAGCTCGACGGCCGCTCGAATTAATTTGCGGTAACCCCGCCCCCTTTTTCTGATCGTTATCTATCGGCTTAGAATCTGTTTGCCTTTGTATAATGTGTAAGTGTTGAATGATTTTTCGACAAGGTCGATGAAACTTTTTTCATCCGTTATTTATTAATTGTGAATATACACTTCGGAAAATGGACAAAAAAATAACCCCGCCTAAAAAGACGAGGTCACTTCAGTCACACTTACGTTCATTATCGACTCTATTTTATTCTAATTACGGGTCACACTGCGCTGTGACTCGGTCACATTTCCGTCTAAAACTGACGCTAAATGTTCGGGTTTTACCGTGACCTCACTCCGTTTCACACTTCGTATCACAACCAGGGGTATTTAGGTTATATTCCGAGACCGTACTCCGTCTGAAAATTAACGGTTGTCAATCGTCTCCGGGTACATATCATGATTCTTCATCCGATGTTCGGCCATTTTTTCATATTTTGTTCCCGGTCTGCCGTAGTTTGTATACGGGTCAATGGAGATTCCGCCTCTAGGCGTGAATTTGCCCCATACTTCAATGCAGCGGGGGTTCATTAATTCGATCAAGTCATTCATGATGATGTTCATGCAATCCTCGTGGAAGAAAAGGCAGGTCAAAGTCTTGTCCCATAAGTACTTGCTCTAGACATTAATCATGAAGTCACACCAATTTCACACCTTACCAAACGATTGATTTTAACCTTTTTTGGGGACTATTTGTAATCTCTACGAAGTGAAATTATACCTGTGCTAGCCCGCCATCTACGAACAATTCAACACCCGTCAAGTAACTGCTTTCGTCTGAAGCAAGGAAAGATACAGCGTTTGCTACTTCTTCAGGTGTCCCAACTTTTCCAGCTGGAACAGTATTTCTGCTATTTTCCATTACTTCTTCAAGTGCATCACCAAAAAGCTCATCGTAGGCAGGTGTAAGAATACCTCCTGGACTAACCACATTTACACGGATTTCAGTACCTTTTAGGTCAAGAATCCAGTTGCGAACCAGTGCTCTTAATGCTGCTTTAGATGCTCCATATACACTAAACGCTGGGTTGCCAATTGATCCAGCAGTAGAGCCCGTTACAATAATAGAACCTACTTTGTCCGGGAATAGTGATAACGCTTTTTGAACAGTAAAGATGGTTCCTTTAACGTTAATGTCGAACGTTCTATCAACCTGCTCTTCAGTAATTTCACCTAATGGAAGGAAGTTGCCGATGCCTGCATTAGCAAAAAGAATGTCCAACTTACCTTTTTCCTGCTTTATCATGTCATATAGTTTGTCTAAGTCTTCAAGCTTAGAAATATCACCTTGAACACCGGTTACGTTCTTGCCAATTTGGTTAACAGCTTTATCAAGTTCGTTTTGTCTACGTCCCGTGATATAAACATATGCACCTTCGTTTACAAATTTTTGTGCTGTAGCAAGACCAATCCCACTTGTTCCACCCGTTACAAGCGCTATTTTACCTTCAAATTTACCCATACTTAACACTCCTTTAGAATTAATATTATTTTATGTCTAGTACCTTTAAGTACTTGAAGAACAACTTATAAGATATAGTATCCTTCAGTAAGCACATTATCGGAAGTACCCACTTTTTTGTGATATAGTAACTAAAAAGTAATAAATGTGGAATGGAGAGCTTTAGACATGAAAAAATTTAGCTGTGGGTTTGAAGTGACAAAGGAAGTTATTGGCGGAAAATGGAAAGGCCTTGTATTATACTTTTTAATGAATGGACCAAAGAGAACGAGTGAATTAAAGCGCATTATCCCAAATATAACTCAGAAAATGCTGATTCAAACACTTAGAGAGCTTGAAGCCAGTGGACTTGTGAGCAGAAAGATGTATAATCAAGTACCGCCGAAGGTTGAATATTCATCCACTGAACTTGGAGAATCTCTTAAACCTATCTTGCAGGAGCTCTGTCAATGGGGAGGCTATTATGCGGAGCAAGAGTATGCAGAAGGTGAATATGAAATTGTACAACCAGAACAACTAAGTTAGGATTGATGTAGCTGCTGAAGTAAATGCTAAACAACTTCAATACCATCACCTAACAGATGAAGAACAGTCAGAAATAAATGAGATATTGATAATAATATTTAATGCCTATGATCTCTAGATAGGCATTTTTTCTTTCGGATAAAAAAGAAAAGACGTACAAATTGTACGCCTTAATCTGCTTCTGTACTATCAATTTTTCACTGCATAAAAGTCACAGTTCAGGTTGCACCAGGTCACACTTTTATTGAGCTTAGTGCGGGTCACACTCCGTATCACACAACGGAATAATTACCGATTATCAATCGTCTCCGGATACATATCATGATTCATCATCCGATGTTCGGCCATTTTTTCATATTTTGTTCCCGGTCTGCCGTAGTTTGTATACGGGTCAATGGAGATTCCGCCTCTTGGCGTGAATTTGCCCCATACTTCGATATAACGCGGATCCATTAATTCGATCAAATCATTCATGATGATGTTCATGCAGTCCTCGTGGAAATCTCCGTGGTTGCGGAAGCTGAAAAGATACAGCTTCAGCGATTTGCTTTCCACCATTTTTTCATCCGGAATATAGCTGATGTAGATAGTTGCGAAGTCCGGCTGTCCCGTTTTCGGGCAAAGCGACGTAAATTCCGGGCAGTTGAATTTAACGAAATAATCACGGTTCACGTGTTTATTCGGAAATGATTCCAAAACCTCCGGCGCATATTCAAATAAATAGTTTGTTCCTTGATTCCCCAGGAGCGTAACTCCTTCTAATTCTGATTCTTTTCTTGTCATATAAATCTCCCTTTCTATTAAACTCCCCGTTTATTGCCCCAAAGCAATGTATGCAGCTGAGGCAGGACTCTGACGAGATTCAGATCCGAATCGGCAGAAACCTTATCAACAAGTGTTTCGTATTTTCCGAGCAGATGTGCGATCAATGCCCGGTCGTCCGTCGTATGGACGTTATCGTTTCCGACCTGAAGGTAAAACGGAATATTCGGATACCGCTTGTGCACGGTTTTCGCGAATTGCAGATCTTCATCATTAAAAATGACGACCTTTAAGCTGACAGCATGCTGTCTATCATTCTCTTGAAGTGAAGTTAAAATGTGGTCAAGCTTTTGAAAGTTCGTTACCATTTTTGAGCTTGGCGGTTTTGGAGAAATTGTCAGGTCATCAATCAGCGTAAACCAATCCTGATAAACGGTCCCTTGAGTTTCAAGCGCTGCACAGATGTTATTTTCCTTCAGCAGTTCAATAAAAGCATCCAGCTGTTTTAACAGGGCCGGGTTGCCGCCTGAGATCGTCACATGAGAAAACGCATCTCCCCCAATGTCCTTAAGCTCCGCAAAAATCTCCTCCGCCGTCATCCAGCGAATATCTTTTTTAGCAGACCCGTCCCAAGTGAAGGCGGAGTCACACCAACTGCAGGAATAATCGCAGCCGGCTGTCCGGACGAACATCGTTTTCTGTCCAATCACCATGCCTTCTCCTTGAATCGTCGGGCCGAAAATTTCTAATACCGGAATTCCTTTAGCCATTCCTATCACCTTTTTTCGGGCGGTATACGCAATAGCTTGTCGGGGTTTCCCTGACAAAAATCTGCACGCAGACCGGCTGATTCTCCAGTGTTTCAAGGTAGGACTGCACCTTATCGTAAATCGTTTTGGCCACGACCTCGGTCGTCGGCAGTGAATATCTGTCATCTTCAGAAAATTCGTCATGGTCATTCAGCAATGTATGGTCATAAGCGCCGTGCACCAATTTCTTCAGCACGCTGAAATTCACGAGAAAGCCTGAATCGTCCAGTTCATCCCCCGCAACTGTAATATTTACTGTATACGTGTGCCCGTGGACTCTGCTGCACGCTCCGGCGCTTTCGCGGGGAATAAAGTGCGCGGCTGAAATGTGCATATCCTTATTCAACTCAAACGAATAAGGATGCTGAACCTGCGGGTAAATTTGAGAAAGCAATTAGTTCCGCTCTCCTTTCATTTTCATATATTCATCATATCCTTTATTGCGGAGCAGGCATGCCGGGCATTCGCCGCATCCGTCTGCAATGATGCCGTTATAGCAAGTCAGTGTGTTATTCTTTACAAAATCAAGCGCGCCGAGCTCATCCGCAAGTTTCCACGTTTCTGCTTTGTTCAGCCACATAAGCGGCGTATGAATGACGAACGGCTTTTCCATCGCCAAGTTGACGGTGACATTGCAGGATTTGACAAACTCGTCACGGCAGTCCGGGTAGCCGCTGAAATCAGTCTCGCAAACACCGGTGATAATGTGGCGCGCGCCGATTTGATACGCAAGAATCGAAGCAAAGGATAAAAATACAAGGTTGCGTCCCGGCACAAAGGTTGTCGGCAGTTCCCCGTCCTTCGCTTCAATTTCGATATCATCTCTTGTCAGCGCATTCGGCGCGAGCTGATTTAAAAGAGACATATCAAGCAAGTGATTTTTGACACCGAGCTTTTCGGCAATCGATTTTGCCACATCGATTTCTTCTTGGTGACGCTGATTATAATGGAATGTAACGGTTTCCACTTCTTCAAAGTTTTGCAAAGCCCATAATAAACAAGTCGTGCTGTCTTGGCCTCCGCTGAACACCACAACTGCTTTTTCTTTTTTCATGTCTTTCTCTCCCTTATCTATCATTCCATAAAAAAAGCGCCTTTTTCGGAGAAGGCGCCCTAAAAAACATAAAAAAACCGTATCCAAGGATACAGCTCGTCCTTAGTTTTTTATAGAGGGTGTAGCTAGAACCTCTCCCGCATCAATACGGATTTTCTTCTTTTTTCACTTTTGCTATCATACCATAATGTTGTTTCCCGTGACAATAAAAAAACAGCCTGAACCCTGTGTCAGGCTGCAAAAGCGGGTTTAAGCCCCGCGTTTTTTCCCCGGAAATACCATCAGCGCAATCCCGATCAGAACAAATAAAGCAGGCCAGAAAACAGAAACCGGAATGATCGGCTGATTCGTCATCATAAAGCAAAGTGCCGTCAAGGTCAGCACCGCAACCGGGATGAGCAGCGCCTTCTCTTTCCCGCCGAACAGCCACAGCTCAAATAAACCGAATGCCGTTGCAAGCAGATAAACAGGCCATGTCACACCGGAGTAGGACCAATTGGTTGCCGTTTCAAAGACAAACAAGATCCCCGTAATCAATAAGATGCCGCCCGGTACGAGAAGTCCCGCGTTTTTGACAGGTTTCGGGCCGAAAATCGGAATGTGAAAAGCGGCGCCCAGCAAAAGAATGAGAGCGGGCCAGCCGCGTTCGCTGATGACTTCATTTGCATTGGTGAATATGCCGAAAATGCCCGCGGCGCACAGAACCGCAGCAGCAGTCAAAAGCCCTCTTTGCCTTCTGCCGAACAGCCAGGCTTCAAACAGGCCGAACGCAACGGCAAAGAGGTAGACAGGAGATGTCACATTTGCGTATGTCCAATCCGTCAGCGTTTCAAACCATAACAAGCCGCCCGTCACAAGCAAAATGCCGCCCGGAATAAGAAGGCCCGATCTTTTTTTCGGCTGCATAAAGGCAGCGGCGTGAAACAAAAGCGCGGCTGCGATGATCAAAAGCGGCCACAGCCCCGGCATCAGCATACCGGCAAAGCATAGTGCTCCCACGGCAGTCAGGATGAAAGCAGGAATCAATACACCTAACTTCCTCCCGCCGAAATACCACAGCTCAAACAGACCGAGAGCAGGCGCCCATATATAAACAGGCCACGTCACGCCTGAATACGTCCATCCCGTTGCCGTTTCAAAACAAAACAGGCAGCCCAGCACAAGAAACATACCGCCCGGAACGAGCAGTCCCGCCTGGTCAGGCGTTTTTTTCGCAAAAATAAATCCCGCGTGAAACCCTGCGGACATTATAATGAAAAGAAACGGCCACGCCGAACCTGCGGATATATATATAACTCCCGCCTTCTGTAAAAAAAACGCAATGCCGATACAAATAAAAATAAATCCCAATAATACACGTCGAGCTTTCATCTCTTACTCCTCCCCATCATTTCCCAATTCATTATACAGAAATGTCAGGAAAAAAGAAGGGGAATTCCCAAAAAATACAGACATTTTCCTTATATCCTTATTTTTCTTTCGGGATTTTTTTGCAAATCAATGCGCCGATAAAAGCGAGGCTCACATACCCAAACACCGGGTAAACGGTGGAAATCAGCTGTCCGTAGCCGATTTGGCTGATAATGAAAGAAAACGCCAAAATGCCGCCGTAAATATATGTACTTTTTATATGAAGAAAACTGTTTAATTGTTTTTCCAATCCGTATAGATTGCCGATGACTGACGTAAACACTTCCCCGAAAATAATAAACAAATAAATGATATGAAGCGAACGCGAATACGAATAGACAACTTGAGCCATCGGAATGTCAAACTCCAGCACATCCGGCAGCACCGATAATGATAAAAAGCTCGCGGCAAGCACCAGTGTCAACAGAACGCCGCCTAAATAAGCCCCCTTTCTGATCACCTTCTCTGAAGACATTTCGTTCGCAAGCGGCACAAGGACGGCTTGGGCGAGCGATAAATTTAACGCGCCGTAAGAGACGGCGGACAAAAGCCAATTCCACTTGTCAGGCCATACCCATTCGTCCGCGTTTCTCGTGCTTGTAAATACAAATGAATCAGCTGTCACGATAAAAGAGAAAGAAATTAAAAGCGGCACAACCAATATATTGACGCCGAACACACCTTTAACACCGCTTGTCATGACGGCAAAGCTCAGTACGATCGTCAGAAGGATCCCCGCTTGTGCGGGCCAGCCAAGCTGTTCATGAAACAGCGCTCCCGCTCCGGACAGCATGACAGAGGTCACTCCCAGCAATATAAACATCATAAACATGTTTACGGCGCGGCCGATGGACTGGCCGAATAAATATGTGTTCAATTCCTGATAAGATGCTGCGTGAATCCGTTTGGAAATGATCATGATTTTGGCGCCTAAATATGTAAACATCAGACCGCTTACCACGATACCGAACAGACCGATCCAGCCAAACTTCAGAAAAAACTCAACGATTTCCCTTCCCGTGGCAAAACCGGCTCCTACAACCGTGCCTACGTATACAAATGCAAGCTGACTTGCAGAACCTTTTGTTTGTCCCATTTCACCCTCCGGCTAAGCGCAGATTTGTCCAGGCCTTTATATATGCTTATGAGACAAGTCGCCTGAAAAGACGAACAAATCGTCCTTCCCCGGAGAAACAGATTCAGCTCTCTCCTCTAAGCAAAAATATTGAAAGAAAAAAAGGGCCGGCGTATACTCTTCATCAAGAAAGGTCAAAGCATTTCATTTCCTTTCTGACTATATTGGTCAAAAATAATCAAACCTCACAAATATCACTTATCATGCTGTAAACATTTATTTTTCGGGGTTTGAAACAAAATACTTGAAAGTCAAAGAAGGTCAGAGTATACTATTAATCAAAGAAGGTCAAAGTTAAGACCTTATTTTCTAATCCGTTTGGTCAAAGATGATCAAACATTTTTCAAGGAGGTTTTGGCAAATGCGTTGTCAACATTGTCAGAAAAACGAGGCGACGATTCGCCTGAACATGCAAGTCAATTCCATTCAAAAACAATTCGTTTTATGTGAAACATGTTATACAGAATTAACCCGAAAACCGTCTATGAGCATGGGGCCGCAATCATTCGGATTCCCGTTTGAGCAAGGTTTCGCTCCCAATCAAAATAAACAGCAGGCCGGCCCTGAAAAAGGCCTGCTCGACGAGCTCGCTCAAAACGTCACAAACGGCGCAAAAGCAGGTCTGATTGACCCTGTAATCGGCCGCGATAATGAAGTGGCGCGCGTAATTGAAATTTTGAACCGCCGGAATAAAAACAATCCGGTGCTGATCGGTGAGCCGGGCGTCGGTAAAACGGCTATTGCAGAAGGCCTCGCGCTTAAAATCGCTGAAGGCGATGTGCCGAACAAATTGAAAAACAAAGAGCTTTACCTGCTTGACGTCGCTTCTCTCGTCGCCAATACAGGGATCAGAGGCCAGTTTGAAGAAAGAATGAAACAATTAATGAACGAATTAAAAGAACGGAAAAACGTCATCTTGTTCATTGATGAGATTCATCTTCTTGTAGGCGCCGGCTCTGCCGAGGGATCAATGGATGCCGGGAACATCCTGAAACCGGCGCTTGCCAGAGGCGAGCTGCAGGTCATCGGGGCGACAACGCTGAAAGAGTACCGCCAGATTGAAAAAGATGCGGCGCTTGAAAGACGCTTCCAGCCCGTCATGGTTCACGAGCCTACAATAGAACAAGCCATCAGCATTCTGGAAGGCATTAAAGATAAATATGAGAAATACCACGGCGTCACATTCAGCAATGAAGCGATAAACGCCTGTGTTACGCTTTCATCCCGTTACATTCAGGACCGCCACCTGCCGGATAAAGCGATCGACTTATTAGATGAAGCCGGCTCTAAGGCGAACCTGGAGCTTGATACCGTAAATGAAGAAGATGCGGCTGAGAGACTCAAAGCAATTGACGCGGAGAAAACAAAAGCGCTTCATGAAGAAAATTATGAGCTTGCCGCGAAACTGCGTGATGAAGAAGCGGCGTTGGAAAAGCAGCTGGCGCATGAAACACCGGCCTCTTCACCTGAAATCGGGGCGGAGCATATTCAAGCCATCATTGAACAGAAAACAGGCATTCCGGTCGGAAAACTCCAGGCTGATGAACAAGTCAAAATGAAGGAACTTGAAGAGCATCTTCATCAGCGCGTCATCGGTCAGGAAAAAGCCGTGAAAAAAGTGGCGAAAGCGGTCAGACGAAGCCGCGCCGGCTTAAAATCCAAAAACAGACCTGTCGGCTCCTTCCTCTTTGTCGGACCGACCGGAGTCGGAAAAACCGAGTTATCAAAGACACTCGCAGATGAACTGTTCGGTACAAAAGATTCCATTATCCGTCTCGATATGAGTGAATACATGGAAAAACACGCCGTATCAAAAATCATCGGTTCACCGCCGGGATATGTCGGACACGATGAAGCCGGTCAATTAACGGAAAAAGTGCGCCGCAATCCGTACAGCATCGTGCTGCTCGATGAGATTGAAAAAGCCCACCCTGATGTCCAGCATATGTTTCTGCAGATTATGGAGGACGGCCGTCTGACAGACAGCCAGGGCAGAACGGTCAGCTTCAAAGATACCGTTTTGATTATGACAAGCAACGCTGGAACCGGCGAAAAACAGGTGAAAGTCGGATTCCAATCTGAAGAGAGCGTCCTGGAAGAACAAACGCTGATTGATTCACTGAGCGCGTTCTTCAAACCGGAGTTTTTAAACCGGTTTGACAGCATTATTGAATTCCAATCCCTGAAAAAAGAACATCTCGTGAAAATCGTCAGCCTGCTTCTCACAGAGCTTGAAGACACATTAAAAGAGCGCGGCATCAGCCTGAGCGTCACCGATGATGCGAAAGAAAAAATCGCTGAAATCGGCTACCACCCCGCTTTCGGAGCACGCCCGCTCAGAAGAACCATCCAAGAATTGATCGAGGACGAAATGACAGATCTCTTATTGGATGACAACGAAATAAAAGCCTTCCATGTCGTAATGGAAGAGGACGGCATCAAAGTCCGGGCACAATAAGAAAAAAGCGGTCCCCTCCTTTCGGGGAGCCGCTTTTTTGTTTCTTTCTCCATGCCGGAAGGGAGAAACTGTGAAGAATTCGGGAACAATTTCTCAATCACCCTAAAGTTCCATGCACTGCCACCGATATTAACCATAGAAAGCTAGTATAAAGGATTTGGTGAAAACTATGGATAAAACATCGATTATCGGTATCATCCTCGCCTTGATTGCTTTAAGCGTGGGCATGGTGCTGAAAGGGGTCAGCTTAAGCGCACTCGCTAACCCGGCAGCTATTCTGATTATTTTGTTCGGTACGATTTCTGCGGTGATCATCGCATTCCCCGGAAAAGAAATCAAAAAAGTGCCTGCCCTTTTTAAAGTGCTGTTTAAAGAAAACAAACAGCTGACAATTGCGCAATTAATTCCTATGTTCTCTCAATGGGCGCAAATCGCCAGACGTGAAGGTCTGCTCGCATTGGAAGCAAGCATTGAAGACGTGGATGACGCATTTTTGAAAAACGGCCTGAGCATGGCGGTTGACGGACAAAGCGCAGAATTTATCAGAGATATTATGACTGAGGAAGTTGAAGCGATGGAAGACAGACACCAGGCCGGCGCAGCCATCTTTACACAAGCCGGCACATATGCGCCGACACTCGGCGTTTTGGGTGCGGTCATCGGCCTTATCGCCGCTCTTTCCAACATGAACAACACCGAGGCGCTCGGACATGCCATCAGTGCGGCGTTTGTCGCCACCCTTCTCGGGATTTTCACAGGATATGTACTATGGCATCCCTTCGCCAACAAACTGAAACGCAAATCAAAGCAGGAAGTCAAACTGCGTGAAATCATGATCGAAGGCGTTCTGTCAGTGCTTGAAGGACAGGCTCCGAAAGTGATCGAACAAAAACTTCTCATGTATCTTCCTGCGAATGAACGCGCAAAAGTCGCTGAACAAGAAGGAGAGGCAAACAATGGCGAGAAAAAAGAAGAAGAAGCATGATGACGAGCATGTGGATGAGTCTTGGCTGATCCCGTACGCGGATTTGCTCACCCTTCTTTTGGCTCTGTTCATTGTATTGTTCGCCATGAGCTCGGTCGATGCGGCGAAATTCCAAATGCTGTCTAAATCATTTAACGCCGTGTTTACCGGAGGCACGGGTGTTCTTGAATATTCAAGCCTCACCCCTCCTGAAAACGAAAAAGACGGCGTTGATCAGTTAAAAAAAGACAAGGAAAAAGATAAAGAACAGAAAAAGAAAGAAAGAGAAGCAGCCGACCGCGAAGAACTTGAAGGCGTGCAAAAGCAAGTCAATCAATTTATAAAAAATAAAAAGCTTGAAACTCAGCTTGAAACAAAGCTGACTAAAGAAGGACTCTTAATTACGATTAAAGACAGTATCTTTTTTGATTCCGGACGGGCGGATATCCGTCAGGAAGATATTCCGCTTGCCAAGGAAATCTCGAATCTCCTTGTGCTGAATCCGCCGAGGAACATTATCATCAGCGGACATACGGACAATGTACCGATTAAAAACTCACAATATCAATCTAACTGGCATTTAAGCGTCATGCGGGCCGTCAACTTCATGGCTATTCTGACAGAAAACCCGAAACTTGACGCAAAAGTTTTCAGCGCCAAAGGTTTCGGAGAGTATAAACCGGCCGTGTCGAACAAAACCGCTGAAGGGCGCAGCAAAAACAGGCGCGTCGAGGTATTGATACAGCCTAGAAACGCCGCGACTGACCAAAATCAGTAATATAAAAAAGGAAGCCTTTCAAATGGCTTCCTTTTTTATTTCTGATGAAAATGTTTAGCGTTTAATCCCACTCTTTTCAGCATTTCCGTACACATTTCTATCTCTTCATCACTCAGCACACTGATCATTTCTTTAATTTCTTCAGCATGATCAGGGAAAATATCGTCCAAAAGACGGATTCCCTTTTCGGAAATCTGTGCGAAAGTCACTCTTCTGTCAGTCGGCGAAGCTTTTCTGATGAGAAGTTCTTTTTTCTCTAATTTGTCAACAACGTATGTAATACTTCCGCTCGCTAATAAAATTTTGTCGCCGATCTGCTGAAGCGGCTGGTTGCCTTTGTGGTACAGCAGCTCAAGCACCGCAAATTCCGTCGGGTTCAGGCCGTGCTTATGAATATGTTTATTCATATGGTCGTTAATAGATCGGTACGCACGTGACAGTACAATAAATAATTTCAATGAGTTTTCTGTTTTATCCGTCATACATTCAATCATCCTTTTACAAAAGAAACCGTTACAGAGAAACATTAATAAACAAAATGAAAAATGTCAACAAAAATGTTTCCAAAATTTCTCTTCTTTTTGTCTGACCTTAATAAAATAATTTGTTTTTCTATCATTTTGGTTATTTTTTCTTATTAAAGAAGTATAAAAATGATATAATACCTCTATTCAAGTGTAATGTTGGAGCGATGCAGAGTGAATACATTTAAAGGTGCCCGGGGAAAGATCAAGCTTTATCTCATATTGGTGATCATCCCGGCACTTATTATCAGCTTTTTCATTTATGAAAAAGAAAAGCAGAAAATAGCCGATAAACACATACAGGAAGCCAGTATGATGCTCAACCTTCACCGCAATAAGCTCAATTATTTAATCGGTGAAACAAAAGCCCGGATGACAACACTTGCGATCGCTGTCGATAAGCCTGTCAATGAAGAAAAGATCATTGACATTCTCGATCAGGCTTTTGAGGATGAACCCAGATTCAGCGGTCTGTATATGCTGAATTCCAAAGGTGATGTCATCGCAAGCACAACTGATCTGAAATCAAAGGTGAATTTGGCCGACAGACCGTATTTTACGAAGGCGAAAAAGACGAAAAAAACGGTCATCACAAATGACTACTCCAGCAGAATTACAGGCCAGCGCATCTTCACGATCTGCGTGCCGGTGTTAGACGCAAAACGGGAAGTCACGGATTATTTAGTAGCCGCCATACAAGTCGATTATTTGAGAAATATGATCAATATGCTGAGCCCTGACGTTTATGTCAAGGCAACCAATCAGAATAAAGTGATATTTGCCAGCGGACGGGCTGATCAATCAGAAGGTGTGAAACCGGTCAGCGGCTATCTGGATGATATTAATTGGAATATCAATGTTTATCCGAAACCGGTTGAGCTGAATGAGCTGACCAAAAGCGTGCTGCTGCCGATGTCCAGTATTGCCGTGCTGCTGAATATTCTGTTCATCCTCGTTCAATATTATCTGCTTAAGCGCAAGACCCAGCTGGAGCGCGCTCAAAATGAAGCGCAGAAATTGGAGCTGATCGGAACGCTTGCCGCCAGCACCGCCCATGAAATACGCAACCCGCTTACAGGGATCAGCGGCTTCATTCAGCTTTTGCAGAAAAAATACAAATCGGAGGAAGATCAGCTGTATTTCTCAATTATTGAGCAGGAGATTAAACGGATCAATCAGATTGTCAGTGAGTTTTTAGTGCTTGGAAAACCCACTGCTGAACGGTTGGAAGTGAACTCGCTGCAGGATATTCTTGATGAGATTATGCCGATTATTTATTCTGAAGGGAATCTGTATAATGTGGAAGTGAATGTGGAGATTCTCGTCAATCGGCCGCTCAAGGTCAACTGCACGAAAGACCATATTAAACAGGTGATTTTAAATGTCGCGAAAAACGCGCTGGAATCCATGCAGGAAGGCGGCCGGCTGTCCATCTATTTAGAAGCCCGCGATCATAAAGCAGTCATTAAGGTGGCCGACAACGGAATGGGCATTTCTGAAGATATGCTTGAGCACATTTTTCTTCCGTTTGTAACGTCAAAGGAAAAAGGCACCGGCCTCGGCCTTGTCGTATGTAAACGAATCATGCTGATGTACGGCGGTTCGATTGACATTCAAAGCGAAGTCGATAAGGGCACAGAGGTCACCATTGCCCTCCCTGCCGCTTCTCGATGAAAAAAACACCCTGGATCGGGGTGTTTTTTATTTAAAGAAGAATATGTGTAAGAGGATATACCAGAGGAACGGCATCATAGCCGGCAGATAGTACGAGGCGCTTCGTGAGCCGTGCCAGCGGAAAAATCTGCTGACTGTACGCGGTCATCTTTCGGATGCGGCGCTTGATCAGGAAGCGCATTCAGTCTTCGTTATCTGTTTTATCATCAATCATTTGTTTGCTTCATATGCAGGCATGACGTCACCGCGGGAGAACAAGCCTATTTTCTTCACAAGGCCCTGTATTCCTTGGTGATGTGTACGATCACGGTTTACCAGCTGCTGATACGCGTTCATCAGACAGTCCAGTTCCTGGCTGTGCCTGATCGTGTCATATCCTGTAAACCCTTGCCTGTTAGCTGCATCTATCATCATTTTTCTTTTTTTATCAATAGATACAAGCAATTTTTCTTGTTCAGAATAACTGCCCATTCACTTCACCCCTCACCGCTAAAAGAATAGGAAACAAGTTTGATTGGGTTATTGAGCATTATTACAGATTATACTTTATTTGTAAACATTTTTTTACTAAATAACTTATTTTTTCATTTCATATTGGAATCTTTAGCATGAATACGAGAATAATACCCATTCGGGTAATGATATAAACAGAATGCGGCATATTCAGGAATTAAAAAACAGACACAGCTGACTTTATATTACAATAAAAAACCTCTCATGCCGGCGGGGCATGAGAGGTTCGGACGTCTATCAGTTTTGCACACTTTCATTTTCGTAAATCGGCACCCAGCCCTCAGTCGTCACAAAGATTCGGATTGCGACGACCCGGCGGTCTTCCTGAAGCGTAAAGTAGTGGCGGATGTTCTCCGGAACTGAAATCAAATCTCCCGGATTTAAACGGACGTCGAAAAATGTGCCGTCTTTGCCTTGAATGACGAAGATGCCGTGTCCGCTGACGATAAAGCGGACTTCATCATCCGTGTGGTGATGTTCTCTTTGGAAATTTTTTAATAATTCATCAAGATTCGGCGTGGTATCTGATAAAGAAATAACATCCTGAGACTGATATCCGCGCCGGGCTGAAATGTCCTGAATCTCCGTGTCAAACGCCGTGAGAATCCGTTCTTTTTCATCTTCGGTTAGATCGTATTTTTCCGAAAGCTCAGACGGAAGTTTTTCAATGTTCCACTGCTCATAGATCACCTCTTGTTCGTCTAAGAAGCGCGCTACTTCTTCCTGATGTTCAATGATCGTATTCTTATCGTCATGAATTCTGATGGTCGCCATTTTCTATTCCTCCTTTTATTTTACCAGCTGCGGACGAAGTGACAGAAGCTTGAGGTGACAGCTGAATAAAAATTCATAGGCTTCCAGCACTCTTTTCGCTTCAAATGCGGTACGTCCCCATGCCGTAATGCCGTGATTGCGGATTAACACCGCGCCTGAGCCGGCGTCCGCATGGTGCGCGAAATTTTCGGCCAATGCCGGGATGTGCGCCGGATTGTCAATGATCGGAACGGTCACGGACGCGTTTTCCTCCCATAATCCGAGCGCCTTAATCATCTCCTGCCCCTGAAAAGTGATTTGTTTTTCATCCCCGTAAAGCTCTGAGATGACATTATTATTGACGGTATGGACATGCAGACAGCAGCCGGCGTCTGTCTTTTGGTATAAGTAAGTATGGAGAAGCGTTTCCGCTGAAGGTTTTAAAGAATGGCCTGTCTCAGCGGGCTTCCCGTATTCATCGATTAAGAGAAAATCTTCGTCTGTTTCTTTTCGTTTGTCTTTTCCGCTCGCCGTAACGAGAAAAGTCAGCGGCCCGTCAGATACTTTGATGGAAAGATTCCCGCTCGTTCCCGGGAACCAGTCTCTTTCGGCCAGCTCGCGTTTTACCTCGGCAAGTTCGCGCCAGCGTTCTTCTTTTGCAGCCATGCCTGCACCTCCCCGATGTTTTCAATGCCTGTTTTCACCTCATGAAAATCTTGAAAAGGCAGATGCCGGAGGCCGAGTTCTTTGCATTCAGTCAAAAGATAATCTCTCGCAAAGCACATATCGGATAACTTTGCAGCCTCGACATCCGTGACCGAATCACCGATCATAACGAGAAATTTCTGCTGATCGGATAGCTTCCGGATGACTGACGGTTTGCAGCAGCCGCATTGATTGGTACAGGCTCCGTCACAGGCGTGCGGCCAGTCTATATGAATATATTCATTGTCAAAGGATGCATGATTGCAGAAAATCCGCTCCTTTTCTACGATCCCTTCCAAAAGCGGATGCACAAAAAAGTCCATTCCCCCGCTTACGATATAAAACGGGAGATCGTTTGAGCGAACAAACGAGACAAAAGCCAAAAAGCCGTCCCGTATTTTCGCATCCTTCAGGATAAAGCCGGTCAGTTCTTCTTTTAAGCTGCTCGGCAGCAGTCCGAACATCCGGCCGACTCCTTCTTGGATTGATATGCTTTTTGACAGAACACCGTCTTTTAATTCAAGCCACTCAGGAGGCGCGAATTCTTTCATCATGCTGACAATGTTGTCGTTCATGGTGACCGTTCCGTCGAAATCACAAATAATCAGCGGTGTGCGGGTCATACGGCTTCCACCCTTCCCCATTTGTCTAATGCGAGCTGAAGATCTTTGCACGACGCGGCTTTTTCTTCAATCGGCTGCGCTTCAAGCACCGCATCAATGACGGCGCGGAACGCTTTTCCGCCGCCCTCGGCTCCTTTCGGGTGGCCGTGAATGCCTCCGCCGGCATTGATGATGTGATCGATGCCGAAATCGCGCATCAATAATGGCACCATACCGGGGTGAATGCCTGCTGACGGGACGGCAAACGACGGATGAAAGACATCGTCTTTTACACATTCATCATGGATTGCAAGCGCGGACTCCTTCGGAAGAGCAACGGTTCCGTAAGGTGACGGAAATAAGCTGAAATCAGCGCCGCAATAGCGGTTCAGCTTGCCGAGCAAAAGCGCATGCGACAAGCCGTAAACGGGAGATGATGTGAACGCGCCGCTGACTGCCGGATGCGCCATGATTGGAAGCGGGATTTCCCTGTCTTCAGCAAGGCTCTGCATCACATCTAAACCGTAAGCGAACACATTCAATAAAAGCGCGTCCGCCCCGAGTTCTGCCGCGCGCCTCGCTTTATCCCGCAATTCAGCGGTCCTTCCCGTAAGGTTTACGGCATACAGCGTTTTATGCCCCGTCTCCTCCCGGGTTTCCTTCAGGACTTGTTTTCCTTCGATAATGCGGGTTTCAAACGGAGCCAGTTCATTTTCAAAGAAAATTTCGTCATCTTTAATAAGATCCACGCCGCCGAGCGCCTGCTGTCTGAGCTGTTCTTTAATGTCGGCGAGATCCCGTCCGATCACGCCTTTAAATATGCTCATCAGAAGCGGTCTTTCAAATTCGCCCAGCAGTTTGCGGATGCCGTATATACCGAATTTCGGCCCGGGAAGGGAGCGTTTAAACCCTTCGGAAAATTCAAGATCAGTCAATTTTATTTTTCCGTCCAGTGACAGCTTTCCGAATACCGTCGTCAGGACGGCCGGAATATCTCTTGAAAAGTTCGCCTCGGGATAGGCGATGGTGATGACGGATTGTGTTTCGTTTTCTGAGGTTCCTTCTTTCTCCTCAACTTTTACGACCCGCCCTTTATGTTTTCTGAGCTGTTCCTGCTTCACCAGGGGCAGGTCAGTCCAGGAGCCTACCGTCAGCCCCGCCGCAATCTGTTCCGCCCGCTTTTCACTGTCCGTTGTGTCTGTCAGAAGATATGTTGCCAATACTTCGCTCATGCGTGAACGCCTCTCTTTCTTTCGCAAAACATAAAAAAACCTCTTCCGTATGAGCAGAAAGAGGCTTCGTGTTATGTCCGAATCTTATCTCTCAGCTCCTGCTGCAAGAATTAGCACCGTGCTTTATCAGTCGGTTGCCGGGCTTCATCGGGCTCGTCCCTCTGCCTGCTCTTGATAAGAATAATGATTTTATAAAGTATTTTGAATTATCGCATTGTTATCCTGATATGTCAATGCTTTTTCGGGTGAAAAGATTCAGTTTCCCGATCCGTTCCGCAGCTTCTTTAAGTCTTTCTTCACTTGTCAGAAGACCGACTCTTATATAGCCTTCCCCCCATTTTCCGAACCCGTTTCCGGCAGCGACCGCGACATCCGCTTTCTCGAGCAACAGGTCTGAAAACGACTGTGACGTATAACCGTCAGGCACAGGGAGCCATGCAAAAAAGGAGCCCGCCGGAGCCGTCACATCCCAGCCGATATCGCGGCAGGCTTCAATCCATGCATTGCGTCTCGATTCATATCTGTCATTTTGCGCTGCGACGCATGCCTGATCCGCTAAAAGAGCGGCTGCCGCCGCCTGCTGCGCCGCGGGAAACAAACTGACAAACATATGATCCTGATAAAGGTTGATCGCTTCGATGACAGAAGCGTTTCCGACGGCAAATCCGACCCGCCAGCCCGCCATATTATAGGTTTTAGACAAGGTATAGATTTCGATTCCCGTCTCTTTTGCGCCTTCGGTCTGCAAAAAGCTCAGCGGTTTATGCCCGTCAAAGCCGACGGCTCCGTACGCGAAATCATGAACGACACAAATGCCGTTTTGCTCCGCAAAACCGACCGTCTCCTCGAAAAACGCCTCTGTCGCCACAGCGCCGGTCGGATTATTCGGATAATTGAGATACAGCAGCTTCGCCTCGCTCCGCACCTTTTCAGGAATTACGCTGTAATCAGGGAGAAACCCTCTTTCCTCCGTCAGCGGCATCATTTCCATTTTCGCTTTCGCAAGAGCGACGCCTGACCAGTAATCAGGATATCCGGGATCAGGCACCAGAATGGTATCTCCAGGGTTTAAAAGACATTGCGGAAGCTCAACAAGTCCCGCCTTGCCTCCGAACAGCACGGCGACTTCCGTTTCCGGATCAAGCGTGACCCCGTACTCCCTTTCATAAAATGCAGCGGCTGCTTTTTTGAAGCTGTAAGCGCCCCGGAATGATGAGTATTTATGATTTTCCGGCCTTTCGACGGCGCGCTTCATTTCTTCAACGATATGCTGAGGCGTCGGCTGATCAGGGTTTCCCTGCCCTAAATTGATGACGTCTCTGCCTTCTTTCAGCTTTTGATTCACTTTTTGCACCAATGATGCGAAAAATTGTTCCGGCAGCTGTTTGAGTACATCTGAGATTTCAAAGTTCATATTTTCACCTTCTAAAAATGTCTTGAAATGATAGTCCATCATCATATATGGTTAAATAAAAAAAGTAAAGAGAAACTTGAGGTGTTAAAAAATGAAATGGACCGTTTCCTGTTTGCAATTTGATATTTCATACGGAAATCCTTCAGAAAACTTTAAAAAAACAGAATCTTTGATTGAGCAAGAAAGCCGCCATGCGGATGTAATCGTGCTTCCTGAGTTGTGGACGACCGGCTATGATCTCACACGGCTAGATCAGCTGGCGGATGAAAACGGCAAAGTTTCGGAACAATGGCTTAAAGAAACGGCAAAAACATACAACGTACACCTCGTTGCCGGATCTTTTGCGGTCAAAGAAGGCGAAAATGTCTATAACACCATGTACATCGCCGATAACAGCGGACAGATCGTGAAGCGGTATCAGAAAGCACATCTGTTTCAGCTGATGGATGAACACCTTTACTTGTCAGCAGGAAACAGTGACGGTTCCTTTGAGCTTGACGGTGTCAAGTGCGCCGGGCTGATCTGCTATGATATCCGTTTCCCCGAATGGATCAGAAAGCATACGTCCCAGGGCGCGAATGTCCTGTTTATCTCTGCTGAATGGCCTCTGCCCCGCCTTGATCATTGGCGAAGCCTGCTTATCGCCAGAGCAATTGAAAACCAATGTTTTGTCGCAGCCTCTAACTGCACGGGGTCCAATCCCGATAATGAATTTGCCGGCCACAGCCTGATTATTGACCCGTGGGGCCGAATTTTAGCCGAAGGAGACCGGACGGAAGGCGCAGTCCGGGCGGAAATTGATGTGTCAGAAAGCGCGGACGTGCGGGGAACCATTCCGGTTTTCCAAGACTTGCGGCGTGATTTATATTAATTTTCAAAAAAACGTTGACAAGAATATCCGGCACCTGCTAATATTTTCATCAACTGATTAATCCGAATTGTGATACAAATCAATATATTTTTCTCTTATCGAGAGTTGGGCGAGGGATTGGCCTTTTGACCCCAACAGCAACCGACCGTAATTCCATTGTGAAATGGGGCGCGTACATTTTGCGCCGAGACGATTGTCTCATAAGGCACGGTGCTAATTCCATCAGATGTTATCTGAGAGATAAGAGGCGGACTGCACTGTTTCAGCCTCCTTCTCTTTCAGAGAAGGAGGCTTTTTTTCGGGCGTATTCTCCGTCACGATCTCTTACTGCCACTACATAATTGGAGGGTAAATCCATGTCAGCAACTAAAACAAGTCTTTATGAACAATTAACAGAAAGCTCCGCCGCCGCGTTAGCCGTCAAGCTCGGCTTATTCCAAAGCAAAAGCACTCTGACATGCCGTGAAATCGGCGACGGCAATTTAAATTACGTCTTTCATGTTTACGATAAAGAAAACAAAAAAGGACTGATTATTAAACAGGCAATCCCTTACGCGAAAGTCGTCGGTGAAAGCTGGCCGCTTACCATTGACCGGGCGAGAATCGAAAGCAGCGCCCTCATCCGCCAGGGCGAACACGTGCCGCACCTCGTTCCGGCCGTTTACTATTCCGATACTGAAATGGCCGTCACGGTAATGGAAGATCTCTCCCATTTGCGGATTTCAAGAAAAGGGCTGCTGGAAGGGCAGCATTATCCGAACTTATCGGTTCATATCGGTGAATTTTTAGGGAAGACGCTTTTTTACTCATCCGATTATGTGCTTGATGCGAAAGTAAAGCAGCAGCTCGCAAAGCAGTTTACAAATCCTGAGCTTTGCAATATTACAGAAAGGCTTGTGTTTACAGAACCGTTTCTCGACCATGAGACAAACGATTTTGAAGAGGAGCTGCGCCCATACGCAGAAAAAGTTTGGAACAATTCCCGGCTGAAAGAAGGCGCTGACGAATTGAAAGCCATCTTTCTGAATTCCGCGGAAACATTGGTTCACGGCGATCTGCACACGGGAAGCATCTTCGCCGATGAACATGAAACAAAGGTGATTGATCCCGAGTTTGCTTTCTTCGGACCGATCGGGTTTGACATCGGCCAATTTATCGCCAATCTGCTGTTAAACGCCCTCAGCCGCGACGGTGACGACAGACAGCCGTTATATGACCACACCGCTGCCGTATGGGATACATTTGTGAAAACATTCAGTGAAGCATGGGAGAAAGACTGCTTGCCTTCCCGCAGACACCTGCTGGAAGACACACTGAAAAACGCGTTTGAGGAAGCGGTCGGTTTTGCGGGATGCGAATTGATCCGGCGCACGATCGGACTCGCCCATGTGGCTGACTTAGATGAAATCACTCCGTTTGACAAACGAATCGAACGGAAAAAGCTGGCGCTTGACATCGGCGCCTATTATATCGAAAACAGAAAAGAACTGAAGCATATCACCGAGGTTCTGGACCAATTTAAGCTCCGTGTAAAGGAATGATGCAGCATGACCAATGAATTTGCCATCCCCCGTTCTGTAGAATGGAAAGAAACCTACATCCGCATTTTAAATCAGCAAAAGCTTCCCGACGTCACTGAATATGCGGAACTTGAAACAAAGGAAGATGTATTCGACGCGATTGTCACGCTGAAAGTAAGGGGCGCCCCGGCCATCGGTATAACCGCGGCGTTCGGACTCGCGCTCTCCGCCAAGTCATTTGAAGCCCGCGACCTTTCAGATTTCCGACGTCAATTCGCGGATGTCAAAGCGTATTTAAACAGTTCGAGGCCCACTGCCGTCAACCTTGCGTGGGCGCTTGACAGACTTACGGATTCGATCAGGGATGCGATCTCAATCAATGAAGCGAAGACAACTCTCGTTCATGAAGCCATTCAAATTCAGATTGAGGATGAAGAAACATGCCGAATGATCGGCCAAAATGCTCTGCACCTTTTTAATAAAGGCGACCAGATCATGACCATCTGCAATGCGGGCTCGATTGCCACAAGCCGGTACGGTACGGCGCTTGCTCCCTTTTACTTAGCGAAACAAAAAGACCTCGGCCTTCATATCTACGCATGTGAAACAAGACCCGTTCTTCAAGGATCACGGCTGACGGCGTGGGAGCTGATGCAGGGCGGAATTGATGTCACGCTCATTACGGACAGCATGGCCGCCCATACAATGAAGGAAAAACATATTTCTGCGGTCATTGTCGGCGCTGACAGAATTGCAAAAAACGGTGATACGGCCAACAAAATCGGAACGTACGGCCTCGCTATTTTGGCAAACGCCTTTCAAATTCCGTTTTTTGTGGCCGCACCGCTTTCGACATTTGACTTGCAGATTGAAAACGGCGATCAGATTCCGATTGAAGAAAGAGATCCGGATGAAGTCAGACAGATCTCCGGCATACGCACCGCTCCCGAGGATGTTCCGGTCTTCAATCCGGCCTTTGACATCACACCGGGCAGCCTGATTTCCGGCATAATAACCGAGAAAGGAATTGTGACCGGTTCTTACACGGAAGAAATTGAACAATTATTCGCTGACTGCCAGCTGAGCTGAAAAACCGCTGATGATATTGCCTCAGGCAATGTCAGCGGTTTTTTTGTCTGCACAATGTAATCACTTCATCTTTTTGGGCGGCTGTAATGAGATGCATTTTAAAAAACAGCTCTGCATAACCGGCTATCTTTTGCGGACGGCTCATTTTCATCAGGCTTCGTCCTCCTTTTTCATCAGGGCAACTTTTTTCACTTAATAAAATGATATGTCGGACGCGAAAAAACGGAACGTGCCATACGCTTTATTTTTCTTTATAGGATATTTGTTCGATGTTCAGCAGCACCGCTTTTACATCCGTCTTCGTGCCCGCGTATCCCGTTAAGGCGCTGTTTTTGCCGATTACCCGATGGCACGGGATCAAAATCGGCAGCCGGTTTCGTTTATTGGCTTGTCCGATGGCGCGCACCGCTTTCGGTTTTCCGATCGCTTCAGCCATATCGCCGTAGCTTCGGGATTCCCCGTAAGGAATCATCGTCAGCGCGTTCCACACCCTTTCCTGAAAGGGTGTGCCTTTTTGTCTCAGAGGCAGAGAGAATTGCTTTCTTTCTCCTGAAAAATATGATGCCAGCTGCTGTTTCGCCTCCGACAGCAAAGCGGTTTCGCACGGCTTTACGCCGGGCGCGTCTTTCCGCCATTCCTCAAAATCTTCCACGGTGAGAAACAGGCCGGTAATAAAGCTCTCTTCCTCTGTTACGATGACGGTTCCAAACGGCGCTCTTACACTTGTAAAACAGATCATTCCCCGCTCCTTCTTTCTTCCGTATTCTGCCGGACCGGAAGCGTCAAATGAAAAACGGTGCCCTTCCCTTCTTCACTTTCCACATGAATGCGGCCCTGATGCTCTTCGATGATTTTATAACTGACCATGAGGCCGAGGCCCGTTCCCCTGTCTTTTGTCGTGTAAAATGGTTCACCCAGACGTTTTAATTTGTCTTCGGAAATGCCTGTTCCTTCATCTTGAATAGAAATCAAAATGTGGTCTTGATCAGAAGACTGAATGGTCACGTAGATATTGCCGCCACCCGGCATGACTTCAATGGCGTTTTTTAAAATATTGATAAACACCTGTTTTAATTGATTCGGTTCACAGTAAATCGGCGGGATGTTTCCGGTCAGGTTCAGATGGATCTGCACATTGACAAGATTGGCCTGGGCATTCAAAAGATCAGCCGTGTCTTTCATAATCTGCGTCACGTCTTTTTCTTCATATAATATCGCCTGGGGTTTCGCTAAAATTAAAAATTCAGTGATGATAGACTCGATGCGTTTTAATTCTGAGGTAATGACGTTAAAGTACAGAGAATATTCGCCTTCAATGCTTCCTTGAAGAAGCTGAATGAACCCTTTCAGCGCCGTCATCGGGTTTCTGATTTCGTGGGCGATGCCCGCCGCCAGCTCCCCTACAACATGAAGAGTATCGGATTTCCGCAGCCTCTCTTCAAGCTCTTTGGCCTCTGTGACATCTTTAAAGATGGCCAGATTCATATTTTGAATGATATTTCTTTTGAAGGAGAATTCCAGTTTGCGGCTGTCGCTGCTGCTTAACAGGAAGGGGATTTCATTATCCATTCCTTCTAAATCAATCTTTCTGGCGGGAACACCCGCGTTTTCAATATCAAATAAAGAAAGAATATCCGGAACGGTGTACGCTCTCAGCTCCTCATCCGGCATACCAAGTATACGGCTTGCGAGAGGATTCGCGTCAATAATGCGGAATTGGTTGTCAAATAAGACCTTGCCGTCCATTGAGCCGTTGAATACTTTTCTGAATTTCAGCTCGCTTTCCCGCAATTCTTTTTCCATCCGCTTACGATCGCTGACATTTCTTAAAATGGTTAAATGCTGACCTTCAAGTATGGTTCGTTTTGATGTGAATTCCAGCTCTTTAAATTGGCCGTTTGCCATCTGAAACAGCATTTCTTCACGGATTTCCCCGTATTTTTCATATTTCTTCTTAATTTGCTTGTATTTTTTCTGCGGATCAACGATAAACGTACATAAATTCGTCTCCACCAGCTTATCCATCGGCAGTTCGAAAATGCGGCACGCCGATTCGTTTGCTTTGGCAATCTTTCCGTCATCAGACCAAATGACAATCGCGTCCATGGCGTTTTCAAAAATTTCGCGGAATCGCTCTTCGCTTTTAAAGAGTTTCAATTCCATCAGCCGTTTCTCTGTTATGTCTCTCATAATGGACATGTAGAACCCGCTGATTAAGTTGGACGTAATCGTAAATTCAAACAGCTTCTCTTCGCCGGACCGAAGCTTGACGGGCAGTTCTCCTTTGGCGTTTCCTTTTCTACGGAGGGTTTCCCAGATTTCTTTCAGATGCTTTTTGTTTTCTCCGTCGGTAAAATGGCGGAGCGACAGATGGGACAATTCATTCTGGCCGATCTCAAAGCTTTTGCAAAAAGAGAGGTTCGCATCAATAAACCCGCCGTCCTTATCAAACAGCACGATGCCGTCGACAGCCCTGTCAAACAAATCTTTAAACAGCTGCTCGTTCATGGAGAATTCGCGCTCTAATATTTTTTTAGAGGAGATATCCCTCATCACCACAAAAAAATAATCCTCCCCAATTCCGTCTCTGGCGAGGAATTCAATGTATTTCGTCGCGCCGCTGTCAAGCTTAATCGGCACCTCTTTCCACAGATGGCCTTTTTTTAAAAACTTTTTCACGGCCTTATTCAGTTCTTCCTGAGGCACGGAATATAAAAAATCCAGGACGGAGCGGTTAATGAGGTTCTCTGCCTCAATCTGCATCATCCGGGCCGCAGCCTCGTTCGCCTGGACGATTTTCATTTCCTTATGGCATATAAAAATGGCATCAAGCGTGTTATTCATAATCACGTGATACCGGTTCAAATCACTCTTCAGGCGGTCATTTTCCTCTTTCATCCGCTTCAGCTGCTCTTTCAGCGACTCGTTTGTTTGCAAATCCAGAGTTTCAGCCATTCAGTACACTCCTTCTTCAAAAACCTATCCTTCAATATTTCTACAAAATACCTCATCTTCCTTCATTCGCCCTATACATTTCAGAAAATTTCAATGATATGACAAGTTAAAGTCTTTTTCTACGATCCTTACCTCCCCGTTACATCATCCTAACAATCCCTTTTGTCCTCCTTCAATTTTTTGTTTTTTATTTTAAAATGAACACCAACAGGAAATAATCATGCAGTGGATGATTTTTGAAGAGAAGGTGATGCTATGACAAAATCGCGAGACAGTTACTTTGACAACGCCAAGTTTATCTTGATTTTTCTGGTAGTGTTCGGCCATATCCTCCGGTCATTTATTAACGGAAATGAGTTTATGCTCCATCTCTACAAATTCATTTATACTTTTCATATGCCGGCCTTTATCCTGGTTTCCGGCTATTTCGCAAAAAACTTTAAGCGGACAGGTTATGTGAAGAAGCTGGCTGTGAAGCTGATTATTCCGTACCTGATTTTCCAGGGCATTTACTCAGTTTTTTACTATTTGATTCAGGATGAAAGCATGGCAAGCGTCAATCCGATTGATCCGCAGTGGTCTCTCTGGTTTTTAGTCAGCTTATTCTTTTGGAATCTGCTGCTTTATCCCTTTACGAAGCTGCCGAAAATGTGGGCGCTTGGGGCGAGCTGCGGGCTTGCCGTCATGATCGGGTATCTTGATTTTATCAGCAGCACGCTGAGTCTTTCACGGACGTTTGTTTTTCTTCCGATGTTTCTCGTCGGGTTTTATTTAAAGAAACAGCACTTTGATTTGCTTCGGGCTAAAAGAGGCAGGCAGATTGCCGCGGGCGTGCTGGGGATTGTTTTCCTGTTATGCTGGTGCATTGACTTTGATTACTCGTGGCTGTTCGGATCGGAGCCTTATTCCACATTCGGCACAGTGTCGCTGTTGAGCGGTCTGTCGCGCATCGGCTGGTATGTTTTGGCCTTTGCCGCCACTTTCAGCTTTTTGGCGCTCGTTCCGCAAAAGCGTTATTTCTTTACGAAATGGGGGACGAGAACGTTTTACGTATATCTGCTGCATGGATTCATTATAAAAACGCTGCGGCAGATCGGGCTTGAAGATCACTTGTCTGATTACCAGAATTTAGTCATTCTCTTAATGTTAACGGCCGCTCTTACGTCCATTCTCTCCAGCAATGCGGTGAAAACGGCCGCACAGCCGTTTATTGAGCTGCGGATAACCGGCTTGCTTGAAGCGGTGAAAGGAACAAGAAACGGTGCTTATTCGAAATAATGCAAAATACCTCTTAAGCGTTGCCGCCTAAGAGGTGTTTTTTATTGTTTGCCGTCTTCTTTTTTCTTTGGCTTCGTCTGTTCAAGCGTTTCAATCCATTTTCCGGCGTTATAATCACCGAGCTCGCTTGCAAACTCTTCTTCAAGCAATTTAGGGTCCATCGGCTTTTTATGGTTTTGCATGTCTTTGCTGTGGCGGTTTTTTTTCGTCATGTTACTCGCCTCCTTGTTTGCCGTGTTTTGATTTGCGGTTTGCGCCTCTCAGTCCGGGATCACCGTCATATTGTGTTTTGTATGCATCTTTGTCCATGCTCTCAGTCGGTGTGTTGTTGTTGGTTAAAGCTTCATTCTTTGCTGCTTTGCGTTTCATTTGATTTCCTCCTTCTGTCAGCAAATCTGTTTTGAATTCATCAAGCATTTTTTTCAAGTCGCGCACTGTCACGTTTTTGGCCTCATCAATGAGTTCATAGCCGATCTGTCCGTTCGGCTCAAGCAGCACATATTTAAAATCTTGAATGTCTCCGAGGCCTTCCTGCCTGATCCTCATTGACAGCTGAGCTTCGGTAAAACGCATTTTTTTTAAGTTTTCCGGGATGATTTTTCCGTTTCTGACAACGGCGACGGTTTTTCCTGAAAATAAAAACTCAAAAAAGCTTGATTTGATTTCTAAATATTCCATCAGGATTAACACCGCAATAAAAATCGCCGCCGCGAAAATGGTTTCCCATAAATTATGTTCAATAAACGGCTGAATAATAATCGAGCCGATCGAAATCATGATGACTGTCTGGGTCACCGACAGCTGGCTGATTGATTTCCGTCCGGCAATCCGCAATAAAAAGGTACCGACCGCTATCATAACTACCGACTTCCAAAATACGGCAAACAATGACGTCACCTCTTTACAAGTAGAATCTCCAAAGAAACTGTTTCCACACATCCATTTTACGGCAATAAAAAACACCGCTTTCTGAAAAGCGGTGTCAGCCGATAATCATTCTTTCCTTCGGATAGTGATAATTTGCTTCGATTTCTTTTCGGCCGATCAAATAAAGGAACGTCAAAATGCCGATCCGGCCGATAAACATCACAATCATGATCACGCATTTTCCGATGTCGCTTAAATGCGGAGTAATCCCGAGCGACAGGCCGGTCGTTCCGAAAGCGGAACACACTTCAAAAAGCAGTCCGAGCAGCGTCTGATTTTTCTCCGTCACGGCCAGAATCAGCGTCGATCCGAACACGAGCAGAATCGCCATCATCGTAACGACCAGCGACTTCATGACATCAGCCTGGTGAAGCTCGCGTTTAAAGACCTTGACCGCTTTATTCCCCCGGGCAAAATGAAACAGAGCAAGAAGGTTAAGCGCAAACGTCGTCGTACGGATTCCGCCGCCGACCGAGCTCGGTGATGCGCCGATAAACATGAGGGCACAGATGAAAAATAATGTCGGCGCCGACAGCTGGCTGATATCAATTGTCGCAAGCCCGCCGCTTCGCGTAGCGGTTGATTGAAAGAGACATAAAAATAAAACATCATGCCAGCTTTTCCCCTTCATGACATGGCTTGCTTCAAGCGCGTAAATGCCCACGGCTCCGAACAAAACGAGCATTCCGAACGTAACGGTCGTAATTTTCGTAAACAGCGTGAATGAATATCTGCGCTGTTTTGAAAACAAAAAGTCCTTTACTTCAACGAGCACCGGAAAACCGATCGCACCGAAAATAATCAGAAGCATCGTAATAAACTGCACGAAATAGTCATGTCTGAACGGGACGAGTGAATTTCCCGTAATATCAAAACCGCCGTTTGTCGTGGCGCTGACGCTCGCAAAGAATCCGTGCAAGTATGCCTGTTCAAACGAATCATAATACGTTAAAAAATATGTTCCTAAGATGATGCCGCCTAAAAACTCGATTAATAAAATCAAAAACAGCACTTGCTTCATCAGGTTGACGATACCGGAAAACTGCGATTGATTCTGATCCACCATGATGAGCTTCCGTTCCCGCAGACCGATCCGTTTGCCCATAATGAGCCAGACGAATGTTCCGAGCGTCATGATGCCGATTCCGCCGAATTGAAGCACGAAAGCCAAAATGACAATCCCGGCCGTGCTGAATGTATCAGCCGTGTTGACGACCGTTAAACCGGTGACACTGACTGAGCTGACAGCCGTAAACAGCGCGTCTATAAACGACCAGCTGGCCCCTTGTTTGTGGGCGGCCGGCAGACTTAGCAAAATAAATGCCACCGTCACAGCAAGAAAATAATATAATGCAATCAGCTGTGCTGGCGACAAGATCTGTATGAATTTCTTCAGTTTTAATTTCATAAGATAGTTCCTTCTGCCTCTCAAATGTAGTACGTAATTATTCTAATGATATTGGGAGAATTTTTAAAGGTCTTTTTAGAAAGATTTTTCATTACCTTATGTAATTTGCCGATCTTTAAACAAAAAACCTCTGAAACGATTGTCAGAGGTTTTGTTGATTATTTTGCTTCCAGCCTGCGAATGCGCTCATCGAGATCAGGGTGTGTGGAGAACAATGACGAATGCTTTTTGCCATTAATTTTTAACGTCTGCACTGCCGTTTGGTCTTCTTCATTCACATGTCCTGTATAAGACTTCAGCGTACGCAGGGCGTGAATCATTTTATCCTTGCCGGCAAGGTCTGCACCGCCGCGGTCAGCGTGAAACTCTCTGTGGCGCGAGTAGGCGAAGACAACAAGACTGCCGAGAATGGAAAAGATAATCTGAAACACGATCATCGCGATAAAATGAACGACCGGCGCGAGGTCTTCTTTGACGAAGCGGCTTGCAACCCATGCCGCGATTCGGGAAAGGAATACGACGAACGTATTGACGATTCCCTGCAGCAGCGTCATCGTGACCATATCACCGTTTGTGATGTGTGCGACTTCATGGGCAAGAACCCCTTCCACCGCAGCATCATCCATCTGCTGCAATAAACCTGAAGAAACCGCGACAAGCGAACGGCGCTTAGAAGGCCCGGTCGCAAAAGCATTGACCTCCGGGGAATGATAAATGCCGACTTCAGGCATTTTCGTCATCCCTGCGGCACGTGACAATCTGTGCACACGGTCAACCAATTGCTGCTCTTCATAGCTGAGCGACTGTTTCTTCGGATTTAACACCCGGACGCCCATCATCGTTTTGGCCATCCATCTGGACATTCCGAGAGAAATAAAAGAACCGACAAAACCGACGACAAGACTGAACACGAGCAATGCCATCAGATCAATGCGGCCATTTTGTATATACGAGCCGACACCGGTAACGCTTGTAATAATCGTAAGCACAATTCCGATTGTCGTAATGACCAAAAGGTTCGTTAAAATAAACAGAAATATTCTTTTCGCCATAATTACCTCCGTCTTTTTTAAGATCAAAAGAACTTATTTACTTAAATTATAAATGATCTGTTTGAAAATGCAACAATTTCGACGTATGATGTTAATGTAATTCTCAGTGATATTAAAAAGTGAACACGTAATCAATCAGAGGTGAACCATGAACACGTTTAAACTGACCCGAACTGATATGGTCCGGCTTCTTTACGCATTAAAAGGCCAAGGAGACGCAACCCCTCTCCAAATCTTATTGCAATCAGCGGATATGACCTTGGATGAAGCGGAAAGCCGTCTGCATATCCCTGAATTTCTGACGAGATTCGAACGAAAAAAAGAGAAAAAGGAATACGGGCTTTCAACTAACGAGATTGTCGAGCTGGGAAATCTGTGCGAGCTGACGTCTTTAAAATCAACCGCCGTCCAAAACTGGGTGAAGCGCGATATTAAAGATTTAATCGGCCACCCCTTACTCGGCAAAAAATATACAATTGAACAAGCTGTCATCCTTCTCATTGTACGTGATTTAAAATCAATTTATGACTTCGAACATATACGCGGCATATTAAAAATCGCTTTTAACACGATCACAGACAGATCAGACGACGTCATCAGCCCGATCAGCTACTATGAAAGCTGCGCCCAAGTGATTGATTATCTTCATCATAAGGCAAACCCGCCGATGAAGGAAACGAGCCTGCAGGAGCTCGTCGAAGAGCAGACGGACAAGCTCAAAGGCTGCTTTAAAGAACTCGGAAGCGGACAATGGAACAATATCAGATCCATAATCGCCGTCACGGTGCTCTCCGTTTTGACTTTCCATATTCAAGCCTCAGCCTACAAAATGATCAGCCATTTATTATAATTCATAACGCTTCTTCGCCCCGGTGTCTGCGCCGGGGTTTTTTTGCTGTACAACAATTGCCAGCATAATCAATACCGTTCCGTTTGAAACTAAAATGCGAAAACACATCTTGCCAGAGAAAAGGAGATGAAAAAGATGGCGAGCAGAAATAAACTCTTAGTTCCAGGGGCTGAGCAGGCACTTGACCAATTTAAATACGAAGTGGCTCAAGAATTCGGCGTGAACCTTAGTTCTGATACAGCAGCACGCGCAAACGGCTCTGTAGGCGGGGAAATGACAAAACGTCTTGTACAGCAGGCTCAATCACAATTAAACGGGAAAAATCAATAATGCAGCTTATTCGCCGGGACTTCTCGGCGAATTTTGATATTTATCGGCATTCTCCTTTCCGTGCCGGTAGCCGTTCGGATTCCTTCGGTCTGACGAATCTTCATGATGCCGATAGGATTCCCAATGTTCATTGCGATCATGATTCCAGTAATGATTGTAATACTTTTGCTTAGGCTCTTTGTCATTTCCGTTTTCCTGAGGATTTTGTGTTGGGGGCTGCTCTGTTTCCCCATCTTGTTCCTTCTGTGTGTTTTCCTCTGATCCGGAAGCTGCATTTTTTTCGGTTTGCTGATTGCCGTCCTGACTGTCCGGCTTCGCTTCTTCCGTACCGGGCGTTGTTTCATTGTTTCCCGGCTTCTCTGCTGCCTTTTCTTCATCAGGAGCTGTCTTTTCATCAGCCGCCGGCTTATCTGTGTCCGGCTGCTCGCTTTGATCAGCGTCTGTTTCGGTATCTTTTTGATCTGTTTCATTGCCGTCGGTTTGCTTTTCAGGCTGTTTTTCTTCTGTTTTCTTTTCGTTTCTTCTTATGTAGCTGCCTGTTGACATCCCTTCCTGTTTTGCTTTTTCTCTTGTTTCCATATCAGATTCAAGCGATTGGACCTGGTAGGTGCCCTTATATTTTTCAGTCATGTCGGCCAGCTGTTTTTTAACGCCTTTTTTATATGTATTGTCATCTGTATTTTCATAAACCGTGGAAATTAAAATCTCTTTTGATTCCTTTACATATCCATGCTTGCTGCAATCGGTAATAATATTACTGATGACTTCCTTAAAATCGCTGCTTTTCCAATCTCCGATGTCACTGATGACCTGTTTGGCGTCATGGTTCAGCGGTGTCAGTTCAATGACTTCATATTTGCTGTTTAAAGCCATTTCAATACTGGGATTAATGTCAAGCGTCATATACGCGTAAGCTTTGTTATCCGAAAAAACCGGGAGCAAAATTAAAATAAACAAAATAATAGCAGTCATCGTAAACACTCCCAATTTAAAAGGGCGCAGTTTCAGAAAATCAAAAAAGCTGGCCCTTCTTCCCATACGCGTTTCGCCTTCGAACGTAATTTCCTCTCCGATTTCACAAGTGCGGTGATCATTTTTTGTTTTTAAAAATTGTCCGTCAGGGGTTAGCAACGTGACGAATTTTTTATTTTTCTCTACTATGATCCCTCTTCTCATGAGTGCAACACCCCTTTAAGATAATCTTTTAAATAAATATAATCACCGGTAATAATAATACTCATGGCGATAATATATTTTCGGTTCCGTTCGATCGTTTTTCTGCTGACCGACACGAGTTGCTCCAGCTGTTTGACAGGAAGCTGTTTTTTCTGGTGCAAAATGGACGCCAGCTCTTCATTTTCAACAAGCGTGTAGGCTACCTTAATCGCATTCTGCCTCGCATCTGTATGCTTCGGCGATTGTTCCAGCAGCTCTTTAAAAGACAGCCCGTATTCTTTCAGCTGCTTCTGAAAAAAAAGAATTTCTTCCCGGCGCTGTTCCTGTTCTATCTGTTTGCGGTATTCATCAATGGAAAGCTCCGCTTCGATAAGGCTCTGCGAAGATTCTTGGTCGTCGCCTTCCTGCACATCCATATTGATATGCTGAGCGGTTCTTGCTTCTTTTCTGATATAGTCTATCACTTTTCTTTTTATAATCAGCTCTGCAAATGCAAGCAGCGAATTACCTTTTTCAGCCGAATATTTTTCAATGGCTTCGTTAAACGCGATCAGCCCGATGCTGAATTCGTCGTCTTTTTCATCTATATATCGTTTACAAACGGATGAAACCGTCTTCGCGATAAAAGGCTTATATTGCTGTATTAAATCGTTCTGCAGATCTTTGTCGCCTTTTTGTATTTTTTCAACAGATGTTTCAAGCGTTTGCTTCTTTTTTCCCAATTTAAACAAAAGGCTAAGCACTGGTTTCACCTCAGTTCCTCCCTATAACTACTCATAATCATAGCTAATTTAGTAGGGATTCGCAAAGGAAGAAAAAGAGAAATCGATTTCATTTGTCTCAATTATGACAAGCCAATAAGACGTACTATACATGATTTCGTGCCCCCATGCAGAATTAAGGGGGTTTTCTCTGTGTTTTTTGTAACAATGCTGTTATAAAATTGTTATCATATGTCTTAAATGTAAGCGTTTCAAACAAAAAAGGGAACCTGCTTTTTAAAAAGCCAGACTCCCTTTTTGATCATTTTACGCGTGTTCTCTTTTTTCCGATTCCGCGCCAGACTCTATTTGTTTTGCTCCTGACATAAACCATCCGCAAACCGCGATGGCAGCCAGAACCGCCCAGAAAATGATTTTCCAGGCCGCCGAATGGATGACATCTGCCGGAATGATACCGAGTTCCTCATGGGCCAATGTATAAAGAGCGAGCTTTACGCCTACCCATCCGACAATCACAAATGCCGCCGTTTCAAGGCCCGGCCTGGTTTTCAGTAAGGATACGAACATTGATGCCGCAAAACGCATAATGATTAAACCGATTACGCCGCCGGCTAAAATAACGAGAAACTGACCGCCGTCCAAGCCGCCGATGGCAGGAAGCTCTGTTCCCGGGAGTGTTACGGCAAGCGCGACCGCCGCTAAAATGGAGTCAACGGCAAAAGCGATGTCCGCGAGCTCCACTTTCAAGACAGTCTGCCAAAACCCGCTTTCTTTCTGCATTTTCTGACCGGCGTTATCTTTAAATACATACCGCTTCAGCAAATGGCTGACCGCAATGTAAAACAGATATAAAGCGCCGACGGCCTGGACCTGCCAAACATTCACCAGAAAAGAAATGGCGAACAGCGACCCGAAACGCAAAATAAATGCACCCGCCAATCCGTAAAATAAAGCCTTCTTCCTTTGTTTTTCAGGAAGATGCTTCACCATCACAGCCATCACCAGCGCGTTATCCGCCGCCAAAATCCCTTCCAGCCCGATTAAAACGAGAAGAACCCATCCATACTCCAATAATAATGCAAAGTCCAATCCATTCCCTCCGTTTCTTTTTTCTATCATCCGAGCTTATACCGGCGGTTTTTTACGCAAAAAAGACCTTTGCCGATATAAGGCAAAGGTCTTGCTAGACATGAATGATTGGCATGCCAACAAAGCCGATGGATATGATCCATGAATTGACGACTTTGTTTCCGGAATATCCGGACGCTACTCCCCTTTGGGATTTCAAGAAATATTTGTTTATACGCTCATGATAAAGCCTGTTTCACCATTTGTCAACGCTTAACTTTTTTAACAAATTGAGAAATTTTTTCTGTTTTGGCCCGCTGTTTTCTTCTCTTTAAAGACATCCAAAGAATGAGAAGCAACACAATGAATATACCGAGCGGCAGCATATATTGATCGAGAATGGAACCGACGCTTTTCCAATTTTCCCCGAGTTTCATTCCGAGGTATACGTAAGCAAATGTAATCGGCAGCATCGCTGCATATGTATATAGGGAGAACACCCAGACATTCATCTTCGCAATGCCGCACGGCAAAGAAATCAGCGTCCTGACCCCCGGTATAAAACGGCCGCTGAACGCGACCAAACCTCCGTGCTTCTGAAAGAAATCATCTGATTTCTGCAGGGATTCGGGTTTTATCCATATATACTTTCCATATTTCAGCAAAAACGGCCGACCGCCCAGCCTGCCGATTCCATATAAGACAAGCGGACCTGAAACACCGCCGAGCGAACCGGCAAACACGGTCCCGGCAAGCGTCATATCCCCTTTTGAGACCCAATAGCCCGCAAGCGGAAGAACAATTTCCGCCGGGATGAATTCTATACTGAGCGCCAAAAAAATCCCGGCGTAAGATAAGCTTTTAAACGCCTCTATTATTGATATGATGAAATCTTCGATGATCTATCACTCCCGGCTTACGTCTATATTCCGAAACTTAAGAATGATTTTAACACAAAACCTTGAGGCTGAAATATCTTTTAGACATGCCCGTTATAAATGTGAGTCGTTTCAGATCGGTATAGCGGGAGGGAATAAGCGCAATACAACGTCCCGCCTGTCTCCTGATTGCTTGTCTGGCGGCGTTTACATCACTGAAGATCTCCGGAAAAGTTACCCTTCGCGGTAAGCGGCAGCTGACCGTGAATTCAGCATATGGGCATTGCGTTTTGCCGGGATCTTTTCCATCACCGGATCTGTTTTTATGGGAGCGGGAAATTCTCTCAGGCATTACATGGGAATGCGTGGGCATTTCCCGGGGAATGATTTTGTATAATCTTTTTGATTACCACTGATGATTTTCAGGGACTTCAGCGCTTTAAAGAACTTACCGATTCACTGATTGTAAATAGAGAATTCATTTGCTTTTCAGCCGACCATTTCCGCCTGAGGAAATGGAACAGCCGCTCCATGAAGCGCCGCAACACCCATAAGTTGCTACACATGGAACGGACCCGTTTATCCACAATAAAGACAAAAAGGAGTTTTTATTCATGCACACGATGTGGAAGGGTTCGATCAGTTTCGGTCTCGTCAATATCCCGGTCAAGCTCTTTGCGGCCACTGAAGATAAAGATATAAAATTCCGCAGTCTTCATAAAGAAGACCATGCGCCGATTAAATACGAAAAAATCTGCACCGGATGTGAAAAAAGTCTGGAACCTGATGAAATCGTGAAAGGCTATGAGTATGTAAAAGGGAAATACGTCATTATGACAGACGAAGACTTGAAAGACGTAAAACAGGAACATGAAGAAAAAGCGGTTGAGATTGTTGACTTTGTCCAGCTGCAGGAAATTGATCCGATTTATTTTAACCGGTCGTATTATGTCGGGCCGGGAGATAACGGCACAAAAGCCTATACACTTCTGCGGGAAGCGCTGAGGACGACGGGTAAAATCGGGATTGCCTCCATTACGATCCGCTCTAAACAGCAGCTTGCGATTCTTCGCGTGTATGACAACTGCATCGTGATGGAATCCATTCATTATCCGGATGAAGTCAGAAATGCCGGACATGTGCCGGGCGTTCCCGAGCAGATAGCCGTTAATGAAAAAGAGCTGCAGACGGCGATTACGCTAATTAATGAACTGACAACCGAGTTTGACCCGGAACAATACGAAGACACATACCGGAAAGCCCTTCTCGCTAAAATTAACGATAAGCTCGAACATGAAGAAGCGGGCGTGACACCGGCTGCTGCCGGCCCGCGCGAAGATGTCATTGATCTTGTCAGCGCGCTTCAGGCAAGCATTGACCGGACGAAGCGGCCGGATCGCGAACAGGCTGCACCGGCGCGGACAAAAGACGCCGCGTCAGCAGGCGGCGGAGGCAAAAAGCAAAAGACGACCAGACAAAAAGCCGGAATGTCTTAATCATGGTGCTGACGATGCAGCCGATTTTGACCTCTGTACCGCCTGAAGGCAGTGAGTGGCGCTATGAGGTAAAGTATGACGGATTCCGCTGTCTTCTCCGCATAGACGAAAGCGGCGTTACATTAACCAGCAGAAACGGACAGACGCTGACGAATCAATTTCCGGAAATCACGGCTTTTGCGGCCCGGTGTTTTCAGCACATGAAAGACAGGTTCCCCATCACGCTTGATGGAGAGCTTGTCTATTTAATCAATCCGTACAGAGCGGACTTTGAGCATCTTCAAATCCGCGGACGTTTAAAACGGACGGAAGCAATTGAAAGCACCGCTGATAGACGGCCGTGCCGCTTTCTGGCATTTGATCTCCTCGTTCTGGAAGGCGCCGGCACCGTCTCATTACCGTATGTGAAACGGAAGCGCGCCCTTTCCAAACTGTTTAAAGAAGCAAATCTTCCCGCCTGCCCTCATCACTTAGCGGAAGAAGCGATTCAATACATTCCGGAGCACACTGATTTTGATGCGCTTTGGGACAAGGTCGTCCGCCATGACGGAGAAGGTATCGTAGCAAAAAGAGCATCAAGCGGCTGGGCGGAAAATAAACGCTCTCCCGACTGGCAAAAGTATAAACATATGAAAACGGCACACGTGCTATTAACCGGGTTCAATCCGAAGAACGGGTATGTAACAGCCTCTGTTTTAAAAGACGGCACCGCCGTCCCGATCGCTTCCGTTTCCCACGGCATGCAGGCGGAAGAAAAAAACGCCGTCAGAACCATTATGGAGACCCACGGAAAAAAACTGCCAAGCGGCGAATATACACTTGAGCCTTCTATCTGCATGACCGTGCAGTATTTAACCATATTGCAGGACACGCTGCGTGAAGTATCTTTTGTGTCTTTTCAGTTTGAAATGGATTGGACGGAATGCACGTATCAGCAGCTCACCCTCCGCTCTAAAACGCTGCCGCCGAAGCTGCAGTTCACAAGCCTGGATAAGATCGTTTTTAAAAAACGTGAAAAAACGAAAGCAGATTTCCTTAGTTATATGGTGAAAATGAGCGATTTTCTTATGCCCTTTCTTAAAGATCGGGCCGTCACGGTGATCCGTTATCCGCACGGCGCGCCTGGCGAATCTTTTTTTCAAAAAAACAAACCGGACTACACGCCGGACTTTGTCTCAAGCGTGTTTGACGGGAGCCACGAGCACATCGTATGCAGCAGCATACCGTCACTTCTATGGCTGGCCAATCAGCTGGCGCTTGAATTTCACGTTCCGTTTCAGACAGTGCATTCTGAAAGACCCGCAGAGATTGTCATTGACCTTGATCCTCCGTCAAGGAATGATTTTCCTATGGCAGTGGAGGCTGCGCATGTGCTGAAACAGCTGTTTGACTCATTCAGCATTACGTCATTCCCGAAGCTCTCCGGAAATAAAGGCATTCAGCTCTACATCCCGCTTTCACCGGAAGCATTCAGCTATGAAGAAACCCGTGCGTTCACAATGCTCATCGCCGATTATTGCGTCAGGACGCGCCCGGATCTTTTTACGACAGAGCGGTTTATCAAAAACCGAAACGGCAGGCTCTACCTAGATTATTTGCAGCATGCCGAAGGGAAAACCATTATCGCCCCCTATTCGACCCGGGGCAACGAATTGGGAACGGTTGCGGCTCCCCTTTATTGGAGCGAAGTCAACTCCTCTTTAACACCTGATGATTATACGATCGATACAGTAGTGAACCGCGTCAGGACAGAGGGAGATCCGTTTTATGATTTTTACCGGAATCCGCAGGACGGCCCGCTTTCAATCGTGCTTGAGCAAATCAAGAGGAAGAGCTGACGCTTTTTGTCAGCTCTTTTCAGTCTGATACGTGCACATCAATTTTTCTTTGGAAATAAATAAATAGCAGGAGTAAGGAATGTTTTTGAGGGTGAGCTGTTTTGCAGTAAAGTATAAAATCGGAATATGGGCCGCTTTCTTAAACAGCCTGTAGCAGCCGCTGGACGGTTTTATCACATCAAAACCGAGTCTCGCCGCTCCTTTATGAAGCATTGTAATGCCGACGACTCCCTTAATCTCGTCTTTCCGTTTATGCTGGTTAATATAATCCGCTAAATGAGGCATGGATTGATATACCTTCTGATATAGCATAATCCCCCTTCTGACCGCGCTTTCAATAGGCTGCAGCTCTTTCAGGAGTTTGACATTATGAAGATGAATCTTAACTAACACGTCGTTTTTTTTAATTCTGGTTCCGTCGCTCAGGATGACTTCTTTTCCTTTATATCTTGTCAAACGGACGCGGAATACATTCGATTGCCGTTTATCAATCAGCGTCAGCCGGGTAAAGAAGAAATAAAGCGGATCAAGTAAGTACCATATAGACAGCAGACAGCTTCTCACATGTTCACCTTCTTTATATTCAAAGCACCCTCATATTTTGGCATGGGGCATGTCACATTATGATTGGTAAATAATGATGCCGACCTGTATCAGCTTATGCAAAAACCGCTTCAGGCTCTACTGTCCGGAACAGAAAAAAACACTCTTCGTGAAGAAGAGTGTTTGTATCCGCTTTCTTTTAACGGAAAAGCAAATGCTGGCTGTGAATTCCCGCTTTTTTCAGTAAGGCTATCAGCTGTTCCTGTTCCTCAGGCATAAGTCCTGAAAACGCTCTCGCAATTCTCAATGAATGAATCGGATAAATTTTATCCAAATACTCGTTTCCTTTATCAGTTAAATGGGCGTAAACAGACCGTTTGTCCTTCGGGTCTTGTTCTCTGACCAAAAACCCGTTTCTTTCAAGCTTGTCGATGACATAGGTGACATTCCCGCTGACAAGCAAAAGACGCGACCCGATTTGCTGAAGCTTTTGCGGTCCTCTCGTATAGAGCAGCTCCAAAACGGCAAATTCAGTCGGATTAAAACCGTGTTCTTTACTGTCGCGGATGCTGTGTTCAGACACACTCTTGAAAGCCCTTGCAAAAACTTTGTACAAATTCATCGAACGCATCACTTCTTCTTCGTTAAATGATAATCTCATCATATCTACCCCGTATTTAAGATTTTTATAAAAAAATAATGTAAACCCTTACAATTCATAAGAGTCGTTCTTTGTTTTATATTCTATTCGTGCCGTTTTTCAGAATTCCTTCTTTTTTATATAAAAAAATACCCTTATACATCATTTAATTTGTATAAGGGTTCCGTTCTTTATAGGGAATGTTCCGAAAAAAATACGCGTATTCCTTTCTCAGCTCCGTAATTGTCATGGAATTGAGTATTTCTTTCGTATAGACTCCGATCTGCAGAAGCTTTTTGGAATAATGGTTTCTCTCTTTGTCCAATGCATTTTGAAGCAAACGACTCATGGCGGCCTCCTTTGTTTTCCGTTATTCTATGATCAGAATAACGCTTTTATATCAAAGACGTATAAAGCCATTGTAAAACTTCTGTAGATTATGATGTTTTTCGGTAAAGTCCGTTCTGGACGGCTCTGAGCAGCGGAAAAGCGTGTTCCCCGGCAAGCTGCATGAACGCCTCCAGCATTTCATCGCGTTTCATATCTAATTCAATGATTTCTTTTGCCAGCGAAACCGCTTTTTCTTTCTCCATTCCTATCCTTCCTCCTCATTGTGTCTGTACAGTAAGCATAAAACGGGGCAAAGGACCATGCATTAACCTTGTCAATTTTTCTGCCGCTTTTTTTCTAAAATTTTCTATTCCGCGTCAGAAAACCTGACAAGCGTCAGGTTTTTTCTCTTTTTTTCTTATATAATATGAGTAAAAGACATCCAGGGGTGGAAAAATGACGACAGACGAACAATCTTACAAAGATAAAAAAGTAATCTCGATCGGCATTGTAAGCGAATTAACCGGATTGTCAGTCAGACAGATCAGATACTATGAAGAACGGAAATTAATCTACCCGCAGCGTTCATCACGGGGAACGAGAAAGTATTCCTTCGCGGACGTTGAGCGGCTGATGGATATTGCCAACAAGCGGGAAGACGGCGTGCAGACGGCTGAGATTTTAAAAGACATGCGAAAAAAAGAACAGGCTCTCAAAAACGACCCGCAGCTCCGCAAAAAAATGCTGGAAGGACAGCTTAATGCTCATTTTAAGTATAAAAACCGCTGATCAAAAAAGTCCGCCTCCTGTGAGACGGACTTTTTTTATAAAGCATGAAGAAATGCAGTTGCAATGCCGAAATAAATTAATAAGGACAAAATATCGTTCAGCGTCGTAATCAGCGGTCCTGATGCAATCGCCGGGTCAATGTTCAGTTTATGAAGAATAATAGGGACGATCGTTCCGGCCATCGTACCGATAATCAACGTTGCAAGCAGCGATGAACCGACGACAAAACCGAGCGTTAAGTCTTTCTGCCAGACGGTTGCGACAATCGTAATCGCGATCGCACAGACGATGCCGATATAGATACCGGTTCTTAATTCACGGAAAATCAGTTTAAAGATGGTTTTTTTATTCATTTCTTCTTTAGCCAGTCCTCTGATGACGACGGCGAGTGACTGTGTGCCTGTATTACCCGTTGTTCCCGCAATCATCGGCATGAAAAATGCGAGGGCGACTACTTTTTGCAATGTATCTTCAAAATAATTCAGAATGCTTCCGGAAATCAATCCGATAAACAAAAGCAGAATGAGCCACGGCAAACGGCGGTACGCTGCAACGTACGCTTTCGTATCAAATGTAATCGCCTTACCGGAGGCTGCGAATTTTTCGTAATCTTCATCGGCTTCTTTAATCACGACGTCAATAATATCATCGACAGTGACAATACCGACAAGCACATGATTTTCTTCCACGATCGGAATGGCTAAAAAGTCATACCGCTGGATCAGCCGGGCGACTTCTTCCTGGTCTTGGAGCACCCCGGCCGAGATGACACGTGTAAACATGAGATCCTGCACTTTATCGTCAGGCTCGCCGAGAATTAAATCTCTGTAAGAGAGCACTCCGACAAGCTGCTTGCTGTCATTAATCACGTACAAATAATTTATTGATTCTGCGATTTCTGCAAAGCTTTTCAGCTTCACGACCGCATCTTTTACTGTATAATGCTGCGGAATCCAGACGAAGCGGTTCGTCATCATCCGGCCCGCCGATTCTTGCGGATAGTTCATCAAAAGCTGTACGGCCTTTGATTCCTCAGCCTCCATGCTGGATAAAAGCTGTTCTTTCAGTTCTTCATCCATCTCTTCCAGCAATGCGGCGAGATCGTCGTTATCCATTTTATTCATTGCGAGAGTGGCTTTCGTTTTACCGACTTTATGCAAAACGGCAAGCTGAAATTCCCGCTCCAGCTCTCCGATCATGTCGGTGATGTCATCAACCGTCATATATGACAGATAGCGGGCCCGGTGCTTTTCCGGCATTTCTTTAAACAAAAATGCCATGTCATAGGGCTGAAGCTCATCTATCATGTTTCGGAATTCTTTTATTTTTCCGTCCCGCAATAAAATGATAATGCGTAATATGAGTTCGTCATAGGTCATGTTTTGGACCATCGGGACTCGTACCTCCTTTACGGAGACGCGCCGTCCGTCAAGGGAAGTGCGGCGGTTTGTCTCCTCATCATGTCGTCATTGGTTATCTGGCTGTATATGGGTACTTCTTCTGACATACTCGAATGGGGAGAATCCATACTCCGCACCTCCTTATCATGCTCAGTCGTGTACGTTTTGAGGCATAAAAAAAACCTTCCGATATGAAGGCGAAAACAAGCACGGCAAATAAACGTGCGGGGCCTCCAATCGTAGAGCTTTAGCACTGTATGGCATAGGACAGCCATCCAGCTGCGTTAAGAATCACCTTATGTCGATGATTCCTGTTGACCCATTGGCGTCTTTGGACATTTTTGGGCAGCAGCGTATCTCCATACAGGAGCCTCACCTAACGAAGTTCTTATTTGAATTGACACACTGAGATTACAGAAAAAAAAGGAATGTGTCAACCTTAAATTTGTGATTTCAGCACATGCCTATAAAATAAACGGAATAAAGGCATAAAGCCCTTATTCCGGCAAATCGCTTTCATCCTCTTCTGAAAGGAAATGATAGGATTCATGCAGCATGAGCGCGTACTCCCCTTCTTTTGTCGGATGCGGTACATACTCAGCCTCGTTGATATACTGCTCTTCCCTTTTCTTCATATGACAGACCTCCTGTTCAATTTTAGATTGTCCAAAAGAAGACCCGTTATCATAGGAAAAAAATCACTTGCGGAGCGGGACATGCAGCTATATTTTTCGGATCGTGAAAAAGTTCCTAAGCAGCCACGGGCCCGGTTTGAAACCGAGCGTTAATTGCCACGCGCCGATCGCCTGCAGTCCGAACTCCCGAACGAGAACCATTTTTTCACTCATGCTCCGCACATCCTCAAACCACACTTCATGCGTTCTTCCATTTTCATCAGTATACCGGAAGTAAGGGGAACGCTCCTGCTGGGAATAACGGATCACTGATTGATGCTTCATGGCCGTTTCCATGGCGCGCTGATTGGAGATGGCGGATCCGATCGTTCCGGGATGGTACGGAATCACCCAATCATACCCGTACAGCGGAACACCGAGAATCACTTTTCTTCTCGGCACCCTGCTGATGGCAAAATTGATCGTTTGCCTGACCTCTGTCAAAGGCGCCACGGGTCCCGGCTCACTGCCGGCGTGGTGCCAGTCGTACGCCATAATGAACATATAATCGACGACGGCTCCGATTCCGCCGTAATCATATCCCCTCAGCCACGGCACTGCATCACTTGTTTTCGCCGGAACCGATATCGTTAACGCGAGCTGATGCTCTGAAAGCCGGGTTTTTAACTGCCGGAGAAATCCTGTGAAGAGGTCCCTGTCAGCTTCTCTGACCCGTTCAAAATCGATATTTACACCGCCGTATCCCTTTCTTACGGTTAAGGAGACGATATTGTTGACGAGATTCGTTCGTGCCGTCGGATTTTGCAGCACTTGATGGGCTAATTCCGGACTGAATCCCCCTTCTGTCAGATTTGTAATAACGGCAAGCGGGCGCACTCTGTTCTGCCATGTGGTTTCTATTGCGGTTCTGTCGTTTAAATCGTTAATGATATCTCCGTTCGGGCCAAAATGATATTCAAACAAAGAAATCGCCGAAGAATACGGCGCAAAATCATTAATTAACTCTCTATCCGCTTCAGGCGTCCGAATGACATAAAATTGCAGGGTTCCCGCAAGATAGTTAGAGATATCAGGGATCTTCACTTTCATACCCGCCCGCAGCCGGTTCGGCGGAATATCCGGGTTTGCCTGCATCAGCTGCATCTGCGGCACATAAGCCTTACCTGCGATAACGGCATACGTATCATTCGGCTGAACCGTATATTCATTAAGAGGGATTAAAAGCGCCTGCCCCGGAACGATATTCGTTTCCTCAAGCCCGTTGACGCTTCTGATGCTGTCAACAGGGTATCCGTACTTTCTGCTGATGGAAAATAACGAGTCGCCAGACTGCACTGTATGAACAAACATAGATGTCCTCCGTTTCCTTTTGATCAAAAGGGCTCTTCTTATCTTTATGAATGATCATCCGGTCCGATTCCAAACTCTGTTTGGAGAAAGGCTGTTTACAAATCAGACATGATCAACTATGATGATGTCATCATAAAAAACTGTATAGGAAACGCACTAGGGGTGCTGTTATCGGCTGAGATAAAACATGCGGCAGGCGTGTTTTGATCCCTTATAACCCGATCTGGATAATACCAGCGTGGGGAAGTGCAGATTGACCGGAGCGCAGGGTTTTTCCCCATGCGTTTTCGTTCTGCTGCTGCATATTCCCTCGGATATGCAGTTTTTTATTTTTCATTAAAAAACGGGGGAGGACACCGCAATATGAAACTGAATATAAACCGCCTGTAAAATCATCTCTTTCATACATACGACTATCCGATAAGAAAGCAGGAGATCACAATGAAAAATTGGAAAATGAGAGAAATTGTCGTCATGTCCGTCATCAGTGTAGTATTTGCTGTCATTTATTTAGTATCAACTCATGCAAGCAATATAGCGGCAGGGTTTTTCGGCCGGATGAGCTACGAACCGATTTACGGTATCTGGTTTATCGTCTCGGTAATTGCCGCGTACATTATTCAAAAACCGGGAGCGGCTCTTGTTTCTGAAATCATCGCCGCGTTTGTGGAGTGCTTACTCGGAAATCCGTCAGGACCGATGGTGATTCTGATCGGGATCGCACAGGGAATCGGTGCGGAAGCGGTCTTTTTTGCGACACGCTGGCGGATTTATACCCTGCCCGTGCTTCTTTTATCCGGTATGGGGTCTTCTGTGACGAGCTTCATTTATGACTTGTTCGTTTCCGGATACTCTGTTTTGAATCCGGGTTTATTAGCCGTCATGCTTCTTGTCCGTCTGATCTCAGGTGCGCTTCTTGCCGGCCTTCTCGGCAAAGCAATCAGTGATGCGCTGGCTTACACAGGGGTGCTGAACGGCATGGCGCTCGGAAAACAATTCAAGAAGAAAAAGAAACAGATGAACCAAGATGCAGGCATCTGAGCCCCTTCTATCGGCCGGCTGTCTTACCTTTTCTTATGATCAGGATGAAAAGCCGATTCTTCAAAACGTGTCCTTTCAGCTCCGCAAAGGAGAGCGGGCTTTATTGCTCGGGCCGAGCGGATGCGGCAAAAGCTCGCTCGCTCTTTGTTTAAACGGTCTGTACCCGGAAGCATGCGATGGGGTTCAATCGGGCACCGTTTCTTTATACGGAACACCTCTTTCACACCTGACAGAACCCGCCGCCAGATCCATCGGCGTCGTGTTTCAAGATCCGGACCAGCAGTTTTGCATGCTGACGGTTGAAGATGAAATCGCCTTCGGCTTGGAAAATTTGCAATATACAAAAGAAGATATGGACGCAATCATCAATGACGTTTTAGAAAAATTAGAGATCACTCATTTGAAAACGCGAACGATCGCTTCGCTGTCAGGCGGTTCAAAACAAAAAGTGGCGCTTGCCTGTATCATTGCGATGGAACCGGAACTCATTATTTTGGACGAACCGACGGCACAGCTTGATCCATATTCCGCACGTGAATTAGTGCGGCTGATCAAAGATCTTCAAGCAAAAAAAGGCTTCGGCCTTCTCGTTATCGAACATCAGCTTGATCATTGGGCGCCGTGGATGGACAGGACGATTGTCCTTGACGAAATGGGTCAGAAGGTGATGGACGGAGAGACGGACGTTATCTTTGAAACAAAGATTGAAGAGCTGATGCAGCTCGGCATTCCGATTCCGCGTGTGATCTCATTGCAGGAGCACGTCAGCATTCCTTTTACATTGTGTAAAGAAAAGCTGTTTCACGAACCTGTACCATCTCTGCCCGAACCCCGGCCCGCCGCGCTTTCGGCAGAAGACGCGCTGAGCGTTCACGAGCTGTCATTCTCAAGAGGAGCAGACGTCATTTTTCAGGATGTGAACTTTTCCGTAAAAAAAGGTTCAATCACCGCGATTGCCGGCCCTAACGGAACAGGAAAATCCACGCTCCTTTCTGCCGCGGCCAAGCTCATCCGTCCGCTGAGCGGAGACATCAAAATAGACGGCAGACCGATTGATTCCTATTCTGAAAAAGAGCTGCGGCGGCTGATCGGATATGTTTTCCAAAATCCTGAACACCAATTTGTCACAGATTCCGTCATTCAAGAGCTGATGTTCGGTTTTGAAAGCAGCAGAGCCGCAAAGGAGAAAGCTCTTCAGCTGTTAACCCGATTCGGCCTGAGACGCCATGCCTCACAGCATCCGTTTTCTTTAAGCCAAGGACAAAAACGCCGGCTCAGCGTCGCGACAATGCTTATGCACAATGTGAACGTTTTGATGCTTGATGAACCGACTTTCGGACAGGATGCCAAAACGGCGCGGGAGTGTATGCAAATGCTCCGTGAGATTCAAAAGGAAGGAACGGCTGTTTTGATGGTGACACACGATATGGAACTCGTCTCAGATTATGCCGACACGATCCTTGTGCTCTGCGGCACGAAACTGGTATTCCGGGGAACTCCCGACGCTTTATTTTCTGATAACACCGGGATCGCCGAGCAAGCGCATTTGGCTTTGCCGCTGCGGTATGAATGGATGAAACACGACAGGAGGCGGAGAAATGAACTTGCGGCTGGAGGCTGTTAACCCGTCAATAAAGGCGGCGGCTGTATTGTTATGCGTCATTATGCTGTCGTTTATTTATAATCCGTACACCCCTGCTTTGTTTTATATCATCATTGCGGGAGGCGTCCTCTCGGCGGGGCGTGTGCCGCTGAAAAAATGGCTGCTGTTCACGATTCCGTTTGTCATTCTGGCCTTCGGTTCTTTATGGACAGCCGCCGTATTCGGAAACGTCCCGACAACCGGAAGCAATCTGCTGTTTAAGCTCGGGCCGATTGCCGTCAACAGTGATAACGCGGCGCTCGGGATTTCTATCGCGTTTCGTATTTTATGTTTTTCCGCTTTGTCGATGATGTTTCTTTTCACAACCGATCCGATTCTGTTCATGCTCAGTCTGATTCAGCAGTGTAAGCTGCCGCCCAAGCTTGCATACGGCGTTATCGCGGGGTTCCGGTTTCTCCCTCTTCTGAAAGATGAAATCCTGATCATCCGGCAGGCGCACAGAATCAGGGGCGCGGCGTCTGATTCAGGACTGAAAGGAAAGCTCTCCGCCTTCAGGCGCTTCACCATTCCGCTATTGGCAGGCGCAATCAGAAAGGCGGAACGCACGGCGATCGCGATGGAATCTAAAGGCTTTACGGGGAGCCGAAACCGCACGTTTTACAGAACTGTTACCGTGCGCCGCGCCGACTGGTGCTTTTTCCTGCTCGTGCTTCTGTTATTCGGCGCAAGCTGGCTCATTTCATTGTTGTTTGTATAAAAACAGGCCGCCGGAGTGATTCGGCAGCCTGTTTTGTTATGTATGTTATTGATGATAATTGAGAGCCTGAGCGAGATTGGACTTAATCGTAATATCTGAGAAATTAATGCCGAGCTGTACGGCGGTTTGAGCCATTTCCGGCCTGATTCCGGATAAAGTGGACGTGACGCCGATCAGGTTCAGCGCCTCAATTAATTTAAAAATCTGATGCGCCACCATCGTATCGACAACCACTACACCCGACAGGTCAATAAACAGATGTTCAATCAGCCGTTTTGCACATGTGCTCAGCGTATTTTCAAGAATGAATTTGGCGCGCTCCGTGTCAATATCGCCGACAAGCGGCAGCAGCGCCGTCCGTTTGCTCAGCGTGATAACCGGCGAGCTTAACTCCAAAATCATTTCTCTTTGCGCGTTCAGCTGCATTTTCGAGTTATGCTCGGCATGATCGACAAACGTGTAAATCGTAAAATCAAATACTTGTACAATTAAATTCTCCCATTTCTTCCTTTCTCCCTGTGCAAACGAAGATTCATGTTTATCGGCAAACGCATCATAATAAGTGATGTATAGTCTCCGGTTTCTCATGAATTCACGGACCACATACTGGACGGGTGTATCCAGATGCTTCTGGTCTTTCGCGAGCTCAATCACCCACTGCTCGAACTCTTCTAAAAATTCTTTTTCCGGCATGATATACATTTTATTAATATGCCGGTAAAATTCTTTATCCTGCTCCGTCAGTTCTTCTGTGATGACAGGATTTGTCAAAGAATAAATCGAATTCGGGTCCGAATCTTCCATCGTTTCGATCCACTCTTTCGCAATTTGATCCACTTGTTCTGAAAAATAGCTGTATAATGCTTCACTTATCTTCATATCTCTTCTCCTTTCCCATTTCCAATTATAGCGTCAGCGGGTCATGAATGAAAATGAAAGCTGTCAGACTATCCATTTATTTGAAATTTTTTAGTACGATAGATTACGCCTTTTTTATGAAAATGCTTCAAATGACTCTTTCCGGCCGGCATGCTCTGCCATAAAATAGTAGCAACACCCTTGTATCCACTCGCAAGCATAAAAAAGGAGGGCTTTTTTATGAATGGTGAAATGCATTTGATTCCTTATGTCACGGATGAACAGATCATGGATGTGAACGAGCTTCCAGAGGGTATTAAAGTGATTAAGGCGCCAGAGTTGTGGGCAAAAGGGTTTAAAGGCAAGGATATTAAAATCGCGGTGCTTGACACAGGCTGCGACATCAATCATCCTGATTTGAAAGACCGGATTGTCGGCGGGAAAAACTTCACCGATGATGACGGAGGCAAAGAAGACGCGATTTCCGATTATAACGGACACGGGACACACGTTTCCGGAACGATTGCCGCCAATGATTCAAACGGCGGAATTTCGGGTGTTGCGCCGGAAGCAAGCCTTTTAATCGTTAAAGTTCTCGGCGGGAAAAACGGCAGCGGCAAATACGAATGGATCATTAACGGCATCAACTACGCCGTTGAACAAAAGGCCGATATCATTTCCATGTCACTCGGCGGGCCAAGCGATGTGCCTGAATTGAAAGAAGCCGTCGCAAATGCGGTAAAAAGCGGTGTTCTGGTCGTTTGCGCGGCAGGAAACGAAGGCGACGGAGACGAGCGTACAGAGGAACTGTCGTATCCGGCCGCTTACAACGAAGTGATCGCAGTCGGATCAGTCTCAATCGCCCGTAAATCGTCTGAATTTTCAAACGCCAATAAAGAGATTGACCTGGTGGCTCCGGGAGAAAATATTCTCTCCACCCTTCCCAACCATAAATACGGGAAGCTGACGGGCACTTCAATGGCCGCCCCGCATGTGAGCGGAGCGCTTGCCTTAATAAAAGGGCTTGAACAGGACGCGTTTCAGCGGACGCTTTCTGAGGCTGAAGTCTACGCCCAGCTCGTGCGGCGGACCCTTCCTTTGGACATCGCCAAAACATTGGCCGGGAACGGGTTTCTGTATTTAGACGCGCCTGAAGTGCTGATGGAAAGAGCCGAACAGGCACAGCTGCTGTCTTTCTGATATTTTTCTCATATAATGAATGGTCAGCTTGTCACATCACCAATTTTTAAAATGTGAGATTTTCTATTGACAGTGATCTGAATAAGCTGATAAGATAACCAACAAATGATGTAACTTTTCAAAAAAATTGAAATACTTTCTCTTATCGAGAGTTGGGCGAGGGATTGGCCTTTTGACCCCAACAGCAACCGACCGTAATTCCATTGTGAAATGGGGCGCGTGATTTTTGCGCCGAGACGACTGTCTCATAAGGCACGGTGCTAATTCCATCAGACGTGATCTGAGAGATGAGAGAGGCTTACATTTTGAAGTTAAAGCCTCTTTCTCTCATGAGAAAGGGGCTTTTTTGTTACATCTCACTTAAAGGAGGAAACTTAATGACAACAATCAAAACTTCGAACCTCGGTTTTCCGAGAATCGGCTTGAACAGAGAATGGAAAAAAGCGCTTGAGGCTTATTGGAAAGGAAACACTGACAAAGAAACGTTTCTTAAAGAACTTGACGGTTTATTCTTATCAGCTGTCAAAACACAGCTTGACCAACATATCGATATCGTGCCGGTCTCTGATTTCACCCATTATGACCATGTGCTTGATACAGCCGTCAGCTTTAACTGGATTCCGGAAAGATTCCGCAGCATCACGGATCCCGTTGATACATACTTTGCGATTGCCCGCGGTGTAAAAGACGCCGTTTCCAGTGAAATGACGAAATGGTTTAATACCAACTACCATTACATCGTTCCTGAATATGACGAAAGCATTGAATTCCGTCTGACGAGAAACAAACAGCTTGATGACTACCGCCGGATCAAAGAAGAATTCGGAGCGGAAACGAAACCTGTCATTGTCGGTCCGTACACATTTGTCACGCTTGCGAAAGGATACGAAGAATCAGAAGCGAAAGCGATTCAAAAACGCCTTGTTCCTCTTTATGTGCAGCTGCTGAAAGAGCTTGAAGCTGAAGGCGTCAAATGGGTTCAGATCGATGAGCCGGCCCTTGTGACAGCTTCTTCTGAAGACGTCCGTGCCGCCAAAGACCTCTATGAAGCGATCACAAAAGAGCTTTCAGGACTGAATGTTCTCCTGCAGACATACTTTGATTCGGTTGATGCATATGAAGAACTCGTTTCTTATCCCGTACAGGGAATCGGGCTTGACTTCGTGCATGATAAAGGCAGAAACCTTGAGCAGCTGAAAAAGCACGGCTTCCCGAAAGATAAAGTGCTGGCAGCCGGTGTGATCGACGGCCGCAACATTTGGAAAATCGATGTTGAAGAACGCCTTGATGCAGCTCTGGATATCCTCAGCCACGCTGACGTTGAGGAATTATGGATTCAGCCTTCAAGCAGCCTTCTGCACGTGCCGGTGGCAAAACACCCTGACGAGCACCTCGAAAAGGATTTGCTGAACGGCCTGTCATACGCTAAAGAAAAACTGGCGGAACTCGGCGTATTAAAAGAAGGGCTTCTGTCCGGCAAAGCGGCCGTCAGTGAGCAGATCGAAGAGTCAAAAGCGGCACTTAAGGCTTTAAAAGCATTCGCAACAGGAGCGAACTCAGCTCAAAAAGAAGAGCTGAATCAGCTGACGGAAAAAGATTTCTCCCGTCCGGCAAGCTTTGAAGAACGATTGGCGCTGCAGAATGAATCACTCGGTCTTCCCCTTCTGCCGACGACGACAATCGGAAGCTTCCCTCAATCTGCCGAGGTGCGGAGCGCACGGCAAAAATGGCGGAAAAAAGATTGGACGGATGAACAGTACCAAGCCTTTATTAATGCGGAAACGAAGCGCTGGGTTGACATTCAGGAAGAAATCGGCTTAGACGTGCTCGTTCACGGAGAATTTGAGCGGACGGACATGGTCGAATACTTCGGTGAAAAACTGGCCGGATTCGCCTTTACGAAATATGCATGGGTGCAGTCTTACGGTTCACGCTGCGTACGTCCGCCTGTCATTTTCGGAGATGTCGAATTTATCGAACCGATGACGGTAAAAGATACGGTCTACGCCCAATCGCTGACGGAAAAACACATGAAAGGCATGCTGACGGGACCTGTCACCATCTTAAACTGGTCATTCCCGCGTGTGGATATTTCAAGAAAAGAAATCGCCTTCCAGATCGGGCTTGCCCTCAGAAAAGAAGTAAAAGCGCTTGAAGATGCCGGTATTCAGATTATCCAAGTGGATGAACCCGCGCTCCGCGAAGGACTGCCGTTAAAAACGCAGGATTGGGATGAATATTTAACTTGGGCCGCAGAAGCATTCCGATTAACGACGTCTTCTGTGCAAAATGAGACGCAGATTCATACGCATATGTGTTACAGCAACTTTGAAGATATCGTAGATACGATCAATGATCTTGACGCGGATGTCATTACAATCGAACACAGCAGAAGCCACGGAGGATTTTTAGAATACTTGAAAGAACATCCTTACGTGAAAGGCCTCGGACTCGGTGTATACGACATTCACAGCCCGCGTGTGCCGGCAACTGAAGAAATCTATCAAATTATTGATGACGCGCTTGAAGTGTGTCCGACTGACCGCTTCTGGGTAAACCCGGACTGCGGACTGAAAACAAGACAGCAGGAAGAAACTGTTGCGGCATTAAAAAATATGGTCGACGCCGCGAAACAGGCACGAAAAAAACAAGCTCAGCTTGTATAATGAAAACAGCCATCCGCAAATCGCGGGTGGCTGTTTTTTCTGGGCTTGCTACTTATTCTTCAGCGCTTCTGCAAGTTCACTTAGTGAATCATACTGCTTAATTTGATAGCCCCTCCCTTCTTTTTGCAAATACCCTTTTTGGCAGAATTGCGTCAGCACATGCAAGAGATGACGGTAAGATACACCCAAATAATCACAGACCGTTACGTGCTTCTCTTTATAAACCCCTTCATAAGCCGTCTGCAAAATAAAATCAGCCAGCCGGTTTTCAAATGGGAACGCCAGACTTTGTGAATATTTCGAAGCCATAAGCGTTGCCTTAGCACTTAAAAACTTAGCCAACTCACGCAGGAATTTCGCATCCTGCAACAATTGCGCGCGGCAGCGGTAAATAGGCAGAGCAAAACAAACAGTCTTCGCTGAGGCTTGAATTCCTTTTGTGTAATACACTTCATGTAATAGTTCCATCTCTCCGATGTAATCATTTTTGTTGATAAAATTAATTAAAGAAACTTTCCCGTTTTGATGGGTTACATATATTTTCGCTTTTCCTTCAATCACGTAAAACAGGAAGTCAGGCCTCCTGCCCTCTTGAATCACCCATTCGTCCCGCTCATATTCGCGCACTTCCATAAACTTTTCAGCGGGGAAAGAGAATAAATGCGCGATTGAGTGTTTTTCTAACTGATGTTTCTTTTTCTCGCCTTTATAAATTTCCATCGTCCACCCCAAAAATATGAGATATCTCATATTGTCTTTATGTCCTTACATGATAACATGCCAATTAAAGGAGGAACGGGAATGAAAGCATATCGCTGGATGAGTCTGCATTTTTTTAGTTTTTTTATGACATGGGGTGTTTTTCTGCCCTATTGGACGGGATGGATGGTGCATATAAAAGGGGTTTCCGTATCCGAAGCCAGTTTCATTATGAGCCTGGGCTTGGCGGCAAGAGGGATTTCCACATTATTTTTCTTCCCTTATTTATCAGGAAAATTCAGCAGCAAAGCCTTATTAAACGGCGCCAGAATCGGGACGCTTCTCGCACTTTTATGTTATATTCCCGCTGATTCTTTTCAAAGCCTGCTTCTTGTCACATTAGTGCTGCACGTGTTTTACCCTGCTTTAATGCCCGCTTTAGACAGCGCTTGCGGCGTCCTTGTACAGCATAACGAATTAAAGGCTTATGGGACAAGCCGCCAGTGGGGGTCCGCGGGTTTTGTTTCAGCCGGCGTCATCCTGTCCGTCTTTACAGGTATATTCGGAGATCAAGCGATTTTATGGGCACTGCTTTTGGGCACCCTGATATTCGCATGTCTCAGCTTTATGCATGCGCCAGCTGTTCTTTCAAAACGGCCGGAAACAGACCGCGCAAGAAAAGAGGGTATGTTTGGCTTATTCCGCATCAAATATTTCGGTCTGGTGCTCGCAATCGTTATCTTACTGCAGGCGGCACATGCATCTTACTACAATTACGGTTATCTCTTTTTGCAGGAAATCAATGCGCCCGCATATGCCATCGGAATCATCATCAACATCGCCGTTATCGCGGAGATTATCTTCTTTGCAATCGCTGACCGATACTTTCATCAATTTACGGCAGGCTCTTTGCTCGCCTTGGCGGCGCTTGGTGCTACCGTACGCTGGATACTCGTATTTGCCTTTCCGCATGTCATCATTTTCTGTATTGCGCAGACGCTGCATGCCTGTTCATTCGCGATGGGACACTATGCATTTATGAAATACTTAATTAAGAATATTTCACCGGCGCAAATCCCGAAAGCCCAAGGCATATATTCAGCGCTTGCTCTCAGCTGGAGCACTGCGGTATTTACTATTTTCGGAGGTTTTTTATATGAAATTGAACCCCGGTATGCCTTTATCGGAATGATTGTTTGTACGATCCCATCCATGCTTCTCGCCCTCTTATACAGAAAACTTGAAATGAAAAAGAGAGTTTTTGCTGGAAACGCTCAAGATATGTAGCCATCGCTTTATAGACGATCACATGTCCCGCTGTCATTTTGACCGATTTGCGAATGCTGTGCGATGTATTTTCTCTATATTTAAAGTATTTCCTTCATATATGATGAATTTAATGCGGGAATTCGTTCAGAAACTTGGACAGAGTCAGTGAATATACTGATACAGTACTGCTTACGCTTATTTCGGGGAACTTTGTTCGTAATAAAATGATTTTCAGCCAACTCATAAGGAGGGACATTGTGTCACAGCCTAATTTGCCTAATATCACCCCTGTCGTTACACTTTCCAGAGACGATACCATTAACCTTCTTCTTTCGTCAATTGCTATGGAAGAGCTGGGAATGGCACATATTCTGAATGCGGAAGGGGAAAAAATCCAATACGCGCTCGGAACGATTCCCGGATTAACAGGGCCCCCGTCAAGTCTTGCGGATATTCTGAACTTGAATGAGAGCGTCCGGGATACGCTTGACAGCTTAATGAAACAGGAGCTTCTTCTCGGTTCAAAATTGGACAGTATCTCAAATATCCCTACACTGGCGGGACCGACTGGTGCTACGGGGCCGACGGGACCAGCCGGAGGGCCCGCAGGACCTACGGGAGCAATCGGACCAGCCGGAGCGACAGGGCCAACCGGACCGACCGGGCCGACGGGGGTCACCGGTGCGGGTCTTCAAGGGATTGTTGCTTTTAATCCGCTGATTGCTCCCACTTATACACCCGGACAGGTTGTATTGTATAACGGAAGCTCCTATGTCGTGAACACACCTTCGCCGGCAGGGATTCCGGATACGTCTGCCGATTATACGCTTTTAGCTGCCGCAGGATCAACCGGGCCGATCGGACCAACAGGCGCTACCGGAGCCGGATTGACAGGATTGACAGATTTTGATCCCGCTGCTGCGCCTTTTTATACAGCGGGGCAGGTTGTATTGTATGAGGGTGCTTCTTATGTCGTAAATATCAATAACCCTTCAGGCATTCCCGGGACATCGCCGGATTATACACTGCTTGCCGCCGCGGGGCCGACCGGGCCGACAGGGGTCACGGGCGCCGGACTGCAGGGCATCGTACCGTTTGATCCCCTCGCCGCCGCTGCCTATACCGCCGGACAGCCAGTTACTTTCAACGGCAGCTCTTACGTCGCAAATGTAAACAGCCCGGCGGGAACCCCTGGAGCCTCAGCTGACTATACACTTTTAGCTGCGGCGGGAAGCACCGGCGCTACTGGCGGTACCGGACCGACCGGAATCACCGGCGCTACTGGCGGCACCGGACCGACCGGGATCACCGGCGCTACTGGCGGTACCGGACCGACCGGAAGCACCGGCGCTACTGGCGGCACCGGACCGACCGGATTTACCGGTGCTACTGGCGTTTCCGGACCGACCGGAATCACCGGCGCTACTGGCGGCACCGGACCGACTGGAAGCACCGGCGCTACTGGCGGCACCGGACCGACCGGATTTACCGGTGCTACTGGCGTTTCCGGACCGACCGGAATCACCGGCGCTACTGGCGGCACCGGACCGACCGGAATCACCGGCGCTACTGGCGTTTCCGGACCGACCGGAATCACCGGAACAAGTCTGACAGCAACTTCCGGCTATGCAAGCAATACGGGCGGCGGTGTTGTCGCAGTTATTGTCGGCGGCACGACCATTTCTTTACCGAATGAACAAAACCTTTCGGCGGATATAACGGCTAATGCCGCAAATACCGTATTCACCGTTGCTCCGGCGGGACGTTACTATATCTCCTACCATATTAATTTAACGGCCGGCTTGCTTGTAAGTTCGCGTATTTTAATCAACGGCACTCCTCCTGCAAGTTCGATTATCGCCCCGGTCGCGTCTTTGGCAAACTTTAATAACTCCTTTATTGTGACTTTGCCAGCAGGCAGCACCATCCAGCTTCAGCTGTTCGGATTATTGGGTGCGGCCACATTGCTTGGAGGAAGCGTCGGTGCAGCTTTAAACATTATTCGATTATCTTAATGAAACATGCAAAAAAAAGGATCAGGCGTTTGTCCGCTGATCCTTTTTTAATTGAGACAGAAGCTCTTGCGCGGGTTTAAATTGAGGATTGAACTTCACGGATTTTTTGGCGTAAGCGATGGCCGTCATATCATGGTTTAATTCAGCATGGCATTTTGCCATATAATAAAAAGCTCTGAAATCGGCGGCACCTTTTAAAATTAAGTGATCAGCGTTTTCTCCTTCAACCTGCGTTCCGTTTTCAAATGCTTTGATTGCCGCTCTGTACTTTTCCAAATGATATAATACAAGGCCTTTATAATAATAAAGATTGCTGTAATCAGGATATAGCTTGAGCACTTTTTCAATCCCTTGTTCGGCTTCTTCATACAGTTTGAGCTCAAGCAATATTGTATATTTCAAATAATACAGGAGAGACGGAGGCATTCGTTTTTCGCTTAAAAATTGAAAAATTGAGCCGTTGACAAGATGTAATGCTTTTTCATAGTCTTTTATTCTGTAGCATTCACTTGCCAAATGATAGACAAGCCACGGATCAGGATTTTCCTCTGAAAGCTCTTCATTTAAAATGCTGATATTCCGTTTATGTTTTTGCTTGATCTTTTCTTCCTGCTCCAAGTAGCCGTAGTGATGAATCACACATGGGAGCGTGAAAAAAGCATTGTTTTCTTCCTCATTGGGAGCCGAGATATTCTCGTGAATTCTGCCTTGATACAGAAGGCCTTTATGATTGCGGAACAGTCTCGGCTGCATGCTTTCAAACGCTTCGTTTTCATCGAGCTGCTTCCCCGTATAATTGATGATTTTCAAAAGGCCCCGGCTCGGTAATCCGTCATGAAGCAGCGAAGTTAAAAAACGGCCCGTCTCCTGATCGAGCTCTTCATCCGCGTCAAGCATTAAAATCCAATCCCCTTCGGCATGCTGCAGGGCGTAATTTCTGGCCTTTGCGAAATCATTCTCCCATTCGAAATCAAACACTCTTGCCTGAAAGCTTTTGCAGATATCTTTTGTATTATCTTGTGATCCGGTGTCTGCGATGACGATCTCATCAACGATGTCTTGTACACTTGATAAACAACGGGAGATGTATCTCTCCTCGTTTTTCACAATCATGCAAAGAGTCAGTTTACATTCAGCATTTCCGCTCATTTTCTCACCTTTCCCGATTTTGGAGTTGTTGATTGAACCAAGGCCGTTCAGGAGTGCCGTTCATCGTTATGATGACAGGCCGCACCCATCTGACGGCAGGTTCGGCAGTTGATTCTGCATCCCATTCCTGAAGCTGCCTGACAGCCCGCTTCGTAATGGGATGCGCCCGGAATTCGCGCGGGCTTTCAAAAATGAATTTTTTCGTTCGTTCCGTCACTGTCTTCATTTCATGAAAGTGCCGCTCATACATCTGCTTCTGCTCTTCTTCCAGGCTGACCATTAAAAACAGACGGCCGCCAGTTTCCATCTGCCAGCGGCACAATGCGGAGAACAGCCTGATTTCTTCTTTGTAATCTGAATCCCTTCTTTTATCCACGGTCACAGATAATATATTTAACAGCGCAATCGTGAGGCAATGCATGGCTTCAAAAGATGTCTGTTTCGCTTTTGAGATGCTTGGATACGGCATATGCTTCACCCGTCTCTTTTTTTATGAACGCTCCCCGCCTTTTTTCTTCCAACCGCAGTCCTCACAATCCCCGCACTCACAGCAGCCAATGCGGCCGTAAAACAGGCCGTCACACGGATCTTCAGGATGCGGATTCGGAAAGCACGGGTCGCATGGATCTTCCGGATCATCCGGATCACTGGGATCGTCCGGATTCCACGGGTCATCAGGATCGCCCGGATCACTCGGATTACTTGGGTCGTCCGGATTCCACGGGTCATCAGGATCGCCCGGATTACTCGGATTGCTTGGGTCGTCCGGGTCCATACAGGCTTCAGAATCCTGTAAGAAGATAATGTCCTCAAGCTTCGTCTGCAAAAGGAGTTGTGATTTCATGACGGTGCGCAGGAGCCGTTCAGTGCTTCTATTGATTGATGACAGTTCCTCCAAAGAGGGATCGCCGGAAGCGCCGAGAAACATTTGAATCCTTTCCGCTTCCGCCTGCAGAATATGGGATAGTCCGATTTCTTCCATAGCCACGGATGAAAGAAGGAGGTTCAGGGTCTCACATCTGGAGAGTGTAATGTCGGGGGTGATGTTCGGTATGTTTGGAAGAGACATCGATTTCTCCCTCTTTTCTCTTGGTGTCATTATGCAAAAGTGCTATATCGTATTCTTATTCCGGGAGAGAAGAGATCATTACTGATGTTTTCGTTAATAAAATATCCCGGATATGAAATCCGGGATATTCGTTCGTTGATTTATTTTAATTCAAGTTTGACGTCTACATTTCCTCTTGTTGCTTTTGAATACGGACAGAACTCGTGAGCGGCGTGCACTAGCTTCTCCGCCGTTTCTTTGTCAAGATCTTTTGTATCAATGACGAGCGTTACGCCGATTTTGTAACCTCCGTCACTCTCATCTTTTAAAAGGCTGACCTGTCCTTCAATTTCAGAGGTCATGTCGATTTTTTGTTTTTGGGCGGCAAGCTCAAGCGCTCCCCCAAAGCAGGCAGCATACCCTGCCGCAAAGAGCTGTTCAGGGTTTGTGCCGGTTTCTCCGTCTTTTTTTGCATTCGGCATGATGATGTCAAAATCCAGCACCCCGTCGTCGGATTTAATATGTCCTGCTCGTCCGCCGACTGCGGTCGCTTTTGAAGTAAATAATGCCATTATTATCAGCCTCCTCATTGTACTTACTGTATATATTGCCCCTGCTCATATTTTTAAACATGAGGAATAGGAAATGGACCGTTTTTCGGCTACAATAGGGGTAACGTTAACAAACAAAGAGTTGGTGAAAGAAGTAATGGCAGAAAAAGATTTTGAACATATGAAACTGGAGAATCAGCTTTGTTTTTTGCTGTACGCAAGCTCAAGGGAAATGACGAAACGGTACAAACCGCTGCTTGATAAGCTCAACGTAACTTATCCCCAGTATTTGGCACTGCTTTTATTATGGGAGCACGAAGAACTGAATGTGAAACGGATGGGTGAGCTTTTGTACCTGGATTCCGGAACGCTGACACCGATGCTGAAACGGATGGAGCAGCACGGAATCATCATGAGAAAGCGGTCGGCTGAAGACGAGCGATCCGTGACGATCAGGCTCACAGATGAAGGACGGGCCTTGCAGAAAACAGCGGCGGATATTCCCATTGCCATGCTGGAACAGACGGGACGGTCAAAAGAGGAATTAAAGCAGTTAAAGCAGTCGCTTTATGAGGTTTTGAATACGCTGCACGGCAAAAAATAAGGATGCCCCGAATGGGCATCCTTATTTTTATTCTGCTGCCAGAAGCTTCACTTCAATATTTCCCGCTGTCGCTTTTGAATACGGGCAGACACCGTGCGCTTTTTGAATAAGGGCTTCAAGCTCCTGTTTATCAATGCCGGATGCTTTGACCTCAAGCGTAACGCCTAGTTTATATCCTTGGTCTGCTTCATCTTTCAGCAGACTGACATGCGCAGTGACCTCTGTTTCAATACTCAGACGCTCTTTTCTCGCTACGAGCTGAAGAGCGCTGTCAAAGCAGGCTGAATATCCTGCGGCAAACAGCTGCTCAGGGTTTGTGGCATGTTCGAGCTTTTTTGCTCTTGGCGTTCCCGGCATGGCAACATCAAGATTCAGCACTCCGTCAGAAGACGTGACTTTCCCTTCACGTCCGCCGGCGGCTGATACGGTTGCAGTAAATAATGGTTTTGTCATGTGAATTCACCTCTATTATATTGTGTGCAATTTAATCTTACACAATATAATAGAAACCGTCAATCTTTCCGCATAAAAAAAGCCTACCCTTTTTGAAGGATAAGCTTAAAAGATTATACGCGGATTTGTCCGTTTCCTTTGATGATGATTTTTGTAGATGTTAACGCCGGAAGCCCCATTGGCCCTCTCGCGTGAAGCTTTTGCGTGCTGATGCCGATTTCGGCTCCGTATCCGAATTCAAAACCGTCCGTAAACCGGGTTGAAGCATTATGATACACGGCGGCGGCGTCAACGGCGGTCTGGAAGTAAGCCGCATGCTCGGCGTTCTCCGTCAGAATGGCTTCTGAATGGTTTGTGCCGTACTGCTGAATGTGGCGGACCGCCTCCTGTACGTCCTGCACCGTTTTCACACTGAGAATCGGCGCCAGGTACTCCGCTCCCCAATCGGCTTCTTCTGCTTGTTTCGCTTGAGGCTCCAGTCTGCAAATCACCTGGTCTCCTCGGAGCTCCACCCCTTTTTCTGTCAGCTGATTCAGCAGCTTTCGTCCGTGTTCTTCGGCCCATTTTTCATGAATCAAAAGAGATTCAATCGCGTTGCAGACCGAAGGACGCTGTGTTTTGGCATTGATGACGACCTCGCTTGCCATTTGAGGATCTGCTGACTCATCTATGTACACGTGGCAATTGCCCGCTCCGGTTTCTAAAACGGGTACGGTTGATTCCCTGACCACAAGATCAATTAAATTTTTACCGCCGCGCGGGATCAATACATCCAGCCCGTCATTTAATGTAAAGAGCTGTTTGGCGGTTTCTTTGCTTGTATCTTCTATGAGCTGAACGGCATCAATCGGAAGCTTTGACAGCCCCAGTGCGCGTTTCATCACACTGACAAGCGCTATGTTGCTGTGGATGGCGGAAGAACTTCCTCTGAGCACAACCGCGTTTCCGGTTTTCAGGCAGAGTGTGGCCGCGTCTACGGTAACGTTCGGTCTGGCCTCATAGATCATGCCCACTACTCCGAGGGGCACGCGGATTTTTTCAATAGATAATCCATTCTCTTTTTGAATGGTCTCCAGCGATTCACCGACGGGATCTTCAAGACCGATTAATAGTTCCACGGCGTCCGCGATATCGAGCAGGCGTTTTTCATCAAGAGTCAGCCTGTCAATAATGTCAGGTGTCAGTCCTCTGTTCCGTCCCGCTTCAATATCTTTCTGATTCTCTGTTAAAATCAGCCGGCGTTCATTTCTGAGTCCGTCTGCAATACATTGGAGCGCTTCGTTTTTTTCAGCCGTCGTTTTCATGACCATTTCGGCAGCCGCTTCTTTTGCCAAAGCCGCTTTTTGCAATACTTCACTCATTTGTGTTCCCCCTCGTCAAATAAATTCACCCAATCATCTCTGTGAATCACTTCCACCTGCTTCGTTCCTGAAAGCTGGTCGCTCCGCTTCCCTTTGGCTTCTAAAATTTCATCGGATGAGTACTGCGTCTGCCCTTTGCCGATAATGCCGCCGGGCCCTCTGACTTCCACTACAGCCCCTTTCGGAAAACTGCCGCAGACATCGGCGACACCGGCCGGGAGGAGACTTGACCCGTTATGGATCATCGCCTGCTCCGCTCCCCCATCAATGATGATTTCCCCTGATATCGGAGAATGAAACATGATCCATTGCCGTGTATTATTCACTGAGGACAGGTCTTTATCGCCGATATAAGTGCCGTCGCCTTTTCCGTCTAAAATTCCCATCAGTTTTTCCCGTCCGGAGCCGGTTCCGATAAATACCTTCACCCCGAGCGACAATGCGGTCTGGGCGGCGAGAAGTTTTGACTTCATGCCTCCGGTGCCGACCTTTGAGCCTGCTGATCCGGCATACCCGAGCAATTCTGGCGTAATGTCATTCAGATAGTCGAACCGCTTTGCGTCCGGGTTTTCATTCGGATTGGCATCGTACAGCCCGTTAATGTCTGTGAGAATCATTAATTGGTCTGCATGAATCAACCCGCTCACAAGCGCCGACAGCATGTCGTTATCACCGAACGTCAGCTCTTCGACTGATGTGGAATCATTCTCGTTAATAATCGGCACGACGCCACGCTCCAACAGTTCCATTACAGTGGCATAGGCATTTCTGTACCGCTCTCTTTTTGAGAAATCATTTCTTGTTAATAAAATTTGTGCCGGCGTCAGACCGTATCTTTTTAAATGGTCCATATATTGCTGCATTAAAAGCGTCTGGCCGACTGCGGCAGCTGCCTGCTTTCCTTTTATCGTAACGGGTCGCGACGGATAGCCGAGAGCGGAAAAACCCGCTGCCACGGCGCCTGAGGTAATGAGGATCACTTCATGCCCGTTTTCTTTTAATAAAGAAATGGCTTCCGTATGTTCCTTGATTTTTGCTTCATCAATACTTCCGTTACTGTTGGTGAGCGAGCTGCTCCCGATTTTCACAACAATTCTTTGTTTTTTCATCATTTCTCCTCCGTGGCAATCAATCCAAACCGGCTCTCGTCAATAAAAAAAGCCCATTCCGTCCTGAAAAATAAGGACGAAATGGGCTTTCCGTGGTACCACCTTGTTTGAACGCGTTTTTCACGCGTCCCGCTTTCCTGTAACGCCAGGTTATCGCGCCTGAGTTTTCCCCTCAGGACTCCAAGGCAGGTTCGGCAGGTTTCATGCGGCAAAATGTTTCAGCGGGTCATTTTGCTCTCTGTCACAGAAAGTTCTGCGTACTGATCCTCTTCAACGCTCAATGATTTTTTTATATTATGCAAAGAAAACAGGTTCTTGTCAAGACATTTTCATCCATAAAAAACAGTCCGCCTCCCCGCGGACCGTCATTAATTAAATACGATCGTTTTGTTTCCGTGAACGATGACGCGGTCTTCCAGATGCCATTTTACGGCTCTTGCCAACACGCTCCGCTCAATCGTTCTGCCGATATTCTTCAGATCCTCTGCGTGATCTCTGTGATCGACGCGTTCAATATCCTGTTCAATAATCGGCCCTTCGTCAAGATCGTCCGTCACATAGTGAGAAGTCGCGCCGATTAATTTCACTCCGCGCTCATAAGCCCGTTTATACGGATTAGCGCCGATAAAGGCCGGCAGAAATGAATGGTGGATGTTAATAATCCGATTCGGATGGGCAGATACAAAATCAGACGTCAAAATCTGCATGTATCGGGCAAGAACGATCACATCAATCTTATACTGCTCCAGCAGCTCAAGCTGGCGCCGCTCCACTTCGGCGCGGATGTCTTTGTTAGCTTTCATGTAATGGAACGGAATATTCAGCGGTTCGACCACTTCTTTGGCCTCTTCGTGGTTGCTGATGACGACCGCAATTTCGGCCATCATATTGCCGCTTTGCCATTCCCAAATCAGTTCATGAAGGCAGTGCAGCTCCTTCGATACAAAGATCGCCACTCGCTTCAGCTCACTTGCCAGAGACAGGCTCCATGTCATGCCGAATGTCTGGGCGATTGAGGCGAACGCCTGCTGTAAGTCCTCTTTTTTCTCACGAATGCCCTTGCAGTCGAATTCGATCCTAAGAAAAAACCGTCCGCCTTCAGGGTCAGTCGTGTATTGATTTGATTCAATAATGTTTGCGCCATGTTCAAACAAAAACGCCGACACGGCCGATACAATTCCCGGCTGGTCGGGGCAGCTGACAAGCAGGCGCCCTTTTTCCTCATTCCCGCGGCGGTATTCTTTCAGCCGCTGTGTCATATATGAATTCATCTGTTTTAATCCCTCGTATCTTCATAATTCGTAACTTACTAATAGATTATACTGAAGATTTGATAAAAATCAATTTACGAAAGAATTTTCAGCCCTACGGCAGCGCATAAAATAAGCGCAATGAAAAAGATGCGCTTCGCATCCTTCTGCTCGCCGTAGAAAAGAATGCCGGCTAATGCGCCGCCCGCTGTGCCGATACCGGTCCAGATCGCATAGGCCGTGCCCATCGCGATCGTCTCCATCGCATAAGAAAGCAGGGAAAAAGAAGCCGCAAATCCGGCGATAATGAAAAGAATCCACTTGACTTTCTTTTCTTTTTGAAATTGATTCATTAAAATGACCCCGAGCATTTCACAAAGACCCGCGGCTATCAGGCTGATCCAATGCATTACGCCTTCTCCTCCTTCGTCTCAGGCTTATCCTGTGTGACCAGCTTTAATCCGATGACACCGATCAGCAAAACGCCGATCAGCACGATTTTCACCGGATCGGCCTGCTCTTTGAAAAGCAGGATTTCACTGAGCACGGTGCCCGCTGTCCCGAGCCCGGTAAAGACCGCATATACCGTTCCTACGGGAAGGCTGTCTGTCGCCTTGATTAATAGATAAAAACTGATAATGATTCCCGTAATCGTGCCGCTCCACGCCAGTGCAGAATCAGCATGTTTCAGGCCGGTGACCCATACCACTTCAAATACGGCCGCTATGACCACTAAACCCCATTTCATGTTCTTCACCCTTTCTGTATCCGGACAATACAAAAAAGCCCGGATAGTCGTCTCACATGAGATTGACTCTCCCGGGCTTTTTTCCCTCCGTGTGCATATGCGGGATATGTCCGCATATGTGTTTTCTCTCGGACCAGGCCATGTATAAACATGCGGAACCCTAGAAAACATGTCTGTTCGTATCATACTACATTTCGCCGAAACGTTCAACGTCAGATGTGATGTCAAAAACCGTCAGCTGCCTCTCCCATTTGGTAACGGTCTCACCGGGCACCATGCCGATTTTTTCCGCGACACGGACGGAGGCAGCGTTTTCCGGATCAATCAGCGCCGCTATGCGTCCGTATTGCTGCATATGAAAACCGTAGTCCAGACAGGCGTTCGCCGCCTCTGTCGCATAGCCGCAGCCCCAGCGGCGGCGGGCAAACATATAGCCGATTTCCATCAAAGTGTTTCCGTTTACCGTCTGCGGAACGATTCCGCATTGACCGAGAAATGCGCCCGTCTCTTTATCCTCTGCGATCCAAAGACTGACGCCGTATCCTTTCGCCAATCGTTTGTTCCAGGCAATCCATTCCTTCGTTTCCCGTCTGCTTTTGAGAGAAGGATAATATTTCATGACCTCTCTGTCGGTAAACAGCCCGTACAAATTTTCTTCATCGTCATCCCGCATAGTCCGCAGACGGATACGCCCGGTTGTCAGGATGGTGCCGGAAGACTTATGTTCCATCATGCACGCCACGTCTCCTTTCCCTGTAATAGATTATGGATCCGGCAGGAAAAGTCCTTTCTCAGCATAAAAAAACCGCTTTTTAAAAAAGCGGTTTGACGATTACCAAGGTTTATCTGTTCCGAGCGCCTCGGCCAGGGCCTTGCTGTGTTTTAAGCGGTTTTTTCGTTCTCCGGCGCGCTGAACTGCCGTATTGTGAAGCATGACTTCTTCCTCGGTTTCCGGCACGATCCGCGGAACGGGTACCGATTTCCCGTTTGAATCAAGCGCGACAAAGGTCAGAAACGACGTTGCCGCAAGCTCGCGTTCGCCCGTCATCAGATGCTCTTTAATGACTTTGACAAACACCTCCATAGACGATGTGCCGACCCATGTGACGTAAGATTCAAGGCATACGGAATCCTGTTGGCCGATGGGGCGCAAAAAATCTACAGAATCCATTGAAGCCGTGACTGTTTCACACCGGCAGTGGCGGGCCGCGGAAATTGAAGCGATATCATCAATGTAGCTCATCAGCTTTCCGCCAAACAGCGTATTGTGATTATTCGTATCAAGCGGAAAAACCCTGCTTGTTTTAACAACCCTTGTTTCTTTGCAAAATCTTGATTCTGGCAACTTCATATTATTTAAACTCCCCTTTGGTGTCTGGTCGTTTTGACTCATTCATCTGTACCCTATTAAACAATACTTTGACCGTTTTGTCTAAAATTTTAAATATTAAGTTGGTTAGATATTCTCTCAGAAATGTTTCATTATTCATCACATCCGGGAATAATAAACGCACATTGAATACCGATAGGAGGATATCACATGGACGTATCCATTCCCAAATCCACGCGGAAACCGGCTTGCCGCAGTGAGTTTGATGCTTTGCAGACAGTCATCTTATGCCGGCCGGAACACATGGCCATCAAGGATATTATTAACGGAACGCAGAAACATTTCAAACAAGAAAATATTAACATACCCGTTGCCCTCAAACAGCATAGTGAGTTTATTGACATTTTAAGATCTCATCAGATTGAAGTCGTCCTGCTGCCTGCCGATCCCGCATTGCCTGAGCAGGTATTCACCCGGGATATCGGATTTGTATTAGGCGAGACGGCGTTTATTTCAAACATGGCGGCTTCAGTCCGGCAGGGAGAAGAAACAGTGTTTCAAGGCCTGCTTGACAATAAGAAAATCCCTTATACGCGACTGAAAAAAGCGAACATTGAAGGCGGCGACATCTTGATCGCAGACGGCACCGTTTACGCCGGGCTGAGCAAGCGCACGGATAAAGCGGCTGTCCGGGAGCTGCAGGAGGCGCTGCCGGAGATGACGGTTGTGCCGATCCCTCTCAAGGAGGATTTCTTACATTTGGACTGTGTATTTAATATGATCTCGGAAACGGAAGCGCTATACTGCAAAAATGGCTTGCGGCAGAAAGAAATTGATCTTCTCGCCGAACGTTTTGAGATGATAGAAGTGCCTGAAGAAGAGCAATTCACGCTCGGCCCGAATATCCTGTCAATCGGCAATCAGACAATTATCAGCCTGCCGCAGCACCGTCATACGAACCGCGAGCTCAGAAAAAGAGGTTATACGGTCATTGAAACCGAGTTTTCCGAAATTATTAAATCAGGCGGTTCCTTCCGCTGCTGCACCTTGCCGCTTGTCAGAACATCTTAAACATTTACAAGGCAGTTTCCTTCAAGATACGTTAATATAGAGAAGACAAGACTCTAAAGGGGGAAACCGAATGGCTAAGTACATAGGATACGCGGGAACATATACAAAAGGCGGAAGCGAAGGCATTTATTGTTTTGAACTTGATACAGAAGCGAAACGGCTCAGCCGGCCGAAGCTGGCAGCAAAGCTCGGCAACCCGACATACGTCACTCCGAATTCTGATAACAGCATGCTGTATTCCATTGAAAAGACAGACGGAAAAGGCGGCGTCGCAGCCTATCAGATTCATCAGAACAGCGGGGAATTAACTTTTGTGAACCACCAGCTGATTGAAGGCCCGTCTCCATGCCACGTCAGCATTGATGATAAACATGAATATGTGTTAACCGCTAATTACCACAGCGGAAAAGTGCACGCCTTTCCCGTCAATGAGGACGGAAGTCTGCGGGAGCCGGCTGCCGAAGCCGCTCATACGGGAACAGGTCCTCATGAAAGACAAGAGAAACCGCATACCCATTTCGCAGGCTATACACCTGAGCATAACTACATTGCAGCCGTCGATTTAGGGACGGATACGCTTTATACTTACCAAATGAAAAACGGTTCGCTCACAGAGGTGAAAACTCACTCTTTCACACCGGGTTCAGGGCCGCGCCACATCGTTTTCCATCCGGCGGAAAAATACGCCTATGTCATGACGGAAATCAGTAATGAAGTCATCGCGCTTGAATACAACCCGACCTTAGGTGAATTCAGAGAGCTGCAGGTCATTTCCGCTTTGCCTGAAGGCTTTACGGACAAATCGCAAGGCAGCGCGATCCGCATATCTAAAGACGGCAGATTTCTTTATGCCGCCAACCGCGGACATGACAGCATCGCCATCTATAAGATCAACCAATATTCCGGTGAATTGTCTCTTATTGAATGGGTGCCGACAGAAGGAAACTGGCCGCGTGATTTCGCGTTTGACCCTTCCGAGACATTCCTTGTCGCGTCAAACGAAGAAACGGGAAATCTGGTTTTGTTTGAACGCGACTCCGAAACGGGCAGACTGACTCTGCTCCAATCTGACATTCCGGTTCCGTATCCGGTCTGCGTGTCATTTCTGCATCAGGTTTAATCAAAAAAGAAAGCTGACTTTATATTGTCAGCTTTCTTTTTTGATTAAATGGCAGGCGACAAAACGCCCCGCCTTCACTTCTTCAAGCTCAGGCGTTATCTTACCGCAGAGCTCCATCGCTTCAGGACACCGCGTCCTGAATACACAGCCGCTCGGCGGGTTAAGGGGGCTCGGCAGCTCCCCTTTCAGAATAATCCGTTCACGCTTGTCCTCAAGAAGCGGATCAGGAATCGGGATTGAGGATAAAAGCGCCTTCGTATAAGGGTGAAGCGGTTCCCGGTAAAGCGCAGCGCTTTCTGTAATTTCCATCATGCGGCCCAAATACATCACGCCGATCCGGTCGCTGATATGCTTGACCATTGATAAATCGTGGGCGATAAATAAAAATGTCAGCCCTTTCTCTTTCTGAAGCCTTTTTAAAAGGTTGACGACCTGAGCCTGTACCGACACATCCAGCGCTGAAATCGGCTCATCCGCCACGATAAATTCGGGATGCAGAGAGAGCGCTCTGGCAATCCCGATTCTCTGCCTCTGTCCGCCGCTGAATTCGTGAGGATACCGGCTGCCGAAATCCGGATGGAGCCCGACAGCTTCAAGCAGTTCATCCGCCATCATCAGACGGGCTTTTCTTGTATTGTAAAGATTGTGGATTTCCATCGGCTCCATAATAATTTCCCTTACGGTCAGGCGCGGATTTAACGAGGCGTAAGGGTCTTGGAAAATCATCTGCAGCTTGCGGAAGAAGACAGACCGCTGTTCTGCCGCGGCACGGTGTATATCCGTCCCTTCATATGATACCGAACCGGCCGTCGGGTCATACAGACGGAGAATAACCCTTCCGAGCGTCGATTTACCGCATCCCGATTCTCCGACAAGTCCGAATGTTTCCCCTCTTTTAATGTGAAAACTGACACCGTCGACTGCTTTTACGGCTTTCTTTCTTCCTGCGTCAAAATGCATTTTCAGCCCGCTGACTTCAAGGAGCGGAGATGCCGTCATTTTCTATTCCCCCTTTTCGCTTATACAGCGGCGTACGGTGCATAATTCTTTTTGATAGACGGTTCCTTCCAAAGACAGCACTTCGATTGTTTTTCCCGTTTTCGGGGAGTGCAGCATTCGGCCGTCTCCCAGCGCCAAACCGACATGGTGGATCGCGCCTTTTCCTTCTTCATAGGCGAAAAACAAAAGGTCGGCCGGCCGGATATCGTTTACCGCCGCGCCGCACCCGGCTTTTGCTTGGTCCTTTGCATCACGGGGAAGGGTATAGCCGTTTGCTTTAAATATCGAATACATAAACCCGGAACAGTCAAACCCGAAACCGCTCAGTCCTCCCCATAAATACGGAAGCCCGAGAAACATCATGCCCGTTTCGATGACATCGGCCGCCCGTCCTTCCGTATGCCGGCACTCGTCTGCGTCAGCTTCATTTACGAACCTTTCTCCGAGGGGCGTCACCACCCGGAAAAAGCCTTTCTCACGTCCTGATGCCGGAAGACGCGTTAAGAAACTTACTTCCAAGTCCGGTTCGCCGTTTGTGTGATATAAAATAGCTGTCGGTTTGGTAATCCATACGGCGGGGGAAGATGTATGAAAGCCGTCTTTTGAAAGCTGGTTTTTTTTCATCCAGCCCGGATATCCGCGCGCGTCCTTGTTTGAAGGCTGGCCGGGAACGGCGACAAAAGCCCATTCCCCTTCCTCTTTGAGAATGATCACTTCTTCTCCGAAAAGCGCTTGCGTTTGGACAAGGTTGTCTGTGCATAATTGCAGCCGCTCTTCATATCCCATAGACACTAACCATTTTCTGATCTGCGGCGGGTTTTCGAGCATCGGCGCATCATCCGAACGGGGAGATGACGGCAGCGTCCATACGTTGGCTGCCGCCGCTGTAACGGCTGCTCTCATCTTTTCGCCTCCTCTTGTATCGACACACCGGTAATGCCGAGACCCGGTTCATCGGGAATCGTAATCTGACTGCCGCTGTATGTGATGCCGCCTTGAATCAAATCATCTTTCAGCATAAGCGGCGCATCAAAATCAAACCTTGTCACATTCCGTTTGCCCGCGGCAAAATGAGCCGCGGCGGTGATGCCGAGCTTGGTCTCAATCATGCTGCCGACCATGCATTCCACGCCGCACGTTTCGGCCATCGCATTGATTGTTTCCGCCTGCTTTATGCCGCCCGCTTTCATCAGCTTAATATTGATTAAATCGGCGCTTCTCGTCTGCAGCACGTGAAAGGCCTGACGGGGGGTAAAGACGCTCTCATCCGCCATAATCGGCGTGTCTACGGCATCTGTGACCTGCTTCAGCCCGGCGATATCGTCTTTATGAACAGGCTGCTCGACCAGCTCAATGCCCAGGCCGGCGTCTTCCATCTTTCGGATCGCAGTCACGGCTTCTTTCGGCGTCCATCCTTGGTTGGCGTCCAATCTCAGTTTGACGTTTCCGCCGACACGTGATCTGATCGCCTGAATCCGGGCAACATCGTCCGATATGTCACCTATGCCGACTTTTATTTTTAAAATATGAAATCCTTTGTTCACATAACGGTCTGCATCCCCCGCCATCTCCTCAGGAGAATTAACGCTGACGGTAAAATCTGTTTCCAGTGTATTCCGATAGCCGCCGAGAAGCCGGTAAAGCGGCTGTCCGTGCATTTGCGCCCATCCGTCATATACAGCCATATCTACCGCGGCTTTTGCGCTTTGGTTTCTTTCCAACAGCCGGCTGATATCATACAGAACAGCTTCCGTGCCGAAAAGGCTCCGCCCCAAGAGAACGGGCTTCAGCACATCGTGGACGGCGCTTTCAATACCGGCCGTGCTGTCGCCTGTAATGACAACCGTCGGCGGCGCCTCCCCCCAGCCGGTCAGACCGTTGTCAAAAGTGAGCTTCACAATGACCGATTCAGCATTGTAAACCGTGCGCAAAGCGGTCTTAAACGGCTTTTTCAGCGGCACGGACATCCGTCCCGTTTGAATATCTGTAATCTTCACGCCTGATCACTCCCTTCCGGAAACCCCCGATTCAATCGTTACCGCTTTGGCCGCCGTATCCATAACCGCGCGGGCTCCGATCGGAACGGCGAAGCTCGGTGAACAATGGCCGATTTTAAAGCCTTTAAGCGCGGGCTTCCCTGATTTGACAATGTAATCATTCAGCACTTGCTCTAAGGTAAGGGACTTTTCTTTGTTTTTCGGTTCGCATTGGTGAAAGTCACAGACCAGGATTCCGGCTGCATCTGACAGTTTTCCTGCCATCTTTAATTGATTCAGCATTTTGTCGATTTGATACGGCTCCTCATCAATATCCTCGATAAACAGCAATTTGTCTTTCGTATCGATTTCAAACGGCGTGCCGAGCGTGGACGTAATGAGCGACAGATTGCCGCCCGCAAGCTCTCCCTCGGCCCTTCCGCCTGTCAGCACCTCTAAGGGAGAAATGTCCTCCGTATAGGTGAATTCCGTTTCTGTAAAAAGCTGATGATACGACGCTTTTGTCAGGGGATCAGCATCTTCAAGCCCGACATCCGTGCTCAGCATCGGGCCGTGAAATGTGACGAGCCCCGTATTTTGATGAATGGCGGTATGTAAAAACGTAATATCACTGTACCCCCAGAAAATTTTCGGATTGCGGCGGATTAAGCGGAAATCGATGTCGGCGGCAATGCGGCCCGTGCCGAATCCTCCGCACGCGCATATCACCGCTTTGACATTCTGATCACTAAACATGTCATGGAGATCATCGAGACGCGCCCGGTCCTCTCCCGCCAAATAGCCGTGACGAGTCTTCAGCGCCCGGCCGAGTTTCACATGAAGGCCAAGCTCATTCTCTAAAAACAGCAGCGCGGTTTGCAGCGTCCCGCTCTCAGGCGGGCTTGCGGGCGCAATCACACCGACCGTGTCGCCTTTTTGCAGTGCTTTCGGTTTATGGTTCATGACTTTTTCAATCTCCTTTCCGGATTGAAAAGTGAAACACGCCGCTCCTTTAATGGATAAAGAGCGGCATATGTTTCCGCTGTAAGATCAGGACTTTTCCGCCCATTTCAGATCAATGTAACCGACGGGGTGCCGGACAATGCCCTTCACGCCGCTGTTCTGCAGATGCACCTGATTGTAAAAGTAAATCGGAATGATCGGAGCCTCATTCATGAGCAGCTTTTCCGCTTTATGCATGAGCGCAAAACGTTTTTTGGCATCGGCCTCCTGTTTTGCCTGCTTGATGCAGCCGTCGTATGCCGCGTTGCCCCAGCCGGTGCGGTTCATGGAATTATCCGTTTGGAAAGCCTCAAGAAAACTGATCGGATCTGCGTAATCCGGTAAAAATGAGCTTTGAGAGAACTGGAACTTCAGTCCTTTCTGCTCTTCTAAAAAGACGTTCCATTCCATATTGGCGAGCTTAACGTCTATACCGAGCACACTTTTGAGCTTCTGCTGAACCGCTTCCGCTATTTTCTTATGCTCCGGTTTTGTGCTGTATGTCAATGTAACGGCGGGCAGCTTGTCATAATGCTCTTCCGCCATGCCTTTTTCCAGCAGTTTTTTGGCTTCTGATTCATCCGGATTTAATAAACTGCCGCCCGCTTCGCGGAAATCTTTCCCGTCAGGCTGAGTAAATCCCGGGGATACAAAGGCATGTGCCGGCTTTTCACTGTTTTTGGTCACATAATCCGTGATTTCTTTCTGATCAATCGCTGCGGCGAACGCTTTTCTGATCTTCTCATTTTGAAACGGCTCCATTTTTACGTTAAAACGATAGAAATAGAGTCCGGCCTGATCCCACGTGCGGACATTTTTTCCTCCCATCAGCTGCTCGCTCAGCTCTGCCGGCACAAAGGCGGTATCCAAATCCCCCGACTGGAACATCTGATAGTCGGTATTCCGGTCACTGACCATCGCCCAGGTGACTTTATCCAGTTTCACCGTCTTTTTATCCCAATACGTCTCGTTTTTGACCATCGTCATGCTGTCGTCATGCTTCCATTCCGTCAGTTTGAACGGCCCGTTGCCGACAAAGGTTTTTGCTTCAGTGAACCATTTCGGATCAGCCTTGGCGACTTTCTCATTAATCGGGAAATACGCCGGATTGGACACGACGCTCAGAAAATAATCCTGCGGTGCCGCCAATGTGACGACAAGCGTTTTTTTATCTTTTGCCGTGATTTTCACGTCTTCTCTTTTGCCTTTTCCGCTGTTAAATTCCTCCCCGCCTTTGATCATATAGCCGAGAAATGCGGAAGATGCGCCCGTTTTCGGATCGAGCATCCGTTTCCAGGCGTACACGAAGTCTTCCGCCGTAACGGGATCGCCATTTGTCCATTCGGCGTTATCACGGATATTGAAGGTATATGTCAGCTTATCAGCGGACACCTTCCAGCTTTCCGCCATGGCCGGTTCGGGTTTATTATCTTTTCCGAGCCTCGTCAATCCTTCCATGATGTTATTCAGCGGCTGCCAGGAAACATTATTAAATCCGATCGGCGGATCAAGTGAGGTCGGCTCATTTTCGTTATTGAGCCGCAGCACCGTTTCACCCCCCTGTTCTTTTGCTTTGCCGGGTTCTGTCCCCGCCTGTTCATTGGCTGTACAGCCCATCAGAGCAAACGAAACAACAGCAATCACACCGATCGCCCATCTCTTTTTCATTTCAATCCCCCTTTTTCCTCTGCTGCCGTCAGCTGCTGCTTCAGCCGCTCTGCACGGTGATCCTGAAGCCAGCAATTAACGATATGGCTTTTGGATTTCACGGTTGCTGCCGGGTATACCTTTTCACAGACGATCATCCTGTCCGGGCAGCGGGCGGCAAACGGGCAGCCCGGCGGCGGATCGAATAAATCAGGCGGCGTCCCGTCAATCGGCGACAGCTCACTATCCTCCATATCCAGCCGCGGCACTGAACGAAGCAGCCCCTTTGTGTATGGATGAGCCGGACGGTAAAAAATATCATGCCTCGTGCCGATTTCGGCGATTTTCCCCGCATACATGACGGCGACTCTGTCGGCGGTCTGAGCGACGACGCCGAGATCGTGTGTGATCAGAATAATAGACACGCCTGTTTTTCTTTGAATCTTCTTAAATAATTCAAGGATTTGTGCTTGAATCGTCACATCAAGAGCCGTTGTCGGTTCATCGGCGATCATAATTTCCGGCTCGCAGATCAGAGCCATCGCGATCACGATCCGCTGCCGCATGCCCCCGCTTAATTGGTGGGGGTACTGCTTCAGGCGGGATTTCGAGTCCGGGATACCGACCAGATCCAGCATGGCGAGAACTTCGGATTCAGCTTGTTTTCTTGTCATGGCGCGGTGTTCCAACAGCGCTTCTGAGAGCTGATCCCCTATGGTCAAAGTCGGATTGAGCGCCGTCATCGGGTCCTGAAAGATCATAGAAATATCGCGCCCCCGGATTCCCCGCATTTCCCGATCCGACATTTGGCAAAGGTCTTTCTGTTTAAATTGTATGCTTCCGGATTCAATCTTTGCCGAATGTTTCGGAAGAAGACCCATCACGGCTTGTGACGTCACGCTTTTTCCGCAGCCCGATTCACCGACGATCGCAAACGTTTCACCTTTATATAAATCGAAGCTGACGCCTCTTACGGCTTTTACAGTGCCTCCGTATGTTGAAAAAGTAACATGCAGATTTTGAACGGAAAGAACTTGCTGCGCCATTTTTCCTACCTCCTCAGTTTCGGGTCTAACGCGTCCTGCAAGCCGTCTCCAAGTACGTTAAACGCGTACATCGTTAAGGAAATGAAAAAAGCGGGAAAAAACAGCCGCCACCAATGGCCTGATAAAATCGCCGGCAGCCCGTCGTTTGCCATGACGCCCCAGCTTGCAAACGGCGCCTGAATGCCGAGTCCGAGAAAACTTAAAAATGATTCCGCAAAAATCGCCGCCGGCACTGTAAGCGTCATTTGGACAATAATGGCTCCCATCGTATTCGGCAGCAGATTTTTCTTAATGATCCGAAATGTTTTCGCTCCAAACGTTTTCGAAGCCAATACGTGTTCATCATGCTTCATCCTCAGCACCTGCCCTCTGACAATCCGCGCCATGCCGACCCATCCCGTCACGGTCAGAGCGACGATAATGGAACTGAGCCCCGGCCCCATCAGCACCATTAACAAAATGACAACGAGCAGATACGGCAATCCGTAGAGAACCTCGATGATTCTCATCATGGCGCTGTCTGTCCGGCCCCCTTTGTATCCGGCGACCCCTCCGTAGATAACGCCGATCAAAAAGTCGATCAGCGCCGCCATCACACCGACAAATAAAGAGATCCTCGCTCCGTACCACGTTCTTGTAAACACGTCCCGGCCAAGTTCATCGGTTCCGAACCAGTGTGAAAAAGAAGGCGGAAGATTCTGCTCGGCGAGCGTCTGCCTTGTCACGCTGTGCGGTGATATCAGCGGACCGAACACAGCCGATAGAAACAGGCAGCATAAAATCACAAGCCCGGCCATCGCCAATTTGTTCTTTTTAAGCCGCCGCCACGCATCCTGAGTGTAAGACAGGCTCGGACGCTTGACCGACTCGGTTTCACCCTTTCTTTCCGCGCCCGGCTGAAACCAGTCATCAGGCACTTCTGTGTGTTTTACCGTTTCTTGCGGGAGATTCATCAGGATCACCCTTTCTTATGAAGTTTTATGCGCGGGTCTAACAGGCCGTATGCCAAATCAACCAGAAACAGCAGGACGATCAGAATCACACTGTAAAATACGGTCGTTCCCATGATGACCGGGTAATCACGCTGATTGATGCTTTCTACGAAATATTTGCCCATTCCCGGTATGGCAAAAATTTTCTCGATGACGAAACTGCCCGTTAAAATACTTGCGGCAAGCGTCCCGAGTACTGTCACAACAGGCATAAGAGCGTTTTTTAATGCGTGTTTGATCACAATTTTGACGGGAGAAAGCCCCTTTGCTTTTGCCGTGCGGATGTAATCCTGAGTCAGCACTTCGGCCATGCTCGATCTTGTCAGCCTCGCGATAATGGCCATGGGACCGACGGCAAGCGCAACAGTCGGCAGGACCATGTGAACGGGACTCGTCCAGGTAGCTGCCGGAAACCATTTCAGATGAACCGCAAATTGCTGAATCAGCAGCGTAGCCATAATAAAATTCGGAATAGAAATCCCGAGCACCGCAAGGCTCATGGCCGCATAATCGAGAAAGCCGCCGCGCCTGAGAGCGGCCATTATGCCGAGCGTGAGCCCGGAAATAACAGCGATGATGATCGCCGTTATCCCAAGCTCAAATGAGACCGGAAACCCGCGTTCAAGCATGGCGTTTACACTGTCTGACGGTTTTTTAATTGAAGGACCGAAATCAAAGGTAAGAATGGATTTTAGATAGATGGCGTATTGAGTGATAAGAGGTTCGTTCAGATGGTAGTAGGATTCGAGATTTCGCTGGACCGCTTCGTTTGTGCCCCGCTCTTCGTTAAAAGGCGAGCCGGGTATCACTTTCATCATGACAAATGTCAGAGTGGTGATGACGAGGACGGTCATAATCATGGCGATAAAACGTTTGATAAAATACCGCAGCAATGCCGTTCACCCCTTTAACAGAATGTTGTTCTCATGGCGAGTTCTGTCATGACGAGCATGGCCTGATAAGCTTCCGGCATGTTTTTTGCCTGAAATTGAACGATTGTCGTTCCCGGGATGATTTCTGTGCCCGGCATTAAATGGGCCCATTCAGCCTGTCCGTAGTTGGCAAATTCAATGCCTAATACAGGTCTTTCAGGCGGAGTCAGCGGTTTGACCTTATCTTTATTTTTGAGCGCATAGGCTGTTTTTTCCGTCAGGAGCCGTCCGGCTTTTTGAGGGGACAGGCATTTGACCGCGGTTCTTGAAATGGTTTGTTTGACGGCGGCAGTCGTCACATTCGGGATCAGCTCCTCCGCTTCTTTTGCGGCGCAATCATCTCCGGCAGCCATGATGACCGGGACATCGTAAAATCCGGCGAGATAGGCATTTAACCCCAGTTCACCGACCGGCTTATCATTTATGTAAAAGTGGCGGACGCCGAATATCATGCTGTGCGACATGACGCCCGGCATCGACGCTCTCGCATGATAGCCGATAAACATCACACCCGAATACGATTCATCAAGCCCCTGCATCATGGAAAACGGCTTGACATCCCCCGTAATCAGCTCTGCCTCAGGGTGAAGTTTTTCCGCGAGCAGATTATTCATCTTTGAGTGGCTGTCATTCACGGTCACTTCCGTGCATCCGTTATTAAACGCTTCTGCGATGCACCAGTTTGCTTCTTCGGTCATCAGAACTCTGCCGCGCTCATAATTGTGCATGCGGGAATTGACAAATGTTTCATCAGGCAGTCCGGAAATCCCTTCCATATCCACAGATAGATACAGTTTCATGTAATGCCTCCTTTTTTACTTAAAATTTCGATATTAAATTATGAATATTCTAACAAATTATATTAAAAAAGGATGAAACATGCAATATACCATTCTGCTATTATGGGAAAAAACAAACCCTTTTCACCGGGAAAAGGGTTTGCTGATAGAAAAAGTTACATACCGTTTTTGCTTATATGATGACGCTGAAACTGTCTGACCGCACTTCTGTATTCACGATCGGGAATGACCTGATGCCTGATCGGTTCAGGAGCCTGCGGCGAAGGCTCTTCAGCCGCCTGCTTACGGACGGCATGCGGTTTATGCGCCAGCTTATGCCCCATGCCGGTCGCATTCATGACAAATGATAAACACACTAAAAGCAAGCTCAAGATGAAAGCAATAAGAAACAAATCGCTGTATGTCCCCATCAGCAGGTCATGCGGCGATTGTGTGCCGCGCGCGCCCCGAAGCATGCCGGAAGCATCTCTTTTCGTAAAATACCCTATTAAAACAGGTGCGCCCATATAAATGAACAGCCTTAAAAACTGAACTGCCGTCATGCGTTTCACCAGTTCCGGAAGCGGTCCGCCCAACGCGGCTCCCATCAGTCCGGCTGCCACAATAAGCCCTGTCCCGGCCGCCAGCATCACGAAAAGCCCCGCAAATAGAATAAGCGGTATATGATGATCCGCCGTCATCCATTGAAAATTCACGAATACCAGTATAACAGAGCCTGTTATGCCGAGCATGCCCGGACCGACTTTATCATATGCTAATGCACTGATGACAGCGGCGATGGCCACGCCTCCCAAAAGGCTCGCATATAGGAATATCAGTTGAGTTTGTGACATATGATATGCGGTCTGAAGCTCCCCGTGAAATGCAGAAAGACTGACCGCTATGGAAATACTGCCCGCAGCGATCATGAAAACACCCAGAATCGGCTTTGGAATCAGCATAAGTTTAATCGAAATCAGCGCATGTTCGTTTCTGTACTGCATGATCAGCAAGATCAGAAGAATGACGATGCTTCCTCCAAATCCCGCCAATGTCTGCCATGATGAAAAGCCCCATTTCGGCAGATGAATAAATGTATAGGCGGTCAGCACGGCTGATACACCCGCTAACAGAAAACCGATGCCGTCAAATGGAGATTTTTCAGCATTTTTATGAGCGTCATCCCGCAGCCACATATAACTGAAAATGAGGCCGAAAAAAGACAGCAGGCCAAAAATGCCGAACAGCCAATGCCAATGGCCGGCGCTTGCCGCCGCCGTGCCTAAAACGGTCCCCATAATGACGGACCCGTAAAATCCGCCGATTAACACAAATAATGCGTAATTCCGGCGCTCAATCGGAAACGAAAGCACCAGCATCGGGATCATAATCATCAGCATAGTGCCCGCCGCAGCTCCCTGTAAAAAACGGCCCGCGGCGAGCGGATAAATATCATTTGTCACAGCAGCAAGGAGCGCTCCGATGACACCCGCGGCCATCGAAATCATATAGACAGGCCGGGAGCCGAATCTTTTTCTTAAATACGGCCCCGCCGGCACGAATAAGGCAAATGCCATATTACCGATAATAATCGGATGAAAAGAGTCAAAGTTTTCCCCGCCGACCGTCTGCCGGACAAGGCTTTGGACAGCCGAAAGTGCGGTATTCGACATCAGCCCCGGCCCGACCGCCAATACAGCGAGCAGAGAAATAATCCAATGATGTTTTTCTTTCATTTGACAACTCCTTTCTGACTATTTAACAAAGTGAAAAAGCTAACAGATTTCCCCCATTAGCTTGACAGAATTTTTCATATCTTTTCATGTGAAGGATTGAACATAATATCTCATTTATTATTTCAAATCCGATGGAAATTGTCAATATAAAGCGCCTCCGTCCGATTACGCCTTTTTCACAATTTCCCACAATCTTTTCATTATTATCCCACACTTTTTGTTTAAGATGGAGTCAGTAATAATAGGCAAATCATGCTATGATGAAAATAGAGAAACGGAGTGAACATGATGGATAACTATCGTGATGAAAATCGGACAGACCAAAAAGAACAGGAAGTCCTTTTAGTAAAAGAAAACCCGCAGCCGGCCAGATATTCCGCGTCGGACGAGGACAAGAAAAAACGAAGCTTCGGCTGGTTCAGACCGCTTCTCGGCGGAGTGATCGGCGGAGGGCTCGCCCTCGGCATCTATACATTTACGCCGCTTGGAGACCATCAGACTCAAGATACTTCCAATACGGCTCCCGCTCAGGAAACGTCATCGGTAACCGCCAAGCAGACATCTTCTGATTCCGGCAGCAGCAAATCGGCAAACAGCTCATCGGCAAATTCAAGCAGCATTTCGAATATGGTGGAAGACATTTCACCGGCGATCGTCGGAATCACCAATCTGCAGAAGCAGCAAAGCAGTTCCGATTTATTCGGATTCGGATCAAGCTCAGATTCAAACTCAAATTCATCGGGTGAAGATGCGGAAACGGGATCGGGTTCAGGCGTTATTTTTAAGAAAGCAAACGGCAAAGCGTATATCATTACGAATAACCACGTGGTCGAAGGCGCCTCTTCCCTTAAAGTGTCATTATATGACGGCACCGATGTAACAGCTAAACTCGTCGGCAGCGACTCTCTGACAGACTTGGCCGTTTTAGAAATCAGTGATAAACACGTGACAAAAACGGCAAGCTTCGGCAGCTCATCCGCTCTCAGAACGGGTGAATCCGTCATCGCCATCGGTGATCCGCTCGGAAAAGACCTTTCCCGCACCGTCACACAGGGCATCGTGAGCGGCTTAAACAGAACCGTCTCGATCTCTACGTCAGCCGGCGAGTCAAGCATCAACGTCATCCAAACCGATGCCGCCATCAATCCCGGAAACAGCGGCGGACCGCTCTTGAATACAGACGGCAAAATCATCGGCATCAACAGCATGAAAATCAGCGAAAGTGATGTAGAAGGCATCGGCTTTGCCATCCCGAGCAACGATGTAAAACCGATCGCCGAAGAGCTTCTCACGAAAGGACAGGTGGAGCGCCCTTATATCGGCGTGAGCATGATCGACTTGGAACAAGTGCCGCAAAACTATCAGGAAGGCACACTCGGGCTTTTCGGCAAACAGCTGAATAAAGGCGTTTATATTCGCGAAGTGGCGCAGGGCTCACCTGCAGCCAAAGCCGGATTAAAAGCAGAAGACATCATTATCAGCTTAAAAGGGAAAGAAACCGACACGGGCAGCGAACTTCGCAATATTCTCTACAAGAATACGAAAGTCGGCAGCACCGTTGACGTGAAGATTATCAGAAACGGCAAGGAAATGACGAAAAAAATGAAACTGACTCAAAAAGAAGAAACATCTTCTTAACAAAAATCCAAGGCAGCCGCCTTGGATTTTTTATATACGGATGAAACTTTAGGCCTGGATCAGCCGTATGACTTAGTGTACAAAGGAGGATACATACACATGAAACAAACCGGACTTTTGCTGGTCGTTACCGGTCTGATCTTGCTGCAGCTGAGCATTCAGCTTCCTCAGCAAAACGCTGCTTGGGGAATGACGCTTGGTGCAAGCATTTTACTGAACCTTTCGGGAACCGGACTGATCATGCTCTCTCTGCACACGCAGACCGGCCGCAGATGAATAAAAAAAGCCGCGGGACATTCTGTATCCCGCGGCTTTTATTTCACATAAAAGCACCCTGTCCGCTGGCCGGACAGGGTGCTTCGGTTAAGACATATGCTGGTCCCGATAAATCTTTTCATTTTTAATGCCGTACGCTTTTTGCACGATATAGAGCGGACGATCTTTTGCTTCGTCATAAATCCTTCCGATATATTCGCCGATCATTCCGAGCATTAATAGAACGATGCCGCTGAATAACAGCTGTATCACAATCAGAGAGGACCAGCCCGTAATGGTGCTGTTCGTAAACAGCTTCATGTATAAAACGATAAACATATAGAGAAAACCCGCTCCGGACATGATCATTCCCGCATAGCTTGCCGCCTTGAGCGGTTTATGAGAGAACGTTGTGATTCCGTCCATGGAAAGCTTCAGCATTTTTTTAAGCGGGTATTTCGTTTCCCCCGCAAGCCGCTCATCTCGTTCATATTCTACAGCAGTCTGCTTAAAGCCGACCCAGCTGACGAGCCCTCTGACAAAAGGATTTTTTTCTTTTAATTTTTTCATCTCATCACAGACTTTTCTGTCCAGCAGGCGGAAATCTCCGGTGTCGAGCGGAATATCAATATCAGTCACGTTCCGCAGCAGCCGGTAAAACATAGAGGCCGTCTGTTTCTTGAAAAAGGTTTCTCCCTTTCGTTTCGTTCTGACGGCGTACACCACATCGTAGCCTTCTTTCCACTGCTCAATCATATCAAGGATTAATTCAGGAGGGTCCTGCAAATCGGCGTCAATGACGGCGATTGCATTCCCCTCTGCATAATCCATACCCGCTGTGATCGCGATCTGATGTCCGAAGTTTCTGGAAAAATCAATAATTTTCACTCTCGGATCAATCAGACTTTGCTCTCTTAAAATCTCAATACTGCGGTCTTTGCTTCCATCATTGACAAAGATCAATTCATAATGCTCTTTTGTTTGATCCATCACTTCTTTCAGACGCTGATAGGTTGTCTGAATGACGAGTTCCTCGTTATAAACCGGGACGACTATTGAATATTGAATATGTCTGCTCATGTTTTTTCCTCCTATTCATCAGATTGAAGTTCGTATAGTGAAGCTGATTGATTCATTCCGCCCGGCCCGCCGCTCATTCGGCTGTTTTTACCTGAGGCCTTGCTGCTTTTTTTATCAGCTGCATCACTATTTTTCGTTTTCTGATCTGTGTTTGATTGCCATTTATCTGAAGATACTTTCTTTCCGTTTTTCTCAACCCACTGCACAATATCGTTATTTCCGCCTTTGCCCATTCCGGATGCTAAGAAGTATTTTACTTTCCCTTCTTTTACGAGCTTTTTAAATTGGGCCAGCGTAATGGCCGGGTCAGACCCGCTGTATCCGCCGATCGCCATGACCGCTTTTTTCGTTTTAATAATGTAAGGCGCCGCAGTGTTGGAATCGGTTGTTGCAAATAGATAGTCCGCTCCGGCGTTGTGTTTCTCTAAATAGTTGATCAGTTTTGTATTGACAGATGCGTTATCCATTCCCATGCCTTTTCCGCTTGTTGAAGCGAGCTGAGGGCCTGTTTCAGGCAATGAGCTGTTGCCTCCGTACAGAAGCGGTGTGCTCGCCCAATAAATCGGCATGACCATCAAGACGAGAAGGGCTGCAAGTGAAACATAGTAACTGAGCGGTTTTTGGCGCTGTTTGAATACGAACAGAGCGATGGCAGCCACTGCGCCGATAACGCCTACTCCGATGCTCCAGCCTGCGCCGATTTGATCATTGTAGTTTCTGAGGATAAACAGCTCAAATCCGGTTGTCACAAGAATAGCGGCCGGCAATAGCCAAGTTTTCCATCCCGCCTGCTTGCGGTACAGATGAACGAGGGCGACCCATCCCGCACCGACAAGTGCCGCGATCGGAGGCGCCAGCATAATGAGATAATAATGGTGGAAAAATTCTGCGACACTGAAGAATCCGGCAATCGGCACAAGCCACGCTGCCCAAAAGATCGTTTCCTTCTGTTCTGCTGATAATCGTCTTCTTTCTCTCACCCCGGCGATCAATAAACCGGCCATTCCAAAAATCGCAAACGGCAGGAGCCAGCTGATCTGATCAGATAATTCCGTTTGGAAAAGGCGCAGCGGACCAGGGGTTCCCGTACCGAACATTCCTGAACCTGATTGCATTTTCGAGCCGGTGCCTGTACCGCTTTTTCCTCCGCCGCCGGGACCGCCTCCGCCGCCATCTCCGCCGCTTGGAGGGCCTCCTTGACCGCCGCTTGGCATTTCGCCGCCGCTTGGCATTTTCCCGTTAGATGGAGGTGCCGTCATACTGCCGTTTTGTGATTTGTCTCCGCTTGCTGAACTGCTGCTTGAAGACTGGCCAGGCGGTTTTTGCATTTGTGAAGAACCGCCGGAAGAAGACATCTCTTTCGATGCGTTTCCGTCCGGCCCGCCCTGGCCGCCGCCGGAACTTTGCCCTGTCAGCCGCTGAATCCCGTTATATCCGAAAGCCAATTCCAATACGGAGTTTGTCTGGCTGCTTCCGACATATGGCCTTTTGCTGGCAGGAATATTGTCAACAATGAGCGGCCATGACAATGAAACGGCTGCTAAAACGGCTAACGCGCTTACCAATGAAATGATTTTTTTCTTAATCGTGGTGTTTGCCGCAATCATATAGAACAGCAAGAAGGCCGGCAAAATCATATAAGCCTGAAGCATTTTTGTGTTAAAGCCTGCTCCGACGACAAAAAATGCCGCCAAAAGCCAGATCAGTCTGCCCTTTCTGATCGCTTTAAAGAGAAGCCATGTGGCGAACAAGAGGAAAAAGACCAGTAAAGCATCGACATTGTTCGTCCGCGCGACCGCTACTGCGATCGGTGTACACGCCATGACAAATGAGGCGATGCGCGCCGCCGTTTTTCCGAACGTCGGCTTTATTAATAAGTACATGAATAGAACTGAACCTACACCCGCCAATGCCTGAGGCAGGATGACGCTCCACCCGTGCATACCGAATATCAGCGCGCTGATCGTTTGAATCTGGTATGTCACAGGCGGTTTATCTACCGTGATAAACCCGGCTGCGTCAAATGAAGCGTAAAAGAAATTATGAAAGCTTTGAAGCATACTCGTTACCGCTGCGGTGTAATAAGGATTCACCGTATCGTCATTCCAGATGTTGTACATATTCAAGAATGCGGAAGCGAGTAAAATGAGAATTAAGACTGCGTCTATCTCGCGTTTTTTCATTTTCACCTGTGTTTTCACTCCTTTTGTTTAACTTTGAACAAGTGTAACAACCAAATGTGAAAAATTTATTAATAAACAAAGACAATTATTTTGCCGTTTACAAATAGGTAAAAAGAATGACAAAACGGGTAAAAAAGAAAAAAAAAGATGCCCCCGTCAAGCCGGGAGGCATCTGTCATGATTTCTGATTTACTGAATCGGTTTCAGCCGCGCTTCTATTTCAGAACGGCGGTGTTCGAGATAAGGCGGGAGCGCAACCGTTTTGCCCAGCTCTTCAGGTTTTTCATCAACCATAAATCCCGGACCGTCCGTTGACAATTCAAACAGAATTCCGTTCGGCTCCCGGAAGTACAGCGCTTTGAAATAATAACGCTCTACAATGCCTGAGTTGCTGAAACCTTCTTTCGTAATGATGCGGTGCCATAAAGCAAGCTCCTCTTCATTCTGGACGCGGAAGGCCACATGGTGCACGCTGCCTTTTCCAGGACGCTCGCGCGGAAGATCGTTTCTTTCAATGAGATGGACTTCTGTACGCGCGCCTCCGTTTCCGGATTCGAGTACCGTAACCGTGCCCCGGTCTTCATGCGTTTCTTTCCCGATTTCAGTGAAGCCCAGCACATCGGTTAACACACGCAGCGTCGGTTCTGCATACGGGACGGTCAATTCAACGGGACCAAGACCGCGGAAAGAATATTCTTCCGGTATGCCGCTTTGCTTCACCGCTTCACCGATGTCTTTTCCTTTTTCGTCAGCTGTCAGCACAAGCCGCTGTCCTTCATGATCCTGAAAAGCGAGTGTGTCCCTGCCCGCTATTTTCACGATCTCACTGTGAGAGACCTGATGCTCTTCAAATCGTTTTTTCCAATATTGGAGCGCTTGTGCATCCGGGACACGCAGGCCGATTGAAGAAATACTGTTTGTTCCCGCATGAAACGGCGCAATCCGCGGAATCTCGAAAAACGTCAATTCAGATCCCGGATTGGCTGTTTCATCACCGTAAAACAAATGATACATCGTCGGTTCATCTTGGTTTACGGACTTTTTCACAAGCTTCAGTCCCAGGATGTTCCGATAGAAATCTAAATTTTTCTGCGCATCAGCCGTCAATGCTGATACATGGTGTATTCCATTAACTTTCATTATGTTATCCTCCAGTCAATTATCTCGATTTCGAGATATTTATATATACAATTTATGTTATCCGGATCGTAAAGTCAACCCATCTGCTTCACAGACGGTCTGCAGACTGCCGCTCCCTAAATAACGAACCTTTGATATAAAAAAACCATTAATGTTCGCTTTTAAAACGGTATTTTTTCCTTCTCAAAAGCAGAAACCTTTATCTTTTAGGGAAAACAACAAAATCAGAAAATTTATTTTATTCGTGTTTCAGCAATTAGGGTTTACAATATGGAAAATAGTTTTTTCATCATGACGATTTTACATCTGGAGGGAAAGGATATGCAGATTGAAGAGAACGGACTTAAAAAAGAGATCGGCCTTACCATCGCCCTCTCACTTGTTATCGGCACCATCATCGGTTCCGGCGTATTTATGAAACCAGGCGCCGTGCTTGCCTACTCCGGTGATGCGAAAACCGCGCTTATCGCGTGGCTGTTAGGAGGTATTTTGACGCTTGCAGGCGGATTGACCGTTGCGGAAATCGGCACTCAGATTCCGAAAACGGGCGGACTTTATACATATCTCGAAGAAGTGTACGGCGAATTTTGGGGCTTTTTGTGCGGATGGGTTCAAATTATCATTTACGGCCCGGCCATTATCGGAGCAATCGGCTTGTATTTCGGATCTTTGATGGCGCACTTGTTCAATTGGGATTCCGGCTGGTCTAAATTGATCGGGATTTCAGCCGTTTTGTTTTTAAGCATCATTAATATTATCGGAACGAAATATGGCGGCATCGTACAGGGAATTACGACTGTCGGCAAATTGATTCCGATTATCTGCATGATCGTGTTCGGCCTTTGGAAAGGCGATCAGCATATTTTCACAGCCGTTACAAGCAGCATGTCGGACATGAATTTCGGCGCTGCCATACTGGCCACCTTGTTTGCTTATGACGGCTGGATTCTGCTTGCGGCACTCGGCGGCGAGATGAAAAATCCGGAAAAGCTGCTCCCGAGAGCGATGACGGGCGGACTGCTGGTCGTCACCGCCATTTATCTTTTCATTAACTTTGCGCTGCTGCACATTCTTCCTGCGACCGACATCGTCAAACTCGGTGAAAATGCGACCGGCACCGCTGCCGGAATGCTGTTTGGCGACATCGGAGGAAAATTGATCAGCGTCGGAATCATCGTCAGCATCTTCGGCTGTTTAAACGGAAAGATTCTCGCTTTTCCGCGTGTCTCGTTTGCGATGGCGGAACGGAAACAGCTGCCGTTTGCCGGACAGATTTCGCGGGTTCATCCGACGTTCCGCACCCCGTGGATTGCCGTGTCATTTCAGATCGCGCTGGCCATTATTTTTATGATCGCCAGCAATCCCGATAAGCTGTCTGAAATCTCTATTTTCATGATTTATATTTTTTACGTCATGGCCTTTTTCGCCGTGTTTATCCTCAGAAAAAAAAGCGGCGGAAAACCGCGCGCCTACAGCGTGCCTTTGTATCCGATCATTCCTGTTTTGGCCATCGCGGGTTCACTGTTTGTGCTGATCAGCACGATCATTACAGATACACTGAGCTGCGCGCTGTCCCTCTTGATCGGCCTCGCCGGGCTGCCGCTTTATTTTTGGCTGAAAAACGGCAGAAAAAACTGATAAAAACGGTTCCTTTTACGGGAGCCGTTTTTTTTCTGGCAAAATCACGTGCAAAAGTTGACAGCAAATTCACATCTTTTGTTATACTTTTTAAGCAAGATGTCTGAATTCGAAGTATGTTACGTTTTTTTGGCGAAGTGGGTAACATAAGAAAAACAGGATGAGACACGTTTTTACGAAAAAATCAAGAGGCGTTTTTTTCGACTTTATCTGTTTTTTTTCGACAAAAGGCTATATAATAATTTGATGTGTGCATTGTCTCATTCAAACAATGGAGGGTTTTTAATGATAAAAAGAAAAAAAGATAAGTTCTCACTCCTTTTAACAGAAATCGCAAAAAACATAGACGAAACCGCAGAATACTTTGTCAACTTTAAAGTGACGAACCAGACGACTTTAAAGGAATTTGCCGATACGTTAAAAGAGTTTGAAACAAAAGGAGATAATCATGTTCATGTCATGATTAAAGAGCTGAACAAAGCTTTTATCACTCCCATTGAACGTGAAGACATCCTTGAGCTGACAAACAGCCTCGATGACGTGCTTGACGGAATCGAACATTTTTCAGCAATGATGGAGATTTTCTCGATCACTTCTTCCGATGAGCATATCGATAAGTTCAGCGGATACATCAGAGAGTGCGCGAAGGAAATTTTAATCACGATTGAGCTGCTTGCAGAAAACCGATTGAAGGACATTCACCCTCACGCCATTAAAATTAAGGAATACGAGCACAGCTGTGATAACCTGCACCGTAAATCATTAAAAAATCTGTTCGGCACAGAAACCGATCCGATTAAAGTGATTCAGTACCGCGAGATTTACGAAACGCTTGAGGAAATTGCCGACTCTTGCCAAAGCGTTGCCAATAACCTTGAAACCATTATTATGAAAAACGCGTAACGAGGGGTTATAATGGATACTCTATTACTTTTAACGATATTAATTGTCATATGCGCTTTGGTATTTGACTTCATTAACGGATTTCACGATACCGCAAACGCAATCGCCACCTCAGTTTCGACAAAAGCGCTGAAGCCGCGGCACGCAATCGTCATGGCCGCCATCATGAACTTTCTCGGAGCGATGACATTTACCGGTGTGGCGAAAACCATTACAAAGGACATTGTGAATCCTTATACATTAGACAATGGGTCAGTTGTCATTCTGGCGGCTCTACTCGCCGCAATCGCCTGGAACTTGATCACATGGTATTTCGGCATTCCGAGCAGCTCTTCACATGCGATTATCGGAGCGATCGCCGGAGCGGCCATTGCAGCGTCAGGTTTTGCGACGCTTAATTATAAAGGGTTCATTAAAATTATCGAAGCACTTATTTTATCACCGATCATCGCCTTTGTTCTCGGCTTTATCGTATATTCGATCGTGAAGCTGATTTTTAAAGACAGCAATCTGGCGAAAACAAATAAACGCTTCCGCAGAGTGCAGATTTTGACGGCTGCCATTCAGTCCTATACACACGGAACGAACGACGCGCAAAAAGCGATGGGTATCATTACGATGGCGCTTATGACTGCCAATTTACATAAAAGTGATGCCATTCCTTTTTGGGTGCAGCTCTCTTGTGCCCTGGCAATGGGTCTCGGCACATCCATCGGCGGCTGGAAAATCATTAAAACCGTCGGCGGGAAAATTATGAAAATCCGTCCGGTAAACGGCGTATCTGCCGACTTAACCGGCGCAGCCATTATTTTCGGGGCCACGTTTATTCATCTCCCTGTCAGCACGACACACGTCATTTCGTCTTCCATTCTCGGTGTGGGCGCTTCCCACCGCGTAAAAGGCGTAAACTGGGGAACGGCTAAACGGATGCTCATTACATGGGTCATCACCCTGCCGATTGCAGGTACACTCGGCGCCATCGCCTTTTTCATCTTAGATCTGTTTTTCTGATGACATCCGCTTCTTTACAGAAGCGGTTTTTTTTGTGACAGGAAAATGATGTCATGACATAGAATGAACATAGCAGACCATTTTTCAAATTGTGAGGGATGCTCATGCTTTTGTTTTTTCAGATTATGGTGTGGACGATGGCGGCCGCACTCATTTTATATGTGTACGCATCCTGGCGGTATGAGGCAAAGGTAAAAGAAAAAATGTTTGCCATCCGTAAAACGTGGTATTTACTATTTGTACTGGGCTCCATGGTCTATTGGACATATGATCCCGAATCGCTCTTTGCCGCATGGAGACAATATTTGATTGTTGCCGTCTGCTTTGCCCTTATTGATGCGTTTATCTTTTTGAGCGCGTATATCAAAAAGCTCGCCGGCAATGAATTAGAGACGGATACGCGGGAAATTTTAGAAGAAAATAACGAAATGCTTCACTCCTATCTTGAAAAACTGAAAACCTATCAATATCTGTTGAAAAATGAACCGATCCATGTATATTATGGAAGTACAGAAGCTTATGCGGAAGGCATCAGCAGACTGCTGGCCGCTTATGCCGAAAAAATGAATGTCACGGCTTCCTTGTGCGACTATTCCGCACAATCGGATAAGGACCGCTTGACGGAGCATATGCCTGATGCGGCAGACGTTCAGTCCCGTCTTAACCGTAAAGACGTCTACTATGATCAAAAAGGCAGGCTTGTGCTTATTCCGTTTACAGTCCAGAACCGCCATTACGTGATCAAACTCACGTCGGAAAACCTGTTGACGGAATTCGATTATTTGCTTTTCACATCGCTAACGAGCATTTATGATTTAATGCTGCCAATAGAAGAGGAAGGTGACGGTTAAATGGAGCAGGCATTTCAAAACGGGCAGCCGGAACAAAGAGCGAAACCGTTCAAAATGTTTAAAAAACGTTCAATGACAAGTATCGCAAGTTACCAGGTCAGCCCTCATACCGCCAGAATTTTCAAAGAAAACGAGCGGCTGATTGACAAGTATAAACAAAAAAAAGCTTGATTACACTAAGGACAGGAGACACGGCTCTTGTCCTTATTCCTTTTTTTCTTATCTTTCATATAATAAAACTAACAAAGAGATGCGACAGGTGATGATGTGAAGAAAATTGTCAGGCGCGTAAAGTTTGTGGATTACGGACGCTTCGGGCTTTCCGCTTATTCGCTGAGGATGCGGGCGAGGAATCTCGGGCTATTGAACCGGTTAAAAAAGAAAAAAGGCTGAATCCCGCAATGTGAACGGGACTCAGCCTTTTTTGTTAAAGCTGCATCAGAATTTTCGCTTTTACAGCGGGACCGTAGACGCCGTCAGACGTCAGTCCGTTTACAGATTGGAAGCGGGCCACGGCATCTGCGGTTTTCGGGCCGTAGATACCGTCAATGCCGTTATTGACAGCTCCTTTTTCAGGATAGAAATAAAGCGCGGCGAGCGCGTTTTGCACCTGGTATACCTTTTCACCGGACGTGTACGGCTCTGTCAGCTGAATCACCTCGTCCGGAAGAGAATACAGTGCTTCAACCGGCGGGCTGACGATCAGTACTTGTCCGACTTTAATCAGGTTCGGGTCAGCGATGTTATTCCATTTCTGCAGATCGGCCACGCTGACGCCGAATTTCCGCGCGATCGCTGACAGCGTATCTCCTTTTTGGACGGTATACGTCTGTCTTTCCCCAGAACCGATTCCCGCTTTAAACTCATCCCATGTATCCAACAGTCTTCTCGGACAAAGCTTTCCTGACCAATGCTTGTGCGCAACGACATTCGCAAGCGGGATGCCGTGCGACGTCATTAATGTGCGGATGAGCCATTGGGCGTTTGCCACGGCCTGTGAAAAGTTGCCGTCTGCGTTTTCACAAATTTCAATACCGATGGATTTACGGTTGCCGTCCCCGTTTCCGTCACCGGCATGCCAGCCGTTTTCGTTCAGCGGAAGATGCTGATAAATTTCCGTATCATCGACTGTGAAATGCCAGCTTGTCGGTGTATCGGGATTTTTCACATAGCTTGCGTGACTTTTGGCGTTAGCTCCGACTGCGGTATTGGCTGTATTGTGCACCGTAATGTAAATCGGTGTCATTGCATAGCCTGGGCGGTTATTGTTTCCTGCCGGGATAAAATCCTGTGTGATTTTTACCATATTCTCATCTCTCCTATTTCGATAAATTGTTTATTTTTAATAAAGCCTGCTGTTTTTTCCCTTTTGCTGTAACGTAATTGTTTTTAAACCAGGCGGCGGCAGTCGTTATGATTGTAAAAACGGCCGACCCGGCGGCATACAGCGTATCTGCAAGCTGATTGACCTGGTCCTCCTGAATATTCAGCGGCGATTTGCCGAACATCAGCAAAGTTTGATTCAATAAAGCAAGCAAAAGAAGCACCGTCCTGACGACCGTGCCTTTGTCCGCGAATTTCATATCGGTTTCCCCCCTACTTTTGCAGCAGATTGTACATGATGGCGATGGCTCCGCCAATGACGCCCGTGCAGATTGCTGTCACGATCGCTCCTGTAATGGTCCGCTTAATCCATGTTGTGTTTTCGTCAATTTTATTCAGTTTTTCATTCAGCGTCATGATTTGCTGATCGTGCCGGTCGGATACCCGCTCTAATACGGCCACCCGCTGTTCAAGCACCTTTTGTTCACCTTTGATTCCTGCGAATTCTTTTTGCACCGCTTGTTCATCCAGAAGCACTTCCGCTCCCCCCTCTTACATTGTTCTCACCTCCCTTCGGAAGTTTCATTCTTACGAAAATGCCGTGCCTTTGACAGAAAGGCTCCCGCCGGAAATGCTTTTGATTTCCATGACGATTTCCTTAAAGCCGGCAATATCAAATGACCACACTTCGTCTGTGCCTGATGTACCGGCGGCTGATGTTCCGTCTTCAGACCTGATTCCTCTGATCGGCACATTTCTTCCCGAGATGGATCTCCCCCAAAACGCGATATGGCCCGACTCAGCCGTGCCGGTGATTTCGATGAGAAGTTTTTTCCAAGCGCCCGCTGAGAAGATGCTTCCCTCGCCCGCCTCTGCTGCATTTTCATGAAAAATCACGTCTGTATATGAAAACGCCATATCACCGCCCGTACCGACAGATTGGTATAAAACAAATTCGGACTGCTTTTGATTTCCATTTTCAAAACGGAACCGGTAATATCTTTTTGTCAGACTGACCCACCCCGAAGCGGTCAGCACTCCGCCTTTGACTGCGACAGAATGTGAAGCCGTCCACGAATTGTTATCCTCGCTCTCTTCGATAAAAAGAGTTCCGCTGCGGTCCGAATAAGCCCACCCCTGTGCTCTGTCTATTAAGACGGCTCCTAAACGGTCTTGTCCGAATTGGCTGTATACTTCAATCGCTTCTAGCGGCGTATTGGTAAGAAGCTCTGTCATTCCGGACAAATCAGCAACCGGTGTGACATAATCGTTTTTGTTACCGCGATAAGCTTTTACTGCGCCGGGTCTGCCAAGTTGATCGGCAGGAAATTCAAATGAATGCTTTTTCATCGGCCGTCCTCCTTTTCTGATTTATTAAAAATGACAAATAAAAAAAGCCGTTCGGCTTATGACACAGCATTTTTATAGTTTTCGTATGTTTCACCCGTTATTTCTTGAAATTCCTCAGGCGTGATATACTTCGCGGCCACACCTTCCGCCAGATCTTCGGCAGAGCAGTCATCATAGCCCATAGCCTGTTTTACCATTTCTATTGAGGCCCACTTATAAAACAAAGCGTAAACCCAAAAGTTAAGTCTCTTCATTTTTTCATTCTCCTTTTATGTTTAATAATTCTAATTTTAAAGATACTAATTGTTCACCTAAAGCTTTATTCAGCATCTCTGTTTTCTCCCTTGCCACCACTTCGGCAGACAATTGTACACCTAAAGCATTTTGAGCTTGTTCTGCTTGTTTTCTCACAAGTTTTTCATCTGCCAGTTGCTGTCCGATTTCTTTCAACTGTTCCACGATGGGATCCGGCTCCACCACATCCTGATACTTGTTTTTTTGATTTTCCTTATATTCTTTATCAGCAGATTCGTTCCAAATTTTATTTACTTCATCAAACTGCGGTCTCCATAAGCCGTCCGGAGGTTTTATGGTTGTTGAGTTTTGCGGCATTGAACTTGATGTACTGTTTAAGATTTCAGGCCTTTGAAAATAAAAATTCTCATCATACAAAAAGACTTGCATATTCATCCCCCATTACAAAGTGAAATTATTATCTATTGAAATCCCTGTAATATTCCCCTCTATTTTGGCGTATTTTCCGTTAATTCTCAGTTCTCCCGTTGGTTCGGCATAATATTTTGTTATCCCGGTTGTTCCAAAGAGTGGGGCAGCCATTGATTTCTGTGTTGAAGGGTGAGCTTCAGAAGGAAGTACAGCGAAAATGCTGTCGAAATCTGGAGGAACCACTTCACCACGAGTGAATACCTGGTTGCCCCACACTGCATACTGAGGATTTCTTGCGCCAGCCTTATGCCCATTAATTAGTGTTAAATCATACCAGGTCATTTTATTAAATTCTTCTTCAGTAAATAGACGTTTCCACCCCTTAAAAACACCGTCTGTATGAACAGTCGCAATCCATACATTATTATCGTAACTTCTCCAAGCCAAAATCGACTTTCTACCTGACTCACTCTCAATCACATCATAGTTAAAAAAGGAATTATCATTTTCAACCGGATTGTTTTTCAGCTGAGCACCCATTCCATAATAAAATCCCGAGCTCAGTGCCAGTATGTCTGATCCGCTTTCTAAGCGTGTCCGTTTCCCATCATCCTTTGTCAATTTCGCCAACTGGCCGCCGTTCCATTTGTCTCTTTCGATAGGACTTATATGAATTGATGAATCTATCGCATGTGCATCGACCTTTGACTGCGCTCCAGCTATGGATTCAATTGGATACCAATTGATTGCTGTTTGATTAGAGTTATAGTAAAACCACCATGCGTTACCCTTTACGTCTACAGCATAACCATTACCTATTCCCGGCTGCCCCACTAACTGCATACCGCGCAGACTCGTATTTGACGGGTTGTCTGTTACTGCATTGGTTCCGTAAAATGTTACAGAACCAACGTCTTTTAACGAGTCATAAAACGAGCCGGAAGTTAAATTGATTTTTTGGGTGCCATTATCGGCGGTGATTTTAAACAGCTGGCCTGCGTTCCATGTATCCTTCTCAGCTTTCGTTACATGGATATCAGTCTGCTTTGTGTGGGCATCGACTTTTTTTTGGGCGCCTTCCGAAGTTTCTAACTGAACCCAATCAGTCCAGCCGGAAGCTTTAAGGGTTTTTCTCCATGTGCCGCCTTCATAATCCATCGCCAGAGCCTCACCATAAGACTTGAATCCGATATATAAACCTCTGGCGGATAGCGGGGGAGTATGAACTCCCGTGTTATTTGTGTAAAAGAAAAAAGATTGATTAAGCTGATCTACAATTTGATGAAAATCCAAGCCATCTTGTATACTTATTAAATATTTCCCTGAATCATCCGTCAGCTTTGTTAATTGCCCGTTATTCCACTTCTGGCGCTCTTCCTTCGTCACATGCCGGTCCAGATCTTGATTGTGCCGGTCGAAATCTTTTTTTGCTGCCTGCTGGACGTTGTCCACGTTTCCGAGGCCGATTTGGGCCTTTGTCGTTTTGTGCGGGTTGTTCATGTCGTTTTTATGGGCCGCCAGATCCGTGTGGGCGTCTTTTATGCCTTTTTCCCAGCGGTTGACGTCATCTTCGTTAATCGGATCGTCCGGAAGCCAGTCTGTTTTTTCTTCGTAAGCCATCGTTACACCACCTCAAAGGTAAATCTTAAATCAAGCGTTCTGTTATTGCTGAGATCTAAATTTGTTTTTCGTTCTGTGATAACGCTTCCTGTTTCGTCAAGCATCTGCACGGTTTCAATGTGTTTGACGTCTTCTTCCCTGCGTGTCAGAACGGTGACTGCGGCATCTTTTACGGAAATATCCGCAATCGGAGTTTCTTTGCCGTTTAACAGCACTTTTGTGATCCTGTTTTTCAGATCGGCTGCGGCACGCTGTCTGTAAGCGGCTGATATCATGGTAAGACCACCTCGTTATTGTTGAGTGTGACGGAATAACCGACCTTCAGTTCACTGACTTTTCGGTATCTCCGATTGTTGAGAATGACCCGGTCTTTGATTTCCAGTGTTTCGTTTAATGCGGCTCTCAGTGTATACGCCAAATGAGCGGGTTTGATTTTTTCAAGCGTTTCAATCAGCTCGTTCATGTGCTGCAGGTCATCAAGCCCGATATCGGCATAAAAACGATACTGCCCCGGAAACATCCGAACGTAAGCTGACGGATGTTTTAAAAAACGGTTTAGCGCCTGCTCGATCGCTTGATGTGTGATGGGCGGAATATTCGACATCTTCGAAATCAGCCTGAGCCGTCTCATATCCTCCGTGTCACCTGATTCCCGCGGTATTTTTAATATTTTTTCCCAGCGGTCAAGCCCCCACGTCGCCGTCGTGATAAAGAGCTGATCCGTTAAATCGAAAATATCGTTATTCTGCCGCTCAAACTCAGGAACTTCCGCCTCAAGCAGTTGTGCCATCTCCTTTAATCGGGTTAAAAACGGCGGGAGGTACGCCGTCATCTCATCGAGTCTGCTCAAGGATTGTCACCTCTTTGAGTTTAGGGATTTCCACATCACTGAGCACGAGGTTTTCCGCCGCACCGTTCATTTTGATATCGGCGTAGTCACTGACGGATGCCGAGTTATAAACGATGTTGTTTATTTGTGATAAACGGACGGTGTTTTCTTCGAAGGCCATTTTCTTAAATAAATTCAGGACGCCTTTTTCAATCTCCGCTTTTACGTCATCGATCGAGCTGTTCAGCTCAGGCAGCACGGAAGCGGAGATTTCGATTTCCTTCCATACGGCGCTTTCCACCGTTACTGCCGCTCCGATCGGCGCCTGTCCTTCTCCCTGCCCTTCGTCCGGATCAATATAATCCTTTACTTTCTTGATCAGAATACCTGATGCCGGTTCCAAATTCGCATTTGTGATGACAACCTTCACCGTTCCGGCACCGTTCCAAAGCGGGAAGATTTTCGCCCTGCCGACGCCGTCAACCTCTTCGGCCCATTGTTTATAATGCTGTTTATTTGCGCTGACTGCCTCCCGGCGGACACGGGTAAAATAGCGCGCCCTTAAGCTGTTGTCGTCTTCTTCCTCACGGCCGGGAATTAATATATCGCGCATGACTGCTTTCTCAAGCCCGGGTATCGTATCAAGCGGCAGCAGGTTCTGCCCTGAAATGCCGGCATTGCCCGCTTCACCGGCTGTTTCACATTCAAGCGTTCCATCCCCCGTATATTGAAAATACAGGTTATCAACGAAGAAACGGGAGCCTGGCGGAATGGTGATGCCCGCTGTGAATTCTCCTGCTCTGACCGCTTTTGTGGCAGGTGTTCGTTCAATTCCCGCTTCAGCAGCACGCCTGTCCAGAAATTCTCCCTGAGCCGTATCGGAAAACACGAGTTCCAGCACGGTATCAAGCCAAATATAAGACTTTGCGAGCTCAGCGGCCGCAGGCGCGAGCGCATTGTAAATGACGCTCCCTTCTCTTGTATCAATATCCGCCGTAATGCGCGCCAGCATTCTGTCCATAATGTCGTCAAACGTCTGAGCTTCAAACATCCTCACCCAGCACCTCCTCTATCTCAAGCATGCCCTCATCAGTTTCAACGGTAAAAGAGACGGTGAAGGCATCATCTTTTTTCTCAATCTCAAAATTGGTAACGGCCAAAATACGGTCATCATACAGCAAGGCTTCTTCTATCAGTCTTGGAATCTCCATTTTTTTATAAGCATCCGTCGTGTTCTGATCTGAAAGCACTTCCTGCAGTTCATTTCCGATATCATGGCTGAAAACCGAATATGAATACCGTTCTGTGTGAAGAGCGATATAGACGAATTGTCTGATTGCGTCCAGTCCGTTTATCAATTCATTGGTAATCCGGTTGTTTTCAAAATCAATTCGGTAGGTTTGTGAAGTCTCAACGGCCTCACTCGCATCCTCCAAATCTTCAAATTCGATTTCCGGTGTCAGGGCCATTGCACCCGCTCCTTTTAGATTTGATCATGTAAAAAAGCCCTCTTCGGATGATGAAGCGGCTTTAATAGGCTGATATTCTGGTACAGTTCCGTCCGGATGCCGGTTAAATTTTGTCCAGTACAAAGAAAGACTGTCCTCCTGTTAAAGCGGCGGTCATCACCCGATCTCCCGCTTGGAGCTGATCATCTTCTCCGGATCTCAACCGCTTCGGCAAAATGAGTGCATCAGACGGAATCAAAAGTTTGTCGTGATCTTTCAGTTTCAGCTCGAGCGGCGAAACGGAGGTCACTTCGGCCGGCATCAGCTCCACCGGCGCTTCGGCGTCAACCGCTCCAACGGCTAAATGTTTAATGGCATCACTTAATCTCATCAGGATGTCCCCACCGGAAGTGAATTTTTCTCCGTGACGTCAATCGTCATGGTATGTTTTGTTCCTTGGAATTCATGGCGGTCCGTATCTACATAATAGGTTTTCTTCAGCCCGATTTCCGGAATTGAAATATAGACAGGCAATCCGCTTTCCAGCCCAGGAATACCGATCGCCTGTATATTTTTCAGCTCTTTCTTAACACCTTTTTTCTCAGCCTGCTTCACTTTTGCGCGCTGTTTCAGCTGGGCTTCATTAATGTCGTCAGAAACCGTTTCGGTATACTGCAAAACGCCGAATGTTTTCATGCCCGCGCTGTCTGACGCGGAAGCCTTCACGGTTTTATTGTCTTTTTGCAGCCGCATGACGACACGGGTTGCGGTGTCATCAATTGAGGTGCTGTATTGATACCCTGTGATATTAACTCCTGTTTCCAGCACCCATATGTCAGACGGCTCCGGCCATTCACGCAAGCCGAGCCTGCCTTTTTCTGAATAGAGCTGATAATTGCGCCCCGTCTGGCTTTTTGTCTGCTTTAAAGCTTTTAGCATCATATCGTAAAGGCTTGTATCATTTTTAAAAACGAGTGATTTAATGGTATGGCCTGTGTTGGCAATGGATGTGACGGGAATTTGAAAATCGCTGGCAATCCTTTTTAATATTTGATCGGCGCGCTTGTTGGAAAACACGTAAACGTCCTGGTTTTTCACAAGGTATTGAAGCATATCGTATGCGGTGAAGGCGACGGTATGCTCATCGGGCGTTCTTGCAAAAACAACGCCGCGGAACAGCTCTTTTCCGTTCCATTTGAACAAAACCGTGTCCCCTTCTGATACGCCGTAATACGTCTGGCTGCCCTGCTTTACGACAATCTTCGCTTCGATGGAGCGGGGCGCCTGATATCTGTGTCCTTCCAGCGTGACGCTTTCTGTGACAAGCTCGAGCCACTCCGTTTCTTTTATGACAAATAGTTCAATCATCTTTTCACCCGTTTCATTGCGGTATCTTCAGCTTCTGCCCCGGGAAGATCCAATGCCCCGGCTGCCGGATATTCCGTTTGCTGCGCTTAATCATGGCGGTTTTATTCGCGTTCCAGATTTTCCGCCACTCCGTGTGTTTTCCGTAAAACTTGCCGGCGATGTCCCAAAGCGTATCCCCTTTTTTGACGGTATATGTTTTGGGTGACGCTTTGGACGGGCGCTTCGCTTTCGTTTTTTTCTTTTGTTTGATTTTTCTTGGCGAAGCGGTTTTATATTCTTTCAGTACGATATCAAAATTCCGGTCGCCGATTTCATTGTCACCTTCGCTGTAATTAAAGCTTTCAATGCTGCATGTGACATTGATTTTTGTCCCTGTAATCAAAAACTGAACGGGTTTTTTCGCTTTCATCCATGCTTCAATGGCTGAAATGGCTTTTTCCGGCGAAGGGATGCTTTGATATTCGGCAATCGGGCTGTACCGTTTCGGAAAAAAAGAAGAGAACGAAATTTCTTTCGCTCCCGGTTCTTCGATAAACGTCACCTCTCCAAGTCCGGTGACTTTCACGGAATCATTCTGCACGCTGTTTGCGATATCAATCGCTTCAGGGAGAACGGGAAGCCGGAGCTTGTCCTTTCCCTGAGAAAGCCAAAATTCGTAAACAGATTTAGTCAAAAGCAACGGCCCCCTTTGCTCCGGTATAAATGTCTTTTTGCAGTTCATCAATCAGCGCCTGTTTGATTTTGGCGGCGAGGCTGTCGGCGTCCTGTCCGTTATGGAAATGCTGATCGCCGCTGAATTCGATTTTAATTTCTTTTGTTCCCGTTTTTTGAACGGTTTGTCCGCCGCCTTTAACGGCTGCGGAAACCGTGCCGGCTGAAAGCGCCGCCGGTTCCGTCTGTGACGGGTCGGACACTTCCATGCCGAGCGCTTGAGCCGCTTTTTGCAGCAGATAACGGCCGCGGATGCCCCGCTCTTCAGGGATGATCCACTCCCGTTTGTTCCCTTCGCCGACACGGGCGATCTGCTCCTTGGTAATCAGACCCCCATTGGCATAACCGACGTAAGGGCCTCCATGAGCCATACTTTTAATCCCGGGGACATTGCTGATCGAGCCGTATCGGCTTTTAATATAGCCGATAGCGGCAGCGGCGTTGTGAATTGGATTTCTGATATCATTCATGCCCGGCGCTTTGTGATCTTCAAAGGTGCTCGGAATCGTCTGCATAAGCCCCTGTGACGGGTGTCCGGCCTTGGCGTTGCTGTCCCATAGATTAATGGAATTAGGGTTGCCGCCTGACTCATGCTGTGCGATCGTCATTAATCCCGGAAGCCAGCTGATCGGCGTATTGGTTGCTTTCATTGCGGCCAAAAGCCACTCTTTGACGCTTCCTCCCGCTGCACCCATGCCGGAAAAGGCTGCTGCAAGCGAGCCTGCCTGTTTTTCGGCGTATTTTTTTACGTCAACTGAGCCGAGACCTTTGACGACGCCGACTGAAGCAAAGCGTCCGAGACTCATCATGACACGGGAAGGAGAGTGAATATCAAGCTCTTCCCTGAATGCGTCTTCGACTTTTTTGGCCATATCTTTGGCCGCCTGTTTGACTTCGCTTCCTTTTGCAGTCATCCCTGATACAAAGTGTCCGATCAGGCCTGACCCCCAGCCGTTCGCGGAATCTCTTGATTGCACAAACGGTTTATTGATATGTGTGCTTACGTATTGCGACGTTCCCGTATCTTTTGCATTCTGTCCGGCCGAATATCCTTTCACCGTTGCGGCGCCCCATGATGACGATTGATTAACCGCCGATTGATAAGGTGTTTTCACCTTTGTTTTTAAAAATGAATCGGTGCCCGTCGGCGAAGTATTCTGACCTTTGGCATAGCCCGCAACGACTTGCTTTCCGTAACCGGATGAAGACGAAATGAGGGCATTGAACGGCGTTCCGATGTTTTTTTCCTTCCAGCCGTCCATATCCACCGCTTTTTTGCTGATTCCGCTGTCAAAGCCTTCAGTAAACTGTTTGCCGAGTGATGAAGCCGTACCGCCAAGTCCGGATGCCTCTACAGACGCCGCGGCCGATACAGATGCAGAAGAAGAAACACCGCCCGCTCCCGCCGGCACAGCAGAAGACTGAGCCGAAGCCGCGCCCATATCATCGACAACACGCATGCCGAGCTTAGACGCAGCTTGTGAAAGCAGCATCTTCCCGCGGCCGCGATTGTTGTCGACGGGGATGACAAATTCTTTACCGGCTTCACCGATCCAGGAAATGGTCGGCTTTGTAATGTAGCCGCCCGTGGCGTTTTTGTCCGTTTTTTTCTTTTTATCTCCGCCGCCTCCTGTGACAAAGTTCATTATGCCTGAAATCATTTTGCCGCCGGTTTTATCCCAAATCTTTTTCACCCAGTCGAATGCTGCAGAAAAAGCATCTGATATGGCCGTTCCCACTTTTACAAGAGGTTCTTTTATATGTTTCTCAAACCAGCCGCTTAACCCTTTCCATATATCCTTTACCGTATCTAAAGCAGTCTGGAAAGCATCTGATATTCCTTTACCGACATTTTTCACCATGTCTTTCACCGGATTCCAGACAGTATCCATGAACCAGCCGGAAACCGTACTGAAAACCGATTTAATTTTATCCCAAGCTCCTGTGATTTTACTCCAAATGGACGTCGCCACTCCGACGACAGCCGATTTTACGGGGGTCCACACGGTGCTCATAAACCAGCCGGATACTGTGCTGAAGACACCTTGAATCGTCGTCCACGCATTCACGATATTTGACCAGATGCTGGTTGCCACTCCGACGACAGCCGATGAAACCGGCGTCCATACATTCTCCATGAACCAGGATGAAACCGTGCTGAAAATCCCTTGAATCGTCGTCCACGCATTCACGATATTTGACCAAATGCTTGTCGCCACTCCGACGACAGCCGTTGAAACCGGCGTCCATACATTTTCCATGAACCAGGATGAAACGCTTCCCCAAGTATCTTGTATTGTTGTCCAAGCACTTTGCGCCGCTTTGGAAATATCATTCCACGTGTCTTTCAAAGCCCCTGAATCAAAGGCCTCTCCCAAGCTGGAACCGCCTAAACTGCCGGCGATGCCGCCTACCGCGCCGCCGATTAATGTGCCCACTCCGGGAACAACGCTGCCGATTGCCGCTCCGGCCGCAGCTCCGGCAAGACCGCCGCCTGCTGAGCCGACCTTCTCTCCTGCATTATCTTTATTGATGCCGGCTAAATCAGTAAGTGATAACAATTCACCTATGCCGGGAATTCCTTTAGCGGCACCTTTTAACCCTTTCAAACCGCCTTTTAGCGCCTTTGAATCTCCTAAGCCTTTCAAAAGCGCGCCGATGCCTTTACCTGCCCCTTTTGTTTTCGGCGTGTTTACGGATGCCTGTTTGCTTTCCTTTACGGAGGAACCTCTTTTCGAGGATTTATTTCGCCCTTCGACTTTACTGCTTTTGCCCCTCGTCACTCCGGTACAGCAGCAGCAGCCCCCCAAAGCCCCGCCGGTTTTTTTGGCTGACTTTCCTGAAGATTTTGGCGCTGTTACCGTGCGCTGCGGACCTTTTGTCAGATCAGGACGCTTCGGGCTGTTGGAGCCGCCGGCAGTAAGGCTGCCCTTACTCTTTTCTTTTTTCGTGCCGCCTCCTAATAATCCGCCGATATTGAGTTTGCCTAATTTTTCAGCGATTCCTGAAAATATTTTTTCTATTAATTCCCCGGCTTTTTCGATGATTTTGTCCGGGCTGAATTTCTCAAATTTCTTGGCAATCTTGCTGACAATTTTATCAACAAATGCCTCGGCTTTTTCGATGATCGCATCAGGACTGAATTTGCCGAACTTTTTATCAATGCCTCCGAACAGTGAGGATGTAAACTGCTCCACTTTTTCCAAAATCTTATCCGGATTGAGAAAATCGAATTTCTCAGAAATCCGGTCAATCGTGTCATTTACAAATTGTTCGGCGCGGTCGATTAGCTTATCAGGACTGAATTTACCGACAACGTCGTCGACTTTCTTCATAAACGAATCAGTAAAATGATCCAGCTCTTTCAATATGGTCTCCGGACTGAATTTGCTGACAACGTCATCAACCTTTTTCATAAATGAATCAGTGAATTTATCCAGTTCTTTCAATATGGCTTCCGGACTGAATTTACTCACGACCCCGTCTACCTTTTTCATAAACGAATCAGCGAATTTGTCCAGCTCTGCTAAGATTGTTGCCGGACTGAATTTGCTTGCGATTTCGTCCACTTTCCCCATGAATGAGGTCGTGAACTTGTCCAGTTCGGTTAATATCGTTGCCGGGCTGAATTTGCTCGCGATTTCGTCTACTTTTCCCATGAATGATGTCGTGAACTTGTCCAGTTCGGTTAATATCGTCTCAGGGCTGAATTTGCTCGCGATTTCGTCTATTTTTCCCATGAATGACGTTGTGAACTTGTCCAGCTCTGCTAAAATCGTCTCAGGGCTGAATTTGCTCGCGATTTCGTCCACTTTTCCCATGAATGATGTCGTGAACTTATCCAGTTCGGCTAATATCGTCTCAGGGCTGAATTTGCTCGCGATTTCGTCTACTTTCCCCATGAATGACGTTGTGAACTTGTCCAGTTCGGCTAAAATCGTCTCAGGGCTGAATTTGCTCGCGATTTCGTCCACTTTCCCCATGAATGACGTTGTGAACTTGTCCAGTTCCGCTAAAATCGTCTCAGGGCTGAATTTGCTCGCGATTTCATCCGCTTTCTTCATAAAGTTTGCAGCGAATTTATCCAGTTCCGCTATGATTGTTTCCGGATAAAATTTGGATGCGATGTCATTGACTTTTTTCATGAAGGTGTCTGAAATGGAGTCAAGCATTGAAAAATCGTTTTTCGGCGAAGCAGGAGCAGCAGATGCAGAAGCTTTTCCGACGTCCGGCATATTCTTTTGCATTGCAGCCAGCTGTGCTGTCACCTTTTCGTTTAACGATAATTGAATGACATTGTTTTTTCCCGTCAGCGAAGCAATGCCCGCTGAAATTCGGCCGACTGTTTTCATGACGTGATCTATGACGCGTATAGTGACAGAGTACCCGTTCTTTAACGCAGATTGCATATAGCGTTTGATACGTTCCATGGCAGGGGTCACTTCGTCTGACGCATAAAGTGAAACGGTAAATCCTTTAAAACCGGCACCCAGATCCCGCAATCTCTCAAATGCCGCTGTCGCGCTGTCTTTTGCTCCTATTTTAATGGTTAAAGACGCAGGCAGACCCGCTAATTGGGCTTGCACCTTTTGAATGACGGCACTGGCTCCGTCTTCAGCTGAAATAGAGATCATTTGTGCGCCCAGCTTTCTTTTCATAGAGCGCTGGATGCGGTCAATTGTTCTTAAAACAGATTTACTCTCCTTGCGTATATCAATTTCACTTTGGCGTTTTGTCATTTTCCTGTATTTCTCAAGCGCTCTGAAGCCATTTTGGATTTTCCTTATTTTCTTTGAAACCCGATCTTCCAATTCAAAACGGGCGGTCAGCTTTGCCATGATGTCGCTCCCCCTTTCTTCGCTTGTTTTTCAAGAATGTCCAGCTTGTAACCGATTAAACCGTACAACAGCGCCTTAAAATGTCTCGGTGCTTCATATAACTCTTTCAGTTCTGATGGAGAATAATGAAGCTCATGCATCGCGTAATAGAGATACACGGCTTCCTTATTCCCATCTTTTATCAGTTTTTTGCTTCTTGCTCCAGATCTTCTAATTCATCTTCAAAACCGTTGATCTCAATCGCTTTATTCAGCCAATTTGCATACTCACCGCCGACTGAAAGAACGCGTTTTGCCACCTCGACCGGATCTGCCGTTTTGTAAGCGTCGCGGAGCTCCTTAGAACGGAAATCAGGGTAAATCGTAGATTCAACCGCGATCCGCGCATAAAAGCGCTGGCTGTCTAAGTCTTTTACGCGGCCTCTGCCCTTCACATTTTTATATGTCGTGCTTTCCTTCTCCAGTTCGTCAATGCGCTCAGTCGTAATGGCTTTAAAAATAAAAGGCACGATGTTTCCTTTTTTATCGACAAAGCGCTTTGAAAGCGGAACCCGAATCTCCTCAGCCTCTACTGTTTTACCCGGCATAAAGAATGACAGATCATATACTTGTTCGTTTTTTTCGCTCATGATGAAAACTCCCTTACTTTTTTTTATAAAAAACAGGCCTGTAAAAAGGCCTGTTTCACTCATACCGATCTTAATTAAAACGTTTCAGAAAGCTTTTCCGGCACATCGAAATCTTCAAAGGTAAACGGCACTTCTTCTTCGAGTGCTTCTGAGTCTACGTCCAGTCCGGCGATTTTTGCAGAATCAAAGTTGACGTCATACAGAGTGACGCGTTCTGTTCCGCGGCCCGATGATTTGTCATCAAGAACGGCTTGCAGCGTAAAATACGGGTCGCTGCCTTTTTTGACATAATCCATCATAAGAACGGCGAATTTGGATGTGACCTTGTAGAATGTTGCCGTGCCCGTTCCGTTGGCGCCTGTTGTTTTATGTCCCGTCATGCGGCGGCCCATGATGTTTACTTCTGATTTGTTTTTTTCCACGTTTGCTTCAAACGTTTTAATATGCGCCATCTCTTCTCCGTCAAGAAATAAACGGCCTTCTTTTCCTGAAATCGTGTTTTGCGCTTTTAATGCCATCTTAGTTTACCTCCACGTTAAAGTAGAATTTTTCTGCCGCATCCACAGGCTGTACGGCGAGATCGATTAAAAAGCCGTCGCGGTCTTCATTCAGCCCGATTGTAATGTCTTTGTCTGAATCAAAATTTGCGATGCCGCCCGCATCCTGAAGCGTAGTCAAATATTGAATGATCATCGTTTTGACGAATTGAAGGCCGTCATTTGTCGCAGGAAGATCGCTGCCCGTGCCTTTTTTCGATTTAATTAAGGCTTTCAGTTCACGTGTCAAATCGTTATTCACCGCATCAAGCACACGGACGATTTTGTTTTTCGCGAACTTTTTGTTTTTCTCTGCCGTAAATGTCACCAATGAGTTGATATCTTTTTCAACGCTGACTGACTTATCACGGGCATCATAAGAGAAAAGGAATTCACCTTTAGAAAGACGTTCGATCACTTCATCATGAGTCAGGCGGTGCAGCACATCGACGGCGCCTTCGTATTCAACGAATGTTAAGGATTGATTAAATGCGGCGCTGGCACTTGCGCCTGCCACCCAGGCGGTCGCATCTTCAGCTTTAATCTCGGTTCCGTCTTCCAGCAGCACACCTTCAGTAACATTGATAATGCCTTCATAATCCCCGCTGTAATGGGCGGTCACCCCTTGCACTTTCTGTCCCTGCGCATCGCGAAGGCGTTTAATGAATGCGGCAAATGTCGCTTTCAGCTGATCGTTTTCCGCGACAGGAAGAGCGATGACATCAAAATTCTCCGTTTCAGCCGCAGCTAAAAAATCCGTATAGTCTGAGTTGACCGGTGCTTTATCAGTTCCTCCCGCAAGACGGATGCCTGCCTGCGGGTTTAACGTTTCCCCGGATTCTTCCTCAGTGCCTGTCAGCGGGATGGAAGCCGACAGTTCGCCGGTTCCCGTGAATGTGACATAGCCGTTTGCTTTTAATTCTTCGGCTTTTTTCACCGTTTGTTTGTCAACTTCCGCTTCATCCATGTAAGTGGTCACATCGAAAGCGGTCTGATCAAGGACGTTTTCACTGATGCGGATGATGATGTCATTTCCTTTTGACCCGCCGTACAAAGCGGTTGCTTTAACACCTTGCGAAAGATCGGCGCTCGCTCTGATTCCCTCTGTCAGACGGTACATCAAAACGGTTTTTGCTTTCTTTTTCGCCTCACGAAGCAGAATCAGTGACGGATCTTCAATACTGAGCCCCACTTTTTTATTCAAATCTTCAATGCTTGAAATGGAAACGAATGTTTTCGCTTCCCCCCAGCCGGATGCGACGGGAAGGGCGACAATCCCGCGTTCACCGATCGATACCCGCTCCTGGGCGGTTGTTTTAAAGTTAAAATAGATTCCGGCACGTTCTTTTTCTTTTCCTTGCGTAAATGTTCCGCCGTTCATTATTGCATGACCTCCTTGGTTAAAAATGCTTCAATGTAAGACTTGGCTTGCGCTTTTGTCATTTGTTTTTGCTTCACGCCGAATAAAGCCCCCTGGAGAATCTCAGGTTTTACGCCGAAAAGCTCCTTCGCGTGCTTTGTTAAATCCGCCGTGTCATAAAGAACCGCTCGTTCCGCCGCTGCGGCGTTTTTCTTTTTATGTTGTTTCACTTTTGTTTCACCCCGCTGTTAATGTCCACATCCCGCAGTGCGGGAGATGTTTGTTTCTGATAGTAGTAGCGGCTCGTCCAGCGGATTGTGATCACTGCCTCGCCTTTGTCTCCGACTCTTGTTTCGATACGGCTGATGCGGACGAAATCACCGGTATCCTCCCCTGATTCCGTAAGCAGCGGAATCAGCTGTCTTGATTCTCTCACCGCATCGGCGATCCGGTCGGCTGCATAGAGCGCCTGCACCGAGTCGGCATGGAACAGCTTCACATTCAGACTGTACGTTTTCTTATAAGTGGAGACTGTATCATTTTCGTCAAAAACAAATGGGGGCGGAATGTATAGTGACGGCACCTGAAATTGTTCAGGCAGTTCATTTTCATATACGGGCACGCCGCACTGCTGATACAAAAAAGCGGCGATTGAACCGGTTTCGCGATTCATCCGATATCTCCCCCCAACGTGTTAAGCCACTGATCGAAACGCTTGTCCAGCGATTCGGCGAAGAGTGTTTCATACAAAAGAAGGGCTTTGTCCCAAAACCCATTCCCGCTGATCCACTGTTTTTTGAGCGCCATTCCCGTTGAAGCTGACGGATCATAGATGAACCGGGAGCCTTGAAAATACCCGGGCACCCATCTGACATTTTCATCTGGGACGGTCCAATGTCCGTCATTTATGAATGAGGCATACTCTGCATTGGTGCCGATTTCAAGGGTCAGTCCCCCGTTTTCAATGATCCATACATGATCCTGCGCCCCTTTTCGGAAAGAAGACAGCAGGCTTTCTGTATCAATCCCTCCCGAATGAATAAGCTCCTCCCGTACCAAGTCGAGAAAATCCTCTCCTGACTGTTCCAGCCATTCGCCTGCCTGACGGGCAAATTCTCCGGATGATGCCTTTTGCAGCGACCGATTCCATTGTTCAAGGTTTTTTATGCTCATAGTCTGTCATCTCTCACAGCGATAACCTCCCAATGGTGCTGTCTTGCTTTCTTCGGCATTTCCAGAATATACGCCTGTCCTTCCCAAATGATTTTGTCATTGACACGCACAACGGCCTCTTTCGGAAAATGAACGAGAAACCGCTGATATACCTTATGATCAGGATCAAGCTGAATAAGCTGCTGCTGTTTTTCAACAAACAGACACGGCACGTCTTCAGCATCGGGAACTTCCCGATAAGAAAAGACAGGCTGGAGCTTTTCGGCGGGAATCCCGAAGCGTCCGGCCTTCGGAACTGACACCGTCTCATGATAAATATCGCATCTGTCAGTGAGCAGCCGTTCGTAGCTCATAACGGTCTCACCTTTGCGTTTGCAGAAACCGGGGAATAACCCGGCGCGATATATTCACAGAGAAGATGGCGCACAGCCGGTTTTCTGATCCCGCCTTCACCTGCCACCGTATAGGAATAGTCACCTATCTTTTCAGATTGATAGGCGGAAGCGGCTGCTTCATTCTGGTTGATCAGCGCAAAATATTGAGAAAGCTTTAATAACGCAAGCTTAATCTTTTCGGGAAGCGGTGAGTAAATAGGGTCAGTGAACGAATGCCCCGCCATTCTGGCCGCTTCCGCCTCCGCCTCCAGAATATCCTGTATAAGAAGCGGCTCCGGCCTGTTTTTGACTTGATCATAAACTGAATATGAAACAACGTCAGACGGCTGAATTAACATAACTGCCACCCCCGTCTTATTCTTTAACGTTTACGATTTTGGCGCTTGCATCTTCTTCTTCAAATTTGCTGTCAAGTTTAGCCGTCAGTACGATAATAAATTTGCGGCTGCGAATATCTTTATCTACTTCGATTCGGATATTCCGTGAAAAACCGAGAATGATATTTTTCGGGTGAGTCAAAATGATGTCAGACGCATCGTACTGGGAGTCACCTTCTCCGACCGAGTACGGCTGCAGATTGGACACTCCTTTGACCGGAACGCCGAATGCTGAAGACAAACCGCCCTGCACCGCAAGATCCCCCAGATTGGTCTGACGGTCAGCCACACGGTCTTTCCATTCAATCTCCATGCCTTGAGATGTGTAAAATCTGAATTCTTGAGGCAGGCGCAAATATTTTGCCGGAATGGCTTTTAAGCCTTTTTTAAATGTGGCTCTGGACAGCTCTTCCCCGTTTCCGTCAATGACGTGAGATACAGTCTGCTTACGGATTCCGTCAAGCTGTGCCAAGTACGGATCAGAAGAAGATGTATCGCCGTTTACGACAAGCTCCTCAATATCGACTGCCGCCCGCTCCGCCAAAATCTGCATGATCGTCTGCTGCAGGCCGTCTTTTTCAATATTGTTTTCAAGCGTGTCATAGGTGATATTAATTTCCGCAATGACTTCTTTCGTATTCAGCTGCACCGTACTTGTTGCCGGGACGGTCAGCTGATCGTCAGTTAAGGCTTTTCCTTCCTCAGCAGCACGCAGAATACGCTGGCCGAAACCGATTTTTTCAAATTTCTGCGAGTCATTTTCCATTTGAATCACACGCGATTCGCTGAAAATGGTCGGCGTGTTCTGCACCATGCGGATAAATGCTGAAGCTTGTGCGGGGTTCATTAAACCGCCGCTTTTTAAAGCGGAAAGTGACATTTCCGCCTTTCTGATGATATCTTGATTTCTCACTCTACAGTTCCTCCTTCTGACTGGGCTTAAAGCAGTCCGCTCCAAATGGATTTTTTAACAGGCTCTTGGCCGCCCGTCTCTTCTTCCGGCTGCTTTGATGCGCCCCTTACTTTTTCAAGCGCTTCAATGCGTTTAATAATCGGCGCGAGCATGTCCTCAACAAGCGTTTTCAGCTTTTCTTCATCAGACGGCGCAGCCGCCCCGTCTTTGTCTTCCGTGTTTTGGTCCAAGCTGTCAAGCCGCTTTAAAAGCGGGTGCAGCGCGTGTTCAATTGATTCTCTTACGTCTTCTTTTCTCATCTTGTTCAAGTCCTCTCCCTTGCGGTTTCTTGATTTGCGGTCACGGTCGAGAAAGTGCTTGACCGCGCCGAATAAGCCGGCTTGCTTTTCTGCCGGCTCTTCGTAAACGTCAGCGGTTCCCGCCATGCTGTAGCCCGTAATGATACCGGCTTTAATCTGATCCCATACTTCATCGGAAGCTTTGGTGACAAGCACCCAAGATCCTTTCCGGATCACAGCATTCCCGATTTCAAAGTCATCCGGGGCAACGTACGACTCCACCACCTCGCCGGTCCCGCCTTCAAAATTATGATTTGTATCGATGTTGCGGGCGTCCGCCAAAAAACCGTGAGCGGCCTTTTCAATTTCTTCAGCCGTCATATAATCGCCATGTGCATCCGGGACATCCGGTTCGTAAACGATGCCGTAAACAAGCTTCTGCTCATCCGATTCGCTTTTTGTAAACACCTGCACCTTTTTTTCAAATGACGGAAGGCCTCCGGCTGATTTTGTAAAAAAGAATTCCGTTTGGTTCGCCGCCTTATCGACATAGCTCACAAAACTGATGACGGCATTTCTCAATTCTCTCGGCACGAGATGTTTTCACCCCCTTTCAGGATTGCTCCTTTTTCCCTTTCAGCACCGGCCGGCTGTAGTACTCTTCAGGCCATTCCTCAAGCGTCTTCCCGAGCACTCTTCCGGCCAGATCACGGAGGTCATTAGGAGAGACCGCGCCGGCGGAAATAAATGGCGTAAGCACCTTCGCAATTTCAAGCGGATCGCGAAAATCAGGCCCTTTTAATGTGAGCTGTACATCGTGGAGACCCAGTTCAGGCAAAAATAACGTGTTGAGCTTATTAATCAGCGTTTTCCGCTCCGGCTGAAACACCTGCTCCTCCGTTATTTTCCGTGCCGTATCGGCGGTGGCTTTGTTGTATTCCTGCGCCTCGCCCGTGTAAAGCGGCGGGAGACGGAAAGCGGAACGGAGTTTATTTCTGCTCTTGTCGTCATATTCAAGAAACAGCGCATCATCCTGCAGAATTTCCGCAAGTGATTTAATTTCCACAGACACGGGCGTAATGTCTTCGCCTCCGTGAAGGTCTTTTTCCTTCGCAATGCCTTCCGCCTCAATCAGCAGAAATTTGTGGGCGTTTTCCACCCCTTCCAGGTCATTCATATAATCCTGGAGCTCTTTGTACGAGGTTTCTGACAGCATGCCGTTTTCAACCGTAATGGCGGCCGGCACGTGACGGCCCTGCTTGAAATACATAAAATTCAGTTCTTCCGCTTTCCGGGCGCCGTACAGATTGACAATATTGCCGACCCAGCGCGGAATTCCGTAAGTGCCGCTGCCGATTTTTAAGTGAATGGCTTCATTTGCCCGATATTCTTCAGACAGGGTCTTTACGTATTCGCCGGTTCTCATGTCCATCATGCGGGGATCGCCGTATTCTTTAAAAAACACTTTCCGACCGTTCAGTATCTGAACATATTTACGAAACCGTTTTTGCCTTTTAATCGTTTTGGATGCGCCGTTTTCTTCATATGAAAATGTAACTTCAACGGGATCAGTCACACCGCACACGCGCATATGTTTCACATCCAGATATTCAATCCCCGCCGGTTTTCCCGCCCCGTCCCGAAGCACTTCGAGAAAACCGTTGCCCGTTTTTTCGCGGTCTTCTATCGCATATCCGAGGATCGTCTCGGCCGATTCATCAAAATGAAGACATTTGTAAAAGCTCTCCAGCTTCATCCAGTTTTTTTCGGCCCGGGCCTTTTTTGTCGGGGAGCAATCTGGGCTATTTACATCAAAGGTATATTCCACATCGAACCCAAACCCCGTAATATTGACCCGATACGCGTCAATGCACTGCTGAAGAATCGTCGAATATTCGGCGATTGTTTTCAGTTCAATGAGATTATAGGGCGGTGAAATGATGTCTTCGCCGTACAGATCGGCAAATTGATCTTCGTTCATCTGCCTTGCCTGCGGCGCGGCCATTTTTGATTTAAAGACGGTGGCTCTAACGTTTTGATAGTTCGGCAACGCCTACCTCCTCCTTTCCCGATTCGGACGTCTCCGTTTTTGTGATGCATCTTTCAGATCCGCCGCGTCATAGTCATCCAGCGCATACCAAATGGCTGAAAGTGTGTGGGGATCAATTGAAAACTCATCTTCCGACAGAGCGCCGTTTTTGTTTTTTGCGTACGTTAAGTTCTGCAATTCGCGGATCGTATGTTGACAGCTGTCTGAGCAATAGATATGTTTGAACCGTTTCAGCTTTTTTGTATACTGAAGTCTTGAGCCCGGAAACTTTTTGGCCGCAACCATGCAAAAGCCCTGCCTGCGAAAATATTGGATGCTTTTCGGCTCAGCCGAATCCGCTTTGATCAGCTCTTTTTGATCCGCCAATTCCTGAAGCTCCTCAGCTGTCTGATCATCGGTCATTTTGTTTTTGTAATACTCCCAGAAAATATAAAGCTCTTTTTGATCCGGATCGACGGCAAGCCGGATGACCGCATTGTATGACTCTTCAAAACCGAAATCCATGCCCGTCCGAAACAGGGGGCGCCTGATGGAAGCAATCCGCTCCGTTACTTCGTTGTGCTCCATGACCTGAAACTGCGGAAACACGCGGATGCCGTTAACGCCGAACTGTCCTTTGCGAGCGATCCGGTATAAATCGGGATCGTAATGCCGTAAGCTGTCCAGCTGCTTAATATAGCTTTTCGGCAAAAACAGATTATCGCACGCTGTGGAATGGTGGTAATACGTATCTCCCTTAACGACGGTGCCTTTTTCATACAGCGTCTGATCATCCAATACGAACCGTTTTTTTTGGTCATCACGGAAAAAATGCCGGTACGTCCAATTGGAGGTGCCGACGGGATTTGTGGTGCATATCATATGAAGCGAAAGCTCGGGATGGCGCAGACGGCCGATCAGCTCCTTAAAGCCTTCATACTTCACTTCAGAGCATTCTTCAATCCAAATCAGTGAAATATGATGAATGGATTTCAATTTGGCCGGGTTGTCCATCCCTTTAAACATAATCCGGCTTCCGTTTGAAAATCTCAGCTGCATCGGTGAAGACACGGCCTTTACGGCATGTCCCAGCTCAAGCTCCCCGATAATATCTTCAAACAAGGCAAAAGTAGAATCTCTGTGCGTATCGAAAACTTCCCGCACGACAAGCGCCGTCCGCTTTTCACGAAGCAGCTTCAAGATGATTTTCAACGCGGTATGATAGCTTTTTGACGAGCCGTAGCCTCCGACGAGAAATTGGTACGTTTCATTCCAATTGAACAAATAATCTTCAAAGCGCGGGTTGACCGCTTTTTCAATCATGACCGTTCCTCTTTCCGCGTAATGACAATGTCAATCGGCTTTTGGCTGTCTTCTGTTTTTTCCATCTTCTGCTGTGCCAGCTTTAATTTTTCATTTTCGATTTTTTGTTTAAATTGATCGGGGAAAAGGTCAAAGTACAAGGACAGCTTTTCAAGAGCCTTCATCTTGTCGGCAAGCTTTATTGCAATGCCCTCTTTTCCGAGTTTTGCTTCCGTGACGATGGTTCCGTCCAGAAGGTGCGAATCTTTAACGTCAACGTAGCTGATCTCCTGCATAATCGGATTATCATTTTCGTCAAAGAGCGGCCCTGATTTTCCGAAGGCCTGAACCTCTTTTTTTCCGAAGGTTACATAATCGGTAATGTCGGCGAAAGCGATTTTCACATAGACTTGAAGAACGTCCATCGCTTCGACAAACACTTTATTGACCATTTCCTTTTTCATGCGGCTGATTTCTTTGGCGACTTTTCCGTTTTTCAACAGCCTGCTTCCCGTCACATGCGCGCTTTCCGGTGAATACCCGGCTTTTATCGCAGATTGGGTGGCGTTAAAGCTTTTCACATAATAAAGACAAAACAGCCGCTGACGTTCGTTTAACTCATCACCTTCGCCCGGGTTGTTTTTTCCGCCGCTTTCCGCGTTCTTATGGAGCGCCTCGTCCCAGCGCCCTTCTTTTTTCCATCTGCCGATCGTTCTTGCGGATACGCCTGATTTGCCGGCAAGGGCGCGATTTGTGATGCGGCCTTGATGAGACTGATAGATTGTAAATGCCTGTTCTCTTTTTGCGTTTTTCATGCTACGGCATCACCGCCACCTCCGACATGATTGTCTATAATAAAAAGCGGCTTCTAATCGGGCCGCTTTTTGTGATCGTCTGTTCACTTCTAGGTGGCAAACGTATGACAACTTATGAAGCAGGCGATTGATTTCTTTGTTCTTGCTGTTTTTGAATTTTTAGAAGCGCCCGTTTGACCGTCGTCTGTACGGTTGATTTCTTTACATTCAGCAAGGCGGCGATCCGTTCATATGAAAAGCATTCCGCTTTGTGGAGCAGCAGCATTTCTTTTTCTCTATCCGTTAAAACGGCTAATGCGTCCCGCAGTCTGATTCTGTCTTCTTCAGTCACATTCCCGGAAGGTTCAAACATCAGCGCCTGTGAATAGGTTTCTATAATTCTCGGATCTTTAATCAGCATTCTCTGATAAGCGTCTCTGCGGTCTATCGCTCTTCTTATGCCGGGCTGCCGGCCTTTTTCAAGCCATTCGATGACATATTCCACATCTGTAATGATTGTTCTGATGATTTTTTTATCTTTCAGTTCTTCTGAAGTAAGCACCGTTTCATCGGCTTCCTCCAGCTGCTTGTACCACTTTTTCGTCTCTTTCAGCGTGCGTTTATATTCAAATAGTAAGTCTTCCATGTAGATCCTCCTCTTTTTCGGAACAAAAAAAGGACACCAACCAATGCGCAGCATGTGCGCGATTGATCAGTGTCCGCAGGCTTTCCGTCTTGGACGTATTCTGTTTTTAATTCAATTTAAAGCCGATTTCATATTCGATCCGGGCCAGATCCCCTTTTCGCGTTTCGACAAGCGTTTTGCCGTGCTCCGGCGCTTCGGCGAGCCACGCTTCCTTCTTCAGTCCGTCTACAATAATCACCCGAACCTTGCCTTCTTCCAGCTGGCTTTTTAATGTTGTATGTTCAATGTCGGTCAGTTTTTTAGGATTCATGTTTTACGTCCTCCGTCTTTTTCAGGATGTTTACTTCATGTATGAGGCTTCCGAGCTCATTTATGAACGCTTCTTTTTCTTCAGAACTTTCTCCCCGGAGCAGGCGGAGAGCCGTTTCGGCCGCCTCAAAAAGTTCCGGGGCTTTCGCCATCAATGCCGCGTTGATCTGCTGAGAGTATGAACTTAAGTTGAAAACGGCCGCGATGAGCCTTCCGTTTGAATAAGGGAACTTCTCTTTATCCGCTTCGCTGTAAGCGGAATAAATGTAAATGGGTTTTTCTTCTCCGCTGTGTACGGCCCGCCATGGAGCGGGGCTGTGTTTTTCTTGCAATGGTTATCCTCACTTTCCATCAGCCTCATGCCATGCTTCAATTTGCTTTTCTATCCGTTTCGCCCTGAACAGCAGGCAAAAAAGCCACTTGATATATTTATACACGTGCATCAAGCCTCGCTTTTGCGTCTTGAACCATTCGCTCAAGACGTTTAATGACCGGCGTTAAATCAGTGCCTGTTTTGCAGTTCGGGCAAGGGTGAAAGACAGCGCCGAAACCCGTTTCCGTCACAACGACCTTCTTCGGCCCGCACAGTTTACACATTATCTCGCCCCCTCTAATCTGTGGTTTACGTCAAATGAATTGCCATTAATGATGACTAAATAATCGTTGCACATCTCATAAATTCTTGTGCCCAAGGCTTCATCAACCTGCACCAGTCCGTCACAGGCCAGCTCGCTCGAGATAAGAACCGGCTTATGATTTAAATAGCGGTAATTCACGACGGCGTACATTTGTTCAATCTGCCAATCGGTCGCCCGGGGTTTTCCGTTCAGCGGTTTGAACAGATCGTCAATAAAAAGCACATCCGCCTGTTTCATACGGCCAAGCTTTGCATCAAGCAGATCAAAATCATTTTTTAAATCCGTAAAGCCCTCCACAAAAGGAAAATACAGCACCGGTGTCTGCTTCTGTCTCATGACATAATTGCTGAGAGCGGTCAAAAGATGGGTTTTTCCCGATCCCGGACGCCCTAAAAGGGCAATGCTGTTTTTCCGGCAGTTTTTAATCTTGTCGAAGTTTTCAACATATTCAAGGGCGCACTCATATGCGTCGACGACTGCCTGAGGCTTGCCCCGCGTGATAAATCCTTTGAAATCCAGCTTCCGAAAGGCATCTGTAATCTCACTTGCGCTGAGGATGCGCTCTGCTTTTCGTTCGGCGGCGCAGCGGCACTTAACCCACACATCCATTCCCAGCTGGTTTTTGAGATAACCGCCCTGATCTTTACAGAGCGGACAGTCAAAGCGGCTTTCGTCTGATTCTTCCGGTCTGTCCGCCAGTAATGGACGTTTTCCGTTTTTCAGGTCGGCCAGTATCTGCTCGATCGTTCGTTTTGTCATGTATCGTATTCCTCTCTTTTTTTGTTGTGATTGTCCTTCCCGCAATTCGTGCATTCAAGCGGTCTTCCATATACTTGGCGCAATAGCTGAAAGCCTTGATCGTTTCAGCTGAAGAGGTGCGCCGCTGTTCAAAAGCGGTAAAGCATTCGCCGAGCCATTTGATTGCTTCTTGTGCTGACGCACCGAGGGAAACAATACGGGCGATGGCCTGATAATCCCGGGGCGAGGGGTATACGCTCCGCCCCTCCTGTGCAGACCTTAATCTGATAAAATGGGCGGCAATGTCGTTAATCGCTTCTTCAGCAGTATGATTTTTTGTTATATCTATTTCTCTCCGGACATTTTTGTCCCGGTGATCCGCCGATATTGTCCGGTCTGTGACTTCCGGACGGGTCAATGTCTTTTTCGGCGTGAATCTTTTCGAGTGCTTTACGGAGACGATGAGTCCGTAAGGGGCGCGGACGGTTTTGATATATTCATGCTGTTCCAAGCTCTCGAGCCACCGTCTGACGGTTTTTTCGCTGACGGCAAATACGTCGGCCATTTCTTTTGCTTTTACGGGTTTATGACCGAGGACGATCCCCCACTTTACGCCGTCTTTTACGTGTTCCTTTGTCGTTGAGCTGATGAACCATAAAAACAGCCATATGGCGGACCCTATTTTTTCATAATGTTCTGAATTCAATAATCCGGAATAGATGAAAAACGGGTAGCTTTTACGATTCATATTGGACGTCTCCGTTTTTCTTCAGACTTATATAGCGTTCATACTGCAATCGGTTATCAAATCGGAAGACCGGAAGTCCGCAAGCGGTAAAAGATATCGAACCGCCTGCTTTCCCTAAACATCTCTGGTCAGCCGGATTGCTGCTGAAACGGATGATTATCGGCTGCATCTCTCACCCTCCTGATCAATTTCTTATCGCGTTTTGATACATTTTGTATCCTTATGATGTTGATTATATACGATACATTTCGTATCATCAAGACCTTTTTGATACTTTTTTTATCATCTCTTTATTTTGATACATTTTGTATCTATAATCATAAGTAACTTAGGGTGTTGAAAAAAGAGAGGTCATTCGGATGATAGGCGGAAGATTAAAGAGTCTCAGAGGAAAGAAAACGCAGGAAGAAGTCGCAAATCATATCGGTGTCTCGCGCGCCAGATATTCTCATTATGAAAACGGCCGATCTGAACCCGATTACGACACGCTGCAAAAGCTTGCGGATTATTTCAAAGTGTCGACTGATTATTTGTTAACCGGAAAAGAACCTTCAGATGAAGACATGTTTGCCGATCCCGACCTGCAGATAGCATATCGGGACATGCAGGACTTTTCGCCGGAAAGCAAGCAGCAGGCCATTGAATTCATTAATTATTTAAAAGAAAAAGAGAAAAACCGCAGGCCGAAACATAAATAATCCGCTCTTTTCCTTTAAACTGCTTAACGTTCAGCCGATATAAAAGCTGAATGTTTATTTTTAAAAGAAAAGGGAATTGATTCAAAGTCCGATCAGGGCTTTTCTTTCTCGCTAAAAAAGAACATATGTTCGAAAGGGTGTATTCAATTGGGCGATTTTTTAACACATCTTGAGGAATACGTCAAAAACTTATATTGCCGCATGGGAATGACCGCCCCTCTCCATATTGATATGCAGATGATTGCCAAGGAGCTTGACATTTGGATTCATTTTGAAGATACGCACAGTATGATGCTGAAGCGGGACGGCATGTACAGCATCGTCCTGAATCAAAAAAATTCACCCGAAGAGCAATGGCAGGATTTTGCGCACGAACTGTGCCATGTGCTGAAGCATACCGGCAACCATTTTCATATGAACAAGCTGTTCAGGGAACTGCAGGAATTTCAGGCCAACCATTTTATGTACCACTTCTGTGTGCCGACCTTTATGCTGTTAAACATGGAGCTTCCCCAGCGGAGAAGCCATGCCGTTATTTTAATCGCAGCCGCTTTCCGGGTGACGGCATCATTTGCGGAAAAAAGGCTGGAGCTGTTTGAACGGCGTAAAGCAGGTATTCAATTTCAGAAGCGGCTCACTTGTCTGTTATCCGACAAGCGGCCGAATGGGTATTATGAAAGCGGACAGACACACTTGCATGCCGCTGAAGAAAAAACGCCGTATTTTATTGAAAATTAGCGGCACTCTGCGGGCAGAGTGTCAGCATTTTGACATCGGAAGAAGTGTATTGTGAAGCCACATTGGCGCCGGTTTAAGATGAGGCGCAGATGCGAACGCGACCGGGACCGAAATATACCTGAACTCGCCCCGTCCGTCAAAGGCTTCACCGCGGGCCCATCTTCCTTGTGAACTCTCATCTCCTCTGGAAAAGTTAAACAGGTCATACGACACTTCCTGCTTTTCGAGTTCACGCGGAAACGTCGCAGGCACGACAATGTCCCGTTCTCTTTCTTCCAGCTCTTTTATCGCCGCGTACCACATATTTTGATGATACGTATCTCTTGCAATTAAAAAGGACAGCATATCCCTGACACCCGGATCGTCAGTCATCGCATACAGCCGGGTCACCTGAAGGCGTCCCTGGGATTCCGCATTTAAATTTGCCCGAAAATCTGCAAGTAAATTCCCGCTGGAAATAATGTATTTCGCATTCCAAGGGTATCCTTCAGCGTCAGCCGCCATTGCGCCTAAACCTGCAACAATGGCGTGCTGCGGATTCATTCCCCCCATAACAGCCGCGACGGCCGGGTCACTTTTATAGGCATTTTCCTGCACATCAGCCGGCGCATCGTCCAAAAGCCTTGAAATCATCGTCGCAAGCATTTCCACATGTCCGATCTCTTCCGTTCCGACATCATGCAGCAAATCTCTATATTTTTCATCGGCACGGCAGTTAAAGCCTTGAAACAAATATTGCATCATGACGCTGATCTCACCGTACTGCCCTCCAAGTACTTCTTGAAGCTTTTTCGCGTAAGCCGGATCAGGACAAGACGGCTTTGCGCGGTATTGAAGCTCTTTAATATGATAAAACATACTATTCCCCCATTCTTTCAAACAATCTTAGTGTATGAAAGAATGGGCAGGCGGTGCGAGTCCGTTTTCTTTACTCATAAAAACCGGCCTTCACGGCTTCTACATACCGAAAAAACAGATCGGTTGGCGTATATTTTTCTCCCCGGCAGCCAAAATTGCTGAACAGCGCGTGTCTCTGCGCCGTGCTCACTTCCAATTGCAGCCCCATTTTCCTTTTTGTCCGATTGACAATGTTGCCGGGATTTACACCTGCCAGCCGATCGTTCTTCTCTGTCAGCTCGGCATCAAACCCCGCTTCACGCAGCAGATCACAAATCAGTCTTGCTTTTTCCAGATCCGCGCCCCCGACGAGTGTATTTGCCTTTTTCAGATCATGATACCCGTGAAAAGCCAATCCGTAATGATGGGCGTTCACTTTTTCTAAAGCCAGGGGTTCGTCAAAGCGTGTGCTTGTCAAGTGGAGAGAACGGTTATTGCACCGCTTCGTTCCTTCAAATAAATAAATTGAGCTTTGGTCAGAAAATGCCCGCACCAGCTCACTGACTCCCGGCTCAATCCTGCCGCCGTGGGGAGCGAGGACGATACATTTACTTCCCTCTTTTTCTTCATAAATAATTCTGTATTCCGATTCAGCAGCTGAAAGGGCTGCGAAATTGTCATATCTATCTTTCATGTGTAACATGCTCTCCTTTTCCAGTCAGCACCAGTTTACTCTACTCATCTGGGAATGGAAACCTTTTTATAGTATGATTTGATAGAATACGTATCAGGGGGGATATATCATGGGGTTCATCAATGGATTGCTGGGCAATGCGTCGACAATATCGACGGCTGAAGCAAAAGAAGAACTGGCCCGTATTCTGCTGGAAGGTGAGAATGTCAACGCCGCGTTTAAGCTCGTACGAGATATCATTGTCTTTACGGATAAGCGTCTTATTCTTGTTGATAAACAGGGACTCACGGGGAAGAAAACGGAGATTCAATCCATTCCGTACAAGAGCATTTCCAGATTCAGCGTAGAAACCGCCGGCCGCTTTGACCTTGATTCAGAGCTGAAAATTTGGATTTCAGGAGCGGAACTTCCCGCTGTCTCAAAGCAGTTTAAAAAAGATGAAAGCATTTATGATATTCAAAAGGCCCTTGCCGCAGTTTGTATGTAAGAAGAAACGGAAGCCCGGGGAGCTTCCGTTTTATTGATTACAGTTTTTCTTCAATTTTGGCCTTCGTTTTCGGGCCGTAAATTCCGTCTGCCGTTAATCCGCTGACGGATTGAAAACGTTTTACGGCATTTGCCGTTTTCGGACCGTAAACGCCGTCCGCCCCATGATTTTTTGCTCCTTTATCGGGATAAAAATAAAGAGCGGATAAAGCGTTTTGCACTTGTTTTACGTTTGTCCCTTTCGTCAGCGGTTTCGTCACTTTGATCACACCGGATGGAAGCGGATAGGAAGGCACAGCCTGACTTTTTGAAGAAGAACCCGTCTGAGCGAGCTTGATCACTTGTCCGACTGTAATGTGATTCGGATCGGTGATATGGTTGATGCTTTGCAGCGATTTTACGCTGACACCGTGCGATGCGGCGATTTCCGATAAGGTGTCGCCTTTTTTCACATGGTATTCAGAGGCGGAAGAAGAAATAGAGGCTTTTTTCGCCGGCATACTTCCGCTTAATTTCTTTGCAATCTTCGCCTTCACTTCATCCCAGCGGCCTTCAGACAAAATGCGGTGCGGGCAGTACTTTCCGTTCCAGTCCTGATGCTTTCTGATTCTGTCAATCCCCCAGCCCCGTTCTTTCAAAAGCTGCGCCGCGAACGCAATCGCCAGTTCTTCTGCGGCTCTGTACCGTTCGCCGCCTGACTTGCTGTAACAGATTTCTATAGCAATCGACTTTCGGTTTCCGGTACCGTTCGTGCCGTCTCCCGAATGCCAGGCATTCCGGTCCAACGGAATTCCCTGGATCACTTCTTTGTCATCAACCGCAAAATGATAGCTCGTTGATTCGCTGTTTCCCGTCATATAGCTGATTTCATTAGCGGCGGATGCGTCGTTTGCCGTGTTATGAATGGTAATATACTCCGGCGTCATCGGATTCGGACATTTTAACGCATATTTATCAGCCGATACGAGCCGTTTTTTCACTTCAATCCCCACTCTTCATCTCTCCTTATGCCTTTTTCATCAATAGGTGGCATTCGTAGGACAGATAACTTGAGCATATAGACCCTGCATTCGGATAAAAATGGAATGGATACGCATGCAAAAAATAAGACCCTTCCAAAGAAGGGTCTTTATGTTATGTTTGGTTGCGCGCGGCAATATGGAATGTGCCGTCCGCTTGGTTTTCCAAATGGCTTTCATGGCCGATCACCTGTGTAAAGCTGAACCCGACAGCAACAAGCAGCAATCCTGACAACAGTTTAGATTTCATATAGACAATCTCCTCTCTGGATTTGTTTTTGGGCGTGCACCATTTTTTCATAAAACGTGAGCGCTTTTTCAGGCTGTCCGTGTTTCATGTAAAATTTGGCAGCATCATGCGCCAATTCTTCCACATACGGATACAGCATGTGTTCTTCCAGAAAATCAAACGTGTGCCTGACGGATGCGTTATCCATTTCCTTGCCGTATAACGCATGTAAAAATTGGAACAGATTCACAAACAATTCATCATTGTATTCGCGGGCGATACTGAGCCCGAGGCGGTATTGCTTCTCTGCTTCGGCTGTAGTGTTCTGTTTATAAAGAACCTGTGTTAATGAGTAAATAGAATGCGGAAGATTATCGAACTTTTCTGACCTGCAAATGGAAACGGATGTCTCAAAATATTCGGCTGCTTTAGAGAGGTCTCCCATTTTTTCGTAACAGTTTCCGAGATTATATAAGGCTGAACTGATAAGACGGGGATTGCCTTCTTGTTTTGCAAGATCTAAAGCAAGTTCTAAGTGGGGCAATGCTCTTTCTGGATACTGCATGTCATCATAATTCCCTGCAATAACGAATTCACATTGGATTCTGCGGACGTTGTACGTCTCATACGATTGGTACGTTTCAAGGGCTTGAACGGCATAACTCATGGAGACGTAGGTTTGTTTCAGGTTGTAAAATATCTCGGCCATTTTAAAAGCAAACTCAGCTTTCTCGATGTCATCAGAAACGAGTGCAAGGTTTTTTTCAGCCCGTTTGTAATACATCATGGCGTTTAGGAACATTTTCTGTTTAAATTCGTACATTCCTCGAAAAAAATTAAAGTAGTAATCAAGCAGTCCTGTCAGTTTATACTGGTTGCCTTCAATGTCTTCCAATAATTCTGAAAACTCAGGCTGAGAAGGGTCCTCCTTTAAGGGCTTGATGTAATCCAGCATGACACGGTGTCTGAATTCCATTAATGAATAATACAGCAGCAGATCCTGATCTTCTTCCATATCCTCGATCTCTCTCTCTACTTCACGTTTGACGCGCTCCGCCTCAAGGACGTGAAACTGCCGGATATGGGTATACCATTCATTAATTTTGAGCCCGACAAAAGAGGACGGAATAGTCTGCTTCATCCTCAATAAATCCCCCCTTTTGGAATGACCGAGATATGTCATATTTTATCATATTTGCTAGAAAAAGAAGAACGCAAAAAGACCGCAATTGTCGAATTTCGGATATCCGCAACGATTTATCTCCGTCACAAGCTTATTGCTTGTTTCTTCCGTGCCGTTGATATAGCATATCCTTGCAGCTTTTATTCTGTATTAAATGGGGGTTTTCACATGACAGCACAAAATCAATTGGTCAGCCACTTTCTGTCACATCGAAACGTGACGATTGAACTGGCGGAAAAAATCAGCCGCGAGCATTACGACTACAAACCGGCAGAGACATCAATGTCCGCTCAGGAACTTGTAAAACACATCGTTTATTCTTTTCTTATGTTTGCAAACGTCATTAACGACGGAAACGGATCAGCCATCCAGAACAAACCGAAAGAAGAAGCGGAAACAGACCTCGTCAAACTGGCGGAAGCATGTACTGAAAAAACGACAGACATTCTGTCACAGCTGACTGAAGAGCAGCTGAACCGCGAAATTGACCTGACCGCCTCTTTCGGCAGAAAAGTGACCGGCGCTGCTCTCCTTCAGCTTGCCATGGAGCATGAAATTCATCATAAAGGCAACCTTTTCGTGTATGTCAGAGAAATGGGTCACACGGAACTTCCGTTTTATCAGCAAAAATCATAATCCGGCCATCCGCCGGTCTGCGACATAACAGCAGGCTGGCGGATTTTTTTGTTCTGTATAAAATTTTCCGAAAATTTAATTGATTACCGCCTCTTAATCATATATAATCTGATAAAAATAGTAGGATTATTCAGGAGGCACACAGATGACTGTAAGCATTGTGTTTATGGGTTTCTTTGTCGGAACGCTTGTCGGATTGACGGGTGTGGGAGGAGCGGCGCTTTTGACTCCTTTACTGATCGTTTTGGGGATCAACCCCTCAATCGCCGTCGGCACTGACCTTTTATATAACTCCATCACCAAACTGTTCGGTGTCGTTTCTCATTGGAAGCAGCGTACCGTTCAATTTAAACTTGTCGGCTACTTGGCGCTCGGAAGCATTCCCAGCGCAACAGCCGCCATCGGTGTTCTTCACTTGTTTCCCGCTTTTCACCAGCATCAGGAGCAGATTATCAAACAGGCGCTCGGCTACGTGCTGACCCTTGTCGCCATTTCCATTATCGCCCGCCTTTTTTTCGATAAAAAACTGCGGCCGAACCGCTGGCAGCAAAAAACGCTTGAAGAAAAGCGGACACTCATGATATTGATCGGCGTCATTTTCGGCTTCATCGTCGGCCTGACATCTATTGGGTCCGGCTCGTTATTTGCGATCGCCATGCTATACCTGTTCAGAATGAAAACGGCAGAAGTAGTGGGAACGGATATCGCACATGCCTTTCTGCTCGTAACTGCTGCCGGTCTGTTAAACGCAAGCTTCGGAAGCGTCGATTACCTGCTTGTATTGAATCTGTTGATCGGCTCTGTGCCGGGTGTGCTTCTCGGCAGCTTCTTTTCGCCGAAATTCTCACCGCGCCCGCTGCAATTTGTGATGGCGGCGATTATTTTAATCAGCGGAATAAAATTAATATAAAAAAGGCGGTCTGTTGTCAGATCGCCTTTTCCCTTATAACGTCACACCGGACTTAAAGATTGCAAGCTCCCGAAAATCGTTTTTTTCGTTATTGACGAATTCTCCGCTTGCAACTTTAATAATGTATTGAATAAAATCTCTTACAATGTGATCTTCTGTTGTTTGGTCTTCCGCCAATCTGCCCGCGTTGTAATCAATCCAATGAGGCTTTGATTGAAATAAATCGGTATTTGTTGATACTTTCACAGTCGGGACAAATGTGCCGAACGGCGTGCCTCTTCCGGTTGTAAACAAAACGATGTGACAGCCCGCCGCGGCGAGCGCTGAAGAAGCGATTAAATCATTGCCGGGCGCACTGAGCAGTGTCAATCCCTTTGTTTTCAGGGTTTCACCGTATGTCAGCACATCAGAAACCGGTGCAAGACCGGCTTTTTGGGTGCAGCCGAGCGACTTGTCTTCGAGCGTTGAAATGCCGCCTTCCTTATTCCCAGGTGACGGGTTTTCATAAATCGGCTGCTCGTGCTTCATAAAATATTGCTTGAAATCATTGATCAATCGGACTGTTTTATGAAACACTTCTTCGCTCGCCGCACGCTGCATGAGAATCGTCTCAGCGCCGAACATCTCAGGCACCTCCGTTAAGACCGTGCTCCCTCCCTGTGCAATCAAGTAATCTGAAAATCTCCCTAATAAAGGGTTTGCCGTGATGCCGGAAAAACCGTCCGACCCGCCGCATTTCAATCCGATGCTCAATTCTGACAGCGGAATCTCCTCACGTTTATCTTCCTTTGCCGCAAGGTGTATCTCTTTAAGTAGCGCAGTCCCTGCTTCAATTTCATCTGTGACAGCCTGTGATTCGAGAAATTTCACCCGATCTCCATTCACTTCAGAAAGCGTTTCCTTAATCGCCGCCAGCTCATTATTTTCACAGCCCAGCCCTAAAACCAGCACACCGCCCGCATTTGGATGACGGATGGCGTTTATCAGCATTTGTTTCGTATTCTCATGATCATCGCCAAGCTGGGAGCAGCCGTATTGGTGCTTTAAAACCAGCACATTGTCAAAGGGCGCAATGTCTTTCGCCTCTTTTACGAAGCGCTGCAGGATTTTCTCAGCGACGCCGTTTACACAGCCGACTGTAGGTACGATCCACAGTTCATTCCGGACGCCGGATGTACCGTTTTCTCTTTTGTAGCCTTTAAATGTCCGGTTCTCATTTGTAAAAGGATTGTCCTCGAAGCGCGGTGAATACGTGTATTCTTGCACATCGGATAAATTCGTTTGCAGATTATGGGTATGAATATGCTCGCCGGCCGAAATCCGCCTTGTCGCACGCCCGATCGAAAAACCGTATTTAATGATGCTGCCGTTTTCTTCAATGGTTTGCAGCGCGATTTTATGCCCCCGCTTTACAGGGTCCTTCACTTCAATCGTCAGTCCGTGTGTATGCAGCCGCTCCCCTTTGTTAAAATGGCGCATGGCGAGAAGCACATTATCGTTTTTATGGATTTTTATGACCTCTTTCATTTCACTTCCCCCTTTTTGCCGCAGCATTCATGTAACGCATGCTTCATACCCCGCTTATGAATGACAGACAGAAAAAAAGCCGTTCGTTCAGTCAGCCCCGGAAGATGATTCAGATTCTTCCCCCACAATCGCTCTTCTCCTAATATGGCAGATGCCGCTTGAAACATATCATCTTTGCAACGGGACCGCGCCATTTGAAAACGGTTAAGAACCTCCTCGCCGTCAGCCGGTTTGTTCGGTCCGTTCCAGTATGAATAGATCATGGCGCTGAACGAAAATACCAGCTTCTCAGGTAGCCGGCCCTCCTGTTCGATATAAGCCTTCAGCGTCGGCAGGTTTCTTGTTTTGAATTTCGCGGCAGCGTTAAGGGTAATGCTTTGCAGATAATGTTGGATATAAGGGTTTTTAAACCGCTGTAACACATCTGCCGCGTATTGGGTGACACCCTCCATTTGCAGCACAGGGAGGATTTCTTCATTGATCAGCTCTTCGATGAATCTGCCCGTCACCTCGTGCTCAGCCGCTTCCCGGACGGTTTGCAGTCCGTATAGTAAAGCCACTGGCGCCAATGCCGTGTGAGCGCCGTTTAAGATTCTCACCTTTTTTGTCCTGTAAGGCGTAAGGTCAGACGTGATCAGTGCGTTCAGCCCGGCCTCAGCAAAAGGAAGCTCATTCTGAAGCTGTTCCGGCCCTTCTATCACCCACAAATAATAATGCTCACTGACCACAATCAGACGGTCTTCGTATCCGAGAAAATCGGTAAGTTCTTCCGTGGTATCAACAGGAAATCCGGGAACAATCCGATCCACGAGAGTATTGCAGAAGATGTTCGCGTCATGAATCCATTGAGTAAAATCAGGCTCCAGCTCCCACAGCCCGGCATATTGAAGCACGGCAGCCTTCAGTTTCCGTCCGTTTTCTTCGACCAGTTCACATGGAAGCACAATGCACCCTTTCTCGGCGTCACCCGCAAATGCCTTATAGCGGAAATAAAGGAACGCCGCTAATTTCCCGGGGAATGTTTTTTGAGGTCTATCCTCAAGCCGGTCGCCTTTCTCAAACGTAATTCCCGCTTCTGTCGTATTGGAAATGATAAAACGAAGCTCCTCTTGTGCTGCCAGCCGTTTAAAGGAATCATAGTCAGAAAAAAGATCAATGCCGCGGCTGATGGATTTGACGATCATGTGTTCTTCAGACGGTTTTCCGTCCTTTATCCCCCGCAAAAAAAGCGTAAACAAACCGTCCTGCTCGTTTAAACGTTTGATTTTCTCAGAGCCTCTCGGCTGTACGGCGACAACGCTTCCGTTAAAATCCGTCAATTGATTCATTTGATCGATCTGCCAGTCTGCGAAGGCCCGCAAAAAGTTGCCTTCGCCGAACTGAAGGACTTTTTCAGGATATTGAATGTATTCACCGCACATCTTTTTATTCAGCTGACGCAAGCTGTCCGCCTCCTTCTGCATTTATGCACACGTTAACATTTTTCTGTACGAAAACCCGGATAATCAGACGGGCCGTTATGTGAGTTTTTTAATTGAATCTCTTATCATCACCTCGGTGTTTTCGTATATTTTTTCCGCCGCCGTATCCGGGTCGGCGATTAGCGCCAAAATCTTCTCTGCGCCGAGTATGCTGATGTTTTCAACCGGGCGTTTTACTGTCGAAAGCCTCGGCGTCATGTATTGGGAAATGCCGATGTCATCAAACCCGATAACGGATATATCTTCCGGAACGTTCAGGCCTTTGGCGAAAATGGCATTCATCGCCCCGATCGCCATATCATCGTTTGAACAAAAAACAGCCGTAGGCGGTGATTGAAGCGCCAAGAGTTTTTCCATCGCCTGACTGCCGCTTTCCATATCATAGCGGCCTTTTACACTGTATTCATGCTTAATCGGGATAGAATGATCAATTAAAGATGTCAAATAGCCTTCTTTCCGCTGAGAAGTTGACCTGAATCCTTCCTTTCCCTCAATGATCGCGATATCTCTGTGTCCGTTTGCGATCAGGCAGTCGACCGCCTGTCTGGAGCCTTCTTTATCGTTTGACAGGATATTGGTGATGCTCCGGTCATCAATGTCCCGGTTCAGCACGACAAGCGGGATGTTTTTCTCGCGAATATGATAAATAAATGAATTATCACTGTCGCTTTGGCTCATTAAAATGATTCCGTCATATCTCATGGGCGTAATGGTTTCAAAGCTTTTCAGGTCGTCAATCGCGCGGACGAACAAATTGTATTCCTCACTGATTGTGCGGTTTACACCTTTGATGGTATCGGAAAAAAAGCTGTGTGAGGTTCCGTTTGTGATGCTTGTAAAAAACAGTCCGATCGTATGGGACTTTTGCATGGCAAGGCTTTTTGCATTTACATTCGGTGTGTAATTCAGCTGTGAAGCGAGCTCTAATATTTTCTGTTTTGTATGCTCTTTAATGTAGGGGCTGCCGTTAAGTGCCCGGGATACGGTGGTGTGGGATACGTTGGCGAGTTTTGCGATATCTTTTATGGTTACCATCGTTTTTCCTTTCTTTCTGTATGCTGTCATTTATTTCTATTGTACCATTAACGGACAGTCCATAAAATCACTAAAGTTGAGGTTTTGCATGATGTAAGTCCTGAACGAGCTCGGCATGCTGCCGGTCCGTCAGTTTATACATCAAACCGATAATCAGCATGGCGCACGCTAAAGCGAAAGCCGGGTACAGCAGCAGAAGCCCTTTAATCCCGATTAACGTGCCTTTTGTCTGAGATGCATTCGGGATATAGCCGATAACGCTCAGCCCGATGCCTGAAAGAAAACCTGATAAAGATTGGGCGAGTTTTCTGGAGAAGTTGAAAAGCGAATATGTCGTCGCCTCCTTCCGTTCACCCGTCTTCCATTCTCCGTAATCAATAATGTCCGACACAAGCGCCCACGTAATGCCGTTTGGTATGCTGATCCCGATAAAAGCAATGCTCGCTAACGCCGTAAAGATATATACATTTGACGGGAGACAGAAATTCAGCGCATCAGCCGCGGCGCTGACGGCAAAACCGATCATCACCGTTTGCTTTTTTCCGAAGCGTTTGACGAGTTTCGGCATAAACAAAACACCTAAAAATGAAGAACCGATGATGATAAAACTCATGTAGGACATCAGCTCCGCATTGTTGAGATTGTACTGGGCGAAGTAAACAAGCATAGCGGATTTAATGTTATATGCCGATATTGAGAAAATCGTCATGAAAACGACGGTCAGAAGCGGTTTGTTGCCGATAAAGCATTTGAAAACCGACATGACGGACAGCTTTTCTTTCGGCGCTTCACGGACGATAATTCTTTCTTTGCAGTTTCGGTAGCAGATCATAAATCCCGCGATTCCGATTACGGCCATCATTCCCATGACTGCCGGGTAGCCGATGTGAACGTTATCAAAATGAACGAGAATCGGGATGACGATGACACTTGTAATGAGCAGCGCGCCGAGGGAGCCGATCTGGCGGAATGCAGAAAGCGCCGTTCTGTCCTCCGCATCCTGTGTAATGGCCGCGCCGAGGGAGCCGTACGGAATATTGACGAAAGAATAAGCGACCCCCCACAGCATGTAAGAAGCATAGGCGTACACAAGCTTCCAGGTGACGCTCACGTCCGGTGACACAAAAATCAATACGGTCATGACCGCAAGAATAATACTTCCGAATAATAAATACGGCCTGAATTTACCCCGGGGTCCGATCTTTTTTCTGTAGTCAATGGCCGAGCCGACAATCGGATCAGTCACAGCCGCAAACAGCTTGCTGACCAAAAAAATACTGCCGGCGAACGCTGCCGGAATGCCTGCGACATCTGTGAAAAACTTCAGCAAATAGATCTGCCCGAGATCAAACATAAATCCGTTCCCAAAATCTCCAAATCCATAGGATACTTTTTCTTTCAGACTCAGCTTATGCTCCTTCACTTTTGCGGCAGGTGCTGTCACGACAGGCACATTACTCATAGGCCACCTCTTTCATTCCATTTTTTAAAAGCGGAAATATTCCTCAGCATTCCGGTAACAAATCCCCTCGACAATCTTTCCTAAAAGCTCCATATCGTAAGGCGCTTCGCCTTGTTCCGCCCAGCCGCCGATCAGCGTGCAGACAAGCCGCCTGAAGTATTCATGGCGGGGATAGGACAAGAAACTTCTTGAATCCGTCAGCATCCCGATAAAACGGCTGAACAGGCCCATGTTTGATAACGCTTTCATTTGCTGGAGCATTCCATCTTTCGTGTCATTGAACCACCAGGCTGTGCCGAATTGAATTTTCCCCGGTGTTTTCCCATCCTGAAAGCTGTTGATCATGCTGGCGATAATATAGTTGTCATTCGGATTCAAAGAATACAAAATCGTTTTAGGCAACTGCCGCTTTTTTTCGGCGGAATCTAACAGCCGGGCAAGCGGTTTTGCGATACGTTCATCATTAATTGAGTCATATCCCGTATCAGGACCGAGGCTGCTGAACTTATTTGTATTGGTATTTCTTAACGCGTTAATATGGAACTGCATCGCCCAGTCCAGTTCGGTGTAAAGACCGCAAAGATATTTCAGCGTCCGTGTTTTGAATTTCTTTTCATCTTCAAAAGACACATGCTCTCCGCTTAATCCGGCTGCAAAAATCCGGGCCGCTTCCTCTTCGGTCGTCTCGGCATAAACCATTTGATCTAACGCATGATCCGACACTCTTCCCCCGGCATTGTGAAAAAAGCGGACGCGGGATTCTAACGCATCTAAATACGATTGGTAGGTGGTGACAGCTATTCCGGAAGCGCTCTCCAGTGAACGGACCCAATCGGCAAAACCCGGGCTGCTGATGTCCAGTCCTTTGTCAGGCCGAAATCCGGGCAGCACTTGAACCGGAAAATCACTTTCTTTCAACAGTTCGTGGTATGTCAGCGCATCGGCAGGATCGTCGGTTGTGCAAATGACTTTGACATTTGATTTCAGAATGAGATCCCTTGCGCCAAACCCGTCTCCCTGCAGGAGCTCATTCGTTTTTTTCCAAATGGCCGCGGCTGTTTTTTCATTCAATACGTCATAAATGCCGAACCAGCGCTGCAGCTCTAAATGCGTCCAGCTGTACAGCGGATTGCCTATCGCCATCGGCACCGTTTTTGCCCAGGCGAAAAACTTCTCTTCATCTGAAGCGTTTCCGGTAATGCAGCGCTCTTCAATGCCGTTGGCCCTCATAATCCGCCACTTGTAGTGGTCACCGTAAAGCCATGCCTCCGTAATGGTTGCGAAGGTTTTATTTTCATAGATTTCCTTTGGGCTTAAGTGACAGTGATAATCAATGATCGGCATGTTTTCAGCGTATTCCCGGTACAGCTTTACGGCCGTTTTACTATCCAGTAAAAAATCATCACCCATAAAAGCTTTCACACTTTCATCCTCCCTCTTAAAAATGTTAACGTTAACAAAATGGTTCTTTTTTATTTTAGCTTCCTCTTTCTCACATATCAATCATTTTTATTTTATTTTTCAGAAAATTGTATCCGTTAACATTTTCATACAAAAAAAGACACTGCCGAGAAAGTCCGGCAATGTCTTCTGTGTGATCTTAAGGATTAGTAAGCGAGGCTGAATAATCCTTTGATATGTGTTAAATAACGTACGTTACTTGCTTCTTTCATTAAAGATGCCGGAAGACCTTTCAGCGGAGTAGAGTTCGCTCCGATGATGGCAACCGCGTCTTTACGTCCGAGGCTTGCAAGCGTACCAGAGTTTACAGGCTTGAATGTTTCAAGCGTTTTTCCTTCTAAGTAAGCGAACAGGTTGTAACCGACAAGTTCACCCATCTGCCAAGCGATTTGCGCTGTCGGCGGGTACGGACGGCCGTCCGGCGCAAAGTATACAGCGCTGTCTCCGACAACGAATACATCTTCGTGAGAAGTAGATTGTAAGAAATCGTTAACCGTCGCACGGCCGCGGTTCACTTCGAGGCCGGATTCGCCGACTAACGGGTTGCCTTGTACGCCGCCTGTCCATACAAATGTGTTGGCAACGACTTTTGAACCGTCTTTCAGATCAATAACGTTTCCTTCAACATTTGTAACAGGAAGACCTGTTAAGAACTCAACGCCGCGTTTTTCAAGACTTTTTGTCGCGCGTTCGATAAGGTCATCAGGAAGAACAGGAAGAATTTTCGGACCTGCTTCTACTAATTTCAGTTTGATTTCTTTCGGATCTACGCCGTATTTTTTCGTAAGGTTCGGCATGATGTCAGCAAGCTCACCGACAAGCTCGACGCCTGTTAAGCCGCCGCCGCCGATAAGGATCGTTGCATCAGCTTCGTTTTTCGTTTTAGCGTATTCACGCACACGGTCTTCCACGTGTTTGTATACTTTGTTCGCATCAGCAGCAGATTTCAGCACCATGCTGTTTTCTTCGAGTCCAGGAATGCCGAAATAAGCCGTAACAGAACCAAGTCCGACAACAAGCGCGTCATAAGTCAGCTTAGAACCGTCAGAAAGGGCAACTTCTTTCTTATCAACTGAGAAAGAATTGACTTCTGCGATTTTAATGTCGACGTCTTTTCCTTTCAGAAGTTTTTCAAGCGGCATAGCAACAGCCTGTTCAGACACGTTGCCCGCTGCAAGGCGGTGCAGTTCTGTAATGATTTGGTGAGTCGGGTATTTGTTCACAACGGTTACGCGTGCTTCATCTTTACTGTAATGTTTGCGAACGGTTAAAGCAGAAAGAACTCCGCCGTAACCAGCGCCTAAAATGACAATATGTTTTGACATCGTATATCCTCCGTCCTTTATATCAATTTGAATCTGAGATTATTTTTGTTTTTCGTTCATGATTTCAAGATAGCTGTTAGCAAAACGGAACAGCTTTTGAGCTTGAGGATCTTTCAGCATGCGCAGCAGGCCGAAAAGTCCGATCGTTTCATTGCTTGCATCCGCGCGGTCTTTTGCTTCGATCGCAGTAGCCGCAACTTCTTTCGCTGTTTCTTTCACCGGCTCAAGAATTTCTGTAAGCGCACCCACTGTATCGCTCTTCAATACTTCGTCTGTCGCTACAGACTGTGCAAAATCATAAGACTTCGTTAAAATATTTACTAACTCAGTCAGTTTTGGAAGCTGATCCACTAAAACAGTCAGTGATTCTTGAACTTCAGGTTTTAGCAGCTGATCAATAAGATCGCGTTGGCCTTGGCTGACAGATGCATTTGTTTGATCGATTGTTTCTGGCATATCCGATTCTCCTTTACTATAAGCAGTATGCTGATTTTTTTTGGAAAGGGTAGCCTTTCCCCCTTCATGCAGAAAAGCATGAAAAAGCAAGATTGTGAATTCATGCACAATCATTTACAAAAATAAATGTTTACTACCCAGTTTTTCACTTTGCCATATCCAGTATTATTTTTATATCAACAAAAACAATTGAATAAGTCAAAATTTCTTTTTCCTCTCTGAAAATAGCAAACATAAAAAACCCCAATTTGATTTACTCTTATATAATAACACTTTTTGAACAAAATTTGAACGTGAATTGTTTCGTTTATGAAATTATTTATATGGCGGGGGTGTAATAACGTTTCTTTCAGGCTATTTTTTTACAGACCATCCGCTTTTCCCCTGTCATTTTTCCCACAATTTTAAAAGCGGGCCCGATTTTCCCGTAAAGGGGTCGCATTCCGGGAGCGGGACACGGCTGATTTCTTCTGAAGTTCTATCATTTTTCTCCGTTTTTGTATCGTACTGCCGGCCGCCCGGATAAGCCCCGATCACGGTAAAATCAGAACTGCCCGACAGTTTTTTATGTCCGGTGCCGGCCGGAATGACCGCTGCGTCTCCCATTCGAAGAACCGCGTCCGCTCCTTGTTCCCCGCCGAACCTCAAAACCGCGTTTCCTTTTACCGCGACAAGAACTTCGTGCGTGGTGCTGTGAAAATGGTGATACGGAAATACTCCGCCCGTCCAGCTGTTCGACCAATCGTGCCGGCGGAGGACGGACTCTGCTTTCTGTACCGTTTCTTCATTAAATACCGCTTTATAAATAACAAGCGGAAGATTCGGGTTATTCGGAATGCGGCCGTCATCTTCGAAATAAAGCACTTGAATATCCTCTTTCTGCACTGTTTTCACCTCCGTATATGTCTGTTTCCCATTCATCATTTGTTAAAACGCTATTTTTTCATATTCCATTGCGAAGCCTGCCGGTGAATAGTATAGTATAAAAAAATATGTGTCAAAATGAGGGATTTAATGAAAGCCATCGTGATCGGAATATTGGCATCTCTGTTTTTTGCAGTCACCTTTATTTTAAACAGGGCGATGGAGCTTTCCGGCGGAAGCTGGATGTGGAGCTCTTCCCTGCGTTTTCTTTTTATGGTTCCGTTTTTATTTTTGATCGTTTATGCGAAAGGAAAATGGGCGCCGCTCTGGCATGAAATCCGAAAAAAACCGTTTTTTTGGCTGAAGTGGAGTTTTACCGGGTTCGTGCTGTTTTATGCCCCGATTACGTTTGCGGCGGCATATGGGCCGGGCTGGCTGATCGCCGGCACGTGGCAGATTACAATTGTCGCGGGTGTGCTTCTGTCGCCGTTTTTCTACGAAACAAAACATTCACCGGCGGGCTCGGTTTCTGTCAGACAAAAGATCCCGCTGATTTCGCTGGTTACTTCCGTCATCATCCTGATCGGAGCCGGTCTGATTCAGCTTCAGCATGCGGGTTCTCTGTCCGGCCGCACGATACTATTCAGCGTTGTGCCGGTCGTCATCGCCGCTTTTGCCTATCCGCTCGGCAACCGCAAAATGCTGGAACAATACGGCGGAAAACTCGATACGTTTCAGCGGGTGCTCGGCATGACGCTCGCAAGCCTTCCGTTTTGGCTTTTGATCGCCGCTTTCGGCTGGCATAGAGACGGGCTTCCCTCAATGGGACAGACATTCCAATCATTTATCGTCGCACTCAGTTCTGGCGTTATCGCAACAGTATTATTTTTCCGCGCCACCGATATGGTGAGGAATGAGCCGCAGAAGCTCGCTGCTGTTGAGGCGACGCAGTCCGGAGAGGTTCTTTTTGCACTGATCGGCGAAATCGTCTTTTTATCCGCGGTGTTTCCGTCACTTCTTTCATTTGCCGGACTGTTCATTATTATTGCGGGAATGGTCATGCATACATTCGCTTCCCGGCAGACAGACCAGAAAACGACTGAGCAAACGTCAGCCAATCTCACCGGTTCCTGATTTTTTTACGAAAGGTGTCATCCTGTATGAAAGAAGAAACTCCGGCAATATCTTTTCTGTCAGCCGGCAAACGCTTTGAACAAAACCATACGTCCTTTGATGTCCTAAGCCGTGTAACCGGACATATTCAAAAAGGTTCTATCACGGCGTTGATAGGGCCTTCCGGCGCGGGAAAAAGCACATTGCTGTCGCTGTGCAATCTGATGAATACACCTGATGAAGGAGAAGTGCTTGTATTCGGAAAAGAAATAAGACACTGGGACATCAGAGAGCTCAGAAAAACCGCGGGCCTTGCATTTCAATCAGCTCCCGTCATGGACGGCATGGTGCGGGACAACCTTCTGCTCGCAGAAAAACTCCACGGGGCACAGCACTATACGCCTGAAGAGCTCGCAGATTTTACAGATCTTCCGCGCGGGCTTCTGGATCGAAATGCAAAAGAATTATCCGGAGGTCAGCGGCAGAAGCTCTCATTAGCGCGAACTCTCGCCGGACTGCCGTCCATCCTGCTGCTTGATGAAATCACATCGGCGCTGGACCCGTCATCCGTTCTCACCATTGAGAAACTGATTACGAAACTCCATCGGCAAAAACAGCTGACGATCCTGTGGATCACCCATAACCTTGAACAAGCGGAACGATTATCCGATACAGTATGGTTTATGGCTGAGGGACGGCTTTTAGAGACCGCGGAAACGAAAACGTTCTTTAAAGAACCGAAACACGAAAAGGCCCGGGCGCTTTTACAAGGGAGCGGGTGCTGATATGAATGATCTTTCTCTGTTACTAACAAGTATATTTGTCATTATCGCTTTATTCCTGTCTAAATCTTTTAAAGCCGGCGTCGAAAAGGATATGATCGTCGCAACCGTCAGGGCCGTCATTCAGCTTCTCATCATCGGCTATGTGCTGTCGCTGATTTTTCGCGGTGATCACCCGGTGTTTATCATATTAATGGTGCTTCTCATGCTCACGGCCGCTTCGCACAATGTCGCCAAACGGAAAAAAATGCGGATCGGCTCATTTTGGCGCGTTTTTCTGACACTGGCGATCGTGGAAGTTGTGACGCAGGGACTTTTACTGACCCTGCATATCATTCCGTTCACTTCAAGATATGTCATTCCGATAAGCGGTATGGTCATCGGAAACTCCATGGTGCTCTCAAGCCTGTTTTTAAGCCGGCTCAGTTCGGAAGCAGACCTGCGGAAAGAAGAAATCCAGCTGATTCTCTCTCTCGGAGGAACGCCTAAGCAGGCCGTCCGGCAGATATTGACGTCCAGTATGAAGCTCAGTATGATCCCGACGCTTGAAAGCCAGAAAACATTGGGTCTCGTTCAGCTTCCCGGCATGATGACGGGGCAGATTTTAGCGGGGGCTGATCCGATACAGGCGGTGCGCTTTCAGCTGCTGATCGTTTTTACAACGATGGCCTCCGCTCTTCTTACATGTATCATACTCAGCGCCTTGACATATCCTTCCCTTTTCACGGAACACTGGCAATTAAAAAAATTCAGCAGGGAAGCGTAGGCTTTTTTCCCTGCTGAATGATGGTTTATGACAAGGTCAGAGATTCATAGTAACGGGATAATTCAATAATCATCGCTCCCATCCGCTCAATGTCCGGAGCAAGGACCCTCTTTACCCCTTCATCCCGGATCGCTTCAGCCGTCACTTTGCCGACTGCGGCGGCAAGCACATGTTTTTCGAATGCCTGCTGCAATTCTTTTGTGAACCCTTTTTCTTTTGCATAATCAAAGAGAGAGCGCACTTGAATGGCTGTCGTAAAACATACGGCATCGACCTCTCCGTTTAACAGCTCTCCCAGCAGTTTATCGACCGTCTCCCTTTCAGGCGGAATATGCTTATACGGCAGAACAGGGAAAACCTCCGCTCCGTTTTTCTCAAGGAACTCCGTTAAGACCGGCGCTTTTTCGCCATGAAGCTGTATCATGACTTTTTTATCTTTAAAGTCAAATCGTTCCAAGGAGCGGATCAGCCCTCTTGTTGTACCGTCTTCATCTGAGGCATGCGGCGTGATGCCGAGCTTTTTTAAGGCCGCATATGTTTTATAGCCTCTGCAGCCGATTTTCGCTTCATGAACGGCCGCTAAAAATTCTTCTTTCAGACCGATTTTTTCCGATACCGACAATAACGTTTCCGTACCGATGCCTGTGGTGAATATCACCCAGTCGGCTTTTTGCCCGGCAAATGTTCTTACGTCGGGTTCAATTTGATCCTCCGCCAGGTATACGGTTCCTTGGAGGGAACGGACGACTGCCGTTCCGCCCTGCTTTTCTATTAATTTTGTGATCTCTTCTGTTTTCCGCGAACCGCCGATGGCAATCCGTTTCCCGTTCAATCCTTTTCCCATCGCTGTTTTCTTCTTCCCTTCAGATGCCGGGCGCCCTATGGCAGGCCGTCATTTATTTCTATTATTGTTACGCAATCAGCCGGGAAAATCAAGCTATGCTCCCGTTGAATCCCCCGTGCAGTTGCTGTATCATTAACCGGGCAGAACGATTTGATTCGCGGAGGGACTTTCAATCATGGAAACAAAAAAAGAGTTCGAGACAAAAGGATACGATACTTCGGTCATTTATGAGTTCAATGAATATCCTGATGTTCACAGCGGCCGATGTGACAATTGCGACTACACGCTGTTTAAAAGTTCAGTGAAGGGCGGAAAATTTTTGAGGGAATGCCGGAGATGCGGCATGAAGAAAAACATATAACAAAACAGGCAGCCGTCTTCCGGTGCGCTGCCTGTTTCTCAATCAATTTTCGACGGCCGCCGTTTTCAAAAATTCTTCAATGGCGCAAACAGCCTGTTTGGGGCCGCCGGTTTCTTCTATTTTCTGCTGCATGCTTTTCACGCGGCTGAGGATGTTCTTATCGCCGTATACGTTCTGAACGTCTTTTTGCAAACGGGCCGCAGTGACTTCTTTCGGCGGCAGATGCACGCCAAGCCCCAATTCATCCACACGCTTTGCGGTGACCTCTTGTTCGTGCATTTGCGGAACGACAACGAGCGGGACACCCGCATTCATCGCCTCCATTGTACTGTTCATCCCGCCGTGAGATACGAACAGCTTTGCTTTCTCCAGCACATCAAGCTGAGGAACGTGCTGGCGGATGATAAAGTGATCGGGGACATCCGAAAAACTTTCCGGATCAATTGTTGTGCCGACTGACATAATAACCCGCCAGTCCGAGTCCCGAAACGCGTCAATACACATCCGGTAAAATTCAGGCCAGGCGTTAAACGCCGTTCCCAGTGAGATGAGCATAAGCGGACGGTCATCGGCTGCATCAATTTCCAGACTTCCCGTATTTGTGCGTTCTCCAAGAGACGGACCCACAAAACAGAATCGTTCATCAAAGGTTTCCTGTTTCGGCTGAAAGGCCCTTGGCATAAAGACAATATTCAGTTTTTCAGGCATAAAAAATTCTTCCATTGTCATCCGTTTCAATTGTTCATTTTCAATCTGCTCCTGATATTCTTCTATCGCCTGTTTGGCCGCTTCCAGTGTTTCTTCGTCTCTTCCTAATTGAAAATACTCATTCATTGCATAGCTCGGGCAGAACTTTACGGCCGGGATGCCGCCATTATCCGCAAACAATTTTCCGGCAAGAGCTAAAAAATCAAACAGGACGATGTCAGGAAGGTCGTCTTTGTACAGCTCTTCCAACTGCGGAAGCACTTCAACCGCTTCTTCCAGAAACATCACAAACGCGTCATTTTTATTTACCCGTTCTTTTATCGTCTCCGGGTCCGCCTTTATGCTTGTGCGGTATAAAACGGGAATGGCGCCCGTTTTGGCAACGGAAGCTTCAAATTCCTCAGTCACAGCGAATGTCACTTTATACCCGCGATTGACAAGTTCCTCGGCTACAGGCAGCGTGGGATTGACATGACCGTGAGCGGCTACATTAATAATGGCGATGTGTGTTTTTCTCATCTTTTTTCTTCTCCCTCACTTTCGTTTATCTCCGCTTCTAAAGACTCCAGCCCGTACATGACACTGTTTCGGATCGGCTCAATCCCGACGGGCTCAAGGTGTGAAAAGGTTTTTACAATTCCTTTCAGCGCGGCTTCCGCTTCAAGTCTGGCAAGCGGTGCGCCTAAGCAGAAGTGTACGCCGAATCCGAAGGAAAGGTGCGGATTCGATTGGCGATGAATATCAAATACGCCCGCCTTCTCAAATTTGTTTTCATCACGGTTGGCAGATGCAACGTAGCAGAGAACGATCTCCCCGCTTTTCAAGCGGCGTCCGCGCAGTTCAGTGTCGTGCCGGACCGTCCTTCTGACAAACGGAGCGGGAGCGCGAAAACGCAGCGTTTCTTCCACCGTTTGCGCGATGAGAGAAGGGTCCTGTCTCAGCTCTTCATAAAGGCCGGGCGTTTCTAATATGCTGTAAACCGCATTTGAAATGAGATTAGTCGTTGTTTCATTTCCCGCCACTAAAAGCAGGTTGCAAAACGGGATCAGATCTTCTGCCGTGAGCTTCTCTCCCTCTTCTTCCTCTTTTATCAAAATAGAAATAATGTCTTGGCCGGGCTTTTTTCGTTTGCTTTCTATTATTTCCGCAAAAAACGCCGCCAGCTCCGCCTCACATTGGTCACGTTCCTGCTGATTTTTCTCCGCCGCTTCAGGACTCGCATCTTTCGGCATGCTGACGAGAATGTCCGACCATTTTTTAAACTGATCCATATGTTCGGACGGAACGCCTAATAATTCTGAAATCACCATGACCGGCAAAGGGTAAGAGAGATCTTTAACGATATCAATCCGCCCTTTGTTCTTTGCCTGTTTCAGGAGATGATCGGTAATGTCTTTAATTCGCGGCTCCCATTCCTTCAAGACGCGGGGAGTGAAAGCACGATTGACGGCAGATCTGATTTGGGTATGCTTCGGCGGGTCCATATTCAGCATGGACTTTGCAATCGAGCTTTTCACATCAGTCATGAGGCTTGAGAACGTCTCTTTATCACTGATGACTTTTTTGACATCATCGTATAAAAACACACTCCAAACCTTCGTTTCTTCATCAAAGTGTATAGGGCTTTCCCGTCTCATTTTTTCGTACCAAGGAAAAGGGTTGTATACGTCCAGGCCGTTTTTTCCTTTCATCAGGGTTCTTTGGATGGCTTGTCTCGTGCTCCTCAGCTTACTCATGTTTCATCACTCCTGATTGTTTCATATTTGAATAGTTGACGTACCTTGAATTTTATCCTAGCACATATTTTCAATTTTTTTCTATTCATAACCTGAACTATTAACATAACACAACAAAAGTCATAAATCCGGAGGTGAAATTTCTCCCAAGAAAACAGCAGAAGCGCACAAAAAACCCGAGCCTTCGGCCAGGCTCGGGAGATATGTTCACTCATTCGTCTGCGGTTTCTGGTGCTGCTTTTGGTCTTCAGGAGGCTGCGTATTTCTTTCCATATCGTCCGTATCAGCGCCCATGCCTTTCAGGAAAGAAAACAGCAGAGTGACGGCCTTGTTGATTTCCGGGTCTTTTAAAGCGCGGACGATATCAAAATACCCCGTCTTCCTGCCGCTGTCTTTTTCCTCGACGGCCTTTGTGACGCCCGCATTGATTTTAACGATAAACGGCTCAAGCTGTTTTACATCGAGCATGCCGAGAACGCCGCTTAACAGCAGGAGATTTTTCAGCATATTGGCCGTTTCCGGAGTATTCGCCTTCTTCACCAGGATATCCATCACTTTGTCTCCCTGGCCGAAGAGCCCGCGCAGAAGCGCCAAAACGCCGCGCTCGTTCATGTGCTGAAGAATGTGCAGAGATTCCAAAATCGCGTCTTTATTTCGTAAAAGAGCCGTCTCGATCTCTTCTAAGTCCTTTTTTCGTTTGTCTTCTTCTGTGACGGTCTGTTTTCGGATGCCGCTGATTGCTTTAGCCATTTTGCTGTTTCCCCCTTTTTACGGCGTCTCCCGGAAATACATAATCTTTACGCGCCCATTTCCGCTCAACCCGGACACCGATCTGCGGCTGCGGGTTTCCATAACGGAAATTGATTTTCGGAAGCGGATTAACGCCTTCTTTTTTCAAAATCTCCATCTTCGCTGATGTTTCTTTATAAGCCGGTGTATCGGTATCCTTATCCGCATAGCTGCTTGTCAAAAGGTTAATGGCGGCGTCTTTTGAATCGTTCATCGGAAGATAGACTTGTTTGCCTTTTACCCTGTCTGTGATGACGCATTTGACTTTCACATTTCCGTACGGTGATGTCAGACGGACAAGCGTTCCGTCTTCCAGCCCTCTTTCTTCGGCGAGTTCGGGCGAGACCTCAAGGAACACACTCGGTGTTTTTTCGGATATTCCTTTTGATCGGTAAGTCAGATTTCCTTCGTGAAAATGCTCGAGCAGCCGCCCGTTATTCACATGGATATCATATTCTTCACCAAATTCTTTCGGCTCGGTCCACTGAACGGGATATAAAATCGCTTTGCCGTCTGAAAACGGGAACTTATCCGTAAATAAAAGCGGTGAATCGGTTCCGTCCGCTGCAACCGGCCATTGCAGTGAATTGTAGCCTTCGAGACGTTCGTAAGTGACGCCTGCATAGAGCGGCGAAAGCATTGCCGCTTCTTCCATAATGTCTGCCGGATGTTCATAGTGCCAATCAGCGCCCAGACGGTTGGCGATGTCCGTAATGATCTGCCAATCAGGCTTTGAATCGCCCAGCGGTTCAAACACTTCGTAAAGGCGCTGCACCCTCCGTTCCGTATTCGTAAACGTCCCTTCTTTTTCAAGGCTCGGGCTTGCCGGAAGCACGACATCGGCGAACTCGGCCGTACGCGAAAGAAAGATATCCTGCACAACGAAGAAATCAAGCTTTTCAAATGCGGCATGAACATGGTTAATATTGGAGTCGACAAGCCCCATTTCTTCTCCTTTTAAGTACATGGACTTCAGTTTTCCTGAGTGGATGCCTTCGATCATTTCATGATTTGTCATTCCGATTTCTTTCGGCAGGTCTGTTCCCCAGCCCTGTTCATACTTTTTGCGGGCTTTTTCATCCGTTACTTTTTCATAGCCGGGGAAGCTGTCAGGCATACTGCCGAAATCACTGGCTCCCTGCACGTTATTATGGCCACGAAGCGGATATGAGCCTGCGCCGGGCTTGCCGTAATTTCCGGTCACGAGAAGCATGTTGGAAATGGCCGTGCTCGTATCGCTTCCTCCGATATGCTGGGTGACCCCCATCGCCCACAGTGCGCACACGCTGCCGGCTTCATGAATCATCCGGGCCACTTTGATTAGGGTATCCTTGTCCACACCGGTATGTTTTTCCGCATATTCCATTGTATAAGGTTCAAGACTTTTCACGAATTCATCTAATCCGTTCACTCTCTCATTCAGAAATGCAGTATCCGCCAAATCGTGATCAAGCAGATATTTCGATACGGCATTCAGCCAGACAATATCTGATCCGGCACGCGGCTGGAAAAACACATCGGAGCGCTCGGCCATTTCATGTTTTCGCAAGTCAGCGACGACGAGCTTCTGTCCGTGCAGCTTATGAGAACGTTTAATGCGTGTGGACAGGACGGGGTGAGACTCAGACGTATTTGAACCGATAATCAGCACGAGCTCAGCTTTTTCTATATCTGTAATCGATCCTGAATCACCGCCGTATCCGACCGTTCTGAACAATCCGGCCGTGGCGGGAGACTGGCAGTAGCGTGAGCAGTTGTCGACATTATTTGTGCCAATGACAGCTCTTGCAAGCTTCTGCATCACGTATGATTCTTCATTCGTGCATTTGGAAGATGTGATAAAGGCAAGTGCATCCGGGCCGAAATGTTCTTTTATATCGGTAAATTTATCAGCGATCAGCTGCAGCGCTTCATCCCATTCCGCCTCCCGAAACGAGTCTCCTTCCCGGATAAGCGGTTTGGTAAGGCGCTTTTCACTATTGACGAAATCCCAGCCGAATTTCCCTTTCACACACGTCGAAATGCCATTTGCGGGCGCCTCGGCCTGAGGCTCAACCTTTAAAATGTCTCTTCCTTTCGTCCATATATCAAAACTGCAGCCGACACCGCAGTAAGTGCATACGGTTTTCGTTTTTTTGATTCTTTCATCCCGCATGGCCGATTCCATGTCCGATATGGCCAAAATCGATCCGTACCCGGTTTCGACCCCTTTTGTGATGTCAATCATCGGCCGAAGCGTCTCTTGGTTAATGCCTGTTAAATACCCCGCTTCGCCTTCCATGCCTTTTTCCATCATGGCATTGCACGGACATACCGTCGAGCAATGTCCGCAGGAAACACATGATGATTCATTGATCGGCACATCCTGATCCCAAATGACCCGCGGGCGTTTCCGCTCCCAATCAATGCTTAACGTTTCGGTTACCTGTACGTCCTGACAGGCTTCGACGCAGCGTCCGCACAAAATGCACTGGTCGGGATCATATCGGTAAAACGGATTTGATTCATCTTTAGGATACGGTTTTTGATCGAACGGAATGCTTTGATGATTGATTTTCATTTCCTTTACGGTATTATGTACTTCGCAGCTCCCATTGTTGTAATCACAGACCGTGCAGTACAATTCATGGTTGTGCAAAATGTTGTCCATGCCGATAATCTGCGCTTTTTTCACATCGGACGAAAGCGTATCGATGACATCTCCGTCCTTTATTTGCGCGGAACACGAACGCACCAGTTCCCCGTTAACATTGACGATACAGGTATCGCACGTTTCAATCGGCCCGAGACTCGGGTGATAACACACGTGCGGCACGTCAATTGAACTATTGTTCAAAAGCTGCAAAACGGTTTGGCCGTCCGGCGCTTCCATTTCAACCCCATTGATTGTAACTTTCTTTGTATCAGCCATTTTCTTTTCCCCTTTCTGTCCCCCTCTATACATCCTCTATGATTCCCAGCAGGCCTTTTACTAAAACATCTCGTTTATCTCAGGAAACATACGGGTATGAGCGGTAAAAAGGAGGCGTTCACATATGTTGAAGAAAAAAACACTCGCCACGGGATTATCGGCAGTGATGCTCACGGGATGCGCATTCGGCGCAGAAGCATTTTCAGATACACAGCCCGTCCATGCCGCAGCCGCTTCAAAAACGGAAAACCAACGTGCACAAGAACTGGTGAATAGCCTTTACCAATCGGCGTTTAAAGGGGAAATGCCGCAAAATGTGAAAGGCCTGAAAATCAACCAAAGCACAAGACAGGACGTTTACAATAAAATCGGCGAGCCGGAACAAAAAGCAGACAGCCGCAACCCATTTGATTTATACAGCTGGAACATGGGAAACCCCGGTTATGGATTTTCCTATCATAAAAACGGAAAAATCTCGGAAATACGCTATTTCGGAACAGGGGTCGAGCGGCGCTTAAACCTCGGCAGCGTCACACCTGACGTCTTAAGCAAACAAATCGGCAGCGCTGACAAAATCCTGACAGTGCCAAAAACGGGCGAAACAGATTACGTCTACCATACGGGGCAGTATGAGCTCCGCTTCGTCATCGGCAGTGATCAAAAAGCAGACCACGTCAACCTAAAAGCCAGATAACGCAAAAAAAGCGGCCTCCCGGGCCGTTTTTTTCATAGACAGCTTCTCCGTCGTTCCTTACAATACATGGGAGTACAAAAAAAGGGGAACAGTGTGAAGTGATTAGACATCCATTGACATACGGAATATGTACCGTTTTTATCATCGCCCTCGGTTTGCTGTCCAGAACCGCATACATCACCGCCCTATTGCCCGGCATCATAAACGCTTATTTAGGAGATGCCTTGTGGGCGGCAATGATTTTTACAGGATTCGGGCTTTTCTTTCGGCACATCCGGACGGAAACAGCCGCATTTTTGAGCCTCTCGTTTTGCTGTCTGATTGAATGCAGCCAGCTGTATCACGCGCCTTGGATTGACGCAATCAGAAGCAGCACGCTCGGCGGGCTGATCCTCGGCTGGCAATTTGTCTGGAGTGACATTTTCGCCTATACTCTCGGGGTATGCGCTGCCGCACTTTTAGAATGGGCCGTAAAAAGAAACCGCCAGTCCCCTTCATAATCGGAGCACGCCGCCGATATGAAGGGATAAGGAGGTGGAAGCTATGGATATCCCTGCGTTATCAATCGCTATGCACCAGGCATCTCTGGCGCAGAATGTAAATATCGCTTTAACAAAAACGGCCATGCAGCATGCACAGGCTGCGGCGGAAGAAACTGTGAAAATGCTGCCGTCCCAGCACCCGACTGCCGGACATTCAATTGATGTGAAAGTGTAAAAAAAGATGCCGGATGAGAACCGGCGTCTTTTTTTTTGCCCGTTGTACGTACACCATACCGGGCATACAGGAATAAGGTAAACGGAACCAACATTTGAAAAGGAGGTTTTCCTCTTGTACGATCCTTTCTATCATGAATACACAGCCGAGAGCCACGAACGGGTGCCATATCATTATCCGCGGCCGCCTTATTATTTCCCCAGACCATATCCATACTATCCGCGGCCGCCTTATTATTTCCCCAGACCGTATCCATACTATCCGCGGCCGTATATCCCGTTCTATCCTTGGTATTAATGTTTGAAAAGAAATGACTGCAGACAGGAGGCTTCTCCTGTCTGCTATTCAACTTTGACCGACAGAATATACGGGAGAGCTTGAACTTTTTCCATTACCGCCGCTTTCCCGCTTTTGCTTTTCACCCTTCCTTTCACTTCAAGCACCGCCTTATTCAATTCATAGGACGTAATAAGAATTCCTTTTTCCTCAAGAGAAGTTAAAATATCATGCATGACGGCTTTCTCCTCAATCCTGAAACTGACAGACAAAGAATGCGCCGCCGGTTTAAACAGAAAATTTAACAGTTCAAGCCCGATTAACGCCAAAATCGTGCCGCTGATGCCGATGACATACATACCCGCCCCGATCGTCAGCCCGATCCCCGACGTAGCCCAAATCCCCGCGGCCGTCGTAAGCCCCCGCACGACATGCCGCTGCAAAATAATCGTGCCGGCTCCTAAAAATCCGACGCCGCTGACGACCTGCGCCGCCACCCGGCTCGGATCAAAGGACGTATGGCTGTTGGATAACAAATCAAAAAAGCCGTATTTGGAAACGATCATCATCAAGGCGCTGCCGACGGCCACTAAAAAATGCGTCCTCAAACCGGCTTCCTTCGCCCTGAATTCTCTCTCCAATCCAATAAGAGCCCCAAGCAGACCCGCAACCGCCAGACGAATCACAAAATCAAGTTCCATCCGTCTCTCTCCTTTCCTTATCTTCTTACCCGCTTTTTATCCCCCGTATCTTTTTCAATCAGCACAGGACTGCCCAGCTGAAAAAAAACTGCATTTGAATATATACTTTGGTTCTTTATCATATTGTCAGTGCTCTTATTTATATGCGGAAGGTATCAAGCTGAAGTTTCCGAAATAAGGGAAATAACTTATTGAGAGTATATTCAACAAGTTTATTCGTTGAAGCTGCGGCCGCTTGTCTCTTCCAATCTTCTAAAAACAGAACGAATGCCGCTCCCTCATGCTCAAAAATTGCTTTCAATCCGCAAAAATATATCGTATTATAAGATATAATCTTAATAAACGATGTAAGGTGGATGATGATGTCAAACGAAATCATGCGATTAAATGACCTCTGGACAGATATTTACTACCGGCTCCGTTATCAGCACCATGAAAAAATCACTCACCAAGGTGTACGGATTCTGCAAGTCATTCAAAAAGAGAAGGCAGTCGGAATAAAAGACATTGCCGAAGCGATTCAAGTATCACATAATACCGCTTCGGAACATATAAAGCGGTTACTGCAGAAAAAGTACGTTTATAAAACCAGAAGTGTTGAGGATGAGCGGAAAGTCATTTTAAAACTTACCAGTTTGGGGGCGGATGTCCTTTACCGGCATTCCGGTCTTGATGAAGAAAAGCTTAAACAGCTTCTTTTTGACAGCATGAATCATGAAGAACGAACACTTGTCTTAAAAGCATTCAGTTTGATGAAGGAGCGTGCTGAAGATGTTTACGATCGTTAAAATCATTGTCTCCGCTGCTATTATTGGGATTATCACTGAAATATCAAGAAGAAGCCCGAGTTATGGAGGTATTATAGCGGCATTACCAATTGTCAGTATGCTGAGCATGGTTTGGCTGTACATCCAAGGCGAAACGAAGGAGACATTAAGTCATTTTGCATTCAGCGTGGCTTCCGGCATCCCCTCCACAGTCATTATGCTGGTCATTATCGGCATCGCCCTTCGCCATTCACTGTCTTTCATTGCCGCATCAGGGCTTGGACTTACAGGATGGCTGGTTTTCTTGTATGCTCAGGATTTTATCGTAAAACATATAAACAGTCAGCAATAAGCATCTTAGCGCTTGTTTGTAAATACGAGGAATTTAAAAAAACAGGGATACCCCTGTCTTAAAAGTGACTCCGATTAAAAAGCGAACCCCCTTTCTTCACGAGAAGCAGACACCGCCGAACACAAAAACATCCCGTGTTGCGAACGGAGTCCGCAGCCTGTACAGCCATATCGGCATAAAAAACCGGCTGATCTCTCAAACAGAATGTCCGGCAATCACCTCAAAAAACGAGGTGAAATCTGTCAGTATCCCGTCATCCGCCAGCTGCTTTCCTTCAAATAGCGCGCGGTTTTTTCCGAGCGGGTCAATGGCCATAATCTTGCCTGCACCTGCTTTTTTCGCCGCTGTGAGCCCCGAAAAGGCATCTTCAATGACTAAGCATTCTTCAGGTCTGAGGCCTAACTTTTCCGATGCGATGAGAAAAATATCCGGCGCCGGTTTTCCGGGGAAGCTCCCGTCATCAAACGTGACTTTGTCAAAATCAAACCACCGATCCAACTGAAAGACGTCAAAATAAAACTCGACATTTTCCTTTACCGTAGCCGTGGCAATGGTCATTGGCGTTTCTGATTTTTTCAGATGGTTCAATACGCCGGTCAGTCCCTTCGTCAGCTTTAACTCATCTTTGTTTTCAAGGCATAATTCTCTGTAGTAGGCTTCTTTTTCAAAAGACAGCTTCTCGATTTCTTCATTTGTTAAATCGCCGGAAATAAAATACGTCAGGATTTCACTGTTTGTTCTCCCGTGAATGTTAACGAAAATGTCTTCATCAGAAATGGTTTTCGGCGCGTATTTTTTCACCATGAAAAACCATGCTTTTTCGTGCAGATGCGAATCTTGAAACATCGTGCCGTTGAAATCAAAAATAACCCCTTTCATCGAACCGCCCGCCTTTTTTATTTTTTTGCGATTTTGACATCTACATATTGCTCGTAATGAATTTGAACATCTTTCATCACTTTATCATCGGTAATCAGATAATCCATATCATGCAAGTTATAGAACACGTAAAAATCTTCCCGGTTGAATTTTTTATTATCCGCCAGTAAAAATTTCGTCCGCGAATTATTCAGCGCGATTTGATGGGCTTCCCCTTCTTCAATGCTGTAAGAAGAAATCTCATCATTATGTATGCCGTTGGCGCTGATGAAAGCTTTCGTAAAATTGAATTTCTGCAGATTGCCGTTCACGATGGGTCCGACGAAGGCACCGGTATTTTTTCGGAAATCGCCGCCAATCAGGATGGTATCCGCAGTGTCACCATGTTTTAAAATATCAAATACGGGATAGTTGTTTGTGATAATCCTGATTCGCTTATGCAGCAGGTGTTTGGCTAAAAGTTCAATCGTCGTGCCGGGCCCTAAAAAAACGGTATCGCCGTCATTTACATATGAAGCTGCGAGTTCCGCGATTTTCTCCTTCTCATCCATTTGAACACCCAGTTTTTCATTATGCGATAATTCGTGATCAATGGAATAAGATATGCTCTGTGCGCCTCCGTGAATACGTACGATTTTTCCGGCCTTATCCAGCTCGTCCAGATCTCTTCTCACTGTCATATCAGAAACATCCAGTTCATCGATAATATCACTCACCGTAATAAACCCCCGCGAGTTTACGATATCGACGATTTTTAAAAGACGCTCTTTTTTTAACATGTTCAATCATCCCCTCAACTTTACACACAATCTAACACACTGCGGCAATCCGGTCAACAAAAACAAACACTAACAAACAATATAATCAACATATAAAACAACGAAAAACTTATAAAACCCCTATTAAAACAGATGTTATTTCTTTACGAAGCTATTGACAACAAAAATGTATGCGTTTACTATTAAACAAAAGATAACAATTACGAACATTAACAAACTCCAATTCACACATTGGCGAAGGAGGATTCAGTAATGCTCAAATTACCTCATGACTTTATTTTCGGCGGGGCGACTGCGGCATATCAAGCGGAAGGCGCCACAAAAGAAGGCGGCAAAGGACCTGTGGCCTGGGATGAATTTCTTGAAAAACAGGGAAGATTCAGCCCTGATCCGGCAAGTGATTTTTACCGCCAGTTTCCGGAAGATATTAAACTATGTGAAAAATTCGGAATAAACGGCATCCGCCTTTCTATAGCCTGGACGAGAATTTTCCCTGACGGCACGGGCAAAATCAATCAGGAAGGTGTTGATTACTATCATCGTATTTTCTCAGAGTGCCATAAACGCAACGTCATCCCTTTTGTCACGCTGCATCATTTCGATACACCGAAAGGATTATTTGATCAGGGAGATTTCCTCAACCGCGCTGCAATAGAAGCGTTTGTCAGCTATGCGGAATTTTGCTTTAAAGAATTCAGCGAAATCAGATATTGGAGCACGTTTAACGAAATTTATCCCACAGCCACCAACCAGTATTTACTCGGGGTTTTCCCGCCATCTGTTAAAAGTGATATCACAAAAGTCATTCAATGCCTCCATCACATGATGGTAGCGCATGCGATGACCGTCAATCTTTTTAAAGACGGCGGCTATCCGGGAGAAATCGGTGTCGTTCACTCATTAGAAACAAAATATCCCGCCAGCGACTCAGAAGATGACCGCCACGCCTGTTTTCTGGATGACGCGTTATCAGTGAGATTCCTCCTCGACGCCACCTACCTCGGCTATTATTCTGAGGAAACCATGCGGGCTCTGGATGAAATCTGTGAGGCAAACGGCGCTTCATACGAGTTTTCAGACAGTGACTTTGACGTGATGAAAAAAGCTTCAACGCGCAATGATTATCTCGGCATCAATCATTATCAATGCCATTTCGTCAAAGCGTACGACGGAGAAACCGTTATTCACCATAACGGAACGGGCGATAAGGGCACTTCGGTCTATAAAGTAAAAGGAATCGGCGAAAGAATTTACAAAGAAGGCCTGAAGCGGACCGATTGGGACTGGCTCATTTATCCTGAAGGCATGTATGACATGCTGATGCGCATCAAACGGGACTATCCGCAATATAACAAAATTTACATTACCGAAAACGGCATGGGCTATAAAGATGAGTTTGAAGACGGCATCATTATGGATAAGGCAAGAATCGACTATTTAAAAGTCTATTTAGAAGCCGTCAGTAAAGCGATTACCGACGGGGTCAATGTAAAGGGGTACTTCTTATGGTCCTTAATGGATTTATTTTCATGGACCAACGGCTACAACAAACGTTACGGTCTTTTTTACGTCGACTTCGACACCCAAAAACGGTATCCGAAAGAATCGGCCTACTGGTACAAACTTGTAAGTGAAACAAAAACAATCATTTAACGATCATACATGGTGAAAAGAGTCTCTTTTCATCATGTGTGCCGTCTTTAGGAGGTTTTTTCATGACAAAGGAAGAATTGCAGATGCTCGGTTTTGAAATCGTCGCCTATGCCGGCGACGCCAGAAGCACTTTATTGAAAGTCCTGAAAGAAGTCCGTGCCGGAAACTTCGAAAATACGGAAGCAGCATTGAAAAGCGCCGATGAAAATTTAACCCTCGCCCACAATGCGCAAACGAAAATGTTAGCTGAAGAAGCTGACGGCAAGGACATGGAATTAGGATTTATTTTCGTTCACGGTCAGGACCACTTGATGACAACCCTTTTGCTCCGTGATCTTATTCAGGATTTTATAGAACTCTACCGAAGCCGCCGATAAGGAGTGGAAAAATGAACGGTATCATCAAGCAAATCGAAAAGGGAAAACCGTTTTTTGAAAAAATCTCAAGAAACATTTATTTAGGCGCGATCCGCGACGGCTTCTTAACTGCCATGCCTGTTATTTTATTCGCCAGCATTTTTATCCTCACCGCCGCTGTGCCGGAAGTGTTGGGTTTCACTTGGCCTAAAAGTGTTTCTGAATGGCTTTGGAAAGTTTATAACTATTCAATGGGCGCCCTCGGTCTGATCGTTGCGGCAACAAGTGCGAAATGCCTGAGTGAATCAATGAACCGAAAAATGCCTAAAAACAAAGGGATCAACCCCGTTTCAGCGATGCTTGCTTCAGTCGTCGGGTTTCTCATTTTAAGCGTCACTCAAATCGATGGCGGATTCTCGACGGAATACCTCGGCACAAAAGGTCTTTTAGCCGCTTTTGTATCCGCTTTCATAACAGTGAACGTTTACAGATTCTGCGTGCTGAAAAATATTACGATTAAAATGCCTAAAGAAGTACCGGGTACCATTTCACAAACATTTAAAGATGTTTTTCCGTTCGCTTTTTCCGTTTTGGCCATGGTGATCGTTGATTTATTGATCAGGAATACGCTGAATGTATCGTTTGCAGAGGCTCTCTCCTCTCTCTTATCGCCGTTTTTTACCGCCGCAGACGGTTATCTTGGGATTTGTATCATTTGGGGAATGATGGCGCTGTTCTGGTTTGTCGGCGTTCACGGGCCTTCTATTGTGGAACCTGCCATCGCAGCTATTATTTACGCAAATGTGGAGGCGAATCTTCAGCTTCATAATGCCGGCGAGCAAGCGTCCAACGTGCTGACCGTCGGACTCGGGAACTTCGTCGGCACAATGGGAGGGACCGGCGCAACCCTTGTTGTTCCGTTTATCTTTCTTCTTTTCGCGAAATCCAAGCAATTGAAAGCAGTCGGAAAAGCATCCGCGGTTCCGGTGTCTTTCGCAGTAAACGAACCTCTTCTCTTTGCTGCGCCGATCATTTTAAATCCTTATTTTTTCATTCCGTTTGTTGTAACGCCGATGGTGAATGTCTGTCTGTTTAAATTTTTCGTGGATGTCATCGGAATGAACAGTTTTATGTATGTTCTTCCGTGGGCCACTCCGGCGCCCGCCGGCTTGATTCTCGGAACCGGCATGGGGCTCTCGGCTTTTGTGCTGACGGCTGTATTAATCATTGTCGATTTCCTGATATACCTGCCATTCTGCAAAGCTTATGACAAAGTATTAGCGGCGAAAGAAGCCCAACACACCGAGCCTGAAAGCGCGCCGCAAACATTACAGCCCGCCATGGCCGGCGCCTCCGAAGACGTGTCCTCCGTCATCAGCACAAATCTTCAGGAATCCTCATCCGCCTTGGAACACAGCACCAATGTGTTAGTGCTGTGCGCCGGAGCGGGAACGAGCGCCATGCTTGCGAACGCACTGACAGAAGGAGCCGAAGAATATAACGTGCCGATTACCGCCTCAGCAGGCGCCTACGGTTCCCATTACGACATCATGAAAGACTTCGATATGATCATTTTGGCTCCGCAGGTCGGCTCTTATTATGATGACATTAAAGAAGATGCGGACCGCCTGCATGTGAAACTCATCGCAACGAAAGGAGCGGAATATATCAGCCTCACCAGAAATTCACAAAAAGCCATTCAGTTCATACTGGAGCATACCTCAAAATAGAATCGGGGGTTTATCATGGATGCCAAACTTTTGAAATTAAGATTCGAAGACGTTTTCAAGAGAAGTAACGGAGAACTGTTTTTCGCACCCGGCCGGATCAACCTGATCGGGGAACATACGGATTATATAGGCGGCCACGTTCTTCCATGCGCGATCACGATCGGAACTTATGCCGTATGCACAAAACGCGAAGATCATCAGATCCGGTTATACTCAGAAAACTTTCCGGACAGCGGCATTGTCTGCCTCGATCTTTCCGCCACAGCATACAAAAAAGAAGACGGCTGGGCCAATTATCCGAAGGGGATGATCCATTACCTTCTTAAAGCCGGCGGCCAAATAGACAGCGGAATGGATATTCTTTTTCTCGGTACGATTCCAAACGGAGCCGGTTTAAGCTCCTCTGCTTCTATCGAAATGTTAACCGGCTCCATTTTAAGAAAGTTATTCAGCCTGGATGTTTCCGATACTGAACTGGCGCTTATCGGAAAAAGAGTCGAAAATGAATTTATCGGCGTGAATTCAGGCATTATGGATCAATTCGCAGTGCAAAAAGGCAAAAAGAACATGGCTATTCTGTTAAACTGCGATAAGCTTGAGCACGAAATGATTCCGGCTGCTTTTAACGGATATAAAATCGTCATTATGAATACGAACAAGCGCCGGGAGCTGGCGGCTTCAAAATATAATGAACGCCGCAGCGAATGCGACGAGGCTCTCTCGGAACTGCGGCAATATCGGAATATCGCATCACTTGCGGAATTGACGACAGAAGAATTCAACGAACTCGAATCCCTTCTCTCCTGTGAAACGTTGCGTAAAAGAGCCCGGCACGCGGTCAATGAAAACGAGCGGACCCTCTCAGCCGCGGAAGCTCTCAAATCGAATGATTTGAAAACGTTCGGCGAGCTGATGAATGCGTCCCACCGTTCGTTACGCGATGATTATGAAGTGACCGGTGACGAATTAGACGCGCTCGCTGAAGCAGCCTGGAAAGAAGGAGCACTCGGAGCGCGGATGACGGGCGCGGGGTTCGGCGGCTGCGCCATAGCCATTGTGGAAAGTGAAGAAACCGCCGGCTTTATCCGGGCCGTTTCATCTCACTACCGCAGCAGGACAGGTCTTGAGGCTTCTTTCTACATCGCGGATATAAGCGATGGCGCGGCTGAATGGAGGGAAAACTAAATCATGGCGATTCTCGTTCTCGGCGGAGCCGGCTATATCGGTTCTCATGCGGTTGATCAATTATTAAACAAAGGATTTAAAACGATAGCTGTGGATCATCTGCAGACAGGCCACCGGAAAGCTGTTCATGAAAAAGCAGTTTTTTACTATGGAGATATCCGTGACAAACCGTTTCTTCGCTCTGTGTTCGCGAAGGAGAACGTAACAGGCGTTCTCCATTTTGCCGCTCAATCCCTTGTCGGCGAATCAATGAACGACCCTCTTTCATATTTCAATAATAATGTGTACGGTACACAAATTACGCTGGAGGTCATGCAGGAATTCGGGGTGAAACACATTGTGTTTTCTTCATCCGCCGCTGTATACGGCGAACCTGAAAAAGTGCCCATCACAGAAGACATGCCGGAAAAGCCGGAAAGCGCATACGGCGAATCAAAACTCATGGCAGAAAAAATGCTGAAGTGGTGCGAAACCGCCTGCGGCATAAAATATGTCTCGCTTCGATATTTTAACGTTGCCGGCGCGAAAACGGACGGTTCCATCGGAGAAGATCATCATCCGGAAACCCACCTTATCCCTATCCTTTTACAAACCGCGCTCGGTCAGCGCGAGGAGGTTTTGATATTCGGCACTGACTATGATACAAAAGACGGCACGTGCATCCGCGATTATGTCCATGTTTCCGATTTAATCGATGCCCATATTCTCGCTCTGGAATATTTGCAAAACGGCGGAGACAGCGGCATTTTCAATTTAGGATCAAGCAGCGGGTTTTCCGTATCAGAAATAGCGAAAGCAGCCCGGCTAGTGACCGAAAGAGACATAAAAGTAAGAGCGGCCGCAAGAAGACCCGGTGATCCAAGCACCCTCATCGCTTCCAGCGATAAAGCGCGGAACATTCTGGGCTGGAATCCGAAACAAACGGACATATCGGAAATCATTGCGTCAGCATGGAATTGGCATCGGCATCATCCAAACGGATACAAGGACAAATGAAATGGAGGCGGCGGTCATTGACGTTTTTGAATCAGTGGCAGGGTTTCTGAAAGAAAGCACTGTCTTAGGCGACATTAATGAAACAGATGTGATTTACACAAGAAACAGACTTCTCGATCTGCTCGGACTGACGGATTATGCAGAACCGAAACATATCAAGAAACAAAACAGGCTTCACTATTTGGACGAAATGGTGAAAGACGCGGTAAAACGGTCAATCATAAACGATACGCCGGCTGAAAGAGACATGCTGGGAAGCAGAATCATGGACGTGATCACACCGGCCCCTTCTCTGATCAATGCCGCATTCAGCGAATTATTATCAGATTGCCCGAAAAAAGCAACAGATTATTTTTATAGATTGAGTCAAAACAACGACTATATTAAGACGCGGGCCATCCGAAAAAATATCGTGTACCGCTCACCAACACCTTTTGGAGAATTGGACATCACCATTAATTTATCAAAGCCCGAAAAAGACCCTAAAGACATCGCCGCGGTAAAAAACAGTCCGGAAAACCGGTATCCGACATGCCTGCTCTGTATGGAAAACGAGGGGTATGCCGGAACACCGCATCACCCCGCCCGTTCAAACCACCGCATCATCAGGCTTGACTTAGCGGGAGAACAGTGGGGTTTTCAATACTCTCCTTATGCGTATTACAGCGAGCATGCCATCTTTCTTTCAAGCGTGCACAAGCCGATGAACATCAGCCGTGACAGCTTCAGAAGGCTTCTGGCCATTACGGAAATTTTCCCGCATTATTTCGCGGGATCAAACGCAGACTTGCCGATCGTAGGGGGTTCCATTCTTTCACACGATCATTATCAAGGCGGCGCCCATGAGTTTCCGATGGCAAAAGCGGGTTCCCTCTACCCTTTTCATATGCGTCATTTTCCAGACGTTCAGGCCGAAGCCGTGAAGTGGCCGGTATCAGTGATCCGCCTTCGCGCAAAAGATCCGGATTTGCTGACAGATGCCGCTGCGTATGTTTTTGAAAAGTGGCGGGAATATTCAGACGAAACCGTCAGCATCATCGCAAAGACAAATGAACCCCATAATACCGTCACCCCAATTGCCAGACGCAGGGGAACGGATTTTGAAATCGATCTCGCTCTCAGAAACAACCGCACCTCCGAAGATTATCCGGATGGCATTTTTCACCCGCATCAAGATGTCCATCACATCAAAAAAGAAAATATCGGTCTGATTGAAGTGATGGGGCTCGCCGTTTTACCTCCCCGCCTGAAAGATGAGCTGGCAGAAGTGAAAAAGTATTTACTGAATGAACCTCATGACATCAAAGACATTCATCTTCCGTGGGCTGAAAACATCAAAGCGGATAGAGACGTGATACCGGAAAATGCAGCCGCTGTTTTACAAAAAGAAACAGCGAATGTATTTTTACGCGCGCTGACCGATGCAGGCGTTTTTAAAATGACATCCGAAGGAATTCAGGCGTTTCAGCGTTTCACGACGTTATTGGAGAATGGCAGCTGAAACATTCAGAGTGAAATCAATCAACAATCTTTTTTATCAGGAGGTATTGTGATGTTCAAAAACCGATTGAAACGTGTATTTGTAAACGCAATCTGTCTTTCTCTCATTTTCACTGCTTTTACATTCTTTGAGAAGTCTCCTAAAGCAAAAGCGGATGCCCCGTTTGCCTATGGCGCTGATATAGGATGGCTGAAACAAATGGAGGACGAAGGTGTGCGCTGGCTGGATGACGGCGGAAAACAGAAAGATGCCTTGCAGATTCTTAAAGATCACGGAATAAATGCCGTGAGACTGAGAGTGTTTGTGAATCCGCCAAGCAGCTATTATTGGCTGAAAGACGGCACAACATGGACCATGCTCGGCTATAGTGACAAAGCGGGCGTACTTGCGGCGGCCAAAAGGGCAAAAGCGTTAGGAATGAAGGTAATGGTTGACTTCCATTACAGTGATGTGTTCGCTGATCCCGGCCACCAGATCAAGCCGAACCAATGGGCCGGCTATTCAAGCAGCCAGCTGCAGGCAGCCGTGTATAACCATACGTACGATGTCATGAAAGAACTTAAAAATCACGGCATCTCCCCTGATTGGGTGCAAGTAGGGAATGAAATGAATTCAGGAATTTTACTGCCCGACGGCAGCACGAACGATTTCAGCAAATTGACCGCCTTACTGAACAAAGGCTATGACGCCGTGAAATCCGTCAGCCCGGCCACCAAGGTCATCAGCCATTTGGCACACGGCACGGACAACAGCTTATTCAGATGGTGGTTTGATCAATTCTTTAAAAATGGCGGGAAAACCGACATCATCGGCGTTTCGTTCTATCCCTATTGGGAAGGTAAGCCGTACTGGGAGCTCACCGGCCAATTATCCTCTAATTTAAATGACATCGCCTCACGCTACAACAAGGAAGTCATGGTGGTTGAACTGGGCGGAGATGAAAATAATCCGAAAGATTCCTACTGGACCATAAAAGACACCATAAAACTGGTGAAAGCGGTTCCGAACGGTAAAGGAACCGGCGTATTTTACTGGGAGCCCGAGGCTCACTCCAGCGTTCTGTCAGACGCGTATCCATTAGGCGCAACCGCCAAAGTGTCTAAAAACGTCTTGAAATACACAACCGCAATTGACGCTTTTTATGACGCCGCAACAGGAAAATGATTGATGCGAATCTCAAGCAGGCTCATTGCGCAGCCTGCTTTTTTATAAGGCTGTAGAGTTGGCCTGTTATGAAAAAGAGCAAGTAACGAATACGGAAAGAAAAATACCCGAAAACCCACGTTTCGGTTAAAAAGCCGCTTTTTAAATAGAATACTTCTTCTGTTCCCCCTCCTTCTTATTTCTGCGCACTATCTCTCAGTTCCTAAATAATAACTTTACGATTGTTGAAAAAGAAACAAAAATTTTATAATATTGTGTAAGCACCACCGAGCAGGAGGACGGGACATGGACAAAAAAGAACAGCTCCTCACGGATTTCAGGGACTTTTTTAACAAGATGGTGTGGCTGAATAGGCTGAAGATGGAAGAAAGCCTTAAGGGGCATAAACCTTCTGAAGTGCATTGCATCGAATTCATCGAAAAAATTGAAGACGCCAATGTGACAAAACTTGCGGAGTCTCTCTATATGACAAGAGGCGCCATAAGTAAATTAACGAAGAAGCTTATCAATAAAGGCCTTATCGAAAGCTATCAGAAGCCGCTTAACAAGAAAGAAATCTATTTCAGGCTTACCAAGCAAGGAAAAGTCATTTATAAAATTCACGAGGAATTGCACAAAGAGTTTCAAGAACGCGACAAAATCGTGTTTGAACAAGTAACCGATGAACAATTTGACACAATGCTGAACTTCGTGGAAACATACAGCAGGCATTTGGATTCAGAAATAAAGAAACTTGGTGCAGACATGAAATCGGAATAAATATGAATAAAACCATAGGCAGCCCTGCTCCATGAAAACGGGCTGCCTTTTTATACCCCTCTTATTGTTGACAAAGAAACAAAATCACTCTATTATTTTGTTGACAAGGAAACAAAGACAGCGATTTTGAGAGGAGAATAATATGTCAACACATAAAAGAAAGGAACTTCGGCTGCCAAAAGAAGTTCTCACAGCCGCCTGGGCTATTGCACTGGGAGCAATCGCTCCAATGCTTGACTCTACGATGGTAAACATCGCCATCGACAAACTGACCAAAGACTTCAACACGACATTGGATACCATTCAGTGGTCCGTTACAGGCTATGTCTTAGCACTTGCGATTGCAGTACCCGTATCCGGCTGGCTTATGAACAAATATAACGGTAAGAAAATCTTCATCGGCTCAGTCATCGCCTTTGGTGTCATTTCTGTTTTTGCGGGGATGAGCCGTGACGTTTCCAGCTTCATCTTCTTTCGTTTGCTTCAAGGATTCAGCGCCGGCATTATGACTCCGCTTATGTCAACACTCTTGGTTAAAACGGCAGGTCCGGAAAACCTGGGAAAAGTGATGGCAATCGTCAGCACCCCTATGATCTTCGGCCCGATCTTAGGACCTGTCATCGGAGGCTTCATCGTCCAAGGCGCTTCATGGCATTGGATTTTTTACATCAACGTGTTCATCGTTTTGATTGCTGCACCGCTTATGATGAAAACCATTCCAGACTTTGAACCATTCAACAAAGATCGTAAACTCGATATTTTCGGGATTATCAATTTGTCATTAATGAGCGCGGCATTGATTTACGCTATTACAAAAGCGGCGGATCATGCATCATTTAACAATAGCGACACCATTTTATGGGCAGGCATCGGTCTTGTTTCAGCAGCCATTTATCTTGTATATAATCTGATCAAGAAAAACCAAACCGTGCTGCCTATGAATTTGTTTGCAAACAAGAGCTTCCTAGTATCTTCGATCGGATTGTTCTTAGCGAATGTTGCCATCATGGGGCCGATGTTAATACTTCCGCTGTTTTTTCAAAACATTCGTCATTTCACGGCAGTCGGAGCAGCACTCGCTTTAATCCCTCAAGGAGTCGGAATGCTTGTGACTCGTCCGCTGATCGGAAAAATGATTGATAAGATCGGTGCGAAATACGTGGTTACGGTCAGTCTTGTTCTTTCGCTGATCGGATCTATCCCGCTTATTTTTATCACCGATAACACAAGTATGATTTGGATTTCCGTCGTATTATTTATCCGCGGCACCAGTTTTGGAGGAATGATGCTCCCATTAATGAGTGACGCTTATACAGGCCTTGACAGCAAACAGCTTCCGGAAGCGGGTGTCGGTATTCATATGATTGAAAACCTCGGTTCCAGCTTTGGGTCAGCTGTGATCGCAACCGTTACCGCAACTGTCATACAAGGATTGCAGCCGACGATTCCGAACAGTTTAAAAGGCTACCATGCCGGGTTCTTAGTATCCGTCATCATCCTTGCGGCCATCTTCATTCCAAGTCTGTTCCTTACCCATAAAAAGACTGCGATATAAAGAACTTTTTAAAGTAAAAAACCCTTGCGCAGCAAGGGTTTTAGTGAACGAAACTGATGATTGTTGTTGACAGAGTCGGCCAACAATAGACAAAGCCTTTTACTCATTCACATTGCTTTTCATTAACCATTCTACTTCCGTTAATTCTTGTTTTTGAACGTCTTTTGTATGTTTTTTCGTGAAATGGACTTTAACAGCTTCTTCGTTTTCCCAAATCTCCCAAAGCATGATTTTGCGTTCTGATGGTTCGAGCGGATGAGCATGGAACTGAATACAGCCTTCTTCTTTGTTCGTTTCTTCCTCAAGTTTTTTGAATTCCTTCATTATTTCATTAAGGTCTTTATCACTGATAATATTTAAGCATGCCGTTATGTAATGCATCGAAACTCCCCCTCTTCCCATCTTTTTATGGCTTTACATTATAACATCGAAACCGGCATACCGCATTCTCAACAAATAAAAAGCCGTCCATAAAAAATGAACGGCAATGTTTATTTAAGAGCATTAAGAGCGACTTTTGCAGCCTCAGCGATAAGAGCATTATTATAATTGGCATCTTCCGTAAACCGGTTTGACAGGATTGCCAAAACAATTGGGGCTCTGTCAGGCGGCCAAACGATCGCAATGTCGTTTCGTGTGCCGTAGCTTCCGGCTCCGGATTTATCGCCGACTTCCCATCCTGCAGGAGCGCCTGCCCGAATCAGTTCGTCGCCGGTAGCGTTGCCCCGCATCCAATCCGTTAAGATCGTGCGCTTGTCAGTCGTTAGAGTGTTACCCAAAGCGAAAGTCTTAAGATCAGTTGCCAGTGCTTTTGCGGTGCTTGTGTCACGACGATCCCCGGGAATCGCCGAGTTTAGATCCGTCTCGAATCGATCAGCTTTCGTTACATGATCCCCGATCTGTTTCAATGACTTTTCAAAACCTTTAGGGCCGCCAAGCTGCTGCAGTAATAGGTTCCCGGCGGTATTATCGCTGTAACGGACAGCGGCTTCTGAGATTTCTTTCAGGCTCATGCCTGTATCCAGATGTTTTTCTGTGATTGGAGAATATGTAACTAAATCGTCTTTGCTGTAGCGGATGATGGCATTAAGTTTTTCATTTGAGCTTTTCTTCAGAACAGCAGCTGCGGCCAGAACTTTATAGGTTGATGCGTAAGCAAACCGTTCATTCGGCCGATAGGCGATTGTCTTGTTTGAACCTGTATCAATCGCATAAACCCCAAGCCTGGCATCAAATTTTTTCTCAAACTGAACAAATTTTTGATTCGTTATACAGCTTGTCATTTTTGTGTTTTCTATAGACTTCGCTTCAGCATGCGCTGAGCCGAATAAAGGATTGAAACCGGTAAAGCTTAAACATAAAAGTCCAATGCATAGTCCAACTTGTATTCCCGCTTTATTTTTCACATCCAGACCTCCTCATTATAATGATTTTGTATACATCTTCTAATTAACATTACAAACAGGATGAAAGTCAATATATTTCCTGTGAGATGTTGTCCATGACAGTTAGGAAATCAGCTGAAAATTTAATTGAAAACACCCCTGAATCTCTTCAATGGATAGTGTTTCTTCCGGCAGATATTTCGAGAAAAACCCGTGTGATACAGCGTTTGGTTTCTTGCCGGAGCCCCCTCCGCTGTTTCCTAATGCGTTTTTGCTGCCGGGTTGCCCGCCTATTTTTGTGTGCATCTTTTCCTTTCCCAACCATGCCGCTGTTTTTACGATTTAATGGTGTTCACTGACACCCCATATTTCTCGGCAAGATCCTTGTATTTCATACCTTTGACGTAATCCTTATACGCCTGAATATGCTTTTCAGCCATCTACATTCACCGCCGCCCCCTTTTGAATTGAGTTGTTTTGGAAAAAGATATTCCCTCTAAACCGCCACCGTGCTCAAGCCGTTAACCGCCAATTGTCTATCCTGAGACTAACCAGAAGCAGTTTACAGAGAATATAAAAAGCATCATACGTATTAATTTTGTATGATGCATGAATTAATTATTTTGATTCTAAATGACAGAATTTATATTTAAGTCCACTCCCACATGGACAAAGCTCGTTTCTACCTATTTTCTTTGTTTTAATAGGTTCATTATTGAAATCATCACTTTCGTAAATATGGTTTATCACTTGATTAATTTCAATTTTTGGTGGTGAAGGTTTTTCTTTTTCAAACCATGGCATAACCAATGATGTAATTGCTGCTAATGTTTGAATCCACACATGAAAATCAGCTGATTTTTCTTTTTTGATTTTTGGCATTGATTCTAAAACTGGAACGAATTGCGGTGTTTCTTGGTATACTCGATCTTCTACCTGCTCAAAAGAAACACTTTTATTTTTTGCAGATTGAAGTATCTCGTTGAATCTTTGCAATTCACTGATAGTACGTTCAGGAGCACTAAGAATTTCAATTGTATTTCCGACGAAATTAAATACTCCCTCCGAAACAGACCCTATACCACTACATTTTGGGCAGCGAACTCTATTTTTGTTTAGTGTAGCAGTTGAACCATCTATAACAATGCCAGATCTAAAAATTGCATTACAATTATCACAGACAGCTGGTAATTCAGGCATATGTACATCCCCCCTAAATTTAAAACCAAATTTTAATTGCCTTACTCTATTATCTATGAAAATTAATAACAATAGAACCATCCGCAAAATTTGTCGAACAAAAGTGCCTTTCATAAATAGGTTGCAGTCATAAGACAAAAAAAGCGCCCACTCAGGGCGCCTTAGCATAGCGTTATTATTTATTTGATTGTTTGTTCCTGTAAGGCTTTAAATGCTTCAGATAACAGTTCAGCATGATTACGAATTTCTTTAGATTTATTCTTTGTTGTTGGGAATGTTATTATTGACATAGATATTCTCCCCTTTAAACTTCATTTCCAATCGTATTAACCTTTTTGAGGTTAAGATCAGCTAATTTTTCACTTAATTCCTTTGTTTCCTTTAGGAGCTCATTAGAATGTAACTTTCCTGCCAACACTTTATAGTTCAACAGTATTGCTAAAATTATGTTCTCTATCTTGTCTAGAAAAACAATAAAAATCATGATGACGATCTACAAAGTTACAAAAAACCTGAGAAAGTGGATTAAATGCCAATTCTTCATCTGCCAAACCACTCATCATAGCTGCGCTAAAGAATTCTAATTGATTAGCAAGATCCAAGACTCCTGCATCAAGTTTATTACTAATACTCTCAGCATGTGTTTTAAATGAGAGTTCTGAAGCTACGAATTCTTTTTTGTGATCTCTCATAGACAAGATCACATGCTTGTCTCCCAGTTTTTTTATGTATTCAGCTTGCAAAGGAATAAATGAAGTTGCAAACCAGTTTAGATACTCTATACTTTTTTCAACCGATGCGCGTTTATTTTTAGTTTTAATATCTTTTTTCATTAAATTTAATTGTTTAATCGCAATAAAAACACCAGCTGCTAATCCAATACTTACAATATAATAAAGCATTGTAATTACTTCTTTTACGACTGGATATATATTCATACTATGCTACTTTCCGAAAAATTCAAGTAATTGAATCATTATTTTTTAGTATATTACACTAAATATAGACAGTAAATAACAAATCTTAATAGTCCTTCACAATATAACTTTAAATTAAAAACATCCTTATGACAGGGAGCTCATTTACGCCTATGTTTTTGAAAATCCAAAATATCCTCTTTCAGAAAAAGCCTGTCCCGAAGCATTTCTTTCATCGGCTCGAATTCCCCGTTTTTAACTAACTGGTTTAGGTATTGACGAGTGAAGCACAATATTTCAGCTTCGCTTGTATTAACGACTTCCTCATTTAAGAACCGTTTGATTGCATCACGTTCTTTAAGATTGTACGTTAACATCATCCTCTTTGAATTCCCTAAATTGTAATGGTAAACAACACCATTATACCTATAACAATAGTATTCTTTAAAGATTTTTTGAAAACCTTTCTTATGTTTCAATAAATAAACAACCTATTCATGCTAAACAGAATAGGCTGTGATCTGCTCTATTTTTCATTTTCAGGCGGGAACGTTCAATGTTCTTCTGCACAGTTCCTTTTTTAATCCCCAATAACTGCGATATCTCTTCGAATGACATGTTTTGCACAGCATGCATCATGAATATGTCTTTTTCTCTTTCTGTGAGCACGGAAAGGGCGTCAGCGATTCTTTCTTTATCCCAATCACTTACTTCTCCCTCAGCCTCTTGAACAATTGCGTATTCTTCCGGGAGCGCATCAATTAAGCGCGGTTCAGCAAGAATCGTCCTTTGATATGCGTCTCTTCTGTCAGCACCTCGGCGGGCGCCGGGCTGTCTTCCGTTCTGCAGCCATTCAAGAGTGAATTCAATGTCACTTATCATGCTACTGATAATCTTTTTGTCGTTGATCTGTTCAGCCGTCAGATTGACTTCAGCCGTATCTTTGTAGAGCCGGTACATTTTTCTTGTTTCTCTTAAAGCTCGTTTGTATTCAATGATTAAATCCTGCATTCTGATTCCTCCCCTTATTTGCGTTTAAATGCGCCGCCCTTGCCTCGTTTAAGTGTTTGCATGTTCGTGTTCATCATTTGTGCCAGAAACGATCTGAGCGCTCCTGCGTGTTTTTATTGGGCTTTTTCTTTTTCTGCTTCATGTCATCCCTCCGCTCAAATAAAAAACGGACACCAATCAGAGCACAGTAATTCTGTGCAATGATCAGTGCCCGCAGGCTTTCCGTCTTGGACTTATTTAATTTGGAACTTTTTTTGATGGCGAATGATTTTTCTCTGATATATTTGAAATATTTAATTTCCCAGGATCAATTCCCATCAAATTAAAGGCTAATTGAGCCTGTACTAATGAACGCAATTTTTCATCTTGAATTTTACCAGCTAAGGCTATGGATTTATTACGATTAGAGTTTTCCATTAGATTATCGTGGTATTCTTTAACCCGTATACGTAACTTTTGTGACTCCTTTAAGAACATAAGTGAAATCCCCTCAAAAATTAAACTTCCTATGACGCTAATTGCACTATTGATAGTGTTATCAGAGCCAATAGAAAAAATGATAATACCTATTAAAAGGATAAAACCCACTATTGACATTGTTAGACCAGCATAGAACTGCAAATTCGAATGAGTAGTTGCTTGTTGTTCATATATATCCAGTGTCTTTTCATCAGATTTTACTTCATGTTCTTCTTTCACTACATTTTTTTGTTTTTCCGGCTCTGGATAGCCTAGTTTAGAATCTTTAACGACTGTTGAATTGCTTAGTAAATCTTTTTTGTCGTTCTTAGCTTTTTGAATTTCCTTCAAATACATCAATTGCTGTATATATCTTTCTTCACGTCTGTTCTTTATTGATGTCACATATGTAAGTAAAACTGCAGTAATTGTGATAAATAAAGTCATAACAGAAAGAAGTATTACTGATGAATTTTCACCGAATACAGACAAAACATCCTTCAAACCATTTTCCTCCCGAAACCGATTATTTACAGTAAATCCTATTTTATCATATCGGCTATATTAGGATTTAAATCAAGTGAAGAATGAAGAATTTATATCAGCTTTAATTATGATCGCCTATCTCTTTTTCTCTCTATACTTATCAATATCTTGAAAAAACGCCGCGGCCGTGAATGCGATGATTGCTCCTATTAACGTGATGTTCGCTTTCATGTCCGGTCTGTATTCGTACTGGAAATAAAACCAGAATCCTACCCCCTCAGCCCCAAAACTATTCTCAGCGCCATCGAATCCCCCTTATTTGATTTGACAATTGACTGATTCAAATGTTCCGATATAGTTCCCCTTGCCGGAGTCCAGCCGAATGGCATAGGTCCCCTTTCCGGTCTTATTCCAGATTGTTTTCACGTTGAATAATTTCAGAGGCGTTGCCGTTTTATAACTGCCCCGCTGTGCTTCTAGTATATGTCGGAGAATCCGTGAACACCCGGCCGCTCTACACGGATTCATTTTGCCAGCCGGACCAAGCCGCGGAAGCAGACAGCTCAACGGCCGCCGCTCCCGTTAGTAATACCGCTGATAGAATTTTCCTTGTCATTGCTTCCCCTGTTTTTTGTATTCTGCGATTTCCTTAGGGGTAGCCTTTCGGACTCCGTCTGTGTCTGTCCTGTTTGCCACTTGAACGCCTTCCATGTTTTTTATCTCGCTGACTACTCCCAAATGCTCTAAATACACATGATCACCAATCTTGAAACGATTCAGTTTAGCCCGCTCCTCGGTCATGCTCCTGTATTCAGCCGCGGCTTTCATTTTTAATTCAGCCAGACACATTTGACAAAGGGTTACTGTTACAGAATTGCCGTTAAAATCAGTAAACGAAACCGATCTGACAGATTCCTTTTCCGGGTGCATCGTGCATGTTTTCTTCATAGGCGATGGCCGTGTAAATTCAATCATTCCGCTTCCTCCTCAAAAAAAGTCTTTTCGTCCCTCTCACATAACTCCGGATGAACGGGAAGTTCCATACACAATACATGGAGACTGCGTTTGTCATTTTTCCGCATTGGATACACGGGACTGCTTCGCCCTTTCATCAAAACTGTTGGCGTAATCCACACTTTCAATGAACGATCTCCTTCGCTGTCTGACGGATATTCATACATCCTTCATAGCTGTAAGCCTATATTCCTTTATATTCCCAATGCTTGCCGCACTTCCCTGTTAAGATGAAGTTTCTAAAGCTGTTGACCAGTTGCCCATGTTGGTTCCATGCGGAAAGCCGTTTGGGCATCCATACCCAATTCATATGGGTAAATTTCAGCCCTCTCATATGTGTGTATGCTTTTTAAAGGAGGTGCATCACATAATGTTCTAACAACCGATTCAACATGAACAAAGTGATTTAGTCGACAAAAAGATCGCCGATAGCAAAAAGAACGGTGAATCTAAAAACAATTGATCTTTCTGAATATGAATTGCTGGTCAACGCATATTTCAAATTAATAAGATAAATAGAATAGACCCCCTCAAAGTTAATGGTGAGGGGGGTCTTAAGTATGCGGCCGATATTTCTTTATTGAACTCCAAACGAAGAGATGCAAAAATGGATTGAAGAGGTGATGATTTTGCCGCCATGTTAATGTACAAATATTTAATTAATACTGTATCAGTTTATTCAATATGTTAATTTTACTTTGATCTTTATTACTCTTCTTTGTTCTTCTATATCCATCTAATAAAGACATATTATAAACCTTGAGGTAATCATCAATAGTCAGCAAATGATATTTCGCTCCGTCATCTTCAAAAACCCCTAGGTTATGATAGTCTACATCTGCAAATGGTTTTAAATCCTCAATGTAAGCAATGCCTATTTTAGTATTAGTTTTCCTAAATTCATGCTCATGTAAATCAACCAATTTATATCCTTGCAGTTCCATAATTTTTTTAAGTTTTTCCCACTTTTCCTCTAAAAATATTAAAGGAATAAGGATGTCAATATCTTCTGGTGAAAAGTTCAACCCAGTTACCTTTTCAAGACCTAAAGAGCCATATAATAATGGGGTAATGTCTAACTCTTTATTAAGAGTTTTAGCTATATTTATAAATTCATTATACAATTTCATTTTATATCCTCAATTTTTGGCTATTTACTGCTCCTTGGAGTTTCTTTGGAATTTATTTTCACTTTAAAAGGATTCTTTTATCTCAATGGATCTCCTGAAGCTATATGCCAATGCAGATGCTTTGAATCCTGATAATCTCCTAAGTTTGTAAGCACCCTGCAAGAACCACTTTCTTTTGTCACCTTCGCTGCAACCTTTTTAATCACACCCAGCAACTCGAGTAAAAGTTCATTGTCGTCTTCTTCCAAAGTGATTAAAGAAGAGATATGTTTTTTAGGAATAGCAACAATATGCACCGGCCAAAAAGGTCTTGTATGATGATACGCCAATACATTCTCGGTTTCTAAAACTTTATTTACTTTTGTTTTTCCGCTTAATACTTCATCGCAATAAAAATCTTCTGTCATCATTAATCCCCCCCTTACTTTTTAGCGTTGATCTTCATAGTCAATATACAAATTTAACCCAATGCTCTACTTTATTTTTCACCTTTATCATTAAAATAAGAGAACCACAATAAACTTATGAACCCATCAGCTCCTATAATTGTAGATATAATGTAAGTCCAATTAAGTAAATTCATAAGCTTTCTCCTCTAAGAAATAATGTCTAAATAAAATGTTTACTCTTTATCGTATTGCTTTATAGAATTTTCCATTCCGTGCAATCCAGCCGCTTTTGATACGGTGTTTAAGGATTGCTACCTATTCTAACCAATACAAGACTGCCCTCATCTACTGCTTTTAACTAAACTTATTTTTGTATCTCTTTCAATGTATCTTTAATAATGTCAACAATAATCTGGGGTTGATCAACATGTAGACCGTGTGATGCATTCTTCACAACAATATGTTTGCTATTTGTTGATAAACGCAGAAAGTCTCTTTGAAATAGATTCCACGCAGCGAAGGATTCAGTTGTATGATAAGACTGTAAACCAGCGCTGACAACTATAAGTGGGATATCTCCTAATGATGTGCATTTGTCTATTTGTTCAAAACTATCTTGAATTTCACTTAAAGAACCTTCTACCGAAAATTGATTAAAGTAAAGAGATCTTGTTTCTTCACTGAATAGTGGCGGCATAATTTTGTTTTGATCTTCATGGCAGGAATCTAAGAGAATAACCGCTGCTACTTCTTCTGGATATGTACAAGCATATAACCTTACATTTGCTCCTCCAAATGAATGCCCTACAAGCATAAATGGTGGATTAATATTCGCATTTTGTAAAAGGGTACGAAGATTTTCAACAGACTGCTTGCTGTCTTTTGGTCTATCGTCTTTTTCACTTTTTCCTAAACCTGCTCTATCGTAGATGAAAAATTGCGCAAATTTTGAAATTTCACCTTTTATAGGGTCCCAAGAAGCAGAAGGGCATCCGTACCCTGATTCAAATATGACTGTAATGTTTTCATTTTGCCTTTCAAAAAATTCGTAATAGAGCTTAATACCACCAATATCTTGCATCTTGCCAGTATTGGTAATTTCATTCATACAAAAACCTCCAGTGTTTAATCATTAGATTCATAGGTTAAAACGGGGCATTCTGTCTCTGATTTTTTTAGTTAAATGCCATCCATCTCATTCCAATAAACTCTTCTTCTCTAAAAAATACTTCCTTTAAACCCTTATCATCACTTAGAATACTATATGCTACCCCAGAAATCGGGACTCTCTATGTAATAATGGGTATTCATCTAATCTGTCATTTTTTAAGATATTAGTTAAGATATTTATCATTGTTCACATCTCTCTTTGTCTAGAGTAAAGACGTGTTTAAACTTAAACCATCTGAAACACGGCATACAATGCAACTTCAGCTACAAGCAAATAAATCATATATCTAGCATAATTTAATACATCTTCATCAGTATTTTTCTCTTTTTTAAAAGTCCATGCAAATAAACCTAATACAGTTGCCACTAATGCGATTTCAATTATTGTTAATATTTACATACCTTCCTCCTAAAAAAGAACAGGGTAAATAGACTTATGTTAACTTTCATTCAATTAAGTCTCTTCAGTCAGGATTTATCTTATAAAAACTTTCCACTTCTTCATGTTCATCACCTTCAATGAGTTCAAAGCTGCCCGGTACATTATACATTATTTTCCGTTAATATATCAATTCCGGTTAATAAATCACCTGCATCTTGAATTACGCCATTTTCATCTTTTACACCCTACAATTCATTATCTAAAAATATGTTCCAACCTTTTAACTGGCTTAATATTTCCAATTCATTCAAACGATGCCGAGTAATTCCTGCACTCCGGTTTCCCATCCATAAGCTCTCTTCTCAAATGGTTAATCACATAATTACAAGAACAAAGAAGCGGGTCAAATGATTCATTTTACCATTTTAGATAGTACATTGACCTTATTCCTCATTCCTCCATGGTAAAATCTTGTTGAAGTATTTCGAATGAAAGGATTATGGTCATGAAAGTTTTCGAAGCAACCACCCTCCTCGCCGCCGCCAAACAGCGCGCGGGTGAATACAAAAAACTGCGCGGCCAGATGGTCAATCTGAAAAAAGCGTTTCAAGGTATGGCTGACCTTGGTGACAATGATTTCTCAGGCCGGGGCGCTGACAATATCAAAGCTTTTTTCAAGGACCACGCCGGCGTCACAGACAGCTGGCTTGATCTGATCGACATGAAAATCGCATTTCTCACAAGCCTTCCCGGTAAGGTCGAAGACGCCGGACTTTCCAATTCGCATGTGGAGGAATCATTTCTGGAGCACGAGCTCACCCACGCCCTCAGTAAATCAAAGGCGATTATGGAAGAGCAGAAAAAGGACATGCGCTCCATCCTCGGAGAGATCGAAGACATCATCTCGCTCGAATTGTTTTCAACCGAAAGCACGGATCAGAAGCTTTCTTCAGCTGACAAAAAAAGAAGCGAAACGATACATAAGCTCCGCAAGCTTGATCACGATCTAACGAAAGAATACGCAGAAACCGAAGCAAACGAACAGTTCATCCAAGCCGACTTTCAACAGCTCCAAAACGCAACAGGCAAAGGAAAAGGCGCCACGCCGCTTCACTACAACGCCAAGGCGTACCGTGAAAGCGACATCCATAAGAAGAAAGGCGAGATTGCAAGACATTCGGATGCTTATTTGACGATTAAAAAGGAAGAAGCGAAAAAGCGGGAAATCAAGGATCTGAAGAAAAAGCTGGCTGATGGCGTAACCGACCCGGATGAATACTTAGAAATCGCCAAAAAGGTTGGCTATGAGAATCTCACCCCTGAACAGCTTGAATTTGTTTCATTTCTGGAACAGCGTAAAGCTTTCATGGATAACGGAAAAGAAGCATTGCAAATCATAGGTGATGGCGCCAAAGGTCTGCTTGTTGGTGTATACGATCTTGCCAAGGATACCGGTGAAGGAGCACTTCAACTCGGACGGAATATCGGTTGGACAATTGACAACTTAAACAAAGATCCTCAAAAAGTTCTGGATACTGTTCTGGAATATGACTATCTAGGTGTCTTTCAAAGTATGGTTGACACATTGAAGGATGATTGGGATAAAAAGATGATTCACGGGGATGCATATACACGGATGCACTATGTTACTTACCTGGGCGGAAGTCTTCTGTTATTGAAAGGCGGAAAGTCCTCTGTCTCAACAGGCTCAAAAGATCTTGCTAAAGTTGGCGGCACAATTAAGAAAGGCGGAAAGTCTGTAAAACAGTTTTACAAATCTCCTGTCAATCGGTATACTCCTGCATTAGAAGGAATCCTTCAAGATGCTGAGCATACTATTAACGTAAAAAATACACCACTCCTAAAAGGAATAGCCGATTCCACTAAAGATAGGGTACTCTTTAAATCAATCAATGGTAAGTCATCAAAAAACAAGGCAGTTAAAAAAGGCCTTTCCAAAAAATCAAGAGAAGTTGCGCTTCCAAAGGTAGACACATATGAACAAGCTAGAAATGAGGCGCTAAATCTAATTGGTGATTTAGGAATAGATTCAAAGCCTTTTATAGGTACTTTATCTAAAAGCGCAGGCTTTGGTAAAGTTACTGGCCGAATGTCTGAAGATAATAAAGTCCTTTGGAGATTAGATTATGATCCCGAAAAGGGACCTCATATAAATGTTGAGGATTATAGAAATGGAAAAGGAGATAAGGCAAAGAAATATTATATACCTTTTAACGGAAACGAAGATACTTATAAATCCCTTTTAAAACATTTAAATAAATAGGAAGTGTTAATATGACCTTATACGAAGAATGTCTAGAAGCTCTTGGAGATAACAAAGAAGTCCTCACTATTTCTGAGACACGTAAATATCATGAGCATCTTGGCGAAAGTTTCCCCTTCACATCATGGGGAAGAATTAAATGGGATGAAGTAACTTATCACAGATCTATTGATTACGCTGAAGATATTGATGAATGGTTAGTTGAGAATAAAATAGATAATAAAACTGTTATTCTCCTTTGGGCTTACGGTGATTATCCAGCTGTAAAAACCAGCTTAGACAACGCCTTAAACGTAATTGATGATGTAACTGCTGTAGGTTCAGATACCTTCATGTTCAGCGAATCTGGTTATGTTATTGAATTTTTCCATGATGGAGATGTAACAATAGGAAAAGCAATATGAAAATATTAGCCCTTCTTAGTTAAGAGAATCAATATGAATTTAGAGAAAAAAATGAAAGATATATTAATTAAAAGAAAAAAACTTAATCTAGTCGGGATGAAATAATTGAAGTACTCTCAGAAAACGAAGAAAATACAATCAGCTATCTAGAAAATTGTAATAAAGCAGATTTATATTGGGTCAGTGAGGTATTTGAAGATTTAGCTGAAAGTTTGCAAAGTAAAGAACTTATTGATTGTTTAAGAAAATTAGATGAAAAATACTCTGGCCTAGAAATGACAAATGATATTGATATAGCAGAAAGTTATATAGAATAATATACGTACCATCTCTTATATTTGAAGATAACGATTCTTGGTGGTGGTAAGCAATGATTGAAATTAAAGTTTCTGATCCTGTATTTAGATTTCTCGGTGGACATTTCCACCAAGATATAGAGTCTCCGGAAAATGCACTTGATGAATATTTAAATGAAGCATCACAAAAACTAAAAGAAAGAGATTTAATAGCACTAACTGAGTTTGTAAATAGTGATCATTCAGAAGAAGACAAGAATGAATTTATAGAGGAAGCAGCGGATGGTATATACTTTCCTGAAGACGATATAACTCCATTAGAATGGCTTAAGCAAGTCACTGAACAAATTAAAAAACATCTTAAAACAACATAGTTAGAAAAAGAGCCCTCTTATAGGGACTGACCCCATAAGATGAGACAAACAAAAAACACCTTCAAGTTTGAAAACGGATCGTTGTTATCCGAAATTAGACTTGGAGGTGTTTTTTCTATGAGGGCAAGAGTGAGTTATCCGGTTGAAGTCAAACAGAAGGCTGTAGAAATGAGATTGGCAGGCGTGCCTATGAAAGAGATCATGCAGGAATTGAATATTAAGAATAAGACACAGGTTCAGACATGGGTTAGATGGCATAAGACTGGGGATACACATCGATTCGAACAGCCTGTCGGAAAGCAATACACTTACGGAAAAGGCCCGGAGTATTCTTCCGAATTAGAGAAACTGCAGGCAGAAAATCGTTATCTGAGACAACAGAATGAAGTTTTAAAAAAGTACAACGAATTGGAAAGGAAGCTGATAGCGAAACGCCAGTCGAGCTTGTAGAAGCATTGCGCGGCACAATGACCATACAGGATATCTGTATTCATTTAGGTATCTCACGAGCATCTTATTATCGTTGGAAGAAGAATCTGATGAAAGATAACCCTAAATACCATTTAGAAAAACAAATCGGCACGTTGTGCCGAGAACACAAGTTTCGATATGGCTATCGGAAAATCACAGCCATATTAAAAAAGGGAATGCGTGTGAATCATAAAACGGTTCAGCGCATTATGCAGAAGAATCAGTGGCAATGCCGGGTTAAGGTGAAAAAGCGCAAGAAAGATGGGCAGCCATATGCCGTGGCCGAGAATATATTGGATCGAAACTTTCAGTCTGATCGCCCTCTGGAAAAGCTAGTAACGGATATCACATATTTGCCTTATGGGCAGAAACAATTGTATCTTTCCAGTATATTGGATTTATACAATGGAGAAGTGATTGCTTTTACAATTGGCGATAGACAGGACACAGACTTTGTCTTACACACACTTGATCAGCTGCCCGCACTGCCAGAGAACTGCGTGTTACATAGTGACCAAGGTTCTGTTTATACATCTTATGAGTATCAGAAAGCTGTTAAAACAAAAGGCATTACCATGAGCATGTCCCGCAAAGGGACGCCCGCTGATAATGCCTCCATCGAATCGTTTCATTCCTCACTAAAGTCTGAAACGTTCTATCTTAACAGCATTGATCGAACTACGACGACCATCGTAGAACGCACTGCCATAGAATACATTCATTATTATAACAATATTCGTATTCAAACGAAACTAAACAGCCAATCGCCGATACAATATCGGCAATTGGCTGTATGAAGGTGTTTTGATCCCTGTCTCAAAAACGGGGGTCAGTCCCCAGTTCCTGCCAGATACACGTTAAACCACCCGACAATTGTGCGTGGCGTGGCGTGCGTAACGAACTTGCATTTACGCCGCCTCCTTTCGATATTTACCGGCTAAGAACAGCATAAGCTCGACCGCTGACATGGATGCGATCTCTTCTAAACTCGGAATGCGGCCGTTTTTCGGTATTGAATACATTACATTTTCGCTTATTTCGGAATGCCAGCCGATTTCCGGACCGTAAGAACCTTCATATATCGTATGAATCATGACATAATGATCCGGTTCAGTTGCATCGGTCATTGTAAGCGCATAGCCATTCCCAAGGTCAATTGCCTCGACTGTCTCCTCAATTCGTTTTCCTTCCTCCATAAAATAAAAGTGATTGATATTGATCTTTTCCATTATTCTGCACCCTCTTTCGCTTGAGCTATTTTAATCATGAATTCAAGTACAGTCATATTTGCGATCTCTTCGGATGTAAGTTCAATTTCAATGCCGGTTTCAAATTCAGCAAGCTCCTCGGCTTTTCGCCAAGCTCCGGTTTACCTTCTTCGCTGTTATGCAATCGTGATAAAGATATATAACCTGAGCTAACATCTAGCGTGATGTCGTTTCCGATATGCAAAACCTCGATCGGCTCTCGATAGCCTTCCGAATCCCAGGCGTTCGGATAGTTTACATAGTCGACAGTTATTCGCTGCCATTTGTCTGCAGAAAGAATTTCCTTTTTGATATCAATCGTTTTCATTTAAATGTTCCTCCCTTTAAATTGTTACGCTTTTAAGTACCACCTTACTTCCGGTTGTATGGTACGTTATTGCGTATAGTCAAGAAAAAATACATTTGGAGGTAAATTAATGAAAAAAGTTAAAGTTAATATAGGGGATCTTTTGGAAAAGCAGAATCTTTCGCTCCGAGCTCTCGCTGATAAATGTGGAATTAGACATGCAGCGTTAAGTGAGTTAATAAACGGTAAGAGGCAAAATATTAATTTCGGACATATTGAACGTATAGCAAATGCCTTAGATATCGATGATATAAACGAGATTGTAAGCTTAATCGAGGTAGAAGGAGATAATCATGATATTTGAAGGAGAAAAACAAGAATGGCTGTTATTTAAGAAGAGGAATTAAAATGAGATTATTAAAAAAAACAAGAATGGCTGTTATTTAAGGAGAGGAATTAAAATGAGATTATTAAAAAAACAAGAAGATATATTTATGAATCTCTTAATAGATAAACTCATAAAGGAGTTAAAGGCGTACAATACCAAAAATAAATCTGTGTTCAATCCATGGACGGACTTTGATTCAAATTGTGATTTTAGTTCTTCTGCCCCTAAAATAAGAGAAAACAACCTAAAAGAATATCTCAATTTTCTTAAAAGCCGAAGAAAAGTAAAGCTAATAATTGTAGCTGAAGCAATGGGCTATAAAGGAGGAAAATTCACTGGTATCCCTCTAACCTCAGAAAGACTTTTATTAAATAAACACCGGTATGTAAAAGTTGGAGGTTTTACCAAGAGTAACTTCCACCAAACCAGCATAAAATCAAATGGTTTTTCAGAACCTACATCCACAATACTTTGGGATTTAATTAATTCTAACAATATTAATATCGATGAATTTTTACTATGGAATATTTTCCCCTTCCATCCTTATAAGAGATATAACAAATGTTCCAACCGTACTCCACTATCTTCAGAAATAGAAGAAGGAGGTTATTATCTGAAATTAATACTTAAAATTTGGCCACAGGTTAGCATAGTAGGGATAGGAAAAAAATCACAGAATTACCTTACTAGGCATAGAATTGAACACCATCAAGTAACACATCCAGCTAACGGTAGGAAAGCACAATTCGTCTTAGATTTTCAAAATGCTTTACTTAAAATAGATTAATAAGTACGTTGGATGCTGGATGTTATCTACGAAAGGGTTAAAGGAAAGAAGACATCCACGATATAGACATGAAAAGTTGAAGCTTAGCTTGCACTAAACAACCCTTGAAACTATCGATGGAATAAGACGGTTCGTTCCGTTCACTTTAAAAGTTGTACTGATTTCGTTTTGAGGAGGATTAATTTGAACAATAAGACCAATTTTCACATTGAAGAATATGTAGAGTATATGAACCGAATCCTTGAATCTATACAATCACTCCAAGGAGATGATAAAAATTTATTATCAACCCATAAAAAGACACTTTACATGAGTTTAATTGATTCATTATCAAAAGGGGTCTTACAAAACCAAAAAGATGAGTATATTACTAACAACGGTTTAAGGTTTAGAATATTTATAGAACAGTTTTGCGAATGGAATGAAGCAAAAAAAGTCAGCGTTCCTCAACTGCATTCACTTATAAAAAAGACCGGAACATCTGAATGTCGGGACCTATTCGAATATTTGGAAAATCACATTAATTCTTACGCAACATCTGAACCTATTAAAATTTCTTCTGATTTAAACATTAATTTTATTAAAAGGTTGCTACCTAAGCAAGCTACAATCAGTAATTATTTAAACCGGCTTACACATATAAGTCTTATTTGGTTTAATAGAAATAACCTAGTCCATGAAGCTCACTCTGCGGAATTTGTTATTAATATTCATGATCATTGCAAAACACCCTATTACAGTTATGTTTTAAATTTTGATGCTAACGCATTTGAACAGATTGACTCTCTTAGAATTTACTATCCTGTAGAATTCTTTGAAAGACTAATTAAAAATGCCTTAAAAAATATTAAGCCCTATCTGATAAAGAAAAAAATCGATCCAATAAATAACTATATTTCAGACGACGTATGGGCAATAAAACAAGAAATCGAAAATGAAGCACAAAAGAGGTTAAAAAATAAAGGAAATCGCCCGTAATACGAAAAAGGACGCCTTATACGGGCGTCTTTATTTTTGCGTTTATAGCCACGAATCAAACGAAGGTATCCGCAGCCATCCTTCGCGCATTGGAAAACTCATTTTGATGTTACGTCAAAAAACAATTCCTTTAAAATATGATCTAGTAAAGCTTCAGGAGACGTTTTGTCTAATGGGACCTCCTGTGGGCTAGGATATCCGGGAGAGTGAGAACTTAGTGAGTTTTCATCCTCAACTACGTAGGTAATAGCGGCCTCAACAGATGGTTCTAGCCTCTCACAAGAAATCACATTAGAGGCATCCTTTAATGATATTCTTGCTCTTTTATCGTCTAGGGTTATAAGTAAATTTCTAGGTCCGTCTTCGCTCAATTGGATATAGCTATGAGACACTTTGGAAATCTCGTCAATGTCCTCCCTTAAAGTGCTAAGATGTTCCTCAATGCCCTCAAAAATCTTAACAGCAGCTAATTGTTTTCTGTACTTTTTTCTAAGAACTTCGATTTTGTCCACTATGCCCACTTTAGTAATCCTCCTTAAATGTTCTTTTTCATCCCACACCGCCGACACTCCCGAAGAAACTTCCCGCTCTTCACCGAGCTTTTGAAAAGCGTGTAGTCGCAGTTATCGCATCGTCCTGCAGCTTGTCCGGAAATTCCTTGTATTCGTAAGTGATCGACGTATCAATGCCGTTAGTCTCGTATTTCCCCTCCCATTTTCGCTGTACCTCCGTGTCCTACATCGTTGTATAGAACGATTATACCACGAAATTACAACGAGAGAGCCGCCTCAGACGCGTTCAGGTACGACAGGTATCCGAAAGCTCGAAACGGCTCATTTCGTTCATTATTTAACGTTGAATTTCGCTGACTCAAACGTACCGACGTATTTGCGCTTGCCAGAATCCGGATAGCAGTCGATCTGGATAACGTATGCGCCTTTGCCAGCCTTGCTGCGGATCGGCTATTAATACGTTATCTGTCTCAGATTACGAGGGTCCTTTGCGTTCTAATTGATTTAGATATTGAAAGTAAGCAGACTCGCGGAAATTTATTCGATATCGTATAATGGTCGCAGAGGTGGTCGAAATGAAACTAAACGCAACGCCGCGTCTAAACGCCGTTATGAAGGCGAAAGGGTGGACGCAGGTAAGACTATCGGAAGCATCGGGCGTGCCGCAAGGTTCGATATCGCGATTTGATAAGAATAGCCGCCACGAAGATTGGCATGTTTTTTCAATAGCGAAGGCGCTCGGCGTAGAAGTCGATGAGCTATTCGAAATTGAAGAATCCACGGAAGAGGGCGCTGAATAAATCGGCGTCTTTTTTTCGTATGAAGCAACCCGCCGAGTTTAAAAATTTATGCGCTAATTAAAAACAGCAGTTGTGGGGGCCATGTTTGGGGGCTTTGGGGGGCGGGTGATTGAAAATATTCTTTTCGGATGATTCTGCATATTTCATTCACATAATTGAATAACAAATTTAACAGAATGAACTTGAGTTACATTCACAATCATCGACAACCATTGATACAACAACGTTTACAGACGTTTCGAACGCGCATTGTTCCTTACGTATTTTATGCAATGCTTAAACCGCGCCATATCATTGTCATGCCGGATGCTCTATGCCGCATACAATGTATAAGATACTGCATACTGGTTATGCGTTAGTGTTACATGCAGTCATACACATGGACGCAATATGTCCCGAATATACTGCGGCCTATTGTCCGTCTAATCGTTGATCTGACGCGGTTTGCTGCGTCTTCATTCCTGCGCTACCTGCCACATGCCTGCGCCCCTGTGCCGTATTGCTAGCGTAACATGCCGCCACCCCATGAGTTCGGGGCGGCCGTCCTCGGTAGGCACGGCTGGTTACTGCGGGCCCTACACTTCGATAGCCTCGTAAGCTGCTTCGATCTCTTCCGCAGTAATGCCGATATATCTCAACGTCTGCCCCTCCGAACTATGTCCGAATATCTTCATAATCCGTGTGATATCGATCCCTTTAGCGTGCAGTTGATAGCCGAATGTTTTACGCAACGTATGCGTACCGATCGCAATGTCTAAGCCGGCCCGATCAGCTGCAGCTTTTAAAATGTTATACGCCTGCACACGGCTAATCGGCTTATTTACACCTTTGCGCGAACGAAAGATATACGCATCATCAGGGCCGACCAACTTAGCAGCAACAAGCTGGACCGTTTTCGATAGCTTGATTGGACGTAGCTTCCCCGTTTTCCCTTCCCGTAGCTTTAAATGCGTATGTCCGCGTAGATCGCCGTTCTTCAGCGTTAATAAGTCGGAGATACGTAGCCCCAACGACACACCGAAAACAAACATGTCCTTGTCACGTCCGTTCAGTGCGTTCTTCATACGGTTAATGTCTCGCTTCGTTTTAATTGCGTCCACAGCGTTTGCCATTATGTAACACCTCGTTTTCTTATTGTTTATCGATCATCTCGTCAAACCGCGCATCAAATAGCCGGTCAAGCATCCGATCCAGCACGCCATTATAATAGCCGGCAAGATTGCGTATAGCTTTCCGTTTAGTCGCGATAAATGTTTGTCGTACGGCTTCCAGTCCGATTCTTTGAAGAATATCGGCAGCATACACGCCTTTTAAATACGACGTATGCGCGAGATATATACCGTACAGCTTGCTTGTTAATTTGCGATCGCTGACAAACGTATTGATCGCAGACTTAAACGCAGCATACGTATTCTGCAAGAACTTTAATTTGCTTTGAGAAATAACAGATTCGTTCTCCCGGTTCGGTGCTTCCGGCTTTGCCTCCGTTGGCTCTTCAGCTTCTTGGCAGGGTAACACGGACGGAGTAACATCGGTCGCCGGCAGGATAACGTACATATTGGCGCCGTTGCCGCCGGATATCGGCCGGTATTTAATTTCTTTGCGGATAATACCGAGATCGACTAAACGCTTAACGGCCCGAATCACGGTAACGCGGTGCCGGCCGATTAATTCCGCGATAGATGCGAGCTTCAGGTACGCCACGCCCGGCGTTTTTACGGCATGACGAGACAACACCTTCAGAACCTCGATTGCGGCAGGCGTTAGATCGGACTTATTGTGGTATATGTGCGTACGGATGGCGCCATTTAGCTCGTCCACTGAACGGAACGACGCCATTTTAGAGGCTTCTTTCGTGTACATACGGCTCTCTCCTCGTTAAGAGACACCGTTCCGTCGGAAAATCAGGCGCGCTTAAATAAACGTAGACAAGTACGCTTTTTTTCGATAAGATAGACGTAGGTTAGGGCGTCCTACCTATCGGAATTTATTTCCGTTGGATGGCGTTCTTTTTTTTGTGTGTGTTTTTAGGATCTTTTTATTTTTCGGGGCATAGCTTGAGCTTTGATAATATAGTTCATCACTGTATGTTTGGCATGCGCCTTCGCTACGGATTTATCAGCCACGTGTGTATATCTCTGAATCATTCGTAAATCTAAATGACCGAGTAGCTTCTGAAGCATTCGGCTATCTCCTCCATTCTCCAAAAACATAGTAGCGGCTGTATGCCTAAATAAATGAGGGTGCACCTTCTTTTTCACGTTAGCTTTTGCCGCGAAATCAACTAATCTCTTTCTAAAATGATTTCTGTCAAGACGAGCTCCGTAGTTTGTCAGAAAAACATAATCACTTTTAAAATCCAATTCATTTTCTGCGATTAACTCTTGAACTAACCGACATGTAGTAGGTAGTAAAGGTATATATCTTGTCTTTCGATTTTTCGCAATAGATGATCGAATCGTTAGAATATAGGATTTAAAATCAAAATCTCGCTTTTCAATATGTGTTATTTCACCGATCCGCATCATTCCGTCTAACAATACGTTCATCAATACATAATCACGAAAATCTGCAAAGTTTTTCTTATCAGGCGTTTTTAAAAGTCGTTGTAGCTCATCTGGTTGCAAAATAATAATAGGCTCTTCTATTTCTTGTACGTTCTTAACTCTGTGCATTATATTATTATCAATAAGTCCTTCGCTTTCTAAGGTGTTATACATTACTCGCAGTGTTTTTAAGCGCGTATTTATCGTGCTATCTGATAGACCTCGCTTCTTTTCCTCATTCGATATATAAACGTTCCCCTTAAATTGCACCCAATCATTGCGCATATAGTTTATGTAGTCCCGTATTGTATCTCGATCAATAGCCGTAGGAGAACGAGGTATATCGAATTCCTCAAGAAACGTAGTAAAAGATTTATAATTATCGCGATACTGTTGTAACGTTCCTTTCGCTTTCCCTTCGGCCGTCTTTATCGTGATGAACGTCTGAAATAATCCGTCTAAGTCACCGAGATCACGGAGTTTACGCCTGCGTGTTCGCTTAATCGGTTTCCCTTTTCGAATATCATCCATAAAAAAAGAACGCCTCCTATTCCGGTTTAATAGAATAAGAAACGTTCAAACACGGTAACGGCCCGCCGCTACCCTGCGCCTTAATACGCCTAAGTCATCGACTAAGTCAATGCAATAAAAAACGGCTAGAAACGTTGATATAACGCCTCTAACCGCCGTGGATGATTCCGACTGGGCTCGAACCAGCGACCTCTACCCTGTCAAGGTAGCGCTCTCCCAGCTGAGCTACGGAATCATGATATGTATGTGTTGCTGGGTATGTTGTTTTCTCTCTGACATTTATAATTATATATCCTGATTTCTCATTCGTCAACACTTTTTTTATCTAAAATAAAAAAGGGCGCGTCACAAAATTGACGGCGCCCTTTTCGTTTATGATCTCACTCCGGCAGGGGCTATTTTTTTCAGTGCCTGTTCAAAGTCTCGTTGTAAATCTTCGGCATTTTCGACTCCCACACCAAGACGGAGCAGACCATCCGTGATGCCGCGTTTTTCACGCTCTTCCTTAGACATTGCCGCGTGAGACATCGTTGCCGGATAGGACAAAATCGATTCCACGGCGCCAAGACTCACAGCAAAGACTGGAAGTGATACATTCTCTACTAATTTCTTAACGGCCTTTTTGCTTTCAAGCTCAAAAGAAAGTACAGCACCTGCTCCCGTTGACTGGCCTTTATGGATTTCAGCCCCCGGATGATCAGACAGCCCCGGATAATACACGCGTTTCACCGCCGGATGCTTCTGGAAAAATTCCGCAAGCCGCTGCGCTGTTTGGCTCGCTTTTTCTAAACGGACCTGCAATGTTTTTAAGCCGCGCAGCACGAGCCAGCAATCTTGCACGCCAAGGACAGCGCCAAACGAGTTTTGCAGCTTATACAGCTGATTGCCGAGCTCTTCATCTTTTACGGCGGCAAGGCCTGACAGCACATCACTGTGTCCGCTCAGGAATTTTGTTGCGCTGTGAAGCACAATATCAACACCGAGATCAAGCGGACGCTGCAGTGCAGGTGTCATGAATGTATTATCCAGAAAGGTCAGACAGCCGTTTTCTTTTGCAAGCTGGACAACCGCTTTAATATCAGTAATTCCAAGCGTCGGATTTGACGGTGTCTCCATATAAATGACCTTTGTGTTCGGCTGGATATTCCGCGCCACTTCGTTGATATCCGTCATATCGACAAAGGTGTGTTCGATTCCGAAACGGGACAGAACCTCAGTCACCATGCGGAATGTTCCGCCGTACACATCCTCCGTGACGAGGACATGGTCGCCTTGGGATAAGAGCAGAAATGCCGTCGAAATCGCCGCCATACCGGAGCTGAAAGCAAAACCTCTCGTTCCGCCTTCAAGACCTGCGATCGTTTCTTCAAGCGCTGTTCTTGTCGGTGTGCCTGAGCGGCTGTAGTCATATGTCCCGAATTCTTCAAATGAAGACTGATGGAATGTGGAAGCATGCTGGATCGGCACGCTGACGGCTCCGGTGGCTCCGTCTGTTTTAAATGGATTGTGCACAAGCTGGGTTTCCAGCGTCCAATTGTGATTACTCATATGATACGGCCCCCTCTTTTACTTGCTGTAATGCCTGCTTGACATCCCGCTTCAAATCTTCTGCATGTTCAATGCCCACTGAAAAACGCAGCAGACGGTTGCAGACGCCGTTTGCGATACGGATGTCTTCCGGAATGTCCATGTGCGTCTGCGTCGCGGGGTATGTAATAAAGCTTTCCACCCCGCCGAGACTTTCTGCGAAACAGATCGTTTTCAGCGCCTTTAAAAACGGATTGACCCATTCCTCTTTTTGCAGCCGGAAAGACAGCATCCCGCCTTTTCCGGGATATAACACGTCGGCGATTTCTTCTTCCTGTTCTAAAAATTCTGCAAGTTCACGGGCGTTTTCTTCATGACGGCGCATTCTGAGTGCGAGTGTTTTCATCCCTCTCATTAAAAGCCACGAATCAAACGGCGAAAGAACGGCACCGATCGCATTTTGGTGATTAAACATGATCTCGCCGAGCTCTTCATCCTTAACGACAGCCAGACCGGCAAGAAGATCATTGTGCCCGGCTAAATATTTTGTGGCGCTGTGAATGACGATGTCCGCTCCCAGTTCAAGCGGGCGCTGGAGCACCGGGGTATAAAACGTATTATCCACAATTAAAAGCAGGCCGGCTTCTTTCGTAATTCGGGCAATTTTTTCAATGTCCGCCTCCTGCATTAACGGGTTTGTCGGCGTTTCAACAAATACCGCTTTCGTGTTTTCCGTTATTTTGGAGCGTAAACAGTCTTCATCGCTGAAATCATCGTAAATAAAGCTTAAGCCGTATTTTCTCCATTCGTTTTCAAACAAACGATACGTGCCTCCGTATAAATCGGAGGATACAATCAATTCATCCCCGCTTTTAAATAATGCCATAATGGTTTGAATGGCTGCCATTCCCGAGCTGAAGGCAAATCCTCTCGCACCATTTTCCAACACGGCGATGGCGTCTTCGACGAGCTGGCGTGTCGGGTTTTTCGTGCGCACGTAGTCAAAGCCTGTAGATTCTCCTATTCCTCTATGGCGGTAAGCGGTGGACAGATAAATCGGCGGACTGACCGTTCCCGTTGCTTCTTCGCTTCTATTTCCGATTTGGGCTAATTTTGTATCAACATGCTGCGTCATCAGTAAGCACCATCCTTTTTCAAAAATAAAAAAGCCCCCTCTTCATAAGAAGAAGGAGCTTTTCTCTTCCTCTTATCTTCCAAGCATGTGAATCGCTTGCTGGATTTAGCACCTTGGCACTTTGCCTTCCCGCGGCAAAGCAAACCGGTTGCTGAGGTTTCAAAGGGCCAGTCCCTCCACCTCTCGTGATAAGAATATTGTTTTGTATTTTCCGATTGTTCTATATTAACGCACAATAAAATGGATTTCAACAACTTTTTATTTATCTGAACTCTCGCAAGAAGTGCATCTGAAGAAAGAAATTTCTAATAATTCATGGTACAATAGGAAAAAACCATCAAGACAAGAAGCGGCCTGGAGGAATGCGAAGTGGCATCAAAAAACGGAATCATTCATGAGAAAAAACTTTTCTCCCATGAGCTTGAAGAGGAAATGACCGTTTTGGTCTACCTGCCCGCCACCTTCTCCCCCCTGTATAAATATCATACGGTCATCGCTCAGGACGGCCATGATTATTTCAGATTAGGGAGAATCGGGCGGCAGGCGGAAGAGCTTATGTCAAAAGGGGAAATTGACCGCTGCATCATTATCGGCGTCCCTTATAAAAATGTGCGGGAGCGAAGAAACACATACCATCCAGAAGGCTCTAAGTTCGCCTCATATAAGCGGTTTATCGCAAATGAGCTCGTTCCTTTTATCGACAAAGAATACCCGACTTATCAAGTCGGATACGGCCGCACCATGATCGGGGATTCCCTCGGCGGAACCGTTTCGCTCATGACGGCGATTGACTATCCGAACATGTTTGGAAACGTCATCATGCAGTCTCCGTATGTTGACGGGCACGTTCTGGATGCCGTCCGGCAGTCGGAGGATCTCAAACAGATTTCCGTTTACCATCAAATCGGAGAAAAAGAAACCGGCGTTCACACGACGGACGGCCAGGTTCTTGATTTCACCGCGCCGAACGAAGAGCTCAAACAGCTGCTGGAAAGCAAACAGTCCGAATACACGTATGAAACCTTCGACGGGGATCATAAATGGACCTACTGGCAGCCGCTCATCACGCCGGCGCTGAAAAAAATGCTGTAACCATTCATTTAAGGAGGGAACTTTCATGAAATACGGTATTGTTTTATTTCCATCAAAAAAATTACAGGATCTCGCAAATTCGTACCGGAAACGCTACGACCCGAGCTACGCGCTCATTCCGCCGCATCTGACGGTAAGAGATCCGTTTGAAGCGACAGAACAGGAAATCGAGCAGGTCGTATCACAGCTGAGACAGACGGCGAAAGAGTCGCATCCGCTCGTTCTGAAAATCACAAAATACAGCTCGTTTTCTCCTGTGAATAATGTGATATATATGAAAGCAGAACCGACGGAGGAATTAAAATCTCTGAGTGAGAAATGCTACTCAGGAGCATTATCCGGCGAGCCGGAATACAGCTTCGTTCCGCATGTCACGGTCGGCCAGAAGCTGTCGTCAGATGAACATTCCGACGTACTCGGACAGCTGAAAATGCAGGACATTTCCCACGAAGAAGTCATCGACCGTTTTCACCTGCTCTATCAGCTGGATAACGGCTCATGGACTGTGTACGAAACATTTTTATTAGGCGGAGGAGAATAACTGCTTGGAATCCATCATCGCAAAAACTGAAAAACAGCTGAACGACGCTTTTTTCGTCAGAAAAGAGGTCTTTGTTAAAGAACAGCACGTTCCGGAAGAAGAAGAGATTGATCAATTCGAGGACACGTCAGAACATATAGTCATATATGACGGCGGCCAGCCGGTCGGAGCCGGCAGATGGCGCATGAAAGACGGACATGGAAAATTAGAACGCATCTGCGTGATGAAAAGCCATCGTTCTTTAGGCGTCGGAGCCGTCATTATGCAGGCGCTTGAAAAAGCGGCGGCAGCCAAGGGCGCCGACAGCTTTCTCTTACATGCGCAGACGCAGGCGGTTCCGTTTTACGAAAAACAAGGATACCGCGTCACATCCGGCGAAGAATTTCTCGATGCGGGCATCCCCCATCTGGAAATGATAAAGGAACACAAACGATAAAATCAAAAGCACCCCTGTTTATAGCAGGAGTGCTTTTTTTATGAAAATAATACTATTTCATGAATTTTATTGCATTTTATGGAAGGTTAATGTATGTTTAGTATACGAAGTATTACAATTCATACAAAAAATACAATTCATATTTCGGAGGGATAAACATGACGGCACCAAAAGGAAAACACATATTCGGGACTGTTAAAGTGGGTACAAAAGGACAGATTGTCATTCCTAAAGAAGCAAGAGATGTTTTCGATATAAATCCGGGGGACTCACTGCTTATGCTCGGGGATGACCAGCAAGGTATCGCACTTGTAAAACAAGAACTCTTTTTCGAATTTGCAAAAGATATTTTAAACGCTAAGCAAATCGATGAAGATAGCGAGGATGAGTAAATGCACGCGATTGAGCTGAAGCAATTAACGAAACATTATAAAGAAACCGCCGCCGTTGACCGTCTTGAGTTCTCAGTTGAGAAAGGGGAATTTTTCGCTTTACTCGGTGAGAACGGAGCCGGAAAAACGACATTAATCAGTATGCTTTGCGGACTTCTTTCTCCGGATGAGGGTGATGCATCAGTGCTTGGACACAGTATTTTGACTGATTTGGATAAAATAAAACCGAAATTGAATATGTCCCCGCAGGAAACAGCCATCGCTCCTCATCTAACCGTACGGGAAAACTTAGAGTTTATAGCCGGAGTCTACGGAATTCCGAAAAAAGAAGCAAAAAAAAGAACGGATGAGATGCTCGAATTGTTTCAATTAAAAGAGAAAGAAAGAGCAAAAACAAAAACATTATCAGGAGGAATGCAGCGCCGCCTCAGCATCGCAATGGGAATGATCACCAAGCCGGATATTTATTTCTTAGATGAACCGACATTAGGGCTGGACGTCCGTTCACGCCGCGAGTTGTGGAAAAATCTTGAGGCATTAAAGGGAGACATGACGATTATATTAACGACACACTATTTAGAAGAGGCTGAAGCCCTGGCAGATCGTATTTGCATTTTAGAAAATGGGACTTTAAAAGCACTGGGCACGGCGGAGGCTCTGAAAAAGCAAACTCATTCAGCCACATTTGAAGATGCCTTTTTAGCGATTTGTGACGGGGAGGCGGGTCTTTATGCTTGATTTCGCCATTCGCAACCGCAAAGAAATTTTTCGTGACCCCCTGTCTATTATCCTTGGAATCGCACTGCCTGTTATTCTATTGTTTCTGTTTACGGCGATTGAAAAAAATGCGCCGCTTGATACCTTTAAAATTCAGCACTTAGCACCCGGACTCATTGTTTTCGGTTTCGCTTTCCTTACAATGTTCTCTGCATTGCTGATCGCAAAAGACAAACAGACCGCCCTTTTGACCCGTTTGTTTGCTTCCCCTTTAAAAACAGCCGATTATGTCATCGGTTATGCAATGCCGATGCTGCCGTTAGCCATTTTACAAATCGTCATTTGTTTTATCGCAGCAGCGGCTGCCGGTTTATCCGCCGAGTGGATGAATCTTCTCGCAGGTATCGCTGTCTTGCTGCCGATTGCGATGATGTCCGTTTTCTTCGGTTTATGTTTAGGGGCTGTGTTTACGGACAAACAAATTTCAGGTATCGGAACGATTTATATTACACTCGTGCAATTTCTGGGCGGGGCTTGGATGGAGGTGAGCCTGCTCGGTGACACATTCAAACATATCGCTTATGCCTTACCGTTTATTCACTCGATCGAGCTGGCCCAGGAAGTCATATCCGGAGATTATTCTTCCTTTCATCAGCATATTTGGCCGATAGCGGGATATACCGTTTTGGCGCTTGCACTTGCTTTCCTCAGTTTTATGAAAATCAGGAAGAAATAAAAAAAGCCGGCACTCTGTAATGGGAGCGCCGGTCTTCTTTATTACGTTTCTTTCAGAAGGCTTATCGTATGCGGCAGCAGACGGTCATCCCCCGGACTGCCATGGCCCGGAACGACAATGCTGATGTCCTGATATCTTTTCATGACTTTGCGGACGGCGCGCGGCCACTGATCCGGATAAAAGCCCGGAGTAGGCACGATTTCCTTTGTTTCTAAAGCCTTGATTAAGCATCCGCCGAATAAGAGCTTATCCTCAGGCAGCCAGACGGTCATATTGTCTTCCGTATGCCCTTTTCCCGGATAAAACGTTTCAATTTTCATATCGCCAAACTGCAGCTTTGTCACGTTTTTCAAATCTCCGAGCGGCCGGTCATATCCCTGCTGTCGGGCGAAGTCGGCGGTCAGCTTCGTGCTGTGCACCTTTACACCGTATTTGTACAGGGTGTTCAGCCCGCCGATACGATCGTCATGAGCGTGTGTCACAATGGCATCGGTCATCCTTTTTCCTGGAAACCGCTTTTTTATTTGTGTCATTAATTGCTCTGTGAGACTGTCATTCCACGGAGTATCAATCAGTACGATTCCTTTGGAAGTCTCAAGAAGCAATCCGTTCGCAGGGACGGGACTTCCGTCTGCCGTACCGGTGCTTGTATGCATCCAAACATGCGGCGCCAGCTGTGTGAGAGTGACATCTTTTGCTGCGGAGCCATCCGCCGCGTGTGCCGGTTTCATTCCGGCAGTAAAGAGGCCGAATAGAAATAACCCCGCAATTAATAATGAAAGCTTTCTCAAATTGAATCATTCCTTTCCGCATCTTTCATATATACGACTCAAAAAAACCCGGATATATCCGGGCTTTTTCACACGTATTGATTTATTAACCGGCCTTTTCCCATGATTTGCGGCAGACGGGAAAGAGAGCGCTTACGTTTTTCCTCAAGTACTTTCTTTTCTGCGGCTGCGGTGTTTTCCTGGCGGCGTTCCACCTCTCTGTACACCCTGTCATTGGCGAGGGCGGCTGCTTTCGTAATGCCGGCGTAATCAGGCTTATAACCCGCTGCCCGGTTTGCGTATTGAGAATACTGCTGGTTTTGAATCCGTCCCGCATAAATCATATGTACCCCTCCCCTTCGCTTTTCATTTCCCTTAATCTTACTTTTTGAAACGCGGTTCTTTTGTTATGATATTCTTTGTCTATCAAATGGATGAACACCTTTTAATGGGAGGACCCCTTTTTGAAATGCGCCCGACTGAATAACCGAACGATACATTTACATAAATATTCTAGAGAACATTACCAATTCCTTTTTGAAGAAGCTCAGAAAGGAAATATTTTTTGCGCACATTGTGAGCAGCCCGTCTTGATGCGGCTTTCGATTTTAGAGCAGCCGGCATTTTATCACCGGCAAAAGGGAGACTTCACCGCCTGTGAAAAAGCATGCGCGGCCGAGGAACCGCAAGCGGAGAAAGAAAAAGAAGAGTATAAGGAAGCCGGCATGTTCCGCCTGCCGAAAGGAAAAGCGATTTCAGAGAATCAGAAACCGATCGTCTCAGAATGGAAAAGCCCGAAAAAAGTGCCTGCGGCCGAACCGTTTTCACCAACATCCGAGGCGGCTGATACATCTTTGTTCCCCGGCATCGGCCTGAACCGTGAACAGATGAAGGCAGTTACTGAAACGGACGGGCCTTTGTTAGTGCTTGCCGGAGCGGGAAGCGGAAAAACAAGGGTGCTGACAGCACGCGCCGCCCATATGATTGAACACCTCGGCATTTCACCTGAGAATATGCTGCTTGTGACCTTTACGACAAAAGCCGTCGCCGAAATGAAAGAGCGAATGGCAAATGAGTACGGTCTGGCAGCCGGAAAAGTCTCCCGTCTCGTGACCGGAACATTCCACAGCTTTTTCTATAAAATACTCTATCATTATGATTCTTCAAAATGGAACGGCAGCCAGCTTTTAAAAATGGAGTGGCAAAAAGAGCAATATGTGAAAAAGGCGCTCTATGAAGAAAATTTGGATGAAAAAGAGTTTCCCGTCGACCAGGCGCTTCAGCTTATCGGCTGCTGGAAAAACACGTATCTCCCCCATGAGACCATTCCGCTTGCGGACGACTGGGAGAAAAAAGTGTACAGGCTCTACGAACATTACGAACGGCAAAAGCGGGAAAAACGGCAATTTGATTTTGATGACATGGCCCAAGGCTGTTATGAACTGTTCCAAAGCCGGCCTGATATTCTCGCACAGTACCAAAACAGATTTTCTCATATTTTGATTGATGAGTTTCAAGATATCAATCCTGTCCAGTACAACATTATGCAAATGATCGCAAGCCCTGAGAATAACCTGTGCTGCGTGGGTGATGACGACCAATCCATTTATGCGTTCCGCGGCAGCAGCCCGTCTTTCATTTTAGATTTTCAAAAGGATTATCCGGCAGCAAAGACCATTTATTTAACGGCAAATTACCGATCGCCGCATCCGATCGTCTCAAGCGCTCATGCCGTCGTAAAGAAAAATAAAAAACGGTATGAAAAAACACTTTCTGCCGTCAAAGACGGCGTTCACAATCCCGTGATGTTTTATCCTTACGATGAAGAAGAAGAAGCGACCATGATCGTTTCGGATATGAAAGAGAAAATTCAAAACGGGGCGAGTCCTGACGATTTTGCCGTGCTTTACCGGACAAACAGCGCCGGACGGGCCATTTATGAAAGACTGCATCAATCATCGATTCCTTATCATGCCGACCGGGGCGTGCAGACGTTCTACAGCCGCAGAATCGTACGCCAGATCCTCGCCTACTTATATGCGAGTCAGAATGAAGATGATCCGGATGCGGTGAAAGACCTGCTGCCCGCCTTATTTTTAAAGCAATCCGCCCTGCAAACGTTAAAGGCGCTGTCAATCACGGAAGATTGCACGATGGTTAAGGCACTGACGAAACTGCCTGACCTGAAGCCTTTTCAAATAGGGAAGATCAAGCAGATCGTTCCGTTTTTCGCAAGCATCCGGACAATGAAGCCGGTTGAAGCCATCACCTTTGCAGAAAGCAAAATGGGTTTTTCCGAGTATTTAAAAAAACGGGGCAATGAGGGGAACAAACTGGAAAAAGGCTCTGATGATCTCAGGGATGTCAAAGTGGCCGCCAAAAAATTCAAAACGATTCCCGATTTTCTTGCGCATGTCGATCATATGCGCGCCGCTGAGAATCTGAAAACCGATGAAAACGGCGTCGAACTGCTGACCATTCACCGCTCTAAAGGTCTTGAATTCAATACGGTCTATATTTTAGGCGCGGCTGACGGCTCGATCCCCCATGACTTCGCGCTTGAGACGGCGAGACAGGGCGATCCCGCTCCGCTCGAAGAAGAAAGACGGCTTCTGTATGTCGCAATGACAAGGGCCATGCAGCATTTATATGTATCTTGTCCCGCGTACAGGCGGGGAAAAACAGCGCGCAGCTCAAGATTTCTCGAGCCCCTTCTTCGGACGGACAGACGGAGCGCACTCAGGATATAAAGAACCCGGCAGATCGCTGCCGGGTTCTTCTCACATAAAAAGGCCTTTTTAGCAAGGCCGGCTGATGCCTATTTATTGTTCAGCATTTTAGAAATGGTGCCAAAATCAAGTTTCTCTTTACCGCTTGTAATAGATTGAACGATTTTGTCTTCCAATTCTTTCGGAACACGCTTGTTAGCCAGCTGGGACACCTTCTGAATGACGCCTCTCACCGTGTTTTCATCTTTGAAATTGGCATTTTGCAATGATCCTGCAAGGTTCATGACATCCTTCATGCTGACGCCTGTTTTCTTCTCAATATTTTTGAAAAATTGATTATCCATGGTGTGCCTCCTTTTGTGGAGTAATACGATATTGTATGAATAAAGAGCGGAACATGTGCCCGTAAGACAAGGAAAAAATTCCGAGTGCCCCGTCTCTATACTCCTTCATACATCAGGGAAGCACGGGACTGAACGGTCCCGCGCTTATCCAAGGTCTTGCTAAGGTTTAGCCAAAAAAGGATGCACCGACAATGATCAGAAGGATGAACAATACGACAACAAGAACAAATGTTGAGCCGTATCCGCCTCCGACATAGCCGCCTCCGTATCCGCCGCAGCCGCCATAACCGCCGTAGCCGCCGCCGAATCCGCCATATCCGAATCCCATATCTAAGCACCTCCTTTACTCTCTATACTCTATGTGAGCCGACTTGTTTGGCTTGGATAAATGCATAGGGCCGGTGCGGATTTCATTCATTTTAGTGAGAATGCTCATTTTTCTTCAGTTTTGCTTCTGTTTCGGCGGCAAACACATCTATCCATTCCTCAAAGCGCGATCCCGCTTCATCAAACTCAGACAGCTGCTTTTCAATAGATAAGATATATTTGTCATGCTCCCGCTGGTTTTGATTGTGCCGGCGGTATTTACCGTTTATGAATGATTCAAATATATTCATAACATCCCCTCCTTCTATGATCTATGCCGAACAGAGGCCGGCGTTCGGCAAAAAACAAAAAAACCGGAAGTTCCGGTTTTTTAGAAAACGGCTATTTCGGTTTTTTCTTTTGGCCGCAGCCGCAGCCTTTTTTCTTAATTTTTTTTTCGTAAGGCTGATGCACAGTTGACTTGTATGGAGAATGTTGGGAAGGTTTGCTTGATTGATTCATGGTGATCCTTCCTTTCCTTATGTCATATATGCCAGTTTATGCCGAAAGTGACGGTAAGTTGCTGGTGGAACCGCCTTATTCCTGCAGAAGACGAGAAACCGCAGCTTCAATGATCCCGGCCGCGCCGGCGATGGCTAACAGCAAAATCAGCCATTGCGCAGCCTCGGGTACCACAATCTGGGCCGCAATTAAAAAGGCGGCGCACCACACGCCCGTACACCAGTAGCAGCTGAGAAGTTCACCGATAAATGCCCTGATGCCTTTTCCTTTTATGACAATGTAGGTTTCTGTCGTGCCGTCTGGTGCGGTTTCTGTTTTTTCCTCGTGAAAAAGGCTCCGAAGCGGCGCCATAATGGTGTCAAATACGAAAAGCCTGGCCAGCCGGAAAACGGCAAACGATAACAGAATAAATGAAAGCCAATTGATAACCACCTGTTCACTCCTTTTCAAAACTTGACCTCTTTATACATATGCGAAAACCCTGATCTTCATGAATCGCACCTTGTCCGGTAAAAAAATAGGTGCGGTTTAGTTGTTTTTCTTATTCCGCTCGGCGTTTCATTTGCATTATATAAAGTATGAATGAGAAAGGAGTGAAGGTTATGTCGTTTGAAGAAAAAGTCGAAACACTGCAACCGCAAATATACGAACAATTATCCAACGAATTCGAGCAGACGATCGAAGTGATTGATTGCGAAAATGTCACAATAGATACAACACATATAACGGCCGCTCTTTCTATACAAGCCTCAGTTACTACGGCGATTATCCTCGCGACACAGCTCGCGATCGCAGATGAAGACACAGCCGACCAAATCGCAACCGAACTGCTGATCCTGGATGATTGCCAAATAAAAAAGAGGACCGTCATTCAAGTCCTGAACAGCCGCAATATTAAAATCACACTGACAGCAGACGATATCATGGCCTTTGTACAAATTTTGTTTCAATTATTAAATATACTTTTTGCTGAACTAGACATCCTTTAACCTTTCTTTTCAAATATTTAATCAGAGGTGAGAACAAATGGCAGATAACGAAAAATTAAAAAAAGAACTCGAAAATCTACCAGAAGTGGATCCGCTTTTAAAAGTGCTTGTCAGCAATGTCTTCAAAAAACACGGCGTGACAAAGGATAAAATGCGGGATATCCCTGATGAAGAAAAAGAAATGCTGATCGCATTAGTCAAAGACATGCAGGCAAAAACAGAAGCTTTTCTTGAAAGCCAGAAACAGAAAAAAGAGCAGGAAAAAGCGCAAGAACAGCAGTCAACCCCGAAAACCCGCAGAGAACAATTAATCGAACAGCTCCGGCAAAGACGCCAAAATCCCGGTCAATAACTAAAAAATAGTGATTTTTATCAGGATAAATGCCTGAGTCAAAGTAAGGGGCCGGTTCATTTAATAATAGTAAAAGAAAAGGAGGAATAGATATGGAAAGCAGACCATACTCTTGGGTTGCACTTGATCCTGAATGCGAACATCCGCGAGAAGAAAAAGAAGAAAAAGAAGGCAGAAGATGCAGTGTTTGCTGTAACGGAAACGGATTCGGCGAAGATAATGCCTTCCTTGACCAAGACCTGGCTCAGGCGAATATCAACAAACAAGTTTCTGAAGAAGCGATTATTATCAGAGACTCTTGTGATATTAACGTGACGTCAACAGACGTTCAAGCAGTCGCTTCAGTCATGACAGCGATTAATGCAGCAGTCGTAACGGCCACTCTCACTTCAATCGCTGACGGAGTCATCGCTGAATTGGTCGCACAAGACTTATTGCAGCTAACAGCTAACAAACAAATCAACCGTCAAAAACTGCTCATCGAAAACTCCCGCGGTGTAAACGTGACAACAGTAGATGCCGATATCGCAGTGTTGATCTCAACAGCAACAAATTTACTGATTGCTGTCTTAGTCATCACCCTTGTCCTCTAAAAAGAAAAAGCAGAGCTAAAAATGCTCTGCTTTTTCTTATTTTCTCCGCATATGATGAATATATAGACGTTCACCCACACCAAGTGAGGCTCGCGTACATATGTTGTTAAAGACAAAAGTCAAATACCCTAAAAGAAGGAGCTGAAATCCATGAGCTGCGGAAAACACCATGGCCGAGATGAAAGTTGTGTATGCGATGCAGTCGAGAAGATTTTAGCAGAACAAGAGGCTGTTGAAGAACAATGCCCGACTGGATGCTATACCAATCTGTTAAGCCCGACGGTTACCGGTAAAGATACCATCCCGTTTCTCTTGTTTGATAAAAAGGGCGGTTTGTTCTCCACATTCGGGAACGTCGGAGGATTTGCGGATGACAGCCAGTGCTTCGAGTCTATTTTCTTCCGGGCAGAAAGAGTTTGTGATTGCTGCGCAACGCTTTCAGTATTGCGCCCCGTAGATGTGCACGGCGACACCCTCAGCGTCTGCCATCCTTGTGACCCGGATTTCTTCGGTTTAGAAAAAACAGATTTTTGCATTGAAGTTGATCTGAGCTGCTTCAGCGCCATTCAATGCCTTTCACCGGAGCTTGTTGACCGGCCTGCGCCGCACAAAGAGAAAAAGCATCACGGATAGTCATTGATTCGCATCTTTCCTAAAGAAGAATCCCCTTCCAACCTTCTATTACAGATGCAATCATCAGCCCGCCCGGACTTCCGGGCGGCTGACTCTCCGATATCGTTTGATCCGGTATATAAAACGTGAAGTCAGGAGGGATATTATGAGCAAGCATACAACATACTGTGTGCGTGAAGCGGTAGAAAATATTGAAGACCTGCAAAATGCGGTTGAGGAAGATTGCCCGGCCGGATGCTATTCCAACCTTTTATCGCCGGGTTTTTCATTAGGCGATACAGTGCCGTTTGTGCTTTTCACTTCTAAATCATCACCGTTTACCGCATTCGGAAATGTCGGCGAGCTGGATAACGGTCCGTGTTTTAACACCGTTTTTTTCAGAGTTGAAAGGGTCTGTGACGGCTGTGCCACATTAAGCCTGCTTATTGCTTTTGACGAGCATAAGCACATTCTTGATTTTACAGATAAAGACTCTCTCTGCGATGTATTCCGTTTAGAAAAAACGAACTATTGCGTTGAAGTCGATCTCCATAGCTTCTGCGCCATCAATTGCCTGAACCCGAGACTGATCAACCGCACACATTCTTAAATCAAAAAGCATAAAAATAAGCTGCCGGATTAAAGAATTCAGGCAGCTTTTTGTATGGTTAAAATCCAAGCGGATGCAGCGAGGTAATATCGTCTATCGCGAGTTCTGCCGGCGCTCCGTTGCTTGTCGTCCGCAGGAAGATCGCATTATTTTTTCTGCCGACGATTACGCCTCTGTAGGTTTTCCCGTTGGCTTCTATCAGACAAAGGGTCCGCGGCATATTATGCGGCAGCTTCGTTAAGAAATCAATTTTTTCAAGAATGGACATTCTGCTCATCGGCTTTTTCACGCGCTTTGGCGGAACCTTTTCCTCTGGGGCGGCATTGTGAACCGCTTCAGGCTCTTTTTCAGCGGTATCAGGCTCTTTTTTAGCGGCGTCAGGCTTGGCAGTGTCCTGCTCCGCTTGCGCCGGAACTTCTTGAACGGCTTCTTCTTCTGCGCGGCTGTGCTGTTCAGGCACTTGCTTTTCTGGTTCGACAGCCACTGCTCCTTCAGGCAGAGTTTTACATTCTTCCTCCCGCTTTTCATGCATCGGCTCTTCTTCCGGCGGCTGAGGCGCTTTCCTTTTTTTGATTAATATGTCCTGCATTGATGATTGCGTGTCTGAATAATCCGCCTGAACAATATACATGAGCGGTTTTTTTTCCGCGTTTCTGTTTTGTTTTGACATCTTCATCCCTCCGATTCTGTCATGTTTTATTTATATGACGGAATGATTAAAATCAGAAGAAAGAAAAAAGCAATCCCTGAAAGGGACTGCTTGTTATTTAACGAGCGGTAATATGGAATCCTGAATCAACGTGAAGATTTTCGCCCGTGATGCCTCTTGACAGGTCACTGAACAAGAATGCAGCCGTGTCGCCCACTTCTTCAGGTGTTGTCGTGCGGCGCAGCGGCGCGCGCTCTTCAATTTCTTTCAGGATAGAGTTGAAATCACTGATTCCTTTTGCAGACAGCGTACGGATCGGTCCTGCTGAAATGCTGTTGACGCGGATGTTTTCTTTTCCTAAGTCAGCGGCTAAATATCTGACGCTCGCATCAAGAGACGCTTTTGCCACACCCATTACGTTATAGTTTGAAACGACGCGCTCTCCGCCGAGGTAAGTGAGTGTAACGATGCTTCCGCCTTCAGTCATAATCGGACGCGCCGCTTTTGCGACCGCTGTCAGAGAGTAAGAACTGATGTTATGCGCAAGCAGGAATCCTTCGCGGTTCGTATTTAAATATTCGCCGACAAGCTCTTCTTTGTTTGCGAACGCGATGCAGTGCGCGATGCCGTGAATCACGCCGACCTGCTCTTTAATGCTCGCAAAGCAAGTTTCGATCTCAGCGTCATTTGTCACATCACACGGAAGGATGATGGAATCATTTCTTTCTAATGTAGCCGCAAGGTCATGAACTGATTTTTCCAAGCGCTCTCCCGCGTAAGTGAAAATGAGGCGCGCTCCGGCTTCATGCAGCGAACGGGCGATTCCCCATGCGATACTGCGTTTATTGGCAACGCCCATCACAACGATGTTGCGGCCTTCAAGTGAGAAATTCATATGTATAAAGCCTCCTGTAATCGTCTTAAAGACATAGTTTTAGTACCTGATCTTAATTTTTATCATATCATAACCTTGTCCAGATTGAAAGCATGGGAAAAAGACCGCGGATGTTGAAGCGGTCTCTTTTTTATCTCGTCTGCAGACTGTTCCTTTTAAAGGCAAAATGATTGGTCGGGCCGTGTCCCTCTCCGATGCCGAGCGTATGTTCCACGGCTTCCCGCACAAAATTGACGGCTGTCTCAAACGCGGTCTGAATGCTTTTCCCCTTTGCCGTTTCCGCCGTCAGCGCGGCTGCGAACGTGCAGCCTGTTCCGTGGGTGTGTTTGGTGTCAATATAAGCGTGGCTGATTTGGGTAAAAGACGAACCGTCAAATAATAAATCAACGATTCTCCCCTGTTCAGGCTGGTGTCCGCCTTTTATGATGACATGCTTTGCACCAAGCTTGCAAAGGCATTCGGCCGCTTTTTTCCGGTCCTCAAACGTTCGGATTTCCATTCCCGTCAATACCTCAGCTTCCGGAACATTCGGCGTCACCGCATAGCTGCGCGGAATTAACAGCTCTTTTAACGCGGCCTGAGATTCCTCACGCAGCAGGGAAGCGCCTCCTTTGGCAATCATGACGGGGTCGGTGATGACATGATCAAGCCCGTACTGATCCGTTTTTTCCGCAATTTCCGCAATCATTTCCGCGCTCCACAGCATTCCCGTTTTTACAGCGTCAGGCCGCAAATCTTCCGCCACCGCGTCAATCTGGCTGCCCAGCGCTTCCCGGGTGAGCGGATAAATGCCGTGAACGCCCAAAGTGTTCTGGGCGGTTACCGCTGTAATGGCTGACATCCCGAAAACGCCGAGCTCCTGAAAGGTTTTGAGATCCGCCTGTATACCGGCGCCGCCTCCTGAATCTGATCCGGCAATCGTCAATGCTTTGCATATGCTCATGATGTTTTTCTCTCCTTTCGCATTATCCGATCCATTTATGATAAAAAGATTTCGCTCTGCTGATATCACTTGTGCCGTGTATTAATGCTCTGCCGTCACGAAACAGAACCATCTTGAACTTGTCTGTGCAAAACGAAATTAAATACGGGTTGGCTGAAACATCAAGCCCTGTCCGTCTGAGCTGTCCCGCAAGTTTTTGCAGATCAAACTGTTCGGAGATCCCCGTTCTGATCTGCACCGTGTTCCGCCCGCACAGAACCGCCGCTTTTGTCTGATTTTCATAGGATAAAAACGGAAAATCGTTTGTGCCGCAGCTTGGGCAATCAGCCGACTTAAGACGGGCGACGTTTATTTCTGACCGTTCATTTTTCCATAAATCAAAGGAACGGAGAACATGCTCGATAGATCCGCCCGTTAACAGCTTCAGCGCATCTGCTGCCTGAAAAACGGCCGTCTGCAATACAGCCGGGCTGATGATTCCCGCCGTATCGCATGTCATACCGCCTAAAGGCAATGTCTCAAGCAGACAGTGAAGGCACGGCGTGACACCGGGAATGACGGTAAAAGAGAGCCCGTAGCTGCCGACACAGGCGCCGTACAGAAAGGGAATCCCTTTCTGCACAGCCGCATCATTCACAATCAGCCTCGTTTCAAAGTTGTCGGCGGCATCCACGATGAGAGAGGCGTCACGAATCAATCCGGGTGCGTTTTCCGCAGTGACATCCATGACAAATCCCTCGACCTCTACATCACTATTTATAGATCGAAGCCGTTTTTCAGCCGCCGCGGCTTTCGGCATTTCCTGTCTGACATCGTCTTCGGTATAAAGCTGCTGGCGCTGGAGATTACTCCACTCCACATAATCTCTGTCAGCGATCGTTACCTTCCCGACCCCTGCTCTGACAAGCATCTCCGCACTTGCCGTCCCAAGCGCACCCGCGCCGATAATCACGGCATGAGACGACCGGAGCTTCTCTTGGCCGGAGGGACCGATCGGCTGAAACAGCTCCTGTCTGGAATATCTGTCCGTCATACCGGAAGACCGTCTCGCGGACTGCTTGCAGTTCCGTAATCTTTCACCGGAATTCTCCCGGCTTCATAAGAAAGGCGGCCCGCTTCTACGGCAAGCTTCATCGCCCGGGCCATCTTGACCGGATCATCAGCGCCTGACACAGCGGTATTTAACAGCACGCCGTCAGCCCCGAGCTCCATCGCGTAGGCGGCGTCTTTTGAAGATCCGACGCCGGCATCGACAATGACCGGCACCTTCGCCTGTTCAATGATAAAGGAAAGATTCAGCGGATTTAAAATTCCCTGACCGGAACCGATCGGAGAAGCGCCCGGCATAATGGCATGCACTCCGAGCTCCTCAAGACGTCTTGCGAGCACGACATCGTCTGACGTATACGGAAGCACGATAAATCCCTCTTCGAGCAGCTGTTCTGATGCTTTCAGCGTTTCAACCGGATCAGGCAAAAGTGACCGGCTGCATCCGATGACTTCTACTTTTATCATGTCACAAAGCCCTGAAGCTTTGGCAAGCCTTGCGATTCGGACCGCCTCTTCAGCCGTTGCGGCACCGGCCGTATTCGGCAGAAGCGTGTATTTAGACAAATCAAGCTGTTCGAGAAAGTTAGGCTGAGACTCTTCAAAGATGTTCATCCGCCGCACCGCAAAGGTTAAAATATCTGATTCCGAGATAGCCACCGCCTCTTTCTGAATCTCAAAACTCGGATATTTTCCCGTTCCTAACAGCAATCTTGACTGAAACTGTTTTCCGCCTATTGTTAACATCCTCATCCGCCTCCTACAAAATGGACAATTTCTATGACATCGCGGTCACACAAACTTGTATTTTCATAATTCTTTTTTTCAATGATTTCTTTATTTCTCTCCACAACTACGATTCTTTGATCAAGCTGGTACGATTCAAGCAAATCCTGAACCGTCCCCTCATTTCGATTCCAATCAATTTGTTTTCCGTTCAGCTGAAGGATCATATATGAACAGCCTCCTTGCGATCAATTCGAAACGCTTCTTCCCATTCCTGTTTAATCTGTCTTTCCAGGATCATATCCCGCACCATTTCAGCCGTTGCCGGCGCCAACAGGATGCCGTTCCGAAAATGGCCGGCGGCGAAGATGATGCCGCTGTCTTCAGGATGCCGCCCGATAAACGGCTTTCCGTCTCTTGTTCCCGGCCTGAGACCCGCCCAAAACCGGTCTATTTTCATATGTTCGATGGCGGGAAGCATTGTTTTCGCTTTTGCAATGACGGCCTCAATTCCTCCGATGTCAGGCGTATCGCTCCAGTCGCCCTGTTTCATCGTGGCGCCGATGACAAGCCGGCCGCTTTTTCTCGGGACGACATAACAATGATCATGGTAAAGGGTTTTGGTCAGCGGGGTATCGTCATTCCACACGGAAAGGCATTCTCCCTTCACAGGAAAAAAAGGCTGTCCCAAGCCGAGCTGGCTGAAAAACCGGCCGCTCCATACACCGCTTGCAACTGCGACTTTGTCAGCATAGACATCCCCGCCGGATGTTGTGATGCAATATTCTCCGTTCACCCGTTTTACGGAGGTGACTTGTGTATGCTCATATATGTGAGCGCCATAGCGCCGCGCTCCTTTTGCATACGCTTTGCAGACATAGTACGGTTCGACATGGACATCGTCTTTTATAAAACTTGCGCCGAGAATGTCTTTTGAAGCGTAAGGCTCTTTTTCAAGGGCATCTTTCGCTGAAAGCCAGGTGACGGAAGGCAGATCATCCATCTTCCGTAGACGGGCGATATCTTCTTCGGTATACGCCAGTTTAAGCATTCCGCCGTTATGGCGCCTGATGTCAATGCCGCAAGCTTCCTCAAGCTCTTGCCCCGCCGCTTCATACAGCCTTTGACTGTGCATGGCAAAATCAAAAAACGCATCCCGGTTTTCACATTCCGCATGAGCGCCCAGCATTCCCGCGGCAGCGCTTGTCGTTTTTCGGCCGACTTCTCCGGCTTCAAACAAGACAACGTTCTGCTGCGTCTTCGCCAGCTCATAAGAAATGGCGCACCCGATAATTCCGCCGCCGATCACCGCTGTATCATAGTGCTTCTTCATAATCGGCCTCCCTTACCGCGCGTGCATACCGTTTTGCCGCCTCCTTAGGATTTTCAGCTGAGAATATACCTGACATGACGGCAATTCCGTCCGGTTTCGCCTGCTTTGTGTGTCCGATCGTCTGCATTGTCATTCCGCCGATTGCGATGACGGGGATGGAAAGCGTGCGTTTGATCTCTGAAAGCAGGCTGATGCCTCTTGCTTCAAGTCCTTGTTTACATTCGGTTTCAAATACATGGCCGAACAACACATAATCCGCATCTTCCTTTTCAGCTTGGATGGCTTCTTTCAGCGAATGAACCGAACGTCCGATATGAAGATGGGGAAATCTGCTTCGCACCTGCTTTACGGAAAAGCTGCGGGACGGAAGCTGAACACGGTGTATGTTGGCAAAAAGCGCGATATCCGCCCTGTCATTGATAATCAATTTGTCCTTATCCGCACCGCCCTTTTTCAAAAGGGACAAAAGCTGCATGATCTCTCCCGCTGTTTTATCCCGCTCACGGATATGGATAAAGCTTACTTCGCGCTGAATCGAAAGAATATCCTCGGCCAGCTCGGCAACGGGTTTGCGATTATCAGTTACCGCGTGCAGCTCCAAAGGATTCCACCTCTTTTCCGCCCTTCTCGGACCAGCCTTCTTTTTGATAGGCCATTCCCCAAAATTGATATTCATAATAGCTTGAAATCACAAAATTCTCTTTCATTTTCGCGCGGATGTCCTCTGTGCTGTTTTCAGCAATCTCGTCGAAACGGCTGATTTGTTCTTCGACTTGCTGTCTGAACCAGTCTCCGCCGTATGTACCGATCCATTTTTCATAAATCGGATGCTCCGGTTTGCACTCTTTTAAGTGTTCGCCGACTTCATAATAAAGCCAATAACAGGGCAGAAGCGCAGCTAATATTTCTCCAAAATTGCCGCTCATCACCGATCTGTACATATGAGACGTATAAGAATAGGCGGTCGGTGCCGGTTTAAATGCCGCACGCTCTTCTTCCGTAATCCCTAAAAGCTCCGTAAACTCGCGGTGCAGCGCCATTTCCGCTTCATATGTCCCTTGAGCGTGGCCCGCCATCCTGCCCGTCGTAAACAAGTCTTCGGCATATGCGGCGCCGAACGCCTGAACTTTTGCAAAATGCGTCAAATAGTAGGAATCTTGCAGCACGTAATAGCTGAAACGGTCTATCGGCAGGCTTCCGTCACCGATTCCCGTTACAAACGGATGAACAAAACTTCCGTCCCACCATTCGGCAGCCGCCTGTCTGCATTCTTCAGAAAATGTCATCATGTCTTCCCCCCTGATAAAATAAAAAAACCACTTTCCCGCATCGGAAAAGTGGTTTGGAATTTAAATGGATAAAAGGAACCCCAAAAAAATACCGCTCCACTTCCCTACGCAGGTCTGAACCTGTTCAAGTTATGAGGGTCTAAAAGTCTCACTTTTATCTCAGCCCTTATGAAGGACACCCCTAGTGGTCATACGATTAATGATTTAATTGTTATGCCTTCTATATTATCACGAATTGCAATTTGGTCAAGCTTCAAGGATTTTTCTCAGTTCCGACACGTAGTTGCGCGAGCCCGTGACGATGAGACGGTCTCCTGTTTTCAGCCGCGTGTCTCCGTGCGGAACGATGCTGTCCACACCTCTGAAAATCCGGACGAAAATCACATCGCCCATCAGCGGAAATTCCCGCAGAATGATGCCGTTATACGCCGGGTTTTCCAGATTGATCTGATATAACGAAGACTCCTCATTCGTCAGGAGGCTCATCACGCCCGGTGCCTCAATTAATGCGCGCAAGAGCGTCTTTGTAGACAGAAGGATAGAAAAAATACTGATGCCCTCTTCCTTCAGTTTTGTTTCATGCTCAACCGAGCCGACGCTTGCGATGATACGCTCAGTCCCTTTCTCTTTCGCTATTAAGGAAATTTCGGCGTTCACATCTTCATTTCCCGTCGCCACGACAAGAATATCCGTTTTGAAAATACCGTGCGACTCAAGCGTGCCGGGCTCGTAATCAGAAATCGTGTCAACCGAAAAAACCGATTCCGCAAGCGTTTCCCCGGCATTTTCCTGATACACATGGACGACCCGTACTTCATATTCCTCCACAGGCAATTCCAGCGTAACCGGAAGCGTCATTTGGTTGGCGCCGATAAATGTAATGCGCTTTTTTTCCTGCGGCGCGCTTTGCCGCTTGAATAATTTCTTAAAGCCGATCGGCGAGATGATGCTGGCAATAACCGCAACTAAAGTCAGCGCGCCGGACATATTGGCGCTGATAATGTGGAGCCTTTCTCCGATCGTAGCCGCCGCGATAACAAGCGACAGCGTGGACGTCAGCAAAAAGCCCGAAGCAAACACGGTTCTTTTGTCATACCATTTCTTTAAATAAAACACCGGGAACATTTTGCTGATAAACAGCGCAAGCAGAAGCAGCGGAATCATCGTTAATGTTTTCGGATCTTGGAAAAGCGTCCAAATGTCCAATTTCACCCCGACCATGACGAAAAAGATCGGAATTAAAAACCCGTATCCGAATGAATCCAGCTGTTCCACCATTTCTTTATTCGGAGACAGAAGCGATACCAGAACGCCTGCCAAAAACGCGCCGAGAATATTTTCCGCCCCGAGAGATTCCGATAAAGCGACAAGCACGATAATCAGTGTGAAAATGGCTCTCGTGCCGATCTGCACGGTGCCTTTAGACATCGACTGCACAAATGAACGGTGTTTAAAGATCCTGCCGAAGAAATACAGCACGACCCCCGCGGCAAAAAGGATCAACAGAAGCCACATATTTCCGCTGTCTTCTCCGTAAAGAGAAGAGAAGAAAGCGAGCAGAATCATCGTAGCCAAGTCCGCGATAACGGCGACAAGCAGGATAATCTGGCCGATATTGGAGTTCATGATCCGTTCTTCCTTTAAAGTCGGGACCACCACGCCGAGTGATATCGTCGAAATAATAAGCGTCATTAAAAATGCGTTTTGTATAAAACCGGCTAATACAAAAGCATAGGACAGCAGCAATGATAAAATAAAGATGCCGAAAAAGATAATCAGTGCGGCAGAAAACGTGTTGGGCGCTTCCTTGCCATTCGGAAGGAATTGTTTTTTCTTCCCTTTCTCAAATGAAGAAAAATCAATTTCCAAGCCGCTTAAAAACATTAAAAAGATAAAGCCGAGAACAGACAGCGTCTCCAGCCACGTGTCTCCCTGAACGACAAGATTCAGGCCGCTTTTTCCGATAATAAGCCCCATGATGATCTCCGCGACGACGACGGGGATGCTGAGCTTAAACCGATGTAAAAGGAGCGGCGTCAAAAAAGCGACGATCAGAACGACGACTAAAGATGCGACTGATGTGTGTTCCATTCGTAAATACCTCCTTAAAACAAGGGCTATAAAAGCCCGCTTAAAGCGGGCGAAACCTTACTTTTTTTTAAAAACATAACGCATATTCTAACAAGGCTGAACGCGAAAAAAAAGTGATAAGGCTTTATTTCTTTAATTCTTTTTTAATTTGTACCAAAACAGCGTAATTAGGTATAGGAATTAGCCCCATAATAAATAAAAAACCGTTAATAAGGAGGCTGACACGAATGGCTTATGACATCATCAGCGATATACACGGATGTTATGACGAAATGATCGCGTTAATGCAAAAGCTCGGATATGAAGTGAAAGACGGAACGCCCGTTCATTCTGAAGGCAGGACGCTTGTCTTTGCGGGGGATTTAACGGACAGAGGCCCAAAATCCGTAGAAGTGATGCGTTTTGTGGCAAAAGCATATGAAAAAGGAGCCGTCCGTTATGTCCCGGGAAATCATTGCAACAAACTGTATCGTTACTTAAAAGGAAACCCCGTAAAAGTGATGCACGGACTGGAAACGACGGCAGCCGAACTGAAAGAGCTGTCTCCCGCCGACAGAACGGAAGTCTCCAGACAATTCATCCGATTATATGAGTCAGCGCCGCTTTATGACATTTTACATAATGGCGATCTCGTTGTCGCCCACGCCGGCATAAAAGCTGACGATATCGGTAAATACTCGCGTAAGGTAAAAGAATTTGTTCTGTACGGCGATATCACGGGTGAAACGTATCCCGACGGCAGACCCGTCAGAAGAGACTGGGCCGCCGCTTACGAAGGCAAGGCATGGATTGTTTACGGCCATACCCCGGTAAAACGCCCCCGGATCGTCAACCGTACAATCAACATTGACACAGGCTGCGTCTTCGGCAATCAACTGACAGGCTTTCGTTTTCCCGAGCACGAAACCGTCTCTGTGGAAAGCTCAATGCCGTATGATGCTTCACGATTTCGCGAGGATCACGGCAGGCAGGCATGAAAAAAGCCCGAAACCGGCACACGGTTCGGGCTTTACATGTGTTCAATTAATGTTTTCATATCGTCAGGCACCGGGGCGTGAAAAACGAGCGTTTCTCCGGTCATGGGGTGTACGAATGAAAGCCGCTCACTGTGAAGAGCCTGCCGCGCAATTCCCTCATTTTTTCCGCCGTACAGTGTATCACCGACTAACGGATGGCCGAGGTAGCTCATGTGCACCCGGATTTGATGCGTCCGCCCCGTTTCCAGCCGCAGGGCTGCAAGCGTAAACGCATGTCCCGCTTTTTCCGTTTGAAAATGCGTCACCGCTCGTTGTCCCTCCGGCGTTACCATCCGCTCAATAATACTGTCGTGTTTTCTTCCGATGGGCGCGTCCACCGTTCCTTCCTTCTGCGGCATGATGCCGTGTACGACAGCGAGATACCGCCTGCTGACAAGCCCCTTCTTCTGCGCTGCTGACAAAAGAGAATGGGAAAGCCGATGTTTGGCGATCAGCATCGCCCCCGATGTATCCCTGTCAAGGCGGGTGACAAGATGAACCGTTGATGGCACGCCGCTTTTTCGGTAGTGGCTGATCACTCCGTTAGCGATGCTTCCCGACGGGTGTTCTCTTGATGGAATTGAGGAGACATACGGCTGTTTATTGACCACAAGCACATGGTCATCTTCATAAAGAATATCAAGCGGAACCGGCTCAGGCAAAAGCGTTTCACTCACATGCTCCTTCGGAAATTCAATCTTAAGCACGTCTCCGTCCGCTAACACGGTGCGGACGGTTACATGCTCTCCGTTCACAAGCAGGTCTCCCCCGCCGAATTTAATGTCAGCGAGTAGCCGCTTTGAAATGCCGAGCTGCGCCGTATATTCTTTTACCGTCATGCCGGCTTCCCGGGCAGTCATGTTCTTTTGGATAAAAAAGTTGTCCAATCCGTTTCCTCTTTCTATTCGCCTTTTCCGATAAAGGAGTCCTGCACCCTTTTCCAAAACGGAAAAGGGCGGAATCTTGCAAATCTGACTTTTTCATTTGCCACACGGCATAGAATGGACTTGACATCCTTATGCAGCAAGGTTAAATGATCAATTGTGACTTGAAAGTCGACGTCGTTTCTCGGTTTGATGACACAGTTATGATGATCGGGAAGCAAAAGCGGCGAGCCGACAGTCCTGAACACTCTGTTGTTAATGGATGCCATTTCCGCAAGCTGAATCGCTCTGATGGAAGGGTGGATGATTGCGCCGCCTAACGCCTTATTATAAGCCGTGCTTCCGGAAGGCGTGGACAGACATAAACCGTCTCCCCTGAACGTTTCAAACAGCTGGCCTTTAATTTCCACGTCAGCGACGAGACTGCCTTCTATGCTTTTGATCGTACATTCGTTCAAAGCCAGATACCGCTCCTCACGCTCTTCATCATGATAAGTGACAATCACCTCAAGAAGGGGATACTCCACGGTATGATACGGCGTTTTGGCGATGGCCAGAACGAGCTTTTCTATCTCCTGCGGAACCCAATCGGCATAAAAACCCAAATGCCCCGTGTGAACTCCGACAAACGCCGTTTTATCGAGACGGTCGCTGTACCTGTGAAATGCGTAAAGAAGCGTTCCGTCACCGCCGACGGAAATAACGATTTCCGGCTCTTTTTCATCCAAGGTCATATCAAAATCGAGTAAATACGCCTGTATTTTGCTTTTCAGTGTATCTGAAACCTCGTCTCCTTTTGAAGAAACGGCAAATTTCATGCCATTCCCCTCCTTTCCTACTGGCGGTCTCCCGCTTTTTTCTTTCGCGAGAACGCGGCTTGGGCTTCCTGGATTTCTCCGCGGATTTCTGACATTTCTTCATCGAGCCGGGATGCGGCTTCTGAGGCCCGCTGCAGCCTCAGCTTTACTTTTTCGGGAATGTTCCCGCTGTATTTGTAATTCAGTGAATGCTCAATGGTTGCCCAAAAGTTCATGGCAAGCGTCCGAATCTGTATTTCCACAAGAACGTGCTTTTCACCGGACGTTGTTTGTAAAGGATATAAAACGACAAGGTGGTAAGACCGATATCCGCTTTCCTTATGCTCTGCTATGTAATCCCGCTTATCGACAACGGTAAAATCTTTTCTGGCAAACAGCATATTTTTGACGATCTGGATATCATCGACAAATTGGCACATAATACGCAGCCCCGCGATATCCTGCATCGTTTCAATCTGATGAAGCGGTATGCTTTTTCGTCTCGCTTTTTCAAGTATGCTCGCCACCGGCTTCACGCGGCCTGTCACAAACTCAATCGGTGAGTGGTCATCTTCATACTCATAAAGGGTTCTGACGCCTTTCAGCTTCACCTTTAATTCTTCAACAGCCTGGCGGTATGGCGCTAGAAATTGCTCCCATTGTTTGTCATCCATCGTACATCCCCCAATTCCGAACCTGTTCTAAAGAAATACGTTTTTCACTTTTTCTTCCATATCTCCGTAGTTTGCATTATCTTTAATATTTTCAAGAAGATAATCGAGTTCTTCATGCAGCCCTGAAAGTTCAACCGTTTTTCCGCCGGCCTCAAGGACCGCCGGCTTTCTTTGGTCTAAGGCTTCTTTCAGATCCGGCCAGATATGTTCTTTTATAATGACATATTCAAAAGAGTCAGCTGATTCAAGTATGTATACAAAAGCAAAGTGATCGGAATCAACAAGCATTTGACCTGAGGCTTTGCGTTCCGCTCCGCTTAAGTCCTCTCCGCACTTCAAGCGGAGCGCGTCTTCTGTTAATGATGCATTTTGGATTTCAATTCTCTTTTGCATAATGTTCTCCTTTTTTAACAAAGTACAGCATTTATTTTATCATATCAAGGTCGATATTGATAAACGTAACCTCTAAAGAGATAATGGGAATTATACAAATTTTCGTCCTGAAAGGAAGACTGTCATGACCCAAGAAATAGAAATTGAATTCAAAAACCTGCTGACAAAATCAGAATTTCTGAAGCTGAGTGAAGCACTCTGCATGAAAGAACATGATTTTAAACAGCAGGTCAATCATTATTTCGACACGAAAGATTTTTCCCTGAAACAAAAAAAATCAGCACTCCGCATCCGAGAAAAAGACGGCGCGTTCGTTCTGACGTTAAAAGAGCCTGCCGCGGTCGGTCTGCTGGAAACCCATCAAGAGCTTGCGGCACCTGATCTTGACGTCTTCAAGATTCCGGAAGGCCCCGTCAAACGTCAGCTGGAAGGTCTCGGAATCAACTCAGAACACATTTGCTATTTCGGAACGCTGTCGACCGCACGCGCGGAAAAAGAATCAGAAAAAGGCTTAATCATTTTAGATCACAGCCGATATTTAGAGAAAGAAGACTTTGAATTGGAATTCGAAGCTGCTGACTGGGATGAAGGAAAACGGGGGTTTGAACAATTGCTCAAGCAATTCGGCATCCCAGAGCGGATCACGAAAAATAAAATCCAGCGTTTTTATGAACAGAAACAAAAAAAGGTGGAATGACACAGTGAATATAACGAATTGGGCGGCCCTTCTCCAGCTGCAATCAATGGCGCTGCAATCAATCTCTCATACAAGCACGGCTTCAGGCGGGCAATCTTCAGAAAGCCCGCTTGCCAATTTCAGCGCGCTGCTCAGCCAGTATACGGACACAGCCGTCCGGCAGCAGCCGGAATCAGGAATTTTAAACGGCGTGCGGACCGCTCACGCTTCTTATTCACCGAGAATTCCCGTTTCATCCGGTTCCGCGGCAGCTTCACAGACCGCTTCCCCAAGCATAAAGTCTGCGAATGCGGCTTCTGACATCAGCACCGGAAACTTTTCAATAGACAGCGCCATTCAGAAAGCGGCCGAAAAATACGGAGTGGACGAAAAGCTGATCCGCGCGGTTATTAAACAGGAATCAGGCTTTAATCCGAAAGCGGTCAGCGGTGCGGGGGCAATGGGACTGATGCAGCTCATGCCTTCCACGGCAGAATCACTCGGGGTGTCAAACCCGCTTGATCCCGTCCAGAACGCTGAGGGCGGCACGAAGTACTTAAAGCAGATGCTCACGAAATACGACGGAAATGTATCTCTCGCGTTAGCCGCCTACAACGCAGGCCCCGGCAACGTAGATCGGTACGGAGGCATTCCGCCGTTTAAGGAAACACAGCAATATGTCAAAAACATAACCAAACAGTATTACGCGTAAACCAGAGAGGCTTCCTTCGCCCTCTGGTTTTTTTGCGGAGTGAAATCTTACACATGAATGAAGGCGATGTGATATGATATGAAATACAAGCGCCTGACAGAAAGGCACTTTGTTTGTAGAAATAAAATGTTATTGCTAAAATATACAGTAACTGAAGATAGTAAAACTGAAAGATAAATTCGCAATGGGAATTATGATTCCTATTAGCCATATAAAGGAGTAGTCAACATGGGACAATCGTTTAACGCACCATATGAAGCGATTGGAGAGGAACTTCTATCGCAACTTGTTGATACTTTTTATGAGCGTGTCTCGTCTCATCCCTTGCTGAAGCCGATATTTCCAAGTGATTTGACTGAAACGGCCAGAAAACAAAAGCAATTTTTAACCCAGTATTTGGGCGGACCTCCTCTTTATACTGAAGAGCACGGACATCCCATGCTCAGGGCAAGGCATCTCCCCTTTCCGATTACGGACGAGAGGGCTGATGCGTGGCTAAGCTGTATGAGCAAAGCGATGGATCAGGTCGGGCTGGAGGGCGATATTCGTGAATTTCTGTACGGGCGTCTGGAACTGACGGCCAGGCATATGGTAAACCAGTCAGAAGCGGAGGATCGATCATATTGACGAATTATCAGCATGAGCAATACTTCGCCCATTGCCACGGACATCCAAAAAAACCGCTCGAAATTTACATGTTTGTCGACCCTTTATGTCCTGAATGCTGGTCGCTGGAGCCCGCCATAAAAAAATTAAAAATCAAATACGGACGTTTTTTTACGCTGCGGATCATTGTTTCCGCGAGCATTACATCGTTGAATAAGCAAAAACGGAAAAAACACCTTCTTGCCGAAGCTTGGGAAAAAATTGCGAACCGTTCCGGTATGCCCTGTGACGGAAGCCTTTGGCTTGAGCAGGATCAGCCTCTTTCATCGCCCTACCTTGCCGCACTCGCTTTAAAAGCGGCTGAACTGCAGGGAAGAAAAGCGGGCATTCTGTTTCTCCGCAGCATGCAGGAAAGCCTGTTTGTTTCCAAGCAGAATATTACAGATGAAGACGTTCTTTTAGAAATTGCCGAAAAGACGAAATTGGATGTTGAAGAATTCAAGCGCGATCTCCATTCGCAAAGCGCGGTAAAAGCGCTTCAGTGCGATATGAAAATCGCGGCGGAAATGGACGTCACCGTCAACCCGACATTGACGTTCTTTAACAGCCTGCATGATGATGAAGGGCTGAAGGTTCCCGGCAACTATTCTTATGACGTATACGAAGAGATCTTATTCGAAATGCTCGGGGATGAACCGAAGCCTTCTGAAACGCCGCCTTTGGAATGTTTCATTGAATATTTCCAGTTTGTCGCATCGAAAGAAATCGCACTCGTTTATGATTTGAGTCTAGAAGAAGTTGAAAAAGAAATGAAAAAACTGGCATTCGCCAAAAAGGTCGCCAGAGTGGAAGCAAAGCACGGTCTGTTTTGGAAGTCTCTTTCCGGCACCCAGGAGGATGTCACCTGTTGTGATCATTAAAAAAAGCTGATTCCTTACGGAGCCGGCTTTTTTTGTGCAAATAAAGAAACCGCGCCGGGATAAGCGCGGTTTCATATGTCTTAACGACAACAAAGGGGATGGGAGAAATTTTTCACGGTCAAACAAAGGGGTAATGTTTGTTTGTGATCAATTTCACATCCTTATCATATCAAATCTTGTCGAGTTTTGACAAGCCATAAGATTAATGTTCATATTTTTGTCACAAAACATAACTGACTGCTTGTTTTCATAGAATATATCAATGAAAAACAAGGAGGGAAATCAATGCTCCGCACCGTATTGATCATCGGAATGATTGTGTTTTTCTTCTTTTTAAATCTGCTGGCCATGATGCACATGCTGCCGATTTACATTACATCTCCCCTGCTGTTTCTGTCCATATTGTTTGCCTTGTACCGGCTGAATCACAGAAAAACGTTTAAAGGGTTTTAGAAAAAGCCTGCGCAACTTATGCACAGGCTTTTTTGAATTACGAAGGGTTCACTTTCGAAAGAAGCTCTTCCATTTCGTTCAGCTTCTCTTCAAACATTTTGCAGGCCGCCTCGATCGGTTCAGGCGATGTCATATCGACTCCCGCTTTTTTCAGTATGTCGATCGGATATTCCGAGCTTCCCGCTTTTAAGAATTCGGTATAGCGCTCCACCGCAGGCTTGCCTTCTTTTAAGATCTGGCTGCTCAGCGCTTGGGCCGCACTGTAGCCTGTTGCATATTGATACACATAATAATTGTAATAGAAATGCGGAATTCTTGACCATTCCAGACTGATTTCTTTATCAATCACCATGTTGTCACCGAAATACTTTTTATTCAGATCATAATAAAGTTCGTTCAGCAGTTCAGGCGTCAGCGGCTCGCCTTCCTGCGCTTTCGTATGAATCAGATGCTCAAATTCAGCGAACATCGTCTGTCTGAACACTGTGCCTCTGAATCCTTCAAGCATGTGGTTGAGCAGGTACAGACGCTGTTTTTCATCCTTTAAGCTGTTCAGCATATATTCACCGAGCAGCGCTTCATTGGTCGTTGAAGCGACTTCAGCGACAAAAATGCTGTAGTTACCGTATGGATACGGCTGATATTTTCTCGTATAGTAGCTGTGCACGGAATGGCCGAACTCGTGAACGAGCGTAAACAGATTATTGACATTATCATGCCAGTTCATCAAGATGTACGGATTCGTGCCGTATGTACCGGACGAATAAGCACCGCTGCGTTTTCCTTTGTTTTCGTATACATCGACCCAGCGGTTTTCAAGTCCTTCTTTTAAAATAGACGCGTATTCCTCGCCCAGCGGAGCAAGTCCTTTGAGCATATAATCTTTCGCTTCCTCATATGTGACCTTCATTCCCGAATCTTTTACGAGCGGTGTGTACAGGTCATAAATATGGACTTCATCAAGGCCGAGCACCTTTTTCCGCAGGTCAATGTAACGGTGTAATAACGGAAGATGTTTATTTATCGTTTTAATCAGGTTATCGTAAACTTCTTCAGGGATGCTGTTATTGGATAAAGCCGCTTCCCGTGCTGATTTATATTTTTTCACACGGGCGTAAAAATTATCTTTTTTCACAGTGCCGCTGAGTGTAGTCGCCATCGTGTTTTTATACTGTCCGTATGTTTTATATACGGCTTCAAATGCGTTTTTGCGGACTTCACGATTGCTGCTTTCCAGGAAATTAATAAAGTTGCCGTGTGTGATTTGAGTTTCCTTGCCGTTTTCATCTTTAATCGACGGAAATGTAATATCGGCGTTATTTAAAACGCTGAATGTATTGGAAGGCGACGACAGCGCTTCTGAGGCTTCCGCAAGCAGGGCCTCTTCTTGTTCGCTCAGCACGTGCGGACGCTGTTTTGTAATTTCTTCAATTGCATGGGAGTAAAGCTTAAGCTCTTCTTTTTCGAGAATAAACTGGTGCAGCTTGTCCTCCTGAATCGCCAGAATTTCCGGTTCAATGTAAGCAGTCGCGCTTGCAGCCTGAGAATACAGGCTTGCGGCTTTGTCGTTCAGCCCTTGGTAGAAAGAATTTCCCGTATCCTGGTCTGAGCGCATATGCGCGTATGCATAAAGTTTCCCAAGGCGGTTCGTCACTTCATCCTGTGCCGTAAGCGCCGCGTATAAATTATCAGCCGAATGAGCAAGTGTGCCTTTAAAAGAAGATAAATTCGGGATTAATTCTTTAACTGCTTGAAATTCTTTATTCCAGGCCTCATCACTAGGAAAAATATCCTCTAGTCTCCATGTATGCTCTGCCTTTACTTCACTTCTGTCAGGCAGCTGTGCTGCTTTATTTTCCTTAGTCATGGTGATCCCCCTCGTTTTCTTTACTTCAAGCCAATTGAAAAAACGATTGTTTCTCCAAAAACTTGTGTTGTGATTATCTTCCGGCTTTTCACTGCCTTTTGTCAAATCATATGCGGCATATAAGACCGAGCATACCAATAATACAGTGAAAAAACGAAAACAAAATGCTTGTACGCCCCTCACATTCGCCACCACCTTGACGTTAGGGTGAACGAAATGAAGCATTCTCATTCCCCAAAAAAGAGCAGATCCCGCCGGCGCAGCTCTTCTGCCGTTTGAGGGCGCTTCCATTGAGATGAGGGCATATATACTTCATTCTCAATTTCCCTTAAAAAATCCTGCAAGCATAAGAAATCAGCATATTGTTTTACCGCCATTCCGATAAGGCTGTCTTGTGAACCATACCTCATCCGGATCTCCTTACCCCTGATTTTTTGCCGTAAATCATGAACCATGCCGGATAATCGGATCGGCGCGCCTTTTTTAGAAAGTTCCGCAAGCCGCAAGTATAAATGGCCCTGCCACACAAAAACGGGACTTGCAAACACAAAGCCCGCTGAAACGGGAATAAACACTTCAGAGGGGAGAAATGGAAATGCAACCTGATGTCTTTCGTAAAAAAGACACCGGATAAGACCGGCATCTTCAGATAAAAACCGCCCGCTTTTGTTGCGGAAGCCGGCTACGGCACGTCCCCACGAGGGAAGTCTGACGCTGTGCCGCCCTTCCGGATGACAAATGTCTTTCAGGTTTGCTTTGTGAAGAGGGATTGCGGTTAAGCCGGCATAAGAATAGCCGGTGTAAAACGGAGTGATGGAATGCAGCCTGTAAAAGGAGCGGGCGTCGGGGCAGTAAAACAGTAAGGAGGAAAATGAATGGACTTCAAAGAACTGCCAGTGAAAAGCAGAAAGCCGGAAAAATTGCGCGGCCAGCCGTTTTAACCGTTTTGCCCCGATGATCCAGACCGGCCGGTAACCGGCATTTTTCAGGCCTGCCGTCCGGCTCTTTAAAGAGTCCGCCGAAAGGTTCGCACATTGAAATTCAAAAGCCAGCCTCTCTTCTCCGCTTACTGCCGTCAAGTCAGGCCGCTGTCCAGCGGAAGTCAGATACGGTTCCAGGCTGACACTGCACCCTTGTGTCTTTAGCCAGAGAAAAAGCTGCCTTTTTCCTTCCAGATGGTATTCGCTTTCGGGTTCGGATTCCCCCGGACACAGCCTGCTTTTTTTATGAGCGAAGTGCGGCAGTTTCTCCCGTCCCAGTTTGATATCAAGCTCACTTTTGCAAACAGGGCAGAACCAGCTTTTCTTTCTCAGCTCCGCCGCTTTTTCCTTTGAATAGCTTCCGGCCAGCTGAATGAGCCGTCCGTCGGCAGTCACAGCACTGAACATGTTGCATCTTCTCCTTTCCTGAATCTTGTTGTATTCAGCAGGAAGAAGGCATAATCCTGTTTGCGGATGAGAGCCCGTTATACGGTTTTCAGCCGTTCATCGTGTCATTCAGAACAAAAAAAACCGATTTCTGCTGAGAGAAATCGGTTTGTTATGATGCAAAGTGTTTTTTTATTGTATATAACGCATGATCAGCGATCACCAATTTGCCGTATTCTTCAAGACGGTGAATGCTGACTGATGATTCGTGCGCGTACTCCAACAGGATGCTTAGCTGATTTTCAACCTCTTCATCAGTTTGCTCATAAAAATCTGCATATAAATAATATCGGTCTTCAAACGAATACAGGGTCGTTTTGATTCCGTTAAGATTCAATTTTGATAGCGAGATGAGATCCTCAAAATCATCGAACCGCAAAGTGAACTGAAGCTTTTGCTCCTTATCTTCCCGGCTCTCGGCCTGCTCTTCTTTCTGGAAATCATCAAGTAAAGCATCGAGATTTTCATCTGCCGGCTCTTGTTTTTTATCTTCCGGGATCGGCAGTTCGAGTTTTTGTCCGTCCTTGGAAAGCTGGGCTTTTGTTACGATTATTTCCAGTCCTTTGTCCAATGCCTGAACCTGAATCCAAAGAGGACCCTCGACAGCGAATTCTTCTTCATCATGCACTTCATCCATGACTTCCCAGAACAGTTCTTCACTGCGCTCGCGATTGTACCAGATTTCTTCTCTGTCAAAACCGCGATCTTCAATATCACCATAAGACATATAAAATTTTACAGTATGCTCATTAATTCTTTCTATTTCCATTTTGCCAACCTTCCCTTCTTTATAAGATGTTGAAGGGACATCTAAGCTCCCGATGAATAGTACTTTACTACACTTTACCCATTCCGTCCACATCTTAACCTTATAGAGGACAGCGCAAATTCTTTATATTTCTATTTTATGATAAAACAGTTATAAAAGAAATAAAAAAGCATTTTCACACCGAAAAACAGGCTTTCTCCCGGTTCCCATCATAAATAGCACACTGCTTCATATATTAGCTGTACAAGCAATCGATCTATAAGCGAGGTGTTATCATGCCGCACGATTACCTGCTGTCCCTTCTGCTTATTATCGGGATTGACCTTATTCTCGGCGGTGACAATGCCGTCGTCATCGCGATGGCCAGCCGGAATCTGGCTCATAAACAAAGACAGCAAGCGATCATCTTCGGAACGTTTATCGCGGTCGTCTTGAGAATCGTTCTGACGAGCGCTGCGGTCTATTTATTGAATGTTCCTTTTTTACAATGCGCAGGCGGGGTATTTTTATTGTATCTCGGCTATCAGCTTCTGATTGAGAAGAAAGATGCGCAGCATGTGAAAAGCAGTTCTTCTCTTTGGAAAGCCATCCGCACAATCGTTCTGGCTGATATCTTTATGTCGCTTGACAATGTCATCGCAGTAGCCGGCGCTTCTCACGGTGAGCTGACACTTGTAGTGATCGGCCTCTTCATCTCGGTGCCGATTATCATTTGGGGCAGCAAGCTCGTTCATGCCGCCATGGACAAAATGCCTTTATTGATGTACGCCGGGAGCGGTCTTCTCGCATTTACCGGCGGTGAAATGATTGCCGGAGACAGCAAGCTGTCATTTTTCATGGCAGAACACGGCATTATACAAATGATGCTGCCGATTTTGACCGTCGTTTTTGTTATCCTCGCCAGTATGATTTACCAGCAGACTGAAAAATAACAAAAAGCCCAAACCGCGATGGTTTTGGGCTTTTTCCATGCTTATCGTAAGCTTATATCAGTTGGCAAGACGCTGTGCTTCTCTTAATTGGAAAGAACGCACTTTTCTTGGCAGGAATCGTCTGATTTCATCTTCGTTATAGCCGACTTGCAGACGTTTTTCATCAATGATGATCGGACGGCGGAGCAGTCCCGGATGCTCATTGATCAAAGTATATAAGTCTTGAAGCGGCATAGATTCAACATTTACGTTCAGTTTCTGGAATACTTTAGAACGGGTAGAGATAATTTCATCCGTACCGTCTTCAGTCATACGCAGAATCTGCTTGATCTCATCAATTGATAACGGCTCGGAGAAAATGTTTCTCTCTACAAACGGAATCTCGTGCTCTTCAAGCCAAGCTCTTGCTTTTCTGCATGACGTACAGCTAGGTGATGTGTATAATGTAACCATTAATCTTCACTCCTCTAATTAGTAGGATGAACATGTTTGTATTCTCAAATTGAAATGACTTTAAAAAAGGAATCTTTATAGGTATTATACTATAAAAAAGTAAGTGTGAACAGTCTCCTGAGAAAAAAATGTGTCAATCCGGCAAATTTACGGCTGGCGGATTTTTCCCCATTCTCAATTAGCTCAGCTGATCGAAAATGTTTTTTCGTTTTTTCTCATCAATGACTTTGAGAACTTCATCCGTTTTTTCGTATGATTCTCCGTACCATTTTTCATCTTTATAAGTGTGAATGTTTTCATATGTCTGTTTCATCGCTTCAAACATTTCTTCTTCTGATTCCGTCTTAGGTGACCAGTACAGAATCTCCATTTTGTTCACTTCATTCGTAGCCAATGACCGGCGCCGATACCCGATTGACTGCGCGTGCTTGAAATGCTCTCTTTGATAAAAACGCAAGCGTTTCTGTGTATCCGTGTCATCCTCGTCAACAGGCTCCACCTCAAGCAGAATCGGCTTGTTTTTCTTTTTCAGCCTGCCGATCAGCTTGCTTCCGAGGCCTTGTCCTCTGGATTTCTTTGACACAAACAGGTAATCAATAAAGATGAAAGAGTCAAATTCCGCATACATCAGCACGTGGTACTGCCCCTCTTCTTTATGATAAACATCGCTTTGCTCCTTTAACAGAGCTTCCATATGCGCTTTTGATTTCATTTCTTCAATCGGAAAATATTCACTCAGCTTTTCGTACCAGTTCATTCATTTGCTCCTTATGGGTTCGTTGTCTTCACACTTTTAGATATACCCCATTTCCGATTGTTTAAACAATCTTACATCTATTAAGACGTGTGATCCTTTAACATGGTTTCAATTTTTTTAAAATGGTGTGTAATCGACGTTTTTGGTATAGCGGTTTGCCGCGTCCCACAATAAAAATTCGTCAATTCCTTCATCATGCAGCGCTTTAACCTGGTCTTCCACCTGGCGTTTTCCGTACTTTTGATAATTTCCGCTGCCGAGATATGATGCCGTGAAGTCCTGAAGCCACGGACGCGATACAGGCGGGTGTTTCAGCTTAGACAGTTTTTTATTTTCCACCTTCGCGTATTCTTTGACGACATTGTAAGGCTCAAGATCCGGTTTATCAATGCCGAAATAGCTTGTCCAATGGCTCGGATAAATCATGGATGAAATGACATCGACCTGTTCTGAAATCTTGCTGAAATTCTGGCCGATCCCCGGCGCTTCCGGCAGCGTGGCAGAATAGCCGAAAATATCAACCGACACATCCGCGCCGTACGGCTTGAGTTTTTTCTTCGCATAACCGACAAAATCGGTGACGGCGTGAACGCGTTTTTGCACATTGCTGTCTGCTGTTTTCCCGTAATCGCCGTGTCCGTATGTCAGTTCGTCATCACGTTTTTCAAATCCTTCAGGAAAACGGACATAATCAAACTGAATTTCTTGAAACCCCATCTTTACGGCTTGTTTTGCAATCTTTACATTGTAATCCCATACTTCTTTCATAAACGGATTGACGAACGATTCGCCGCGGCCGTTTTTCCAGACACTTCCGTTTTTTTCTTTAAAGGACCACTCCGGCTTTTTATTCGCGAGTTCGCTGTCTTTAAATACGACAATACGCGCGATCGGATAGATCTTTTTTTCCTCCAGCTTTTTCATCATCTTTTTTGGGTCTTTGATGTATGGCTTAGCGATTTTGGCATACTCAGAATGGCCGTCCGGCTTAAAGGTGAGGTTTCCGTTGTCGTCCTTGACATCAATCACCATTGTATTGAGCTCCGTTTTGTCCACAAAGTCTGTCAGCTCCCCGAATTTGCTTCCTCCCGCTGAATGCCCTGTGACGTAAATGCCCCGCACCTTATCAGGATGTGTAAAATGCAGCCCTGACGGATAAGCGAACCGTGCATTTGATTTCGGCAGTTCTTTTTCAGCCAGCGCTATTTTTACAAGCGGCTGCTCCTCTTTCACAGCGGCGTGGGCCGGATAAGCGGCTGCACTGATAAACAGTCCCGCACAAATGGCGCACAAAATGGTTTTCATACTGATCTCCCCCTTTTTTTCCATTATAGAAAAACGGGAGCAGGCTTAATAAACTTGAATGTGCGCAAAAAAATCCTCCAAGACTGAGTCTTGGAGGATGATACTTTTATAGATAGGTTTTAAATTCAGCTTCTGTGCACATGACAAAATGTCCCGGTTTCACTTCTCTGAATTCCATTTTTTCTCCTTCTTGGAGCTGATGAACTGCCGGATCGTATTTCTTTCGCATGCGATTTCTTTCATAGTCCGGATCAGGGAGCGGGATAGCGGACAGCAATGATTTCGTATATGGATGAAGCGGGTTTTCGTAAAGCTCATCCGCCGGCGCAAGCTCCACCAATTTTCCGAAATACATGACGCCGATGCGGTCGCTGATGTATTTGACCATTGATAAATCATGGGCGATAAACAGGTAAGTGAGCCCTTTTTCTTTCTGCAATTCTTTCATTAAATTGACGACTTGCGCCTGAATGGAGACATCAAGCGCCGAAATCGGTTCGTCCGCGATAATAAACTCCGGATCAACCGCCAGCGCTCTGGCGATTCCGATACGCTGGCGCTGTCCGCCCGAAAATTCATGCGGGTAGCGGTTGGCGTGCTCTTTATTTAAACCGACCGTTTCCAGCAGTTCGTGAACCCGCTGCATCCGCTCTTTTTTCGTTTTTGCCAGGCGGTGAATATCTATTCCCTCGGCAATAATGTCGGCGACTGTCATTCTCGGATTTAAAGATGCGTACGGATCCTGGAAAATCATCTGCATTTTCCGGTTAAACTCCAGCAGCTTCTTGCGGGATTTTTTCCCGTGGACATTTTCCCCGTTAAAGAGAACTTCCCCGCCGGTTGCCTCATACAGCCGGATAATGCTGCGGCCCGTCGTTGATTTACCGCAGCCCGATTCTCCGACAAGGCCGAGCGTTTCGCCTTTATAAATATCAAATGACAAATCATCTACGGCTTTTACCGTTCCTTTCTGCGTGAAAAAATGCTGTTTTAAATGTTTGATTTCGAGAAGTTTCTCAGTCATTTTTTTCACCTTCCTTCATTAAAACAGGATGCTGATACGTATTCGGAAGCTGACGGATTTTAGCCTTCACCGCTTCAGGGGGCTCGACCTTAGGCGCATCAGGATGCAGAAGCCACGATTTCACAAAATGCGTATCAGACACTTTATACATCGGCGGTTCCTGTTCAAAGTCAATTTTCATCGCATATGAGCTGCGGAGCGCAAATGCATCCCCTTTCGGAGGATTCGTCAGATCAGGCGGCGTGCCCGGGATGGCCGTCAGTTTTTCCTGATCGGTGCTGTCCAGGCTGGGCATTGAGGCAAGCAGTCCCCACGTATACGGATGGCGCGGATCATAAAAGATTTCATCCACCGTGCCCGATTCGACGACCTGACCCGCGTACATGACGGCGACCCGGTCGGCGACATTGGCGACAACGCCGAGATCATGCGTGATAAAAATGATAGACGTATCAATTTTCTTTTGCAGATCTTTCATCAGCTCAAGGATCTGTGCCTGAATCGTCACATCAAGCGCTGTTGTCGGTTCATCGGCAATTAACAGTTTCGGATTTGCCGCAAGCGCCATCGCGATGACGACACGCTGTCTCATCCCGCCTGAAAATTCATGAGGGAATTGGCCGATCCGTTTTTCGGGCATCGGAATCCCGACGAGATCAAGCAGCTCTATGGCGCGCTTTTTCGCCGCTTCACTTGAGATTTTTTCATGTTTGAAAAGCACTTCCGTAATTTGTTTGCCGACTCTCATCGTCGGGTTCAGGGAGGTCATCGGGTCTTGGAAAATCATTCCGATGTCCTTTCCTCTGATGGCCTGCATTTCTTTTTCAGACATCGGCACGATATCGCGTCCGTCAAAAAGAATCTGTCCTCTTTTAAAGTAGCCCGGCGGCATCGGGATCAGCTTCATAATCGCTTGGGAGGTCACACTTTTTCCGGAACCCGACTCCCCCACGATCGCAAGCGTCTCTCCTTTATTCAAATGGAAATTCACGCCGCGGATTGCCTGTACCTCTCCGCCGTATGTTTTAAATGAAATGGCTAAGTCTTTTACTTCTAGCAAACGTGTCACTCATATCACTCCTTATTTGCGTAACTTAGGATCCAGCGCGTCTCTTAACCCGTCGCCGACAACGTTAAAGCCGAACATCGCCAGGCAGATAAAGCCGGCAGGGAAGAACAGACGCCAAGGGTAATAGGTTAATGCAGGCAATCCGTCTGAGGCCATCGTTCCCCAGCTCGCAAGCGGCGCAGGTACGCCGAGGCCCAAATAACTTAAAAACGCTTCTGTAAAAATCGCCGTCGGAACCGTCAGTGTCATCGTTACGAGGATAGAGCCCATCGCGTTCGGGACGATATGTTTAAACAAAAGCCGGCCGGTTTTGGCACCGAGTGTCTGTGAAGCAAGCACATACTCCTGATTCTTTAATTGCAGCACCTGTCCGCGGACGATTCTCGCCATATTGATCCAGCCCGTGATTGTCATGGCGACGATAATGGTGAGCAATCCTTTCGGCAGGACAACCATCAGCAAAATAACCATTAATAATGAAGGAACAGCCCACAGAATGTCGGCGATGCGCATCATCACTTCATCTGTGCGTCCGCCGCGGAATCCGGAAATGCTGCCCCAGATTACGCCGATTAATAAATCAAGCACGGCAGCTGCGACACCGATAAAGATGGAAATCCGCGCGCCCACCCATGTCCGGACGAATATATCCCTTCCAAGGTCATCCGTGCCGAACCAATGATCTTTCGACGGCGCTTTATCCGCATTTAATAGATTGGTAGTCGCATAATCATACCTTGAAAAGACAGGCGCAAAAATCGCCATCAGAATAATAAGAACGATCAGTACGAACCCGACCATCGCAAGCTTATTGCTGCGGAAGCGGAGCATGGCGTCTTTCCAGAGGGAAAGGCTTTTTTTATTTATTTTTTCGGCATCGCCGGCATTAGCTGAAGCTGGTTCAAACATATTTTTAGGAATGTTCTGCATGGTCTAGGCTCCTTTCTTTGCTTTGGAAAGCTTGATTCTCGGATCGATTAATCCGTACAGCACGTCTACAATTAATACGCATAAAAGCAGGAGCACGCTGAAGAACACGGTAACTCCCATAATGACCGTATAATCACGGTTTGTAATGCTGTTTACAAAATGCGCGCCTAAACCGGGAATTCCGAAAATGGATTCAATGATGAAACTTCCCGTTAAAATGGATGCCGCCATCGGCCCCATATATGTCACGACCGGCAAAAGCGCGTTTCGAAGCGCATGGCGCACGGTGACTGACGGACGGGAAAGTCCTTTAGCTTTTGCAGTCCGTATGTAATCGCTGTTTAACACTTCAATCATGCTTGAACGGGAGAGTCTGGCAATGAACGCCATCGGCATGGAAGCGAGCGCAATAGAGGGCAGAAAGGTGTATGCCCAGGATTCCCACCCTGCGACCGGGAACAGTTCTAATTTAATTGAGAAAATATATTGCAAAATCGTCGCCAATATAAAGCTCGGAACTGAGATCCCAAAGATCGTTAAAATCGCAATGGTATAATCCTGCCATTTATTATGGTACAGGGCAGCAAGCACCCCGAAAAGCACACCGAACGCTAAAGCGAGGAGAATAGCTTCTGCACCGAGAGTGAATGAGACGGGGAAGCCTGAATTGATTAAATCATTAACACTTTGGCCTTTATATTTAAAAGAAGGTCCGAAGTCCCACATCGCCACAGATTTTAAGTAGCTGGCATATTGAACGAAAAGAGGCTTGTCCAGGCCATAGTGTTCGTTTAAGTTTGCCTCAATTTCAGGCGGCAGCTTTCTTTCGCCGGAAAATGGTCCGCCCGGCGCTGCCTGCATTAAGAAGAATGTGGCGGTCACAATCACAAACAATGTGATGATCATGTAAATGAATCGTTTACCGATATATTTCAGCAAGGTGAACACCTCCATGTTTTTTACAATTTTATACGTAATCAGTAAGAAAGGTATATGGGGACATCCTCCCCATATACCTTGGGTCTTTTGTTTTCAGAACCGTCTTTTATTCAAAAGAAGCGTTTCTGAAGTAAACTTCGCCTGTTCCGGTCAAGATTACATTTTTGAGGTTTTTATCCTGCACCCAAGGATCCGTATAGAAATAAACTGGCGCGACCGGCATTGCGTCAATAAAGATCTTTTCTGCTTTTTTCAGCTCTTCGATACGTTTATCCGGATCCGTTTCAAGCTGAGATTGGTTCAGCAGCTTTTTAAACTCAGGATCTTCCCATCCGGTATCATTGTTTCCGCCTTCTTTATCACGGAACAATTCAAGGAAGTTGATCGGATCGTTGAAATCGCCGAGCCAGCCCATACGCCCGATTTGGTAGTTCTGGCTGTGCAGCTTGTCGATGTAAACATTCCATTCGGAGTTATCAAGCTCAACTTTGACGCCTAAGTTCTTTTTCCACATTTCCTGTACGGCCTGCGCGATTTTCGCATGCGCGTCATCCGTATTGTAGGACAGTTTGATCGCCGGAAGGTCAGAGGCATTCTTGACGCCTAATTCCTTCAGTCCTTTATTTAAGAATTCTTTAGCTGATTTGACGTCATTGTCTTTGAAATAACCTTTTGTGTTATCCTTGAATCCCTTCATTGACGGCGGCACCGCAGCCATGGCCGGGATTTGTTCGCCCTGCGTTACATTTTTCACGATGGACGAGCGGTCGATCGCATAAGCAAGGGCTTTACGGATGTTGACATTGTTCAGCGGTTTCGCTTCTGTGTTGAATTTGTACCAATACACGCCTGCGATCGGTTCAACGTGAAGAGATCCGTCTTTTTTCAATGTCGGCAATGATTCAGTCGGAAGCTGGCCGAGCGGCATCCCTGCCCAGTCAAGCTCACCGGCCTGGAATTTTTTCAGTTCGGTGTTGTTATTGTTAATCATCACCATGTTGATTTTCTTCAATTTCACAGCGTCTTTATCCCAATATTGATCGTTCTTTTCGAGCGTGATGGAACCGCTGTGTTTCCAGGCCGTCATTTTGAACGGGCCGTTTGACACATAATTTTCGCCCGCGTTTGTGTTCCAGTTTTTATGTTTTTCAGCAATTTTCTTGTTGACCGGCATATACGTATAGAATGAAGTTAATTGCGTGAAATAAGGTGTCGGGTTATTCAGTTCAACCTTTAATGTTTTGTCATTTACGGCTTTTACGCCTACATCATCAATCTTGCCTTTTCCTGTATTGGCAGCTTCAGCGCCTTTGATGTAGTAGAGCTGATAAGCGTATTGTGATTCGTTGTTCGGGTCAAGCGCCCATTTCCACGCATATTCAAAATCCTGCGCCGTCACAGGGTCGCCGTTAGACCATTTCGCACCGTCACGAATCGTAAATGTATAGGTCTTTCCGTCTTTGCTTGTTTCAATTTTAGATGCCATTCCTTCTTCAGGCTCACCTTTGGAGTTTACGCGTGTCAATCCTTCAAAAGTCTGTCGGATTACGCCTCCTGACACGGAATCATTCGCTAAACCCGGATGCAGTGAGAACGGCTCGGTTTTAATATTGATATTAAGTGAAGTCTGTCCTTTGGTGTCTTTTTTACCGCCGCCTGATCCGCCGCTGAATCCGCCGCACGCACTTAATACAAGCGAGAAGATAAGCATCAAACCTACAATAGACCAACGCTTTTTCATGCACTAACCCCCTAATCAAATTTTTCAGCCTTTACTACTAAATACTCAGAAATATCAGACAAAATAACTTAATATTTTTCTAAACTTTAATTGTGTTCCGTCTTTTCTGATTATTTTATGTAAAGAAGCTGTAACAATAGAGTGAACAAGTTCATTATAATGAAATGAATAATTTATTACAATACTATTTTCTCAATTTAAAATATTTAAATTTGGTCAGTTTTTCTGTCAAAAAGGTGATACACTTCTATAGTTTAAAGCATGACCTAACTAAATTTTTTTATTGCAATTTCCAGTTCATATTGCTTTTTACATATAATATTCGTTATACGAAATGTTGATATACGTTATCATTTAAGCATTTTCAGTTCTTTTTGAGGATTTCCAGCCCTTTAGCAAACTGGAAATAATCTTGTATTCCTCTGATGACATTTGGCTATAATTGATTTATAATAGATCAATCAAATACATTTGTTGTGATTGCGATGATGAAGAGTAGTACACATTTTCATCCGTTTGAAGAGAGTCTGCGGTGCTGGGAGCAGATAACGGGCGATGTGGAATGGACTTCTGAGCAGCTGACCGAACGTTAGTAGGCCCAGCCGGAGCAGCCTCCGTTACCAACGTCTCGAGCGATTCCATTGTAATGGAATAATCAGGGTGGCACCACGGTTCATTCGTCCCTTTTTTCTACGGGAAGAATGGGCTTTTTTTATTATGTTTTAAGAAATGAGGTAAGAAATATGAAGAAAACGATTTTTTCAGGCATTCAGCCGAGCGGTTCCGTTACCCTCGGCAACTATATCGGCGCAATGAAGCAATTTGTCGATTTGCAGCATGACTACAACGGCTACTTCTGCATTGTCGATCAGCATGCGATTACGGTTCCGCAGGATCGGCTTGAACTGCGGAAGAACATTCGCAATCTCGCGGCCCTTTACGTGGCCGTCGGACTTGATCCTGAGAAAGCGACCCTCTTTATCCAGTCGGAGGTTCCCGCTCATGCCCAGGCGGGGTGGATGCTCCAATGCGTCGCATATATCGGCGAGCTTGAGCGGATGACGCAATTCAAAGATAAGTCAAAGGGCAAAGAAGCCGTCGTGTCAGGACTGTTAACCTATCCGCCGCTGATGGCCGGCGATATTTTACTGTACGGAACGGATCTTGTTCCGGTCGGAGAAGACCAAAAACAGCACCTTGAACTGACCCGCAACCTGGCGGAACGCTTCAATAAAAAATATAATGACATCTTCACGATTCCTGAGGTGAAAATTCCTGAATCAGGCGCGCGCATCATGTCACTGGCTGATCCGCTCAAAAAAATGAGCAAATCAGATCCGAACCAAAAGGCATACATCACGCTGCTTGATGAGCCGAAGCAGCTCGAAAAGAAAATCAAGAGCGCCGTGACTGATTCTGAAGGCATTGTAAAGTATGATAAAGAAAACAAACCGGGCGTTTCTAATCTTTTGACGATCTATTCTATTTTAGGAAACACATCAATTGAAGATTTAGAGGCTAAATATGAAGGCAAAGGGTACGGTGAATTCAAAAGCGATTTAGCCGAAGTCGTTATCGGCGCATTGACACCGATCCAAGAACGCTACCGTGAATTAATTGAGAGCGACGAGCTTGACCGCATTCTCGACGAAGGAGCGGCGCGCGCAAACAAAACGGCCGGCAAAATGGTGAAAAAAATGGAAAATGCCATGGGTCTCGGACGGAAAAGAAGATAAAGAAAAGAGGCGGGAGAATCCCCGCCTCTTTTTTAGTTCACTTTTGATTCCTGCTCCATTTCCCAAAGCTTTTCGAAAAACGGCTGCCCTTTAATCAAATTTTCACAGAACGCAAGATGTTTATCTGACCAGCCTTCAATTGTTTCATTGTAAAGCATGTCCCAGATCTCTTCAAAGCTCATCCGTTTGATCTGCTCATACATATGCGGATTCCATTCCGTGTACCAATACACAATTTCCGCACGGTTTTTCAGCCCTTTCAGCTGGTCGAGCGCCATAAACATCAGCTGCTTGATCTGCCGCTCTTTTCTCGTCAGCCCTCTGACATGCTCCGGCGCCAATGACAAAATGTGATATTCCTTTGAAGACTCCAATTGCGCCGGCTCAAATTGAAACGATTCCGGTTCTACATCCTTTACCATTTCATAAACAAGCTGCTCCTGTCTCGGAATCAGGCGGCTCTTTCTGACCGGAATGGTATACCCGATCGTATCCACGGCAATGATGCCGATCCCGTCTGTCACGACAAAACAGTACTCCAGCTTTGTCCGCTCATGATTTTTTCGCACGTATGACTTTTGGTGGACTTGGTCAAGCAGTTCTTTCGGAAGCTCTGATAAGTCGTTTTCTATGTAATGAAATAATACCGACGGCACTCTGAGCAGCGGTGTCTGATCCAAAAGCTCAACCGTGTCTTCCTTCCGCCATTCGTGAAAATGGCATACATTGTAGCCGTTTTCTTCCCCTTCAAACCAATTGACCCATACATCATGAAGAAATAACATATTCGACCCCTCACTTTATAAAAACTGTTGTCCACAGTATAGGCAAGGGATAGATAAATTATTCCATTTCAATATGAGATTTCCGCAATACGGAGCTGGATTTCCGACTGCATTGCAACAAAAAAATCTCCCGTTCCGTCCGGGAGATCATTTCACATTTTTCGGATCAAGCGCATCACGCAGCCCGTCTCCGACAAAGTTGAAGCACAATACGGTAAGAAGAATGAACAGTCCCGGAAATAACGGGTACCACCAAGCCTGAATCATAATCGTAAAGTTCTGTGCATCCTGAAGCATATTGCCCCAGCTTGCGATCGGCGGCTGAATCCCGAAACCGAGATAACTTAGCGCCGATTCGGCCAGAATAACCGATCCAACTTTTAAAGTGGCTGACACAATAATCGGTCCCAGCGCATTGGGCAGGATATGTGAAAAAATAATTTTATGTGTTTTTGTTCCGATTGTTTTAGCGGCTAACACATATTCTCTTGATCGCAAGGATAAAAATTCCCCCCTGACCAAACGCGCGGTTGTCGTCCAGCCTGTCAGGCAGAAAATTAAAATTAATTTGTCCACGCCTGGCTTAAAGATTGTAACAAGCGTAATCAATAAGAAAATATCAGGAATGGAAAGAACAATATCCACTAACCGCATAATAACAGCATCTGCGAAACCTTTAAAATAGCCCGCTACCGCTCCTAAAATCGTCCCGATAAAAATAGAGCCGACAACAGAGGCAAATCCGACTAGTAAAGAGATTCGCGCGCCGTACAGAATCCGGCTGAAGATGTCACGCCCGAATTTATCCGTCCCCATCAAATGTTCAAGACCCGGCGCTTTAAATTTATCAAGCAGGCTTTGCTGCTCTTGAGAATAAGGAGCAATCACCGGCGCAAAAATCGCTGACATAATAATCACGAACAGAATAACAGCACCTGCAACCGCCAGTTTATTTTTCGAAAACTTTTCCCAAAAGATTTTTGTCATGGTTTCCGGTTTTTCAGCAATATTTTCTTTCAGCCCGATCTCCGGTGACGGAGATGTGTTCAGCTCAGCCATCGATGTCCCCCCTTTTAATATTCAATTCTCGGATCAACCACTGCGTATAAAATATCAGCGACAAGGTTGCCAATGACCACAAGAACAGCTGAAATGACGGTCATCGCCATAATGACGGGATAATCACGCTGAAACGCTGAATCAACAAACAGCTTTCCTAACCCCGGCCATGTGAAAATTTGTTCGACAACGACAGATCCTCCGATAAACGAAGGAATCATCAAACCGAAAATTGTAATGACGGGTAATAATGCATTTCTCAATCCATGTTTAAATAATACACGGTTCTCCTTGAACCCTTTCGCTCTCGCTGTACGGATATAATCCTGATTTAATACATCAAGCATATTGGATCTCGTATATCTCGTCAGTCCGGCCATGTCAGCTGTAGCTAATACGAATGCAGGCAGAATTAAATGATGAATCCGGTCAAATATATTGAAATCGGCATTCAGCGTCTCGACACCGCCGGTCGGAAACCAGCCGAGATTTACTGATAAAATCATAATCAAAATTAATCCAAACCAAAAGTTTGGAATGGCCAGACCTATAAATGAGGTAAACGTAATGCCATAGTCGAGCTTTGAATAAGGCCGCTTTGCCGACAGGACACCGAACGGAATAGAAATCATAAGAGCCAAAATCGTTGAAACGAGCATCAGCAGCAGCGTATTGGGCATTCGGGCCATAATCAATTCTGAAACAGGCGTTCCTTTTCTGACAATTGACGTTCCGAAATCGCCCTGTACCATGTTGCCGAGCCACTTTAAATATTGAACGTACTGAGGATCATTCAAACCGTATTTTTCAATAAACTGCTCTCTGTCAGCCTGGCTGATTTTCGGGTCCATCATTAATGTCATCGGATCGCCGGGCGCGGCTTTCATAATAACAAATGATAAAATTGTAATTCCCAATAAAATCGGGATAGACATTAAGGTTCTTCTGATAATATATGCAGCCATATACTTGTCCCCCTTTACTTTCCTTATTAAAAACAGAAGAGGGAGAAAACGCTCTCCCTCCCCTTTAAGGGAAAATTATTTTGCAAGCCACCATTTTTGGATATTATATAAATCACGTTTCGGATGGTATTTGTATCCTTCAAGATTTTGCGGCATTGCCATATGGTTGTTAGGGTAATACAAGAACGTATACGGCTGATCTTCCGCAATTTTTTGATAAATCTGCTCATATTCTTTGGAATATTGCTTTCTGTCACTGATTGATTTTGCATCTTTCATGAGCTTATCCGCTTCGGCATTTTTATACCAAACGTAGTTTAAGCCCTTTTTAATCTGGCTTGAGTGGAAGATGTCATATTGATCCGGGAATGTGGATAAACTCCATCCCATGACCATTGCATCAAAATCCCAATTCGGAGGGTTCATTTGTTCAACGAGCGCGCTCCATTCAACGATTTGGGTCTTCACTTCAATGCCGATTTTTTTCAGCTGTTCCTGAACGACGACAGCGATGTCTTCACGGACTTTGTTTCCTTGGTTCGTTTTAAGCGTAAACGAGAATTTCTTTCCGTCTTTATCTAAAATGCCGTCACCGTTCGTATCTTTCCAGCCGGCTTCTGCAAGCATCTGTTTCGCTTTTTTCTCGTTGTACGCAAATTTCGGAACATCTATATCTTTAGGATAGTTCCAAGATAAAGGGCTTTCCGGAATGTAAGCTACCTTTCCGTCTCCATCCAATACTTGGCTGACGATTGACTCCCGGTCAAGAGCGGTTGTCAGCGCCTGACGGACCTTTTTATCCTTGAATAATTCATTTTTTTCATTCCACCCGATGTACACATACTGTAAGGCCAAATCAGTAACGACTTTCAGATTATTAAATTTTTCAGCCGTTTTGTAGTCAGTGGCGGGCACATTAAAGAAATTAATATCGCCTGCCTGCAGCTGGGCAACGGCAGCATTTGCGTCGGGAATGACTTTATACGTTACAGTATCTAAATACGGTCTTCCTTCAAAATAATCATTATTCGCTTCGAGTTTAATATATTGGCCCTGCTTCCATTCTTTAAACTTAAATGGTCCTGAACCGATCGGTTTCTTTCTGTTAAACTCATTTTCTTCTAAATCAGCAATCGGAACATTACCGAGAATATGCTTCGGCAGAATGGCTGTGCTGTCTAACGCATTATTGTAAAAATTACCGTCTTTATATTTCAGCTTGAACAATACTTCGTAATCGCCTTTTTTCTCTACGGATTTCAGCATTTCATATGTTGAGCCGCGTTCTCCCTTGTAATCTTTGCTTAAAGGGACACTGTACGTAAATACGACGTCATCTGCAGTCAGTTCTTTTCCGTCATGAAACTTAACGCCTTTTTTGATTTTCACATCATATGCAAGGCCGCCGTCTAATTCTTTAATGCTTTCAGCGAGTGATAATTTCACATTCAGTTTTTCATCCGTTTTCGTTAAAAAGCTGTACAGCATATTTTCAATATCCGTACTTGCGTCATCCGTAGAATACAGAGAGTTAAAAAGTGTGGGTTCCCCGATTGACCCGACAACCAAATCTCCGCCTTTTTGCGGTTTTCCTGCCGGTTTGGATTCGGTGCTTGTGGATTTTGAGCCGGAGCAGGCTGACAGGAAGATGGCGAGCGCCATAAAAACACTTAGCATCATCAGTGCGCTTTTACGTAATTTCATATCAATTCCCCCTTTGTGATATATATGCAGCAAACTGGTTATGTAATCCGGCATACCCCCTCTCGATGCTTGTCATTTCAGGCATATAAATGGCAGGCGACGTAATGGCCGGGAGCGGCTTCTTCAAATGCCGGGATTTGTTCCTTGCAGATCGGTTTGGCCATCGGGCACCGCGTGTGGAACACGCAGCCTTTCGGCGGGTTTGCCGGGCTTGGCAGTTCTCCTTTCAGGATGATTCGTTCCCGCTTGACGGCGTCTTTTTTTCTCGTGACGGGCACTGAAGACAAAAGCGCCTGCGTATAAGGGTGAAGCGGATTGCCGTACAGCTCGTGTTTATCGGTCAGCTCCATCATTTTTCCCAGATACATGACGCCGACTCTGTCGCTGATATGGCGGACAACACTCAAATCATGAGAAATAAACAAATAGGTCAGGTTGAATTCTTCCTGCAGTTCTTCCATCAGATTGATGACTTGGGCCTGAATGGAGACATCGAGTGCGGAAACGGGTTCATCCGCAATAATCAGCTCGGGATTCAATGTCAGAGCCCGCGCAATCCCGATCCGCTGGCGCTGCCCCCCGGAAAATTCGTGCGGATAGCGGTTTGCAAAGCTCGGATGAAGGCCGACTTTCGCCAGCAGCTCCTCCACTCGCTCGTTCCGCTCGCTCATGCTGTACATATGGTGAGTCTGGAACGGCTCTTTAATAATGGAACGCAGCGTTTTCCTCGGGTTAAGGGATGCGAAGGGATCTTGGAAGACCATCTGGATGTTTTTGCGGACGCTTTTTCTCAGCTTTTCTTCAGATAAGCCGGAAATATCCTGCCCCTTAAAAAGAATCCGGCCGTCTGTCGGCTTGTATAAACGGATCATCGTCCTTCCCGCCGTTGATTTGCCGCATCCTGATTCACCGACGATGCCGAGCGTCTCCCCGCGCTTCAGTGAAAAAGAAACGCCGTCAACAGCCTTTATATCACCGACTTTCCTTTGAAAAAAGCCGGAGCGGATCGGGAAATATTTTTTTACGTCTTTCAGCTCTAAAATCGTTTCTTGGCCTGCAGCTGTCATTTTGATTGGGCACCCTCTTCCTCATATAAAAAACATCTTACAGAACGGCCGCTTTCATGCGTTATCAGCTCCGGCTGCCCTGTTTTGCATTTGTCCATCGCTTTTGAACACCTCGGGGCGAATCGGCAGCCTTCCGGAAGATTATCCGGTGTCGGGACACTGCCTTTGATCGCTTTTAATGTATCAATCTCTCCATCTATCACCGGTATGGAGTTTAACAGCCCTTCGGTATACGGATGAAGAGGGTTTAAAAATAAGTCCTCCACACTCGCGCTCTCTACGACTTGTCCGCAGTACATCACGATCACCCTGTCGGCGGCTTCGGAAACCACACCTAAATCGTGAGTGATCAGCAGAATGGAAGTATCGAATTTTTTGCAGAGGTCTTTCATCAGCTCCAATACTTGGGCTTGTATCGTCACATCAAGCGCCGTCGTCGGCTCATCAGCGATCAGAAGCTTCGGATTGCAGCTGAGCGCGATGGCGATCATCACCCTCTGTCTCATCCCTCCGGAAAGGCGGTGCGGATATTCTTTCATCACTTGTTCCGCTCTGGAGAATCCGACGAGTTCCAGAAGCTCAACGGCTTTTTTGGACGCTTCTCTTTTATTCATTTTTTTATGGTATTCAAGCACTTCGGTAATTTGTTCGCCGATGGTCAGCACCGGATTCAGGGAAGTCATGGGCTCCTGAAAGATCATAGAGACGTCATTTCCGCGGATTTTGCAATATTCGTTTTCGGTGAAGGAGGCCAGGTCCCTGCCTTCAAGCTTAATCGAGCCGTCCATAATTTTTCCGCCCGAGCCTTGGACAAGTCCCATAATAGAAAGCGAGGTGATGCTTTTGCCCGAGCCGGATTCTCCTACAAGAGCGACGGTTTCGCCTTTGTTAATGTGAAAATCAACCCCGTCGACTGCGGGGATCGGCTGTTTCTTTCTGAAAAAATAGGTCTTTAAATTATTCACTTCTAATAGTGTGCTCATGATACGCCCCTTTCTCATTCCGCTGAAGCAGAGGGAAACATACGTTTCGCTATCACAAAATATAGAATAGTCGAAAAATTTTATAGTTGTATATTATTACATCATTATTACAAAAGCAAGAATTTTTTAGGATAAATGTAATATCCTTAAATAATTTCCATTCTTTTAATCTATTAAAGCGTTGCCTCCAGAAAGGTTTTTGAAGGAATGGCCAATGCTTCTTTTACTGTTTGTTGGTGGTCGGTTAAATATTTTTTTACTATATTGAATCCGACGGCATAGCCGAGCATTGAGGGGAAGTATCCTTTTCCGTATAACAGCTGGGAAAACATTCTGCTGTCTCTCGTTAAGCGGAGGTTCGGCTTGACTCTTTTTTCAAACAGAAAATCAAGCTGCTCAGGCGTATAGTAGGACGTCCATTCCGCCGTAAGACTTGAGCCGAACCGCTCATATACAGCATATTCTGCCAGCCCCTCCATCATGATTGTATCAAGAAATGTCTCATCTTTTTCGTCCTTTGTCACATGTTCTAACCGGCAGACGTGATTATATTCATGTGTCATAAGGGCGGATACAGCTGAATTGGAACTATCCGACGATAGAAAGAGGAACATTTTGTCCCGAAAGGCCAGACCGGATTTTGATCCGAATTCCTGACGGATTTTCCGGTTTCGTTCATCGACGGGCAAAACTACGATCGGCACGTCCGGCCCGTTCCACTTCTCCTTTAAATAGGCTTCCTCCTTTTGAATATGGCTGTAGCATCCTTTTTCTTTCAGCCGTTTACTGGTCCTAACGCCGTCCTTCAGATGGCGGAACATGCCGTGGTTTTGCAGCATCCCGAGTATCGGCTTCCACTCTTTCTTATCGGCCCCTGAAAAAAGCGGCAAAAGATGCGGGGCCAGATCATTTACGGATGCCGCCTTTTCCATCCATTGATATGTCTGCTTGACGCTCATACCGGTTCGCCTCCTCTTGTTGTTATCATATGCACGCACAAAAAAACCGGCCACCTTTTTCAGGCAGCCGGTCAAAAACTGTATTATTGATATTTTTTAAAGATCAAAGTGGCATTATGTCCGCCGAAGCCGAGCGAGTTGCTGAGAACGACGTTGACATCCTGCTCGCGCGCTTTGTCCGGTACATAATCTAAATCACACTCTTCATCAGGTGTTTCGATGTTAATCGTCGGCGGGATAATGCCGTCTTTAATGGCCATGACGGAGAAGATTGCTTCAATTCCTCCGGCAGCGCCTAACAAATGACCCGTCATTGATTTTGTCGAACTGACGGCAAGCTTGTACGCATGATCACCGAAAACGGTCTTAATGGCTTTTGTCTCGTATTTATCATTGTAGTATGTGCTTGTGCCGTGAGCGTTGATGTAATCAATTTCTTCAGGCTTGATGCCCGCATCTTTGATTGCTTCCTGCATCGCTCTCGCACCGCCTTCCCCATCTTGGGCAGGCGCGGTAATGTGGTAGGCATCACCCGTTGAGCCGTAGCCGACAATTTCCCCGTAGATTTTCGCACCGCGGGCAAGCGCATGCTCAAGCTCTTCAAGCACGACGATCCCCGCGCCTTCTCCCATGACAAAGCCGTCACGGTTTTTATCAAACGGGCGGCTTGCCGTTTTCGGATCAGGATTTGTAGAAAGGGCTTTGTTTGCACTGAAGCCCGCAAATGACATTCTTGTCAGCGGCGCTTCCGTTCCGCCCGTAATCATCGCATCGGCATCGCCGCGCTGAATGACTTTAAACGCGTCACCGATAGAGTTCGTTCCCGTCGCACATGCCGTCACCGTACAAGAGTTGACTCCTTTTGCTCCGAGAGCGATTGAGATTTGGCCTGTCGCCATATCCGGAATCATCATCGGAACAAAGAACGGGCTGACCCTTCTCGGCCCTTTAGTCAGGAAGATTTCGAATTGGGATTCAAGCGTTTCAAGACCGCCGATTCCGGACCCGACCCAAACGCCGACTCTCGGCGCGATCTCGTCTGTGATGTTCAGACCGGCATCTTGAACGGCCATTTTCGCGGCTACGACAGCGTATTGCGTGAAGCGGTCCATTTTTCGCGCTTCTTTTTTATCCATGTAATTTTCAATATTGAAATCTTTCAGTTCAGCAGCTACTTTCGCCGGATACTCGTCCGATTCCACACGTGTGATCGGTCCGATTCCGGATACGCCGCCGATTGCATTTTTCCAGCTTGTTTCGGCGTCGTTGCCAAGCGGAGACAGGGCTCCAAGCCCTGTAACGACTACTCTTTTTTTACTCATCTTGTGTGCACCTCACTTTTTTTTATCGTCCCCAGCGTATTGCTATGGCGCCCCATGTCAATCCTCCGCCGAAACCGACCATGACGATGACGTCGCCGTCTTTAATTTTGCCTGCTTCCAGTTCCTCTACTAATGAAATCGGAATGGATGCTGCGGATGTGTTTCCATATTTATGGACTGTTTTAGACATCTTTTCAACCGGAAGCTCCAAACGTTCCCGTGCCGCTTCCATGATGCGGATGTTTGCCTGATGCGGAATCAAAAAGTCTACGTCCTCTTTGGAGAGGCCGGCTTTTTCAATGACATTTACACTCGATTCACCCATTTGCCGGACGGCGAATTTGAATACTTCTCTTCCATGCATGATTGTATGCCCTTTTTCATCTAAGTACAAGTGCTGACCGCCTGTACCGTCTGCTCCGAGCTCAAATGACAGTATGCCTCTGTCGTCGCTGACCGGTCCGATGACCGCCGCTCCGGCTCCGTCTCCGAACAGCACAGCCGTATTGCGGTCGTCCCAGTCGGTAATGCTTGAGAGCTTTTCCACGCCGACCACGAGGACATGTTTGTATGTTTGCGATTCAATGAATTGTTTGGCGGTTACGATACCGTACATAAAACCCGCACATGCGGCGCTGATATCCATCGCGCACGCTTTTTTGGCCCCGAGCTTCTCTTGTATCATACAGGAAACGGTAGGGAAGGACTGGTCAGGAGTAACCGTCGCCACGAGGATCATATCAAGCTCCTCAGCAGAAATACCGGCCTGATCAAGCGCTTTTTGCGCAGCCTCAGCGGCCATGCCGGATGAATACATATCTTCCGCGGCGATTCTTCTTTCTTCTATACCTGTTCTCGTACGAATCCACTCGTCCGATGTATCTACCATTTGTTCAAGATCATGATTTGTCAGCACTTTTTCCGGGATGTAACGGCCGACGCCAAGAATTCCAGCTTTCATTGGAAAGACTCCTTTTTTATAATGAATTTAAAACTAATTAGTTATGATCAATTATTAGTATCAGGTACTAATTCTACCCTATTTTTTTTCTGTTGGCAATATATTCGTCTAAACTATCGGACGCTTCTCCTCATAGAATAAAAGGAAGACGAAAGGAGGCTTCACTATGGATATTTTCTCCAAAATGATGTTCGGCGATTCCAGAGATCGGGATAAAGAACCGGAAGAAAACCCGGAGCAGCCTCAGGCTGAAAACGAAGAAGAGATCGATTACAACCACGTGATGAATCAGCTGGGGTCCATCATGAACTCTCTGGATCAATTAAAGCCCGTATTTAAAGACTTCGCGCCGATGGTGTCCGCTATAAAGAAAAAAATCATGTGAAAAGCCACTTCATGAAAAGTGGCTCTCTTTATTTATTCAGCTCCCCGGCATCAGATCTGCCAAGCTCATACGCTTCCGCCATGACCGATGTAAACAGGTCCATAAACGGCTGAATCATTTCCATAGACAGATCTATGCCGGATTTCTCAAGCTCCGCCTTTGCTTCCGGCAGGTATTTCATCGCGATCTGCATAAATTCAAGAGACTTTTCATGCTGCATGTGTATCCACCTCTATTCATTTGACGGCAGTTCATTTGTTCGGTTATACGTTTTGACAAGGTCTGAGATTTTGTCTTGAAATGCTTTGTCCACCAGAGGGCTGAACGTCCCCATTTCAACGACTCCTTCCCTGAAATCAAAGTTGTGATCTCCGCTCTTGAGCGTACCTTTATTATATTGCTCGGCAATTAATGTATAGGCTTTATCTACGTTTTGCACCGTGCTTGTCAGCACCGTGTTTTTGCCGAGATTCGATTGCTCGGCGACATAGCCGATGGCGTAAAGCCCGTCTTTTTTGATTTGCTGAATGACAGGAACATTATACCCGTCTCCGGCCGGATATACAACATCCGTGCCTTCCGCTTTTAACTTCTCGTAAAGATGCAGCGCTTCATTGCCGTTATCCCAGTGGTCCGTAAATTCAGTATTGACGGTGATATCGGGCTTTTCATATTTCGCCCCTTTGATAAAGCCGTCTACTTCAGGCTGCCACAAAAAAGAGGCGATGACGCCGACCTCATTGTTTTTTGACATATGGGCGGCCGTCATTCCCCCGAAAAAGCCCATTGCTTCTCCCATAAGATGAACGCTTGTGACATTATCGCTTTTCGCCGTTCCGTTTGCGACGACGAATTCCATGTCGGGATAATCCTTGCTGATCATATTGAAAATTTCCTCGTATTCATTTCCGTGCCCGTATAAAAGATTGACTCCTTTTTTATGAAAATCATCTATCGCTTTTAAAATATCTTCATCGGATCTGATATTTTCTTTATAATAAACGTCAACGTTAAATTCAGATTGTATCGCTAATAAACCTTTGTAACCTTTTGTCCCCCATACCAAGTCACTGATGGTATCGGGAAAAAGCATTCCGACCTTCTCAATTTTTCCTTTAAACGGAGTTTGTGCGCATCCGCTCAATAAAAGGAGGACAGAAAAGGTCATGACAAGCCTGGTGATCAAGCCATGTTCAACCCCTTTTCAAACTCATAACATGTATAAATTGATATACGTTTATTGTAGCGGTAATGCACATAACATGGAAGGTATTTCTTAAAAAATGTCGAATATTGATGAAAATTGTCTTTTCCACTCTTTAATTTTTTCTTCCGCTTCCGTTTTTTGTGTTTTTTCTTTTATTTCCAGGGTAATAATCTGATTTTCGTCTTCTGTACCGTCAGCCTCAAGCTGATTCATCAGCCCGCAGACTGCGTCTTCTAAAAAGACCCTGCTTTCGCCATCTTCTTTTGCTTCCGTCCACGGACCGTAGAGGGGAGGAAGGATAATCGCTTTTGCCGTATCCCGCTGACCGTTTTTTTCCCAGTCTCCGTGATCCTCACTGTAAACAATCCAATATAAAGGCTCAGCCCTTTCTTCAGGCAGACACCCGCTCCCGTATTGAACGCAGATACGATCGTATTCCTTTTCACCGATTTCATCTATTATTTGAAAAAGCCCGTTTCTCGCGAGCCACATTAAACGTTCTTCTAAATACAGCTGCCTCGTTTTGTCCTCCGGTTCTGCCAAAATGACATCAACATGCACACCCTCATCCATCAACCGTTCGCACAATGAAAGGCCGAGAAATTCATCTGCTCCAATGATCAGCGCTGTCTTCATCACATCTGCCGCCTTTCCGGTTTTTCATTCACACACAAGCCAAACAGCCCTCTGAAAAGAGATGGCTGTTGTATTCTATTCATTACAGGTCTTTTTCATGACTGCGGAAAAACCGGCAGATGGCTCTGTACATGCGCGCAGGGTTCTCAAGCAGGTGATACGTGATATCAGTCTTGCTTCCGGTTTTTTCCCGGGCTTCTTTATACGCGTTCGCATGCAGGGTGTACGGGTACGGCGCTCCGGTCGTTCTTTGCCATATATGTACCGGCGCGCGGGTGCGGCAGCCGGTAATGGTCTGATAGCTCAGTGAGCTTGCCTCTTTTTCAGAAACACCGAAGCTTTGTGCCGTTTCCCTCAGAAACTGCTTATAAAAAAACTTATTTTCTTTCTCTGATTCAAAATGTGCTTGAAGATCAAGACAAGGATCTAACATTGCGGCTGAACGGATATGCTCCGGTGAAGACTGCAGCAATTGATCGGCGATGAGGGCGCCCATGCCTTCTGCGAGCAAGTGTATTTTCGGATTGAGGGTTTCTTGTTTCAGCACATAATGAATCAGCTGTCTGGCGTAAAGGACGGCTTTTTCCGAACCCCAATGCCGTCCGTATAAATTGCTGTTGAAAATGGTGTACCCTCTGTCAAGCATCGTATTTAACAGCTGGTTTCTCCCTTCATGTTCGAGCCAAAAGCTTGAGTCCCGGCTGACAAAGTGGGTTCTGTCCCCCAGAATAAAGATACAGAAGCCGTTCGGCCGATACGGCAGATGGATGACGTTCAGCTCAGATCCGAATTGGAAGAATCTTTCCGTTATCCCCATGCCTGCCCGCCTCCTTTTACTCCTAATCTCTCTATTGGCTATCATATGTAAGAAGAATGAAAACGGATCGGATAAACTCCTATTTGCTGCTATGTTTTGGCTATTATCCCGAACACGGGAACCGAATTTTCCTTCAGACGGCCTGACAGGCGGGCAAATGTCAGGTTCAGGCGCGCTTTTTGATGAGAAAATGACCTTCCGCCCGCGCTTTATGTATGGTATGATACAACGTAGAATAAAATGAAGGACGAGGTGGAAACGTGCGGTTTATTATCGGTTTTATTTGGACGTTCCTTTTAACACATATGGCCTGTTATTTGGTCGCCTCCATGAACAGCGCGGCGTACAATTTCAAGCAATCATCCGTTATTGCCGTAGTTATTGCAGTGCTTGTCTTTGTTCTTGCGGAGATCATGCCTGTCAAACAGGATGCAAGCCAGCATTAAATAAAAAAACCTGCTATTCAGCAGGTTTTTTTGTGTTCACGGTTTTCGTTGATACGTCCACAATCTGTTGTGGTTTGAAGTTTCAGGGAACATTTCTCCCACTGTGAGCTTGATTTTTTGCGGATTTTTGACCATGCTTCCCGTTTCGCCGATTTCAACGTACACACCGTTATTCGGCGCTTTTTGTCCCGGGCGGAATTGATGCTGCTGTCCCACGTCATTTCCTCCTTTTTCTTTTTTATGTAGTATGCGCTTGTATGCGGAGAAATATCAAAAACCGCTGAATGAGATTCAGCGGTTTTTTTGTTCATCCTGTTTGTAAAGAAGAGCTTTCAGGAGCGCTTTTTGCGCGTGAAGCCGGTTTTCCGCCTGCTGGAATACCGCAGAGTTCGGGCCGTCGATAATCTCGGACGTGACCTCTTCCTCCCGATGCGCGGGCAGGCAATGCAAAAATGTATAGTCAGGTTTGGCGAGACTGACGAGTGAGGCGTTGACTTGATACGGAGCAAACACGTTCAGCCGCTGCTGCGTCTCTTCCTCCTGCCCCATGCTCGTGAAGACGTCGGAGTAAATCACGTCTGCATCCTGCACCGCTTCCTGCGGATTTTCGGTAAGGGTGATTTTCGCTCCGGAAACAGCCGCCGCTTCTCTCGCGGCATTCACCGCCTCTTCCTCTACTTCATAGCCTTTCGGCGAAGCAATCGCAATGTCACAGCCCATTTTTGCGCAGCCGATCATAAGTGAATGCGCCACATTATTTCCGTCACCGATATAGGCGGCTTTTACTCCTTTTAATTTTCCTTTTATTTCTTGTATCGTTAACAGATCCGCGAGTGCCTGACACGGGTGATACCGGTCGGTCAGCCCGTTTATGACGGGAATGTCTGCATGCTCGGCAAGCTCTTCGACTTTTTCATGTTCAAAGGTGCGGATCATAATGGCATCAACGAAGCCGGACAGCACCTTCGCCGTATCCGCGACCGTCTCCCCCCGCCCAAGCTGCAGGTCGCTGCTTGAAAGAAATAGTCCCGTTCCCCCGAGCTGGGCCATTCCCGCTTCAAAAGACACACGCGTGCGGGTTGAAGATTTTTCAAAAATCATCGCCAATGTTTTCCCTTGGAAAATCGGCTGTATCGGATGTTGTTTTAATAATGAAGCTTCTGTCAGAAGCGCATTGATGTCTGACGGGCTGACATCTTTTAAGGAAAGAAAATCTTTTCCGTACAAATGGGTTAATGTGTGTTCCGCTTTTATTGTGTGCATGATGCCACTTCCTTTTGATAAAGATCTTTGAGCGATACAGGCTGAGGTTTGCCAGAGCCGCTTTCTAAAAATGCCTTTACGGTTTCCGGTTCAGTAAAGACCGTCACACCGTGCGTCATGGCTTCGATCCGTTGTTTACGCGCTTCTTCAGAGTGATTGAAATTGATATGGACCGCTTTATCCTTTCGCTCTGCCCATGCCGGGAACGCATCTTTGCATACCGTAAATCCCGCCTCTTGAGCCTGACGTTCCAATTCCGCATCACAGCCTTCCAGATAGATGCTGCCTTTTTTCTCCCAGACGTGCGCGTAGATTTTTTTCAGGGCGCTTTCTGCGTCAAACGCGACACACATGCCTTCTCCGGTCGACTTCATTTCCGGCCCGGGCTTTACGTCCACATCCTGAATGGCGTGAGAAGAAAAAACCGGGAATTTCACTGCCGTTCCGTGCTGATTTTGAACCTCGGGCTTGATGTCTTTAAGGGAAGCGCCGGCCAGCAATCTGGCGGCAAGCGGGATCATCGGCACCCCCATCACCTTAGACACGACAGGAACCGTGCGGCTTGCCCGCGGATTCACTTCAAGAACGAGAATATCTCCTTTGTCATCAATGACAAACTGAATGTTCATGATGCCTTTAAAAGCCAGTTTTACCGCGATTTTTTCGGCGGCCTCTTTTATATTACGCTGCATATCAGGTGTGACAGACGGACCCGGAAGAATCGCAAAACTGTCGCCCGAATGGACGCCGGCGCGTTCAATGTGCTCTGTATAAGTCGGCACGAATACTTCATGTCCGTCGGAAATCAGATCGATCTCCAATTCTTTTCCTGTAATGTACTGATCGATCAAAATCGGATACGGCATGCCCGCTTCATTTTCCAGCAGTTCTGACATTTGCGCTTCTGAATCAACGATGATCATGCCCATCCCACCGATGACATAAGACGGACGGATCAGCACGGGGTAGCCGATTCGGCTTGCTTTTTCCGTTGCTTCTTCTTTTGAATAAGCGGTTTCGCCTTTGGCATGTTTCAGGTCAAGATCATCAAGCAGCTGATAAAACAGATCCCGATCCTCCAGCGCATCAAGGGTTTCAAAGGATGTTCCGAGCAGCGGAATGCCCGCTTTTTCCAGCGGTTCAGCGGCATTGATCGCGGTCTGTCCCCCAAATTGGACGATGGCAAAATCAATGTTTTCATGTTCCGCCACGTTCAAAATATGTTCTGTCGTCAGCGGTTCAAAATAAAGCCGGTCGGCGATTTCATAATCCGTGCTTACTGTTTCCGGATTGTTATTGATCATAATCGTTTCATACCCCAGCTTTTGCAGGGTCAGAACGCCGTGGACGGCGCTGTAATCAAATTCCACTCCCTGACCGATGCGGATCGGGCCGGAGCCGATGATGAGGGCGCGTTTTTTCTCTTTTCGGCTGATATCTCCGTCGCTTTCCCCGAGGTAGGTGGAGTAGAAATAATTCGTCTTGGCATCAAATTCAGCGGCGCATGTATCTACGATTTTAAACGACGGGACGATGCCTGTTTTCTTTCTGAGAGCACGGATGTCTTCTTCCGTTTTTCCCGTGAGAGATGCGATCATGACATCCGTGAAGCCCTTTACCTTCGCCTGCTTTAAAAGCGGGACAGACAGATGATCCCCTTCTTCCATCAGCTTGTTTTCCAATGTGATGATATTTCGGAATACATGGAGAAAAAACGGGTCAATTTTCGTTTTGGCATGGATGTCTTCTATCGTTTCACCGCGGCTTAACAGTTCCTTGACGACGAAAAATCTCCGGTCATCCGGCGTTACCGCTAATTCCCACAGCTGATTGATCGTACAGCCGCCGAGTTCAGGCAGGCGGGTGCCGATCGTTTTCAGCTCAAGGGAGGCCGCCGCTTTTTGAATGGCCGCTTCCATATTTCTTTCGATCGCCATGACCTCTCCCGTCGCTTTCATCTTCGTTCCGAGCGTGCGGTCGGCATGTTTAAATTTATCAAACGGCCAGCGCGGGAATTTGACGATGACATAATCAAGCGCCGGTTCAAAGCTTGCATAAGTAGAGCCCGTCAGCGGATTTTTCAGTTCGTCGAGCGTATAGCCGACGGCAAGTTTCGCCGCCATTTTGGCAATCGGGTAGCCGGTCGCTTTTGACGCGAGGGCCGATGAACGGCTGACACGCGGGTTCACTTCAATGACATAGTACTGTTTGCTGAACGGATCCAGCGCAAATTGAATGTTGCAGCCGCCGACCACATCCAGCGCCGAAATAATCGCCAGGCTTGCTGAACGCAGCATCTGATATTCTTCATCCGTTAACGTCTGGGACGGTGCGACGACGATGGAGTCTCCTGTATGCACGCCGACGGGATCGATGTTTTCCATATTGCAGACGGTGATGCATGTATGATTGCTGTCGCGCATGACCTCATATTCGATTTCTTTAAAACCGGCGATGCTTTTTTCGACGAGGCATTGGCTGATCGGGCTTGCTAACAGCGCCTGTTTAATAAGCGTCTGAAACGCTTCTTTCGTTTTCGCGATTCCGCCTCCCTTTCCGCCTAACGTGTACGCCGGTCTCAGAATGACCGGAAATCCGATAGACTCAGCGAAACGGAGGGCGTCTTCTTCGTTGTCGACGATTTCGCTTTCCGGAACGGGCTGATCGAGCTCTTTCATCAGGGCGCGGAACTGCTCCCGGTCTTCGCCTTTTTGAATGGTTTCCACCGATGTTCCCAAGAGCTTGACGTGATGCTTCTTCAGCACGCCTGCTTCTTCAAGCTTAACGGCTAAATTCAATGCCGTCTGGCCGCCCAAATTGGCAAGCAGACCGTCCGGTTTTTCTTTTTCAATAATGGCCTCGATGCTGTCGGTTGTGAGCGGTTCAAAATATATTTCATCGGCAAACGCCTCATCCGTCATAATCGTTGCCGGGTTGTTGTTGACTAGAATAACGCGGTATCCTTCTTCTTTCAGAGCCATGCAGCCCTGCGTTCCTGAATAATCAAATTCTGCCGCCTGGCCGATGATGATGGGGCCGGAGCCGATGACTAATATGCTGGAAATGGTTGTATCTTTAGGCATGAGCGATTTCTCTCCTTGCTGGTATCACTTTCTCTAGAAATTCATCAAAAATCCACTCGCTCTCAGCCGGTCCGGGGTGAGCTTCAGGGTGGAACTGGACGCTTAATACGGGAAGGCGCTTGTGAATGAGCCCTTCCACTGATGTATCATTGACATGATGAAATCTGATGGACAGCTTGTTTTCGTCAATTGATGCTTCATCAACGACATAGCTGTGGTTCTGGCTTGTCATAAACACCCGTTTCGTTTTCCGGTCAATGACGGGATGGTTGGCACCCCTGTGGCCGAACGGCAGCTTATACGTATTTCCTCCGAAAGCCAGGGCAATCAGCTGATGCCCGAGGCAAATGCCGAGTGCGGGGAAATCACTGAGTAATGATGTAATCCGGTTCATGTACGGCGCAATCGCTTTCGGGTCGCCCGGGCCGTTTGAAAGCACGATTCCGTCAGGCTGAATGTCATAAACGGCGTTCATCTGCTGATACGGAATGACCGTTACTTTACAGCCGCGCTTTACAAGTGACGAGGCGATTGATTTTTTATAACCGAAATCAATCAGCGCGATATGCCGGTCTCCGTTCCCCATTGACGTGATGTCTTCAGACTGCGCCAGCTCCGCCGGGTTTTCTGTTCCGGATGCTGTGGGAATTTCTCCTGTTGTTGACACGGCAGCGTTCATCGTGCCGCCGGAGCGGATGGTTTTGACGACGGCCCGTGTGTCCACTTCGGTTAAGAGCGGGATGTTCCATTTATTTAAATACTCTCGCAAACTTGAAACTGCTTCATGGTGAGAAAAATGTTCACACGCTTCATAGACGGCAACAGCCTTGACTTGAGGAATCTTACTTTCAAGGTCTTTTTCATTAATTCCGTAGTTTCCGATCAGCGGATACGTAAAGACGACGATCTGACCCTTATATGACGGGTCTGTAAGCACTTCCTGATAGCCCGTCATGCCGGTGAAAAAAACAGCTTCGCCAACACAGCGGGCTTCTTTTTCAAGTTCACCGCCGAATGATGTTCCGTCTTCCAATACTAAATAGCCTTTCATCTAAAGCCCACCTCTTGATGAATAATTAATTAAAAATATGAATTTTTATACTCTTATATCGAAAAAAAATTACCGTTTCACTGCCGAATGCGCTTCGATCGCTGCTTTCAGCATACTGACGGCCGACAGCATTTCTTCTTCAGAAACTGTAAGCGGCGGCAGCAGCCTGATGACATTCAGTCCGGCCGGAAGCACGAGAAGCCCGCGTTCCTGCAGATCTCCGATGATGCCGGACACGTGACCTGCGCATTCAATGCCGATTAATAACCCTTTTCCGCGGATTTCTTTTACAAAAGGCCCTGTCAGTTCACGGTTCAGCTGCGCTTTTAAAAATGATCCTTTGTCTGCCGCCGCCTGGAGAAAGTCCGGCTGAAACACAATGTCCAAGGTTGCTTTCACAGCTGCCATGGCAAGCTTATTGCCGCCGAAAGTCGTACCATGCGTACCCGGCGTAAAGGCGTCTCCAAGCTTCTTTTTGCCGATCACGGCTCCGACGGGAAAACCGTTTCCAAGCCCTTTCGCAGCAGTGATGATGTCCGGAGAGATGCCGAAATGCTCATAGCCGAATGCCTTGCCCGTCCGGCCGATTCCGGTTTGAATCTCGTCTGCGATAAGCAGCGCCTGTTTGTCTTTGCAAAATGTCTGTAAGGCTTCGATGAATTCCGGATCGGCGGGATTGACTCCCCCTTCTCCCTGCACCGTCTCAAGCATGACGGCGGCGATATCATCCTCTTTTGAAAGCGTGCTGAATGCCGACGGATCATTAAACGGAAGATAGTGAAAGCCTTGAAGCATCGGTCCGAAACCGATCTTGATTTTGTCTTGTCCGGTGGCGGCCATCCCCGCATAGGTCCGTCCGTGAAAGGATTGATGAAATGTTACGATTTTTGTCTTTCCCGTTGCTTTACGGGCAAGCTTAATGGCGCCTTCATTCGCTTCGGCCCCGCTGTTGCAGAAGAAAACGAGATCCCCCGCGCTATGTTCGGCAAGCTTTGCCGCGGCTTTTTCCTGAAGATCATTTTCAAACAGATTGGAAACGTGCCATACGCTGTCAAGCTGTTCTTTCACCGCTTCTGTCACCGCATCATGACAATGGCCGAGATTGGAAACGGCGATGCCCTGAATAAAATCAAGATACGTTTTTCCGTTTTCATCCTCTGCGATTGTCCCTTTCGCTTTTTTGATATCGATGGGCCAGCGGCTGTAGGTTTGAAATAGACTGCTCATGACACGCTCTCCTTTTCTTTGACGATTTTTGTTCCTTGGAAGGCTTGATCGGTGAAAAACGCTCCTTTTCCGTTTACGATCATCACTTCCTCGACATCTTCACTCAGTGCCGATAATGCCGAGTTTACCTTCGGAATCATCCCTCCTGAAATCACGCCGCCATCAATGAGGGCCTGAATCTCTTGCGGCGTCAAAGTATCCAGCCTGTTCTCTCCGTCCATAATTCCTTCGACATCCGTGACAAATAAAAGTTTGTCGGCGTGTAAGGCTGAAGCGACGGCCGATGCCGCGGCGTCTGCGTTGACGTTCAGCGTTTCGAAATCACTTGTCATGGAAAGCGGAGCGATAACGGGAATGATGCCTGCTTTCATTAATGCGTGTATGATTGACGGATCGGTTTTTTGTATTTCGCCGACTTCTCCGTATTTGTCTTGATTAAGATAGGATGCTTGAAGGAGACCGCCGTCCTTTCCTGATATTCCCGCGGCTTTCAGCCCGTTTTTCGCGAGTTCGGTTACGAAAAATTTATTGATCGTCCCTGACAAGACCATTTCCGCTGTTTCCAGCACCGGTTTGGTCGTTTTCCGCTGTCCATCGACAAATTCCGTTTCAATCTGCAATGTTTTCAGCATTCTTGAAATGTCCGGGCCGCCTCCATGCACGACGGCAATGTTCCAGCCCGATTGCATAAGCTCTTTTACATTTTGAAAAAAATCGGCGGATAACTCGCGGATTACGCTTCCGCCGCACTTAAAAACGATGGTTTTCTTCATGCCGCTCCCCTTTGTTATGTGCGATAGCTCGCATTGATTTTGATATAATCATAGGTTAAGTCACATCCCCATGCCCGGCCGCTGCCGGAGCCTTCCTGCAGGCGGACTGCAATCGTAATTTCATCACCTGATAAGTACTCCTTGGCATCAGTTTCCGAAAACGGCTGAGGTTCGTTGTGTTTAAACAGACACTGGCCGCCGAGGAAAACTTCCACTTGTTCGGCCGTTACGCTTGCCGCACTGTGCCCGATTGCGCCGATGATGCGCCCCCAATTGGCGTCTGTGCCGTAAACGGCGGTCTTCACAAGGCTTGAGCCGACGATTTTTTTGGCGATAATATTCGCCTCAAGGTTATTTTTCGCGCCTTCGACTCTGGCTTCAATTAATTTCGTCGCTCCTTCACCGTCTCTGGCAATATCTTTGGCAAGGTCTTCGCATACAAGCTTTAATCCCTTTTTAAAAGCCGGCCAGTCAGGGTGCTGCTCCGTCAGGCAATCATTCCCCGCGCAGCCGTTCGCCATCACAAGCACCATGTCATTCGTCGATGTTTCTCCGTCAACGGTGATTTGGTTAAATGAAACATCCGTAATCTCTCTGAGCACGTTTTTGAGCGCCTGTTCTTCCACGGCCGCGTCCGTTGTGACAAAGCCGAGCATTGTCGCCATGTTGGGGTGGATCATGCCGGAGCCTTTCGCCGCTCCGCCGATCGTGATGATGTCTCCGCCGATCACCAGTTCATAACACGTCTGTTTCGTCACTGTATCCGTCGTCAAAATGGCTTCTTCAAATGCTCCGGACACGGACGGCGCTTGACCGAGCTGTTCAATGCCCGCTTGAATTTTTTTCATATCTAAAAGCTCGCCGATCACCCCGGTTGACGAAACCGCAACAAGCTCCGGCTCAATGCCGAGCTGGCTCGCGAATCCGTCCCGCATTTCATAGGCGTCCTTTAATCCTTGGTCTCCCGTACAGGCGTTGGCAATCGCGCTGTTGACGATAACCGCCTGAAGCACACCCTCTTTTTTCAAGCTGGCTTGTGTCACTTTCAGCGGCGCTGCCTGAAAATGGCTCTGCGTATATACCGCTGCACTGACTGCAGGCGCTTCACTGATAATCGCTCCGAGATCTTTTTTTGAATAGCGCAGACCGCAGTGCACGCCCTTTGCCTCAAACCCTTTCGGCGAGGATACGCCGCCTTTTATTTTCGTGATTTCCTCACTCAGCTGAATCATATTTTTGAATCCCTCTTTCGTTCTATGGATAGACTGGCGTCATCGTAAGTCCCGTTTCTTCCTGCCAGCCATTCATGATATTTAAATTTTGAACCGCCTGCCCTGCGGCGCCTTTCATCAGATTATCTATGACAGAAACGATGGTGGCACGGTTTGTTCTTTCATCCACGGTGACACTGATATCACAAAAATTGCTGCCGTATACCTCTTTCGTCGCCGGAAATTCACCTTCCGGCCTGATTCTGACAAAATATGAATCTTTGTAGAATTCGGAATACAATTCTCTTACCTGTGCAGCAGACATACCCGGGGGAGCCTCCGTATACATCGTCGCCATAATGCCCCTTGTCATCGGCGCCAAATGAGCGGAAAACGTGATCGGGCCTGTGCCGGGCTGCCAAGCCGCTAATTGCTGTTCAATTTCCGGAGTATGCTGATGCTCATTAACCTTATAAATTTTGAAATTATCATTCAGCTCAGAATAATGAGTGCCCATGGATGCTTTTCGGCCGGCGCCGGATACGCCTGTTTTCGCATCAACAATCAGAAATGAATCTTGTAAAAGCTTATTCTTCGCCAGCGGGGCGAGCCCGAGCAGCACAGCCGTCGGAAAACATCCCGGATTGGCAATCAGCTTTGCAGTCTGAATCTCTTCTTTTTGCAGTTCAGCTAAACCGTAAACCGCGCTTTGAATCGTTCCTTTCGGAGCGGCCTTCCGCTTATACCACTTTTCATACACGGCCGGGTTTTGAATCCGCAGATCGCCGGATAGATCAATGACCGGGATGCCCGCCTCCGCCAGCTTGGGCGACCACTCTCCGGAGACGCCGGGCGGCGCGGCTATGAACATGACATCAATTTCGTTTCGGATCGTTTCTATATGAAGCGGCTGAAGTGATTGTGACGCTATATTCCTCAAATGCGGATATGAAGCGGCATATTCTTTTCCTTCGTCACTCGATGAATATAATATACAATCCTCTGCATAAGGGTGATGGTTAAGAATCCTGACAAGCTCAGCGCCTCCATAACCAGTAGCGCCTATAATACCTATTTTCAACGGGTTCACCTTCTTGGTTTTTGTGAAATTATTTAACATTATAACATGAATAAAAATTAATTCAATTGTATATTTAATATTTTTTCATTCATTTTCCATCTGTTTTCGCTGACAAAAAAACCCCCTCTCGTTCGAGGGAGTTCCATAAGAAAAACAGGCTGATCGGATCAGCCTGTTTTCTTCAGCATCATCAGCCCGCTTATAAAAAACAGCACGGAGCTGGCGTAAAAAATAATATAAACCGTAAAGAAATCAGCGAGAAACCCGCCGAGAATAATGGCGGCAGCTGAAAATACGGCCGTCCAGAAATGATAGCTGCCGACTTTTTTTCCCCGCTCCCCGCCGTCGGTGTAATCGGCGATCATGATTTTCTCGCCGTGTTTTTGCATCGCGCCGAACAGGCCCAAAAGCACCTGCACAACATAAACCTGGTGCACGCCGGTAATGTGCGGGAGCGTCAGAAGAAGCACCGCCATCCCCCACGAATTTGCCATAAGGAACCAGCGGGGGTCCAGTCTTGCCGACAGCCGGCCGAGCAGCGGATGAATCAATGCGCCGCTCAGGCCGAACAAGCCGTATGAGAGACCGAATTGCGTGTAGCTGGAACCGATGTTTTTAATAAATAAAATATAAAACGGAAAGATCAGGCTGCCGGCAAAAAAGACACTGCTCTGAGACAGGATCAGCCATTTTAAATGGTTGTGTTTCATGATTTGTACCTCTGATAAAAATAATTCATAAACAAGTCATCCGGATCATATTTGTGTTTTTTCTGAAAGAACATATCGCTTTTCGGATATGCCTCGCGCATCTGCTCTTTCGTTTGGTACAGCATATACGGGAGATAATAACTGCCGCGGTGGCGCAATGCCGTATCCGTCATTTTTCTGACAATCCGCGCCGCACTCGCCTGGCCGTCTTTTGAAAACCCTTCATTGATTAAAAGGACGAGTGAAAACATGTCTTCCTTTGCGTATGACAGATCGGCTTTTTCATTTTTTTGCACGTAGCGGATCGTAATATTTACGAGATTGAGATCTTCATGTGACAGCGTCTTGCGTAAATCATGAATGTACGGCGCAAATTCGCCGACGGGCACGAAGTATTCTTGTAGCACGTCGGTGTTGTCCGTGTTTTCATATTCCAAAAATTTCGATTCTGACCGCATGACATTGTTCCTGGAGACTTTCACGCCGTTTTGGCTGAGAAAATAAGACTGCTGGGTTGACCAGAACCAATTTCTCCCCCAGTCATACCGGCGGGAGAGGCCGAGCGCGAATTTCGTCAGCGCCGGATGCTCATCTTCTTTCAGTTCATTGTGCTGCTTTAATTCTTTCTGATTGTCTGAGAGCGTGTAATCAGTCACATACATGTCATGCAAAAAGCCTTTATCCCCTGTTGCGATCCGTGCGAGATGCATGCGCACGGCGGGGTTGCGCTGAACATGCTGCGTAAAATATTCACTGTATGTATCAGCGTTCATGCGTTTCGTTTTCATTTCATAAAGTTCATCATCCGTCAGCTCAATATCCGCGTCAAGGATGACGCCGAACAGGCCGTAGCCGCCGATGACGGCTGAAAACAGGTCATCTTTCGGAGTAACGGTGATGACTTTGCCGTCCGCCTTTAAAAGATGAAACGATTTGACCGTATCAATCAGCGAACCGTACCGGATATCCCGGCCGTGGGCGTTGGCGCTCAGTGAGCCGCCGATCGTAAAAATGTTTTGCGATTGCATGACTTTTACCGCGAGCCCGTACGGATTGACATAGCGCTGAATATCATTCCACGTCGCTCCCGCCTGCACTCTGATGATTTTTTTCTTTCGGTCGAGACCGAGTATTTTGTTGTAGCCCGTCATGTCGAGAACGATACCGTCTTCATAATACGTCTGGCCGCCCATTGAGTGCTGGGCGCCTGCGATTGAGATCTTCAGATGCTTTCTCTTTGCTTCCTTAATGGTTTCGATCAATGTTTCTTTCTCTTTTCCTTTGACCGTCTGCTTAATTTTCACGGGCATGAGACGGCTGACATCCGTCATTGTCCCTGCCTGCTGCTCCGGCTCTTTGTGAAAAGCGGAAACAGCGAACAGCGCCGTATAAACAAGAATGCTAAGGATAATGAGAAGTAATTTTTTCTTCATGGGTTCCTCCCTCGCATGCAGCCGGTCTATTATATCATGCCTTACGTCCGTTTTTTTCCTTTTTAACCCGATACCGGAAAACACACGGCATAAAAAATCCACAGAAATCCTTAAAATGATTTTTTAGTCAGTATATAATCGATATATATGCAGATGTATTACCAAAGGGATTGTTTAAAACAAACATGTTAAATGAGGTGGGGAAAATAAACATAAAAGGAATCAATCATCTTCTTTTTTCTGTTTCAAATTTGGAAAAATCTATAGAATTTTATGAAAAAGTATTTCATGCACAACTCCTGGTTAAAGGGCAAAAGACAGCATATTTTGATCTGAACGGGCTTTGGCTTGCACTTAACTTAGAGGCGGATATACCAAGAAATGAAATACATAAATCTTATACGCATATGGCCTTTACAATTGATCCAAAAGATTTTGATGCAATACATCAAAGATTAAAAAATCTAAATGTAAATATATTAAATGGGCGTCCAAGAGATAAACAAGATCAAAAGTCAATTTATTTTACTGATCCCGATGGGCATAAATTTGAATTCCACACAGGCACACTCCAAGACAGACTGTCCTATTACAAAAAAGATAAACCTCATATGAAATTTTATATATAAAGGTTTGTTTGCGATCCAAAACAAACCCTCACTGTCGCTTATATGCAGACAAAAGAAAAGCACCTCCAAACTTTAGGATGTACCTAAAATCCGAGGTGCATTTTCTTATTACTGAATCCCTAATGCGATTTTTGCGTAGCGTGACATTTTGTCTCTTGTCCACGGCGGATTCCAGACGATGTGGACCTCCGTCTCTTTTACATCCGGAATGTCGGCGAGCGCTTTTTTCACCTCGTCGACGATGATCGGAGCGAGCGGGCACCCCATTGATGTCAGTGTCATCGTAACGTGCGTCAGGCCGTCGTCATCCATATCAACGTCGTATACAAGGCCGAGATTGACGATATCGACGCCGAGCTCAGGGTCAACAACCTGCTCCAAGGCGCCCATGATGTTTTCTTTTAATGCTTCTTCCACGTTCCATCACTCCTTTTTCCTCAGTATAACGTAAAAGCGGGTTTTGTTAACACCTTTGTGCTTTATAAGTGCTTATCGAACCAGGCGACGGTTTCTAAAACGGCGTATCTCGGGACTTTATGGTCAGCCCGTTCGTCTTTCAGAAACTGAAGATGGTCAGGCCGGCTGCTGTAATGAGGTTTAATCGTTTCATAAAAGCCGCGGGTCGGTGCGTACGGAACGACTTTGTCTTGAACGCCGTGCCAGAACAGCAGCGGGCGGCTCCGGAGTTTTTCCGGTTCCAGACTGAGATCAAACGGTTTGAGCCGCGCAAACAGTTCATCGACCTGTTCTTTTGTGACGTCAATGTCGATGTCCTGCTTTTGAATGTGGTCAATCTGCTGCTGAAAAAACGCCGTATAGTTCGGGCTTCCCATCAGACTGACGCCGGCTTTGACCCAATCATACGCGGCCATCGCGCCGAATGTCGTAATTCCGCCCATTGACGTGCCCGCAAGACCGATCCGCCCGTCTTCAATCAGACCGCGCGCTTCAAAATCCTTTTTCAGCACGTCAAGCTCCTCGATTTCATTTAATACAATGTCCCAAAAATGGACGGCGAGCTCTTCCGCTGACAACTGTTCAGCGCGTTCACCGTGGTAAAGAGCTTCCGGCAGCACCGCCCTGAAGCCCTTTTCAGCAAGCAGGTAAGCGAAATGAAGATTATGCTCCTTCGCGCTTGTAAAACCGTGAATAAAGAAAACAAGGGGAGCGGGACGGTCCCGATTTTCTTCTTTTACAATATGTAAAAACGGAATGCCTGATACGGTTTGATGATCAATAAGAATCACGTTGACTCCCTCCTTAGGATAACCATAATCATAAGTGTAACATGTAGACAATAAAGATGGTAAAAAGCTACACTGTACATAAGAGAAAAACAGCAAATTACATGACAAAAGGAGTTATTTATGGAGACAAAACCTTACCTCATCGCTTTAGATCTGGATGGAACCTTATTAAAAGATGATAAAACCATTTCCCCTGAAACGGCGCGGACGATTCAGACGCTGAAAGAAGCGGGTCATCATGTCTGCATCTCAACCGGCCGCCCTTTCCGTTCCAGTTCGATGTATTATGACGAGCTCGGGCTGACAACGCCGATTGTCAATTTTAACGGGGCATTTGTCCACCACCCGAAAGACGAGTCATGGGGACGATACCACACGTCCTTATCTGTCGATGTGGTCAGACAGCTTGCCGAACTTACAGAGACCTATCAAATACATAATGTGCTCGCTGAGATCATTGATGATGTGTACTTCCATTATCATGATGAGCATTTAATTGAGGCGTTTCATATGAATACGGCGAATGTCACATTCGGCGATCTGCGCGAAACAGTCCAAGAAGATGTGACGTCCGTATTGATACATGCAAAGGAAGAGGACGTCGCGGACATACGCGCGCATTTATCCGATGTGCACGCCGAGGTCATTGACCACAGAAGATGGGCGGCTCCTTGGCATGTGATTGAAATTATTAAACACGGCATGAATAAAGCGGTCGGCCTGAAGAAAATCAGCGACTATTACCAAGTGCCGAGAGAACGGATCATCGCGTTCGGCGACGAAGACAACGATCTTGAAATGCTCCGATTTGCCGGGTGCGGCGTAGCGATGGGAAACGGCACGGATGAAGTCAAACAGGCCGCCAACCGCGTCACGGGATCAAATGAAGCGGACGGAATCGCCGAATTTTTAAAATCCTATTTCTCCCTGTGAGGTTTTGCCGCTCATAACACAAAGCCTTCCGCCCATACTAAAACAGACGACTCATCTCGTCTAAATATGGAAGGGGGACATTGCAATGGGTAAACGGAACAAATCAAAACGGTTTATTCAGCAAGGCAAGGACTCTGTCAGTCTTCATGATGCAAGATTTCCATATCGGTCTACATTAGAGGAAGCACAGCATGATGCAGCAAAAGATTCGGCTGAAAGGCAGGTTGACTTTTAATGAGAAACGAACTGTTTTCTCAAGCCAAGTCATTTGTCCAGCAGGCCGTCATGATTGCTAACGGTTTCGAGGACGGCGATCAGGAAAAAGCCGTCTCACGCGCCAAAAACGCCGTGTCTTCCGCGTACGCCAATTCGACGGATGCAGAACGTCAGCAGCTGCACCAATTTCAGGATCAGCTGGAGAAATTGCAATAAAAAAAGGCGCCCCGTTTAGACGAGGGCGCCGCTTTTTTATTTCACTTCAAATGTTTTTACCGTTTTCAGTCTTTTTCCGATCTGATCGGACTTCCCTAAAAACGTCACCGTCACCGTGTATGTTCCCGGACCGGGCACGTTTTTCCACACATCTGAAAAGTCATACGTTTCATTCGGCATTAAGGTCACGGTCTGAAACGCCTGAGTAAACATTCTGTCTTTTGAATAGCGGTACAGTTCTTTGTTATGTTGGTCATGTACGGTCAATTCGAATTTCTGCCCTGAGCTGAATGTGAAATCGATCGGGCTGCCGCTCTTGTTTTTTAAAGACATTTGAAATTCGATCTGCTGATCCGTCTGCACAGGGTTTACGGCTAATTCCGCTTGCTGTTCATTCATCTCTCCGGATACCTCCTCAGCGGGCTCCTTCTGCCCGGATTGACTGCTGCACCCGATCAATAAAATGACCGGTAATAACAGGCCAAACAGCCACTTCATTCTATCCGCTCCTATCAGTCTTTTCTGAAGAAACCAAAGATCCCCGTCGTTTGCACGATATTTGTGAAGGCTTTCGGGTCGACTTCTTTCACGATTTTCTCAAGGTCATACAATTCGTACCGCGTGATGACGATGATCATCATTTCTTTCTGTTCGTTTGTGTAAGCGCCTTTTGCCGGCACCGTCGTAATGCCGCGGACCATTTTCCCGTAAATCGCTTCTTTGATTTCATCGGCTTTTTTCGTAACGATCATGGCGGTCAGTTTCATGTGGCGGGTGTGAATGGCGTCAATCACCCTTGTTGTGACATACAGAGCGACAAGGGTATATAATGCTTTCTCCCATCCTTGCAATAATCCTGCCGTCAAAATGATAATCCCGTTCAAAATGAAGAAATATGTGCCGACCGGTTTATCCTTCCATTTGGCCAACACCATCGACACGATATCAAGACCGCCTGTCGAAGCGCCGAATTTCAGCGTTAAACCGATGCCGATAGCTGAGATGACTCCTCCGAATACGGTATTCAGAAGAATATCGTGCGACAGTCTCATTTCCGGGAGAATTCCCATAAAGACGGACGTCATCGCTACGCTTAATATACTGTATACGGTGAATGATCTGCCGACTTTCAGCCACCCTAACACACCGATGGGAATGTTTAAGAGGAACATGAGAACTCCTGTCGAAATATAAAAGGGGGCGTATTGATCAACGACGCTTGACAGCAGCTGGGCGACACCGGTAAAACCGCTGGCATATACATTCGCCGGTATCAGGAATAAATTCAGTCCCGCCGCATACAGAAACGCGCCGATGACGACGATTGCTAATTTTTTTGCTTGTTCTAGTACCATGGCTTGCTCCTCCGCTCATTTTCATTATTAGCTTTTCCCTTAAAACAAAGTTTTGAACACTATTTTGCCACATTTATATGATATAGTTGGCATCACTCTCACCAATCGGAAAGAAGGGAATTATGATGACAGTTCACCTTATTGCTGACAGCGCCTCTGACCTGCCGAAATCTTATATTGAAGAAAACCGGATCGGGTTCATTCCGCTGCACGTAACACTTGACGGAAACGAATATGAGGACGCGGTCACCATTCAGGCGGATCATATATTTCAAGCGATGCGGGACGGGAAAGTTCCGAAAACATCCCAGGCATCACCGGATACGATAAAAAAAGTATTTTTACAATATGCGGAACTGGGAGAACCGGCGATATACGTCGCCTTTTCCTCAGGTCTTTCCGGCACCTATCAGACGGCCGTAATGATGGCCAATGAAGTAAAAGAGGAATTTCCCGATTTTGATTTACGGATTGTAGATTCCAAATGCGCTTCATTGGGCTGCGGCCTCGCGGTGATGCACGCGCAAACACTCTGTGTTAACGGGAATACAATACAAGAAATCGAAACGTCTGTAAAGAGCTTTTGCGCACGGATGAAACATATATTTACGGTCGATGATGTCGCTTATCTCGCGCGGGGCGGCAGAATTTCAAAAACGTCCGCTTTTGTCGGGGGGCTTTTGAACATCAAACCGATTCTGCATGTGGATGACGGCAGGCTCGTGCCGCTCGAAAAATTGCGCGGACAAAAGAAACTGTTTAAACGGATTATAGAAATGATGAAGGAAGAAGGCGGCGATTGGGCGGATCAAACCGTGGGAATCAGCTATGCAGATAATGAAGAGACGGCGCTTCGGATGAAGGAAATGATTGAAGAAGCGTTCCATCCGAAAGAGATCATTCTTCATTCAATCGGCTCTGCGATCGGCGCCCACTCCGGGCCGGGCACGCTCGCGATTTTTTTCCTGAAGCCATAATTTCAATGCGGGCGGGCATCCTAACGGACAGAAGGGAGGCTTTGCCGCATGAAAGATGATGACAAAAAACCGTTGGACAATAACGCCGTAAATCAGAAAAAGAACCGGCTTGCCGAAAAAAACCGGCAGGCGGGAAAAAACCAGAATTCCAAAAAACCGGACCATCTGTAAAAGCAAAACAGCCCTCTTGTCTTAGAAGAAAGAGGGCTGTTTTTTGTTCTATATGCGTCTAACATCACTTATCGCGAATCCGCTTTCAGGCAATGCCGGCATTCTGGACAGGCTGAAGCTTAAATCTTGGGACGGAACATCGTACTCTATTTCATTGGCAAGAAACGCAAGGGAAGTTTTCATGACTTCCACGGTCATTCCCTCACCCGGACAGCGGTGGCCGTTAGCCGGATCACCTCCGCCCTGGGGAATGAAATCAAATTTATTTTCCTCCCGCCCCTGAAAACGTTCCGGGCGAAATTCATTCGGATTCTCCCAAAGCCGGGAATCATGGTTTGTCCCATATAGGTCAAGCATGACGGAAGCACCCTTTTTAAACTCACAGTTCTTCCATACGAAATCTTTTTTCACAACGGCTCCTAAAAACGGGGCAAACGGGTAATACCGCCGAACTTCATGTGCAAATCTTTCGGCCTCCTGATCATCTCTCGATCTCAGTTTGCCCCGATATTCAGGGTAATCATGCAATGCAAGAGCTGAAAACGTAATGAAGTAAGAAATGGCGGCAATCGGGCGCAGAACATTAATAAGCTCAACAGCAGCCATGTGAGAATCAAGTCTGTTCCCGTCAAGTTCTGTATGAAAAGCCATTTCATACAAGGCTGAGCCCTCCGGCGTTTGCAGCTTGCCGGACCGCACATCCTCAATGACCTCCTCTATCCATTTCTCCGTTTTCAGCCTCGCCCTTCTGCCTTTCCAATGACGCGGTCCGACAGCGCCGAATGCGTCTACCATATCGGTGAAATCCTCTGCCCGCTCTTTCACTTCTGAGTCTTTCAGCGGGACGCCGGCCCACTCACAGGCAGCCCGGCACAGCACTTTCTTCGCTTCATCAAAAAGAACAATTCGGTTTGAACCCTTCCACATTTCCGCAGATGCTTTCCACTGTTTTTCCACCGCTTCCGCAAGCCGTTTTTGCCGGGGCGGCGTCATCAGCGACATAAATAGAAGCTTCCTGTGCTTATGCCGTTCACCGTCCATTGCCTGGATTGCCCCTGTTCCGAATAACGTTTTCTGCACCCGTTTGGGGAGGGCCTGCTGCCGCTGAAATCGTTCTGTGTCATAAAAAAGCTTTGCGGCTTCCGCTCCGCTCATACAAATGAATGTCTTCCCTAATAAACGGGCGCGAAACACATCTGAGCGATAAGTCTCCGCTCGGTTTTTCACAAACACATAACCATCGCGTAATAAAGCCAGACTATTATCAAGACCCTTTTCATGCGGAATTTGTTCATCCATCCCGATTCCTCCCTTCTTTTTTCACCTTTCACGAAAAAGAATAAATATAAACACATGTATATTCAGTATTTGTGTTTCATTCAGAAGTTACTCATGTCAGGCTGCAAAAATCAGGGGCGGGGCAAAAGCCCGTTACAAAGTAAACCGGCGGACCTGATCGTTTAACCGCTCTGTCAGGCTCACCAGATTATTGACGCTTTCCGCCATTTTATGAAAAGAAGACAGCTGCTCAAGTGCGGAGGCAGAAATCTCTTCGCTTCCTGCAGCCGTTTCCTGAACGACGGCGCTGATGCTTTCGGCATGATGCAGCACTTGCTCACCAAGCTGTTTCGATTCGATAATCCGTCCGTCCAATTGAGTAAGCTCCGCTTTAATATGGGCGGCTTTTTGTTCAATATGGGCGAATGATTCTGACGTTTTCTCCATCAGCTCCTGCTGTCTGTCCGCTAAAGCGACGCCGGTCGTGACAGCTCCGGTAATAGACGTGATGCCGTCTTCAATTTGCTTTACCATATCGAAAATCTGCGCTGTCGCTTTGGCTGATCCGTCTGCGAGCTTCCGTATCTCCTCGGCAACGACGGCAAATCCTTTTCCGGACTCGCCTGCTCTGGCCGCCTCGATTGCGGCGTTTAATGACAGCAGATTGGTCTGGCCCGCAATGTCAGAAACGGTCTGCGCCATCATACTGATGCCTGCCGCATGTTCTATGAAGAGATCGGCGGCTTCGGAAATCTCTTTTGATGTCTCATTGCTTTTATCAATGGCTTGCTTGGTCTCGGCTAAAGCACCGCGCCCCGCAGCCACCGCCGCAATCGTCTCTTCGCTGCTTCTCGTCGTTTGTTTTGAACGTTCGGCGTTCGCCTTTGAATGTTCATCCATTTGTTCAATGAATTGCACCGCATGCTGCAGATCTTCTGAAATGGTTTGGGAGCCTTGCGCCATTTCTTCCGTCGACACGGACACCTGCTCGGTCATGTCCTTCAGCGTCTGGTTTTCCTTCGTCAAACCTTCCGCAAACGTCTCGACTTCACGGCCGACCTCTCCGATCGCCTGAATTAAGGTGCGGAGCTGTTCAGCCATCATTCCGAATGAGTCATTCAGCTCTTTCAGTTCGTCTTTCCCTTTATAATCAAGCATTTCAACAGCAAGGTTCCCTCCCGCAATACGACGGGCATTTTCAGCCATGCGGCGTATCGGCCCTGCAATTCTCCTCGTCAGCCTGATGGAAGATATGACGGTGACGGCAAGTATCACGATGGTCAGCACGGCTGCGCTGTAAACGATAAACTGAATCTGGTCAGCCGTCTGCTTCTGCATGTCTTCATAGTGATCCCGGCTTTTCAGATTCAGCATATAAATATCATTCAGAAGACCGTTGATGCGGGCCGCCGTCCTTGTCGCTTCAGCCGGACTTTTCGAATCAAGAGCAGCGTACGCCTCCGCCTGCCACGATTCGTATTTTTTGGCGAGTTTGTCATAAGCGGCTTTGTCCGCATCGTCCGTCATCGTTTTTTTGAGCGCCGCCAGTTTGTCTGAGCTGCTTTTCATATAGCTTCGCACATCTTCTTTCTGAGCGTCTGCGAGCGTATAGGAATAGCCGGTGATGCTTTCTTTTAACGTATTAAGGTCAGCTTTTGCTTCCTGGACGTTTAACAGAGTGTCCACTTCATCTTCATTTGAAGCCTGAATCTTCATCATGTTTACGATGGTAAAGCCGATGACGGCGGCGAAGCAAATCATCGTAACGGCTGCGTTAACGAGCAGCCTTGTCCGTAATGTCACTTCAGATCGCCTCCTTTTTCAATCAGGCTGTTTTTCATATCCGTGATCTTTTTCGTCAGCCCGCCTGCGTTTTTGACAACTCTGATCTTAGCTAAGTCCATGCCGTTTTCCTTCAGTCCGTAAACGATCTCACCGCTTTTGATCTCCTTGTTGTCTTTTAAATCTTTCGCCAATTCATAGATGACATGGTCGACATTTTTCACTAAAGATGAGATAACGGCGTGCTCGGCGGTGTAATATTGATCGCTGTCAACACCGATGGCGTATACTTTTTGCGCCTCCGCTTCTTTCAGTGCGCCGACTCCCGTGAAGCCGGCCGCCGTAAACAGGACATCGGCTTTTTTTCGGATCATGTTTTGGGCGATGCGCTTCCCGAGCTTATCATCATCAAACGTACCGCTGATGTCCGACAGCACGCGGATTTTCGGTTTGACTGATTCCGCGCCTTTCAGATAGCCTTTTTTAAACCGTTTAATGACGTCGGCATCGGAACCGCCGATAAATCCAATCGTGCCGGTTTTGCTCGTCATAGCCGCCAGCGCTCCGGCTAAGAAGCTTCCTTCATCCTCTTTAAACGTGACGGAGGTGACATTATCCAGATCTGATACGGAATCAATCAGCACAAACCGCTGCTTCGGATATTTTTTGGCGACCTTTTCTAAATCCGCCTGCATGCTGTAACCGAGCCCCACCACAAGATCATTGCCTTCCCGGACAAGCTGGGTCAGTCCTTTTTCGTATGTACCGGTATCTTTTATTTCCCGGTAATCAAATGTGATGCCGAGCTCGTCTCTCGCTTTCATCAAACCTTGAAAGCCTGAATCATTAAATGATTGGTCGCCGAGGCCGTTGTCTGTCAGCATGATGCCGATTGTTTTCGTTTTTTCGGCCTCCGTTTCCTCAGATTTGCCGGCACATCCCGCCGTGCTGAGCGCAAGCAGCAGTACAGCCGCAAATATCGCCATTTTTCTCATTGAAACTCTCCTTTTGTTTTTTCTATAGTTATATATCGGTTCGGATGTCAGAATATTTTATTTCAATAAAATATGTATGTTCGGCAGGGTGTTAAACAAATGAGGAATATAGCAGCTTTTGAGAAAATAAAAAACATCGGTTTTGGTTCACCGATGTTTTTGCAGAACATTTATTGTTTTTCGTATGTCCAGCCGTCTTCCTGATAGACCTTGCCGTTTTTCATCAGATGCCCGAGCGCCCGCTTAAAGGCGGCTTTGCTTAAATGAAACCGTTCGCGGATATCGTCAGGATGGCTTTTGTCTCCGTAAGGCATCGCGCCGTTTCTTGATCTCAGATAGGTCAGAATTTCTTCCGCGTCAACCGAAAGCGCATCCTGCTTTCTCGGCAGCAGGGACATGTTGACGGAGCCGTCTTCCTTTACCTCGATGACACGCCCTGTCACGCGGCTGCCGAGTCTCGGCTCTTCTTTTCTTTCTGAAGGGTGAATAAACGCGCGGATGCCTTCATCGGTAATCAGAAAAGAGCCTGATGCGATCAGTCTGTACACCGTGCCTGTCAGGTCTTTATTCATGACGTCTTCCTCTGCATCCGTAAATAATTCACTGATGATATCCTCAGGCGCCGGTTTGGCAAACATGCGCCCGCGGCTTGTCACCTTCAGCATGCAATACAGTCTGTCTCCTTTTTGCGGCCAGACGGATTTGTACGGAGGCAGGTGCTCCGTTGCGACGAGCGCGTCTTTTGACAGACCGACGTCGACGAATACGCCCATATCTTCCACAGCGTCCGTCACTTCCACCCATCCGTAGTCATAAAAGCTGATGAGCGGCTTTTTCATCGTCGCCGCGAGTCTTTCCTGATGATCGACGTAAATAAATACGTCCACTTCATCTCTGTCTTCGATATCCTCTGTGATTTCACTGTTATGTAAAAGAACCGTATCCTCGCCGTCAGTTAAAAAATAACCGAAATCGGTTTGGTGATCTATACTAAGCGTGAGCTGCTGCCCTGGTCTCATGTTATCGTCCTTCCTGATTCGCCCGTATGAGGCTGATGTTTTTCTCATTTTTTCCAATATGCATAAATTCATGCTTTATGCTGTTGGACATTTCTCTTTATTCTACTATAATCAACTCATAAGTGAAATGTTATAGGAGGTTTTCTCATGGCAAAAGAAAGTTCTTTTGATATTGTATCCAAAGTTGAATTTCCCGAAGTGCAGAATGCGATTCAGATGACGCTGAAAGAAATCGGCACGCGCTATGACTTTAAAGGATCGAAAAGCGATGTGAAGTTAGAAAAGGAAGAACTTGTCCTGATTTCTGATGACGAGTTTAAACTGAATCAGCTCAAAGATGTGCTGAGCGGCAAGCTGATCAAACGGGACGTGCCGACGAAAAACATTGAATACGGCAAAATCGAAAATGCAACTGGAGGCACGGTGCGCCAGCGCGCGAAGCTTGTACAGGGCATTGATAAAGACAATGCCAAAAAAATCAACGCGGTGATTAAAAACTCCGGCTTGAAGGTCAAGTCGCAGATTCAGGACGACCAAGTGCGCGTCACCGGAAAAAATAAAGATGATCTGCAGCAGATTATTGCAGCCGTCCGCGGAGCAGACCTGCCGATTGACGTTCAATTTATTAATTTTAGATAAATTATGTGATTCCTATTGATTATTGTCTCTATTTTCGGTAAATTTGGAGAAAGGGATTTTCACAGTTAAGTTTTGGAAACCCATGACAATTACATGAACGTTCTTATCAAGAGAAGCCGAGGGACTGGCCCGACGACGCTTCAGCAACCGGTGTAGTGGTTTACCCAAACCATGACCAAGGTGCTAAATCCAGCAAGCTAAAAACAGCTTGGAAGATAAGAAGAGAGACAAATGATTACAAAGTCTTCTTCTTAAGAAGACTTTTTTTATTTCTCTTTTTTCCTTGCTGAATGTGATGAAGGAGGCAAACAATGGGACTATTACAAGACTTAGAAGAACGGATTTTAATCGGGGACGGCGCGATGGGCACTCTCCTCTATTCCTACGGCATTGACAGATGTTTTGAGGAACTGAACGTATCAAAGCCCGAAGAAATCAAGCGGATACATAAGGCTTACGTGGAAGCCGGGGCAGACATCATCCAGACAAATACGTACGGCGCGAATTTTATTAAGCTCTCAAGATACGGACTTGAGGATGAAACGAAAAAAATCAATCAGGAGGCGGTCAGAATCGCGCGCGCTTCCTCAGACGGCGCTTATGTATTGGGAACGATGGGCGGCATCCGCACCTTTAACAAAAACGCCTACAGCCTGGAGGAGATTAAACGCAGCTTTCGGGAGCAGCTTTATTTATTGCTGCACGAAGAGCCGGACGGTCTGCTTCTGGAAACATACTATGATTTAGAAGAGGCGCGTGAAGTGCTGAAGATCGCGAGAAAAGAAACGGAACTTCCGATTATGCTGAACGTATCCATGCACGAACAGGGCGTTCTGCAGGACGGAACGCCGCTTCGGGAAGCCCTCAGGTCCATTGCCGATCTCGGCGCTGACATAACGGGAATCAATTGCCGGCTCGGCCCGTACCACATGATTGAAGCGCTCACCGAAGTGCCGATTTTCCGTGACGCTTATTTATCGGTCTATCCGAACAGCAGCCTTCCGTCTTTAGAAGAAGGCCGGCTTGTTTATGATACGGACGATGCCTATTTCCGGGAGAGCGCCGTACAGTTCCGCACTCAGGGCGCGCGCATTATCGGCGGCTGCTGCGGTACGACGCCAAACCATATCAGAGCCATGGCTGAAGCGGTCCGCGGACTTTCTCCCGTCACTGATAAAGAAGTGAAAATCAGACGGGAAGAGGAAGTCATCTCAGTCCGTAATGAACGGACCGAGCCTGGTTTAAACGAAATCGCCGCTCAAAAACGGTCAATTATCGTAGAGCTTGATCCGCCGAAGAAATTGAATTTTGACAAATTTCTGCAAGCGGCGGCTGAATTAAAAGAAACCGGCATAGAAGCGCTGACGCTCGCCGACAATTCATTGGCGACACCGCGGATCAGTAATGCCGCGTGCGGTTCATTGCTGAAAGAGCGCCTTGATATCCGTTCTCTCGTTCACATTACATGCAGAGACCGCAACATCATCGGCCTTCAGTCACATTTAATGGGGCTGGATACGCTCGGGCTCACCGACATTTTAGCCATCACGGGTGATCCTTCAAAAATCGGTGACTTTCCGGGGGCTACCTCCGTCTATGATTTAACGTCCTTTGATTTGATCAGGCTGATTAAACAATTCAACGAGGGCATTTCTTTATCAGGGAAACCGCTCGGCAAGAAAACGAACTTTTCCGTAGCCGGAGCATTTAATCCGAATGTCCGCCATCTTGATAAAGCAGTCAAACGGCTGGAGAAAAAAATCGAGTGCGGAGCTGACTACTTTGTGTCCCAGCCTGTCTACTCGGAGCAGCAGCTCATTGACATTCATCATGAAACGAAGCATCTCAAAACACCGGTGTATATCGGAATCATGCCGTTAACGAGCAGCCGCAACGCAGAGTTCATTCATCATGAAATCCCGGGCATTAAGCTGTCAGACAGCATCCGCGAAAAAATGGCGCTCGCCGGCGAAGACAAGCGAAAGCAGAAAGCCGAAGGCCTCGCCATCGCCAAGTCGCTTCTCGACACGGCGTGCGAACTGTTTAACGGAATTTATTTAATCACCCCGTTTCTCCGTTCTGATTTGACGTCAGAGCTTGCAGCTTATATTAAGCAAAAGGATGAAAAGCGGGCTGATGTATATTTGCATTGACGCGGAAGAGGCCGCCTGATATGACAGGCGGCTTTTTCATGGTACGATACAGAAAAAGAATCAAGCAAAGGAGGATTTTTTCATGGTTGAAGTAAAACCCATCACCGCAGAAGACACATACGCGATCAGACACAGCGTGCTGCGCCCCCATCAGACGATTGAGGATTGTAAATATGATCAGGACAGCGTCAAAGGAGCCTTTCATCTCGGAGGTTTTTACGACGGAACATTGATCAGCATCGCTTCTTTCTACCCGCAGAACCAGCAGGCTTTACAGGCAGCGCCCGCCTACCAGCTGCGCGGCATGGCGACGCTTGAGGAATACCGGACGCAAAAAGCGGGAAGCACGTTAATCGCCTATGCGGAACGGAAACTGGCAGATATGGGGGCGGCGCTTGTCTGGTGCAACGCCAGATGTCACGTAAAGGGATATTACGAAAAGCTCGGCTGGAAAAGCACGGGCAGCCCCTTTGACATACCCGGCATCGGCCCGCATGTGATCATGTATAAAGAACTCGCCTGAAACAGACAAAAGCCCTCTTATCAGGGCTTTGTTTTTATCTTTCAGTGGGCGGATGACGTTCAAACGGAATGAAGCTTTTATAAGCGCCGCTATTGACGCGATCCCGCTTTGATATTACCCTTTGTTCAGTAAGCAACACGCCATTCGGCAAGGGTGGCAGGGTCGAAAGCGATATCTGCCAATTGCCGGTTTCAGCTATTATGTTTAGAAAAGGGAGTACGAGATGAATACGATCCAAAAACCGAAAATCCCGAAAGAATTGCCGGTGCTTTCTTTTACTGAAGCGCTTCAGGACGACCTCATAAAAGAAGTCGTCATAGAAAACGCCGTGATAAACGGCAAACTGGACGGCCTGCGCGCCGAAAAAGTCATTTTCAGAAACACCGTTTTTACGGATGTCTCTTTCAGACATATGGAATGTACGGATGTCCTGTTTGACAAATGTGATGTCTCAAACGCTGATTTCAGCGGAAGCATCATCCATAGAACGGCGTTTCAGCATTCAAAACTTCTCGGCTTGAATCTGGCGGATTCCGCCATGCGTCATGTACGGTTTGAAGACTGCCTCGCACATTACAGCTCCTTCAGCTATTCCAATATGAAGCATGTACGGTTTGACACGTGCGGCCTATCAGAAAGTGAGTGGAATGATACCGTTCTTGAATACACAGATCTTGACGTCTGTGATTTGAACGGCGCAAACTTCATCGGCACGTCTCTTTTTAATATGGATATCAGCACGTGCACATTTGATCATCTGCACGTCTCGCTTGATAAGCTGAAAGGATGCCGCATCTCTCCGTCTCATGCCGTGACATTCGCAGAAGCGCTCGGAGCCATTGTGACGTGATCTTTTATTAAACGAAACGGCGGGCGGCATCCTGAATAAATGCTCGGCATTGGTGATGTGGGGTGCTGCTTTTTATTTTGCGGCGCTTTTGTTTCGATAAAAGGAATTCGGCCAGGTCATGTTGAATGTACGGAAGGAAGAGGGGGAATTGGAATGTCAGACATTTTAAAGCTGTATCACTACCACAGATGGGCAAATGAGCAGGTTATTCAGCATCTGAAGACCCTGCCCGCGGCAAGCTTACAGCAGAAACTGGATAGTGTTTTTCCGACTGTGAACGCCGTGCTTGTGCATATATACCGGGCTGATTACATTTGGCTTCACGTGCTTTACGGAGAAACTTACGAACAAATCGTCTCGCAGTTTGATCAATTTGAAAAGCTTGACGGAGATTTTGAGGCGATTGAACATAGAATGACTGAACTGGACAAAGAATACAGCGAATTTTTAAGAGAATTGGAGAACACGGAAGGCCCGATCTCCATTTCTCATCCACGCATGGGAACGCTCCGGACGACATATGCCGATGTGATCCGGCATGTTGTGAATCACGGCACATACCATCGCGGCAATATAAGCACGATGCTTCACCAAATGGGCTATAAAAGCGTGCCGACTGACTACATTTTTTTCTCATACGAATCATAAAAAAGCAAAGGCCTCCCGGGCCTTTGCTTTTTTACTTCGAATCTATCATAGTCCGGCATAGCCGAAGGCGCCCGGGGTAAGCTTTACAGGCCTTCCGGTTTTAAACGATTCCGTCGCGGCGATCCCGATTTCTAAGTTAATCGTGGCATCGACGTCTGTCACAATCGGCGTTTCCCCTTTTTTCACACATTCGGCAAAGTGCTCAAGCTCCAGACGGTAAGCGTCTTTAAAGCGGGCTTGAAAATCCGGAATAATTTCGTAGCTGCTGCCTGACTCCGTTAAAATGGTGACATGGCTTTTCCGCAGCGTTCCGACCAAGATGCTTCCCGCCGTCCCGATAATTTCGGCGCGGATATCATGCCCGTACGGAGAATTTCGGCTTGCCTCCACATCGCCGGCCGCGCCCGAATCAAATTCAAGATACGTTAATGCCTGATCAACGTCGCCGCACTCCTCCATGAACGGGTGCTTTAAAATTCTCCCGTGCCCGCAGACGGACGTAACTTCGGCATTCATGAGATATCTCGCGATGTCGTAATCATGAATCGAACAGTCAATGAAAAGCCCTCCGCTATGTTTGATAAATTCCGCGGGCGGTGCGCCTTGATCTCTTGTAAATCCTTTATAATAAATGGGCCTGCCGATTTCCCCGGCGTCGATTCTTCTTTTCGCGTCGGCGTATGCCGGATCAAACCGCCTCATAAAACCGACCTGGCAGATGACGCCCGTTTCTTCGATTTTTTTCATGACTTCTTTAGATTCCTCAAGACTCAGGGTGAGCGGCTTTTCAACAAAGATGTGCTTGCCGTTTTCAGCAGCCTTCATGATCATTTCCGCATGTGTGCTTGTCGGTGTGACAATGATGACGGCGTCAATCGTGTGATCTTCCAACAGGTCATACGGATTCTCCGTCCATTTGGCGATTCCTAATTCTTTCGCACACGCTTCCGCCTTTCCCTTCATCGGGTCACAGACGGCCGCAAGCTCGGCTCCCCGCACTTCGCTGACTAAATGCTTCGCATGAAAATACCCTAATCGTCCTAATCCCAGCACCGCACATCTGACTTGATCTGTCATCTATCACCGCTCCTTTTTTCTTGAGGCCGCATGCCGCAATGGCGCAAGCGGTTTCCCTTATTAAACAGAAATCATTATTTTGAAAGCGCTTTATTTATAACCCAAGCTGTTTGCTTTCTTTTCTTGCAATCCGCAGTTTGCGCAAGCGCTTTCTCAAAGCTGTTTTAATTTTACAATGCTTTTCGCTCGTTTGACAATGTTTTTCATAGAAAAAAACGCGCCTTATCGCTGAGGGCGCGTTTTTGCCGGTGCCGTAGAATGCCTGATGACGAGTTCCGGAGATAAGATGATTTTGCTTTTTGTTTTTTTCTTCCCTTGAATCTCATCAATGAGAAGTTCAACGACACGCCGCCCCATTTCGCGTATGGGCTGAGAAATCGTCGTGAGCGGCGGTGCCGTCATTTCAGCGAGAATGGTATTGTCAAAGCCGATGACCGACAAGTCTTCCGGCACCCGAATGCCCCGGGAGCGCGCCGCCTGTATCGCCGCGCATGACAAGACGTCATTAAAGGCGAAAACGGCGGTCGGAAGGTCTCTGTCAAACAGCTCGCCCGCTGCCTGTTTTCCGCTTTCCAGCGAATATTCCGTCGGTATGATCAGCGATTCATCTAGTGTCATCCCCGCTTCCCGCATCGCTTTTCGAAAGCCTTTGATTCTGTCTCTTTCACCCGTCGTCGAACCGTTGCCGACGATACAGGCAATTCTTTTATGGCCTAAAGATATGAGATGCTCAGCCGCCGTATAGCCGCCCAGAAAGTCATCGATAATGACGACGTCCATCGGCGCGAGCGGTTTATCCTGCGTAATCATTGCAAGCGGGATGCCCGATTTCACCATATCATCAAGCGCTGTGACGCTGTCATTATGATCAAGTCCCGTCGCGAATATAATGCCGTCCGCCTGCTTCTGCCGCAGCATCGAAAAATACTTCGTTTCTTTTTCAGGCTGATAATCGGTGCTGCAGATAATGATATGAAACCCAAGTACACCGGCGCTGTCTTCAATGCTTTTCGCCAGTTCCCCAAAAAACGGGTTTGAAATATCCGGGGTGATCAGGCCGATCATATTCGTCTTTTTGCCCGTCAAAGCGGATGCGTGAACATTCGGATGATAGTCCATCTCCTCCATGACACGGAGCACCATCCGGCGGGTTTTGTCACTGATCCTCCCCGTATTGTTGATGACCCGCGAGACCGTCGAGATAGAGACGCCCGCTTTTTCGGCCACGTCGTAAATTGTCATTTTCATGCTTACCGATCCCTCTTTTTGTTCTCTGGTATTAGGTCAGTCCGTTTTCCGGCTTACGAATTTGCGGTATTCAAGCGGCGAAATGCCTTCAATCTGTTTAAACAGTTTGGAAAAATAGGTTGGGTCCTCCATGCCGATGGCGTCCGCGATCGCCCCCATTTTGTCATTGGTTGCGGACAAAAGACGTTTCGCCTCCGTCATTCTGACTTTGTTCGTATACTGGCCGGGCGTGACGCCGAGCACCTGCTGCATGCAGCGGGTCACGTAGTCTTGGTTGTAATGAAGAGCCGAAGAGAGCGCTTTGATGGTTGTTTTCTCCTGATAGTGCTCCTGCAGGTACCGGGCGGCCTCCCATGCGACTCTTTCCTTTGCGGACGGGATTTGGAACGCTTCTTTCTGAAGATGGAGCAGCAGCTCTTCAAACAGAATCTGCTTTCTGAGCGGCAGATCGGAGTTCTCTGCGCTGTCATCGGTCAGCACACTGAATTGCCCGGCCATAAACTGCGGGCGTCTCACCTTCCCTTTTTGCGGCAGGGACAGGCGGTAGCGGGACGGCTCTTCAAAGCTCCCTTTTTTTCGCCTCAGCTCCGACCAGTTGTTCCCGGTTGTTTCCGTAACCTCATAATCCGCTCCTTCAAAATGAAGCCACGAATAGGATGTCGTTTCTTCACTGCCTTTTGTCCCGTAATGTTCAAGCCCGGGAGAAAGCAGAATATATTCTCCCGCTTCAACGGAAAAGGCGTTTTCGTCTTCTGTAATGTAGAGGACGCCTTCTTTCACATACAGCAGATCAAACACCGGGAAGACCCGTCTCACATGGGTTTCGCCTTTTTTGAACACTCCTTCTCCCGCAGCGATAAAGACCGGGAACGGAGGAACTGTGAACTCGAGAAAGGACATATTTTCGGCCCTCCTTTTTAAGTCGGATTTTTGCAAGAAGTTTCGTTTCTCTCCCTTTTTATTATAAGAAAATGGAGGTACACTTTTAAACGTTGATTTTGTCAGGAAAGGGGTTAAAAGAAATGAAACAAGCGATTTTAAAACGGGCTGCGTTCAAACAATCCTCTGATCACAAACTCTCATTATACGCGCTGACTTGGCCGATATTTATTGAGGTTTCATTATATATGTTTATGGGAAACGCCGACACTCTTATGCTTAGCCAATACTCTGACAACAGTGTGGCGGCCGTGGGTGTCAGCAATCAGATTTTAAATTTAATTATCGTGATGTTCAGCTTTATCGCTACGGGTACGACAATTGTGATTTCACAGTTTTTAGGATCTAAACAGAAAAAAGAGGCGCAGGAAGTGGCTTATGTATCAATAGGAGCGAACTTTGTCATCAGTCTCGCCATCAGCGCCGCCATATTTTTTGCGGCCGTTCCGCTGCTTCATGTGATGGGTCTTTCCAATGAATTGATGCCGGATGCTAAAGTCTTTTTGCAGGTGGTCGGCGGGCTGTCCTTCATTCAGGCTTTGATTATGACATTCAGCGCCATTTTAAAAAGCTACGGTCATACGAAGGATACGATGTTCGTTACGATCGGGATGAATATTTTAAATATTGCCGGAAACTTTCTTGTCATTTTCGGGCCGCTCGGCCTTCCGGTGTTAGGCGTCGCCGGTGTTGCGATGTCAACATCCATCGCGCGGATCATCGGGCTGATCGCGATGATTGTGATCGTCAAAAAACGCATCGGACTCGGTCTGACATGGCAAAAGATTTTTCACGTCCATAAAGAGCACTTGCGGAAACTCCTGAAAATCGGGATTCCGTCTGCCGGCGAACAGCTGTCTTACAACATTTCACAAATGGTTGTTACTTATTTTATCGCAATTATGGGCGCTCAGGCGCTTACAACAAAGGTTTATACGCAAAACATCACCATGTTTATCCTGCTGTTCGGAACGGCGATCAGCCAGGGCACACAGATTTTGATCGGCAGATATATCGGCGCCAAACGGTTTGACGACGCTTATGACCGCTGCATGAAAAGTCTGTACTGGGCGCTTGGCATTGCCGCTTTGACATCCGTGATCATGACCTTGTTTTCAAAGCAGCTGATCGGAATTTTCACAAGCAGCCCTGACATTATTGCGACGGCGAGCATGCTGATCGCCATGACGATCATTCTTGAGCCCGGCCGCTCATTTAATGTCATTATCATCAACTCACTGCGGGCTGCCGGAGATGCAAAATTCCCCGTTTACATGGCGATGATTTCCATGTGGGGTATCGGACTGCCTCTCGCTTATCTGTTCGGCATCCATTTCGGATTAGGGCTTATGGGCATCTGGATTTCATTTATCGCGGATGAATGGGTCAGAGGCATTCTTATGTACAGAAGATGGCGGTCGCGGATTTGGATTCAAAAAGGGATTGCATAAACGCCCGAAGCTTCGTTATGAAGCCGGGCGTTTTTTTATGCTTGCGAAAGCCGTTGTCTCATGTCACCGAGCTCTGACCGGTAATGTGCCAGCAAACCGGTAACGGCGGGCCTTGAGTATAACGGAAACAGCTCCAGCTCTTCAGACGCCTCCTCGAAATACGCCTCGGCCTCGAATGCGATGTACTCCCATACATTCATAAAAGCTTTGTTGACGGTATGGCTCTCCAGCTCTTCTTCCGTATAGCCGAATTGCTTCATCACCTGGCGCGGGAGACGCTTTTTCGCCCGCTCATCCGTATGGACCCCCAGAAGCACCCGGGTCAGCTGAATGGCTGCTCCTAATGAAACGGCTGCATGGCGGAGTTTCTCTTGGTTCCGGCGCGCGCAAACCGGCAGCAGAAGCAGGCCGAGGGCTCCGCCTGTTTGGCCCGCGTACATCAGCAGGTCATCAAACTCTTGATACGTTACTTTTTCTCTGTCAGAGATTTGGCCGGCGATAAACTCACGTAACGGCTCTTCTTCAAGCGCAAATTGCTGCCGCACATCGGCGAGCGCTTCCCACAAAAAGCCGTCGGCGCGTGCCCCGTTCAGAAAGTCTTGTGCCGCCTGTTCAAATCCCCCAAGTTCCTGCACATCAAGCCGGTCAGCTTCGTGAAACAAAGCAAGCACCGCCCATGCGGCCCGCCTGTTTTTTGGCGGCAGGGATGAGAAAGTCCGTTTATATAAAGGAAAGTGCGCCTCGGCAAGCTGGGCGCATGTTTCGTATTCGGTCATGGTATCACTCCTCTGTTTTTAGTGTACCATATGTTTCACAATAAAAAGACCGATATCCTTCAGCGGAAACCGGTCGCGGCACTGTTATTCTTCTATATCGATACGGTACGCCTCAAACCATGTATGGATCTGGGCAAGATGGGCGATCAGCTGCGGGCCTTTCATCAGCTGGCCGAACCACGGAACCTGAAAAGATGAACCTTCTGTCTCCAGCAGCATTTCCAGCTTCTTTCTGTCAAGCAGGGTGTGAAGCACGGAATCTTTCTGTTGTAAAATCGTTTTCAGCCATTCTGTGACCCCCTGCGTGTATTTCGGGTGATGCGTTTTCGGATAAGGGCTTTTTTTGCGGTACAAAATATCTTCAGGAAGCAGTCCTTCAAGCGCTTTCCGCAAGATGCCTTTTTCCCGGCTGCCATGCATTTTCATTTCCCAAGGAATATTCCAAACGTATTCCACAAGTCTGTGGTCGGCGAACGGCACCCGTACTTCAAGACTTGCGCCCATGCTCATGCGGTCTTTGCGGTCGAGCAGATTTGTCATAAACCAAAGCATATTTAAGTAGAACAGCTGCCGTCTCGCTTTATCTGTTCCCGTCTCACCGTCTAACAGCGGCGTTTCCGCAATGGTTTCTTCATATCTCGCATTCACGTATTCTCTAAGATTCAGCCGTTTTTGCCACTTTTCATCCAAGAGCGTGATTCTCTCCTCAGTCGACCTCATCCAAGGAAATCCGTCTTCTTCTGCTGCGGTGTGAAACCACGGATATCCGCCGAAAATTTCGTCCGCACATTCTCCGGAAAGGCTCACGACAAAATCTTTTTTAATTTCCCTGCAGAACCATAGTAGCGAGGAATCCACATCAGCCATGCCCGGCAGGTCTCTGACGAGAACGGATTCCTCCAGATGTTCAACCAGCTGATCCTGCGTAATCACGCACTTATGATGCTGTGTGCCGTATGCATTTGTCATTTTATCGATCCACGGGCCGTCATCATTCGGCTGAAAGGCGCTCGCTTTAAAAAATTTGCTGTTCTCCTCATAATCAATTGAATAAGTATGAAGGGGATCTCTGCCTTGTTTCTCAAAATGAGCGGCGGCTATCGCGGTTATCGCGCTCGAATCAAGCCCCCCTGATAAAAACGTGCAAACCGGCACGTCAGATACGAGCTGGCGTGTCACTGCATCCTGAAATAAGTACCGAATGTGAGCCGCGGTTTCATCGAAGCTGTCTGTATGCTTTTCGCTCTTTACATTCCAATAACGCCATATGGACAAACCGTCCTTTGAGAAAGTGAACGCATGAGCGGGACGCACCTCGTGAATTCCTTTAAACACCCCGCAGCCCGGAGTTCTGGACGGCCCGAGTCCGAATACTTCCGCAAGTCCGCCGCTGTCTGTGCGGGCTTTCACATCAGGATGAGCAAGGATGGCTTTCAATTCCGACCCAAACAGAAAGGAAGAGCCGTGTTCTTTATAAAAAAACGGTTTGACGCCGAGCCGGTCTCTTGCCCCGAACAGCCGCTCGCGCTTTTCATCCCAGATGGCAAAAGCGAAAATACCGTTCAAGCGGTTCACGCACTCCTCCCGCCACTCAATATAGCTGTGCAGCAGCACTTCTGTATCAGAGGTCCTCTCAAAACGGTGGCCCCTCGCCTGAAGCTCCTTCCGCAGTTCCTCCGTGTTATACAGCTCGCCATTATAAATGATGGTGTACGTCTCCTCTTGATGCGTGCAGGCCATCGGCTGGCGGCCGCCTTCAATGTCAACGACCGAAAGTCTTTTATGTCCGAATAAAACATGGGGCTCTCCCCAGACGTTTGAATCATCAGGCCCTCGTTTTGAAAGAGTGTCTATCATATTGTTCATAATATGTTTCTCTTGGACGAGCTGCTTTTGAAAATCGACCCAACCCGCAATTCCACACATGTGATATCAGCTCCAATCCCGTTTCTGTCGGTATCAAATTCGTTTCTATCAGCACTTTACCCAGTTTATGCAAAGAAACGCAGATAGTTGATTTGTCCCACTAAGAGTTGTATGAGACAAGCCCGATTTGGAAAGAACGGAAGAGAAGAAACAAACAAAGGAGACCGGCACGGTTATGAAACGAAAACAGCTTTTCTCAGAAAAAAACAAATGGGGGCGCGGCACCCTGATGATAGAGGACGGCATCTGCCTCGTCGAAAACGATGAAGGCGATATCCTGCTTGCAGACAGTCTAGGAAACGCAGACGTATTGATGAAACGCGGCGGCAGATGGCAGCCGGCACGGATTTGCGGCGGTGCGGCCGAAATCGGCGCTGACACCATCCCCCTGCTCGGCGGGGAAGAAATCCGTTATGAAAAGGCGGTCAAACGGCCGCTGTTAACCTTGCTCGATTCGCTGGACGATGAAACGTTTCTGCTGTTTCTCAGCCATCTTCACGGGTTCGGCCTGTCTGTATATGATTGCGTATTTTCCTACAATCAGGCGCTGTTTTCCGGTGAAGGCGTTTCGTTTTATCACTTCTCGGCGGATGACGCACAATGCGCCCTGCAGCATCACCGCGGCAGCTCGGGTAAACACGACAGATTTGAATGGACGGCATCTGACGGGCGGCGCTCCATTATGTATTCAGCGGCAAAACAAGACGGCACCGCGTAACAAACAGGCGGCACCTTTTAAATAGGTGCCGCCTGATGGATTTAGCTTTGTTTTCACGCTGATTGACGCCCGGCGTTTGCTTTTACCCTTTACAGCCGTAGCTTTTTCGGTAACAAGAGTGATTGACGCTGGCACAGTTGCGCAAAATGTATGCGCAACTAAAAAAACCCGGATGCATCCGGGTTTTTAAAGCGACTGATTAAAATACGTGAAAGCCGATCGGCAAGTGAAGGCCGAGCAGCACTGTCAGGACGAGCACGATAATAAATCCGATCCACAGTCCGCCGGTTGATTTGCCTTTTTTCTTACGGATGACGAGCATTTCCATCAGTCCGATGGTAATGATGCCGAGCAGCATTTTTCCGGCATACTCTCCGTTCCAATTCGCAAAACGGACGAAAAGCTCAGCTCCGGTCAGAATAATAATAATGTAGAATAAGCGCAGAATCATATGCGTAATTTTTGCGCCCTTCGCTTTTCCGGCACCGTACAGCCCGTAGCTGACAAACACCAGGATAAGCGCAACGACCCATGAAGTAATATGCCAATGTGTCATTATGTTCAATTCCCCCTATCAGATCAATCTGCCTCACTTATGGTACCACAACAAGCCGCTCGGAGCATTATCAATCGTGCGAAAGACACACAATTATCCGATTTGGTTCGACAGCGTGCCGATCGGTTCAATTGTAATGTCAATGCGGTCCCCCGGCTTTAAAAATTTCGGCGGCTTAAACCCTTTTCCGACACCGGACGGCGTCCCCGTCGCTATAATGTCACCGGCTTCAAGCGTCATCCCTTTTGACAGCGTCTCGATTAATTCAGCTATCGGAAAAATCATGTCACCCGTTGATCCTGATTGGCGCAGTTCTCCGTTCACCCGCGTTTCAACTTTCAGGCTTTGCGGATCACTGACGGCCGACTTATGTACAATGACCGGGCCCATCGGGCATGTCGTATCCAGGCTTTTGCCGATAAAAAACTGTTTATGTTTTTTCTGCAGATCGCGCGCTGTTATATCATTTACAATTGTATAGCCGAATATATGATCAAGCGCATGTTCTTTGGAGATGTGCGATCCGCTTTTTGATATGATTACCGCAAGCTCCCCTTCATAATCAAGCTGCTCCGTTACGTCCAAGTGGCTGTTCACTGTTTCTCCGTGTCCTGTAACGGCAGCGGGGGCTTTCGTAAAAACCATGGGATGCTCCGGTATATCAGCCTCACTCCCCATTTCAACGGCATGATCACGATAATTTTTCCCGATGCAGATCACGTTCTTTGAAGGTCTCGGAATAGGCGCGCAAAGCTTTACGTCAGACAGCGCATACATAAATGAACCCGACTCGTCATTCGGTTTTTTCGCCCATTCCGCAAGCTGTCCGGCATGCGCGACAAACTTATCTCCTTTTTGAATGCACTCGATCAGCGAACCCGGAATCGTCTCAAGTTCAAACAATTTTTTTTCAGCCTTTTGCAGATCTAAGATTTTGTCATCATCAATGATCAGACCGACAAATGTTCGGCTGTTCAGTTCCCCTGTCGCAAATTTCATGTTAATCCCCCATCATTTTTAAATCTGGCATTCCTTTATGTATTCTTCCTCCAGGCGGGAAATTCCTCTTTTAAACAGGCTGAAAATAAGTGTAAAAGAGTATCAAAAATTGTCACTTTTTTAGTCATATTGACGAAATAAAACCTTCTTGGACAAAATGGGTTATACTATTATCATCCTATGTTTTCCAAAATAATCGAGAATTGGAGATCACACGATGAACAAAATTGAAGAAAAAAGATTAACTTTATTCGAGACAGCGCAAAAATTCGGAATCAATGCGACGGAGACCATCAGGTGCAGCCAGGAGCTGGACAGCCTTTTAAACGGGTGCCGGGGCGGGCTCATCCAACAAACGAAAGACAGCGGGCTGAACCCGTCCGTACAGATTGAGCACGGCCGCACCGCAGGAAAAAAAGAGGCTTTCTCATAAACGTGATGTGTATATAAATCTGTATCATTTATGTATAAGGCCCGGCATGCGTATAGCGCCGGTGTTTTTACGTCTAAAGTTTTTTCCGCTCACAAAAATGTGCATTTGTCATAAGCTATTTTAGGCAGGCAGCCCAGATAAGCTCCTGGAGTGCAGTCATGAAAATCTTCACGAAAAGGATGTGCTCGTATGCCCGCAATTGTCGGAGCGTTTAAAATTAATGCCGTCGGTACGAGCGGAGTCGTTCATATAGGCGACTGCATCACCATTTCTCCAAAAGCAGAGGTTAAGACATTTGCCGGAGCGGGCAGCTTCAATACCGGAGACAATCTCACACTGACGAATTACAGAAATTCAACGAATGTGTACGATAATGATGTAATCGATCAGCCGATGGCAGGAAACGCATAAAGGAGGCGCCGTATGAATTTTTACGTCAATCAGTCGATCCATATCAATTACATGCGTGTAGAATCTGTCAGCAATTCCTCCATACTGCAAATCGGAAGCGCCGGTTCAATTAAATCTCTTTCCAATCTGTACAATACAGGGAGTTATGTTGAGCCGGCGCCGCCTGTCACCGCGGGGCAGCAGACTGTAACAACAGGGGGAGGTCCCGGCACCTCATCATTTGTACCGCTCCAGCCGCCAAGCCGGTAGTTTTAATGAAGGAAACGAGACGCGAGGTGAATGTCATGTATGATCAATCCGTTTCATCCTATCTGCAGAATTTAAATTCTTTCGTCCAGCAGCAGGCGCAGCAGATTCAGGAGCTCGAACGGCAGCTGAAAGAATTCCAAAATGAAATTTCAACGCTGAAGCAGCAGCCTTCTACAAGAATCGATCGGCTCGAGTATAAATTTGATCAGCTGAAAATTGAACGGCTGGAAGGAACGCTGAATATCGGATTGAATCCGACTGATCCGAATGCCGTGCAAAACTTCGAAGTCGGCCAGACATCTCCGCAGGTCGGAATGATGCAGCAGGAACAGGCGGGCCAGCAAATGCAGCAAATCCGTCAAAACGTCGATATGTACCTGAATGAAGAAATCCCCGCGCTTTTAGAGAAGCTCGAAACTCAGTATGAGAGCAGGCTGGACGAAGCGAACAAATATCATATTATTGAAGATATCAGAAAGCAGATGGACAGCCGGATTCAGTATTATCTGTCCCATGTCCCGAAAGAAGAAAATACGGCGCCCGCGCAATATGCCGAGCAGATTGCCGAACATGTGAAGCGTGATATTGTCAGGGCCGTCGAGCACTTTATTAAGCACATACCTGGTGAAATGAAAGGTGATGATCCGTCATGATTTTTACAGTGATTAACCGGAATATTGAAGTCGGCGACATCCGGTCTACCGGTGTATCCAGTTCTTCCTTATTATTAATCGGCGACACCGATTCCGTCTATCTGTCTTCCATCTTTGACACGCCTCCGGAATCTCTTATTATCGGGCCTTATGTGCCGCTGGCGCCGGAATAATGTTAAAGCGCATTTCACGCCTCCGGAACGCCAAAATCAATTCAGTCGGGATTGCGAGTGTCTTTCAAGCAGGCGATACGAATGAAATCAATATGCGGGTCAAAGTATTGGCCGATCAGCGTACTATTGCCTTATACAGAGACGATGAAGGCTCATTTAACAAAAAAGAATACCAGATCTTTCGGCAGCCGGCCGTCATGCCGTTACCGGAAACGGGAGTCCAAAGCGCATTCTGCCATGAAAACCCTTCAATTCGGGTAAGGAATGTGAAAGTTCAAGGGGTATCGTCAGCGTCCGTGGTTCAAATCGGATCGACGTCGATCGTTCTGGGAGATTCGCGGCTGAAACATATTAGGCAGATCTTCACATCAAGCTCACAATCACAGCAGCCCTGACATATAATGACGGTGAGACTTCTATAAAGGGTGTCGTTTATGCCAGCAATTACCGGACCTATAGCTATCAATTCCATATCGGGCGGAGTCGTAAACTTTGGTGATTCCTTTTACCTTTCTCCAAAAAGCTCTTCTAAATCTGCGCTCGGTTCGGGAGCAGGCAATACCGGAGATTTCCTGTTATTAAACAACGTTGTCAATGCGACAAACTATATAGACCCCGATGTCAGCGATCAAAATGTGGTCGGAAACGCCTAAAAAGCAGCCGCTCTTTCAGAAGAGGGCTGCTTTTGGTTCAGCGTTATGTTCGTTCATTTGCTTTTTTTGTTTTTACAAGCTTTTTTGGCGGCTGTTTTCTGATCCATTTCACAAACCGCGCGAGTTTCGGGTCACGCCGCAGCTCTTCTATTCCCGCGAGCCTTGCCGCAAGCTCCTGATTCGTATAGAGCGCGTGAACCTGTTTATGACAAGGGATGCAGAGCATTGCGGTCGGAAGGAATGTCCCGCCTTCTTCCTTAGGCGTTAAGTGGTGCTCCGTCAGCCGCACATGATGACGGCCGCATAATTCACATGTGCCCTCGGCAGAATCGGCCATAATTCCTTCTCCTTTCTACATGATCTCCAATGTGACCCGGGTGCCTTTCCCGCCCGGTTCGGACGGATGAACGATTAATTTTTTCGGCAGACGCGCTCTCAGCTCCTGCACATGGCTGATCACTCCGACGGATAAGTTGTCCGATTGCAGCTTTTCGAGCGCTGTGACAACGGTGTCTAGGAGCCCTTGGTCAAGAGTCCCGAATCCTTCATCTAAGAAAAAGAATTGCAGCGGGTATTGCCCCCGCAGCTGAATCTGGGCGGACAAGGCAAGCGCAAGCGACAGCGATGTCAGAAACGTCTCCCCGCCGGAAAGGCTTGATACGGGCCGTTTGACGCCTCCGTTCGCGTCATCACGCATGACGAAACCGCCTTCTGAATCGACTAATATGGCGTACCGCTGCCTTGTCAGCGCTCCGAGACGGGCAGAGGCGTCCCGAGCCACGCTTTCCAGCTGTTCTTCCGCTAAAAATTCGACGAATGTATTGCCTTTACATACAGACTGGAGCTTATCAAGCCTGTCAATCTGTGTCTGCCAGCTTTTCAGTTCGGCTTCAATCTCTTTAAAGCGCTTATGCTGTTTTTGCATAACCGCGAAGGCTTTTGCCTGTGCTCCTTTTTCCTCCATGGCGGCGCCTGACTCAGCCTCTGCCTGCTTCAGCAGAGAAACGGATGCTGTCCATTCTTCCTCTGATATCCGGCGCTCGGCTAATTTATCAGTAACACGGCTGATATTTGCCGATAGCTGTTTTGAGGTGTCCAGGAACTCATCAATTTCTTTTTTCATTTCCTCTGCACGCCCTTGCGGAAGCAGACTTTTTTTGACTTGGTCCGGCTCGGTAAATCCGGTGTCTTTTGACCTCAAGCGCCAGTCGTTTTGCGCTTTCTCAAGGGAGGTCTCAGCATCCCTGAGTGACATGAGACTCCCGGATTCCCGGCCTTTTGCGTCATTCAGTGATTGCTGCGCCTGCTTCAGCGCGTCGAATAGGGACTGCTCTTTCGATTTTAACAGCTGTAATTCCTGCCGCACCGCTTCAAGCTTTGCGGAAATTGATGTTTCTTCAGCTGCTGTTCCGAGCTCTTGTTCATATCCGTCAATCACCTGCTGCAGGCGCTCCGACGCATAGTGAAGCTCGAGCCGTTCCCGTTCAAGCCGATGCTTCATCTCCTGCAGGCGTTCTTTCTCCTCTTCATGTTCCTTGAGGAATGCGATGCTTGTTTCAATGCGCTTCTCACATTCTTCTGCCTGCCTGTCCTTCTCATCTATCGAAGCCTGCCAGGAGTCAATCCGGTTTGGCGGAATATCACCGCAGACTTCGTTGTACTGATTCAATCGGCTTTCTGACAGCGATTCAAGCTCTTCTAATGAATGTCTGAGACGGTCGGCTTCTTTTTCCTCGTAGCGGATTCGTTCGGCAAGCTGCTCAGCTTGTTTCACCGTCTGCTGATGCGCGCTGATCAGTCTTGTGACCTTCTCTTTTACCGACAGCATATCCTGTTTCATTTGTTTCCATTCCAAGCGGACGGCGCTGAACGCTTCATCAAGCGGGCGTCCGCTGATGGAAGAAGCGGCTTCCAGCTCCGGAACCCGGGCGCTTTGCAGAAACGGACATTCTTCGGTAAAACGCCCCGACTGTTCTTCTAATGCAACCTTGGCTGTCAGCACTTCCTGAGAAAGAGCCGCCGCCTCAGAAAGCAGCGCTTCAACCTGCTGCAACTGTTCCTGCACAGCCGTATCAGGCGAGAATGTTTCATGAGCGGAACGCGGGCGGTCATGCTGCGTCGAGCCGCATACAGGACAAGGCTTTCCTTCGATTAGTTTTTCCGATAATTCTTTTGTTAATGCAGCCGTTCTCGCTTCCTCTGAGCGCCTGCGGAGATCAGCTTGCGTTTTGTCAGCCCGTTCGGCTGCGGCTTTCAGTGAACGTTCCGTTTCACAGACCATATGGTAAACGGTTTGAAGCGTTTGATAAGCGCGCGTAATGTCTTCCTCTTCCGTTTTCGCTTTCGCTGTGAGCGACTCGCTTTCTCCGTTCAGCTTCTCCACGTTTTTCAGCTGCATTGTCAGATTGGCCCGTTCTTTCGTGATTTGTTCCTGTGTCTGCTGAAAGCCCGCCGCCAGCTGTGCTGCGGTCTGGCATTTTTTCCGTTCATCGGCGGTCACTTGAACTGCTTTCAGCTCTTCTTTCAGCTCATTCTGCCTGTTTTGGCCGCGGGTCAGGCGGTCTTTCACTGCGGCCAGCTGTTTCGAGGCGGCTTCGTATTCTTTCTCTTTTTTGCTGTGTTCCGCATTTGTTTTTTCCGCTTCTTTTTTCGCTTCAAGCAGTTTTTGTTCTATGGCTGAAAGTCTTTGATACAGCTCTTCTTCCTTGACAAGCTTCGGCTCCTGTTCGGCCTTATGGGCCCGCCATGCTTCATAGGCTTCATTTTGCCGGGTAAATGAAACGGTTTCCGCCTCTGATTTCCGTTTGGCCAGTTCGTGCTCCTGTTCGGCGCGCTGCTTCCGGCGGACGGCTTCTGTGTAGCGGTCTGCGTACGGCTCAAGGGCGAGAGCTGTTTCAGCCTCTTTAAGACGCTCAGTCAAATCCGTGATGTACGGGCGTCTTTCCTCAAGCTTTTTCTCCCGGCGCTCATATTCATCTCTTTCTGTCTGCAGGTTCCAAATTTCCTGGTGATTCTCAAAACGCTCTTTTGCCCGGACCCGTTTCTTCTCAGCTGCTTCAAGCCGTTCGTTCGCTTCGTGAAACTGCTGTTCAGCCTGCTTCAGCGCATCTTCTCCTGCGTCTCCGAGGCCGGATTGTTCGGCCAGCATTTCATTTTTTTTCGCTGCCGCTTCCTGCGCCCGCCGCCGCAATTTTTTGACAAGCCTGTCCCCGTACTGTTCCAGATTAAACAGGCGCTGGAGCATATGTCTTCTTTCCGCGCCTTTAAGCGACAGAAACTCGGCAAACTTTCCTTGCGGCAGCACGACGGCTCTTGTAAAGTCGTCAATGGTCAGGCCAAGAAGCTCCTCTACCTTTTTGTTCACTTCATTCGCTTTATCGGCCAGCACCGTTTGTTCGTCTTTGATTTCAATCAGGCGGCAGAGGGCGGTTTTTACTTTCGTTTCATCCGTTCTCTTAAAAACGCGCTCGACCTTGTAGGAAACCCGGTGGCCGGATTGAAGCGCGAATGTAAATGAGACGGCGAGCTGATCTTCGGCATGATTCAGGATTCCGTGTGTATTATTTGCGGCGCGCTCCACTTTTCCGTATAAAGCGAGTGTCATGGCATCAAGGATCGACGATTTTCCGCTTCCCGTCGGCCCGAAAATCCCGAACACCCCGGCTCCTGACAGTCCGGCAAAATCAATGGTCTGTTCCTCCCTGAAGCTGTGGAGCCCTTTTATCGTTAACAGAATCGGCTTCATGTCGCATCCTCCTCATCATCTGCTGACGCAAGCTCTAAAAACAGCTTGACCATCTCCTCATCCGGCACGCCGCCGCCCGTTTGTTTTTCATAAAACTTCTTAAATCGATCCTCAATTGATGTGTGTTTCACTTCAATCCGGTCATTTTCGGTCTCTTTTTCTTCAAAAACCGGCCTGATATGGATAAAGCCGGGATGCGCCTTTCTCAGCCGATGAATTTCCTCGAGAGAAAGCTGATCCGTCAAATGGATATCAAGATCAATCCAGGCATTCCGGTCACGCCCTTCATCAAGCCAGCCGTGAACCTCGCTCAGCCCCTGCGCTTTCCATTTGACGAGCGGTTTACCGGAAGACAGAAAAATCTCTTCCCACTTTGCTTCTCCGCCGGGCTTCGCTTCTACCACCGTCACCGATTTGGCATAACCGGCTTCCGAAAAGCTGTATGCCAGCGGAGAGCCTGAATAACGGGCAGCCGTCTTGGCGCGCTTGATCGTTTGCGGACGGTGGAGATGGCCGAGAGCCACGTAAGCCGCATCAGCCGGCAGGCTGTCAGCGGCAACTGTGTAAGCGCCCCCGACTTCAATCGGACGCTCTGAATCGGTCTGATTTCCCCCCGCGACATAAATGTGGCTCGCCGCAATTTTCACGGCATCGTCCCGGCACAGTCCGCACATGTGAGCAAACGCCTCTCTGATTTTGACATCGTAATGATCGCGAAGAAGCTTTTCCTCAAACGTATCAGAAAGCACTTCGTTTAATCTCGCCTCTGACGGATATGCCAGCGCGGCTACGGCTAACAGCTCGTCCGCCGACGGCACCTCAATATGCACGGGTTCTGTCCGCGGATAGCCGATTAAATGAATGCCGCGCTCATTTGTTAACGGAGAAGCCGCCGCCAGCCTGTCGGGATTGTCATGGTTTCCGGCAATGACGACGACCGGTCGTTTTCCGCCGTCAGAAAGCGCGGAAAGACTTTCATAATACAATTGTTCAGCGAGCGCAGGCGGGTTGACCGTATCAAATACATCCCCCGCCATAATGACCGCATCAATGTTTTCTTCCTTGACAATGGTATTCAGCTCTTCCAATACCTCGGCCTGCTCGCTCAGCCGGCTTCTGCCTTCCAGCGTTTTGCCGAGGTGCCAGTCAGCTGTATGTAAAATGCGCATACCGCATTCACCTCACTTTTTGATAGAAAAAAAGATCCGCTCCAAAAAGGAGCTTCGGATCTTGTTACAGTGTAAGAACGTGACCTCCATCGAAGAAATAGAGCGCACGCCCTTTCACTTTCGTTTTTGTAATTTGTTCAACCGCTTTTGTATACAATTCGATTTGTGTTTCATACCTTTTTTGCAGAATCGGAGCCGCGCCTTCAAATCCGTTCCGGAATTTCCCCTCTATCCGATCTGTTTTATAGTCCAGCAAATAGAGGCCGTCCGCCGTTTCGTAGAGGCAGTCAATAATCCCCTGCACGAGCAGCGGTTCACCGGCCGTTTCGGCATCCTTGTACACCTCGCCGGCCGGAAGCGCCATACTGAACGGCACTTCCCGGTCAATCCGCAGCGCCCCGAGAAGATCTTTCCCGATTTCAGTTCCGAAAAACTGAACAATTTCTTCTATATCAATAGCTTCCTGCTGCTCTTCTGTCAGCAGCTCTTTTTCGTAAAGCATCCGGACCGTCCGCTCCGCTTCTTCGGCAGTCGGCACGTGCGTCAGCGGTATGTGCTGCATCACCGTATGCATCGCCGTTCCTTTTTCGGCGGCTGTCAGCCCTTTTTTCATCATAAAACCGGGACGCCTGTATAAAAGCGTGTCTCCTGACGGTTTGATGAGAGAGCGGCCGCTGTATTCATCCTCGTATTCTTGCTTTCTCTTCAGCTCAGAAACTGACTGCTTCGTTCTGATAGCCGTCAGCTCTCGGTACGGATATTCCCATTCAAGCAGACGGCGCGCCTGATCATCAAATGAAAACGAACCAGGAATCGGCTCGCCCTGCTGTATTGCTTTGAGACGTTTGCTCTTTTCTTCAGCACGTTCTTTTGGATTCTCTTCCAGCAATTCACTTTGCTGCAGCATCCGGATGTGAAAACGCGATGGGTCGCGCGCGATATCCTCAGACGATGAAAGTCCCGGCGTCCTGTGCGCCTCCATGTCACGGTGGCGGATGAGCGCCGGCCCGATAAAGTCCAAATAAGATGACGCCTGATAGCGGTCGAATTCAGAAAGAAGCCAATCAGCCCGGTCTGCTTGCGCCTGCCATTTGGCCAGCTGTTTTTCCCGGTTTTTGCAGGAACCGATGAGAAACAGCTTTTCCTTCGCTCTGGTCAGCGCCACATACAATACGCGCAATTCTTCCGATAAGAGCTCTCTGCGCATCTTTTTCTTCATCGCCACAAGCGGCAGAGTCGGATAGCTGATTCTGAGTTCCGGATGAATATACTTCGTGCCGAAACCGAGCTCTTTATCAAGCAGGTATGATTTGTTGAGATCCATCATATTAAAACTTCTGCCGAGTCCGGCGGTGAAAACGACGGGGAATTCAAGTCCTTTGCTGCTGTGGATCGTCATCAGCCGAATGACATCCTCCTGCTCGCTGAGCGCCCGGGCCGTCCCCAGATCATCACCGCGCTCCTGCATCCGTTCAATGAACCGCAAAAAGCGGAATAACCCGCGGAACGCCGTCGCTTCGTACGAGCGCGCCCGGTCATACAAGACGCGCAGATTGGCCTGACGCTGCTTTCCGCCGGGCATGCCGCCTGCATAGTCAAAATATCCGGTATCGCGGTATACTTCCCAAATCAGCTCAGACACCGAATGATTCGTCGAAAATGACCGCCACTTTTGCAGACTGTCATAAAAGGTTCTCAGTTTTTGATACAGGTCATCATGCCTGTCACCGTTCGCTATATATGCTTTCAGCGCTTCATAAAACGGCGCTTTTTTCTTTTCAAGGCGTATCAGCGCAAGTTCATTTTCGTCACATCCAACGATGGGCGAGCGCAGCACGGAAGCAAGCGGAATATCCTGATACGGATTATCAATCACCTTCAAGACTGAAAGCGCCGCAGCCACCTCCACGGCTTCAAAGTAACCCGACGTCAAATTGGCGTACACCGGAATGCCCTGGTTTTTCAGCTCTTCCATTAATTGCGGCGCCCACGGCATGGAGCGCAGCAAAATCACGATATCCCGGTACTGGATATTCCGGTGTGTTTTTGTTTTGCCGTCATATACCTTAAACGGAGATGAGACAAGCTTTCGGATCTCCCCGGCTATCGCTTTCGCTTCCCAGTGCACGGTTTCAAAGTCTTCGGCATCCTCGGCGCTGTCTGCGTCATCAGCGCTGTCAATCAGCAGCAGTTCCGTTTTTGCCGCGTCATTCGGCGGATACGATGCGCCGAGCTTCAATGCCGCCTGTTCATCGTAGTCCACTTCGCCGATTTTTCCGCCCATCAGCTGCTTAAACAAGAAATTCGTACTGTCCAAAATATCGGAGCGGCTGCGGAAATTTTGGTTCAGATCAATTTTCTGCCCCGCGCCTTCCCCGCTTTCTGTAAACCTTTTATATTTCCCGAGAAACAGCAGCGGCTCAGCAAGTCTGAAACGGTAGATCGATTGTTTGACGTCGCCTACCATAAACAGATTTCCCGCCTCTTCATTCCCGCTTTTAACAAGCTGCAGGATAGACTCCTGCACAAGATTGGTATCTTGATATTCATCAACCAGAACTTCATGAAACTGGTCTTGATAATAAACGGCCGCTTCGCTCGGCACCCGCCGGCCTTCTTCATCAACCGCAGTTAAAATCGCCAGGCAGTAATGTTCCAAATCTGAGAAATCAATAATTGATTTTTCTTGTTTCGCCGCTTCAAATCGTTTTCCGTACGATATCACGAGCTGAACGAGCGTTTCGATGACAGGCTTCATATCTGTTAAACTCTTTAAGTGATCTTGCGGACTTCTTGTAAAGTAATCTGTCTTTACCTTTTCGATCAGTTTCTTCGCGCCGTTTCGCAAATCGGTCGCTTCGTCCAAAAGCGCTTTGTCAAATTCATCACCCTTTACCGCCTTCGCCCGCTTAAATGAGACTGCGGGAACCCGTTCATACAGCGCATCGAAGTCATGCCGGCAGCTGATCAGCTCTTCTATCTGCTGAAGGTCATCCAGAAAATTATCAGCACGCGGCGCCGGCCCGCCGGGCGCTTTTGTCAGTTCAAGCGCCTTCTCAAGCTTTTGTTTTGCCCCGAAGAGCGCCATTTCAACATCTTCTCTCACATACTGGTAAAACGGAAGCTCTTCTATTTTGCTTTCTTCCGTCACGTCATACAGGCGGACAAAGCTTTGCAGCCACGCTTCCGGGTCAGGATGCGACCGGGAATACTCGTACACCCGTTTGACAAGGTCTTGAAGATCCAGATCATGCCTGTCTGTCGTATATCTGTCCGCAAGCTCAAAAAACGCCTGATTCCCTTTTGCGTATTCATCTTCAAACAGCTCATCAAGCACTTCGTCTCCGAGCAATTCGCCTTCCGTCTGGTCAGCCATCCGAAAACCGGGGTCAAGATCAATCATATAATAATATTTTTTAAGCACTTGCAGACAGAAAGAGTGAAGCGTCGAAATGCTCGCCCGATTTAATAGAGAGAGCTGCCGTCTGATATGCAGAGATCCCGGATTTTTGGCGAGCTCTTTTTCTAATGCTTCCGCGATCCGATGCTTCATCTCCGCTGCTGAGGCGTTTGTAAAGGTCACCACAAGGAGCCTGTCAACATCAACCGGATCTTCCTCCGCGGTTATCTTTCTGATCATCCGTTCCACGAGCACGGCCGTTTTACCTGATCCGGCTGCGGCAGCGACCAGAATATCGCGCCCGGAAGAAACGATGGCGCTCCATTGGTCATCCGTCCATATGCTGTCTTTCGGTTTAGGAATTTGCATCATCATCCGCCTCCTTCTTCAGCCAATCCAGTATGGTGCCGTCTTTTTCCGCTTTCAGGCTGCGGTATTCATTTTCCTTAAGCGACTCATCAAACTGGCATACCGATTGAAACGCACAGTACGTACAAGGCGTCTTATCTTTCAGCTTATACGGGGTAATGGACACAAGCCCGTCCGTTATCGCTTCGCCCGCCTGTTCAAATGTCCGCCGCACATGGTCTGTCAGCAGATGAAAGTCCTGTTCGCTGACCGCGGCTGAGTCGGATCTTAAAGAACCGTCCTTTTTCAAACCGGCATTGACGATATTTGAACGCCCTTCCTCCAACGTCGTGTCCATCAGGCTGATCGCCTCCCGGTCACCGAGGAGAAGGCCTTTCATTTTAAATTTCTTGAAAATTTCCTGCTCGATTTCATCAAGCCCCATCGGCAGACTGGCCTGAATCATCGGATCATGAATATGGAAATACAAAACGCCTGCCGGTGTCGCTTTCATGCCGAGCCAATCCGCGGAATGTGTAATCGATAAGTCAAGATATGTGAGCATTTGCAGAGCGAGCCCGTAATACACCTCAGCCAGATCAAGCCCTCTGTCGCTTGATTTATAATCAACGATTCTCAGCAGCAGGCCTTTTGAGCTTTCCGCTTTATCCACGCGGTCGATCCGTCCGACGAGTTCCATCGTACAGCCGTTTTTCAGCGTGAAAGTGAGCGGAGGCAGCGGCCCGCTTCCGCCGAAACCGAGTTCAAGACCGACCGGGACGAAACCGCTCGCCTTCGCATGCTCGCTTAATATGCCTGAAACACGAGTGACGATCTTCTGCAGTTTTTCCTTCACATAAAAGTGTCTGTTTGAGCTGAGCAGAATCTCTTTTTGCAGCTTTGGCGCAAGCCGTTCCACCGCTTCATAGGAGAAATTCCGGCACTGATCTTTCGTCAGATCGCGCCATTCCAGCTTCTGCTCACGAAGCCGGTCTGAAATCAGCTTCAGGCTGGAGTGAAACAGCTGGCCGATATCCGGCGCTTCCAGCTTGAAAAACTGCCGCTCTTTTAATTGAAGCCCGTGAGATGCAAAATGAGAGAACTGGCAGGCATTAAACGCCTCCATCCGGGAGACGCTTCCTTTAATATGCTCGCCGTAAAGCTGGCGCGAAACAGGCCGTTCAAGACGCTTCGCCTCATTGCGGAAAAACAGGCTTGAAAACAGCTTTTTCGCACGCCGGTGATCAGACTCTTTCATCAGCACATTGTATGCGCTCCACCATACGTCACTGATCTCGTACTCTCTTGTCCACAGCCTGAGCTGACTTGCCGTATATGTCTGAGCCACCTGTTTATTGACGAGATACTGAAGCTGCTCTTCTTCGCTTACCTGCTCGGGATCAGCCGCTGACAGCTTTTCCTGATGATCGGGAAACAGCTCGCCAAGCCTGTTTACAACGATTGACGGCAGGAGCGTTTTTCCTTCCGCATCGGCAATCGGGTATGACACATAAAGACGGTCAGACGGACTCGACAGCGCCATATAGATGAGAAAATGCTCATCAAGCAGCCGCTCACGCCCCGCGGAAGACAGCTCCACTCCGACCGCTTTCAGCCACTCCCGGTCATCATCAGACAGCACGCCGTTTTCATCCGGGCGCGCCGGAAGAACGCCGTCATTGGCCCCGACGACGAATGTGCAGGACGTGCCGTACATTCTTGAGAGATCCATATTCCCTACAAATACTTGGTCAAGCGCAGGAGGAATTAAAGAAAAATGAAGCGATTCCGTTCCCGTTTCAAGCATTTGCTGGAACAGCGCCAAAGATATTTCATCTTCACCCATCATGCCGGCAAACTCCTCGAGAAGCTGGATAACGGCATCCCACGCCTGGCCGTGCTGCTGCGCTTCGATCATGTTTCCGGCCTCTTCGGCCCGCTGCCTTTTTCGGTCCAGCTTCAGGGGAACATCGGTATCTTCCAAAAAGAGATAAAGAGCCTCCGCCATGCTTTGAACCGTTTTCGCCTTTTTCATCCGGTTTTGAAGCCGGACAAGGGGCGCGGCCATCCACTCTTTCGTCTCATTCAGCATTTGCTCCATCTCTATTTCCTGATCTGTCTGCGCGAAATCCTCATCGAGCGATACGAAGCGCCTGTATACAAACCGCTCGCCGCTCGTCCAGCGCTCCCCTTTAATGCCGTAGGCGATACAGTAGTTTTCAAGCTGATCAACCTGCTCTCTTATTTTCTGCTCCGGCTGATCAAGCGGGAATAACAGTTCGGTTTTCGCACAGCGGAACACCGCTTCATATCTCCAGTTCCCCTTCACGACATCCAGGCTTGAACGGATGAATTCAATAAGCGGGTGATGCTGCATAGAAGCTTTTCCGTCAATAAAATAAGGAAGCCCGTAATCGGCAAACACTTCCTTCAGCAAATCTTTATAATCTTCCGGCTGACGGATGAGAATCGCCATATCTTTGTACCGGTATCCTCCGTCCCGGACAAGTGATTGAATTTCCCGGGCAATACCTTCAAGCTCAGCTCTTCTGTTTTGCGCCTGCATGACGGTAAAAGCTTCCTGTCCGCCGGTGTACGCCGCGGCGGGACGCACATCGTACTGCGACTCTATACAGGCAAGCTCCGGCACATGCCGATGCCGCTTCGTGCCATGCAGTTCCTTGCAGGAAATATCGGCATTCAATTCCTTTGCCGTCTGATAAAGCTTATAGTATGTGCTTCCCGTCATTCTGAACAGATCGAGCTCATCCGGTGCCTGTTCCGCCGAAGGACTGTCCGCCGTCAGCGAGAATGTGACATGTTCAGCATGCATGATCAGCTGCTCCAGCACCCTTAATTCCTGCGGCGTAAATTGATAGAATCCGTCGACGTAAACACGGGCGCCTTTTACAACGTCCGCCAAAGGAATCTGCTGAGCGAGCAGCGTCAAATAATCCTCTGAATGCAAATAGTGTCCGGCGAGGCTTCTTTCCATCTGCTGATATAAAATGCCTAAATCATGAAGTTTTTCAGACAGCATCCGCTCTCCGCGATATTCTGACGCCGTTCCGCTTTCCGCCATGCGGCGGACGTCTTCAGGCTCAATACAGTACCGCTTAAACTCTGTCAGCATCCGTTCCACCTGCTCAGTGAACCCGGTTTTGTCACTCGCTTTTTGATACACTTTAAACTCGTGCTTATGTTCTTCAATCAGTTTCCTTAAAAGCATCTGCACACCCGTCGTCGTCACAAACGGGCGGTTCATGCCCCCGGTATGCTGAAGCACGCGCCACGCCAAACGCGAAAAACTGAACACTTGAGCGCGTATCATGCCGCCGATATCCGGCGTTTTAGCAAGCTCATATTCCATTAAAAACGTCATTTGATCCGGGACTAGAAAAATGATCGGTTTCCCGAACGGCTCCCGGCGCAGTTCATCTTGAATGCTGTCGATAATCAGCCTCGTTTTCCCACTCCCCGATCTGCCTACTAAAAACTCAACACCCAAATTAGAAGACCCCTCTCTTTTTATCTTTCTACATTTTATCGAAAGTTGACGAAAATGACCAATCTCATCTGCTGGTAAAAACGGGATGACTGTTTTAAAAAGTATCGCTTCTGACCAAAATAAAGAAAAAAGGACTAATGATGATGTCAGAATATCCCGAAGTGATTGTACGGACGGCTCTGTCGTTCAGCATTCTGTTTATCGGCGCCCGGATACTCGGTAAACAAACCATTTCACAGATGACGCTTTTTGATTTCATTGCGGCCATCTCGCTCGGCGCCATCACGGCAAATCTGTCGTTTAATACAAAGCTGCCGATTCATTATAATGTCATTGCCTACATTATTTTCGTGGCAATCATTTACCTTGTCGCATATCTTTCTATGAAAAACAGGGCCCTTAGGGGTTTCTTTGCAGGCAAACCGACCATTATCATTCAAAACGGTAAAATACTTGAGCATAATATGAAAACGATGCGTTATACCATCGACTACTTGAACCAGCAGCTGCGTGTAAATGACGTATTTGACATTTCTCAGGTTCAGACTGCCATCATTGAAACAAACGGCAGCATGTCAGTGGAGGTCAAACCGGAATTTGCGCCCGTTACAAGACAGGATCTCGGCATCTTTGCCGGACATGAAAAGAACTTTGCCGTTGAGCTGATTATGGACGGCCGGCTGGTGATGAAGAATCTGGAAGAAAACCACGTATCGGAAAAATGGCTGAGAGAAGAATTGGACAAGAGAAACCTCAAACCGGAAGACGTCGTATACGCTGTGCGCGGAAGCAACGGCCGGCTTTTTGTCGACACATACGACGACCATATTACATCGCCGCTAGATCAAGAATAAAAATGACATCCGCACATGTCACGGGCTGCCGCCGTATAATACCCTATAAACATCCGGGGGTGAGTCCAATGCACGAGAATTTTTTTCATTATACAGCCATCTGCAGTGACGATTCTGTGCTTATCAAGGATCTGGTAAAATCCATAAACGGTGAATACAGCGCTGTGATTTGCTACTCAATATTAGCCGAAAAAGCGCCGACCGCAGAAATCAGAAGACGAATCGAACATATCAGAGAAGAAGAAGTGCGCCACCTGCACGCTTTCTCTTCACTATATACGTCAATTACCGGAAAACAGTTGACGCCGAAACAGACGGAGCATTGTCCGCACACATACAGAGAAGGACTGAGGGCGGCGTTTTATGATGAGCAGAAAACGAATGATTTTTATTTGCAGGCATCCGATAGAGCGGTGCATCCGGAAGCGAAGCGGTTATTTGCCCGCACGGCATTTGACGAGCAGCGTCATGCCGTCTGGTTTTTATACGATATGGCCCACTCTCCTTTCCACCATACAGGGGGAACGGTATCAAACGCGCCGAACACAAGCTACACCGAGGTAAATACCGGAAAATAACGGTTCAGGCAGACCGCAGACAACCCCCGTTCTTTCAACATGAGAGAATGGGGTTTACTTTTCGAGCCGTTTTTATACTCCCTCTAAACAATGGATAACTTCTTCATTGTATAATCAGCAAAAACCCTTTATAATAAAATAAACCAACTGGTCGGTTTCAAACGAACCGGGCCCCGCTTTGCCGGGACAACGATATGAATGAGGCGGAAAGGATCTGTGTGAAGTGACAAATACAAAAGGCGGTGCCGGAAAGAGCGAAAAGACGAAGAACAGGCTCGTATCCGCTTCGCGTGACTTATTTGCAAAAAAAGGATATTCAGAAACATCGATTCGGGATATTTTAGAGGCGGCCGAAATCAGTAAAGGCAATCTATATCACCATTTTAAAGGAAAAGAGTTTCTGTTTCTTCATATCATGGAAGAGGATCACCGCGTGATGATCGAGACGTGGAGGGAAATGGAAGCTAATCTGAAAGATGCTGCCGAAAAGCTGACGGGCTTTGCGGAGCTGCTCAGCCGGATGAGCATCAATTACCCGCTTATGAGAGCAAGTGAAGAGTTTTATGCGAGTGCGTTTACGTCAGAGGAGGTCGTAAAGCGGCTCAACAAAATTGATATTGAATATGACGATGTGATGAGGGAGATCTTAGAAGAGGGAAATCAAGACGGCAGCTGGTCCATTCATCATGTCGAATCAAAAGTGAAAATCCTGCTATCCGTCTTCTACGGTTTAGATGTGTTATATAAAAACGATACCATTCAGCAAAGAATCGAATTGCAAAAAGAAGCCATCTCCGCGTTTATTCACGGGTCGATCAGCGCTGATAAACAGAATGACAGCTGACAAAGGAGAAACAACATGCAAAAACCGATCAGAGAACAAAAGGCTGTACTCATCATCTTATTAAGCAACATATTTATTGCTTTTTTAGGCATCGGATTGATCATTCCCGTTATGCCGCTGTTTATGAATGTGATGCACTTGACGGGCAGCACAATGGGATACCTTGTCGCTGCCTTCGCCGTCGCGCAATTAATTGCATCCCCCATTGCGGGGAGATGGGTTGACCGCTTCGGCAGAAAAATCATGATTCTCGCCGGACTGTTTTTGTTCGCATTATCCGAACTGACCTTCGGATTGGGCACACATGTCTCCATTTTATATTTCGCAAGGGTGCTGGGGGGCATCAGTGCCGCTTTTATCATGCCCGCTGTTACAGCGTATGTCGCAGATATTACGACGGTGCAGGAAAGATCGAAGGCGATGGGCTATGTATCTGCCGCCATCAGCACAGGGTTTATCATCGGGCCCGGCATAGGAGGATTTATTGCCGATCACGGCGTTCGAATGCCGTTTTTCTTTGCGGCGGGAATTGCATTTATCGCAGTGATTTCCTCTGTCTTTATGCTGAAAGAGCCGTTAACTAAAGAAGAACGCGCAAAGCAGATGGAAAGCGTCAAAGAATCAACCTTCTTAAAAGATTTGAAAAAGTCGATTCATCCAAGCTACTTGATCGCCTTTATCATCGTCTTTGTTTTGGCATTCGGACTGTCGGCGTACGAAACGGTATTCAGCTTATTTACAAACCATAAATTCGGCTTCACGCCAAAGGATATCGCCATTATTATTACGTTCAGCTCCATTGTGGCGGTCCTCATTCAAGTGCTCGCATTCGGCAGACTTGTCAACTTCCTCGGGGAGAAAAAAGTCATTCAGCTTTGTCTGATCATCGGCGCTGTGCTGGCTTTCGTTTCTACGGTGATGTCAGGATTTTTGCCCGTGCTCGCTGTCACCTGCATCATTTTCCTTGCGTTTGATTTACTGCGCCCGGCACTGACTACTTATTTATCGAAAATCGCAGGAAATCAGCAGGGGTTTGTTGCCGGTATGAACTCAACATACACGAGTTTGGGCACCATTTTCGGCCCGGCTCTGGGCGGTATTTTATTTGATATGAATATTCACTTCCCGTTTCTGTTCGCAGGTGTGGTTTTATTTCTCGGTCTGGGATTGACCTTTGTGTGGAAAGGAAAAGCGGGCGAGGTTTCGGAGTAGGGTGCACTCACCCATCTCCGGAGCTTTTTTTATGTTTGTGATAAGAAAAATGAATGGATTATGAGAAATAATTCATTATTTATTTATCTCAAAATCTATACTATAGTAATAGTAAGGTTAACGAGCTTAACAATTTAATATGAATGTTTCAGGAAGAAGGGTTTTCATTGAAGAAAGACAAACATCTCCTTACGGATATCTGGTTTATTCTCATCAGTGCGGCAGGGGGGTTTCTTCTTTCGCTTACAGGGATGTCGATCGCCTGGATGCTCGGAACGCTGGCCGCCGGCTGCATCCTCTCCATGACGAGGCCCCGCTGGCTGTTCATGGCGCCTGACAGAAGAGGGATTCACCGCAGATGGCTTGCGGCGGGACAAATGATCCTCGGCATCGAACTCGGCCAGAAACTGAACCTGTCCGTTCTGTCGGTTTTACGGGAGCATTGGCTTCCGGTAGGCTTCATGCTGATTTTCTCTATCGTGATGGCGCTTGTTTCCGGATATGTGCTCTTTCGGTTCAGCCGGACGGACATGATGACAAGCTTTGTAGGCACGGCGCCGGGCGGTTTATCCGCCATGCCCGGTATCGCCCAGGAAGTCGGCGCAAACACCGCGATTGTAAGCCTTATTCAGCTGACGCGCGTCCTTTTGGTCGTCATGACAATACCGTTTCTCGTCATTTTCTTATTTACCAAACAAAACGGTACGGCTCAGACATCAGCCGGAGCCGTTTCGGCAGGAGCTTCACATCCGGGCCTTATTCCCGTCTTGTTAACGGCCGGATTTATTTTGGCTGCCTGGCTTGCAAGCAAAGGCGCAAAACGGCTGAAATTTCCCGCCCCTTGGCTGCTCGGCAGCATGATCGGCGTTGCTGCTGCGGAAATCGGCGTGTCCGCCTTGGCGGGCAAAGACATGCTGGCCTGGTGGCCGCCGGAAGCGAACCAGCTGTCACAAATTTTTCTCGGCGCCACAATCGGATCAAAAATGTACAAAAGCATGTTCACCGGCGTGACGAGAGTGCTGACCGTCGGATTTATTTCTTCCGTCGGATTAATCGCCGCCATGATTCTGAGCGCGGTTGCGGTTTCTAAATTAACGGGCATCTCCATGATTACATCTGTTCTCGCCTTTTCTCCCGGCGGGATCGCCGAGATGGCGGCGACTTCGATCACCCTGCACGAAGACTCGACTTTCGTCGTCGCGGTTCAGGTCATCCGGATCGTTCTCGTCATCGCCATGCTTCCGCCCTTCTATCGGCTGCTGCACCACCTTTCTCAGCTGAAACGGGCACACGGCGAAAGAGGCCGGGCAGAAAGAGGAACATGATCCGAATAAAAAAACACGCATCCATATGCGTGTTTTTTATTTGAACAGCTCTCCGCCGCCATTTACAGACCGCCAGTTTGCTGAAAGATCACGGAACAGCCGTTCAGCAAATAACAGTTCTTCATCTGTATAGCGGTCTAAAAACGCCAAGAGCCGCTTTTTTATCAATTCATGATATTCATGATGAAGGGAATGCAGCTCTTTCCCGGCAGGAGTCAGCCGGAAATAGACTTCTTTTTTATTGTCGCTCAGCCGGGTTCTGCGCAGAAAGCCGGCTTCCAAAAACTTCGCGCAGCTTCTCGACACGGTCGGCTTTGTCGTCTTCATTTTTTCCGCTATTGACGTGACATTGATCGGTTCATGATCTCCGATACACGACAAAATGTGAATTTCCGTCAAGGTCAGCTGTAATTTTTTCCCGTTTTCTTCACGGAGTTCGTCCATCCGTCCGGCCAACGACGCCCTGATGTCCTCCTGACACCTCTCCTGCTCGTGAAAAATATCTGTCAGCCCTTCAAGAATCATGTGTTTTGCATGGTCTGGCTGTCTTCTGTCCAACTGCTGAGTCACCCTTCCGTATTGATTGTTTCTTTTACTATAACGTTTTGTTACACAAGAAACAATCACATAGGCGCATAAAAGGGTATCAGATGAACCCCCATCTCTCCAAACCGGCCAGAACGGCTTCTTCCGCTTCACGTCCCGAGCCGCCGGCTGCCCATGCCGCGTGGCCGTCCGGCCGGATTAAAACGGTGTGGACGTCATCCCAATCGGCACGTGTTTCAGCAAGATCCGCCCTGACAGCTGCCACGCTGTCCGTATCAATACCGGCGGGAATGCTCCCTCTTAATGACAGAAGCACAAAGGCGCCCTTATGAAGAAAATCATACAGCCGGGCCGGCCGCCCGTCATGAAGGGTCAATTCGATATCCGGCAGGCGTTTTCCGTTCAGGGTATGCGGCGGCAGCTCCGCATCCGGTTCATAATGCAGATCAAGCGCGGATACTTTTCCCGCCAATAAACGGTTGGACTCCTGAAAATCCAGCAAAGCGGTCATCGTTTCTCTTAATGCCATCCCCGACTCGGTAAAATCCATGAGCTTTATCTGGGTTTTTATATTGTGCAACACTTCTTTTCCTGTGCTGTGCCTTTCCTGATGATAGCTGTCCAGAAGATGAGGCGCCGCTTTCCCCTTCATTTGCGCCGCCAGCTTCCAGCCGAGGTTGAAGGCATCCTGAAGCCCCGTGTTCAGGCCTTGGCCGCCTGCGGGAAAATGAATGTGCGCCGCATCACCGGCCACAAAAACCCGGCCGGAGCGGTATTGTTCGGCCTGACGCTCGGCATTGCCGAACCGCGACATCCATACCGGATCACTCAATCCGAAATCAGTGCCGCATATCCGCCGCAGGTCTTCTTTCAGCTCATTTTCAGTGACCGGCTCTTCCTTCCGCTTTTGCGGAGCGTGCGGAGAAACGATGAGGACGCGGAAAAGTCCGTCCGTAAGAGGGACAATCACAACCGATCCCTCCAGGCGGCACGTTGACAAAAAGGAAGATTCGGGCGGATGTTTCAAAGCGGCATCACAAAGGGTTCCTGTTAAGTCGGCATCAGTGCCCGAAAAAGCGATGCCCGCCTGTTTCCTGACAATGCTCCCCGCTCCGTCTGTACCCGCGGCATAAAAGCTGTGAAGAGTGCGGATACCGCTTTTGTCCCGGAACACCGTCTCCACTCCGTCATCCGTCTGAGTGACAGCCACCGCTTCCGCCCCGCGGATGATGTCTGCGCCGAGACTTGATGCATACTCCTCCAAAATCCGCTCCGTTTCTGCCTGAGGCAGCATTAACGAATAATTCTGCTTCGTATCCAGCCGAGAAAAATCCAGCCGTGTATCCAGCATGGAAAAATGGCCGGAAGACACCTTCGTCCCTTTTTCCAAAAAGCGTTCCAATATGCCTCTCATGGCAAAAAGCTCAAGTGTGCGCGGATGCATGATAAGCGCTTTGGAATATGGCACCGTCTTCTTCAATCGTTCAATGACAGTCGTTTTCACTCCGGCCAGCGCCAGTTCTGATGCAAGCATAAGCCCGACCGGACCTCCCCCGATAATGGCAGTCTGTGTTTTCATCTCATCAGTCCTCTTTCATATTTTTTGTTACACACGTAACAATATCACCAAAAATAAAACGCCTCTTTTTTGTTTCGCGCGTAACAATTTTCATTATAGTCTTTCCTCTGCTTTTTGACAATAATTTCCGAAAAAAAAGACGCCGTTCACTTGGCGTCTGATTCACTGATGACTCCGACAATGTCTTTATCCTTAATCGGACCGAAATGACGGCTGTCGAGGCTGTATATGCGGTTGTCGCCAATAACAAAGTATTGTCCCTTCGGTATGCTTTTGCGCCCGGTCGTTTCCTTCAGCGTATAATCACCGGTCACATGGCTCCCGGCGGACAATGATGACTTTAACGGTTTTAAAAACGGTTCCGCCACCCGTTTTCCATTCACATACAGCTGATCCTCCCTGTATGCGATTGACTCGCCGGGGAGCCCGATGACTCGTTTGATCAGCACTTTGCGGTGCGGGCCTTTAAACAGGACAATATCGAAACGGCGGATCGTTTTGTAACGATGGGAAAACTTGTTGACCATCAGCTCATTTCCTTGTTTAAAGGTCGGATTCATGCTGATTCCTTCGACTTTATAATCAATAAAAATGGCATTCTTTAATTGTATGGCCAAAACAACGATAAGCACGCCGGCTATAAACCAAAATCGTTTTTTCAAGATTCCTGTCTCCCTCCGTCTTTCTCATGCTGACTGATTCTCGTCTGTAAACGCCGTTCGATATGCTTTCCGGCATACCACAGCACCGCGATCACCGTTATGGCGCCCGCCATCCTGAAAGGCTGTGTCATGAGTGCGTGAAGATCATACCCGATAAAGCTGATCATAAAGATCATGACCATTTTCCCCATAGCGGCTGCTGATATAAACTGCAGCGCCCCCACCCGTGACAGACCGGCAACGATATGAACCGCAGCGGACGGCGTAAAGGGGAAGCAAAGTAAAATAAACAGCGGACCGAAACCGTGCCGCTCAACCCAGAGCATCATCCGCCTTATGGTCCGATGCCTGCGGATGAAACCGAAAGCTCTTTTCTGTCCGAAACGGCGGACGGCATAAAACATCAGCATCGATCCTGCCGCAGATCCAAGCCACGACAGAAAAAAACCTTCCCACAAACCAAATGCATTCGTATTCGCCACCACAAATACAACGAGCGGCAAAAACGGAAGAAACGCTTCAATAAAAGGCAGTGCAGCCGCAGCCGCCGGGCCGAAAGCTCTATAGCTTTGGAACCATTCCGTCAGCTGTTCCTCAGTCAAATATGATAAAAAATGCTCCAACGTTTATACTCCTTAACGAGTTTGTCTATCCTTATTCTACACATTATCTCCAAAAAACGAAAATGTTTACGAGATTTTCCGACTTGAAATATCGTGTAAGCGAGTATAAAATAAGAACAAACGTTCTCTTTTTTAAGAAAGAAGGAGTATTTATGCCTGACATCCGGAGCGGCACCCGCGATCTCATCGAAAAAGGGCTGTTTCTGCCCATGGCGGCTGCCATCCTGAACCGGGACCTCGAAGCGCTTGATTCGTGCCCGTTCAAATTAAAACAACCCTATAAACAGCTTATCGGCTGCTCTTTAAAATTAGCACAAAAGGATTTGAGTGATGTTCGAAAAGAGTTAAGAAAGCGTAAAATTAAACTATACGAAGCGGAAAGAGACGAAGCATTTACGCTTTATATATGCACCATTAACGGCTATGAAGAAAAACACCGTTATTTCAACCCGAGAATACGGGAACAGGTAACCGCCTTATTGGAATATTACCTGTCTATTGCGACCATTTAAAAAGCAGCCGGGACTGCTTTTCCTTTTCAGCTGATAAATTTCAGACTATTCACACTATACATTCGACATGATTTTCTTTATAATCGGGACACGCTGTTTTCAATGAAAAGGAGGAATGTTATGAAACTGATTCATGTTCTCGCCGCCCTGCCCTTTTTCGGAATTCTCGCCGGCATTCCATTTGCCAACCGGGTGACGCCTTATGTTTTCGGAATGCCTTTCATTCTCGCGTATGTCGTCATCTGGGCGGTGCTGACTTCCGTTCTGATGGCCGCCGTTTACAAATTGGACAAAGAAAACAAGGCGGGTGAGGCGGAATGAACGCAGCATTTCCCGTAATGGCCGCCGTGCTCCTGTTTTGTGTATATCTCGGAATCCGGGCCCGAAAAGGAAAAAATATGGACCTTGAACAATGGACAGTGGGCGGACGCGGCTTCGGCACGATGTTTGTCTTTTTATTAATGGCGGGAGAAATATACACGACCTTTACATTCCTCGGCGGAAGCGGATGGGCTTACGGAAAAGGAGGCCCCGCCTTTTATATTATCGCGTACGGCTGCCTTGCCTACATTTTGTCATATTGGCTTCTGCCAGCCGTGTGGACTTACGCCAAACAACACAAACTGATGTCGCAATCAGATTTTTTTATTTCAAAATACAACAGCCCGCTCCTCGGCATTCTCGTATCGCTCGTCGGCATCGCATCCCTCATCCCCTATCTCGTCCTGCAGCTGAAAGGGCTCGGATTAATTGTTTCAACAACGTCATACGGACAGATTCCGCCCTCAGCCGCTGTCTGGATCGGCGCTGTCTCCATCACGATTTATGTGATGATATCAGGAATCCACGGTTCAGCGTGGATATCCGTCGTTAAAGATATCATGATTTTAGGCATCGTCCTGTATTTAGGCATTTATTTGCCCATTCATTACTATGGCGGGTTTACGGAGATGTTCAAACAAATTGACGCCGCAAAACCCGGTTTTCTCACGCTGCCGGAAACCGGACAGAGCGTTTCCTGGTTCAGCTCAACAGTTTTGCTGACCGCTCTCGGCTTTTATATGTGGCCCCATACATTTGCCGCTTCCTATTCGGCGGAGCATCCGCGGGTGTTTCGGAAAAACGCAATCATCATGCCTCTTTATCAGCTCGTCCTGCTGTTTGTCATCTTTACCGGATTTGCGGCGATTCTGCAGGTGCCCGGTTTAAAAGGGGCGGACACGGATCTCGCCTTATTAAAGCTGTCTGTGAAAACCTTTGATCCCTGGTTTGTCGGACTGATCGGATCGGCGGGCATTCTGACGGCGCTTGTACCCGGTTCAATGATATTAATGGCCTCAAGCACGCTGTTCGCCAAAAATGTGTACAAAGCCATTCTGCCCGGCACGACTGACGAAAAAGTCTCACGGCTCGCAAAATACGCCGTACCCGTCATCGCGCTGATATCCGTATATTTTACGCTGAAAGGCGGAAATACCATCGTCACCTTGCTTTTAATGGGCTACAGCCTTGTCACCCAGCTTTTCCCCGCCCTCTTATTCAGCCTGCCGAAGCGGCGTTTCATCACAAGCCACGGCGCTTTTGCCGGCATAACGGCCGGGGTCGGAACGGTGGCCTTCATTACGCTGACCGAATCAACCATCGGAACCCTCTTTCCGTTTCTTCCGCAGATCGTTAAGGATATGAATACAGGCATCATCGCGCTGGTTCTGAACATTGCCGTCATGTTTGCAGTCAGCGCCGCAGTCAGAAAAAAACAAATCAGCGCAGCCGAAAAGGCGGCTTAAATGGTAAGATAGCGGTAAGATACACGAAAGGGGAAAAACGCATGATCATGACAACGACCGAAACTGTCGCCGGAAAACAGATTACGGAAGTGAAAGGCTTGGTGACAAGCAGTATTGTCCAGTCCAGACACATCGGCAAAGACTTGCTTGCAGGCTTAAAATCTGTCGTCGGCGGCGAATTGAAAAGCTATACTGAAATGCTGGAAGACTCCAAAAAAGCGGTGAAAGAGCGCCTGATCAGAGAGGCGGAGCAGCTCGGAGCGAACGCCATCGTCGGCCTGCGGTTCGAACTGACCGCAGGACAGAACACATCCGAATTAATCGGATACGGAACCGCCGTCACCGCCGAATCCATTTAAAAAAACAAGCCTCTTTAAAGAGGCTTGTTTTTTATTTCTCACATGCGATATAGTCTTTATCTCGGTCAAGTCTTTTATTTGCATTGTAAAGCGCTTTTGATACATACGGCTTGTACTTTGTTCTGCCGCCCTTGTTTTTCACTTTCGACGATTTGGCCACGCCGCCCTTATACACCTTATTCAGCGCCTTGCAGTTTTGATACGTTTTTACCTTTGTTTTCGCTTCTGCCGTCTGCCCCGCTCCGTATGAACAACCGAACACCAGACCGAAAGACAAAAGCACAGCTGCCGTCTTTTTCATTTCTATCCTATCCCCTTTCCTGAATCATGCTGTATTGCTGAACATATCATAGTTCAAATAATCTCCATTTACAAGATAAATAGGAAAATAGTTTTGATTTACGTCCGCCCGTATATCTTTTATGGAATTTTTCCCAAAACCTTTTATAATATGAATTGATAGCGCTATCTGACTATGATGATAGGAGGAGAAATGATGATGAAAAAAGGGCTTCTTGCGGGTGTTCTCACTACAGCCGTTCTATTCGGCGCATGTACGGCGGATATTCCGGGGGTGATCAGTCCCAATACGGCGGAAGCGGCGTCCCAGCTCAGCAAAGGAATCGGCGGAAGGGCCTACCTGAACAGCACGGGCTCAGTTCTCGTCACGAAAATTCAGCTTCCAAGCTCGATTCAGGTGTCAAATGGGACAGCCTATATTTACTCAGGATTTACCGGAGGCACAGAGGCTGATATCGGGCTTCAGTACAGTGACACCTATCATGTATGGAAACCGATCATGAAAGTCGGTTCAAAGGGGCAAGGCCAGGTCCGGTATCTGGAAGGAGAAAGCCAATTCACCTATACGAAAGGCTTCCGGCCCGGCAGCACCGTACAGCTGACCATTTACAAAAATCTGAACGGCAATACCCGCGCCACATATTGGGGCACGAATAATGACGGATACACCGGCCGCATCATCTCAGAACTCGCCCAAACAAATGTAGGCTCTGTCTCAAAATGGAAAGCGCTCGCCACCGTCGCGGTCACATCAGAGGATCAGCGCCCTTACATCAAATCAAACTTCTCAACAGCCTTTACGAACATCTCGATCGACAATAAAGCAGTCACCCCTGTGATTGATACACAGGATTTTGCCAAATTGACAGTGTCAGGCAGCAGCGTCAGCATGTCTGTCGTCAAATAAAGAATGTTGAACGCACGATTTCTGACATCGTGCGTTTCGTGAGGGTCTGCCGGATACGCAAATCCCTTATTTTTTGGATTACGTTTAATAAACAAACTCTGTTACATTCAAAATGTCGATTTCTATATAACAATTAGAGGAACCTCATTTGTTGAGGTTCCCCGTTATTCTCCAACTCACGCACCGGTTAACTTCACATACTGTCAGCCGGCTCAGGGCTGTGCAATTTTAGTTAGAATATAGCTTTAACAGGTCTTGTGCTGGAAAACGATCTGCATCGTTCGCCTCAACAAAATATGCCAACTGCCATTTTTGTGTTTTGATAGCTTGTTTGCTAGTGGGATTTTCCCATTTAGGGTAAACTCTAATTGCCATTTTTCCTTTTGCAGCGGCTGTTTTAAGGATATTTTGCTTTACAAGAACTTCTTTTGGAAAAACAAATTGTCCAAAATGATTATTACCGGCAAAAGTATTGATAACCAATAAATCAGCAGCTTTTTCATATGAAAAGGCTTGGTTTTTACCATCTCCATCTTTTTCCCAAAAAGCAACAAACTGTCCTATCTTGTTAGGCGTTATTTTTGCGACTCTGAATCGAACTGATTTTGAATGCAGTTGAAACATACCGGCCCCATACTCTGAATTTTGAGCTTCTTCTTGAATATCATGTATCGTTAAGTGATTTGGTTCATAAAAAATTTTATTTACATGTGTTAACGCCTTATAAAATTCATTCACTGCTTCGTACTCCTTATTTTTTATAGTACGTCATCCATTGCTTCTTGATTAAAATGGGCTGATCATGTGTTTCCAATAAAAAAACAGCCCTCCTCAGGGTTGTTTTTTTAACATTTCTTTCATTATTTCCGCCAAAATGCTGAGCAGTCCGCCTTATCCTGAATATTGAATTGAATCATGCGTTCAAGCAGATCATAATGCACTGGTTCAGTCCATTGAATTCTGAACAAACGGGAAGTAGCGCTGTAGCCGGCACGGGCAATGTCGTCGGCAAAATGCGCAATTCCCGCTTCTTCGGGGGAAACACTTACATGATGCTTTGCTGCCGCAAAGCCGATAATAAAGGTGCCGTGATCCGTAAACATCGGCGTGTTCCACTTGATCTGCGCTTCTAAGTTCGGAAATCGGTCAGCCGTCCACGACAGGATTTCCTCCATTCGCAGACGATGATCAGGGCTGTCGATACTTGATAAATAGTCTTTGAAAACGTCCATGTCTTCCTCCTTCAACATCACGTCCGCTAGCGCCAAAACCCCGGATTTTCAGCTTTTTCCTTGATGTTAAATTCGATGATCTTCTTAAGCAGATCATAGTGCACCGGATCAGTCCATCGAATTCTGAACAGGCGCGAAGAAGCGCTGTACCCGGCCTGGGCGATGTCATCGGCAAAATGCTCCATCGTCTCTTTTTCAGGTAAAATGCTCAAATGATTTTTTGCCGCGGCAAACATAATGATATAGGTGCCGTGATCGGTAAATGTCGGTTTGTTCCACTTGATCTGCGCTTCTAAGTTCGGAAATTGGCCAGCCGTCCACGACAAAATTTCCTCTGCTTTGAGACGGTGATCCGGGTTATCGATTCCTGATACATATTTTGCAAACACATCCATGCCCATCTCTCCTAAAATGAAAAATCATTACTCTTTACATCATCATAGCCAACAGACGGACACGATACAACTCTATACCGGCATGTAAATCGAAAAAAGCCCTCCCCAAAAGGAGAGGACCCGTCCCTTCACATCACAGCTCTCTCTAATATCTCTCCCCCAGCTCCCGCAAAATAAAGTCGTAGATCATTCTTGTCCGCTCTTCTTTCGGATACAGCATGAATTCCTGCCGCTTCGGGATATGACTGCCCATCCTGTCCTGAAAAGTGGTTCTGAGATAGGCGGTTCTGTAAACCTGATTTTCAAAAGAATGATAGGATACTTCCAGTTCCATCGTTTTGCCGTTTGAGAACGTGACCGCTGTGTCATCAAATGCCGTCGGTTGAAAATCTTTAACGTGCACATGCGATATCCAGCCGCATTGAGGCCTTGCAGAAGAAAGTGTAGGGAATAAAAAGATGTGATTTGAAGGGTCCACCATAATCGGCGGCTTGTGAGAAATTTTAATCGCTTCATATGTTCCCGCTTTTCTCCCGGCATAGCTGGAGCCAAAGTAGCGGCAGCTTCTGTCGATGATGTGAATCGGCTTCATGCTGACATACAGAATGCAGTCTTTTTCAATGACCTTCGACCCCATTTTACCGTCTATTTCCTCAGGCAAAACAGCGATGGTTGAACGATTTACTTCGTAGCTTTCTAAGGGTGCGTGTGTTTTCTGGCACATGATGTGCATCCTCCAATCCTTTTCTTGAAAATTTATACTAATAATCTATCATCTGTCATTGGAAAACGACAGGTTTTTTTCGAATATAGCTAAAAATCACCTTTTAAAGATGTAATTTAGTCTTAAATTACTATTTAAATATTATTTTTCTTTTTCGTTTCACCTCATTTATACAATGATCATTTACGTTTTTTCGTCAATTTGCAGGATATGTCGATATATTTCCAAGTATTAGTTGTCTAAAGATTATAAAAATTAATTGATTTTTCCGGCCGTTATCCATATACTATAAAAAAGGCATTGGGGGGATTCTTTATGAAAGAGAAAAAGTCGTACACTGAGCTCATGAAGTCCCGCAACACGCAAAAAGCAAACGAATTCGATGTGACAATGGCCGATATTTACATTCAAATGGTGCTTGATGAATCCTTGTATAAACGCCGGATCGCCATGCTGACAATGCAGATTAATAAGGCGCTTGATGATAAAAATAAAGAAGCGTTCCTCACGCTTTCAAAAGAATATGCCGCACTCAAACAGAGTGAATAAGCCAATCCATATGGATTGGCTTTTTTCACATTATCCGTTTACGATGGTGCCGCCGTTCACATGAATCGTCTGGCCCGTGACATATGAAGAATCATCGCTTGCTAAGTACAAATAGCTCGGCGCCACTTCAACAGGCTCTCCCGGGCGCTGCATCGGCACATCTGAGCCGAAGACTTCCACTTCCTTCGCCGAGAAGCTCGCCGGGATCAGCGGCGTCCAGATCGGCCCCGGCGCCACTGCGTTTACCCTGATGCCCTGAGTGACAAGAGATTGGGAAAGAGATCTTGTAAACGTGACGATCGCCCCTTTTGTCGCTGAATAGTCAATCAATGTTTTGTGGCCTTTATAGGCGGTAATGGAGGCCGTATTAATGATTGAACTTCCTTTTTTCAGGTGAGGGAGCGCGGCTTTCGTTAAGTAAAACATTGAAAAAATATTCGTCTGAAACGTTCTGATGAGCTGGTGGCTCGTGATTTTCTCAATCCCCGGCTGCACGTGCTGCTCACCCGCGTTGTTGACCAGGATGTCAATGGAAGGAAAGGCTTGGCCCGCCTGGCGGATGACATCGTTGCAGAAGGCTTCGTCGCCGACATCCCCTGCGATCAGCAGACACTTCGCCCCCTCTTTTTCTACATATTGCTTCGTCTCTTCGGCATCCTGATGCTCATCAAAGTAAACGATGACCACATTAGCGCCTTCCTTCGCGAATAAAACGGATACGGCGCGGCCGATCCCGCTGTCTCCGCCCGTGATGATCGCCGTTTTCCCTTCAAGTTTTTTCGCCGCTTTCGGTTTGTCAAAAACGGGGCGCGGGTCCATTACATATTCAAAGCCCGGCTGCCGGTTTTGATGCTGCGGCGGCAAGGTTTTCTTCTTCTGATTAGCCATTTTGATCACTCCTTTACATTAATTACTATATTATGAGTAATTTGAGCAACTTATACGAATTTCATGTATGAACAGAGTCTTATTGGAAAAATTAAGAATATACAACAGAGGAGGTAAATCTGAATTGACTACTTTTTCAAACGAGGAACCGGCTTCCTATTGGAAAGCAACAGCTGACATTCCTTCCTTTCCCGCCCTCACTGAAGATACGGAATGTGACGTTGCGGTTATCGGCGGAGGAATTACGGGCCTGACAACGGCATACGAACTGACGAAAAGAGGTTTCCGTGTCGCTGTCATTGAAGCAGACCGGATTTTAAACGGGACGACCGCGGGCACGACCGCAAAAATCACCGCCCAGCATGATTTCATCTATGCCGATCTTATTCAGCAAATCGGACAGACCAGCGCAAGGCTGTATTTCGAAGCCCATCTCCGCGCCATGGAAGACATGAAGCAGATCATCAAGGACCTTTCGATTGACTGCAGACTGATTGAACAAGACGCATATCTTTACACCAATACAGAATCAGGCGCCAAAAAAATCCGCAGTGAGCAGGAAGCTTATACCAAGCTCGGTATTGAACACGAGCTTGTGAAAGAACTTCCCGTCCCCGTTGATTGCAGGCTCGGCCTCGCCATGAAGAATCAGGCGCAATTCCATCCGCTTTTATATGGCGCGGCGCTCGTCAAAGAGATCGTTAAAAACGGGGCGCGGATTTTTGAACAGACGGCTGCGATCGACATAAAAAAAGAACCGCAGCCGGAAGTGGTCACGAAAAACAGACACGGCATCAAGTGCAGCTACATTGTCTGCTCTTCCCACTTTCCTTTTTATGACGGAGGCGGGCTTTACGCCGCCAGAATGTATGCCAGCAGATCCTACGTACTCGCGGTAAAACCGAAACAAGCGTATCCGGACGGGATGTATCTCAGCATAGACAAGCCGTCCAGATCACTGCGATACACCGATTTGAACGGTGAAAAACTGGTTCTTGTCGGCGGCGAAAGCCACAAAACAGGCCAAGGAAAAGAAATGTCCGAGCATTACGAAGCACTGAAACAATTTGCGGAAGACACAATCGGAGTTGAAAGCATCCCATATCATTGGTCTGCACAAGACCTTGTCACCATTGACAAAATTCCGTTCATCGGTCCCATCTCGGGCGATGAAGAACATATTTTGGCGGCGACCGGTTTTAAAAAATGGGGTATGACAAGCTCAGCGCTCGCCGCGAAGCTTTTGGCTGATCATATTCAAAACAAAAAGAACCCGTTTTCCGGCCTGTTTATTCCGTCACGCTTCCACGCAGATCCGGGACTGAAAAAACTGATTTCTTATAATGCCGACGTGGCCAAACACCTTATCTCGGGCAAACTTGAGAGGCCGGACGCTTCACCTGAGACTCTTCGGCCCGGGGAGGGAAAAATCGTAACGGTAAACGGCAAACGGGCCGGCGCCTATAAAGATGAAAAAGGCTGTCTGCATCTTGTCGATACGACATGCACCCATTTGGGCTGTGAGGTCGAATGGAATGACGGCGAACGGACGTGGGACTGTCCTTGTCACGGGTCCCGGTTCACACCTGACGGCGGGGTTGCCGAAGGTCCCGCCATCAAGCCGCTGAAGCGCCTCAGCCAAGATTGACTAAACCATTCTGTACGAATGGTTTTATTTTTTTCCGCATTAAAATATTTTTATCAGATTCCTTCATTCAAGTTCCTTCCATACCGATAAAAAGAAAAAGAGAATATCTGGGGGAACTTATATTGTTATTTAAAAAAGACCGCAAAAAAGAAACAGCTTATTTTTCAGAAGCCGATGAAAAAAAACGCATCGCGCTTTCAAATCAATATGCAGATGTCCAAAAACAGCTGAAAATGGTTAGGCTCGGAAACGAAGAACTTCATGTGCTTGAAGAGCTGCAGCCATTAATTAAAGAACATATCTCAACAATCGTCGATTCCTTTTACCGAAACCTGGATCACGAAAAGTCATTAATGACGATCATTAACGACCACAGCACGGTGGAGCGCCTGAAAAAAACATTACGGCGTCATATCCATGAGATGTTCGCCGGCACGATTGATGATGAATTCATCGAAAAAAGACAGCGCATCGCTTCCATCCACTTGCGGATCGGCCTTGAACCGAAATGGTATATGGGAGCGTTTCAGGATCTGCTTCTGTCGATGATGAACATATATGAAGCAGCAATTCCGGATTTGCATGAGCTTTTAAAAGCGATCAAAGCGACGACGAAAATATTGAATCTTGAACAGCAGCTCGTCCTTGAAGCATTCCAGACTGAATATAACTGCCAGCGTGACGAACAAGAGGAAAAGAAAGCCCGTCTTCATCAAAAAATCCAGGAAACATCAGGATCACTCGCTGATTTGTTTTCAGAAACGAGCAGAGCCGTGCAGGAGCTGGTCGATAAATCCGAGGGCATTTCCGAGGCGTCAAAAGCCGGCACCGTCACTTCCGTACATGTCGAAGAAAAATCAATCGGCGGGAAAAAAGAGCTTGAAAGCCAGCAGAAGCAGATGAATAAAATCGACGCCAGCCTTCTGCAGATTGAAGAAGAAATGGACAAGCTGAATGACATCGCCCAGCAGATCGAAAAAATCTTCGGCATCGTGACGGGGATCGCCGAGCAAACGAATCTCCTGTCACTCAACGCTTCAATAGAATCCGCGAGAGCCGGGGAGCACGGCAAAGGGTTCGCCGTTGTGGCGACGGAGGTAAGAAAGCTTTCAGAGGATACGAAAAAAACCGTTTCCACCGTATCAGAGCTCGTGAACAATACCAATACACAAATCAACATCGTGTCCAAACATATTAAAGATGTCAACGGACTTGTAAGTGAAACGAAAGAAAAAATGACGCAGATCAACCGTCTGTTTGATGACATCGTCCAAAGCATGAAAACGAGCAAAGACCAGACAGGCAAAATCGACGTTGATTTGCAGGCCTTTCTCGGCGGTCTTCAAGAAGTCAGCCGCGCCGTTTCCCACGTTGCATCATCCGTTGATTCACTTGTTATCCTTACAGAAGAATAAAGATAAACCGACCGGCCTTTTTCATAAAGGGCCGGTCTTTTTAATGTTAACTTAAAATATAATAGAGTTGACATATATAAAGACTCGCTTTATTGTATAAACATATTTTGATAAGCTGGAGGAATACATAATGAAATTGACAGAAATGATGCATATTGCCGTGTTTACCGCCATTATGGGACTTTTGGGGCTGCTCCCGCCGCTTTTCTTATCCTTTACGCCGGTTCCGATTACGCTCCAGACGATCGGTGTGCTCTTATCGGGAAGCATCCTAAAACCGAAAGCGGCGTTTTTAAGCCAATTGCTTTTTTTGCTGATTGTGGCATGCGGAGCGCCTCTCCTTTCAGGCGGCAGAGGCGGGTTCGGGGTTTTTTTCGGGCCGAGCGCCGGATATCTCATCGCATATCCGCTGGCGGCATTACTTCTGAGCCTCAGCATCCAAGGCCTTCGCTCAGCTGCTGTCCCCCATTTGTTTATCAGACAGTTCTTGTTCGGCGTGCTGTTTTTGTATGTCATCGGCATTCCCGTTCAGGCTTTTATAATGCACATTGATATCTTGACTGCCGTAAAGCTCAGCCTCATCTATGTGCCCGGAGATCTGCTTAAAGCGGCCGCAGCCTCATTCGCAGCCGTAAGAATCAGAAAAACTCTTCAAGCAAGCCGGCTTTTGCCGACGAAAGGAAGCTGATTTTAGTCATCATGATTACATCATCATATTCAGATACAGCCGGACAAGCGCCGGAACAGATCGCAATTCAGACAGAAACAGAACAGATCAACTATCAAACTTGGAACAGGCTGGTAAACCAAACCGCAAACTGGCTTGGCAGCCTTATAGATAAGCCCGAAAACATTGCAATATTACTGCCGAACGGCATCCCATTTTTACAACTTTTCGCAGGCGCGGCGCATGCCGGCTGCACGGCGGTTCCGTTAGATCCCCGCTCGGCAGCGGCGGAACTCGCGGACCAGCTGCACATCAGCAAAACCGACCTCGTCATCTGTGACCGCCGGCTGAGCGGCAGACTGGACGGCGTCAAAACGCCTGTCATCCTGTGGGATGAATGCAGGCCTTTGATCGAGGCGGAAAAAACGGAAGGCGCTTTTATCGAAAACGCCGGCCTGCCCTTTTATACCGGATTCACCTCGGGATCGACCGGTAAGCCGAAAGCCTTCACCCGCTCTCACCGTTCGTGGCTGGAGAGCTTTTCTTGTACGAAACGTGAATTCGGCATTTCCCCTGATGACAAAGTGCTGGTACCGGGCACGCTTCGCTCGTCACACTTTTTATACGGCGCCGTCAGCACTTTGTTTATCGGCGGAACCGTCATCCTTCAAAGAAAATTCAATCCGGCCGGAATGAAAGACCGGCTCAGACAAGCTGACGTTCTATATACCGTGCCGACAATGACGGATGCCCTGCTCTCACTAGAGGCGTTTCCGGATACACCGCTCAAGGTGGTTTCTTCCGGTGCAGACTGGCCCGCTTCGTCAAAACAAGCGCTGTCAGAGCGCTATCCCCATTTGCGGTTGTACGATTTTTACGGAACGTCTGAGCTGAGTTTCGTGGCGTTCTTATCGCCTGAAGACAGCGCCCGAAAGCCTGACGCGGCGGGCCGCCCGTTTGAAAATGTTACAATCGAAATCCGCCGCCCCGGAGGAGAACGCTGCATGCCGGGCGAAACGGGGAAGATTTTTGTGAACAGCCCGATGAAATTTTCCGGATACATCAACGGCGCAAAAACTGATGATTCCGGCTGGATGACGGTTGATGACATGGGATATATCGATCGTGAAGGCTATCTTTATATCGAAGGACGTGAAAACGGGATGATCGTATCAGGCGGCCTGAATGTATTCCCTGAAGAGATAGAACGTGTGCTCAACCGCTGTCCGGGCGTCAGAAAAGCGGCAGTCATCGGCATTCCTGATGATTATTGGGGCAGCATCGCCGTTGCGGTGATCGACGGACATGCAAATGTAAAGGAACTGAAGAAACAGTGCCGCGAGCAGCTGGCGGCATATAAAATCCCGAAAAAGTGGCTGTTTTCAGAAATACCGGAAACAGCCGGCGGAAAGATCGCCCGTGCCGCCGTACAAAAGCAGGCAAAGGACATGATGGAATGGAAGCTGTAATTACGGATGCGAAACGGACGATTTTCGCCCAGGAAAACGGCCTGTTAAAAGACTGTCTCCCAGAAGATTTGGCAGCTCCGCTGATTCGCCATTTGAGCCGAAACATGCCCGAAGACATTGATGAAGTCCTGATCGGAAACGCGACGGGCCGCGGCGGGAATCTCGCCCGGCTGTCAGCCTTGGCCGCCGGACTTCCTTTGAGCGTGTCCGGTACGACCATCGACAGACAGTGCGGCTCCGGACTGGACGCCGTGAGGGTCGCGTGCCACTTTGTTAAAGCCGGCGCGGGGAGCATGTACATCGCGGGAGGAGCGGAGAGCAGCAGCCGTTCCCCTTTCTCTTCCCGGGCGCGCTTTTCTCCTGAACACATCGGCGATCCTGATATGGGCATAGCAGCCGAGTATACGGCACAGGCTTACGGCGTAACGAGAAAGATGCAGGACGAATATGCCCTTCTCAGCTATGAACGGAGCGTCAAAGCGAACGAAGACGGCTTATACCGCCGGGAAATTCTTCCCTGTCACGGATTCGCCGCTGACGAAAACATGCTGAAAAAGCGGAACATGGAGCCTCTCATCTCCCGTGCCAAACCCGTCTTTCAGTCCGGAGGCTCTGTCACCGCCGCCAACAGCTGCGGAATTTCTGACGGTGCGGCGGCAGTTTGTGTGATGGAAGAACAAAAAGCGCGGTCTCTCGGTTTAAAGCCAAGATTGCGTTTTATCGGAAGCGCGGTAAGCGGCGTCCATCCGCATTATCCGTCAGCAGCCCCGGTTTATGCCGTCAAAAAGCTTTTGAAGGAACGGAACCTGTCACCGGATGATATTGATATATACGAAATCAACGAGGCGTTTGCCGTCAAAATATGCGTTTTTTCACAGCAGCTTCAAGTGCCGTATTCTAAAATAAATGTCCGGGGCGGCGCTCTGGCCGTCGGGCATCCGTACGGGGCTTCCGGGGCGGCGCTTGTCACCCGTCTTTTTTATGAAGCAAAAAGACGCCCGGCCCGCTACGCAGCAGCAGCGATCGGCAGCGGAGGCGGAGTCGGACTGGCGCTTCTCTTTGAAGTGTTAACGTAACGGCAGTATAATAGATGATATCGATAAAAAATGATCGGAGTGGAGACTTTATGACTGCCGTTTGTTTAGTAAGACATGGAGAGACTGATTGGAATGCCCAAAAGAAGCTTCAAGGCAAATCGGATATTCCGTTAAATGCGACGGGGGAGCGTCAGGCGAAAGAAACAGGAGAGTACTTACAGGGGTCCGAATGGGATGTCATCGTCTCAAGCCCGATGAAACGGGCCAGAAAAACAGCTGACATTATTAACGGGTTTTTGAATCTTCCCATTGTTGTCATGGAAGATTTCAGAGAACGGAGCTACGGTGATGCGGAAGGAATGTCTTTACCGGAACGGTCGAAGCGCTACCCGGATAAAAACTACCCGAATATGGAGACAGCAGAAGAGCTGACAGACAGAATGCTTGCCGGTTTAGTGAAAGTTCAGGAGCGGTTTCCTGAGCAAAAAGTACTGATCGTCGCTCATGGCGCAGCCATTCACGCCCTCTTGTCCGCCATTTCTGACGGTGATACCGACATACAAAACGCAAAGCTTGTCAATGCGTGCCTGAGCAATATCGAACGAATTGAAAATAAGTGGCGCGTCAAAGATTACAATATAAGCAGCCACCTATCAGAATCATAACAAAAAGGCCCGAATTCAGTTTTGGGCCTTTTTGGCGAGCATTTTTTTCTGAAGATCATGTAATATGGCGTCCGCACCGTCAATGCTCCGGCGCTCCGTCCATACCGCCCTGTCCGCGCGGTAAACGTGTCCGTTTTTTACGGCTGTCAGCTGTTTCCAGAGGTGATTTTTTTCGAGTTCTTTCTCACCGTCCAACAGTACGATGTAATCAGGATCGATATGCAAAAGCTGCCCGGGCGTCATTTTGATAGAGTCTGATTTCCCGCCGGAATCCGTCTGGACCGCATATGTAAACCCTGCGAGCGTCAAAAGCCGGGACGTGAAAAACCGGTCATCCTTTACGGAAATGCTGTCATTTGCAGCGTCAATTAATAAAATCGTGCCGCCTTCTGCATCCAGCTTTCTTTTGATGTCATTCAGCTTTTCCTCCTGGGCCGACAATTGTTTCTCTATGATGCCATCTTTACCGACCGCCTTTTCAATAGTAAGGGCAGCGTCAACCGCATCCTGATAATCCGCAGCTTCATTTTGTAAAGCGATTGTCGGAGCGATCTTTGTCAGCTCATGGTATATCCCCCTGTGAAGGCTTGAGTCAGCAATGATGAGATCGGGTTTTAACGAAGTGATCTTTTTCAAATCGGGATGTGACGGGGGTCCGACAGACGGCCTGCCGTCGTTTCGCTCTGCCCGGTCATCCGCCGCAGCCGCCGGCTTTATGCCGAGATCATGGAGGGTATCAATAAAGCCCTCATTCAATACGGCGATGCGATGCGGGTGCGCAGCCACATGCGCCGTCCCTAGATCATGCCTGACGGCGGTTTCATGTTCCTGTTCTGAGCATCCCGTTATGAAGAGAACGGATAAGATCATCAGCATACTGAAAATTGGTTTCATCTGTTCCCCCTCTTTCATTTTTCCGCAATTATATCATTGACAATATAAGTATCAATGATATTCATTATCATTATTTTTATAAAATGGTTTCACAGCTTTTCTCCGTCAAGAAAGCCGAAGACTGATTCATGCCGGCCGCTTTATTTCATTCCGCTTTCGTTTCCATCAGACTTCTGCATTCAACAAAAGGTGACATTTATCCTGTTTTTGCCGCAGCTTCCAAAAATGGAATCAAACCGTTCGACCCAGCAAACAAGAGAGCGATCGCGGCTGTGTACAAATACTCATGTCCTTCCATCGGTTTTTTCCATTAAAATTTAAATATTTCGGGTTCCTATTAAACGAAAGAGAGATGATATACCTAAATAGAAATAAAACAAACTGAAAAAAATTGGGTCTACTAAAATATTATTCCATGCTATACAATTAATCCACAGAATAATCTGTCTATTGGTTGTTCTGCAAATGAAAAAAAGGAGAGGATAAAGAGTGAGAGGCAAAAAGGTATGGATCAGTTTGCTGTTTGCTTTAGCGTTAATCTTTACGATGGCGTTCGGCAGCACGTCTCCTGCCCAGGCGGCAGGGAAATCAAACGGGGAAAAGAAATACATTGTCGGATTTAAACAGACAATGAGCACGATGAGCGCCGCTAAGAAAAAAGATGTCATTTCTGAAAAAGGCGGGAAAGTGCAAAAGCAATTCAAATATGTAGACGCAGCTTCAGCTACATTAAATGAAAAAGCCGTAAAAGAGCTGAAAAAAGACCCTAGCGTCGCTTACGTTGAAGAAGATCACGTTGCACAGGCGTACGCGCAGTCCGTGCCTTACGGCGTATCACAGATTAAAGCCCCTGCTCTGCACTCTCAAGGCTTCACCGGATCAAATGTTAAAGTAGCGGTTATCGACAGCGGTATCGATTCTTCTCATCCTGATTTAAAGGTAGCAGGCGGGGCCAGCATGGTTCCTTCTGAAACAAATCCTTTCCAAGACAACAACTCTCACGGAACTCACGTTGCCGGTACAGTTGCGGCTCTTAATAACTCAGTCGGTGTATTAGGCGTTGCGCCAAGCGCATCTCTTTACGCTGTAAAAGTTCTCGGCGCTGACGGTTCCGGCCAGTACAGCTGGATCATTAACGGAATTGAGTGGGCGATCGCAAACAATATGGACGTTATTAACATGAGCCTCGGCGGACCTTCTGGTTCTGCAGCGTTAAAAGCGGCAGTTGACAAAGCCGTTGCTTCCGGCATCGTAGTCGTAGCGGCAGCCGGTAACGAAGGCACTTCCGGCGGCTCAAGCACAGTGGGCTACCCTGGTAAATACCCTTCTGTCATTGCGGTAGGGGCAGTTAACAGCAGCAACCAAAGAGCATCTTTCTCAAGCGTAGGTTCTGAGCTTGATGTCATGGCACCAGGCGTCTCTATCCAAAGCACGCTTCCTGGAAACAAATACGGCGCGTACAATGGTACGTCAATGGCATCTCCGCACGTTGCCGGAGCGGCTGCTTTGATTCTTTCTAAGCACCCGAACTGGACAAACACTCAAGTCCGCAGCAGTTTAGAAAACACCACTACAAAACTTGGTGATGCTTTCTACTACGGAAAAGGGCTGATCAACGTACAGGCGGCAGCTCAGTAAAACATAAAAAACCGGCGTCGGCCATGGCCCCGCCGGTTTTTTTATTATTTTTCTTCCTCCGCATGTTCAATCCGCTCCATGATCGACGGGTGGCTCCCTCTGAAGATTTTGACGAGAAACGGCGGGTTGACCCGGCTCAGTCCCGTATCGGCCAAGTCCTGAAACGTCTCAATCGCCGCTTCCCGGTTTCCGGTCAGCTCGATGCCGTAACGGTCGGCGGCGTTTTCCTGATACCTGGAGACGGCATTCGTAATCGGATCAGAAGCAAAACTGAGAACGGATATGAGGAGCAATAACAGCGGGAGGGCGGCCAGATCTTCAGGCCCCTTTATATGAAGCATTCGGCCGAAGAATTTGGACAGCCGCTTATAAAGCTTGTCAATGATATAGAACCCGGCTAATGACAGCAGGAGATACCCGGCCAGTCCGATGTACACGTGCTTCATCACATAGTGCCCCATCTCATGCCCCATAATGAACAAAATTTCCCGATCCTTCAGTTTGTTAAGCGTCGTATCCCACAAAACGATTCGCTTATTCGAACCGATTCCCGTCACATACGCATTCAGCGCATTCGTTTTCTCCGACATATTTACTTCATAAACATGGCTGGCCGGAATGTCGGCCTTGTCGGCAAGCGACAAAATTTTGCTTTCCAGCTCCTTGTCTTTCAGCGGATAGAAATCATTGTATAAAGGATCAATCACGACCGGCTGCAGGAAAAACAAAAACAGGGTAAACGGCACAGTAAGACACCAAGCGTAAAACCACCATTTTTTTGTATGCTTTGTGATCAGCCAGTAAAACACAAGCACACACACGGCAAACAGCGGAAAGCTGATCCAGAAATCAATGACATGGTCTCTTATCCAGCTTGCTGCTGTCTGCGTCGAAATATGATACGCAAGCGAAACCCGATATCCGATCCACTCAAGCGGAAGCGAAGCCGCCGTAACGATGAGTGAAATCACAAATACGAAGCTTACGATTTGCAGCACCCGAAAGCGCACCGCTGCTTCCAGCCAATGCTTTATTTTTTTGGCAAGCCCCGTAATGAGCAGCAGAAAAAATAAAAACCAATCTAACGGCGCTCCGATGAAAAATAAAAAATCCTTTACATTTGAAAAGTTTTCAGCGGCTGCCAGGCGGCCCGGGTCCATAAACGAGGACGGATCGGCTTTTGTTCCCTTTACGGCCTCCGGGACGGCGGAGTCTCCTGTCATAAAGAAATACCAATAGAAAAAAAGGCCGTACAGCACATAGGCAAGTCCCGCTGCCGCTATCCATTTGCGCATGGAAGTCTCCCTCCTTAGCCTTATGACTTACTCCTATTGTAAGCATAAATGCAAATAAATAGAACCAAGCCTCCGAAACGGATGTTAATCTTTTCACAACAGAAAAGAATGGAACAACAGGAAGCGGGAAAGACTAAAAGACGGAGTGATGAATATGAAAAAAATAATCGCGTTTATTGTAGTAATCGCCCTTTTGGTTATTGCTTTCTTCTATGTATACAGCCGGACCGGCGATGTGTTTCCATCAAGCAACGCAGATCTGATTATTCTGTCTGAGCACGGAAAAAAAGAAATCAAAATTAAAGACAGGCAGAATGTAAAAGATATGCTCGATATCTTGAACCAAGGAAAACAAGTCAAACTGACCAAAAGCGTGTCTCCCGATTACGACGGAACGGTCAAATACCATGAAGACCGTTTTGATTCATTCAGCATGTGGCTAGAAGGCGGCAATTATATGATGTACAAGTATAAAAACACGTATTACAAACTGACCCGGCATGATACGAAGCTTGTGCAAAGCATCATTAAGGAAGAATCACAGAGCTGACCGGATCAGCATGTAAAAGCGAAGCCCCCCGGCTTCGCTTTTCGTCCGTCATTTCGGAAGCATGTCCCGGACCGCCCGTCTCAGCAGCTTCCCGGTCGCGTTCTTCGGAATTTCATCAAGAAAAACCACTTCCGCCGGCCGTTTATATTTTGCCAAATGTGTTTCACAGTAATCAAAAACCGCCTGCTCTGTCAGCTCACCGTCCCCAGGCACTATATAAGCATGCACCGCTTCCCCCGTTTTGGCGTCAGGAACGCCGATGACCACGGCTTCTTTAATGCCCTCATGGCTGTAGAGCACTTCTTCTACTTCGCGCGGATAGACGTTGTATCCGCCGACGAGAATCATATCTTTTTTTCTGTCGACGATATAAAAATAACCGTCTTCATCGCGTTTCGCCAAATCACCCGTGTACAGCCAGCCGTCTTTCAGCGCGTGCTCCGTCTCCTCGGGCATCTTGTAATAGCCTTTCATCACATTTGGCCCTTTCACGATCAATTCTCCCACTTGATGGTCGGGCAATTCGCGTCCGAGTGTATCGACGACTTTATTTTCGACATGTAAAATATTCGTCCCGATCGAGCCGGGCTTTCTCCCCCGGTCAAACGGATTAAAACAAGTAACCGGCGACGCTTCAGAAAGTCCGTACCCCTCCAGAATGGTGACGTCAAAGGTTTGTTCAAACGTCTGCAACAGAGCGACCGGCATGGAGGCGCCGCCTGAAATGCACAGTCTGACGGACGCAAAATCCTCCGCCTTGCCGTGCTCGTATTGATACAGATAGTTATACATCGTCGGAACGCCGGCAAAAATGGTTGCCTGACGGCTTTTAATCAGTTTAAACACAGAAGCCGGGCTGAATTGCGGCTCGATTAAGACACACGCTCCGCTCATCAGAGGCGCATTCATACAAACGGTTAAACAAAAAACGTGAAACATCGGCAATGCCGCCACAATTTTGTCTTTCTCATTCATTCCTAAGTATCCGGCGACATCATTTGCATTGGAGAAAAGATTCTGATGGGTGAGCATGGCGCCTTTCGGTTTTCCGGTCGTCCCTGAGGTGTATAAAATGACGGCAGTATCATCTTTTGACAATGTCGGATAAGTTCTGCTGCGCTCCGCCGGGCGAAGCATTTTTGTAAACGTTGTCATTTTTAAGCGCAATTGAGGGTCTTCTGTCGATGGAGCGTTCTCTGCTGTCTGGCTGATAATGATATGCTCCAGCAGCGGCAGCGAGCCGTGCAGGCTTTCAAATACGGGAATTAATAGATCGATGCCGGCGATCGCTTTGACATCGCCGTTTTTCAGCATGTATGCGATTTCTGAAGGTGTATATGCCGGATTAACAGGTATGACGACAATTCCCGCTTTTAACGCGCCGAAAAACGCGATAACAAAATCAGGCGTATTTCCGAGCAGCAGCGCGAGATGATCCCCTTTTTTCAGTCCCCTGTCCTCCAAGCCGTTTGCAAATGCTTTGATTTTACCTGCCAGCTCCTCATACGTCATGTACTGATCTTGAAACAGACAAGCTGGTTTTTCCGGTTTCTGCGATGCCGTTTCTTCCAATTTGGAAACCAGATTCATTTTCCCACCCCTTTAAAAAAGTAATGAATGAATAGTCATTCATTTATCCGGAATAAATGTTCACTTTTATTATAGAAAAATATAGAAAAACACTCAAGGGCAAAAAGCCCCGAGTGCCGTAAAACCGGAAACTATAATTGTTTCAGCGCTTCACTGACCGGCGTGCCGCCCGCCGTCAGATCGAATGCTTTTTCATACGTATTCGGTTCATCAAGGGATGCGATAACGGTCTTGGCGACATCGTCTCTTGAAATGGAGCCTCTTTCTAAATCGGCCGCGGCTTTGATATTTCCCGTGCCGGGATCATTTAATAACCCGCCCGGCCGGATAATCGTATACGTCAGACCGCTCGCTTCAAGAATTTTATCCGCATAATGCTTTGCGGCGTAATACGGCTTCAGCGCTTCATTCCAATTGCCGCGGTTATGAGCCTGAAGGGCGCTTACCATAATGAACCGCTTGATGCCGGCTTTCTTTGCCGCTTCTATCGCTTTCGCCGCTCCGTCAAGATCAATCAAAAGCGTCTTATCGTATCCGGTGCTTCCTCCTGATCCGGCGGTAAACACAATCGCGTCACAGCCTTCAGCAGCTTTCGCGATGTCTTCCGGGCTTCCTTCCAAATCTGCAAGAACGGCTTCTGTTCCCGCGGCTTGAAGCGCTTCTTTCTGCTCTTGTTTCCGGACCATCGCCCGCAGCGTATGTGTGCCGTCTTTTTGAAACAGCCCGGTCAGCCGCTGTCCGATCTGTCCGTTTGCTCCGATGAGAAATACTTTCATCATGATCCCTCCCTATACATTATGGTTCTATCATTTCACAAAAACGGGCGCTGATTCAAATCATGCGTTCGGCAAATGCTCTAATAAATCAGCTCGAGGAAATCTTCCAGCTCTATTTTACCGAAATACTGTTTCAGATCGATTCCGGCCAGCGCCTCCCTGATAGCGGTTCGGTCATACTGTTTTCCGGTCAGTGCCTGTTCGACTTCACTCACATCTTTCGCACCGAAGAAATCACCGAAAATTTTGCAGTCCTGAATGATTCCTTTTTTCACTTCAAGACGCAGATCAATCGATCCGACCGGATAACGTTTCGAATGCTGAAGATTAAATGCGGGCGACCTTCCGAAATTCCAGTCCCAGTTTTGATAGCGCTCTTCGGAAATCTTCCGGATCGCTTTCCAGTCTTCATCGGTCAGTTTATATTCCGGCACTTCGGAAAGATCATTTGTATTAAAAATATGGTGAAGCAGGTGCTTTTTGAATTCGTCCGCCGTCATTTTGTCATCAAGAAACTCGCTGATGTTGGCGACACGGCTTCTGATTGACTTAATGCCTTTTGATTCGATTTTATCTTTTTTCACTTTCAAGGCTGATACAACGTGATCAATGGCGGAATCCAGCATTAATGTTCCGTGGCTGAAAATACGCCCTTTCGTCGAAAATTGAGCGTTGCCGGAAATTTTTCTGCCGTCCGCGACGATGTCGTTTCGGCCGCTTAATTCAGCTTCCACACCGAGCTGGCGCAGCGCCTGAATAACGGGTTCGGTGAATTTTTTAAAATTATGAAAGCTGTCGCCGTCATCCTTGGTGATAAAACTGAAATTCAGATTCCCGAGGTCATGGTAAACCGCACCGCCCCCTGACAGCCTGCGGACGACGATGATTCCGTTATCTTCTACGTATTTCGTATTGATTTCTTCTATTGTGTTTTGGTTCTTCCCGATGATAATCGAGGGCTGATTGACATAAAACAGCAGGTATGTCTGTTCAGGGTCGAGATGCTTCACGCAATATTCCTCGATCGCGAGGTTGATCCTCGGGTCGGTTATGTTTTGATTGTCGATAAATAACATGGTGCTCCTCCTTTATTTCTCCCACTTCAATCCGGAAGCGGCGATTGTCACTTCGCCCCCGAACACGGATTCCGCTTCTTCTTTCAGCTTCCGGTGCTCGCCGAAATGAGGCAGATGCGTGAGAATCAGCTCCCCCGCTCCGGCCTCCTTCGCGATACGTCCGGCTTCCAAACTGTTCATATGGCCGGCTGACGTGCCGTCCTGGTCTGCGTAAAAATTGCACTCACAGATCAGCAGATCGGCATTTTCCGCAAACGGGATAAACGCGTCCTGGTAGCTTGAATCAGCCGTATACACAACAGAAGCTGAACCGTCAGTAATCCGCATCGCATAACAAGTGACCGGATGCACCGTTTTCAGAAAGGTAATGGTGAACGGCCCGGCAGAAAGCGGGCGGTCCGGCTGATAGGCCACTCCTTTTGTATGCGTTTTATATGTAAGACGCTCAAACTGTTCTATATCAGCATCATGCCCGTAAATCGGCAGTGCATGCGTCCCTTTTCCGAGAAAGGAGCCGACCTGTTTGGCAAATTGAAGCGGCCCGATATCAGCGATGTGATCATGATGATAATGGGACAAAATGACGGCATCAAGCTCTTCTGCCGGAACATAGGCAAACAGCTTTGATAATACGGCGCTTCCGCAATCGACGAGCAGAGAATAGCCGCCGGACTGAAACAGATAGCCTGAAGTTGCTTCGTTTGCGGCCGGAAACCCGCCGCAGCATCCAATAACTGTAACTTTCATATAATCCTCCGAATGTTTATGATAAAAAGTTCCTTTCCTCCAATATACCTATTTTTCGTACAAATTGCATGTTTTAAACATTGTGCTAAAACAGCCGTTGATTTTCTCAAACTGTTATAATACAATGTAAAGACAAAACAATGAAAGAGGGATGGGTATGTTGGAAAAGATGTCGGATTTTTTCAGAAATTTACCCGGTAAGAAATGCGAAGAATGCGGAAATGAGATTGTTGAGCAGTATGAGTGTCACATTAATTTGTGTAATGACTGCTTGAAAATTAAGGATATGTGACAATAGGGCGCCGCACAATTCTAAGTTGTGCGGCGCCCGTTTTTTTCGGCCCTCATCATACTTTCTGAATAGGGCGTTATTCACCATTATTAGCAATTATCTGTACGTTTTAAAATATTCAGTATTTTCAATCTATATTTTTCTATAGACGGATTGTTTTCTTTTCTATTATAATTTGTTCTAATAGCTATCTTTTTAGATACTTATTGCACTTTTTTCTTCGGGAGGTAATCTATGAAAAAATTACGCTTTGGACTAGCGACGCAAATTTTCGTCGGACTCATACTAGGGGTTGTAGTCGGTGTCATCTGGTACGGCAATCCCGCCATTCCAACATATTTACAGCCTATCGGCGATTTGTTTTTACGCTTAATCAAAATGATAGTGATTCCAATTGTCGTCTCCAGCTTAATCATCGGCGTTGCCGGCGCGGGAAGCGGAAAACAAGTCGGAAAATTAGGCTTCAAAACGATTTTGTATTTTGAGATCATTACCACTTTTGCCATTATTCTCGGGCTGGCTTTGGCGAATCTGTTTCATCCGGGAACAGGCGTTAATATACATGAAGCTCAAAAGACAGATATCAGTCAATATGTTGAAACAGAAAAAGAACAAAATAACAAATCTATCGCAGACACATTCCTGCATATCGTACCGACAAACTTCTTCCAATCATTAGCCGAAGGAGATCTGCTTGCCATTATCTGCTTTACCGTGCTGTTTGCACTCGGCATCTCGGCAATCGGTGAAAAAGGAAAGCCTGTCTTGGCCTTCTTTGAAGGTGTTTCTCATGCGATGTTCCATGTTGTGAACCTGGTCATGAAAGTTGCGCCGTTTGGTGTTTTTGCGTTGATTGGTGTTACCGTTTCCAAATTTGGGCTCAGTTCCCTGCTTTCACTCGGTAAACTGGTCGGTTTAGTATATGTAGCTTTGGCTTTCTTTCTCATTGTTGTATTCGGAATCGTCGGAAAGCTTGCCGGAGTAAACATTTTCAAATTCCTCGCCTATATGAAGGATGAAATTTTATTAGCGTTCAGTACGTCAAGCTCCGAAACCGTACTCCCCCGCGTTATGGAAAAAATGGAGAAAATCGGCTGTCCGAAAGGTATTGTTTCCTTTGTTGTGCCGATCGGATATACCTTTAACTTAGACGGATCTGTGCTGTACCAATCTATCGCCGCTTTATTCCTCGCTCAGGTATACCACATTGACTTGTCCATTTGGCAGCAGATTACCCTTGTGCTTGTCTTGATGGTCACTTCCAAAGGAATGGCTGCCGTGCCCGGGACTTCTTTCGTCGTCCTGCTTGCGACATTAGGCGCATTCAACATTCCTGCAGAAGGCCTTGCATTCATCGCCGGGGTTGACCGGATTATGGACATGGCCCGTACGGTCGTCAATCTGACCGGAAACGCGCTGGCATCCGTTGTGATGTCAAAATGGGAAGGCCAGTATGATCCCGTTAAAGGCGCGAAGGTCATGAGCCTCGCCAAAACAGAACAAAACACAACCATCTCAGGTTAAAATGAAAACCCTGCACGGAATGATTTCCGCGCAGGGTTTTTTATGCCATCGGCGATAGAACGTACCGATGCAAAAGCTTCGCCGTATTAAGAAGCGATAATTCATGCGTGCGTTCAAAAGCGTGTGAAGCGTCAATTCCCGGGCCGATCAGCCCGTGGACGATGTCATGGCCCGAACGGATGGCTGCTGAGGCATCAGAACCGTAATACGGATAAATATCAAGCTGATAATCAATGCCATAGCGCTCCGCAAGCCCGGCCAGATGTTTTCTGAGCTGATAATGGTACGGGCCGCTCGCATCCTTCACGCAAATGGAGACGGTATATTCATCCGTAGACTGGCCGTCTCCGATCGCCCCCATATCAACAGCCAAGTATTCGACGGTCTCAGGAGGAATGTTGGAATTGCCGCCGTAGCCGATTTCTTCATTATTAGAAATCAGAAAATGCGTCGTATACGGAAGTTCGATTTTCTCTTCCGTGATGCGGCGGATTAAATTCAAGAGCAGTGCCACGCTCGCTTTGTCATCAAGATGACGGGACTTAATAAAGCCGCTCGGCGTAATCTGCACGCGCGGGTCAAATGAGATGAAATCGCCGACCCTGATGCCGAGATCGGACGTCTCTTCCTTCGTCCGGACAGGCTCATCAAGGCGGACTTCCATATTCTCCTGATTCCGCTCTGCCTTGCCGGCGTCCTTGTAGACGTGCACTGAAGTCTGATGCATTAAGATGGTGCCTGTATAGGTTTTGCCGGAAGAAGTTTGGATCTCGCAATATTCCCCTTCAATCGAGTTATATCGGAAGCCGCCGATCAAATCAATCTTCAGCCGGCCGTCCGCCTTTATCTCCTTTACCATCGCGCCGAGCGTATCGACATGCGCCGTCAGCAATCTGTGTTTCTTGTCATCACGGCCGGGAATTGTGACAAAAAGACCGCCTTTGCGGTTCCTGTAAGAGGAGACGCCCCATTCTTTTAAAAGACTTTCTGTATAGGCGATAACCTCGTATGTATTGCCCGTCGGACTCGGAATCGACACCAATTCTTTAATCAGTTCCATCGTATGTTTCATATTTTCCACAGGTCATTCCTCCTATCAATTTTATTCTTCTTAAAATATACTCTTTTGATCCATAACCCGTCCAATCTTTTCCTTCTCTTTTTTCATAGAATGAAGGGAGCATGAGCATAGGAGGGAAATGTATGATCAGCCGTAAACCGCACAAGCGGAAAAGATTTCATAATGATTGGTTTGAGGATTGGTTTGAGGATAATTGGTCTGGTGCAGCCTTCTGGGGCTGTAAAAAAGAAAAAGATCACTGTAAAAAGAAAAAAGAAGACCCTTGTAAAAAGAAGAAAGATAAAAAGAAGAAAGATAAAAAGAAGCATCATCATTCATGCTGCCGCTGCCGTCATTGGTAATCGTTCACACAAGCCCGTTTTACAAATAGATTCTCATGCTCCCCAAACAGCGGATGCTGCTTGGGTTTTTTTATTAAAATTAGTACCAAGTAATAATATCAGGTGTTATAATCTGATATAAAGGAGTGATTTTTTCATGTCAAAATCTAAAATTACAGCAATCGGTACATATGCTCCGGCACGCCGATTAACAAACGCGGATTTGGAGCGCATCGTCGATACATCTGATGAATGGATCGTCCAGCGCACCGGTATGAAGGAAAGACGCATTGCCGGCGAACATGAATTCACATCGGATTTGTGTGTGGAAGCGGTGAAAAACCTTGCAGAACGATACAGCGGAACTCTTGATGATGTCGATATGATCCTTGTCGCCACAACGACGGCGGACTATGCGTTTCCAAGCACCGCGGCACGCGTGCAGGCTTACTTCGGCTGGCCGCAAACGGGGGCGCTTGATATTAACGCCACATGCGCCGGACTCACTTACGGCCTTCAGCTCGCAGACGCATTAATTACCGCCGGTTCCCATCAAAAAGTGATTGTCATTGCCGGTGAAACATTATCAAAGGTAACGGATTATACTGACCGGACGACCTGTGTTCTTTTTGGAGACGCTGCTGGCGCCCTATTGGTGGAACGCGATGAATCAGCGCCGGGCTTTTTGGCAGCCGTGCAAGGAACAGCGGGAGGCAGCGCGGACGTGCTGTATCGCACGGGACTGAGCGCAGAATTAAACGGCGAGCCGCTTAAAGGCGGAGGAAACATGGTGCAAAACGGGCGCGAAGTATATAAATGGGCGGCCAGAACCGTGCCTGAGGAATGCAATGCCCTTTTAGAAAAAGCCGGCTTTTCAAAAGACGATCTGGATTGGTTCGTTCCTCACAGCGCCAACATGCGGATGATCGAATCCATCTGTGAAAAACTGCCCTTCCCGCTTGAACGGACATTGACAAGCGTTGAATATTACGGCAACACTTCATCGGTTTCTATTATTCTCGCTTTGGATGAAGCTGTGAAAGCGAAAAAACTGTCGGAAGGCCAGACGCTGGTATTATTCGGGTTCGGCGGAGGATTGACGTATACCGGACTGTTGGTGAGATGGGGATTTTAATAGTACGACGATCGAAATCTAAAAAAAAGAGGCCCTGAGCATCTGCTCAGAGCCTCTTTTTCTTATGCTGTTATTTCTTCTTCCGTTTTGTGTTCTTTTTTGCTTTGCACCGTAAAATACACGATGGTCAGCGCGATCATGACAACGGCGATGCCCAACAGAATGGATGCCTGCTGCCACATATAGCCGTAATCGCCATTTGAAATGACGGCGCGGAACCCGTTGATGCTGTAAGTCATCGGCAGTGCCCCGTGAATCACTTGATAGAATCCCGGCAGGAGTTCAAGCGGGAAGGTTCCTCCGCTTGCCCCGAGCTGGAGCACCAGAATGATGACAGCGATAAAACGTCCCGGATTCCCCATCGTTGTCGCCAATAATTGAATCATGGACAGGAACGCGATGCTGGTAATCATCGTAAAGAGATAGAATCTCCAAGTGCTCTCCACATCAAGCCCGATTCCTTTTAACAGAACCGTGGCGACAATAACGGATTGAATCAGTCCGACAAGCAGAATAACGCTGAATTTGCTGAGGAACCATTCAAAACCGTTTCTCGGACGCCCTGAAGCTTCACTCAGAGGGAATACGACCGTCAGCATCAATCCGCCGACATACAAGCCCATAGAGAGAATATAAGGCGTCAGTCCGGTACCGTAGTTAGGCACGGAATGAATCGCGTTATCGTCCGTTTTTACCGGATCGGCAAACATGCTGTACGTTTTGTCATCTGTCTTAATGTCCCCGGTTTGATCGGCCGCATCTTTCAGCTGGCTGGACAATTGTCCGGTGCCGTCTAAAAGTTTGCTTAAACCGGTGCCGAGAGATGCTTGACCCTGCTCAATTTTGGACGAGCCGTCATGGATTTTGTTTTGCGCATCCAGGAGTTTCGTTAAGCCGCCTGATACTTGGCCGCTCCCTGACACTAACGCTTCTGATCCTGATTTGAGCTGTCCGAACTTGCTGTTGTATTCGCCGATGCCGGCCGTCAGTTTATTTTGGCTTTCAAAGACGGTCTGCGCTCCGCTGTACAATTTATCAGTTCCCGCTGTCAGCTGGTTAATCGCGTCTTGTACCGCCGCTGCGCCGTTATACAGTTTCGATGTGGACTGAGGCAGTGCTTTCAGCTGATCAGCCTTCGCTTTTACATCTTTGAGCGCGCTTTTTATGACTGACATATCCGGAAGCTGAATATCTCCGCCGGACGGAAGCTGGCTGACGATATTGTCTAAATCCGGAAGGTCGGCCTTCGGAAGCTTCTCATTCAGTAGCTGAACAAGTTTCGCTTTTTGCTCATCCGTTAAGAAATCACTGTCCTTAATCACCTTTTTGACCGCGTCATCCCGGGCATCCAGGTTGTTTTTCAGATCAGAAAGCTTCTTCTTAAACTGCTGCAGGTCCTTTTCAGTCTGCTCGAGCTGCCCAACCGCGTTTTCAATGTCTGACAGGTTGACTGAATTGATCGCATCTTCAAATGCCGCCGCTTTTTGCGACACTTCCTGCGCCTTGCTGTTTAACGCGCTTAATCCATTCGTTAAATCCGGAAGCTTTTGCTGGAGCTGCTTTTGTGCGTCAAGGCTCGTTTTCAGCCCGCTGGCCACTTGGCCTCCTCCTGAAGCAATCTGTCCTGATTTATCTTGAATTTCGGCGCTTGCGCTCTGAAGTTTTGCGATAGAGCTGTCAAGCGTTTGAATTCCGCTTGTCACTTTCGCCGCTCCGTCTGCAAGCTGCTGCGTTTTATCGCTGATGGTGGCGGTGCTTTCAGTAAGCTTCGCTAAATTTTCCTTCAGCTTGGCGCTGCCGTCTTTCGCGTTTTTCGTGCCGTCGTCTATTTTCTTGGCTCCGCTGCTGGCTTTGCCGAGCCCTTTGGCAATATCTTTAAAGTTATCAAAAATGACTTTTGCGTATTGCTCTGTCACTTCTTTCGACACGGAGGCTTTCAGTTTGTCGATCGCCTTTTCCCCGATTGTCGCGCCGACATAGTTTGATCCGGCATTCGTATGATATTTCAGATCCAGCTTCTTCGGATTTTTATCCATTACCGTGCTGGCGTTTTTCGAAAAATCTTCAGGAATCTCGACCAATAAATAATATTTAGCATTTAATAAGTCCTTTAACGATTGATCAAGATCGCTTGAAAAATGCCAATCAAAATTATCATTTTTCTTTAACTCTTTCACAAGATCGTCACCGATCTGAAGATGTTTCCCTTCGTAGTCCGCCCCTTTATCCTGGTTGACAACGACAACCGGCAGCTGATCCACCGTGCCGTACGGGTCCCAGTACGCCTTCAAAAACACTCCGCTGTAGATCAGCGGAACGAATAATATGGCAATGATGGGGATTAACAGTTTCTTGTTCGTTACAATGTCTTTCCACTGGCTTTTTATTGTATTCAACCCTGTTGCCTCCTTCCGCAAACTGACTCATTTGACAAAACGGTCACGGCACCTAAAAAGTGAAGGATCATCTATTATTTAGATAATCCTTGACCAACATACATTTCCAGCAATTCGGCGATCGTCTCTTTTTCAAGAGGCGGATGGTTTTTTTCCCAGTCAAATATCAGCGCGATGTAGAGCTTGAGCATCACAAAAGCGGTCAGTTCCGGATCACACGGTTTAATGCTTCCGTTTTCAATGGCTGTTTCTATCTTTTCTTTAATGTATGACAGAATGGCCCGCTCCATTTTCGCAATGACATCCTGAACGGCTATTGTACCAATCTCGGCGTTCTCCTGAAAAATTTTAATAGTCAGCTGGTGTGTTTTTCTGAATTCCAAAATCGCGACAAGCGCCCGGTGGACATTTTCGTGAAATGAAAGCTCCGGTTTCATCGCTTCGTCTGCGTGTTCCTTCATTTCTCTTAAAATAGTGGTGAAAATATCATCAAACAGTTCTTCTTTGTTTTTGAAAAACGTGTAGATGGTTCCCTTCCCCACATTTGCAAGCTTTGCCACCAGATCCATTGTCGTTGCTTTGTAGCCGAATTGTGTAAAAGACTTCGTTGCCGCTTCCAGAATGAGCTTTTTCCGATCGACGGACATGTTTCCCACCTCGTTAAATTGACCGTTTGAACGTTTTAGTCATTTTGTACATAAGATAACTTATCACAGTCGCAAAGAAGATTCAAATGTTTTTTCTCTTTACTGGTGTTCCCTTTACAGAACGGGAACATGCAAAAAAACCTCCGTTTTACGATAACGGAGGCTGGTACGTTTCAAATAAATAAGCCAGTGAATCATATACGGCGGCTTTTCCCTGGTCGATACAGTCGGGGATGCCCACCCCTTCGAATGACGCGCCCGTCGCGTATACGCCCGGATAGGAAGCTTTCAGCGCATCTCTGAACTCTTTGATGCGCTCCTTATGGCCGACATGGTATTGCGGCATGCTTTCGTTCCAGCGGGTCACACAGGTCATTTCCGGTTCGCCATTCATTTTCATTACTTTTTTCAAATCTTCCATTACGATTTTAATGATCTCGTTATCTGAAAGATCTACGATGGATTCATCTCCGGCCTTTCCGACGTACGCCCTGAGAAGCGTTTTGCCCTCCGGCGCCGCGTGCGGCCATTTTTTATTCGTCCATGTGCAGGCCGTGATGGAGAAGTCGCTGTTTCTTGAGATTACGAATCCCGTACCTTCATGCTCCATCTTGACGGCTCCCTCAGGAAAACCTAAGGCGACGTTGGCAACGGACGTAGAATGCATGTCTTTGAGACATGAAACCGCCGGCAGATCAGAAAGCATTTTCGCCGCGGCTTTATGCGGGGCTGTTACTATGCATCCTTCCGCATAGAGCACTTTGCCGTTATCAAGCGTCACGGAATATCCTTTCTCCTCGCGGCCGATATGGGTGACTTTCGTTCCTTTCATCACCTTTGTCAGCGTAAGCTGCTTTTCCAGCTCCTCCACCAACGTTTGAAGCCCTGTCGTCAGCGTTAAAAACTGGCCCTGCTTTTTGGCCGTCAGCTGCTGTCCCGAAGGCTGCGGACGTGATTTTTTCATACCGAGAATCAGGCTTCTGTGCTTTTGCTCAGTCTGATAGAATTGCGGAAACGTAGACATGAGGCTCAGCTTATCAATATCTCCGGCATAAATCCCTGATAATAGCGGTTCTATTAAATTCTCAACAACTTCGTCACCGACGCGTCTGCGGAAAAATTCACCCAGAGACTGATCTTCCTTCGGTTTGCTCGCAGGCAGGACAAAGTCAAGCGCCGCCCGCGCTTTTCCGGGAACAGAAAATAAACCGGTGGAGATGAACGGAGCGATTTTGGTCGGAATGCCCATCACCGCGCCCTTCGGCATCGGATGAAGCGTCTCGTTGACGAGCACGTAAGACTGTCCGGTCGCATTGTTGACGAGCAGATGCTCAAGCCCCAAATCCTTGACGAGCTGCGGCGCGCTTTTTTTCCTTTCCAAAAAAGAATCCGGGCCCCGCTCAATGATGTAGCCGTCTTTATGCGCCGTCTGAATTTTGCCGCCGGCTCTCGGGCCCGCTTCGATCAGGGTGACCTCAAGCGGCAGCTGTTTTTCTTTGATTTCTTTTTCCATGTAGAAGGCGGCGGCTAATCCCGTTATGCCGCCGCCGATGATGACCAGATGTTTTTTATCGCCACTCATTTTTATCGCCTTCTTTACCGTTTAATTCTACTTGTCCAGCTCTTTCAGCACGACCGCTGCAAGCGCGTCGATAAATTCAGGCTGTGCGTTCGGCATGGCCGGACGATAGTAGCTTGCGCCGACTTCTTCAGTCACAGCTTTGCATTCATAATCATTATCGTAAAGCACCTCTAAATGATCGGCAACGAAGCCTGCGGGCACGTATACAAATGCCTTATAAGGATGCTTTTGATACAGCTCGCGCGTGAGATCCTGCACATCCGGCCCGAGCCACGGATCAGGGGTGTTCCCTTCGCTTTGCCAGCCGACTGCGTATTCGGTAATTCCGGCGCCTTCGGCAATCAGTTTTGCGGATTCCTCCAGCTGGTCAGGATACGGATCGCCGTATTCTTTAATTTTTTCAGGAAGGCTGTGCGCTGAGACGATCAGCATCGCGTCATCCCGTTCTTCTTTCGGCATTGATTCATACGTTTTCTTCACCTGGCCGACCCAATAATCAACGAATTTCGGTTCATCATACCAGCTTTCAACGGACTTGATGGTCAAGCCGCCGAGCTTCTCCGCTTCTTCTTTCGCGCGTTTGTTGTATGACTGGACGCTGAATGTTGAAAAATGAGGGGCGAGCACAAGGCTGACAGCTTCTGTAATGCCGTCTTTATGCATGTCCGCCACCGCGTCTTCAATAAACGGTTCAATATGTTTTAATCCGATGTACACTTTGAATGTTACATCATCCTGGATTTCATTTAAACGCTGTGCGAGCTTCTCCGCCTGCTCCTGCGTGATTTTCGCCAGCGGAGAAATGCCTCCGATCGCTTCATATCTGTCTTTTAAATCTTGAAGCATATGAGGCTCCGGCTTTCTTCCGCGTCTGATATGCGTATAATAACGTTCTATGTCCTCTTCTTTGTAAGGCGTTCCGTAAGCCATGACAAGAAGCCCCATTTTCTTTTTGCTGCTCATTTTGTTAAACACCTCTTTTGATGGTCTGTCTACCTTGATTTTGACAGGAAAATCTACTTATAACCAACGATCTGCTCAGGAAGATTGTTCCGTTTTTTTGGCAGCGGAATATTCATGTACAAACGCCGTCAGCTTTTTCAGCGTTTCCGGATTGACATCAGGGAATACGCCGTGCCCTAAATTGAAAATAAACCCGTCCGCTTTCATGCCTTGATCAAGTATCGCTTTCGCTTTTTTCTCGATGACTTCCCAAGGCGCAAGAAGAAGCGACGGATCAAGATTGCCCTGAACCGTTTTTGTAATGCCTTGTTTTCTGGCGTCATCTATGCCGAGTCTCCAATCAAGACCGACGACATCAAGAGGAAGGTCATGCCAATCCCCGGCCAGATGGCTTGCGCCTACGCCGAACATGATCAGCGGAACTTGCTCTGCAGAAAGCTCCCGGAAAATTCTGTCCATCACCGGTTTTATAAACTGCCGGTAATCTTCGCGGTTCAGCGCGCCGACCCATGAATCAAAAATCTGAATGGCTTTTGCGCCGGCGTTAATCTGCGCTTTTGCATAAACGATAATCATGTCCGCGAGCTTGTCCATCAGCATTTGCCACGCTTGCGGCATACTGTGCATAAACGCTTTTGTTTTGTTGTAATTTTTAGAAGGCCCGCCTTCAATCATATAACTGGCCAGCGTAAAAGGCGCTCCCGAAAAACCGATGAGCGGAACATTCAGCTGTTCGTTTACGAGTAATCGGATCGTTTCCAGCACGTAAGGAACATCCTGTTCGGGATTCAGTTCGCCGAGCTTTTCAATATCCGCAGCAGAGCGCACCGGCTGATCGATCACCGGGCCGATTCCGTTTTTTATTTCAACATCCACTCCGATATAAGGAAGCGGCGTCATAATGTCTTTATATAAAATGGCAGCGTCCACTCCGTACTGCTCGACCGGGAGCCTCGTCACATACGCGCACAGCTCGGGCTGATGCGTAATTTCGACTAAGCCGTACCTTTCCTTCAGCTTGCGGTATTCCGGCTGCGACCTCCCCGCCTGTCTCATGTACCAGACAGGGACGTGATTTGTCTTTTCTCCCCGTGCCGCTTTTAAAAACGTATCATTAAACGCTTCTCGTTTACTCATCTGAATTTCCACCTTTCCTCCTGCAACCATACGTTCGTGTTCTTCGCCCATTACACTATACCTTGTTTTTTCAAAAGCGTATAGAATTGAGGCTTAATGTTCAAAAAATCGCCGAATTCATGATTAAGAAGAAAAAAGCTTCGGCTGAACGTATTCCGTTCCCTCTCCTTCTTGATCCGTCTGTGAATTATATGGAACGACTTTGTATGAAGCCCCTGAAAACAGATTGGCGTACGGTATGTCAAAGCTGCCTTTTCCTTTCACCGAATCCAGAAGCTTGTCTTTTCCGTCTTTCTTCTCATATATTCGGTAAACAACCCGATCATCCTTTTGAATATCCCATTTTAATTGAACCGTAATCAGTCCCATCGCCTTAAATGTATAACGGGCCGACAGGGACTTTACCGCCTCCAGCTCAATCGGGCTGCCCAGTTCCTTCACATTTTCAGGCTTTTTGAATGTCCGGCCGTTTTCCCCCGCTTTTGTAACGATATCTTTAAAGAGTCTGACCGGGTATTGGCTTCCGCCTTTCAGGTAATGGGTTTTATCCGTTTTGTCATAGCCCATCCAGACGGCTCCCGTCAGTCCGGGAGTGTATCCCGCAAACCAGGCGTCCTTTGTCGCGCCGGGGACGCCGGTAAATGTGGTCGTGCCGGTTTTCCCCGCCAGGTCACCTTGATAGCTGCCTTGTGAAGCGGTTCCTTCTTTTACGACCTGCTGAAGCATTCTCGTCATATTCCATGCCGTCTGTCCGCTGAAGACGCGCGTTTTGCCGTTTTTAGGCCCGGACAACGTTTCTCCGTCTTCGTCCGAGATGTTCTCTATAAAAAATGGCTTCGTATACATTCCGCTTGCCGCAAAGGTATGATAAGCTCCGGCAAGCTGAAGCGGGGTGACGCCTTCAGACAGACCGCCCAGCGCAATCGCGAGTCCGTTGTCAGAAATGTTTATACCGTTTTTCTCAAGATACGATTTTCCCGTATCTACGCCGATCTGCTTCAATGTCCAGACAGCGGGCGCATTTATGCTGTAAGTGATCGCATCCTGCATCGTCACTTCCCCCTTGTACTGTCCGTCATAATTTTTCGGTTCATACCCGTCGTAGGACGTGAGTTTGTCTTGGAGAAGCGAATACGGTTTGAACTTGTCTTCCTGCATGGCGGGCCCGTATACGGCAATCGGCTTAAACGTTGAGCCCGGCTGCCGCTTCGCCGTAACCCTGTTGTATCCTTTTGTCACGTAGTCGCGTCCGCCGACCGCCGCGCGCACGCCTCCGGTTTTATTATCAATAAAGACGGCGCTTCCCTCTGCCGCCTGATCCGTCCCCGGAAAATAGCCGCTTTCCTTCATGAGGGTGTATGCCGTTTTCTGCAGCTTGGAATCAAGTGACGTCCGGATCGTATAGCCGCCTTGAAGCAGCTGTTCACCCGACATCGAATAACGGGATTCCGCCTCCTTGATGACAAGATCGATATAACTGTCAAACCAAGGCGTTTCTGATGTTTTCTTGACATGAAGCCCCAATGTCCGGCCCTGGGCTCTGACGGCTTCCTTGGCGCTGATATAGCCTTGGTCGTTCATCATTGCAAGAATCGTATCGCGGCGTTCTTTATTTTTATCCGGATGCTGAATCGGCGAATAAAGAGATGGCGCCTTCGGAATCGCTGCCAGAACGGCTCCTTCCGCAACGGTTAAATCTTTTACTTCTTTATTAAAGTAGTAGTGGGACGCGGCTTGAATGCCGTAAACGCCATGGCCGAAATAAAGCTGGTTCAGGTACATTTCAAGCAGCTTGTCCTTGCTGTAATCACGCTCAAGATTGATGGCGATAATGACTTCCTTCGTCTTGCGCAAAAATGTTTTATCATGAGTCAGAAAAATGTTTTTCGCCAGCTGCTGGGTGATCGTGCTTCCGCCTTCCACCTTGCCGCCTGCTAAAACATCCCGGAACACCGCCCGGCCGACAGACTTCACATCAATGCCGTGATGTTCGTAAAACCGTTTATCTTCAACGGCGATAAAGGCATCTCTCACATCTTCCGGAACCTGCTGAATGGATACCGGCTCGCGATTTTCCGTATAGAGGCTCGCGATTTCATCACCGTTTTGATCGACGATTTTTGAAGATGCGTGCAGTATTAATTTCTTTTCATCGATGACATAATGGCCGAGAAATATAATGATAATGTATCCGATTAACGCGAGAAAAGCGGTTGCCGCCGCAATTACAGCCGGAATAAAGAATCTTTTTTTCTTTTTCAGCATAAGTCACCTCGCCTTTCTTAACTTGTAGTATGGGAAATATTGTTTCGAATTATGTCAGAATGAGTCGCCAATAGAAACTTATACCACTCTTTTGATATACTAGCAAGCAGGAGGTGGCTGATATGAAGGTTTATATTACATACGGGACAGCCGATTTTTTAAAGACGATTGCAAAGAAACACCCGAGTGAGAATATGGTGCTGATGCAAGGGGAGGATAATGCGGTTTTAATTCATGAAACAAATGGAGAAACCGTTTTTCAGGCGCCCCATTCCTATGAAAGCATCGACAGCGTCGGGGAAATCAAAAATCCGGGCTACGCCGTCCTCAACAACATCGCCGTTACCCAGGAAGGCCGTCCGCTGTTTGAAAACCGGTTTAAAAACCGCGCCGGCAAAGTGGAAAATGAACCCGGTTTTCAAGCCATCCGCGTATTAAGACCGCTCGAAGGCGATACGTATGTCATTTTGACCCTGTGGGAAGAGGAAAAAGCCTTTCAGGATTGGCAGCAGTCAAACTCTTATCAGGAAGCTCATAAAAAACGCGGAACATCTGCCGGCATCGACACGACGTCTATTTTTTCCCGTCCGTCTTATGTAACCGCTTATTACGCAATAGACTAAAAAACCGCCGGAGATTCTCCGGCTTTTTTAATGTCCCGATTTTACGCTTCGTTCTTTGCACCTTCCGCCCGCCTATGAATACCCTGTAGCAATCCTATTTATAAACGGAGTGGTTCAATTGGGGATCGGCGTCTACTCGGTACATCTGCTTTATGTTGCTTTTATCGCGGCCATTATCGTTTTTATGCTTCTCAGAAAAGATACAACCTTTATTTCACTCGCCGGCATTTTTGTGATTGCGCTATGGACGACGCATTCATTCTCCGCTTCGGTCAGCAGCCTGTTTCACAGCTTCACGTATGCCGCCGGAGAATTGCTTCCGACGATTTTTATCATTTGTTTTATCGTGGCGATGAGCGGCCTCTTGACCAAAACCGGTATTAATGAAGCGATGATTTCTCCGTTTGCAAAGCTGATGAAAGGGCCGGCTGTCGCGTATTGGGTTATCGGCTGTCTGATGTTTGCCATCTCTCTTTTTTTCTGGCCGTCACCCGGTGTGGCGCTGATCGGCGCTGTGCTGCTTCCCGCAGCGATCCGGGCGGGCCTTTCTCCGATCGCCGCGGCTATGGCGATGAACCTGTTCGGCCACGGATTCGCTTTATCTGGGGATTACGTCATTCAGGCGGCCCCGAAATTAACGGCCGATGCCGCGGGCATTCCCGTGGGCGATGTCATGCAGGCAAGTATTCCGCTCGTTTTGATCATGGGGTTAACGACGACAATCACCGCTTTCTTCCTCATCATGCGGGATCGAAAAAAAACGAAGGCCCCCCTCTCCTTGGACAGCTCCGGTTCTTTGGACACAAGTATGTATCTGGCGAAAAAACTCAGGGTGATCCTGGCGGTTTTCATTCCGCTTGTTTTTCTTGCCGATATTATCTGCATGATCGTATACCGTCTGCAGGGAAACGAGGCGACGGCACTCGTCGGAGGAACCGCGATCGGCATTCTCCTGATCGTTCATTTCATTGTATATAAAGAGCGGCATTTAGAAAAGATCACCGAGTATTTTATCGGCGGTTTTCAATTCGGCTTTAAAGTATTCGGCCCCGTTATTCCGATCGCGGCCTTCTTTTATCTCGGTGACGCGGGGTTTAAAAGTATTTTGAACACCCCGCTGCCGAAAGGATCTGCGGGGATCGTCAATGACCTCGGATTGGCCCTGTCCCATTCTTTTCCGATGTCCGGAGAATTCGCCGGCATCGCCCTGGCCGCAGTCGGTGCGATTACCGGGCTCGACGGGTCAGGGTTTTCCGGTATATCTCTTGCAGGCTCGATGGCAAAGCTGTTTTCTGCCGCGCTTCATACGGACCCGGCCGTTTTAACGGCGCTGGGCCAGATTTCAGCGATCTGGGTCGGGGGCGGAACATTGGTCCCTTGGGCACTGATCCCCGCTGCGGCTATTTGTAAAGTTGATCCGTTTGAGCTTGCCAGGAAAAACTTTATCCCGGTTGCGGCCGGGCTAGTCGTCACAACGATCGCCGCCATCATCATTCTCCCGTAGCAAAAGGATTGAAATCTTCTGACATTTTCTATACAATCATGGGAAAAGCAGACGAGGGGGCATCGCTTTTGACGTTAACGACACTTCAAAAAAGCTTAAACGCTCAGCTTGACGGGCTGTATGAGGAAATGGTTGAAATCAGGCGTCACCTTCACATGAATCCCGAGCCATCGTTTAAGGAGAAAAAAACACCGGCGTTCATCGCCTCATTTTATGAAAAGCTCGGCGTTCCCATCCGGACGAATGTCGGGGGCAACGGTGTCACAGCCTATATTGAAGGCAGTGAACCGGGACCGGCCGTGGCACTCAGAGCTGATTTTGACGCTTTGCCGATACAGGATGAAAAAGATGTGCCCTATGCTTCACAAATTCCCGGCGTCATGCACGCCTGCGGGCACGACGGCCATACGGCGGCTCTGCTTGCTGTCGGAAAAGTGCTGTACCGCAACCGGGAAAAACTGAAAGGGTCATTTGTGATGATCCACCAGCACGCCGAAGAATTATCTCCCGGCGGAGCAAAAGCAATGATTGAGGATGGCTGCCTCGAGCATGTCGATGCCATTTTCGGCACTCACCTTTGGGCGACTGAACCCGTCGGGACGGTCTTATGCCGCCCGGGCGCAGTGATGGCCGCCGCTGACGGCTTTACGATTAAAGTCATCGGCAAAGGCGGCCACGGCGCGATTCCTCACGATACGAAGGACGCCGTTTTAATTGGCTCACAAATCGTCACGGCTCTTCAGCATATCGTCAGCCGACGGGTAAATCCGGTGCAGCCGGCCGTCATCTCAGCCGGCTCATTCATCGCTGAAAATCCGTTTAACGCGATTGCCGATCAGGCAGTCATATCAGGCACCGTCCGCTCGTTTGACGAAAGTGTGCGCAGCCTGCTCGAAGCAGAAATAGAAGCCGTCGTAAAAGGAATCTGTTCCATGCACTCCGCTTCCTATGAATATCGTTTCAAGCGCGGTTATCCCGCCGTCGTTAATCATCCTGAGGAAGCGGCGCACGCGGCGGCAGCCGCAGCGGAAACAGAGGGCGTCACGAAGGTCGTTGAAGGAGAGCCGCAGATGGCCGGAGAGGATTTTTCCTATTATCTGCAGCATACAAAAGGCGCATTTTTCTTTACGGGCGCCGCTTTAGAAAACGCGGAAACCATTTATCCTCATCACCACCCGAAATTTGATTTTAATGAAAAAGCGATGCTGACGGCCGCCAAGGTGCTTATCGGCGCCGCGGTAAGCTACCCCCGCTGACATAAAAACATAAAAAGCAGCCGGTACATTACGTACCGGCTGCTTTGATTCTTAAATGAAAAACGTGCCTTGCCGTCTCACCGAGCTGTGACAGCAGTTTATAATTGGCTGCTCCGCCCACGGCGGCTCCGACCACCGGCAAAAGCTGAAACAATTTCACCACGTCCAGATAATCGCGGTATTCCTGCTGAAAAACTCTCCAATCGACATCATGCTTTTTCGAATCCCATTGTTCAATCATTGAGTATATGCGTTTCCGCTGTTCACCGCTTGAGAAAGCCAGCTGAAAAATAAACAGCAAAAACAATCGCTCATCCCTGTCTTTCACATCATAGCCGTAAATGGAGGCAAGATCGAACAGACATTTCATTTTAATGGATAGCAGCAAAGGAAAATCAGCCATCCCTAAAAAAATTCCGCCGGCCCCCGTACCGATACCTTCAGCTGCCGCGACCTTTTGGTACGATACGATGGTTTGTCTGGCAAGGGCATCTTTTTCAGCAAGCGTCATACCGTGTGTATCCCGCTTGCTTTTCACCAGATTTGAACCAGCCATTGTTGCTTCGGTCATTTTTTTAATGCTTTCTGTGATGACGGCATGAATTTTATCGGGAATCCGCTCATTGATTTTCGCCTGCATTCCTTTAGAAAAACGTTCAAGCATAGAATCTTTGCGCAAAAAACGCGCTTTCCATTGCAGTGCTTCCTGTATCAGCTGCTGATCGTCGGTCATCTGTGTCTCCTTCTTTCATTGAGGTTTCAAAAACCCGATTGATTACAGCTTGCCGTACTTTTTCAATCTTCCGCCCATATACGAAGGCATGATCACAAAAATCAGAACGGCTGAAGCAACAGCCGCATACAGCGCCCCGCTGACTCCCGCGGCATAAGCTGACGCTGCACAGAACAGCAGCGCCTGCACGGTTAACGCCGATTTCATCAGCGAAAAGAAACTTTGCAGCTTCGCTTTCTGGTTGACCGGGTAAAGCTCCTGTAACGACAGATGATGAAAATGCCCGAACAGCGGCAGAAGCTGTATCCCCGTAATAAAGACGGTAAATACGGTTAACGCCGCCGTTATCCACGGATTGGCGGAAACGAGCATAATAATCAGGATAAAAATAATCGTGAGCCTGACCTGAATGCCGAGATAATCATTTGAACGCAGAAAGGCCCGCGCATACATATAGGAGAACGTTTTCCGCTGTTCAAACGGAATCATTCTGAGCAAAAAGTCGAGATACGCCCGGCGTTTTGCCTGTTTCTTCAGGTGAGGCACATCGGTAAACAGATTGGCGATTCTGTAAAACCGCTGCTTCCTTCTTAATTCATATTCAATATGGGCTTCCCATTTTAATGATTTATGTTTTGCGGCCGATGTGAAATACACATAAAGGCCGGCCATCACAATGTAGACGGCGGCAGCGTACACATAAAACGACTGTAAGACGAAGTATAAAAGCAGCATATTGCAGATAAAGCGTATGACCGCATCCATCATTTTCATGCTTCTGTCATTCATAAACGTCATCCGCCACTCCATGGCCTGATTCCACGCTTTTACCGCCAGCATCTGAATAAATACGGCGGCATACGACGCAAGCGACGCCCCCGGACTTACAGCGAAAAACAGAGGCATGCATACAAGCGACAGGGCAATAAGCGGAAACAGCTGTGACAGATAGCTGTACTTAAATGAATGCTTAAAGTATGTCCCCATTTTCGGTTCAAGCGGCAGCAGAAACACGAGGTCCGCTTCCTTTAACAGCGTCCGGACGTATGAACCGGTCAGCACAAATGAAAAGAGCACCGCCATCACCCAAAATGACGGAAAATGAACGGGAATGTCTTTGACCCACTTGCTGTACCAGCTTGCCGCGCCGGCAATAAAAAAGATCAGCACAATGACGAGATGATCATTGAGCATATATTTCATATACATTCTGGTTTCCTTTATATGCTCTTCAAGCCGGGACTGCCAAATCGTAGACATATTATTCATGGCCGGCGTCTTCCTTCGTCAGTTCGATATACAAGTCATCAAGAGCTGCGTCTTTCATGCCGAACTGCTCTCTCAGTTCTTCCAGTGTGCCGCTTGCCCGCACTTCGCCGTTATGTAAAATAATGAAAGCGTCACAGTAGCGCTCTGCCGTAGCCAGGATATGCGTTGACATCAGCACGCTTGATCCGGCTTTTTTCGCGGCGTCCATCCGCTCCAGCAATGCATTGATCGCAAGCGGGTCAAGGCCGAGAAACGGCTCGTCAATGATATAAAGCGAAGGCTCCGCGAGAAACGCGCACATGATCATGACCTTCTGCTTCATCCCTTTGGAAAAGTGAGCGGGAAACCATTTCAGCCTTTTTTCCATTCTGAATTCTTTCAGAAGCGGAGGAAGCCTTTTTTCAAGCGTTTCTTTGGAAAGGCCGTACGCCATGGCCGTCAGCTCCAAATGCTCTTTGAGCGTCAGTTCTTCATACAGCACCGGCGTTTCGGGGATGTACGTAAATTGCGAGCGGTAGCTTTCCTTATCCTCCGAAAACGTCTTGCCGTTCAGCTCGATCGAGCCTTTATGCGGGTCCATTAATCCGATAATATGCCGGATCGTCGTGCTTTTGCCCGCGCCGTTTAATCCGATGAGTCCGACAATCTGGTTCGGCTCAAGGGTGAATGAAACATTTTTTAAGACCGGGTTTCTCGTATAACCGCCGGTTAAGTCTTTTACCGATAGCAGAGACATAATTTCTCCCCTTCTGATTCGTTTTTCTTCATAGTACCAAAAATAAAGTCTGATTTGAAACGATTCCCTTTTTTTCTCACGTGAAAATCGTGCATAGTTATCGTTTTGGCGGACATCATAATGTATGTAGAAGGAAACAGCTTTAATCAACTGAAAATGAGGTGTTTATAAAAGACGTCTTAGAACAGTTGGATGAAAATCAACATGTCCTGTGCTTACAATTTCTTCACACACTGCTTTGATGATGTTCTTCATTCATGATGAAATAATCAAATGAGGTGTTTGTCCCAGGAATGATTAAGCAGACCCATAAGTCTTCATTTTAAAAACAAATGAGGTGCTTACAAAAGGCATATTCAATTTTCTGTGATAAAGCTCGTACTTCTGCATCAGGGTGAACGCGCAGCCGTTCATCCTGTTTTTTGTTTTGGCCGTTTTTGTGGTACGATGAGAATATACATATATTTCTTTTCAGGGAGGAAACCCATCTATGCACAAAGCGGACGATTGTATTTTCTGCAAAATCATTGCCGGTGACATTCCGTCTTCAAAAGTATACGAAAATGAACACGTCGCAGCGTTTCTTGATATCAGCCAGGTCACAAAAGGCCATACGCTCGTGATTCCGAAAACACATATCGAAAACGTGTACGAGTTTACGCCTGAGCTTTCTAAAGAATATTTTGAAGCGGTGCCGAAAATCGCACGCGCCATCCGCGATGAATTCGAGCCGATCGGGCTGAATATTCTCAATAACAACGGTGAAAAAGCGGGCCAATCGGTGTTCCATTTTCACATGCATATCATTCCGCGTTACGGAAAAGGCGACGGTTTCGGGGCTGTCTGGAAGCCCCACGCCGAAGACTATACGCCTGACGATCTTCAGGAGATCGCTTCAACCGTCAGAAAACGGCTTGCCTCATCTTAAAGATGAGGTTTTTTTTGCGTCCGGAAACACAAAAAACATAAAATTATATTTTTTCATATCAAAAAAATCAAAAAATTGTGATAGGATAATTGTATTATTTCTTACACTAAAGCGGAAAACAGGGAGAGATCGTAAACATGGAACGTACAACGAATTTCAATGCAGGACCCGCAGCCCTTCCACTGGATGTGCTGCAAAAAGCACAAAAAGAATTTGTCAACTTCAATGATACCGGCATGTCCGTCATGGAGCTGTCCCACCGGAGCACGGAATATGATGCGGTGCACCAAAAAGCCAAAAGCCTTCTGAAAGAACTGATGGATATTCCCGACGATTATGATATTTTATTTCTTCAAGGCGGCGCAAGCCTTCAATTCTCCATGCTGCCGATGAACTTTTTAACACCGGAAAAAACGGCGCACTTCATCGTAACAGGCGCATGGTCTGAAAAAGCACTCGCCGAGGCGAAACTGTTCGGAAACACATCCGTCACGGCAACAAGCGCAGATTCAAACCACAACCACATACCGGAAGCGGACCTCTCAGGAATCAAAGACGGCGCCTACCTGCATATTACGTCAAACAACACGATTTTCGGAACGCAGTGGAAAGAGTTCCCGAATTCACCGATCCCGCTCGTAGCCGACATGTCAAGCGACATCCTGAGCAGAAAAATTGATGTCAAAACGTTTGATGTTATCTATGGCGGAGCCCAGAAAAACCTCGGGCCGTCCGGCGTCACGGTCGTCATCATGAAAAAATCATGGCTTGAAAACGAAAACGCCAACGTCCCTAAAATTTTGAAATACTCCACTCACACAAAAGCCGACTCACTGTATAATACGCCGCCTACATTTGCGATTTATATGCTGAGCCTCGTCCTTGAATGGCTGGCTGAAAACGGCGGTGTCGAAGCGGCTGAACGGCGCAATCAGGAAAAGGCCGATGTCCTGTACGGCACAATCGACGCAAGCGGCGGGTTTTACGCGGGGCATGCCGCAAAAGACAGCCGTTCTCACATGAACGTCACGTTCACCCTCCGCGACAGCAGTCTCACGAAAAAATTCGTTGAAGAAGCGAAAGCGGCTAAAATGATCGGACTCGGAGGCCACCGCTCAGTCGGAGGCTGCAGGGCGTCTATCTACAACGCCGTCAGCCTGGCTGATTGTGAAAAACTGGCTCAGTTTATGAGAAAGTTCCAGCAGGAAAACGAATAAATTTCTTCTAACATAACGGTTCCTTTGATATACTGTTTGCATATCAATTTTTCCGGCCATCGCAATAAATGACGAGCATATTATTGGATGGCGAAAAAGCTTAGCAGAGGAGAGCTTAGTATGAAAACAAAAGAATTAGTCATTATGGCCCTGTTTGCGGCAATCGGAGCGGTGCTTCATTCCATTATGCCGCCGGTATTATTCGGAATGAAACCCGATATGATGCTTGTGATGATGTTTATGGGTATTCTGTTATTCCCCCGTGTGCAGAACGTACTGATGATCGGGATTGTAACGGGAATCATTTCCGCACTCACGACATCTTTTCCGGGCGGACAGCTTCCGAATATCATTGAAAAACCGGTAACGGCGTTTCTGTTTCTCGCGCTGGCGCTTTTGGTGAAAAAGAGCGTGAAAACAGCGGCCGCCGCCGTCATTACGATAGCCGGCACCTTCATCTCCGGTTTGCTCTTTTTGGCGCTGGCCCTTCTGATTGTCGGCCTGCCGGGCGGATTCACCGCCTTGGTGCTCGCGGTCGTCCTTCCGGCGGCTGCGCTGAACGCGATCGCCATGATCATTATGCATCCGATTGTGCAGACGATCTTAAAACGGTCCAATATGATTGAAACGGTGAAATAACCGCATACCGAAACCTCTTCCGGCCGGAAGAGGTTTTTTAATGTGTTTCAGCATGTTTTATACGAGAAGTTTTGTGAAAAAGATAAGGAACAATGCGAGGGCGGTTCCTGCTGAGCAGACAATGGCCTTTTGGCGGACGACCCGCTTCGGCGGATATGAAGCGGCCTGGCCGAGCAGTTTCAGGTAATAAACGGCGCCCGCCGCAAAGACAAGAGCCATACAAGATAAAACAATCATAAAGACAGACAACCTTCTCCCTCCTTTTCCCTTAAAAAATATGCTAAAATAAAGCAAGCTATGTATAGAAGTTTATTCTTCTGAACAAAAATGATAAAAGTTATGAGAAAAAAAACGGGGTGATTTCAAATGGCTGACGGACGTTCCCTTTTAACAGGCCTTTTCGTAGGCGGATTGATCGGAGGCGCAGCGGTGTTACTCTCGGCTCCTTCATCCGGAAAAGAGCTGCGGGGCAAAATCAAAGAGAATTGCAATTCAATTGAGGACACAATCAAACGGTTAAAAAAAGACGGAATGGCGCTTAAGGACCAGCTTGTCCAAACGGCGAAAGAAAGCGCAGAAGTCATTAAAGACGTAGGCGGAGAGCTTCAGACCAGCATTAAAAGGTGGCAGGAGGAAATCAAGCCGCACCAGCAGGATCTCCAAAAGGAAATCGCTGATATCGAAGAGAAAATCAGACAGCTGGAGAAAACCTTACAAAACTAATATCCTATACAACCAAAAAAAGTGCGGACCTATTGCGTTCCGCACTTTTTTTTGCGGTTTAAAGCCTTTCCCAGCAAAGGATTAAGAATTTATTATAAAATTCTTAAATTTTCATCTTTATTAATCTTTATTTTATTGGCATAATAGAGGAAAAGAAAATGTGAAGCAGGTGATCTGTATTGAATCGTGTTGAACCGCCTTACGATCTAAAAGAAGCTTTAATCTATACCCAAAAAATGGCGCAGCTGTCCAAAGCGCTCTGGAAATCTATCGAGAAAGACTGGCAGAATTGGCTGAAGCCGTACGACCTTAATATTAATGAGCATCATATATTATGGATTGCCTATCAGCTTAAAGGAGCTTCTATTTCAGAAATCGCCAAATTCGGCGTTATGCACGTATCAACTGCATTTAACTTTTCAAAAAAGCTTGAAGAACGGGGATATCTGAAATTTTCCAAGCGGCTGAATGATAAACGGAACACGTACATTCAGTTAACTGAAGAAGGGGAAAATGTATTCGAAAGCCTGCTTGAGGAGTTTGATCCGTCGAGGAACGCGGTGTTCAAAGGCTCACAGCCGATCTACCACTTATTCGGGAAGTTTCCTGAGGTTGAAGAATTAACCTGTGTCATCCGCCACATTTACGGCGAAGATTTTATGGAGATATTCGAGAAATCATTGACAAACATAAACAATGATTTTGAAAGTGAAGACGGAAGGCTGAAGAAAAAAACGGACGAATCGGCTGTCCATGAAACGGCTGAAGAGCTGGAACCGATCAACAGTTAATCAAAGTGCTTCATAATCTCAATAAACTCTTCCATCAGCGCTGTATAAAGCCCCTGCTCATACAGAGCAAAAATCGTTTCATGAACATCTAATTTTTCGTTCAGCTGTCCCGCAAAAAGCGCAAGGAGCTTGTCAAACGTCACAAAGCCTTGCGCTTTTTGCGACTCCAGCTCGTCCTCCAATTCGCGGCAGATCCGCCCGACCTCTTCTCCTTCTTCTTCGGTCAGCCCTTTTTCAATCATCATCGCATAAAAAGGGTACTTATCCATATCCACCGTTTTCACCAGCAATTGTATGTAATATTCTAAACGCCCGATACGCTGATCCATTGAATCCATCCGTTTCACTTCTTTCTATCTTTAATCTTATTTTAGCTGATAATGAATGGAGAAGAAAGGTTAAACCGTACATTTCCATGTTTCACCGAGCTCTTCTGTTCTTCTCTTTCCAGGTTTATTTTTTTCTTTAAAAAAGGATTGATTTTTTCTCCTGAAGAGAGTAAATTATTTTGAGATTGTATTCCATCTTTGTACGGAAGGATGACTCTGATGAATTGCTGGAAAACCATTAATCTGATCAAAGATTATGGTGCGGTTCGTTTATTATTGACTGCTGTAGGTTTTATGATCCTGTTTTTTATATGCAACTTCTTGGCATTCGGGCTGCTGCGTCCGAATATCAGTTTAAGTGACGGGCACGTGTTTGCTTTTTGTGTTCTGCTCGTTGTTACTTTATTTGTACATAAAGTCATACATGTCCTGCCGATGATCTGTAAAAAAAGAAAAAAGGAAATGAAAATGTACTTCTTGCGGATGCCGACATGGAAAGGCATACCGAAAACGACGATGCTGATTTCAACGATCAGCCCGTTTTTATTCATTACACCGTTATTGTTTTATGCCGGACTGGCATTTCCGAGACACGCTCATTACTTTTATATGATTTCGAGCATTCATGCGGGGTATTGCCTGCCTGATCTTCTGTTTGCGCTCCATCTGGTCAAAGCGCCCAAATCATGTCTGATTGACCAGGAATCCGACGGTTTTGATATTTTAGTAAAAAAAGTGCCGGAGTCTTGATGTCCCGCTGATTTTTCAGGTTACATTCTATCTTTTTTAATAAATATTTGGTAATGTAATATGGGAGCAGTTCAGAGAGAGGGGGAATCTCCCATCATTTTATTCTATTTTATCGTGGCTGCCCTGTTTATTCTTTATTTCATAAACAGGCTCACAAATACATTATGCCTTGTCAGAGAGATTCCTGAAGACCGGCAGGATAAGGTATTCCGTTTTATTAATGTATCTATTTTAATTTTACTGATCTCTTCATTCGTCGAGATCTCCTTTACTGTGTAAACAGGCAAAAAAATATGGCTGACGGAGGTCTGACCCCCGACAGCCATATTTTTTTCTTAATAAAGCCAAGAAGCGCCGATGATGATCAATAAGATGAACAGAACAACCAATAATGCAAAACCGCCTGCAAATACTTCACCCATCTCCAAAAGCACCTCCTACAAAACGTTTTATTTTTCCAATTACATCATATGCAATTTACTTCTGAAACGATTAGGCGCCCGGGTAAGAAAACGGACCGCTTTTGGAAAAAGCGATCCGTTTCGCTTAACAAATGTAAGCTGCACCTACGATGATAAGCAATATGAACAGTACTACGAGCAGCGCGAAACCGTTTGAATATCCTCCGCCCATGGTTCATTACCTCCTTTTCATGATCAATATATTTGTATGTATCAGGAAAAAGTTTGACTAGACGAATGCCCTTTATTTAAAATCTTTTTACAGAAAGCCACAATATGTTATGATACGCATATGCAATTTAATTTGGATGATTAGGAGTGTTTAAAGGAATGAAGAAAATCGCGATAGCAGCTATTACGGCAACGAGCGTCCTGGCTCTCAGCGCTTGCAGCAGCGGCGACAACGACGTAATCGCCAAGACAGATGCCGGAAATGTAACAAAAGGCGAGCTCTACACGAACATGAAAAAAACTGCGGGTGCAAGTGTGCTGACACAGCTCGTACAAGAAAAAGTATTAGCAAAAAAATACAAAGTAACGGATAAAGAAATCGATAACAAGCTGAAAGAGTACAAAACGCAGCTCGGCGATCAGTACAGCGCCCTTAAACAGCAGTACGGCGAAGATTACCTGAAAGATCAGGTGAAGTACGAACTGCTTGCACAAAAAGCGGCGAAAGACAACATCAAAGTGACTGACGCTGATACGAAAGAATATTACGACGGCTTAAAAGGTAAAATCCGTGCGAGCCACATCCTTGTCGCTGACAAAAAGACAGCTGACGAAGTGGAGAAAAAGCTGAAAAAAGGCGAGAAGTTTGAAACGCTTGCGAAAGAATACTCAACTGACACATCAAAAGACAGCGGCGGCGACCTTGGCTGGTTCGATAAAAAGTCAATGGATGAAACATTCAGCAAAGCTGCATTCGGCCTGAAAGTCGGACAAGTCAGCGATCCGGTCAAAACAAAATTCGGTTATCATATCATCAAAAAGACGGAAGAACGCGGCAAATATGATGACATGAAAAAAGAACTGAAAGAAGAAGTTCTTAAACAGAAATTAAACGACAACTCAGCTGTACAGGCGGCAATTCAAAAAGTCATGAAAAAAGCTGACGTAAAAGTGGAAGACAAAGACTTAAAAGACACGTTTAACACTTCAACATCTTCTGAATCTAAATAAAAAAACTGTGCGGGCTCTCGGCGAGCCGCACAGTTTTTTTATGCGATGGAATGATTGGAGTTTTCTTCCGCATCCCCGTTTTCACTTGCGGGCGCAGCCATACGGCGCTCGCGTTCCTGTTCCATCCGTTCAATATACACCCTTCCTTCTTTTTCAATAAACGACTGGTCAAGCTTTTCCTCTTCTTTAGCTGTTGTGAAAAGCTTATATGCGCTGAAAATAATTCCGATAATGCAAAGGTATACCCACCAAGGAAAAAATAGCACGTCGGTTTCCTCCCTTTTTCACCCAGAGTCTTTATTCTAAGCTATGCTTGATAAAGACAAGTTATGAGAGCTGAACGTAAAAAAGACCGATCATAGAGAATCGGCCTTTTTATCTTATTGATGGAAAGTCGGTTTGTAGAAAGAACGGTTTTCAAGCGCAAATACACGCTCTGTGTATTCGCCCGGCTTCACCCGTTCCAGCGCTCTGTCCATCATGATCATTTTTGCATCCAGATTATCAATGTAGTGCAGAATTTCCGCTTCTTTCACCATCGGCGGTTTCGGGCTTCCCCATTCCGCTTTTCCGTGATGGCTTAAAATCAAATGTTTCAGAATCAGCACTTCTTCAGCGTCAATCTGAAGCTCTTCGGCTGCTTTTGAAAGCTCTGTCACCATGATCGAAATGTGCCCGAGCAGATTCCCTTCCACGGTGTACGTTGTGGAGACGGGGCCTGAAAGCTCTTTTACTTTGCCGAGATCATGCAGAATGACTCCGGCATACAGTAAATCCCGGTCAAGAGACGGATACAGATCGGCAATCGCTTTTGCCAGGTTCAGCATGGACACTACATGATACGCGAGCCCGGAGACGAACTCATGGTGGTTTTTAGCCGCCGCCGGGTAATCCATGAACTCAGCCGCATATTTTTTGACCAGATGTCTTGTGATCCGCTGGATGTTTGGATTTTTCATTTCAAAAATGTATTGAGTGACGGTTTCCATCATTTCGTTTTTCGGAATCGGCGCCGTTTCCAGAAAATCATCAATGCTGACATTTTCGTTCTCACCGGCCGGCCGGATGTTTCTCAGCTTAAGCTGGTTTCGTCCGCGATAGTGATGGACATCTCCGATCACCTTCACGATCGTCTGCGCCGCGTACGTTACTTCATCAGTCGGCTTGGCATCCCACAGCTTCGCTTCGATATCTCCCGATTGGTCCTGCAGCATTAACGTCAGGAATGGTTTTCCGTTGCTTGCGATTCCTTTAGTCGAAGATTTAATCAGAAAGTATTGATCGACCTGCTCGCCGACCTCGTGCAGCATAATACCTTTTGCCATTCTATTAAAAGCTCCCTCCATATCTTACATAATACCAGTATAGCACATACCTCTTTTTTGAAAATAAACTCTTTTATGACAGGAGCCGCATGACTTGTCCGCTGTGAAAAGACCGGCTGACATGCTCATGGCAGGTGAAATAAAGTATCTGCCGCCCGCCTTCTGAAAGCTGATTCAGCACATCAAACAACCGCTGCAGCCGCTGCCTGTCAAAATGGACAAAACTGTCATCAAGTAAAAACGGCAGTGATACCGCAGACTCCCTCTCTGACGCAAGGGCAAAACGAATCGCCGCATAAAGCTGCTCGCATGCCGCCTGTGACAGTTCGCCTGCAGAAAACACCGTTCCGTCTTTCCGCATGACCATAATGGAATCATCAGCCTCGGAAAAATACAATTTGTGATAGCGTCCGTCCGTAAGCGGTCCGTATAATGCACCGGCGGTTTCTAACAGACGGGGAAGCGTCACTTTTTTATGCCGCTCCATTTTTTCCCTGATAATGTGTCTGACCGTCTGTAATGCGGCCCACTCTTTAGCGGTTTTTTTCACGCGCTCCTTCTGCATTTCTGTCTGCTGTTTTAAATCGGATACAAGCCCCGAGGACTCCAGCTGCTCTTGCTTCACCGTTAATAAAGCGGTTTGCTCACGGAGCTGCGCGCTTTTTTCCTCAAGCGTTTTTTTCTCTGTTTCCTTCTGAACGACTGTATGTTCAAGTTCGGACACTGTGCGGCTCATATACGGCTCCAGCTGTTTTCCGCCTATGCCGGACAAGTGCGTTTTGATTTCGCGCAGCTTCCGCTCTGTTTCCCGGCGGCTTTCATTCAGCCTGGCGAGTTCACAAAAGTGTTCGCGTTTTTTTGCGCCTGCCGCCATGAAAAGCTGTTTGACCTGCTGTTCGTAGTAATGAACTTCTTCGTTTAATTCACGCATTTGCTCTTGTGCATGCAGCAGATCCGTTTCGAGCGCCTGCTTTCGTTTTGCTTCCTCACGGGCCCGTTCCGCCTGCGCCAGCAAAACGTGCAGTCTTTCTTTTACGGACAGCTCCCTTCCGTCTGAAGGACTCAGCTTTTTGACCCGGTCCTCAAATGCTCTTTGCAGCTTTTGCAGCCGGCCCGCTTCAATGGTCAGCTCATGCTTGTTAAGGATTTCTTTTTTGACATCTCTCATCACATGATATGCGTCAAGAAGATGGGAAGGACTTCCTGAAAACCCCAGTTCCTTCATAAAAAGTTCCGCCTGTTTTTCAAACGGCGCCATTTCCGCCTCCCATTCTTCATATTGGCGGATGACTCTTTCATATGCCGCTTCTTTCTGTTCAAGCACGGCTTGATCCGCAATCAGCTGCTGCCGGTGCCGGCCGTCACGCCAAAGCTCTTCTTGCAGAAGATCAGCCGCTTCTTTAGAGATCGCCGGCTTCTTTTTCTTGTGTCCGGGCCCTCCTCTTTCTGACGGCAGCGGCTTTTGCATGCCGGACAGCATATACAGCAGCAGAGTGCCGGTAAAAAGGGCGGCGGGCAGCCATTCTTTTAACACAGCGAAAATCGCAATGAACAGAATGCCCGCACCGAGAAAGAGCTTTTTTTGTCTGGCGCGCTGTTTTTCCAGCTGCTGTACATGTGCCTGCCATTCGTTTCCTTCTGTATCAGCCGTTTGCTTATATGATTGTAAAGCGGCTTCTTTTTCTTTCCTGACAGCGGGGTCCAAAATGTTTTCCGCCGTCACGGCATGTTTTCGTTCGGCTTCTTCCAGCTCCAGCCGCGCTTGTTCGAACATCGCATCAAGCTGTGCCTTTCTTTCTCTTGCCTGTCCGGCGCTCTGCACGGCTTCCTGCAGCCGCCATTCATATTCATAATCGGTGTTCAGTGAAAGAATGCCGTCTTCCTCATGTCTTCCGAGCTGCTGCAATCCTGATGAAACGCGGGCAGATGTCTGCCGGATCTGTGATTGGATGGCGGCAAGCTGTTCGCCGCGCGATTCGTACATATGCTGCTCGCCGGAAAGCTCCTGCAGCTGCCGCTCTTTTTGCAGCAAGTCCTCATTTGGAGCGAGCAGCTCAGCCTGCCGCCGGAGTTCATCCGCTTTTGCCCGAAGCCCCTCAAGACGGGCCGCTTTCGGATGGAGATGCGATTCGTATTTTTCAAGCTGATGCATTCCGTCCTTCGGGAATTGCTTCAATGCTTCCGGATAAGAAGAAAGTTCGCTTTCCAAGGCTGTTTTTTTGTCTGCGAGCGGCTTTGCTTCTATCGCTGATTTTACTGTTTTGATTTCTTCAGTTATGTCTTTCAATCGTGCTTCGGCATCCTGCAAACGGCCGCCGGCGCTTTTTTTCTCTTCCAGAAGGCTGTGATAGCCCGCTTCCGCAGCTTCCGCCTGTTTCAGCTGGGCGCTGAGCCGCTTTAATGTATCCAACTCCTGATTTAAGCGGGGGTTCCGCCCGTTCGGCTTATACATCCTGTCAAGTTCTTTTGCCAGCCGCCCGTCAAGCTTTGCCGCCGCTTCCAACCCGAATAAGCTCGAATACAGGAGAAACTCGCCGATTTTGTCCCGGTTAAAAGCTTGAATCTCCTGCAGTCCGAATACATCGAACGAATAGATCGCTTCGTACAGCGCCCGGTCTGTATCGGAGAGAAGCTGTTTGAGCCATTCTCCGTCCTTGATTTCGCCTGAAGCCGTATACACTCTGACTTTTTCGGCAGCGCCTTTTGTCCGTTCGATTTTGACAGCGCCGTGATCGACATGCTTCAATTCCACAGCGCCGCCGTAAACCCCTCCGTTTTTCGGTTCGTATTTTTTTGATTTCGGAAAACCGAACAGCACGCTTTTGATAAAGGAAATCAATGTCGTTTTCCCCGCTTCATTTAACCCGTAGATCACTTGCACGGGAGAATCTGACAGCTGAAAACTTCGGTCGGAAAATTTTCCGTATTGGTAAATATGCATCGCCGTTATTTTCATCGCTGAAGCTCCTTCATCTGGCGTCTTAAAACGGCTTGAGCCTGCCGCTTAATATCCAGTATCTCTTCATCTGTAAATGAAGCCATCTGACGCCGGTATACGGGATGACGCTCAAGGGCTTCAAATACACCGCTCATGTCTGCGCATTGTTCTATGTCCTGAAGGAGCCCTTTAAAAAACGGATCGGGCGGCACGGTGTCTGTTTCTTCCGTCCGATCCTCAAGCGCAAGCGGCCAGACGAAACATTCCTCTTCGGCCTCTTCCTCCTGTAAAGCGGAAAGAAGCTCCTCCGCGATGCCTGCGGGCGCCTCCGTCCAAAAGCGGGGCGCCGCGCCGCGAAGCACCAGCCTGACACATGCCGGGCGGCCCGCCGCGCGCAAGCCGGAGAAAGTATCCGATGCGGCTTTCAGAAGTGAAGTCATATGTTCAGCTGCGGAGATATCAAGATCAATTTCCTCCCATAACACATCATGCGCTTCTTTGAATTCCCAAGACATCTCACCGTTTGCCGCCCGGACGAGATAATATCCCTTAGGCCCGGTTTCTTTTAAATGCCGGGCTTGAATATTCCCGGGGTAAATGGCGGCGGGATGCTGGGCGGACAGAACCTGCCGTTTATGAATGTGTCCGAGCGCCCAGTAATCCATGCCGCTTTTTTCAAGGTCTTCTTTCGTAAACGGGCAGTACGGGTCATGCCCTTCCGCTCCTGATAACATGCCGTGGAGCATGCCGATATGATAAGGCGCGCCGGTCATTTTCCGGTAACGGGCCGCCTGATTGACCGTTACGCTTCTTTCTTGATAGCTGCATCCGTATATGCTTGCCGCAAGCTCTCCGTTTTTAAAGAAGGATTTTTCCTCCGGTGTATCCGAGGTGAAGATATGTACATTTTCCGGCCATTCAATCGGCGTCCACTTACCGCCCAAATGATCATGGTTGCCGAATATGACGAACACTTGGATATCCGCTTCCTGTAATCTCGTAAACTGTTTTCTCAAAAACAGCTGGGCTTTTAAACTTCTGTTGGCTTCGTCAAACAGATCCCCCGAAAGCAGCACGAAATCTGCCTGCTCCCGGAGTGCCCCGTCCGTCAGACGGCGGACGCTGTGAAATGTGCTTTCTTTAATACGCGCATATACCGGTTCAGGCAGATTCGAAATGCCGTAAAACGGGCTGTCCAGATGCAGGTCAGCGGCATGAATAAACGTCAGATCAGTCATCTCGCCCTCCCCTTTCTGCAAATTGAATTACCCTTATTTTAGCACCGTTTTTATACGAATGCACGTTCTGCAAAATAAAAAAACAGCCCGGCTGTTCCGGGCTGTTTTCTCTTATTTTTTGGAGATGCGCAGCGCTTGTTTAATCGCTTTGAATCCGCTGGCGTTTCCGTAAATCAATACGCCGCCTTTGTAAATTTTCGCGCCGACCGCCGCAAAGATCACGATAGTGACCAGTGTCAGGGCGATTCCGGCCGCAGCCTGCCAAAACGGGATATCGAGCATCCCGACGCGTAAAAACATAATCATCGGCGTGAAAAACGGAATGTAAGATGTAACGGTAATAAAACCGGCGTCAGGATTGCCGATGCCGAACATGGCGATCATAAAACCTGCCACGACTAAAAAAATCATCGGCTGAATCGTCTGCTGTACGTCCTCTATCCGGCTGACAACACTGCCGAGAAACGCGGCAAGCGTCGCGTAAAGAAAATAGCCGAGCAAATAGAAAATGACGGCATAGACTATCGTCGAGACTGGAACATCCGTAAAATTGAGAAATGCACTGATCGGCGACGACGCCTCATTTTGAGGGTTCAGCTTCAGTGAGAGATAACCCGCTGCAATCAGCACCGCAAACTGTGTGATCCCCACGAGCGCGATACCGAACAGCTTGGCAAACATCTGCTGAATCGGCGGCATGCTTGAAATTAAAATTTCCATGACGCGGGACGATTTTTCCGTCGCCACTTCCATCGCAATCATGCTTGCGTACATGATAACTGAGAAGTAGATGACAAACAGCATGATGTATACAAGCCCCATTACCTGACCGAGCTCTTCCTCAGACTTCGCCCCTTTTTCCAGCGCGTCTTTGCTGACTTCCGGCGGAGTGTAGAGGCTGCTGACTTTTTCTGCCGAAATGCCAAGCTTGGCGGTTTCGACAGCGGTTTTTGTCTGGGTTAAAGCCTGCTTGAGCAGTTTATACGCTGATTCATCGGAAATGGTCAGCGCCTTGTATGCTCCTGTTATCGTTCCTTTTTGATCTTGTCTGATGATAAACAGTCCGTCCCATTCACCGTCTTTGACACGCTTTACGGCATCTTTTTCGGACTCCTTCGTCTCCATTGCCTGGAGATCATTGTCTGTATCCGCCGCTTTAAGCTGTTTTGCAAACGCCGGGTACAGCCCGCCCGTTTCATCAATCACCGCGATTTGCTGCTTGCCGTCATCCGATTGAAACACGGATATAATCGATTGCAGGTTGGTCACCGCTAATACTAATAAAACGGTAATGGCGGTCGAAATAATGAATGACTTTGCCGCGATTTTGTTTTTATATGTATGAAACAGCATAATCCAAAATTTATTCATAAACGGCCCCCACCTTTTCTATAAAAATATCATGCAGTGACGGCTCTTCCAATTCGAACTTCCGTATAAAACCTTTCCCTTGCAGGGCCCGGAAAATATCCTGAGAAACCGGTTCATTCGCGACCTGCAGTCTGATCCCGTCATTTGTTTCCTTCCATTTCACGACGCCTTCATGCGTTTTTAAAAAGCTGAGGTCATCATCTGAATGAACGGTGACATTTTTTTTGCCGAAAGACCGCTTAATGTCTTTCAGATTGCCTTGAACGACGGGTTTTCCCTTCTGGAGAATGCACAAATTCTCGCAAAGCTCTTCCACATGCTCCATTCGGTGGCTTGAAAAAACGATAGAAACGCCGCTGTTTTTCAAAGAAATAACCGCTTCTTTCAGCAGCTCGACATTCACCGGATCAAGACCGCTGAAAGGTTCATCGAGAATCAGCAGTTCAGGCTTATGCAGGACGGCCGAAATGAACTGGATTTTCTGCTGGTTTCCTTTCGACAGCTCTTCGACTTTCTTATTCTTGTAATCTGTAATGCCGAACCGCTCGAGCCATGTCATGAGCTCTTTTTCCGCCTCTTTTTTGCCCATTCCTTTTAATCTCGCCAGATAGACAAGCTGGTCACTCACCTTCACTTTCGGATACAGCCCCCGCTCTTCCGGGAGATAGCCGATTTTTTCACTGATGGAATAATTGACCGGCTGCCCTTTCCAGGTGATATGCCCGTCAGTCAGGCTTAAAAGACCTAAAATCATCCGAAAGGTCGTCGTTTTTCCCGCGCCGTTTGCGCCGAGCAGCCCGAACATTTCCCTTTCAGGTATTTGCAGGTTCAAATTGTCAACAGCGGTAAAGCTGCCGAATGTTTTCGTTACGTTTTCAATTGTAAGCACAAATCCAACTCCTTCCTTGACCCATTATATACTAATAATGGGTAAAAATTAATGGAGGATTTTAAATTCTTTATCAGAATATCATTCTATAAAGGGGGTGACATGATGGGACAATATGTATTGACCGCATTCCATGCGTCGGGAGAAACGCTGCTGAATGAACGGATCGAAGCGGATAATGAGGCGGAGGCGAAGGCCGCCGGAGAGGCTTTATTGAAGGAAAAAAAGCTTGAGAACAGTACTCATCGCTTGGTAAATGAAGCCGGAAAGCTGATTTTATTCCACAGATAACAGAAGCTTTCCGGCTTCTGTATTTTACCGGTTAAATTGCGGCGTCCGTTTTTCTAAAAAGGCGCGGATGCCCTCTTTATGATCATCCGTTTTTCTCATATTTTCCTGGGCCTTTCGTTCAAGAGACAAAACGTCTTTTAACCGGCTGATATGGAGGCTCTGATAAATAGCCTTCGTTTCAATCATCGCTGACAGCGGCGCATGCAGCAATCGGTCGATATACGGTTGTGCCCCCTCCGCAGGGCCGCCGCTGAACAGCCCGTCGGCAAGCTTGAGCCGCACCGCTTTTTCAGCAGGCAATTTTTCACCGCTCCAAATCAGTTTTTTCGCTTCGATCTCACCGACGCGTCTCATTAATAAATAATGGCCTCCTCCATCGGGAACCAATCCGATGCCGATGAAATTCATCGCGAGGCGGGCGTTTTCTTCGGCGAGCACCACATCGGCGCACAGCGCGAAACTCAGCCCGAGCCCCGCCGCGGCTCCGTGGATGGCGGCAATCACAATTTTTTTCATATCATAGAGGGTCAGCGTAATGGATTCGATCATTTTCATGAGCCGTTCATATTCTCCTGAATCATGATCAGACGTCATCATCTGAATATCACCGCCCGCGGAAAATCCCCGGCCTTCCCCCCGTAAAAGCACGATAAGCGCCTCACTGTCGGCTGCCATCACGCATGCATTTTCCAATTCCCGGAGCATTTGTTCATTCAGCGCATTGTAACTGTCAGGCCGGTTCAGCACAATCTCCGCGATCTTTCCCTTTTCTTCATAACGAATATACTGCATGTTTACATCCCCCTTGAATCCGCTTACATATTTTGTTCAAATGATATATTCCTTCCCCCGAAGCGAAACTCCTTTATTTTTCAAGGTCAACAGATACCGAAAAATGCATATCATTTGAAACTGAACATACATTTTTATATAGTGAAATTGATATACAAAACAAAAGGGGGGAAAAACGCCGATAATGAAATATGTGATACTCAGCTTGTTACTGAGCTTTTTTATGGTGCTGTTCCCCCCTTCGGATGTCGCTCTTCCTTCCCAATTGGTGACAGAAACAGACAGCCATGTACAAATTTCGGTTTACCCGCAGGAAACGGATTCGGCAAAGACGCCGGTTCAAACCAAAACCGCTCCGCAAGGCCTGTCAAAAGGATACGGTGCGTTATCCCGGATGATCTCCCTGTTATCTGTCAAACCTCTTGATCAATTCATTGATTCCACCATGGAAAGGACATGCGCCATTCCGATACAATACCAGTCAAATTACCTCCGGCATCAGACCATTTCTCATTGCCAATCTGTATTTACGGTGTAAAAACAGTATATTCCGGAGGGATTTTTTATGAATATTAAAGAAAACGATCTGCCCGGCATCGGGAAAAAATTCGAAATCGAAACGAGAAATCATGAAAAAATGACGATCATCATTCATGATGACGGCAGGCGGGAAATTTACAGATTTGATGACCGCGACCCTGATGAGCTTCTGGCAAGCATTTCACTTGATGATGCGGAAGCAAGACAGATTGCCGCGATTATCGGCGGGATGGTGTATAAACCGCAGGCGCTTGAATCGATTGAAATGGCGTTCAACGATCTGATTATCGAATGGTTTAAAGTTGAAAAAGGGGCAAAAGCGGCAGGGCGGACGCTCGGCGAACTGGATGTGCGCCAGAACTATGACGTGACGGTCATCGCCATCATTAAGCATAACCAGAAAAAGCTTTTAAACCCGGGCGCTGATTCGCTCCTTGAAGCAAACGATACACTCGTCCTCTCAGGTGAAAGAAAGCATCTGAAGAAACTGATCCAAGACTTCCTCTCCAGAGACGGAGTGTGATCTGTTTATGGACCATCTCGTATTTGAAGTCGGTACGGCGTTAGTTCTTGTGGCCATTGCGAGTGTCATCGCCAATAAAATTAAATTCTCGATCATCCCCTTCCTGATCATTTTAGGAATGCTTGTCGGGCCGCACGCGCCCCAAGCGGGCATCATTGACCTGACGTTTATCGAAAGCCGGGAAGTGATTGAATTTTTCGGACGGATGGGCGTCCTGTTCCTCCTCTTTTACCTCGGGCTTGAATTCTCGGTCGGAAAATTAGTCAAATCCGGACGTTCAATTGCCGCCGGCGGAACGATTTATATTCTGATTAATTTCAGTTTAGGGCTGATCTACGGCTTTATCACGGGCTTTTCCTTTTTGGAAGTGCTTGTATTGGCGGGTGTCATCACGATATCATCAAGCGCCATTGTCGCAAAGGTGCTTGTCGACTTAAAGCGCACGGCCAATCCGGAAACGGAGCTGATTCTCGGCATCATTATGTTTGAGGATATCTTTCTGGCGGTTTACTTGTCCGTCGTCTCCGGGCTTGTTCTGGGAGACGCGACGTCTGTCGGAGGCGCGCTGATGTCAATCGTGATCGCTTTCGGATATATGCTGCTGTTTTTCATTGCCGCCCGAAAATTGCCGCCTCTGCTGAACAAGCTGCTTGATATCCGTTCAAACGAGGTATTTGTCATCGTCATTTTCGCCGCGCTCTTTTTCATTGCCGGCTTTTCCGAAACGATTCATGTCGCTGAAGCGATCGGCGCGCTCTTGCTCGGACTCGTATTTTCGGAGACGGCCCATTCTGACAGGATTGAGCATCTTGTCGTGCCGTTCCGTGACTTTTTCGGGGCCATGTTTTTCTTCAGCTTCGGTCTCAGCATTGATCCGTTTTCACTCGGAGATGCGGTATGGCTTGCCCTCGGCGCCGTTCTGCTGACGATTGCCGGAAACTTTATCGCCGGCATGATCGCCGGACGCCGGGCGGGGCTTTCTCATAAAGCATCGTCTAATATCGGGCTGACCATTGTGTCACGCGGCGAATTCTCCATTATCGTCGCAAATCTCGGCATCGCCGGCGGCCTGTCCGCTTCACTTAAACCTTTCGCCGCCTTATATGTTTTAATACTGGCCATCTTCGGCCCTTTGCTCACGAAAGAATCGAAGCGGATATATCTCCTGTTGAACAGCGTGTTCAAATGGAAGACGCCTGAAAAGAAACCTCAGAAATCATAAAAAAACTGACCTCTTCATAAGGGGTCAGTTTTTTTGAGCGGGAAGAAATTGCTGAAAAGCCGTTTTTTTATTAATGGAGAAATGCTCTTTCCCCAGAATGGTATTGATGATTTTTTGGTTTCTGTAAACAGACAGCTTCAAATTCGTAGCGCCCGTTCCGTGAGCATGATCAAGATTCGTTAATGTGAAAAAATGATGCCTCCTGTCGTCCTTAAAGACAAGACGGGAATCGGCCGTCACTTTAAACCGTTTCTCATCCTCCCATTCGATATCGGGGGCAATTGCCGTAAACCATTCCGGAATATGAGGTTTAAAGCCGGTCGCCAATATCACTTTTTCTGAATCGGCCGTAAAGGTTTCATCCATCTGCCATTGATGAAAACTCAGTACGCAGCGCCCGTTTTGCTTTTCAATTTTTTCAAGCTCCGCCATCGGCTGAATATACACGTCAGGCGAACCTCCGCTGATCGATCTGTGATACAGGGCATCGTAAATGGCGGCAAGTGTGTCAGAATCAATGCCGTGGCGCAGTCCGTCCAGCTCAGGGAGTGTGTTCAGCCGTTCTTTAAAAGGCAGGCGGTTAAAATATTCCACATAATCAGGTGTAAACATTTCCTGCCCGAGCTTGGCGGTTTCCAATTCTCGAAATCCGGCGGAGCGTGTCACCCATTGCAGCCGGCTGCGGCGGTATTGTTCATCGTGCAATAAGTCAGAAAAGATCTCCGCGGCGCTCTGTCCGGAACCGACCACCGTAATTGATTCGGCGCCGGCGAGCTCGTCTTTCCGAAACAAATATTCCGTGCTGACCATCGTGTCCTGACGCGCTTCGTCAGCAATCTCTGCGGGAATAAGCGGCTCAGACCCCGTCCCCATGACGAAATGCTTCGTTTGATAGACACTGATGCTTCCGTCCTCAATGTTCTTGACGCTGACGTCATAATGTCCGCCGGCATTTTTCACACCGATTACCTCTGAGCCGAAACGGCATGATTTGATTTCTGAAGCCGCCCAGCTCAAATAGTCGTTAAATTCCCGTCTCGGAATATCAAATTCATTAAACGTATAAAACCGGTACAGCCGGTCATGTTCATGGAGAAAGTTTAAAAACGTGTAGCGGCTTTTCGGATCGGCGAGCGTGACCAGGTCCGCCAGAAACGCCACCTGTAAATCCGTCCCTTTAATTAATAGACCGGGATGCCACGCAAATTCTTTCTTTTTATCGAAAAAAAGAGCGTCTGTTCCGGGTATATCCTCTAACAATGCGGCAAGCCCTAAATTAAACGGCCCGATTCCCGCTCCTATGACATCATACATATTATGCACCTCTTACGAATAACAGTCTGATGCTCTTTTCCCGTTTTTGCAGATGGTTAAACATAAAAAAACGGCACGCTGATTCCGTGCCGTTTTTGATATTATAATGCAGATTTGACGAACATCTCATCTAAGTATTTGATTTTCTCTTCTGTATAATGCTCGAATCGGTCATTATATGATTTCGGATCTTTCGGATTGGCGAAGTGCGTGATTTTTCCGGTTTCCGGATGAATGAATTTGCTTGCCGCGCCGCAGCCGATACCGATAATCGTCTGCACTTCTTCCATAATCATAATGTTGTAGATGCTTTCCTGACCAGGGAAGGAGTAGCCGACATTTTCAAGGTTTCCGAGAATGTTTTTCTGCCGGTACAAGTAGTACGGCGTATAGCCGTGCTCTTTTGTCCAGCGGACGGCGTCATCCATCATGCGGGACACTTCCTGTCTGTCGGCAACTTTATACTTATGCTTGTTTCTCGTCATTTCTGACGCCCGTTTAAAAGAAAGCGTATGAACGGTCAAAGATTCAGGCATCAGCTTTTCCGTTTCTTCAAGACTGTGCCTGAACTCAGCCGTCCCTTCTCCCGGCAGGCCGATGATCAGGTCCATGTTGATGTTATTCATGCCGTGTTTGCGGGAAAGATGGTATTTTTCGATGGTTTCTTCAACTGTATGATGTCTGCCGATGGCCTTAAGCGTTTCGTTTTCATAAGATTGCGGGTTAATGCTGATTCTGTCAATCTTATACTTATTTAAAACGGCCAGCTTTTCCTCCGTAATCGTGTCGGGTCGGCCCGCTTCAACGGTAATCTCCCTGATATTTGCGACATCCGGGAAAGAGCGGACCATTTCTTCATATAAAAGATCCATTTCTTCAGCGGTAATGCTTGTCGGCGTGCCGCCGCCGAAATAAATGGTCGTCACTTTGATATCATGCCGCTTCAGCCATTCTCCGATTTTCTGCATTTCATAGTGAAGCCCCCATAAAAAGGAGCCGACTCTTCCCGCCTGTCCTTGAATGGCATAAGCCGGAAACGTGCAGTAGGCGCATTTCGTCGGGCAGAACGGGATGCCGATATATATGCTGACTTCATCTTTGACGCGGTACAGATCGGGAATCGCAGCGAGCTGGCGGTCGACAATCTCCTGCATCAGATTGATTTTTTCATCATGTATCAGATAATCTTTTTTCAGATCGGCGTGCGCCTCTTCTTTTGTCAGGCCGCTCTGCAGCTTTTTATGAAGAAGTTTAGTAGGCCTGATGCCGGTTAAGATTCCCCATTTTTGTGTCATGCCCGTATGCGATTGAAGAAGATTTAAGTAGACATATGACAGCGTGTTTTTCACCTGTTTAAATACTTCTTTTTCGCTCCATCCGGCAAGAAGCGGTTTCGTATGATGTTCCTTTTCGCCGGTTCCTTTGATTTCTCCGGATACCGACACGCTGTCTGCATCTTGAGAAATGGCAAGTGAGATGACGAGATCAGAGGGTTCCTCCGTTTCGCCGTACGCAAGAACACACTCTTCAAAAAATAAATTCGCGATGTTTTGCAGCGGACGATGCAGCCTGTCATCCGTGATGCCGTCTATTTTTATTTGCAATGTGATCACCTTATTTTTCAGATTCAAAACTTTCTTTAGTGTACAGAAAGAACAGGCTAAAATCAATCCGCGAAAAAGCCGCAGACCGGCGTTTCGCGTCTGCGGCTCTTGATTACGGCCGTTTCATATGGAACTTATCGAGAAAGCCTTTGCGGTGCTGCATGCGGAAATATTCCTTAATCATATAGGCGACTCCCTGTTCATCATTTGACCTTGTCACCCAGTCCGCTTTTCTTTTTAATTCATTTGAGGCATTCCCCATCGCGACGCCGAGACCGGCCAGCTCGATCATCGGCAGATCATCTTCCTGATGGCCGATAGCCACAACCTCTTCCATTGAAAGCCCGAGATCAGCGGCGACCATCGAAAGTCCGCTTTCTTTTGAAACCCCTTTAGGCACGATGTTCAGTTTTTCTCCGTTGACGCGGATCACATCGACGGCCGGGAATGCTTTCATTATCGTATCCGTTATATCAGCCTGCAGACCATCTTCGGCATGCACTTCAATGACGGGCGCTGAAACCGGCTCATCAAGGAGCAGGTCACTTAATGATTCGACAAACTGCACCGGATAAAAAATCGGGTCAGACGGATGAATCATCGTTTTCCCGACCAGATTGGAGTTCACTTTCTTCTTGTTTCCGATCGAATATTTTTCGTGAAGAAGCCGGATATTGCATGGATAGCTTTCCAGCACCTGAACGATATTAAACGTGTGATCTTCTGATATTTTCTTTTCAAAAAACGGCTCATCTATTTTTTCAGAAATGTATGCGCCGCTGTGGGTAATCAATTTTGCATTCAGCTTTAATATTTTCGCCACTTTTTGAGCGGAGCGAAAATGGCGGTTTGTGACCAGTGTGACGTAAATTCCTTTTTTCTTGACGTATTCGATGGCATCCTTTGTCGTCTGATGAAGTTTGCCGTTGGAGCGAAGAAGCGCTCCGTCTATATTTAACGCCAGCATTTGTTTTGACACAGAGAAGTCCCCCTCCTTGATGACTGTACTTGTCATTAGGATATGACCCTGTCTCTTTGTTTAGAACAACCTTTTCTCCGCAGCAAAAAAGCCTGCCTCAAGCAGACTTTGAACTGTCGTTTTGTTGGGATACGATCGATTTGCTGCCTTCTCCCCAATGTGTATTTCTATTTACGAAATATATCAGGAACCCCTTATTTGACCGTTGATGCGCTCGTTTCACTTACTCTCTGTTGCTACCCCTTAACATACCAGGCAGTATAGGCGACCGTATCCTTAGATCATCTGTAAGTGTAGGCGCTTTCAGAGTTATTATCTCAATTATATTGTTAAAAAACAAGGGTTTTTTTAACTAAAAAAATCAGAGGAAATATCTGTGCTGAATGTATGATAAAGTTGAAAGGGAACATACATTCTCATATAATAAAAGAAAAAAAGCGGTGACTGTCATGTCTCTATTAAAAGATATTTATAACGAAGAATTTGCAGAAGCACTTCTGAACAGAATCAAATCGGCGCATCCGGCTTTTGAGCGGGACAAGTGCCGGGCGCTGATATTTCAGGAAGATTGGCCCGGACTGACGTTAAAACAGCGGATGCGCCGGATCACAGACTCTTTATATGAAACACTGCCGAAGGATTACATACGGGCGCTTGACGTCTTATATGAGACAGCTCCCCGCTTCTCAGGGCTCGCCGGGATTATTTTTCCCGATTATGTCCAACAGTACGGAACGGATCACTGGGACGAATCCATGAAGGCGCTTCAGTATTTCACTCGTTTTTCCACTTCCGAATTTGCGGTCCGCCCGTATATCAGGCTTGATCGGGAGCGGATGTTCAAAGAGTTCCTTTCCTGGACGGAGCATCCGGACGAACATGTCAGAAGGCTTGCCAGCGAAGGCTCAAGACCGCGCCTGCCATGGGGAATCTCCATTCCGGCTCTTCTTGACGATCCTTCTCCGATTCTCCCTGTTCTGGACCGCTTGATGCAGGATGACTCGTTATATGTCAGAAAAAGCGTGGCGAATAACCTGAATGACATCTCCAAAACACATCCGGATCTTCTGGTACAGATCGCAGCCGAGCGGTTCGGAAGCTGTCCGCACACGGACTGGATTTTGAAACACGCCTGCAGGACACTGTTAAAAAGAGGAGACAAACAGGCGCTCGCGGTTTTCGGGTTTGAAGACGCCTCCCGGATTTCATTGGAACGTTTTACACTGAATTCGGAAACGGCCGCCATCGGAACAAGCATACATTTTTCTTTTCAGATCCGCTCATCCGCCCGGCAAAAAGTCAGGGTTGAATACGCGATTGATTTTGTAAAGAAAAGGGGGCACCGCAGCCGCAAGGTGTTTAAGATGTCGGAGTCCGCCATGGATAACGGGGACGTAAAAACCTTCAGCAAACATCATTCCCTTAAAGATTTAACCACCCGCAAGCATTATCGGGGAATTCACACTCTGTCTGTCATCATTAACGGTACGGTAAAAGGTTCGCTTGATTTTTCTGTTGAATAAAAAAACCCCTCCATTTCATAGATGGAGGGGTTTGGAGCTTATTCCGGGCTGCCGTAAAGCTCTTCAAGAGGTTTCATAATGATTTTGTTTAACTCGCCGATCAGCATGCTCATGCGCTGTTCCGCTTCCATCAGCTGAGAAATCAATTCATGCTGCTGTACGAGAGCAACCGTTTTTTGTGCCTGCTCTACCTCTTCCTGAGTGATTTCTTCACCTGACATCTGTTTCTGCTGAAGCTGCAGCTGTACATTGCGGAAGTTATCAAACATGCGTTTTGCGGATTCATCTGCGTTTACTTGATCATAAAGCCCTCTCAGACGGCTGTATTCATCACTGTTTCGCAAAGCTTTTTCAAGATCATATGCTGCATCATAAAAATGAACTGCCATAGTAACCGCTCCTTTCTTCCTTTCGGACATACCACTCCACTATAACAGACTGCGGAGCGACTTTCATCATCGGCGTATGTTTTCCTTAGAAAAGAATGACAAACAAAGCCTGAATTGCTCCGATTATCCCGCCGAGCAAACCGCCTAAATACGTTATCATCTTAAATTCTCTCTTGGAAATCGACAGCACCATTTCCTCCAGCCGTTCAACGGGAAACTGATCAACCTGCTCTTTGACCACTTCCTCAAGACGCAGCCGTTTCAGTACATCCTCCAAATGAGCGGCAATACTGCCGAGTGCCGCATTAAGCAGCTTCGGCGCGTACGTTCCCGTAATCTCCCCTTCATAACGGGAGATGATGTCACCGAGCCGGCATTCGAAAAAGGGCGCGGTTTGAAGTGCGGCCAAAGCCCGCTTTTTCATGCTGAACAGCAGATCTTTCGCATTCCACTTTTCATCGGCCTCATAAAGTGTATAAGATTTGAGCTTGCCCCATTCTTGAGAAAGCAGATCAGCCAGAAGCTTTTTCGTTTCCTCATTGCGCAAAAACTTTAACAGCTCAGGCAGCACACGGTCTGCCAAGCTTGAATTGCCGAGGAACATCTGCACCATGCTGCCGAGCATCCCCCGGGAATTCAAAAAGTCGTCAATCATATTTCCGAGCCTGTCTTTCCCTTCTTCGCTCTCAAAATAATCAATGCTCCGCTTCAGGATATAATCTGCGGCCATCGGGACTTTTTCATCCAGCTTTTCCTGAAGCTCATCAGGAAGCCAGTCTTTTATGGCGCGGTGCTCATATTTCCGGTACAGTTCCGAAAGCTTTTCATCGGTAAAACGGTCAATCCAGGCATCCGTTTTTTCCTGCGGATTCCGGATGCCCGCGGCGGCCAAAGCTTCGTGCACCGTCATCTCGGAAGCGGCCATTTTTTGCGTGAATTGTTCGGCGAAAAGAAGCGCCTGGTTTTTAACGGTATCTGATAAAAGCCGTTTTTTTATTCCTTCCGGGGTTAAAAGGTGGTTCGTCACCATGAGCCCCATTTGTTTTGCCAATTCATCCCGCCTTTTCGGGATCAGCCCCGGTGTAAACGGAACCCGTTTTCCGAACAGGTAATACGGCCGGTACGGACGAAATAACATCTGAATGGCAAGATGATTCGTCACCGCGCCGATCGCGGCTCCGATCACAATCATAAATAGAAACGTTCCTGCTATGCCCATTCCTTTTCTTCTGCCTCCATCTAATGTTCTATTTTCTTGATGATATATCTATTCGTATTATAGAGGCTGGCGTGCATGCGGGCAAATGAAGAACCTGAATTGTTGTTTGTGAGGAATAAGGCAAGATGCTGTTTCGTACTCTTTACAGTAGATCATCTTTTATGATGCGCTTAGCATATTTATTGGATGGAAGGGCCGTTCCATCAGCGGCTTTTTGAATAAAGGGGGAGTAATAATATGACAACACTCGGTTTTATGTCTGTATCCCGCCGGCACGAAGAAGATTACGCCGGGGAATTGGCTGAAAGAGCGCCTCAATATAATGTGCGCTTAGCCCGCTTTACACCATTTGATATATTTCCGGATTCTTTGCGCGTGAAAGCGCTCGTCTATCACCCGCAAAGCGGAAAGTGGAACGAAACGGAAATCGATATTCCCGAATATATTTACGACCGCTGTTTTTACGGAAAATCCGCTGAAGCGCAAAAAGCCAAACCGATCGTCGAATGGCTGAAAAAATATCGGAAAACGGAATTTATCGGCCGGGGGCTTCCTGATAAATGGACGGTCACGGATGCGCTCCAAAAGCATCATCTGATCAGTCCCTATATTCCTGAAACGGCCGAAGTCAGCCGCTATGAACAGGTGCAATCATACTTAGCCAAGGAAAAAGCATGTATACTTAAGCCCGCTTTCGGCGCGGGAGGCAGAGGCATCATCCTGCTTGAAACAGGCAAAAAATCAATTACGGCCACTTACTATATCGGAAAAAACAAACAAACAAAATCATTTTCCAATCACGTGTCTTTTAAGTCCTGGTGCAAAAAAGTGCTGCAGCACCGCTATTTGCTTCAATCCTACTTAAATATCCAGGATAAAGAGCGGCATCCGTGCGACATCCGCATTTTCATGCGCAAAACTGAGTCAGGCGTTTGGGAAACGGTCGGAAAAGCGGTCAGAAGGGGTTATCAGAACGGTCTTTTATCTCATTTCCCCGGAGGATCCGAACCGATTAAGTTTGACACATGGTTTGAGGAAATTCCGAGAAAGCAGCAGGCCGTTTTATTGGATGATGTCTTTTCGATCACCCAATCCGTCCCTTATTTCCTTGACGAACGGTTCGGGCCGCTGTTTGAGCTGGGGCTCGATATTTGTTATGCCAAAGACGGACGCATCTGGCTTTTGGATGTCAATTCAAAGCCGGGGCGGAAAGCTATTTTAAGCGTGGCTCCGGAGGCGAAAGAGGATTTGTATACGAGTCCGCTGAGACGCTTCCGCGAACTTCAGTCACAGGAAAGCCGGAAAGGAGTATTACCGCGTGAATCATAAAGGGATGATTGTCGGCATCGATAAAAAAAGCAAAAATACGCTGTTTCTCCCCTCCTCCATGAAACGGGAAGGGCTTTTATCCGCTGCCTTCGGGACCAAGGTTGTCAAATGCCGTGTAGCCTTTTCTCAATCACTTGAAAAAAGCGCGCTCCTTTCTGAAGATTTGTTTGAGGAGCTGTTGATACCGCATAAAAGCCGGGCTGACTTTCTCATACACGGCCAGACGGTGCACATCGGTCCGCTGATCGGCGTTTTCACAGCCGGGTTCACATCATCGCCGACCCGCCCGTTAAGAGACCGCACAGACTTCTTTTCCAAGATGCTCTCTCTTCATGAACAGGCGAACGGATATTGTTTCGTTTTCGGTGCTCATCAAATCAACTGGGAAGAAGGCACCGTCCAAGCGCTGATTTATAAAGAAAACAGCTGGAAACGGACGGCCGTCCCGCTTCCGAATGTCGTATATGACAGGCTCCCGAGCCGAAAAACGGAAGAAGTTCCGCTTTTACAGCAGACAAAACAGAGGCTGATGAATGACTATCAGATTCCGTGGTTTAATCCGCAATTCTTTAATAAATGGGACATTCATAAGCTTCTGGAAAAAAACAGTCTCACCGCTTCACTTCTGCCAAAATCTGTCCTGCACCCGAATGCAGAAGCGTTAGAGACGTTATGCAGCACGTTTGACACCGTCTATATCAAACCTGCAGACGGCGCACTCGGAACGGGGATTTACAAGGTGGAAAAAACAGATGCCGGCTTATCTGTTAAACACACGAATGAGGAAAAAACGGTGGTGACGGCAGAGTATTCAGATGCGGCATCCTTCATGACATCATTTAAAGAAAACAATGACCCGTCCGCATTTTTAATTCAGCAAGGCATTGACCTGATCCGGCTGGATGGGCGCCCCGTCGATTTCAGGGTGCACACGAATAAAAACGCCGAGGGGAAATGGACAGTGACGGCCATTGCGGCAAAAATTTCCGGTGAAAACAGCATCACGACGCATCTGGCAACCGGCGGAGAAGTCAGGACGTTAGCTGAATTATACGGCGATCCGCGCGAGAGAGTCGGCATGATGCGGAAACTTTCAAAAGCCGCCTTGGCGGTCAGCCGCGTGTTAAATGAGCACATTGAAGGTTTTATCGGCGAAATCGGTTTTGACCTCGGCGTCGATCATTCAGGGAAAGTTTGGATGTTTGAAGCCAATTCCCGCCCCGGGCGCAGCATTTTTTCCCATCCGAAGCTGAGATCGGTCGATTACCTGACAAAACGGAGAAATTTTGAATACGCGTCGTATTTATCAGAACGGTCCATCACCGCCCCGGAAAAACTTTGGCGGTGAGGCTGTCTTTTTTTTGGTTTACCCGGGACAGGCAATGAACGATGAGCTACAATGAACAAGATCAACATTTCCCATAAGGAGCGTGAACGTCATGATTTCGCACTTCAGCTGGAAACCGTTATTCAAAAAAGAGAAACTGCCCGGATGGCGGATTTCATTTTACTGGCAGGGTACGCATTACGAAGGGATTTACCATAAGTCCGGAGACATTGAATGGGGACACACACATCCGGGAAAAGAAGAGCCGGCTCTCGTAAAAGAGCTGCATGAATTAATGCTTTATCACATATATGACTGAAAGCTAAAAGCTCAGCCGCACCAGGCTGGGCTTTTCTTTTTCCTTCCGCTATTTACCACACCCTTTTCCGAATGAGATGCCGTTTGATTCACCATAATACGTAGTACAAAGCGGCAAACAGCATTGGGTGAAGCCGAGCTGGCAATGGTTTTCATTCCGAAAATCATCGGCTGGTGCAATTCCAGCAAACCCAACCATACTACTTTATAAAGGAGATCATACAAATGGCAAACAACAACTCTTCAAACCAACTAGTAGTTCCCGGCGCTGCTCAAGCAATCGACCAAATGAAATACGAAATTGCTTCTGAGTTCGGCGTAAACCTTGGCGGAGAAACAACTTCTCGTGCAAACGGTTCTGTCGGAGGAGAAATCACGAAACGTTTAGTATCTTTCGCACAGCAGAACATGGGCGGCCAAGGCATACAATAACTCAATAAATGGCTTACAGAAGGCGCGGGATACCGCGTCTTCTTTTATGCCGTCACCCTTTTTTCCTATTCCACATACCCTAGGAAAAAAGGAGCGAAAACATGTCATTCATTGCCTCAGTCAATTGGGAGCTGTTTCAGTTCGTAAGTGTTTCTTTGGTCAATGAATATGTTGCCCACCATTTCCCGTTTATTCACAGGTATTCTTTTCCCCGCTGCTTTGAATGATATAATGAGCGGCGAGGAGGTTTTTCACATGAACATCGCTTTACTCGGAGCAACGGGAAGAGTCGGACAGGCTTTTATAAAAGAAGCGCAGAAACATGGACACATGGAGATATTCGCTCTTGTCAGATCAGCCGGAACAGTCCTTCCCATTCCTGAAAAACAAATCATAACAGGGAATGCGAGGCGGCGGGAAGATGTAAGCCGATTGATTTCCAAAGCGGACACAGTCGTGAGCTGTCTCGGCACGGACGGTGACGATACCCTTTCAGCCGCTATGACCCATATCATAGACGGCATGAAACGACATCATGTTCAGCGTCTGATTACGATCGGCACCGCAGGTATCCTTCAATCACGGCTTATGCCTGATCAATACCGTTTTGAATCGGCAGAATCAAAACGAAAATCAACAAGAGCCGCAAAAGAACACGCCCGCGTATACGAGATGCTGCTGGCAGAGGATCTTGACTGGACGATCATCTGTCCCACCTACCTTCCTGACGGAGATGCTGCCGGAGTTTACCGGTTCGAACAGGATCGCCTTCCTGAAGACGGCGCTAAAATCACCGTCGGAGACACGGCGCATTTTCTGTACCGTGAGCTGATCAGCCCGCAGTTTGTCAGAAAACGGGTGGGACTGGCTTACTGAATGAAAAAAAGGGCGAATCTTTAGATTCACCCTTTCCGATTACACCGCGGACTTCGCCGTTCCTTTCTGCAATTCATACATTTGATGGTACTGCCCCTTTTGCGCCATTAATTCGTCATGGCTTCCCTTTTCAATGATGCGGCCCTTTTCCAGCACGAGAATCTGGTCTGCGTGTCTGATCGTGGAAAGCCGATGGGCGATAATAAATGTCGTACGCCCTTCTTGAACGACTTGCAGCGCTTTTTGAATGACTGCTTCTGTTTCGGTGTCAATGTGCGCCGTCGCCTCATCCAAAATTAAAATGGCCGGATCAAACACAAGCGCTCTTGCAAAAGAAATCAGCTGACGCTGGCCTGAGGACAGTGTGCCGCCTTTTTCAGTGACGGGCTCTCTGATGCCCTTCGGCAGGGATTGCAGAAGACTTGCGGCGCCGACTTGGCGAAGCGCTTCTTCCGCCTGCTCCAAAGAAATACGCTGATCATCGAGTGTCACATTGGAGCCGATCGTGCCCGAGAAAAGATACGGGTCTTGCAGCACAATGCCCATATGCGACCTCAGCTCCTGCCTTGACATGCCGTATATGCTCTGACCATCCAGCAGAATATCCCCTTTTTGAGCATCATAAAAACGGAACAGAAGATTCAGGATGGAGCTTTTGCCGGACCCCGTATGGCCGACGAGGGCGACCGTCTCCCCTTTTTCAGCTGTAAAGCTGATGTGTTTCAGCACCTCTTCTCCCTTTCGATATCCAAAAGAAACATCGCGGAATTCCACAGTTCCTTTCGCCTTTCTGTCTGCGGGAGCGCCTTCTTCTTCCGTTTCCTCCTCCTGTAAAAGCTCGAATACCCTGGCGGCAGAGACACGGGCCAATTCAAGCTTCGAAAATTGGTTGACAATTCCCGTAACCGGCTGGAATAAACGGTTTAAATAATCAACAAATGCATATAAAACGCCGATCGAAACAATACCGGCCGCACTCAGACTCGCGCCTCCGAAATACCATATCAGCCCGACAAACGCCAGATTGCGCAACACATTGACAAGACTGTGGGACATGAGAGAATTTAAGGACAGCATTTTGTTTTTGTAGCGGAAATGAGATTCATTCAATTCTTCAAATTCCTTCATCGTTTCCTTCTCTCGGCGGAACGCCTGAATAATCGGCATCCCTTGAATGGACTCGTTCATTTTCGCATTGATGTCACTGTTAATGGAACGGATTTTTTGGTTGAAGACGGATGCGTATTTGCGGTACACAACCGACCAGATCATTAAAATCGGGATAATCAGCAGGCAAACGGCGGCCAGCCTGACATCAAGCATAAACAGCGCCGTAAAAATGCCGAGCATATAAACGCCGCTTGTGATAAATGTCGACAGCACCGTTACATATAAATCCCTGACCGCTTCTGTGTCATTCGTAATGCGGGCCACGACTTTTCCTGCAGGCAGATTATCAAAGTAGCGGATCGGCATTTTCTGAATGTGTGAAAATACATCCTGCCTCATGCGCTGTATGATCCGGTTTGCTCCCATCTGCAGCAGATAATGCTGGCCGTAATGAAAACACACGGAAAACATGAGCAGCCCCGCGTAAATGGCGGTCAGCGTCAGCAATCCTTTTATTTCGGGACGGTAAAATTGAAAAATCTCCTGTCTTGATAACGTAATGGCGGGATATGACCTGCTTTCTTTACCGTTTGATATTGTCAGCCGGCCGTCAGACACAGAACGGTTTCCGTCAAAACTGACGGGACGGTCAACAAAATAGTAGCCCGCACCGACTTGATAAATGTGCGCCTCTCCGGTTTTGTCCGCCCCCGGTTTGAGCCGGTCCTCCCTGACATAATCATGCCCCCGGAACCTGACGGCGCCCGGATCGTCCGCAGAGGCTTTAACCCATGTTTTTTCAATGCCGAGAATGTGGTCGTCAATCATTTTTTTTCCGATAAACGGGCCGGTCAGCTCAGTGCCGACCGCAATGATGAGCAGGACGACCGCCCATATCAGCAGCTTCTTATATTGAAGCGCGTAATTCCATAATCTTCTCCCGGTCTTCATGCGCCCGTCCCCCCTTCTTCAAGAGAGGACAGCTGCTGCCTCTCATATTGTTTTCGATACCAGCCGTTCTGCGCCAATAGCTCCCGGTGCGTGCCTCTTTCAGATACCCGGCCTTCATCCATGACGAGAATGAGATCTGCGTGTTCAACTGCCGAGAGCCGGTGGGTGGTGATAATCGTTGTTTTATGCCGCCGTTTTTTACGGATGCTGTCAATGATGGCGGCTTCCGTTTTCGCGTCTACGGCAGATAGCGAATCATCTAATATGAGAATGTCCGGATCGGTCAAAAGCGCTCTCGCAATTGAGATGCGCTGCTTTTGTCCGCCAGAGAGCGCTACGCCCTTCTCGCCGACAAGCGTCTCAAGCCCGTCGGAAAGCATGCCGATATCGTTTTCAAAATGCGCATCTTTCAGCGCGCTGCCGATTTCCTCTTCGTTTGCATCCTGCCGTCCGTAAAGCAGATTCTCTTTTACAGTCTTTGAAAATAAAATATGATCCTGCGGCACATAGCCGATCCACCCGCGGAGCTCCTCAAGCGGAATCTCCTGAATCGGAACGCCTGTAAACGTGATTGCTCCCTCACCGGGCGGATATTCACGCAACAGCTGCTTAATGATCGTCGTCTTTCCGCTTCCCGTCTTCCCGACGATGCCGAGTGTCTGCCCTTTCTCAACGGAAAATGACACATCGGAAACCGCCGGTCCAGCTCCGATCGGATATGTGAAAGTCACATGTTCAAAAGCAAGACGCCCGGGCTCCTTGATTTGGGCGGGGTGCTTGGGTCCTGTCACGTCAGGCTCATAGGAAAGCGTCTCATTGACACGATCCAAGGAGGCATTCCCGCGCTGCATAATATTGATTAATTCTCCGATCGCAAACATCGGCCAGATCATCATTCCGAGGTACACGTTAAACGATACCAGCTCTCCCAGCGTCAGCCGGTTTTGAAAAACGAGATAAGCGCCGTAGCCGAGACCGATAAGATAGCTGAGGCCGACGAGAAGCTTCACAGTCGGTTCAAAAAGTGAATCGATAAACGCCACTTTCATATTTTTCTCATATACATCCGCCGTCATATCACCGAACCGGCTGACATCATTTTTTTCCTGCACGAATGCCCGGATGACCCGGACGCCGGATACCGACTCCAGCACCTTGTCATTTAATGATCCGAAAGCATCCTGCGCTTCCGTAAACCGCTCATGGATCTTTTTTCCGTACAGGCTGACCGCAGCCGCCATTATCGGCAGCGGAATAATCGCGGCAAATGTCAGCTTCCAGCTGATGAGAAGCCCCATTGTCAAAAATATCGTCAGCATATACATCGTCGAATCAACGAGCGTTAAGACCCCGAAGCCCGTCGTCATACTGACGGCCTGCAAGTCATTTGTCCCCCGCGCCATTAAATCGCCCGTTCTGTATTTCTCGTAAAACGGCGGTGACATTTGTAGAAGCCTTCCCATCAGCTTTGAACGGAGAATCTTCTCCATGACATTCGCCCCGCCGAAAAGCTGATACATCCAAAAATAAGACAGTAAATAGACGGCTGCCGTTAATGCGAGAAAAACACATATGTAAAACAGCATCCCGCTTTTTGTAAACACGCCCGCCTTCATATCGTCTATCGCGTTACCGAGAAGTTTAGGCGGAAACATTTCAATGACATTCACAATCAATAACAGAACAATCGCTGTCGTATAGCGCAGCCAATAGGCTTTAAAAAACCACGCGAGCTTTTTTAATACAGTAAACAAATACCGTCATCCCCTTTCATCAATCAGCCGCCCTCAAGCTTTTCCGGATTGTTTTTCATTATTTTCGCTAATACCGCCACATGCATCACACCTGTCTTTCTTTCATTTTTTTGTATAAAAAAAGACATGAAGCCTCAGCTCCATGCCTCTTATTATTATAAATAAGGTACAGACCCGCCGTTTATGCGCGACTGCCCCGTTTTTAAGCAAATGTTCAGAAAACGGAAGCTGTATGGGAGTCACGCCGGTATTCAGCTGAAGATGAGTTGACAAGCTTTAGTTTTGACATGATCCATACCTCCTTTTTCCCTATATTGTTCCTTCATCATATAAACAAATCCTTTTTTTGTCAATGCAGGTTTTACATTTCTGCCATTCGGGTATTGTAAAACAAACCTTTTTTACTGAAAGGATGAGGCCGATGTTTCACGCGGACCGGTTGATAGCAGCTTTTGACGGAAGTGATGATAGTAAAAAAGCGCTCCAAAAAGCCATAGACCTTTCAAAAACGTTTCACGCGGATTTAACGGTCGTACATTCCCACAATGCAAAAGATACCCGGACGATTGTTGATCCCCCGAGGCCGGGAGCCGGGGCAACGTATATCGGCGGCGGGATTGCAAGCGTTCCTGACCCGCTCCAGGCGGAAAGAATCTCCCCTGATCCGATGATTTATGAAGACCGTACGGAAGAAATCGTTGCGGAAGCGAGAATGCTGATGAACGACAGCAAGATTGACGGGGATATCGACATTTTAGAAGGTGATCCCGCTGAGGCCATTATCGAGCATGCCGACCGTATATCGGCGGATTTGATCGTCATGGGGAGCCGGGACCAGAACAGGCTGAAAAAACTTTTATTCGGAAGCGTCAGTGAAAAACTGTCATCGAAATCCGATATTCCCGTGCTGATCGTAAAATAATTCTTTCTGTAAAGCAGCTTAATCAAAAGCTGCTTTTTTTACAGCTCCCGGCTGTTTCTTCTTTTTTTCGGCATCACAAAAAAACTCGCCATGATCAAAAAATCGATGCACAATACGACAGACCAGCCCTTTAACAGTACGCTGAGCGCTTCGGTGCGGGAAGCGTCCTGAATGAGAAATACCGTTCCGGCTAAAAGAACGCCGCCGATGACAAACGCTAATACATGTCTCCCCCACCCTTTTGCATAATGTTTGGCATAATCCAGCCCGTACCGCTTGACCGGTTTTGCCCCTTCCTTGACCACATAATAGCGGAACCGCTCATCCGCCCATTGAATCATGCTTTTCCCGAAGGCGACAGACACTCCGATATAAATGGCCGCCACCGCATGCGCCATAGTCGCCGCCGCCCCTCTGTATAAATCAGCTGCGGCCGCCAGAAACAGTATGGCATCCAATAAAGGAATGAGAGCGAAAAAAAACATTCCGAGCTTTTGCCGCCTGAATATATAGCGCGCCGCCAATCCGAAGATGACAGCCGCCCAAAACGCAGCCTCACAAATGACAATCAACCAAGCAATCACGTTCAATCCGGTTCCCCCTTATCGTTTTCTAAAATGCATTGTATCACTGCTTTTTATTTAATACAACTGTATTACAAAATTGCAAGAAAAAATATTTCCTGTTACACTGGAACCATGCCTAAAATAATCGATCATGAAAAAAGAAGAAAACAAATAGCCGAAGCCACTTGGCGGACGATTTTGGAGCGGGGAATGGAAGGAGCGACAGTGAGAAACATCGCCCAGGAAGCGGGTCTTTCTTTAGGCGCGCTGAGGCACTATTTCACCACCCAGGATGAGCTTTTAGGGTATGCGATGACACTCGTAAAAGAAAAAGCGGCCGCCAGAATTAACGAAGTTGCCATGAAAGATCTGCCGCCGAAAGAAAAAGCGGTGCGTCTGATGCTTGAAATCATCCCGACAGATGAAGAAACGATGGCTGAAATGGAGGTATGGTTCGCTTTCACAGCTTATGCCAGACATAAGGGAGAAGAGTTTCAACCCCAGCAGGACGGGATCTTGGCATATATCCGCGGTCTGATTGACTGGCTGGATGAAAATAAGCTTCTGAAACCGAATCTTGATAAAGAGATCGAAGCGGAGAAAATGTACGCCATCGCCGACGGATTGGCGCTGCATGCCATGCTTGAACCTGAGCGTCTTTCAAAAGAGAAGATCTCCCGTGTGCTCGTGCAGCATATCGAATCTCTTTTATCTGACTGAAGCAAAAAGGCCGGATGTGTTCCGGCCTTTTTTTTCAGCTTATGACTGAACGCCGAGCTCCTGCTGAATGTGCGACTGAAAAGCCTCCTGAATCGTTTTGGCTACAGGTCCCGGCGCTCCGCTTCCGACCGGTTTTCCGTCAAGGGTTACGATCGGGATTAATTCAGCCGTCGTTGACGAGATGAAAATTTCATCCGCATCCCTGAGTTCGTCTTCGGTAAGAACCTGCTCCCGCACCTCAATCCCGTTTTCTTTCATCAGCTCTAACAGTTTCATCCGCGTAATGCCGTTTAAAATCAGCTCATTTGCAGGATGCGTCCGGACGGTGCCGTTTATGACGGCGTATACATTGGAAGAGGTTCCTTCCGTAACCGCTCCGTCCCTTATCAGCACCGCTTCATAAGCGCCTGCTTCATAGGCTTTTTGTTTAATCATCACATTATACAGTAAATTCAGACTCTTAATGTCACACCTCAGCCAGCGTTTGTCTTCCGCCGTTATGGCCTGCGCTCCGGCTTTTTGTTCATTTTCCGGTTTTTTCACTGAAAAGGTGTATGCCGTCGTCTGCGGTTCCAATCCTTCGTCATACTGGTGCTTCCGCGGCGCCTTCCCTCTCGTCGTCTGTATATAGACCCCGCCGTCAATGAGTTTGTTTTCCTGTACGAGCTTTTGCAGATCCCATTCTATGTCCTCTGCAGAGAACGGCAGGGTGATGCCGATTTCTGCGGCGCTTCTGAAAAGACGGACGATATGCTCACGCAGACCGAATAAGGCGCCGTTATACACTCTGATGACCTCATACACACCGTCACCGAATTGATATCCGCGGTCCTCAATATCAACTGCCGCTTCTTCACGATCAATCAATTGGCCGTTTACTAATGTTTTCATGTAAACCCTCCTAATCGTTATCTGCCGTGATGTACATTCTCAGCTGTTATTGTCAACTATTCTATCATACTGAACGAGCCGGCTGCGGAGTTTATTTTTTTCTTAAAATCTTATTATTCGACATCTTTTCTATGTCTTTTCCAGTTTTGTTCCTGTATACTTGATTCGACATACATATGCTGTTAACTTATGGCACTTCGCAAGCCTCCGCTGTTATCGGCATTATGCAGAAACTTATGCTACTGGAGAGATTGTTATGCGCAACACAAAAGAAGGTGCTTCCCCTTCTCTGTTTTCATTGGCTTTTAAACTTACGAGTTTAGCAGTTTTGTGCGGACTGCTTCTGGTAATCGTCATAATGGGATATTCCGCTTCCGCCGCAAAAAACAAACAGGTCACCGTGACCGCAAACGGGCAGCTTCGGGATGAAGCAGAAAGCCTGCGGCTGAAAAATGATTCTCCCGACGTCTTAATGAAACATTTGCAGAAAGAGCGTGACCCAGGGAAAAAAACGGTATATTTAACCTTCGACGACGGGCCGTCTCCATATACTGAACAGCTGTTGAATGTATTGAAGGCAAATGGCGCAAAGGCCACTTTTTTTATGCTTGAACCGCGGATGAAAGCCTATAAGCATTCCGTGCAAAGAGCGAAGCAGGAAGGAATCGCGCTCGGCCTGCACGGCGTGACGCACGATAATCACCTGTTTTATCAAACACCGACATCACCGCTGAACGAAATGCAGCAGGGACGCGATACGCTCGAGGCAATCACCGGAGTAAAAACGGATCTTGTCCGCACGCCTTACGGCAGTAAACCGTCATTGACGGCTGCCCAGATTAAGAATCTCGAAAAAGGCGGATTCGTGTACTGGGACTGGACGATAGACAGTGAAGACTGGAAGTACAAAAACGCACGGTACGTGCCGGAAGTATTGAATCAGCTCGCATATTTGGAAAGCGTTCATACGAGCAGGCCGCATGTCATTTTAATGCACGATCTGCCTGCGACGGTGCACGCTTTGCCTAGCCTGATCCAAAAACTGAAAGCCCAGGGCTACTCCTTTGATGTTCTGACGGATCAAATGATTCCCGTCCATGAATAAGAAAAGCCGGATCTGTATATGATCCGGCTTTTTTATGTCGCGGCGCTGATCCGTTTTGCAAATTCACCGATCTTCTCATGGATGACAAGATCAAATAAATGGTCGCAATATGTCGGCTCAAGGTTAATGATCACCTGCTTCAAACCGGGAATCCGGCCCGCATCCTCAGGGACAAACCTTGCCGGCGCCACTTCAAGCGAAGTGCCGATCACAAGAAGAAGATCAGCTTTATCAAGCTTTTCATAAAGGGTTTCAAAATGCTGAACGAGATCGCCGAACAGCACGACATCCGTTTTTAATACGGTGCCGCATACCGCATGATCACCGATTTCCGCCGTACATTCCGGCACTTCGTCCTTCAGCAGATGAGAAAGCCCGTAGCGCGCTCCGCAGCGGGGGCATGCGGCGGTCTGAATTGAACCGTGAAGCTCATAGACACTGCTGCTTCCCGCTTTCTTATGCAGCCCGTCAATATTCTGCGTGAAAATGTCTACCTGCTTTCCCCGCTTTTCAAGATCCGCCAAATACGTATGGCCGGCATTCGGCTCATAGCCTCCGCTCATTTTCATCTGAAAGAGCTGTTTGAATTTAGGCCAGAATTCACGCGGACGGCGTTCAAAGTATTCCCTGCTCATCGCTTCCATTCTGGAGGTGTCTTCGGTCCATATACCGCCCGCCGAACGAAAATCAGGAATGCCGGATTCCGTGCTCATTCCCGCTCCCGTCAGCACCACGATACGTTCCGCCTGATTGATCAATGTCATAAACGCTTCCACTCTTCCACCGCCTTTTCTTTTTATCATATCATGAAAAAAGAACGGCGCCTGTTATGCCCGTTCTTTTTCTCCGGAATGATCCTTCACATGAACCGGATCATCATGGCTCTTCTGTTTTACGAATACATTCTGGCCCGGATAGGCGAACTCCACGCCTTCCTCAGCAAAAATATCAATAATCCGGCGGTTGATATCCTGCCGCACGTCCAAGCTTTCCGCCCAGACGATGGTCTTTGTGTAAAAGTTGAAAAACAGATTATAATAGCTGTCCGCAAACACGTCAAAGTTAACCATAATCGTATCATCATGCACGCCTTCATGTTCACGAAGCATTTCTCTGAGCCTTGTGATGCACCGCTCTAAACGATCAATCGGCGTCGCATAAGAAACACGAACAGAAAACGTGACCTGGCGCTTCGTCATCCTCGTCCAGTTTGTGATGGCTTCCATGGACAGCGTTGAATTGGGCACAGTAACAAGCGCCCCCTGCGCCGTGCGGAACCTTGTGCTTCGGAATGTGATATCTTCAACGCCCCCCGTTACAGATGACGTCTCGACCCAGTCGCCGATCGTAAACGGCTTTTCCGTAATGATGATAATGCCGCCGAAAAAATTGCTGATCGTATCTTTAGCCGCGAGCGCAAAGGCCAATCCGCCAAGTCCGAGTCCGGCCACGAACCCGTTTACATCATAATTGAATTCCTGCGCGATCACACTGACGCTGAGCGCCAGAATGACAAAGCGCAGCACCTTGGATAAAAACGGCGCCAAAATGTCATCCATATCAAGCTCAAAACGCTGATTGACTTTATGAAATAAAAACGAAGACGCCGATGTCAGATTGCAAAGCCCCCAGGCGATCAGCGCAACGATCAGAGAGCGGTACATTTTTTTGATAATGTCCATCTGCCCGTCTAAAAACGGCGAATACTCAATCGCCAAAAACAGACCCAGCGCCACGAAAAACCATCTGGCCGGCTTGTCAAACGCTACGGCAATCTGTTTGAATATGTCGGTTTTCGGCTTGTTCGCCAATTTGTAAACGAGCTGAAAAAAGTATTTGACAAACAGTTTTCTCAAAACGAGAAAAGCCGCTAAAATTCCGATGCTGATACTGATCTGCGAAATATGGTCAAGCGTAAAAAAGCTCTGAAATTGTGTCATCATGGCATGCTCCTTTGTCTTGTCGAAAATCTATTATACTAAAACATTCGGACATCAGCTTCTTTTAATGTCTTTAGGCAGCCTGAAAAACCCCGGCATCAGAGCACAGCCGGGGTTTTCACACATTCGTTCATCTTTCAGCCAGATACAACAGGGTCAGGCACTATTTCTTCTTTGATTGTGTCTGTTTCAGGAGAGTCGCTTTTTGGATTTCGGCATCGGTTTCGGCCTTAATTCTTTCTTCCACTTTCAATCTCCCTTTTCCCATGATCTCGCCTCCTTTTTGCCATTATAAATCATCACTGCGGATTGTAAACCGAAAAAAGCACTATCTTTATTCCAAAAAAATACTGTTTTGCACATTCACCAGTTTGAATCGCTGTGCATATACGAATCTGATATAATAACAGAAATGCCCATGAGGGGAGCTGACAAGCTTGTATACCATCGCTCATCGCGGCGCATCCGGTTACGCGCCCGAAAATACATTTGCGGCATTTGATATCGCTGCCGAAATGAACGCTGATTTCATTGAGCTTGACGTCCAGCTCACAAAAGACGGCCAGATTGTCGTCATCCATGATGACAAAGTCGACCGGACGACGGACGGCTCCGGTTTTGTAAAAGATTTTACGCTGAAGAAGCTGCAGTCTCTGGACGCCGGCAGCTGGTATGGGGCTGAGTTTAAAGGGGAGCGGATTCCCCTGCTCGAAGAGGTCTTGAAGCGTTATCATTCTGAAATCGGATTTTTAATTGAACTGAAAGGGCACGTTTCTCAAGTCGGTCTTGAAAAAGCAGTCGGCCAGCTGTTAAGCAGGTTTTCCTTTTCCATCCACCCTATCGTTCAATCATTCAGCCTCAAGTCGATTCAGACCTTTCACGACATGTATCCGTCCGTTCCGACTGCAATTATTGCAAGACCCAGCTTCGGGATGTTTTCCAAAAGCCAGCTGGCCGCCTACAAATCAGCCGTACATTATGTCAATATTAAATATACCCGCCTGAATCGGTTCTTGATTTCAACCGCTCACAGACACGGCCTGAAAGTATTTGCCTGGACGGTCAGAAATCAAAAGACGGCCCAAAAGCTGCAAATGATGGCAGTTGACGGCATTGTAACTGATTTTCCGGATTTTATTTCTAAGGATGGCTGATATGAAACAATACATCGCAATTTTTATCGGAGGCGCGCTTGGCGCTTTGCTCCGCTTTGAAATAAGCGCGCACATTCACAGGGGTTTTTTCCCGGCGGCCACTTTCCTCGAAAACGCGGCGGGAAGCCTTTTACTCGGTCTTATTACGGGTTATTTCATCATTCGGGCTAAACGCCCTCTTTTGACCGCCTTTTTAGGAACCGGTTTTTGCGGAGGTTTCACGACGATGTCAACCTTCGCAAAAGAAACCATTTTTCTGCTGCAATCGTCTCCCGCAGCGGCTTTTTGTTATGCTGCCGCGACATTAATCTCTGGCATTGCCCTTGCATACGCGGGCATTTTCTGGGGACGGCGGATTGCCCTTCACGCAGCGGGAAGGGGGCATGATACGCCATGACGATTGTCCTGATGCTTATCGCAGCGGGTATCGGAGCGGTATTACGGTCTCTGCTGGGTAAAGCAATTTCAGAAAGAACAAAAGGTTTTCCGATTCCGCTTGGAATGGCTGCGGTCAACCTGCTCGGCTCCTTCGGCCTCGGCATGTTCACCGGCCTGGGCCTGGATAATCCTTCTGCCGGCATCATCATCGCGACGGGCTTTTTCGGTGCGTTTACGACCTTTTCCACGTTCAGTATTGAAGCCGTGCAGCTGATGATGAACAACCGCATAAAGGAAAGCCTGCTCTACATCGCTGTTTCAGCAGCCGGAAGCCTTTTGGCGTTCTGGTGCGGCTTTGTTATGATATCCATTTAAAAAAACCTTGAGCTTATTTTTCGCTCAAGGTTGCGTTATGAAGCATGACCGTTTCAGGCACGGGCAGCTGGCGGTTTATTGTTCTCTGACCGCCCGGGCGGCCCTGTTCTTCTTTGAGTTCAAGCTGTTTAATAAACCGGCCGTCCATTTCTAATATGAGGGCAGTGTATCCCCCGATTTGTATCGACTCACCCGCACAGATGTCAATATTCCGTTTCAGCACAAGACCGCCGATCGTGTCGACTTCCTCTTCAATCCCTGCGCCGAGAAGATGATTCACCTGATCAATCCGAACCTTTCCGTCCAGCACATAATGGCGTTCGGACAGCTTTTGAATCTGCGGCTGTTCGTCTTCATCAAATTCGTCTCTGATATCGCCGACGATTTCTTCAAGGATGTCTTCGGTCGTCACAAGACCGGACGTTCCGCCGTATTCATCAGACAATATCGCCAAATGAATCCGTTCTCTCTGCATTTTTATCAGCAGGTCGTGTATCGGGATCGTCTCGATGACTTCAATCACCGGGCGGACGTAAGACGTGATGGATACTTCCGCTTTTTCATCTTCTGTCATAAACAGCAGATCTGAAAAGAGATGCTTCGTATTGATCATGCCGATGACACTGTCTTTGTCCCCGTCCGTTACGGGCCAGCGCGTATATTTGTCTTTCAGCATCATATCAAGCATTTCCGGCACGTCCATATCAGTGGAAACAGCCGCGATTTCTTTTCTCGGGATCATGATTTCCTTGGCGATCCGATTATCAAAATCAAAAATTTTATTCACAAATGTATATTCAGACGGATTGATTTCTCCGTTTTTTAAACTTTCTGACAGCAGGATCCGCAACTCTTCTTCAGAGTGGGAGCCTTCATGCTCAGATGCCGGCTTTAATCCGGCCAAACCGGTCAGAATTCTCGCGGAGCCGTTCAGCACCCAAATAAACGGGAACATGAACACGTAAAATAACCGAAGCGGTCCGGCAATCCATAACGTCAGCTTTTCCGCTTTTTGAATCGCAACCGTTTTAGGCGCAAGCTCACCGACGACGACATGTAGAAACGTAATCAGCCCGTACGCCGCAGCAAAAGCAATCACATGCTCAGCAGAATCCGGCAGCCCCATACCCTGAAACACAGGATGAAGCATCCGCTCAAATGCAGGCTCTCCCAGTACGCCGAGCCCGATGGATGTGAGTGTAATGCCAAGCTGCGAGGCGGATAAATACTCATCAAGATCCGTAATGATACGCTTTGCGAGCACCGCCCGTCTGTTCCCTTCTGAAATGAGCTGATCAATTCTGGATCTTCTCACTCTGACGATCGCAAATTCACTCGCCACGAAAAATGCCGTTAACGCAATGAGCACACCGATTAAAATCAAACTGTCAATATCGTCCATTTCACCTTATCCCGAATTGAAGGATAAGGACGTCACCTCCTGATTTCATCGTTTTTTCTTAAGCGAGAGGAACGAAATGGGTGATTGACTATACAGAGGGCCCCATCCTGCCACCTCCTAAGTCAAAGCATGATTGTCATTTGTATAGTTTATTGTATCACAACTCCATTCTTTCATCATTTTCAGATTTTTTTATCATATAAAAAACAGCCTTCAAAAAGAAGGCTGCCGTTATCTGCTTCGGAAATGATTTTCTAAACAAAGCGCCGTATTAATCCCCCCGAATCCCATGCTTAAGCTTAACGCATGGTGTACGGTATGGATGCTCGGCCCGTCGGTCACCCACTGAAAAGAATCGTCAATCGGCTCCGTTAAGTTTCGGATCGGATGAAGCTTGTTTTCCCGCATTTGCAAGAGAGCAGCAATGATTTCCACCGTTCCGGCCGCACTCAGACCGTGTCCGGTAATCGATTTTGTCGCATTAATCCGCGCGTGCGACAGGCCGCTTTCAGAAAGCGCCCGGCATTCAGTCTTATCACCGATCGGCGAACCGGTGCCGTGCGGGTTGATGTAATCGATCTCTTTTGCTGAAAGACCGGCCCGCTCCAGCGCCTGGCGGATCACCGTCATTTCGCCCTCTGCTGAAGGATTCGGGTTGCGGTTTGCATCGGAAGCCATCCCCCAGCCCTTTAAGCCGGCCCACGAACGCGCGCCCCTCTGTTCGGCAGATTCAGCGCGTTCCAGCACAATCGCCCCGCACGCCTCTCCGAATATAAACCCGTCCGTATGCCGGTCAAACGGGCGGCAGGCGGCTTCAGGCCGTTCAGCGTATGTATCAGTGCCCATCGCTCCCAAAGAACGGAGAGCATGACACTCCATGTACGACAGATCGGCCAGCGCCCCGATCACGATACATCGGTCAAACAGGCCTCCTTTGATTCCTTGAGCAGCCTGGATAACCGCCGCCTGGCCGCTTGCCGACGCGCCGCCGACCGTAAAGGCCGGCCCTTTTATCCCGAATTGCTCCGTACAAAGCCCCGACAAATCACTATCCATAAAAGAAAGCCCGTATGTCGGATTTACAAATTGCGGCGTTTCACCGTTTTTCTCAAAGACCTGCAGCAATTCGCGCTGCGTCATATTCGAGCCGCCGATGATCAGACCGGTGCGGCTGTGGTCAGCGCCGTCTAATTGAGCGTCATGCCACGCTTCATATAAAGCGATAAGCGCCGTCTTTCCTGATAATGCGGCCCTTCGGTACAAGCGCTTGGACAGCGCGTCCGGCGGCGTTAATTCGCTAAGCTCCGCGCCGATAAACGAACTGCCTTTCTGCCGGCCGGGCCGTTTCATCACATCAAAGGCGTGCCGCCCCTCCATGAGCGCATCGAGAAACGCCTCCTTGCCTTGTCCGACCGCGGTTAAGACTCCGATTCCTGTAATGCTGATGTCTGACGTGCCATTATTTCTCCTCGACATTTGTCCGTTCTCCCATCTTTATGTATTGGAAGCTATGAAGAAAAATCTTGATACAGTGCTTTGAAAATATCGCGCGACTGTCTGATCTGTTCTGAAGGCACGCTGAAAGATAATCGGAAATAGCCGCTTTTTCCAAATCCGCTGCCGGGTACGATCAATAGTTTGTATTTCTGTGCGGCATGCATGCAGAACGCCACCTCGTCTTCAATCGGTGATTTCGGAAAGACGAAAAAGCCTCCTTTCGGCATTTCAAATTCGAAGCCGGCTTCTGTGAGGATGTCCACCATAAGGTCTCTCCGCTTTCTGTAAGGTTCAGCGTCAATCGAAAGATCATCCATTTTCGCCACGGCGCGCTGCATCATGACCGGAGCGTTCACAAAGCCGAGCGTCCGGTTGCAGAAAACGAACGCATCCGTCAGAAGATCGCCCTCAGGCATTTGGGCGTCTGCCGCGATATACCCGAGCCTTTCCCCCGCAATGCCGAGATCTTTACTGAACGAACTGACTAAAATCACGCGGTGATACGCCTGAAACGGATTCGCCTGCTCTTCTCCGTAGATCAGCTGGCTGTACGGTTCATCAAATAAAATAAATATGCTTTGGCCGTTCCGCTCTTCGGTTTCTTTTAATAAGGCGCCCAATTCGTTAAGGTTTTTCTGGCTGAGCACAGTCCCCGTCGGATTATGCGGCGTATTAACGATCAGTCCTTTCGTACGGGGGGTGATCGCACCTTTAACCGCTTCAATATCAATCTCAAATGAGTCAGTCAGCGGGCGGATGACGGGTCTGCCGCGGTAATTTTCAACATACGCTTTATATTCCGCAAAATAAGGCGAAAGAAGGATGACTTCTTCCTCCGGGTTTAAAATGCTCTTCAGCGCGACATTCAGCGCCCCTCCGGCTCCGACCGTCATGACTGTATGCCTGGCGGAAATTTCTGTCTGAAACCGTTCTGACAAAAAGCGCGCAACCTTTTCTCTCGCCTCCGGAAGCCCTTGGTTTTGTATGTATCCGTGCCGCCCTGTTTCAGCCGCTTCGCAAAGCGCCTTTTTAAACGTTTCAGGCGGCTCCGCAACCGGATTTCCTATTGAAAAGTCAAACACCTTATCGGCGCCGAACTCTTTTTTCAGCCGCGCGCCTTCATCAAATAGTTTGCGTATCCATGAACCTTTCTCCAGATTCTGTGTCACTTCCCGTGATAAACCGGCCACTGTCATCTGTCCCTTCTGTCTTTTTCTTCCGTTTCTATTTACAATGATTATGAAAGATTTACCTGGCGCAGTCAACGCTTTTTCAGACAGCCTGCCGCGCCGTTTCAGGAGAAAGACGGAAAACAATAAACTTGTGCAAACTCCCCTTCATATATTAAACTATTCTCATAACTATAACGTGATGGTTGGGGAGGGATTTAGATGGGGCTGAGACTTATCGCATCAGTGAATTAGCAGAGCTTGCCGGTGTAACGAAACGCACGGTGGATTACTACACAAACCTCGGGCTTTTAAAGCCTGACAGGTCTTGTTCGAACTATCGTTACTACGATACACTTGCACTTAATCGGTTAAAGTTTATAGTCGCTTGTAAAAAGCAGCGATTGGCCCTGTCTGATATAAAAGATCGACTGGAGAACCAGTTTCCCTCTTCAGCCCTGCCTGACGATATTGGAAATCTGGCATCGGAAATTGATCACATGAATCAAAACATCTCCGTGATCTTGAATCGGTTTGAAAAGCTTGAACCAGAGGAGCGCGCCCAGCTGAAAAAAAGGCTGGCTCCTGAAAAGCTTGCAGTGCTTCAATCATTTATGCTGCTGTTAAGTTAAACCATTATCTTACTAACAGGAGGTGTTACCTTCATCTTCCCAAAAGGAGTGAAGGTTCTAATTGGACATTGTGAATTTGATTTTAGTCGCGGTTTTAATCGCGCTGACGGCATTTTTCGTAGCATCTGAGTTTGCGATAATCAGAATCAGAGGCTCACGGGTTGACCAGCTTATAGCAGAAGGAAATAAAGCCGCAATCGGTGTCAAAAAAGTGACCACGCATTTAGATGAGTATTTATCGGCGTGCCAGCTCGGCATAACATTGACTTCCATCGGTCTTGGTGTCTTAGGCGAATCAACGATTGAACGCTTGCTTCATCCGCTTTTCACAAAGATAAACGTACCAAGCTCATTATCGCATATTATTTCATTTATTCTCGCCTATGCGATCATTACATTCTTACACGTGGTCGTGGGAGAATTGGCGCCGAAAACAGTCGCCATCCAGAAAGCGGAAGCCGTTTCAATGCTGTTTTCGAAACCGCTCATTTGGTTTTACCGCATCATGTTCCCGTTTATCTGGCTTCTGAACAACTCCGCCCGTCTTTTAACGAAGACGTTCGGTCTGGAGACGGTGTCTGAAAATGAGCTTGCCCACTCTGAAGAAGAGCTGCGCATTATTTTATCGGAAAGCTATAAAAGCGGTGAAATCAACCAGTCTGAATTTAAATATGTGAACAAAATCTTTGAATTTGACGACAGACTTGCAAAAGAAATCATGATTCCGCGTACGGAAATCGTCAGTCTGCCGCATGATATCAAAATCTCTGAAATGATGGACATCATTCAGATTGAAAAATATACCCGGTACCCTGTCGAAGAGGGTGACAAAGATAATATTATCGGCGTTATTAACATTAAAGAAGTGCTGACCGCCTGCATAAGCGGCGAAGTATCAGTCGACTCGCCGATTACCGATTTTGTCAATCCGATCATCCATGTGATTGAGTCGGCACCGATTCACGATCTGCTTGTAAAAATGCAGAAGGAACGGGTTCATATGGCGATTCTGTCGGATGAATACGGCGGAACCGCGGGGCTTGTCACCGTTGAAGACATTATTGAAGAAATCGTCGGGGAAATCCGTGATGAATTTGATATTGATGAAATCAACGAAATCCGTAAACTCGGCGACGGCCATTACATGCTTGACGGCAAGGTCCTGATTGATCAAGTGAACGAACTCCTCGGCATCCATTTGGAAAATGACGAGGTCGACACCATCGGCGGCTGGTTCCTTACCCAGAAATACGACGTCGAACAATACGACTCGATTATCGAAGAAGGCTGCGAATTTATCATTAATGAAATTGACGGCCACCACGTCGCATATATCGAAGTGAAAAAACTGGCGTTTGATGAACTGCTGGAAACCGCCGAACAAAAAGAAGCATAACAAAAAAGCTTGCGCGTCTGATACAGACGGCAAGCTTTTTTTCATTTACAATTGTTCAAGTTTTTTCTCAAGCTCTTTAATTCTGGCATTCAGCTCTTCTGTCATGGCCGCCAGCCTCTCCTTCGGCGCAAGATCGGAAAAGTCCTCCAAAAAAATCGGCTCGCCTATGATAAGCCGCATTTTTCCCTTTTTAAACAGCGCTTTTCCCGTAGACGGCCCTTTATATGCGGCCGGAACGAGCGGCGCTTTCCCCATTTGGGCGATGGTCACGGCCCCTCTTTTCAGCGGGACGTCTTCAGAAGTTCTCGTACCGCTCGGAAAAATCCCGACAATCTTTCCTTCCTTCAGAAGCTTAATCGGCGTTTTAATGCTGCTCGGACCCGGATTTTCACGGTCAACCGGGAACGCGTGAATCTTCTTCAAAAAACTTCCGATCCACTTTTTCTGAAACAGCTCTTTTTTCGCCATATAATGAATCTGATGGGGCAATATCCCGACACCGAGCGTGAGGACGTCCACCCAGCCCGCATGCGTGCACGCGATAACAAATCCTTTATCAGACGGAAGATTCTCTTTATTGTACACTTTCACTCCTCCGCGCAGGGATAGAATGCATTTGATGGCATTTGCACAAAACTTATACATAACGCACTTCCTTTGTTGTAATGATCAAAAGTGTTCTCTCTCTCTATTATAACAATATTTTTTATTACCTGGTACTAATAATTATATTTTTCCTCTGCCGATCTCTATCTTTTATGACGGTTTTTGGGTACTATAGAGAAATGGTGTTTGATGAGGTGAAAATGAATTTAAGCCGTTTGCATGGAACGTGCAACTTTAAACCTTTCTTATGCGTGTATAACATAGAGGGGAGAAAAGGCAGTGACGATCGATGAAATTTACCAAATGTATATGAATGATGTTTACCGGTTCCTGCTCTCCATGACAAAAGACAAGCATCTCGCTGAAGATTTGCTGCAGGAAACCTTTATGAGGGCATACATACACATTCACTCCTACGACCACAGCAAAGTAAAGCCATGGCTTTTTCAAGTGGCGAGAAATGCGTTTATAGATTATGTCAGAAAACATAAAAAGGAAGTGACCATTTCCGATGACTTAATTGGGAGCCTTTTTCAGACGGCTGTTCAAAGCCCGGCTCATCAGATTGAAATCAAGGAAGTGCTGACAGGGTATATGTCCGAACTTCCCGACAATTATCGGGAGGCCTTAACACTGTATTATTTAAAAGAACTGAATTACAAAGAAGCATCCCATATTATGAATATTTCAGAGGCTAATTTTAAAAGTGTTTTATTTCGTGCCAGACAGCGGCTGAAAGCACTTTATAATAGAGGTGTTAATGATGAATGAAGAATTTAAAAAGCGTTTTTACCAATACAAAAATGGAGAAATGAGCGACCGGGAAATGGCCGCCTTTGAAGAAGAGCTGGAAAAGCTGGAAGTCTATCAGGAGTTGATTGAAAGCGAAATGCAGGACGACCGGGAATGGGACGTCGGCATCAGCCCGGAAAAACAGAAGGCCATTTTATCATACGGAAAACGCAAATCGTATTTGCGGATTTCAGTTCTCGCCGTCATCTCCACTTTGATGATTTTGCCGCTTTGCACTTTGGGAAGCTACCTCTATTACGGTCTGGGAGGAAAGGAAAGCACCGGCAATCAATTAATGGAGACCGCGGCAGTGACGGTGGCGACCACAATGCCGAACGTCCTCGTCGATACCTCCGGACTGAAAAGCCAGGTGAAGCTGTTTGGAATGAATACGGAATTTCCGCTGCAAAAGCAGATCGGCACAAAAACGAAATCCGTCGGCGGAGAACGGATTGAAATGTTTTTAGATACGGTCAAATCACCTGCCGTTAACTACTATGATCTAGACGCGGCACAGGCAAAGCATTATTTCGCCCATCCTTCCGGCTTAAAGGAACGCACGATTGAAAAAGCCGGTCAGACATTAAAAAAATTGCCTGAAGGAAGCGTGGCGGAGGTCTATCTTTCTTATGACAGGGCCTACCCTTCTTCTCAAGTATATTCGACTTTTAAAAAATACGATGTGAAGTTTCTATGGAACGCGGTCGAAACGGAGAAAAATCTGAAAGACAGTCCTTATGCCGAGCCGTTAGGATTTCCCGGGAAAGATTCTAAGATGGTGTCCTCTTTCGAAACGCAAGGACAGACAGACCGTGAACAATTTATCAATGCCCTTGAATTTATGTCCCGCCATAAAAAATGGGCGCATGCAATATCGAAACGAAAAGACATGAATCTTGGCAGCCGAATCGACTATGTTGAACATCACGGAATGAACGTATACGGCTCTGTCGTGACGGGGCCGACAAAAGAAATCGAACGTCTGCTGAAAAACAAAACAGTAAAAGCAGCAAACATCGGTGAGGTGGAATTATGGAATTGGTAAGAATTTTTAAAGAGCATAATGTTTTCGGCTGGATATCAGTCGGTACCGCGATTTTGTCGCTGCTGCTTTTGAACGTGGCAATCATCAGCAATGTGACTTTCTATTCTTATCAGATGCTGCCGTTTGCGATGGCCGCCGTGCCGTTCGGCATCATTGAGCTGTTTATTAAAAAAGGACGGACGGGCCCGGGACTGCTCGGTGTCATTCTCAATCTGTTCGTCATTGTCTGTGTATATACGATCGTTGCGGTTGATACGAATCTGCAATTCGGTTTTTAAACATAAAAACAGGCCCTTTTACGGGGCCTGTTTTTTTAAAATGAAAGAACGCCGATTAAATGCAGCAATACGACGATGATAGCCAGCGGCACGAGATATTTCAAAAGGAAATACCACACCTGAAAGAAACGATAGCCGATGGCTGAACCGCTTTTCATCTCGGCAAACAGCTCCTGCTTCGGTATTTTCAGCGGGACGAAGATTGATATTAATAAAGCGCCGAGCGGAATCAGCACATTGCTGACGGTGAAATCCGCAAGATCAAAAAACGTTTTTCCGAACAAATGAACATCACCGAGAACACCGTATGATAAACAGGACGGAATTCCGACTAAGAAAATGAGCAGACCGCTTGTCCACGACAGCTTCTTTCTTTTCGTTTCATCACCTTTCCCCACAGTCGCCACGATAATTTCCACCATTGAAAAGGCCGAAGTCAGTGCGGCGAAGAAAAAGACCGCCAGAAAGCTGATAAAAAACAGCGAGCCGAACGGCAGCCGGTCAAACACAGCCGGCAGCACGGTAAACAGCAGTGTAGGCCCTTCATCCGGTTTAAAGCCGAATGAAAAAACCGCCGGGAAAATGGCCAGTCCCGCAAACAGCGTAACGAGCACATTCATCATAACAATGGAACCCGCCGAACCCGGAAGATTTTGGGTTTTCGGCAGATACGAACTGTATGTCACCATGACCGAAACACCGAGCGTTAATGTAAAAAACGCCTGTCCTAAAGCATATAGGATGGATTCCGGCGTCAAATCTTCAAAGTGCGGAACCAATAAAAATTTAATCCCCTCAACGGCATGATCGAGCGTGACTGATCGCAGCACTAGCAATAGAAACAGTACAAATAAAATCGGCATCAGCACCGCACTGACACGTTCAATCCCTTTCTGCACGCCTTTTGCCACGACCGCTACCGTCATGATCATAAATACAAGCTGCGCAACGAGAGTCTGGATCGGATTTTCAATGACCGTTCCGAACACCGTGCCGTACTGCTCCTGAGTGAGCCCGGATAAAGAACCCGTAACGGCTTTTAACACATAAAGCAAAATCCATCCGCCGACAACACTGTAAAAAGACAAAACTAAAAAACAGGCCGCCACACCCACATAACCCGTAAGGTGCCATACCGACTTCGGCGCGGCTTGTTTGTAGGCATCAATCGCATTTGTCTGGCTCCGTCTTCCGAAAATAAATTCACCGAGCAAAAGCGGATAGCCTAAAAGCACGGTAAAGAGGACGAATACAAGAAAAAAAGCGCCTCCTCCGTTCGTACCCGCTACGTAAGGGAACTTCCAAATGGCTCCCAGGCCGATCGCCGAACCGGCAGCGGCCATAATAAATCCTATTTTTGAGGCCCATTGAACCCTTTTTTGGTCAGACACGACTTTCCACTTCCCTTCCGCCCTATATTATCCCTTATTCACTGCGATAACTTAAGCCCATTTCAATATGTTTCATTATTCCGAAAAATAAAAAGGAGCGGCGGGTGCCGCTCCTTACAAATCCCCGTTTAATTTCGAATGCTTTCTCGAATATAAGAAATAAATCACCAGACCGATGATCAGCCAGATAAAGAAACGGAATATGGTGGTGGCGCCGAGGTTAATAATCAAAAACACGCAGAACAGAATGGACAATATCGGAATAAAGGGAACCCCCGGACATTTAAAAGCCCTCGGCAGATCAGGCTGTTTCTTTCTCAATACGATAACCGCCACTGAAATCAGGACAAACGCGGCAAGCGTGCCGATGTTCACCAGCTTCGCCAGTTCATCAAGCGGGACGAGCGAACCGAGTAATGCTGACAGGATGCCGAACACCCATGTCACCACGTGCGGCGTTTTATGTTTCGGATGGACTTTTGAAAGCGCCCCCGGCACCAAACCGTCACGGGACATGGCAAACATCACCCTCGTCTGGCCGTACAGCATGACGAGCATCACCGTTGTCATTCCCAACACTGCGCCGATATCAATAATCCCGGCCACCCAATTCTGACCGGCCATCTGCAGGACGAGAGACACGGGATGGTCAACGCCTTCAAAGCGGGCAAACGGAACGACGCCCGTCATAATCGCCGATACGGTCACATACAGCACGGTGCAGACGATTAATGAAAAGATAATTCCTTTCGGCAGATCCTTCGCCGGATTTTTCGTTTCTTCAGCGGCGGAAGAGACGGCGTCAAAACCGATAAAAGAGAAGAAAACGAGCGCCGCGGCACTGAAAACACCGCCGAACCCCATCGGTATAAACGGCTGCCAGTTGTGAGGTTTGACATATACGGCCGCAACGGCGATAAACAATAGAACAACCAGAACCTTCAAAATGACCATAATATTATTGACCCGCTTCGATTCCCTAATGCCTAAGTAGAGGAGGAATGTAATCGCAAGCACGATAACAAATGCGGGGAGATTAAAGAATGTGACCGTGCCTTTTATTGACCCCGGCGCGGCCGTTAATGCGGTCGGAAGATGAATGCCGAAGCCCGCCAAGAATGATTGAAAATAGCCGGACCATCCGACCGAAACCGCGCTGACGGCGAGCATATATTCCAAGATTAAATCCCATCCGATAATAAACGCGAGAAGTTCACCCAGTGTCGCATAAGTAAACGTGTAGACGGAACCGGAAACCGGGACGCTTGAAGCAAATTCGGCATATGACAGAGCCGCAAATAAACACGCAAGAGCGGCGATGACAAATGAAACGGTCAGCCCCGGCCCCGCCGTGACAGCGCCTGTTCCGGTTAATACAAAAATCCCCGTTCCGATGATGGCCCCTATCCCCAGAAGGGTCAAATCAAAGGCCCCTAACTCTCTTTTCAGCGACTTTTTCCCGCCCGTTGCGGCAAGCAGGTCCTGAATGCTTTTCTTTCTGAATACGCTCCCCTTCATCTGCTTCACTCCTTGTAAACCAATATATGTTAGAATATTCAGATAACAATAGCGATAATGACTAAATTCTTATTTTTCGCATGAAATGTTTCAGCACATCATTCCTTTCTCCTACATCATATTATAGCGAAAAATATAAAAATGAAAATAACTTTTTTGAAAATTCTATATATTATTTTTAGTTTTCATGAAACAGAACTCAGCGGATTTTCCACTGTGAAATATTAACATTAGTGATTCAGCTTGCGACTTTTATTTTTTTTAAAATCGTATTCATATGTACGTTCAAATAAAAATCCCGCCCTTTTTAAAAGCGCGGGATAAGACTTGCGTATTATGTTGAAATAAATCTGCCGCCATTTACGTGAATGGTCTGCCCCGTCATATAGGAAGATTCGTCTGAAGCCAGAAGCAAGTAAGCTCCGGCGTGTTCCGCAGGCTGTCCCGGTCTTCCCATCGGAGTGTCCAAACCGTGCTTTTCCACCTTTTCTTCAGTAAACGTTGCCGGAATCAGGGCGGTCCAGATCGGGCCAGGGGCCACCGCATTTACTCTGATCCCCTGATCGGCCAATGACATCGCCATTGAACGAGTAAAGGAAACGATACCGCCTTTCGTGCACGAATAGTCGATCAATGATGTGTCTCCCTGATAAGCGGTAATCGACGTTGTATTAATGATGGCGCTCCCTCTTTTGAGATGAGGCAGCACGGCTTTTGTCATATGAAACATGGAAAACATGTTTGTACGGAATGTCTTCTCCAGCTGTTCAGCCGTAATATCAAGAATCCCGTTTTGCGGATGCTGCTCAGCCGCATTATTAACGAGAATATCTATTTTTCCGTAGTGATCTAAGACTTGCCGGACCGCCTTCTGACAATGCGCCTCATCACCGACGTCCCCCGGAATTAACAGGCATTCGGCCTGGTATTCTTCCGCACGCTTTTTCGTTCTCTCGGCATCGGCATGTTCGTCTAGGTACAGGATGGCAAGATCCGCCCCTTCCTTCGCGTAAGCGATCGCAGCCGCTGCGCCGATGCCGCTGTCTCCGCCCGTGATGACGGCGACTTTTCCTTTTAATCTGCCCGACCCTTTTACATCCGGGTCCTCCAAGAGCGGCTTCGGCTCCATGTCTGACTCAATGCCGGGCTGGCGGTTTTGCACCTGCGGCTTTTGTCCTTCCGTCTGTCTGTCCATCGGATTCATATTCTCACACTCCTGCAATTGGTATTACTGAGACGATACCACGCAGTGCTGAGAGTTAAACGGACAAATATGCCGGTATTAAAGCTGCTGAGCCGTTTCGGGAAAAGCGCCGGTGTATTTCGCAGACGGCCTGTAAATCATGTTGTCAGCGGACTGTTCAAGCACGTGTGCGCACCAGCCTGCCATTCTGCTTGCTGAAAAGGTCGGCGTAAATAAATCATTGTCGACATCAATGGCCTGCATCACAGCCGCTGCGTAAAACTCCACATTCGTATACAGCTTCCGTCCGGGCTTATATTGCTCTAACAAGCGGATGGCTTCCTTCTCCACATAAAGCGCCAAGTCAAGCGACGGATCATTTCCCGCCACTTCTTCAGCCTTTATGCGCAGCGCTTCCGCCCGCGGGTCTTTTGTTTTGTACACCCTGTGCCCGAAGCCCATCAGGCGTTCTCCCCTCATAAGCTTCGCTGCCAAATACGCTTCTGCATTTTCTTTTTCTCCGATGTCTTTAAGCATTTTCGTGACGCCTGAAGGCGCGCCTCCGTGCAGCGGCCCTTTCATCGTACCCAGTGCGGCAGTGACGGCAGACACTAAGTCCGATTCAGTCGAAACGGTGACTCTCGCTGAAAAAGTCGATGCATTCATGCCGTGCTCCATCGCCAGAATCATATACGTCTCAAGCGCTTTCTTTTGGGCTGCGGACGGCTGCCTGCCTGTCAGCATATACAAGTAGTTTTCAACGTGTCCGTATCGCGCCTCAGGTGACAACGCTTCCTTCCCTTGTTTACGGCGGTATCTGTACGCAATAATCGTCGGTGTGACGGCAATCAGTTTAATCGCTTCTTCCGGCTTGGGCGGATATGTAAATGAATCTGTGCCCAAACCTGAAACAGCCGTTCTCAGCACCGCCATGTCGTCCATTTCATCCGGAAGCGTTTCCAGTAAGCCGATCAAATGTTTCGGAAGCCCGCGCTCGGCTGCAAGTTCTTCCTGAAACGCAAGCAATTGCCGCTCATCAGGAAGCGCCCCGTTCAAAATGAGATACGCCGCTTCTTCAAAACTGGATTGCAGCGCGATATCCTTCGCATCATAGCCGCGATATATTAAATGCCCCTTTTCTCCGTCAATGTGGCTGATAGCCGTTTCTGCACAAGTAATCCCTTTCAATCCACGATAAATCAATTTCATTCCCCCTTATCCTCTTTCTGTTATTATAGTAAATATAATATTTAAAAAATAATGAATATTTTTAAGGGAATTAATTAAAACTTTTAATCAGAGGAGTGCATCTATGGATTTTAAATGGCTTCACACCTTCGTCACTGCGGCAAAATATGAGAATTTCAGAAAAACGGCGGAAACGCTTTTTTTATCTCAGCCGACCGTCACCGTTCATATAAAATTATTAGAGAAAGAAATCAGCTGCAAGCTGTTTCAGCGAAGCGGCCGGAAAATACAATTAACGGAAGAAGGAAAAGCATACGTGCCGTTTGCCATGAGGCTTTTGGAAGACTATGAAAACAGCATGGCGGAGCTGCACAGGGTGCGCCAGGGCTACTCGCACACACTGACACTCGCTGTTTCGCCGCTTATCGCCGACACCGTTCTCCCGTCTGTCATGAAGCGTTATACAGAGGACAATAAAGAAACCGAAATGACGGTCACCATTTTCGAATCGGAAGAAATCGCCTCTCAAATCAGAAACGGCTCAGCCGATATCGGACTGAGCTGCTTAAAGGTGCAATCATCTTCCCTCACTTGCCGCCCCCTGTACAATGACCCCGTTGTCCTCGTCGCGCCGCCCGGCCGAAAACCCGGGACAGGGAAGGCGGATGAAGTGAAAGACCTGTTCGGACAATATCTGCTTTTGACCCATAACCACCCTGACTATTGGGATGATTTGCTCCGCCAGGTCAGAATACAGTTCCCTTTCGTCAGGACAATGAAGGTGACACAGACGCATATTACGAAACGATTTATTAAAGAGGGGCTGGGTGTCTCATTTCTGCCGCTGTCAGCGGTACGGGCCGAACTCGCCGCAGGCAGCATGATTGAAATTCCGTGCGAATTCGCCCAGATGCCGAGCGCGGGCGCGTACGCCATTGCCCTCTATGAAAATGAGAAAAAGAAAACCTTTTTAGATTTTTTATCACATTTTCATTTTTAGGTGAAACAAATGGAGCTCTGTCCCGTCTAAATAAAAAACCCGTTCTGATGAACGGGTTTCTATCGCTGCTAGAATCTTTTCGCGCCAAGGTAGCGAGGTTTCCAGTAGCTGTTATTCAGATCACTTGTTGTGACGCCGTCAGAACCGGCATGGATGAACTTGTTGTTTCCGATGTACACACCCATGTGTGAAGGGCCGGCCTGATATGTTGTAAAGAAGACGAAGTCTCCTCTTGACGGGCTGGACACGCTCTTCATTGAGCTCCAGTATCCCGCAGTGCTTGTTCTGCCGACACTCGTCTGTTTGTTTAACAGGTACCAAATAAATCCGCTGCAGTCAAAGCCGGAAGTCGTTGTTCCGCCCCATACATACGGCGTGCCGATTAAAGATTGCGCATCAGAAATCAGCTTGTTTACATTCAGGCTCGTCTGTGCAGCATTATGGCTGGATGAAGGCTGCTTTGATGACGAAGATCCTGAAGACGTTGAACCGGAAGTTGATCCCTTTACTTTAAGAACTTGTCCGATGCGGATCAGGTCCGTTTTTAAACCGTTTAAACTTTTTAATTGGTTTACCGTCATTTTATATTTATTCGCAATTTTCCAAAGGCTGTCGCCTTTTACGACTTTATATGTAGACGATGATGACTTGCTGCCCGAATTTGAACCTGAAGATGATTTACCGTTGATCGAAAGCGTCTGGCCGATGTAAATGATATCCGATTTTAATTTGTTCTCAGATTTAATGGAATTAATTGACGTTCCGTACCGATTTGAAAGTCCCCATAATGTATCGCCTTTTTTTACCTTAATCGTTTGCGCAGATGCCGCGCCCGCAAACAAAGTCGTCCCCAAAACCACTGCCGTTGTTGCTGTAACAAGTTGCTTTTTCATGTTTTCCTCCCCGAATGATTCTATCTATTTTATGTGTCTCTTTTTTAAAGTTTTTATCTGTTTCCTATTATAAGGTTCAATTTCCACTAGAAATAGACTTGACTTCCCGTGACAAATTTCTTACTAATTCGTTTTTAAAAAAAGTTTTTAAGGGTATTAAATATTTCAATTTGATTTCAAACGTGACGAAAAATGAGTCAATTTGTCATGTTTTTTTCCTGTGATCCTCGTATTTTGGAAAAACAAAGCAGTTTATTTTCCAAATAACCCCTTGTTAAAAAAATCCTCGTCTTTTTCAAAAAAGTGAATTGTTTTCACTCTTTCTTGAAAACATAAGTTACACCGGAATTTACATTTCTAACAATGTTTCACCTGAAATTTACAGGAGGAACAGGCGCTCTTTACAAACATCCCCTACCATTAGACATGCAGACAAGATTAAAGGAGGACGAGTGAGAATGAGTCTATTTAAACAGGTTCGATCAAAACTTCTGCCGGCGGCAGCCGTATCCGTGCTGACAGCCGGTCTGATTGCGGGCGCGGGGCTTCAGCACTCCGAACAGGCTGCGGCAAAAAAACAGCCTGACAAAAACGAGATCAGAAACGTCATCTTCATGGTCGGCGACGGAATGGGCGCTCCCTATATGAACGCCTACCGTTCGGTCATTAACAAAGGAAAGCCTTCGGATGGCATGAAACTGACGGCATTCGACCCCAATCTCACCGGTATGATGATGACTTACCCTGACGATCCTGATTCCAATATTACCGATTCCGCGGCGGCAGGCACGGCAATGGCCACAGGCGTGAAAACGTATAACGCGGCGATCGGAGTCGATAAAAAAGGAAAGCGGGTAAAATCCGTCCTCGAAGAAGCGAAACAAAGAGGCAAATCCACCGGACTTGTCGCAACTTCGGAGATTGCCCACGCCACTCCTGCGGCATTCGGAGCCCATAACAAATCCAGAAAAAATATGGATGACATCGCAAGCAGCTACTTTGATGACCGCATCAACGGAAAACAGAAAGTCGATGTGCTCCTCGGAGGCGGCAAATCAAACTTTATCCGTAAAGACCGCAATGTAACAAAGGATTTCAAAAAAGCGGGATACAGCTACGTTACATCAAAACAGGAGCTCAAAAAGGATCGTAACAAGAAGATTCTCGGCCTGTTTGCCGATGGCGGACTCGACAAAGCAATCGACCGCTCAAACGCCGTCCCTTCATTAGAAGACATGACAACGGCAGCGATCGACAGGCTGAACAAGAATAAAAAAGGGTTTTTCTTAATGGTCGAAGGCAGCCAAATTGACTGGGCGGGACATGACAATGATATAGTCGGCGCAATGAGCGAAATGAAGGATTTTGAAAAAGCGTATAAAGTAGCGATCGCATTTGCCAAAAAGGACAAACATACGCTTGTCGTTGCCACGGCCGATCATACCACCGGCGGATTGACGATCGGCGCGAATGACGATAAAAACTGGCATGTTGAACCGGTTCTTGCCGCCAAAAAAACCCCGGCATTTATGGCTGACCAAATCAAAGCGGGCAAATCCGTATCTTCCGTGCTTGCGCGTTATACAGACCTGAAATGGTCAAAAGCTGAAATCAAACAGATCGAAACGGCCGCAAAACAAGATGCTGACAAGAGCGTCTACAAAGCGATCATTAAGCTCTTTAATGCGAAAACCAACAGCGGCTGGACAACCGGCGATCATACGGGCGAAGAAGTTCCCGTTTACGCATACGGTCCGGGAAGAGAGTCATTTACGGGGCTTTTAAACAACACGGACCAGGCCAAAAAGATCTTTCACATCCTGAAACACGGAAAATAAAAAAAGGATGCGGGGGTTTCCCCGCATCCTTTCTTTTTTTACAGATATCTCCGGTGCACTCCTTTGCCGTCATACGAAAACATCACTTCTCTGTCTTCAAGAACAGATTCGATGTGCACGCTCCTGCCCCACAGCTGGTACAGATACGGCAGCACTTTCTCCAAATATTTCAGATCAAGCTCAATTCCCTCATACCAATGTTTAATATAAAGCTCATTATTCTTCAGGTAATCCCCGTCATTGACGGTCAGATAAGGAAATCCCCCGTTGACCCGCATGTTCACGAGCTGGTCGCGCACGGCCTTCCATTCTTTGTCGATCACTTTATAGTCCCTGCCCTGCTTTTGGAATAAATACAAATCCTCACGCATCACGAGATCTTTCGTCAAATAATTGCGGATAAATGATATATCCGATTCAATTTCCCTGACCTCAAACATTTTCTCGCGGCCGGAACCGGGCTTTACTCCTGTTTTTTTCATTTCATCTGTCGGGTTGTCATAACGCTCTTCGATGTCTTCAAAAATTTTCAGCCCTAAATAATACGGGTTGATTCCCGTTTTTGACGGCTGAACGACGCCTGCGTTCAGCTTCGCAAATTCGATGGCTTCATCTGAAGTCAGGTCAAGCTCGCGGATAATCCGCTGATGCCAATAAGATGCCCAGCCTTCGTTCATGATTTTCGTTTCCAGCTGCGGCCAGAAATACAGCATTTCTTCTCTCATCATGGTTAAAATGTCACGCTGCCACGGTTCAAGCTCCCGCGAATGTTCTTCGATAAACAGCAGAATATCTTTTTCCGGCCGGGGCGGAAACGGTTTTTTCCCTTTTTTCTTTTTCACCTGCTTCGGCTTATCCATTCCCCATAAATCATCGTAAGGCGATGGCGCGGTTTCTTCTTCGTCCTCCTCTTCGTCATCGACGCTCCACAGCAGCTTCGGCCTGACGAGCGACGGATCGATATGCTCCTGAATCGCCAGAATGGCATCTAAAAAGGACTCCACCTCTTTTATCCCGTGCATTCTTTCATAATGCTTAATCCGCTCCGCCGCAGCCGCCATACTCTCAACCATGTCCCGGTTCGTATTTTGAAAGCGGCAGTTATGTTTGAAAAAATCACAATGGGCAAGAACATGGGCTACAATTAATTTATTTTGGATCAGCGAATTGCTGTCCAGCAAAAAAGCGTAGCAAGGGTTGGAATTAATGACAAGTTCATAAATTTTGCTCAAACCGAGATCATAATGGAGTTTCATCTTGTGAAATTGTTTGCCGAAACTCCAGTGGCTGAATCTCGTCGGCATGCCGTACGCGCCGAATGTATAAATAATTTCAGCCGGGCAAATTTCATATCTCATCGGGTAGAAATCAAGGCCGAAACCCTTCGCAATGTCGGTTATTTCCTCAATTGCCCGCTGTAAACCTTTTGTCTCCTCCGCGTTCAACCGAATCCCCCCTACTTGGACTTATTTATAATGTATGACCCCTCCTCTCAAAAGATGAAATAACAGACCGGTTTCCGGCTGAAAACTTTCGGCACATCCGCCCCGTTTGCTTTATATGTAAGTGGGTAAAACACACACCATACCCCAAAAAGAAAAGGAGCGATTCTACTTGAATACAGCAGACATGCTTACGACGTATCTCAGCAAACTCCCGAATCTGATCATTGCACTGCTCGTCCTGCTTATCGGCTGGGGCATTGCCAAAATCATTGAAAAAGCCGTATACAAAGGCCTGCAAAAAACAAAAATCGACGACAGGCTGTTCGCCGAAAAAAAGCCGGCGCGCTATTCCTCAGAAAAAGTCATCAGTAAAGTCATTTATTTTATCGCATTAATCATCGTTTTTATTCTATTCTTTAACATTCTGCATCTGACAACCGTGGCTTCGCCTTTTGTCAGCATGCTGTCAGCGATAACGGCGGCTGTGCCGAGCATTTTAAAAGCCGGCCTGATTCTGCTGTTGGGCTGGGCGGCCGCTTCGCTTTTCAGCTATCTCGTCAAAAAAGCGGGCATGAAACTCGCTGAAAACGGCCGGCTCAGAAAATGGACAATGGTTTCTGAAGAAGCGGAGATGAGCAGATCCGTTACGGCCGCTTCACGAATCGTTTTTTACTTCGTCTTGCTCTTGTTCCTGCCCGGCGTCTTGGCCGCTCTCCAAATCAGCGGAGTATCAGGGCCGTTTACAAATATGATCCAAAGCGTTTTGTCCTTTATACCGAAATTATTCGCCGCGGCGCTGATTGTTTTAATCGGCTGGCTTGTTGCCCGTCTCGTCCGTGATATCGTCACAAACTTTCTGGCGAGTATCGGCACGGAAAGGCTTGCCGCACGTATGGGGCTTTCTATTTATCTGAAGGATACAAGCCTGTCGACAATCATCGGAACGATTGTCTACGTGCTGATTTTCATTCCGGTGATCATCTCTGCGCTTGACCGGCTTGATGTGGCGGGTATTTCTGAACCGGCGTCAGCCATGCTGCACACGGTCTTCACAATGCTCCCTAATATCATCATCGGTATTGTGCTGATCATCGCCGGCATCTGGATCGGAAAATGGGTCAACCGCATTGTATCCGGGCTCTTGCACCGGGGCGGTTTCGACTCTCTTCTCGGTAAAATGGGCTTTGAACAGGCGGGTACCCCGAAGCTGACGCTTTCTCAGACGGTCGGCATGATTGTTCAGATCATCATCGTCCTGCTCTTTACGGCAGAGGCGCTGCAGCTTGTCCATCTCGAATTTCTCGTTGTTATCGCAACCGGTATTATCGCTTACCTGCCTAATGTTCTGGCCGCTGTATTTATTCTCGGAATCGGGCTTTTGGCCGGACAGCTCGTCAGCAGGCTGCTTGCCGGCATGCTGAGCGGAAAGGAATTCAGATTCCTGGCGCCGCTTGCGAAATATACCATTATCACTCTTTCAATCTTTATGGCGCTGGATCAGCTCGGTGTCGCCGACACGATCGTAAATGCCGCGTTTATTCTGATTCTGGGCGGTTTCGCGCTTGCCTTCGGACTTTCATTCGGTCTTGGCGGAAAAGAATTCGCCTCCCGTTATCTCGCAAAATTGGATCGCAAAATTGAAAAACATCAATCGGCTGACGATCGTAAGCCGCCGATGTCTTAACGAAAAAAACGTGTGCTCAGAAGGAGCGCACGTTTTTTTTGAGTTAAAGGGGCAAATTCCTTTTTTTTCATTTTAAATTCATATATGATAGACTGTAACAGAAGCAAAATCTCTTTTTTCGAGGTCATTCTATGAAATTAACGAACTATACTGATTATTCTTTACGCGTTTTAATTTTTTTGGCTTCCAGACATTCCGACGAACTTTCCAACATAAAAGAAATCGCAGATACTTATTCCATCTCTAAAAACCACCTCATGAAAGTCATTTACCGCCTCGGACAGCTCGGATATGTCGAAACGATCCGGGGCCGGGGAGGCGGAATCCGATTAGGAATGACACCGGAAGACATAAACATTGGAGAAGTCGTTCGAAATACAGAAGACGACTTTAACATCGTAGAATGCTTTGACTCCAAAAAAAATCTCTGTATCATATCTCCCGCCTGCAACTTAAAGAACCTTCTGAATGAAGCCCTGCAAGCTTACCTGGCCGTTTTAGACAAATATACGTTAAGGGATCTGGTCAAAAACAAAGAGGAGATTATGAGACTGCTCAGAAGCTGAAGGAATGTCCGCATTCCTTCTTTTTTTATGCCGGCATAAGAAAAAAGGACTATTTCTATTAATATGATAAACGATTGCAGACAAGTGCCGATATAAAGATTATCATTACTGATATCCTCACCTTGCGGCTGCAACGAATGGGGATAGAAAAATTATCGCAGGAAAAGGGAGATTCACTATGAAAAAAAAGGTAGCGGTCGGTTTGACTGCATCTGCGATCGTCGGGTCTGCGTTAGCTGTAACACCGGCAGAAGCACAAACGATTAAGGTTAAAAGCGGAGATTCATTATGGAAGCTTGCCCAAAACTACAATACAAGCGTGGATGCCATTACATCAGCGAATCATCTAAAATCCACCGTTCTTTCTATCGGGCAGACGCTCAACATTCCTAACGGCAAATCAGATTCCGGCAGCAAAAAGCCATCTTCAAAGAACAGCGGCACGACTAAAAGCGTTTATACAGTGAAAAGCGGAGACTCGCTGTGGCTGATCGCATCTGATTTTAAAATGTCCGTACAGGAACTGAAAAAATTGAACGGTCTGACAAGCGACTTAATCCGCGCCGGACAGAAGCTGCAAGTGACGGGGAAAGTTTCCTCAAGCACCGATCAGAAAAAAACCGCTCCTGGCAGCAGCTCAAACAGCAGCAAAAATCAGTCATCATCTTCCGGGACGTATAAAGTCAAACTCGGCGATTCACTATGGAAGATCGCAAACAGCGTCAATATGACCATTGCGGAACTCAAAGTATTAAACAACTTAAAAACGGATACGATCTACGTAAACCAAGTCCTGAAAACAAAAGGAACGTCTTCTTCGGGAAACACGCCGTCAAAAGACAATTCAAACCAAAATAAAAACCAGACGCAAACGTCCTCTTATACAGTAAAAAGCGGAGACTCACTCTGGAAAATCGCAAACGCATACAATATGACGGTTCAGCAAATCAGAAGCATCAACAAACTGACGTCAGACATGCTGCGGGTCGGACAAGTGCTTAAGCTGACCAAAACGTCATCTTCCGGCTCTTCGACTTCACCGTCAACTCCGAACCAGTCCGGAGATACAGGGAAAACCACTACATATACCGTGAAAAGCGGGGATTCTTTATGGGTGATCGCCCAAAAGTTCAATGTGACCGCCCAGCAGATCCGCGAGAAAAACAATCTGAAAACAGATGTTCTTCAAATCGGACAAAAGCTGACGATTACCGGGCAGCAGACAAACACGACACCGAATCAGTCCGGCAACACAGGCGGCACAGGTTCAACAAGTGCGAAGATTAATGTAATGATCGATGCCGCAAAAGCTCAACTGGGCGTACCGTATGTATGGGGCGGGACAACGCCGAGAGGCTTTGACTGCAGCGGTTTCATTTATTACGTTCTCAATAAGGTCACTTCTGTATCCAGACTTTCAGCCGCAGGCTACTGGAATACGATGACATCAGTCAGCCAGCCGGCGGTCGGTGACTTTGTCTTTTTCTCAACTTATAAAGCCGGACCTTCCCACGTCGGTATTTATCTCGGGAACGGCCAGTTTATTAATGCCAACGATTCGGGTGTCGTTATTTCCAGCATGAACAATTCCTATTGGAAACAGCGCTACCTCGGCGCAAAACGCTTCTTCTGATATCTGACAAGCTGTACGGCCTCAATTAGGCTGTGCAGCTTTTTTTATAGTCTGAAAATATTAATGCTGATCACGTGTTTTGTTACGGGGTGGAAATACACTTCAGCACGGGATGAAAACGTTTCTTTTGCTGTTTGCACCGTTACGCGAAACACATCTTTCGTCTGTTCCCGGTTCACTTTTGTACGGCCCATGTACGAATAATCGGTAAGCTCGGCCCCCTTGTATTCACGTTCAAGCTGGTTCCATGCGAGCTGCTCCCATTTTTCAACTGACGGATCGAGGTGTTCTGTATGCCCTTTTTCAGCGATCGAGGCAATGAGAATGCCGCAAAACAAGAGGGCAAGCGCAAATGGAAGAGATTTCATCTTTATGTTCTCCTGAGTCGTTTTTGTCAATCTTAGCGTGTCCAAAGAAGAGACGGATATGCGGTTTTATTTTATGTCTCCCTCATATTGCTATGCCGATGTGATAAGGACACCAACTTTTCCCCCGTTGCATCCGGGCTTCGACGGCATAAACTAACGGAGAACTTCTCATTGAAAGGAGAAGCGTAAGATGGATCATGCCGATTATGACAAAGCCTTGTATTACACACACCGGTCTCAATGGGACAATTTATTAATTTTGATGGTTCGTACAAAAGATGATTTATTATCAAAGCGTATTGAGCACTTTCTGCACGCGTATCATTTCGAATATGATCATGCGGTGCTTGAAAAAGAGCTGTATTCTCTTCTCGGGTATATTGATCATGCGACAGAGCTCGCTTATGAAGATCAATTAGCCATGCTGACATAAAACAATCCCGGCGTCAGACGCCGGGATTTCTTGTGTTTGTGAACATATTCAATTCTTCAATCATGTCTTTCAGGCTGACCGCCATATCCTCAGATACGGTCCGGCGATCCATGTCGATGTGAATCGGGTCTAAGACCAGCTGTTTCGGGATGACATTTGCATAGACGCCCCGCATGACCGTCCGCATATTCGCCAGCGCGTTCATGCCTCCTTTTCCTCCGCCCGCCGCGGCAATGATTGCCACCGGTTTGTATGCCCAGTGATCGCTGCTTAAAAAATCGATGGCGTTTTTTAAAGCGCCGCTCATGCCGCTGTGATACTCGGGAGATAATAAGACGACGGCCGCCGACTTTTTCACCTGCCGCCTTAACTCTTGCACTGAAGGCAGCTCGTTCTGTTCTTCTTCACCGTTATAAAGCGGCAGTTCACTTTCGCTCAAATCAATAAAATCGGTATGAAACCGATCTCTGATATAAGAAGCGGCAATTCTAGTCCGCCCGTTTTTTCTCGGTGTTCCGCTGATCACTAATATGCTCATAATTTTACCGCCTTTCCAAAAACATTATATTTTACCGCATACAATGCCGCCTGCGTCCGATCGGAAAGATTCAGCTTTGAGAGCAGGTTAGATACGTGGGTCTTCACTGTTTTTTCGGAAATACACAGTGCCGCCGCAATTTCCTTATTGCTTTTCCCTTTGGCTATTTCTTGAAGAACATCTTTTTCACGGGGGGTCAGCTGATAATATTTTTCCTTATCCTGATCATCCTGAACCATATGGGTCAGCACGTGAGGCACAATATTCGCCGACAGCCGGTAACGTCCGGAATACACTTCCCGGAGCGTTTTCACTAAATCATCGGGCTGGGCGTCTTTCAGCTGATATGCTTTTGCGCCGGCTTTAAGGGCGGGAATGACATGCTCCTGATCAGAATAGCTCGTCAAAACGACGATACTGATGTCCGGAAATCGTTCAGCCGCAATTTTTGCCGCTTCTATGCCGTCCATATCAGGCATTGATAAATCCATCAGAATGATGTCCGGCTCCGTCTTTTCAGCTTGCTGAAGCGCTTCAGCACCGGTGGACGCCTCACCGACAACTTCAATGTCTTCCTGAGTGGCGAAGAAATAGCGCAGTCCTTTGCGGACAACGTGATGATCATCAGCAATCACAATTTTCATCAATCAGACCTCCTGTCCCGAAACGGAAGCCGAACGGAGACAATCGTTCCGGCGCCAAGCTCGGATTGCAGTGTAAAGCGGCCTCCGATCGCTTCAGCCCGCGCTTTCATGCCGGCCACGCCGAGCGATGGGAGCACAGCGTGCGCATCAGCGCTGAAGCCCGCTCCACGGTCGCTGATGTGAAGCTCAGCGCAATCCGGCTTTTTAACGGCGGAAATGATAACCCGGTCCGTTCCCGCATGCTTTTTACAGTTATTCAAGGCTTCCTGGGCGATCCGCCAAAGCGCGTGTTCCTGTTCATCCGTAAGCTCCAGCTCATCCTCCATTTCACAAACGGCTTCCAGGCCGATAAGAGCGGCATAGCTTTTGATCGACGCATACAGCCCTTTCGTCAAACTTTCCGGCTTCAGCTGCCAAATAAGCGCCCTCATTTCTGTTAGCGCATCCTGAGACAGCTCTTGAATAAACGTAATCATCTGCCGGAGTCGATCATCATCTGTAAAGCTCTTTGCGGCTTTTGCCGTTAAGCTGACAGAAAACAGCATCTGATTGACGGAATCATGCAGCTCTTGCGCAAGTCTGCTTCGTTCCATCAACAGGGCGTTCTGCTGCTCAAATTCGGCCAATTTCATCCGCTGAATCGCCGTTCCGATTTGAAATGCAACCGCTTCAAGCAGATGCAGTTCTTCTTCGTTGAAAAATGTCTTTTCACTTGCGGCGACGTTTAATAAACCGAACTTCCGGCCGCCGTCCTCAAGCGGTACGGTCGCATGATGGGTAATGCCCTCCGTATCGCGGCAGTTCGTCGTCTGTTCCGCAAATTCAATCCGTTTACAATTCATTATGTTTACGGCTTTTGTCAATCCGCCATTGCTGAATTTGGTCAGACAATAGCATTCCCCGCTGCACATGAGTGCATTTTCCCGCTGACCGAGAGCCGGCGGTAAATAAGCGGATGCGGCGAGCGTATAAGATCCGTCCGGCTCAATCAGAAAAATCCACCCTGTCTGCAGCCCGGTCAAGCTGAGCAGTTCGCGGAGCACTTTATCAAGCGCTTCCTTTAAATCGTGGCTTTGGTTTAAGGTTTCCGCAATCGCTTTTAACGTTTTTAACGTTTCTACCGTCGTTTTCGTCAATTTCCCTCACTCCGGCCAATCAGAATTATCCATATTATATCAATTCTTTTCTGTATATTCCTTTGTTTTCAGCATGAATTTTCCTCATACTTTCGGATGAGACGTAAAAAAAACCGCCGGATGTCGCTTCCGGCGGTTTGTTGTTTATTTCGTTTTTTCCACTATGCCATCCACCGTTTTCATGACGGCTTCAGATAATGCGGCAAGACGCTGTTCGCTGTCTTGTAAAGAAGTTCCCTTCACGGCGAAATAGAACTTCACTTTCGGCTCCGTTCCCGATGGACGAAGGCAGAACCAAGAGCCGTCTTCAAGGAAATATTTCAGGACATTTGACTTCGGAAGATCAATATCTTCTTCACGATGATCGGCAAATACAGTCCGTTTTCCCGTTGAATAGTCTTCAGCCTGCGTGATTTGTTTTCCGGCCATCTGCTTCGGCGGATCGTTTCGGAATGAAGTCAGGATAGCGGAAATCTGCTCTGCTCCCTGTTTTCCTTTTAACGTCAATGACTTCAAGCCTTCACGGTAATAACCGTATTCTTTAAAAATGGACAGCAGCGCGTCATAAAGCGACATGCCCTGCTTTTTATAAAAGGCGCATACCTCGACGGCTAACAGCGCAGCCTGGATCGCGTCTTTGTCACGCGCGAAATCGCCGATTAAGTAGCCGTAGCTTTCTTCATACCCGAACTGGAACGTGTATTGGCCTGTTTTTTCATATTCTTTGATCTTTTCACCGATAAATTTGAAGCCTGTCAGCGTGTCAATCGTATCTAACCCGAACGATGAAGCGACGGCGCGGCCCAATTCGCTCGTGACAATCGTTTTCATGACGACACCGTTTTCAGGAAGGGTGCCCTGTTTTTTCTTCTCGGAAAGCAGGTAATGCAATAAAAGCGCGCCTGTCTGGTTTCCCGTCAGCACTGTGTACTTGCCTTCGCTGTTTTTTACGGCAATGCCGAGACGGTCGGCATCCGGGTCCGTAGCGACGAGAATATCGGCATTTTGTTCTTCTCCGAGTTTAATGGCATATTCGAATGCCGCGTGCTCTTCCGGATTCGGCGATTTGACGGTTGAAAAATCCGGGTCCGGCAGCTCTTGCTCCTTTACGACGGTGACGTTTTTGTAACCGAGTGCTTCAAGACCGCGGCGCACCGGTTTATTTGCCGTGCCGTGCAGCGGAGTGAACACGACGCTGACATCCACTTCATCCGAAAGCTCGGGATGTACGGAGATGGAAGTCAGTTTTTCAGTATACGGTTTATCAATTTCTTCACCGATTATTTTAATCAAACCTTTTTCTTTCAGCGACTGTTCATCTTCAACTTGAATCGTTAATTCATTTTCTATGGCATTCACTTCCGCAATGACGATGTCAGCTTCTTTCGGCGGCAGCTGTGCGCCGTCATCGCCATACACTTTATATCCGTTATATTCAGGCGGGTTATGGCTGGCCGTCACGACGATACCGGCATAAGCGTTCAGCTTTCTCACCGCAAAAGACAGCTCAGGCGTCGGGCGGAGCTCATCAAATACGTATGTTTGAATGCCTTGGGAAGCAAGGGTTTTTGCAGCTTCCATCGCAAACTCAGGAGATTTATGACGGGAGTCGTATGCGATCGCAACCCCTCTTTTTTTCGCGTCTTCTCCCTGTTTTTCGATATACGCCGCAAGTCCGGCGGATGCTTTGCGGACCGTGTAAATATTCATCCTGTTCGTACCCGGCCCGATTTCTCCTCTCATGCCTCCTGTTCCGAACTCAAGATTTTTGTAGAAAAAATCTTCCAGCAGCTGCTCGTTTCCTTCTGCGTCCGCCAATAATTTTTTCAATTCTGAATCTAATTGTTCGGCCTGATTCCAGCGTTCGTAGCTCTTACTCCAACTCATGTTCGTCCTCCTATAATTTCAGCTTATGACCATATTTTAATATGAATCGGCTGCCCGTGTCACTTGATAACCTAACCAAATGCTTTATGTAAGAAGATAAAAGAAGGGCTCATGCCTTTTCGGCACAGCCCTCCGGTTATTATTGTTCGAGCGGAACAACCGCGTCGTGCAGCAGCGTATTTAACCACTCAGTGTGTTTTTCTTTCGTTGCGTCATTCCATTGGAATCGGTCGCTCATGTAATCAATCACGGCCGTTTTATACGTTTGCACCCATTTGATGTCGAAGAACAGTCTTCCCGTTCTGCGGACGAAGAAATCGGCAGGTGTCGCAGCCATTTCTTCTTCGATGCTGTAAGCCGCTTCAGCCAGAATGTGAACCGGAATCTGGCGTTTTTCCGCTTCGTCTTTCAGACCTTCAATCCGGCTGAATACATTTTCAACGTTAGAGCCGTATCTGATGGCTAACTGCTTAGCGGTTTCCTGTGATAAACCGATTTTCAAGCCGTCTTTTGTCTTTGCTTCCACAAATGACTCGAAGTTTTTAGAGCCGCCGACATGTCCGCCGGAAATCGGCATCGTCTTCGTCTTGCAGCCGCCGAAGTCCTGGCCGCCCTCTTCTTTCAAGCGGTCGCGGACAAGATCGACAATGTGCTCAGCCATTTTACGGTAGCCCGTCAGTTTTCCTCCGGCGATCGTAATCAGGCCTGATTGAGATGTCCAGATTTCATCTTTACGGGAGATCTCAGACGGGTCTTTCCCTTCTTCGTGAATAAGCGGTCTGAGGCCGGCCCAGCTTGATTCAATATCGTCCGCCGTAATGTTCAGTTCCGGGAACATATAATTGATGGAGCTGACGACATAATCGCGATCCTGCACCGTCATGCGCGGATGCTCAAGTTTTTGTTTGTAAACCGTATCGGTCGTACCCACGTATGTTTTTCCTTCACGCGGAATGGCGAACACCATCCGGCCGTCCGGCGTATCAAAGTATACCGCCTGTTTAAGCGGGAATACGGATTGGTCGAATACGAGATGGACCCCTTTTGTGTGCTGAAGATGTTTTCCGCTTTTACTGTGGTCTTTTTCTCTCAGCTCGTCGACCCACGGACCTGTCGCATTGACGATTTTTTTGGCGTAAACTTTGTATTCCTTGCCTGACAGCAGATCTTCAATTAAAACGCCGACAACTTTTCCTTTTTCATAAAGCAGTTCTTTCACTTTAGAGTAGTTGACAGGCTCCGCACCGAATTTAACGGCTTCTTTCATGACTTCAATCGTCAGTCTCGCATCGTCCGTCCGGTACTCTACATAATAGCCTCCGCCTTTTAAGCCGTCTTTTTTGACGAGCGGCTCTTTTTGCAGCGTTTCTTTAGCAGACAGCATGCTTCTGCGCTCTGATTTTTTTACTCCCGCTAAATAGTCATACACACGCAGGCCGATAGAAGTAGAGAATGAACCGAACGTGCCGCCTTTATGAAACGGCAGCAGCATCCATTCCGGCGTCGTGACGTGCGGGCCGTTTTCGTACACGATGGCACGTTCCTTACCGACTTCTGCAACCATTTTGACTTCAAATTGCTTCAGATAACGCAAACCGCCGTGGACAAGCTTTGTGGATCGGCTTGATGTGCCGGCCGCGAAATCCTGCATTTCGCTCAAAGCGACTTTCATTCCCCTTGAAGCTGCGTCAAGCGCCGTACCGGCACCCGTAATACCTCCGCCTATAATAAACAGATCGTATGTTTTTTTAGTCATGTCTTCCAGCATATGATCCCGTTCCAAACTTGAAAATTGGTGATTCATCATTACGTTTCCTCCTTGTTGTCACGGTATAGAAAAAGAGACCACAACAGCCAAAGCGCATGTCATCACTTTGGTGCTGTGGTCTCTCCTCATCTCAGGACCGTTCCTATTAACTTGTTTTCAGTATACCACATTTTTATCTTATTTAAAAGCCATAGCTGCATTTACTGCTTTTTTCCATCCGCCGTACAATTCATCGCGTTTTTTATCTTCCATTTCCGGTTTGAATTGCTTATCAAGGTTCCATTGATCGGCGATTTCAGTGCTGTCCTTCCAGTATCCGACAGCGATTCCGGCCAAATACGCGGCACCGAGCGCCGTCGTTTCATTAATTTCCGGACGTTCGACCGGCACATCAAGCAAGTCGCTTTGGAACTGCATGAGGAAGTTATTTTTTACCGCTCCGCCGTCTACACGCAATGTTTTTAAAGAGATGCCTGAATCAGCCTCCATGGCATCAAGCACATCTTTCGCCTGATAAGCGAGAGATTCAAGCGTAGCCCGGATGAAATGCTCCTTCGTCGTTCCGCGTGTCAGGCCGAAAACTGAGCCGCGCACGTCACTGTCCCAGTACGGTGTGCCTAATCCGACGAAAGCGGGCACGACATAAACACCGTCAGCGGAATCCACGCGCTCTGCGTATGTCTCGCTTTCTTTTGAATCCTGGAACATCCGCATGCCGTCTCTCAGCCATTGGATGGCAGAACCTGCGACAAAGATGCTTCCTTCCAGTGCATACTCGACTTTTCCGTCTAATCCCCAGGCGATTGTCGTCAGAAGGCCGTGATCAGAAGTGATGGCTTTTTCTCCGGTATTCATCAGCATAAAGCAGCCTGTGCCGTATGTGTTTTTCCCCATGCCTTCTTCAAAGCACGCCTGGCCGAACAGCGCTGACTGCTGGTCTCCCGCCGCTCCCGCAATCGGAATGTTTTTACCGAAGAAATGATAATCAACCGTTTTCGCGTACACATGAGAAGACGGTTTCACTTCCGGCAGCATTGATTTCGGCACGCCTAAAATATCAAGCAGCTCGTCATCCCATTTTAATTCATGAATATTAAACATCAGCGTTCTTGAAGCGTTGGAATAATCCGTTACGTGCGCCGCCCCTCCGGACATTTTCCAGATGAGCCATGAATCAATCGTTCCGAACAGAAGATTTCCGTTTTCCGCTTTTTCCCGCGCGCCTTCTACATTGTCAAGAATCCATTTGACTTTCGTTCCTGAGAAATAAGGGTCGATCAAAAGTCCCGTTTTTTCTCTGAATGTATCATTATATCCTTTTTCACGAAGCTCTTCGCAAATGCCGGATGTTTGTCTCGATTGCCACACAATCGCATTGTATACCGGCTTTCCGGTATCTTTATCCCATACGACCGTCGTTTCCCTTTGGTTCGTGATGCCGATGCCGGCAATTTGATCAGCGCTGATTCCGGACTCGGAGATCACAGTCGCGATAACGGCGAGCACCGATCCCCAGATTTCGTTCGCATTGTGCTCCACCCAGCCCGGCTGAGGGAAATGCTGTGTGAATTCCTTTTGAGCGGAATGCACGATTTTTCCTTCTTTATTAAAAAGAATCGCTCTTGAACTTGTTGTGCCTTGGTCAATTGATAAAATATAGGTCTCCATGATGCCGCTCTCCTTTTTAAATATATTCAGAATTTGATAATATTTTCCGTGATTGAGATTTCTTGGTATAAATATAGAGTATGAAAAGCACTACAACCATTATAACGCTTACAAACCAAAAGCTAGGTGTCACATTTCCTTTAAACGCGGCATTGTAAAATACGCCGCCGAACGCACCGCCCATGATCGGACCGACTACGGGAATCCAGGCATATTTCCAATTTGACGGCCCTTTTTTCGGAATCGGCAGAAAGGCGTGAGCGATTCTCGGCCCCAAATCCCGCGCAGGGTTGATCGCATATCCGGTCGTCCCTCCAAGAGAAATCCCGATGGCAACGATGAGGAATCCGACAATCAGCGGGTTCAGCCCTTTTGTAAATTCATTCGCTCCGATTGCCAAAATGCCGAGCACAAGCACAAACGTACCAATGACTTCACTTATCATATTCCCAAATGTATGAGGAATACTCGGGCCGGTCGAGAAAACGCCCAGTTTAGCGGCCGGATCATCCGTCGCCTTCCAATGCGGCAGATAATGAAGGTACACAACAACCGCACCGATCATTGCTCCGATCATCTGCCCCGCAATATAAACAGGGACCTCTTTCCAAGGAAAGCTGCCTTCAAGCGCAAGGCCTATCGTTAAAGCCGGATTCAAGTGGGCGCCGCTGATACTGCCGACGGCATATGCCGCCATGGCTACTCCCAATCCCCAGCCGAATACAATAACAATCCATCCGGATTGGTATGAAAGCGATTTCTTTAAATTGACTCCCGCACAAACGCCGCCGCCGAAAATAACAAGCAGCATTGTACCGATTACTTCTCCCCAAAATGCTGTCATCATCATTCCTCCTAAATGACAAAATAGCAGGTTTGACAGAGTTATAGAGAATAAAAAACCCACAACAAACCGCTTTACGCTTTATTGCTTCCGTAAAGAGCTGTTGTGGGTCTCCGGGTCTCCATCACATAGTATTAACCTAGGTCTATTGTAACAATGGGTGTAAGCGGTGTCAATCTTTTTTTGTCATAGAATGTTCATATTTAGCCCATAGTTCGGTGTCTGAAGTCGTCACGGCCGTGGCTCCTGCCTGCAAGGCGTTTTCAACGTCCTGCTCCGTGCGGATGAAGCCGCCGGCAAAAATCGGAATCCCCGTCATTTCTTTAATTTCTCTGATTAAAGTCGGAACGATGCCCGGGAGAACCTCGATAAAGTCAGGCTTATGCTTTCCGACGAATTCCATGCTTTTCTCCATGGCGCTCGTATCCAAGAGAAACAGACGCTGGATCGCGTATATTTTCTTTTGTTTCGCTTTGACGATGACTGATGATCTCGTCGAAATGATACCCGCGGGCCGGATATCCTGACAAATAAACTCCGCACCGTATTCGTCATGCTTAATGCCGTGAATTAAATCGACGTGAACCATCAGAAGTTTTCCGTGTTTTTTCGCTTCATTCACGACACCTTTTAATTGACCGAGGTGGATATCTAAAATGACGCCGTATAAGAACGGACTTTCTAAAAATGCATCGAATTGCTTCATGTTCCGGATTGCCGGTAGAATCTGCTGGTTGTGAAAACTCATGTTTTACTCCTTTACATTAAAAATCAATGCTCAGCACGCTTTCCTTGACGGTCGAAATGATGAAAGAGAGCTCCTCGTCCGACAGGCAAAAAGGCGGAGACAGCTGAATGACATTATTATATCCCGCTACAGTATCGCCATTTTTCCCGACAAGCAGGCCTTTTTCTCTGCAGGCGGTGATGACGTGCTGCACAAGGGCGGCATCAGCGGGTTCCTTCGTGACTTTGTCCTTGACGAGCTCAATGCCGGCAAGAAGGCCCTTGCCCCGTACATCTCCGACCGCCGGATGTTCTCTGATCGGCTCAAGCTCACGGAGCAGCCTTTCTCCAAGCTCACGGGAGCGGGCGATCAGATGTTCGTCCTCCATCAATTGCAGGTTTTTCAAGGCCAGGGCGCAGGCTGCCGGATTGCCTCCGAATGTATTCACGTGCCGGAAGCGGCCGTACGGCTCACCGCCCGAATACGCCTCAAAAATCTCCCGTTTTACTGCCGTTGCCGACAGCGGCAGGTAAGCGCTCGTAATGCCTTTTGCCATTGTGACGATGTCCGGTGAAACGCCGTAATGCTGAAATCCGAACGGCTCTCCCGTGCGGCCGAAACCGCAAATGACTTCATCACTGATCAGAAGCGCGCCGTGGCGGCGGCAAATGCCCTCTACCTTTGCCATATACCCGTCCGGGGGCATCAGTATCCCTCCGCCTGTAATAATCGGTTCCATAATAACGCCGGCAATCGTTTCGCTTAATTCCCACGTCATGATCCGGTCGATGTCATGCGCGCTTTCCAATGTGACGGCATCTCCGGGATTCCGATAAAGATCAGGCGGCGCCGCATGCAAAAAACCTTGTGAGAGCGGCTCATATTTATATTTTCTCTGCGCCTGGCCGGTAGCGGCGAGCGCCCCCATCGTATTGCCGTGATAGCCTCTGTACCGGGAGATGAATTTGAAGCGGCTGTGATCGCCGTTTTCAATGTGGTATTGGCGGGCAATTTTGAACGCGGTTTCATTTGCTTCCGATCCGCTGTTGGAAAAGAAGATCACATAATCGCCGCCGAGCCATTCATTCAGTTTTTCCGCAAGCTCAATCGCGGGTTGATGGCTTTGGGTCAGCGGATAATAAGGAAGCTCCTTCAATTGGCTGTAAGCCGCATCGGCAAGCTCCTTTCTCCCGTACCCGATATTGACGCACCACAGGCCTGACATGCCGTCCAAATACCGTCTGCCGTCAATGTCCGTAACCCAGGCGCCTTCCCCTTTTTGAACGATTATGCTGTCATCCGGCTCCGCCCCTTTCATCGCGTGCCAAATCAGCTCTTTATCCTTTTGTTTGAGTGACTGATTTTTTTGTACATGTTCCACACCGCTCATCTCCCTTTCAATATCATTGCACTGTATCGAAAGCTGCCCGGCTTCTGACGCCGATTCTCTTGGTGAAGTTTTCCTCTTAATAAGAATATAAAGGCGCGGCATGGGCGAGTCAATAAAGCGGCGGCAATTAAAAAAACGCTTTCTCCCAGAAAGCGAAAGGGCTACAAGAGCATATCCCGAAACCGGGGCCGGCGCAAGTGTTTTTATAAAAAACCCGCCCCTTAAGCGGAGCGGGCGTTTTTTTATTTCAGGTGCGTAATCCGGTAAATATCTTTGCGCCGGTCTTTCAGCTGGCGCACGGTTCCGTTTTCACGCTGCCTTCTTAAGATTTCAAGGTCCACGTCCCCGATCACGACCATTTCGATATTCGGATTCGTTTCACCGACGATTCCGTCTCTGGCGAATTCAAAATCAGACGGAGCAAAAATGGCTGACTGCGCGTATTGAATATCCATATTTTCTGTTTGCGGAAGGTTTCCGACCGTACCTGAGATGACGGTGTAAATTTGGTTTTCAACCGCTCTCGCCTGAGAGCAGTATCTTACGCGCAAGTAGCCTTGGCGGTCTTCAGTGCAGAACGGCGTAAAGATAATTTTCGCTCCTTGATCCGCGGCAATTCTCGCAAGCTCCGGAAATTCGATATCGTAACAGATCTGAATGGCGATCTTTCCGCAGTCCGTATCAAATACGCGCACCCTGTCTCCGGCGCTGATGCCCCACCATTTCCGCTCATTCGGCGTAATGTGAAGCTTATATTGTTTTTCAATCGTGCCGTCACGTCTGAATAAGTAGGCGATGTTATAAATTTTCCCCTCTTCTTCAACGAAGTGGGAGCCGCCGATGATGTTGACATTATATTTCACCGCGAGATCTGTAAAGAGGCTGATATAGTCCTCGGTATATTCGGTAATCCTCTGAATGGCCAGACTCGGCGAACGCTCCTCGAGAAATGACATGAGCTGCGTCGTGAAAATCTCCGGGAACACCGCGAAATCAGATCTCGCATCGGAAGCCACATCGACATAATATTCAACCTGATTGGCAAATTCCTCGAAGGAGTAAATCTTTTTCATTTCATATTGAATGACGCAAATGCGCACCGGAAATGCCGATTTGTAATAGCGCTTCGACTGCGGCAAGTAATCGACATTGTTCCATTGCATTAATGTCGCATATTTAATGGACGCGGTGTCATCCGGGAGATAATTCGGATTGATCCGCATGAGCGTAAATCCGTTCATCAGCTGGAAAGAAAGCACCGGATCATAAATCTGATGGCGCGTCACCTGTTCGACATAGGCTCTCGCCGTCATTTCTTCCGCATACTTATGATAATTCGGAATCCGCCCGCCGATAATGATGCTTTTCAGATTCAATCGTCTCGCCAAGTCTTTTCTCGCCTCATACAGCCGGTGTCCGATTTTCATCCGTCTGTATTCCGGGTGAACCATTACCTCAATCCCGTACAGATTCAATCCGTCCGGGTTGTGGTTCGTGATATAACCGTCGTCTGTAATGTCCTGCCACGTGTGGCGGTCATCATATTCATCGAAATTGATGATCAGGCTTGAGCATGAACCGATAATTTCCCCTTCATACTCGGCGCAAAACTGACCTTCCGGAAAGTGCGCGAGATGGCTGATTAAATGCTCAGGCTCCCACGGCTCCATCCCCGGAAAACAATCCTTTTGCAGCTCAATTATTTTGTTGATATCTTTCTCTTCCATATTCCGTATGACCATTTTCTTTTCAAAACGGGTCAGATCAAGTTTCTCAGACAATGCTGCTTCCCCCTGCCGGTTCGTTTTGATCGTTCAATCGCTGTAAGAGTAATTCAAGTTCCATTTCCGCCATCGATTCCAGTCTGTGATCGTATTCTTCAAATAACAGGGCGCTTGTTACCTTATTCGGGACGATGACACATTTCATTCCGGCACGTTTGGCTGCGATTGAGCCGTTGACCGAATCCTCAAAGGCCAGACATTCAGATGGTTCAACGCCTAAATGTTCCGCAGCTTTCAGATAGAGCTCCGGATTCGGCTTCACTTCTTCTACGTCGTCAGCCGTCTGAATCACTTCAAATTCATCAAACAGGCCTAATTCCTTCAGATGGCCCGATACCCATTTAAAATCTGAGCTGGACGCGAGCCCCACTTTCAATCCTAATTCTTTTGCCGCGGCTAAATAAGCCTCCACCCCGGGACGCGCCGTTTCCGTCTTCATCCGCTGTTCGAAGCGCCCGCGCCTGATCGCCGTCAGTTCATCATGATCGAGCTTTCTTCCCAGCTGCTCCTCTAAATATGCGAACGGCTTAAACCCCGCGGCCGTTCCGATCACCTTTCCCCAGACGGATAAAGGCAATGTTGAACCGTGTTCTTCAAACATTTCCTGCAGCACTTCATATTCATGGGTTTCTGTATCTAAAATTAACCCGTCAAAATCAAAGATTAATGCTTTTATCAATGGTTACAGCTCCTTTAGCTAAAACGTACTGACCTATGTATACACTATACCGTGAATTTCTTTCGCGTTCAAAATGTAACATTCTGACGGAAAGAAGAGCCTGCATGAGTGCAAGCTCTCTTCATCCGTTACTGTGTGTTTTGACTGGAAATATTGGAAAGAGCTGCTCCCGCAGACTCATTTGAACGCTGATCGACCGCTAAGTCTCCAAGCGCAACGATCCCGACCAGATGATTTTGATCGACAATGGGAAGGCGGCGGATTTGGTGTTGGGCCATCAGATGTGACGCCTCTTCAAGACTCATTTCCGGGTTTCCGGATACAACTGCAGAAGACATCACGTGTGAAACAGGTGTTTGGCCGTCGCGGCCTTGAGCCGTTGTTCTCAATGCGATATCACGGTCTGTCAGCATTCCTTTTAATTCCCCTCCGTCAACGACGGGAATTGCTCCGACATTATGCTGGTGCATCAGCGCAGCCGCTTCCTGAATCGTTTGATTGGGAGAAACGGTAGCCACGTGGGTAGTCATTGATTGTTTGATTGAACTCATTGTAAAGCACCCCTTTCGACATTTATTATGCTCGGGGATTTGTCTCATTATAAAGGGAGTTAGAGGAAAGAAATTGTGGTATCATGTCAAGGAAGCAAAAAAGAGCCTGTTAAAAGGCTCTTTATACCCGTCAGATCAGCCTTCTGTGACCGCAGGCTTCTGATCCGGCCCCTGTCTCGAAATCATCATAGGTAAAGGGAAAATTCATTCCGCATTCATTCAGCAAAGCGCAATTTTTATCAAACAGCGCCCGCTCTTTGACGTCATATACCGGGTGCGGCTTTGACAGCATGATATGTACCGTTTGCAGACAAGCCATAATTTGAAACGCTTCTTTTAAAGTTCCTTGGTAACGTTGGTTTTGTAATGATAATACGCCCCTTTTTTTAAAGCGCTGAATTTCCAGTTCGGAGAAATAAAGAGGAAAGACATTTTGAAACAATTCAGAGGAAAGCTCTTGTATCGCGCTTTCTTGTCCGTCAGTCGCTGCGTTCACAATTCTCACATCAATCACCTTTCTTGCCATGTGAATATCCTTAATCTTTATCAAGAATAGCATAGAAAAAAACGCGAAAGCTAAGGTAAGTGTTTCCTATTGAAACAGCCGCTTTCCGCTTGAAAAGGAGCTTTATGATATGAAACAAAATGACCGCGGTCTGGAACTCCTGATTACGGAAAAGCACGCCGGACAATGGCTGTTTTCAGTCCTGAAATCTGAATTCCAGGCGTCAAAACCCGTAATTACGGAATGGATGAACCAAGAAAGCATTCAGGTGAATCGGACATCCCCGAAAAACAATATCATACTGAAGACCGGAGATCGCTTATTCATTGATCTTCAGGAAAAAACGGGTTCTTCGGTGACTCCGGAATACGGAGAGCCGGACATTTTATTTGAGGACAATCATATGCTGATTGCAAATAAGCCGGCGGGAATGCCGACTCATCCAAATGAAGAGGGTCAGACCGGCACCCTCAGCAACCTGATCGCTTACCATTTTCAAATCAACGGCGAGCAGGCGAAAGTGCGCCACGTTCACCGTCTTGACCGTGACACGTCAGGCGCGGTCGTTTTCGCGAAACACCGCCTGGCCCATGCAATCCTTGACCGTCAGCTCGAAACCAAAACATTAAAACGCACCTATATCGCCGCGGCGGAAGGAAAAATCACGCCGAAAAAAGGCACGGTTGACTCGCCGATCGGCCGCGACAGGTCACATTCCGTCAGACGGCGCGTCTCACCCGGCGGACAAGCCGCCGTCACCCATTACAAAGTGAAAGGCTATCATCCCGGTGCGCAGCTTACATTGGCAGAGCTTGAACTGGAAACCGGGAGAACACATCAAATCAGGGTGCATATGGCAAGCATCGGCCATCCGTTGGCGGGCGATGACCTGTACGGCGGAAGCAGGACGCTGTTTCACAGGCAGGCGCTTCACGCCAAAAAAGTCAGTGTCGTCCATCCGATCTCAGGAGAAGAAATCGTTGCCGAGGCGCCGATGCCGGCTGATCTGGCTCATTTTACCGAAACGTATTTTTCTTAAACCGGGTCGGCATATATAATATATCGTTTCGGCGCATTTCCAATGTAAGAAAACGGATAGCAAGTGGTCAGGATCAGTTCCTCCCGCTTGTGCTGAAGGGTGATGACAGATGTATCATCCCGGCTGACGATTTTTGTACGGCTGAGTTTATAAGAAAACGTGCCGTAAGACAAAATCACGTTCAGTCTGTCTCCTTTTTTCAGTTCGCCGGTCCGGCGGAACACCGTGTCCCTGTGGCCGGATAACACAATTTGGCCGTGATCGCCCGGATAATAGCTGTCCTTATAATGTCCGACGCCTTTTGCTAAATCATCTGCGTCAGTCCCTTCGACGATCGGGAGCTCAGCGTCGATTTCAGGAATTTCTAAAATGCCGCTTGCCTCACCCGTTTCGGGGTGAAATTCTTTTTTGCGCTGTGTCAGCACAGCGCTTTTTGTTTCGTTCTTTTCCAAGACAGGTTCTGTTGCTTGTTTTGCTTCTTCAAGCGATTGGTTCGTTTTCATATGTGAATCAATGATCTTCCAGCTTCCGTAACATGTGATGATGATACCGGCGATGATGACGAGAAGCGGAATATGTTTCAGTTTGTTCATCGTGTGCGGATTCCCCTTTTCTTTCTGAAAAGCCAATATACGCCGGCACCCGTGATCACCAGGCCGGCCAATGCCGTCTGATGGCTGCCCGCTGAAGTATCAGGCAATGGGCGGCCTTTTTGTGTGCCGCTTTCAGTCTGTTTTGTGCTTTGTTCCGAATTTGCGGCAGACGCCGGACGGGATTCAGGAATTGACTGCACTGTATCAGATGCTGTTTCTTTTACGACAGGACGTTCAGGTTTTTTGGTTTGATCAGGCTGTTCTGCTGCATCCGGTTTTTTAGCGGGTTTTTCCGCTTGAGGTTTTTCTCCTTTATCAGGCCTGGTGCCGCCCGGTGTTTCCCCGCTTCCCGGCTGATTGCCGGTGTCATCAGGTGTTTTGGCGGCTGATGCCGTGCGGATGCGGCCGTCGGTTTGATAAGAAATCGGTGCGGAAAAGCTTTTGACATAGTCTGCTGTCGCTTCCAAATCCTCAGGCCCCGTCACCGGATTCTTGCCGAGTTTCCCGATCGGACCGTATTTTGCCCCCGCCGCCGTCGCCATAAATTGATTGACTGTTACTGTATATCCTTTTTCGGGCTGTATGTCTGTCCCGTCCGCCATTTTCATATCAACCGCTTGTCCGGTTTCCGGGTTCCATGTATAGGAAAATCCGCTGATGCTGTAATCCGGTCCGTACACCGGAGAAATTTGCGCGTTGATGATCTCCCGCAAATCTTTTCCTTTGATTTCAAGCTTCGTCAGCACATTGCCGAACGGCTGTACATTATAAAGGTCTCCCCATATGATCGGCCCTTTTTTTATGCCGTCCCGGATGCCTCCCCCATTCATAAGCGCAAAATCGGATTTCATCTTCGCTTTCATACCGTCGGCAATCAGATTTCCGAGCGCCGTGTCGCCGTCATTTGAATACCCGCCCGTTATATCATGGGCCGCTTCCCCGACCGTTTCGCTGATAATCGGTTTCACTTTCTCTTCATATTTGCTTAATATGCCTGCCGCAGCCGGGTCAGGCTTGATTTTACTTTGATCGATATATTGGATTTCCGCTGATTTTTTCACGATATCCTTCGACTCTTTATCAAGTTCAAGATCGGCGATTCCGATTGCTTTTCCGTATTCAAATGCCTGCACAATCAGCTTGCCGTTGATTTCTCCGTTTACGACTTTATGATTGTGCGCGGCGAAAATCACATCAATCTCTGAGTCTGTTCCGCTTGCAAGCTTTGCGGATTCTCCAGTGATTGCTGAGCCATTTTGTTCAGCAGACATATGGGCGAGTACGGCGATTGCTTTAATTCCTTTTTTCTTCAAGTCAGCGGCGGCGTCATTGACGGCCTTTACCTCATCCGTAAACGTAATATTTTTAATTCCGTCCGGGATGACCATGCCTGCCGCCGATCTGGTTACAACCCCGATAAATGCGACCGGAATTCCGGAAACGTATTTGATTTCATACGGCGGCAGAAAGGACTCCCCTGACTTCAGTTTACAGTTTGCGCAGACGAGCGGGAAATTTTGGCCGTCATAACCGCTTGTCCCCTTACCGTCCGGATGATCTCCTCCATTGATGATCCGTTTAAGCTCATCCGTTCCTTCATCGAATTCGTGATTGCCGACAGTTCCGACATCAAAACCGATGTCTTCCATCAATTCTACTGTCGGTTCATCCTGAAAAAGGGCTGACACGGGAGAGCTGCCCCCGATCATATCGCCCGCATGCACGACAAAGGCGTGTTCTTTCTCGGCTTTCGCCTTTTTAATGTACGCGGCGGCGTAGTCCATCCGCCCGAAAGTGCCATCCGGTTTACCGTCTCCGTTAAGGTCAAGCTCATATTGCTGATCAATTTTTCCGTGCAGATCATTCATGCTGATGATTCTGAGCGGGACACGGCCCGAGTCTTCAGTCTGCCGTTCTTTATACGCTTTATCCGTTCCAGCTTCATTCAGTGATCCGGCTTGTCCGATTGCTTCCGCATCTTTCACGCTGAACATCATAAAACAAACCGTCAGCAAACAGCACGAAAGACGCATACCCCTTTTTTTCTTCATTCATTTCCCCCCTGTCTTCTAAGAAATACGTTAGCTTATTTTCTTAAAAATCACATCACTTTTTTGTAAAGATTGTCTTCACTGGCGCAAAATAGTAAATAATCCCCACGTAACGAAATAGGTCTTGATGTATAACGGATCGGCTTTTTTCACATCTTAATGATGATTTGACATGAAGGAGGAAAACAACCAGTGGAACAGCAGCAGAATCAGCAGCAGCCGCCAGTAAATCAGGGGATCCCGGGTTCACCGCAAGTGAATCACGGAGGACATGAGCTTTTCGATATGCATGAAGTGCTGGCCGGAACAGTCGGCGTTTTGGATCAATTTATGATGCTCAGACAGTTTATACAGGATCAGCAGCTGGCCGACATCCTTGACCGCCAGTATCAATTCATTCTCGGACTCTATAATCTGACGGCAGAATGCTTTAAAACCGGCCAAAAGCCTTCTCAGGAAACGTCGACATATATGATGAAGGAACAGAACCAGGCCGTCTACGGTATAAAACCGACTCAGCCGAAAAAACCGAATCAATCATTAAATGATGTCAAAGATCTCGGGATCAGCGGCCATATGCTCGGCCTGATTAAAGCTCAAGCTTCTCTCTTGACGATGAGCTCGCTTGAAATGACCAATCCCGTCACAAGAAGAGTGCTTTCCGCCCAAATTCAGCAATATGTCGAAATGGCGTTTGAAATCTTCTTATACCAAAACAAACACGGTTATTATCAGGTTCCTCAGCTCAATGCACAAGATATGCAGACCATGCTGAATTCATTTGCACCGGCCCAGGGACAGCCGCAAATGCCTCCGATTAAAGGACAAATGGGACAGCAGCAGCAAAACCTCCATTGATTAAAAAACGGCGTTGGAAACCTGACTCTCCAATGCCGTTTTCTTTTTTCCATATGCTTTTGTGAAATCATGTTCAAATCGTTTTAGGCTTTCTTTCGTAGCCGCTTCAAAGCCTTTTTCAAAATCCTGTGTTTCGGCGGTTTTGTTGATAATGGTTAAGATAATGCCTTCTCCGAATGTTTCGGTTAAGTCCTTTATCATATAGAAGCTTTGCAAATAGACATCCGTTTCATATTCCATACGCGATTTCTGCCATTTTCGGTCGGTCGTTAATTGATCAAACGGCACGACGGAAAATGCAATCGGATCAATGACTACATCATAATGCGCGACCCACTCGCTCAGCCCCTCATGAAACCAAAGCGGAAATACAGACGTATCCGTCCCCAATTGCCGCGTTTTTTGATGAAACGCGTAGTGTGTATATTCATGTATAATCAATTGCTTATACATGAAAACGGCCAGCTCATCTTTTTTCAAAAGCTGTTTTTTCTCTTCAGGCAAAAGCCCCATCATCTGCTCCTGTTCTGAATAAAAACCGACTACATTTTTCAATCCTGAATATTGCTCCATTTCAGCTTCATCCGAAAAGAAAATGAGTTCAAGCGGCGCTGCACCTTTATAGCCGACAATGATTTGATTGATACGCTTTGCGTGGTCCAGCGTAAGCTTGGTCAGATCCAAGAGCGGCTTTTCATCCGCCGTATAGTAAATCGCTGTATGTTTGTAAATTTCTTTATTCATGTGTTCAGTCACTTGTTCCTTCGTCGGAACAGAGCGGCTGTTTTGGCCTGACAGGACGTACATCATACTTACTGAAACGGCTGAACTGACAGCCAATATGACAAGGACTCCGCACAGGATCAGAGTGAATGCCGCCCGTTTCCCCATGCCGTCACGCAAACAAGCTCCCCTCCCCGATCCTTTAATTTTCATCTCATTCTTTACTTTATGCTCAGGAGCGCTGGGTCGTGACGGCAGATAAAATAAAAAAGCCGCAGCAAATGCGGCTTTTCCATTCATTTATTTATTGGGGTTTGGGAATACACGCTGCACCATTTGGCCGAATTCATCAAACAGACCGGATACAGGATGTCCGTTTTGGATTCGTTTTCCGTAGCCTTGCATACGTTCAACGAAGTCCGGGTTCGCTGATACATATACAGTCCGGACATGTTTATCGGCTGATTTCACCTTATCGGTAATTTTATTTTTTAAATGGTTGGCGATGGCGCCTTTTTGCCCGTTTGTCAGAACAACGGCAACATATGCGCTGTTTCCGGCAACGATCACAGTCGCATTTTTAACTTCTTTTAAATCAGTCACCTTGTCAGCGGCTTTATCAGCCACTCTCAGGTTACGATTGTCATTGTGATCGGTGTTTTGGTTATGACGGTTCACTGTATTCATATTTGTCGCACCGTCGTTAGGCGTGTTGCGGTAATTTACATTCTGGGTGCGGTTGTCATTTCGTTTTCCTTCCCCCTGGTTCCCCATACTGCACCCTGCGGTAATCAGCATCGGCAGAAGAAGGGCAGAGATAACTGCTTGCTTTTTTATCATGTGAATTCCTCCTTTCTCACTTTACGTATAGGTTTTTCTATTCGGCGGGATTTATGCACGCCGTTTGCATTCTGAGCGGTTTGGATAAATATCAGAAGGAAAGGGAAAGGTAAGCGTAATCAATTGAATGAGGAGGGATTTAACTTGTTCAGAAAAAAAAGCGGCGTCAGCCCGACAGCGCTGCTGATCGGATCATCGATTCTGATTGCAGCTTTATCACCCGAAATCCGCCGGAAAATCTCCGGAATGGTTTCAGGCCGAATGCAGCATAAAGATGGTACACACTCCATGCAGCCTGCTGACCTGATTCAACAGGCGTTCGGCGGGGAATCCGGCGGACAGCAGCACACAGACAAAGCCCGGCATTCACAAACCGGCTCCACGCAGCCTGCCGAGCTGATCAAACAGGCTTTCGGCGGGGATTCCGGCGGACAGCAGCACACGGACAAAGCCCGGCATTCACAAAACGGCTCATTGCAGCCTGCCGAGCTGATCAAACAGGCTTTCGGCGGGGATTCCGGCGGACAGCAGCATGAGCAGACTTCCCGCAATCACTCCGGCTCATCCCATACGGACGGACAGGCAGACCGCAGTAAAGAAACTTCGCCGAAGCCTCACTATACCGAGCCGATTCACTTCGAAGAAAGCGCGGTAAATGTTTTAAATGACAGCACCGTGATGAATATGCTGGAAGAAATTGAACCCGGAAATCATTAGAAACGAAAAAATCCTTCATTCGTTCAACGATGAAGGATTTTTCGTTTTAGCGCTCTATCTATTATTTTTCTATAAGAGAATGAACCATCGTTTTAAGCTTCTTCAGCTTCAATGACGATTGAGGAATCATTGTACACCGCGGTATCGGTTTCCTTCGTCATTTTACTTGTTAACAGCCCTGCGGTCATACTGCCGCTGACATTTAAGGCGGTGCGCCCCATGTCAATTAACGGCTCAATTGAAATGAGCAGCCCGGCAAGCGCGACAGGCATGTTCAAAGCGGATAGGACGAGCAGAGCCGCAAATGTCGCGCCGCCTCCCACGCCTGCTACACCGAATGAACTGATTGCCACGATGGCGATGACGGAGATGATGAATCCCGGTTCAAACGGGTTTTGTCCTACTGTCGGCGCAATCATCATCGCGAGCATCGCCGGGTAAATGCCGGCACAGCCGTTTTGGCCGATCGATAAGCCGAATGAACCGGCGAAGTTCGCAATTCCTTCCGGGACGCCCATGCTTTTTTGTGTTTTAATATTAAGCGGCAAAGCCCCTGCGCTTGAACGGGACGTAAACGCAAACACCATGACAGGAAATGCTTTTTTCACGTATGTGATCGGATTTAAACCGCTGAACGTAATCAGCAGCAAGTGAATGATAAACATGACGATAAGCGCGGCGTATGAAGCGATCACAAACATCCCCAGTTTCGCAATGCTGTCGATGTCGCTTGTCGCGATCGTCTTTGTCATAATCGCCAATACCCCGTAAGGCGTCAGTCTTAAAATTAATGTCACGACGCGCATAATAATCGCGTATACCGCATCGACAATTCCGCTGAAAGTCGCAGCGTGCTCCGGCTGCTTCCGTTTCACGCCCAGAAAAGCGATGCCGAGGAAAGCGGCGAAAATAACGACTCCGATGGTGGAAGTCGGTCTGGCCCCCGTGAAATCAAGAAACGGATTTCCCGGCAGAAGCTCAACGATTTGCTGAGGCAGCGTTTTGGCCGTCATATCCTCAGATTTTTGCTGCAGCTCCTGGCCTCTTGATAACTCGGTGCTTCCCTGGTCGATATGAACGGCTTTCAGATCAAAGGAAAGCGCCGAAACAATTCCGACTGCCGCAGCAATTGCTGTCGTAGCGATCAAAATTCCGATGATCAGTCCGCTGATTTTCCCGATGTTATGGGTCAGTTTCAGCTTCGTAAATGCGCCGAGAATAGAAATAAAGACTAGCGGCATGACGATCATCTGAAGCAATTTGACATAACCGCCGCCGGCAATATTAAACCAATCGGCCGTTTGTGTCACGATATGTGAAGCCGGCCCGTAAATCAATTGCAGTGCAAAACCGAATACAATGCCTAGTCCGAGCGCGGTAAAGACACGTTTAGAAAAGGAAACGTGTTTTTTTTGCATGACAAACAAACCTGCTATAAGCAAAAGCATAATAAAAACATGTAAGACTATAAATAAATTCTCCAAAACAGGTAAACACTCCCTTGCTCATTATCCTTTAACACTATATTATATGAATTCCGATCGGTCAAGTAAGAATTGACAAAATATGTATTTTTATAGACTTTTCTCTTTTCTTTCCACCCTTTCTCTAGTAACTTATATAAGGGTGATTGTTATGCTGAAGGAACTGTTTCTTAATTTGACAATTTTAATTACATTTAATTATCTGTTCACCCTTCTTTTTAAAGAGTCGCTTTCGTATAAAGAAGACCGTCTGATGTTTCAATTACTGAAGGGGACGGTCTGCGGGCTTTTAGGGGTTTTTCTGATTGCTTTCGGCTTTTCTTACTCCGATTCCATCATTGATCTCAGAAATATCCCCATTATCATCGCCGCTCTTTACGGAGGCTGGGTGTCTACGGCAGCCGCCTTTGCGATTATCGTCGCAGGCCGTATCCTGATCAATTTCAATGCCAGCGCCATTTTTTCCATCGCCGCCGTCGGGGTTATTGCGATACTTTCTGCGGCCGTCCTCAGAGGAAAAAAGCCGGATCACAAAATGGCGTTCGTTATGCTGCTTTTTTCAAATGTTATTTTCACCCTGACGCTGCTGTTTCTTATGCCCGAACAGCCTGCCGGGGCCCTCGTTTATTATTGGCTCATTTCCGTCTTGGGCGGAATGCTGTCGCTGTATATTATTAAACACGAAGCCGATGCCCGCCTTTTGTTCAAGCAATACAAGTTTCAAGCGAATTATGATTTTCTGACGGGGATTTTTAATAAGAGAAAATTCGAGGAAGTCTCGCGCGTTCTGTACGATCGGGCGTCTCAATCCCCCTCGTCTCAGCTCGCGCTTATTTATTTGGATATTGATCACTTTAAGCAGATCAATGATCAATACGGCCATTATGAAGGGGATCAAGTGCTGAAGGAACTGGGGGCGCGCCTGAGGTTCTTACTCAGCAGTTCTGATCCGTCAGCCCGCATCGGCGGGGAAGAATTTGCCGTGCTTATGCCCAATTGCACGTATACGAAAGGGCTTCACCTCGCAGAGGAAATCAGGCACACGATTGACGCGAACCCGATTCTGCTTACGAGCGGAGATACAATTCCCGTGACCGTTTCCCTCGGCATCGCGCATTATCCGACAAATACATCGGATCCTCAGACATTGCCCCTGATCGCAGACCGGATGCTGTACAAAGCGAAAACATCAGGGCGCAATCAAGTGTGCAGCACTGAAAAAAAAGAATGATCGCCCGAAGCGGAAATCATTCTTTCTTTTCAGTGAGAAAGCCGCCCCTCAGGAAAACAGGAATCAGGCTGCCCTCATATTCTTTTTCAATAAACGCCGCGGTATCATCTGATTGATACAAAGACAGGAGTTTTTGCATCCGTTCATCATCTTTATCCTCAGCTCTGACGGCGATCAGATGAATATACGCTTCCTTCATTTGCGCCGATCGGATCAGCGCGTCCTTCTCCGCATGAAATCCTGCTCTTTTCGCCTCGCTTTGACTGAGAACTGCTGCGTCAGCATGTTCCGCCGCCTGATATGCGTTCTTTTTTGTTTCCGTTTTTAAGGTCAGATGCTTCGGGTTGTCCTTGATCATATCAGTTGAACCCGTACCGGTGAATCCCTTTTTCAATGTCATCAGTCCGGCCTCCTGCATGAGAAAAAGCGCCCTGCCGAAGGCCGCCGCTTCATCAGGCACGGCAATGACCGCTCCGTCCGGTATATCCTTCAGCCGTTTATGCTGCTTGGAATACACCCCAAGCGATGCCGCATATGTCGTTCCTAAAGGAGCCAGCTTCTTTTTCACATGAGGCGGCAAAGATTGAAAATAAGAAACGGATTGAAACGCATTGGCGTCGAGATCCCCGCCGGCAAGTGCCAAATCGGCCTCGGCATAATCCGAAAACGTTACCAAAGAAAGCTGCAATCCTTCCTCACCGGCTTTTTTCGCGACAAACTCCCAGATCGATTGATCAGATTCATTGATTCCGATAGTAATTGTCCGGTTCCCGTCAGGATAATGGCATGAAGTAAGTAACATGATCAAAATGAAAAGAAACAGACTGTTTATAAGCCGCAGGTTCAAGTTGACCTACTCCCTATCTATTTTTATGTACAGAGGCTGCACCATGGTATTCGGGCTCATGATTACATACAATACCGATTAAAAAAAGGGTTGTCAATTGCTTCCTTAAGAGGCTGCAAAGCGGTTTTTATCAGCTGAAAATGGGCTGTTCTAGTCTCAAATCAGATTTCCGTATCAGAGCGTTCTCCTCTTAAAACATGTTATTTCGAAAAAAGTTACATTTAGCAGTTGTTTTTTCTTCGAATTACTGGTAGAGTAAAGGTAATTATTTTTGTTCGAACTATCTTTAAGAAGAAAGTTTTGTAAGAGTTTTCGTCTTGGAAGTTTGTTTTAGAGCAAGAATAGTGAATTTAAGCGTTATGTCGCTTTAGGAGGAAATTTCATGTTAGAAGGTAAAGTAAAATGGTTCAACTCTGAAAAAGGATTCGGATTCATCGAAGTAGAAGGTCAAGACGATGTATTCGTTCACTTCTCTGCTATTCAAGGCGAAGGCTTCAAAACTTTAGAAGAAGGCCAATCTGTTTCTTTCGAAATCGTTGAAGGAAACCGCGGACCACAAGCTGCTAACGTAACAAAAGCATAAATTGTTTAAAAAACCTGCCGGTTTACGCCGGCAGGTTTTTTTCATCTAAAACGAAAAGCTGTTTTGCAAAGGCAAAACAGCTTTTTTATATCAGGTGGCAATATCGCGTTTTAAGAAGACGCCGAATGCGAGCGCCAGAAAAATAACGAAGTAAATCACAAGCATCACAACCGAAAATGTCATCGTCATCCCCTCTACTAAAGGAGTCCCGTTCATATATTGCGACAAATCTGTGTTCGCAAATAAAATATATTTGGTCCATTCAAATTTCGCAGCAAGAAATACCGTCGCCGTGTTCCCCATAACCAATAGAAAAATAGAAAATCCGACCGCTAATGAGCTGTTCCGGAATACCGCAGACAGCATAAACGCCATCGTCGCAAGCATAAAAGCGGAGACAGATTCATAGACATATGTTTTAGCGAGGAAAGCGATGATATTTTGCTCAAAAACATGGCCGTCTTTGTATACGAGATGAACATCAGCCGCAGTATCTCCGCCTGTACCGAAAAAGACCAATCCCAACAGAGCGGAGCCGGCAAATAAAATCACAAGCATCAGCAGTCCGAACAGCAGCACCGTCATATATTTAGATAGCAAAATCTGAAAACGGCTGAGCGGACGGATGGCCAGCAGTTTGATGGTTCCCCAGTTGAACTCATTCGCCACGATGCCTGCGGCAATGATAATCGTAAACAGCCCGGTCAAAACAGTCATCATCGAAGAATCAGCTACGTATGACCACACTGTGTACCCTGTATCCTCGGGGATGTTATGATCCATACGGTATTGATTTATCGCGACATTCTGTTTCAGGTTATCAATGAGCGTCTGGTTTCCGGTTTCCTTCATCTGCTGTTTCATTTCTTTGTTTTCAGCTTGGAGCTCCTGTTTCCAATTCGGATTGGCTTCGTTCGAGGTGAAATGGTTTGACAGAAGCGCAAAACCGATCATCGAAACGCCTAAAATTACAATCATAGCCCACGTGCCGACGCGGCTGAAAATTTTTATCCATTCATTATAGATCAGCTTAAACATATTGAACCTCCTCTTTCGTCCCGCCGGTAATCTCCAAGAAACGGTCTTCCAAAGATTTTGTCATGATTTTCACTTCATATAAGCGGATGTTTTCACGGACGAGCAGAGATATCACATCAGGCACTTCCTGTTTTGACAGCTTGATCTCAATACCGTTTGTCTTCTTCACACAGTCAAACTGACTCAGAACGGCAAGAGCCTCTTCTCTTTGTTCAATATGGAAGAAGTATGTATCTTTGTCCTCTTTTCCTTCATCCCTTACTTTTTGAATATCGACAAGCTCCCCTTTTTGCAGAATGCCGATTCGGTCGCACATTAACTCCATTTCTGACAGCAGATGGCTAGAGACGATGACAGCCATTCCTTTTTCACGTGTCAGTTTTTTCAGATGGTCCCTGATTTCCCTGATGCCCGCGGGATCAAGGCCGTTTGTCGGTTCATCCAGAATCAGCACCTTAGGATTATGCAGCAGGCTTTGGGCGAGGCCGAGACGCTGTCTCATTCCGAGAGAGTAGGTTTTTACTTTGTCATGTATTCTGTCCTGCAACCCGACGAGCTCGATGACCTCATCTATTTTTTCTTTCGTAACGCCTTTTACCATCCTTGCGTACTGCTGTAAATTTTTATAACCGCTCAGGAATTTGTACAGCTCCGGGTTTTCCACGATGGCTCCGACGTGCCTGACCGCTTTTGCATAGTTTTTCGTAATGGATTCCCCGCAGATTACGATGTCTCCCTGAGACAGTTTCATTAATCCGACCATCATTCTGATCGTAGTGGTTTTCCCCGCTCCGTTCGGCCCTAAAAATCCAAACACTTCGCCCGCCCGGACGGAGAAGCTCAGATCATGAATAATCGTTCGTCCTTTAATCGTTTTCTTTACCTGTTGCAGTTCTAATACCGTTTCCAATTAGAATCCCCCTTCTATTTCGTGCGCCTGCATGACGCTTCTGTACCATTGCAGCACGGACATTCCTTCCTGTTCCCGAATTTCTTCGACCTCGCGCCGTTCAGCGATTTTCCCTTTTATGAAAACCATCACTTCGTCTAACAGCGTCTCAATCTCGCCGATCTCATGCGTGGCGATGACGACGATCTGGCTGTCAAAATCAATATAAGATACGAGACTGTTGACAATCGACTCTCTGACCGCCGGATCAAGACCTGAAAACGGCTCATCCAGCAGAATGACGGATGCTTTTCTCGACAGGGCCAAGACGATTTTCAGCCTGCCCCGGCTGCCTTTGGAGAGCTCTTTTATCTTCTGCTTCGCTGAAAGATTCATTTCCGTTAATAGGTTATGTGCTTTTTCGAGCTGAAAATCCGGGAATTGCGAATGATAAAATGTGAGCATATCACCGACGGTCGTCCGGGCGGAAAACATATCATGTTCGGTTAAATAAGCCGTACGAAACAGCATGTTCCTGCTTACTGCGCAGTCTCCGATCCGGACGGCGCCCGATGTCGGGAACGCAAGCCCGGCAAGCATTTTAAGCGTTGTTGATTTCCCGCTTCCGTTCGGCCCTAAAATTCCGTAGATTTTACCCGGAGACAATGAAAATGATACATCGCTGACCGCGAGCCTGCGGCCGTATTTTTTTGTTACGCGTTCAAAATCAAGATTCATCGTTTGCTTCCTCCGCATATCGTTTGATCCCGTCGAGCATTTCCTCAGGAGATAACCCCAGCTCCGCCATTTCCTGAATAAAGCGTTTGAAAACGTCTTTTGTCAGCCTGTCTTTCAGCTCCGCTTTCAGATCGGATCTTTCCGCTATAAAGGTTCCCTGTCCTCTTCTCGTCTCCACGATCCCCAGCCTTTCCATTTCACTGTACGTTCTTTGTATCGTGTTCGGATTCACTTTCATCTGTACGGCCATCTCCCTTACGGACGGCAGTTTGTCCCCCGGTGAAAGCTCACTTCGGATCAGCCGGTAATATACACGATCGGCAATCTGCAGATAAATCGGCTTGGATGACTGAAATTCATTCTCCATCATTACACCTCAACCTTTCGATTCAGCAGCATAGAGGCCAGCGCAAGACAGAGCGCCGTAAGCACGATCACTGCCAGGAAGCTGAAAAGCGAAATGTGGACGGTTTTCAGCTCCATCGTCCATCCGGTCAATTTTGTATAATGAAAATGAAAATTCGCATACACTTTTACCGGCCATAAATCATGTTGAGATGAAGTGAAAGGCGTAATGATTTTATCGTCAATATAGGTCCAGACAAACGCAAGCACGATGCAGATCACCCAACGGAGGACGGGAACATGTTTTAATGAGTGAAAAACAGTCCAAAATACGGCCACGATTACAGATAAGTACGCTGAACTGATCAGCAGGTAAGCATTCAGTCCGGTTAATGTGCCGGCCAGGGGAATGGCGTGTTCCAGCGCTCCTTTTGCAGAAAGCATCCGGTACATCCAAATGCCGTAACCGGTCAGCGCCAGCTGCCCGATCAACTGATACAGCAGTGAGGCCGTCAGCTTGGAAGCCAGCAGATAAAATCCTCCATTCGGATTGTAAAGCCACAGCTGGTTTTTTCCTTCTTTATGAAGGTGATAGTACATAAAAAGCGGCGCTACAAGAAATTGAAAAAACCCCATTGCCGCAAAAAAGCCGAAAATGACGAGCGGTTCTTTCTGACGGGCAGCGATGACGTGGGCTGCAAACGCCAAGCAAATCATGCCGCAAAGCCACACCGCGAGCCAAATCCATGAAACCTTCGCATCTTTTTTCAGCAAACCTAAAAACGATGTCATTCTTGCTCTCTCCATTCGGATCAAGTGTATGAGTAACATAGTACACTAGATCATCACGTATTACAATATCTTCAATAAAAAAAAGACAAATCCGCTCTTACGCAGATTTGCCTTTTCAATTACTTCTTTTTGTTTTTTAAGGAGAGCAGCGCATCACGATAGCTGCTATCCTGCATTTTGCCGCCGCTATCAGGATCGTTTGTTTCCCGATCCGTCTCAGAAGTCTTAAACTTCTGAAGCGCCTGACGGTACACATCATCGCCCATTGTATTCTTTTTCTCACGGGGAGATTCAGATTTCACAACGACGGGAGCATGCTCGGCTGAGCGCTCCTCGGCCGGATCATGCTTTTCCGGCTGTTCGGCTGTAGTGCCGATCGCTTCTCTCTTTTCTTCTTTGACATCCTGTCCTGCAGAAGTGCTGCGGACATTGAATGTGATAAGAAGTGCAATCACAATGACAGCAGCAATAACCGCTATAATAATGGCCATATAACCCTCTCCTTACTGTCGTCCGGCAGTTAGATTACCTGTGACTTGGCTGACACGTCTGCCAAGCGCACGGCCTAATTGAAGGCCTTCTTCCGTCATCAGCACATCGCTGTCAACCGGGCATGTGACGCCTGCGCCGTAGTAAGAGCCGTACAGCGCGTTTTCAGGAACGTTGCCGGGAAGTCCGACAACAATCATGCCTTGGTGAAACATAGGAGTGATCAGATTGTGCATTGTCATTTCTAATCCGCCATGTGTTGTCGCCGTCGTACAGAATACGGCGCCGACTTTATCAATCAGCTCGCCTTCAGCCCACAGATAGCCGAGTCTGTCGATCCACGCTTTTAAGCCTGAACTGATGGTGCCAAAGTGTCCCGGGCATCCCCAGATAATGGCATCCATGTCTTTCAGCTTGCGGATGTCTGCTTGATCGACATGGTCGATCAGGACTTCAGCCTCAGCGTTTTCTCGCGCTCCTTCGGCAATGGCTTCAGCAAGGTGTTTTGTGTGTTCGCCTTCACTATCGTACACTACGTAAATTTTCATTCAGGAAACCTCCCATTCAGATGATTAAGATTCCTTCACTTCTTTAGGGGCCGGAAGCAATGACAGCTCCTCTTTTTTCTTCGCCCGCTGTTTGTCTTTCCGTACGTCACGCAAGAACAGACTCAGGACTACGCCGATAACCGCAAAGATCGTCGCCCACATAAACGCGTCATTAATCCCCATAACGTTGGAATTAAGTGAAGCTGTTTTGTAGAGATATGAATAAACGGTTTGTTTCGCCGCATCAAGCGACATGTTCATGTTGACCATTAAATTCGAAACCGCGCTTTGGAACGACTGCATGAAGCTTGGATCAGCCGTGCTCGTTTTATCCGCAATCTGCGAATAGTGCATTGTCGTACGGTTCGTATAAATCGTTGTGATCAAACTTGTTCCGATTGAACCGCTGATCTGGCGGAGCGTGTTGCTCATCGCCGTGCCGTGGCTGTTCAAGCGTGCCGGAAGCTGGTTCATTCCGGCTGTCATAACAGGCATCATTAACAGTGACATACCGAATGCGCGGATGGCATAGACAAGCATAATGTGCGTGTAAGGTGTGTCAATTGTCAATTTTGTGTACTGGAATGTCGTTGCGACCGTGATGACCAGCCCGATAATCGCAAGCGGTCTCGGACCGATTTTGTCAAACAGAATACCGGAAATCGGCGACATGATCAGCATGACAATCGCGCCCGGCAATAGCAAGAGACCCGATTGCAGCGCCGTAAAGCCGACTAAGTTCTGCAGGTAAATCGGAAGCAGGAACATTCCTGTGTAAAGCGCAACGGTAATAATGATGTTAATCACACTGGAAAGTGAGAAAATATCATATTTAAATACCCGGAAGTCGAGCATCGGTTTTTCAGAGCGCAATTGCTGAATGACAAACGCGGCAATCGCGATGACACCGACAATGACGGTAGAAAGCACGATCGGATCTCCCCAGCCGTCGCTGCCCGCTTCACTGACTCCGTAAAGCAATGAGGCAAATCCGACAATGGATAGAATCGCACCCAAGCTGTCGAGTTTGATTTTTTGCGGTTCCACCAAGTTCTTAAAGAGGAAAAACGCTATGATAATAACGATTGCCCCGATCGGAACAAGACCGTAGAACATAATGCGCCATGTGTAATGCTCGATGATCCAGCCGGAAAGAGTCGGTCCGACCGCCGGAGCAAACATCATCGCAAGACCGAAAATCCCCATTCCTTTCCCCCTGCTTTCAGGCGGGAAGATAAGCAGAATGGTTGTCATGACCAGCGGCTGCAGGATACCGCCGCCGACCGCCTGAATTAACCGGCCGATCAGCATGGTTGAGAAGTTAGGCGCGATTCCGCAGACTAACGTTCCCGCTGTAAAACAGAACATGGCTACGAGAAAGAGGCTTCTCTGTCCGAACCGGGTAATTAAGAACGCAGATAACGGAATCAAAACACCGTTGACCAGCATGTATCCGGTCGTAAGCCACTGAATCGTCGTCGCACTCACACCGAACTCGGTCATTAAGTGCGGCATCGCCACGTTAAGAAGCGTTTGGTTCAAGATCGCCAGGAATAACCCGGCCATAAGCACAATAAGCAATGTTTTAGGACTTTTTACTTGATTATCTGATTTAGCCACCTAAGACAACCTCCCTTCATGGTTTGATGACTGATCTGTATTATTCAGAGATTTTTACAGATGCGTTCATACCAGGAAGCACCTTGTCAGATGGGTTGCTGAGTGAAATTTTAACAGGAACTTTTTGCGTTACTTTTGTGTAGTTGCCGCTTGAGTTTGAAGAAGGCAGCATATCAAATGTTGAATTTGTCGCATAACCGATTTCTTCTACTGTTCCGTCAAATGTTGTATTAGGGTCGCCGTCAACAATTACGTCTACTTTGTTTCCTACTTCAATGTCTCTAATGTCTGTTTCTTTAATGTTTGCAGTGATGTAAAGATGTTTCATGTCAATTTCCTGGGCAATTGTCGTACCGGCTTGCACCATTTGGCCGTTTTTCACTTCGTTTTTCACGATTGTTCCATCCATGATGGCTTTTACGTCAGCATTTTGCTGTCCTTTGATTTTTGCAACAACGTCGTTTTTGCTTACTTCTTTCCCCTCATCAAGGTTCCAGTCAGTTACTTTACCCGCAGCAGGAGCTGTGATAGCAGCCATGTCGCCGGCAACTTTTGCTTCATCGGTTTTTACATAGTGTGTGCTTTGATAATAGTAGTAAGCACCTCCGCCTATAATTGCAAGAACAACAATCAAACCGATAATGTTGGTCAGAATTAAACGTCCTCTGTTCATTTTGTTTTCTCCTTTCGTTTCTTCCTCTATCATTTTGTGGAATGATGATAAAAATATGTGGGGATTTTTTTATTTTCCGTTTTTCACTGCACAGCCGTTTGCAAGCTTCGTTAAACTTTCCGCAAGCTTGCGCAGGTACTGCAGTTCAGCGGTATTGAGCTGCCGGTATAAGACCGCCGCTTTTTCGGCATATTGAACAGCAGCTTTCTTTAGAAGTTCTTCCCCCTCTTCGGTTAACTGAATCATAACAACACGCCGGTCGTCGTGATAGTCGCTCCGAACCATTAGGCGGCGCTTATACAGAATATCGGTCATTCTCGTGACAGACGCCGGTTTCAGATCAAGCGACAAAGCCAGCCTTGAAAGCTGCGTGCTTTTGCTCTTATGTATTTTGAACATCAGCAGATACTGCAGTACTGTAATATCAAAAGGTTCAAGAACTGTCTCCAGAATCATTTTCTGCTTTTTGTAAATCGATCTGGAAGTATCAAACAGTTGTTCAAAACTGAGCAAAGCGAGCTCTGATTCAATCACCGTATTTTCACCTCATTCCCTTAATAATAGTTCACAAGATAAAATATTAATAAATGAAAGAAGGTTTGTAAAGAGAAAAGTTTCATTTTTTAAGGATTTTTTTTATGCCGTTTTTTCTCTTTATTTTTAATTTAAAAAAGCCGAGTGAAGAACCGCGGCCGCACGATTCTTCACTCGGCTTTATATTTAATACGATGCTTTGCTTACACCGGCTTCCTCATTTTTAAAAAAGCTTTTCAGCGCTTGAAATACGTCTGATTTCTGTTTCAGGATGTAGTATTTAAATTTATCATCTTTGACATTTTTATAGGCGGACATGAGGGTGGAATGCCTGTTATATTGATTGACCTCCCCGTAACAGAACAGATTCGATTTTTTCATGATGTCATTGACGAGCTTTACGCACCGGGCGTTATCCGAAGTCAGGTTATCTCCGTCTGAAAAATGAAACGGATAGATGTTGTAGCGGGCGGGGTCATATTTTTCATCAATTAATTCAAGAGACTTCCGGTAAACGGAGGAACAGATGGTGCCCCCGCTCTCGCCTTTCGAGAAGAAATCTTCTTCCGACACAACCTTCGCTTCCGTATGGTGGGCGATAAATTCGATATCAACCGTTTCATACTTTGTCCGTAAAAATCGTGTCATCCAAAAAAAGAAGCTCCTCGCCATATACTTTTCCCATACGCCCATCGAACCGCTTGTATCCATCATGGCTAAAACGACAGCTTTCGATTCCGGCTTCGTCACATCATTCCATGTTTTGTATTTCAGATCTTCCGGATAAATAGGGTAAAACGACGGCTTGCCTGTCATGGCGTTTCGTTTATAGGCCGACAGCATCGTCCTTTTCTTATCGATATTCCCTGTCAGCCCGGTTTTCCGGATATCATTGAACTCGATATCGGTATGGACGATATTGTCCCTTTCCTTTTGCTGCAGATTCGGCAGTTCTAATTCCTGAAACAGCGCTTCTTCCAGATCCATCAATGAAACTTCCGCTTCATAATAATCCTCGCCTGCCTGATCGCCGGCTCCCTGGCCTTTTCCGGCACCCTGCTTTTTATCTGCGCCGTCTCTTGCGACGACATCGCCGACTTCGCTGTCGCCGTCGCCTTGGCCGACATGTTTATTTTTATCATAGTTATAACGGATTTTATATTCATCAAGCGAACGAATCGGGATTTTCACGACATCTTTTCCGTTGGACATAATAATGCTTTCCTCAGTGACAAGGTCCGGAAGGTTGTTTTTTATCGCTTCCTGTACTTTCTTTTGGTGGCGCTGCTGGTCGTCAAAGCCTTTGCGATGGAGGGACCAGTCTTCCTCTGAAATCAAAAAATTTCCGCTGTCATTACGGGACATGAATTCCCCTCCTTAACCGTTATGGTCGTTTTACATGTGTATTCCGGCTTGGTCCTGTTTATGAAACAAGTCCGGCGAAAAGATTTATTTTTATCTTATGCCGGCCGGACTCTCCAATTGACAAACAATTGCGAAAAACAGACAAAAGAACCCGTCCTTTTACAGACGGGCCTCTCAATGAAATCAAACATCAGCGGTTTAACAAGCTTCCGACATACTTCAGCAGTTCATTAGCGCTAGTCGAATTATAGCCGTGTTCATCTATTAACCTTGCTACTACCTCATTGACCTTTTTAAGCTGCTGCTCATCCGGCGTTTTGGTGGAGGTCGTAATTTTCACCACATCTTTTAAGTCTGCGAACAGCTTTTTCTGAATCGCTTCGCGGAGTCTTTCGTGCGAATTATAGTCAAAGCGTTTTCCTTTTCTTGCATAGGCGGATATGCGGATTAAGATTTCTTCGCGGAACGCTTTTTTCGCGTTTTCTGAAATGCCGATCTGCTCTTCAATGGATCTCATCAGTTTTTCGTCAGGATTCATTTCTTCACCCGTCAGCGGATCGCGGAGCTTATTTTTATTGCAGTACGCTTCCACATTATCTAAATAATTGTCCATGAGAGTTTTCGCGGATTCTTCATATGAATAGACGAACGCCTTCTGCACTTCCTTTTTGGCGATGTCATCGTACTCTTTCCTGGCGGCGGAAATAAAATTCATATACCGCTCTTTGTCCTCGGCGGAGATGGACGGATGCTGGTCGAGCCCTTCTTTTAAGGAACGCAGCACATCAAGCGAATTGATCGATTCCATATTTTTTCTGATAATCGTTGAGGAAATGCGGTTGATGACATAGCGCGGGTCAATTCCGCTCATTCCTTCATCATGGAATTCCTTCTTCATATCCTCAAGATCAACGGAATTGTAACCTTCAACGCTTTCTCCGTCATAGAGCCTCATTTTTTTGACGAGATCAATATCAGAGCGGTTCGGTTCCTTCAGCCTGGTCAAAATAGAAAACATCGCGGCCACTTTTAATGTATGGGGGGCGATGTGTACGTCAGAAACATCACTTTCAGAAATCATTTTTTCATAAATCCGTTCTTCCTCTGACACCTTTAAATTATAAGGAACAGGCATCACGATGATCCTGGAGTGAAGGGCTTCATTTTTCTTATTGGCAATAAACGAGCGGTACTCCGTTTCGTTCGTATGCGCAACAACCAATTCGTCGGCTGAGATGAGCGCAAACCGTCCGGCTTTAAAATTCCCTTCCTGCGTGAGTGACAGAAGGTGCCACAGAAATTTCTCATCGCATTTCAGCATTTCCTGAAACTCCATCATTCCGCGGTTCGCTTTATTTAATTCACCGTCAAACCGATAAGCGCGCGGATCTGATTCAGAGCCGTATTCGGCAATCGTTGAAAAATCAATACTCCCCGTCAAGTCGGCGATATCTTGTGATTTCGGGTCAGACGGGCTGAAGGTTCCGATTCCGGTACGTTTATCCTCCGAGAAGAATATACGTTCAACCTTTACATCCTCAATTCTGCCGCCGTATTCTTCTTCAAGCCGCATGACATTAAGCGGAGAAAGGCTGCCCTCAATTCTGATGCCGTATTCTCTGTAGAAGTCGTCGCGCAGATGATGGGGAATGAGATGGAGAGGATCTTCATGCATCGGGCAGCCTTTAATGGCGTAAACAGCGCCGTTGTCTGTCAATGAGTAGGCTTCAAGCCCTTTTTTCAGCATGGTGACAAGAGTTGACTTTCCGCCGCTGACGGGTCCCATCAATAGTAAAATCCGTTTTCTTACATCGAGCCGCTTGGCAGCCGGGTGAAAGTATTCCTCCACGAGCCGTTCCAGAGATTCCTCAAGGCCGAACAGCTCCCTCGAGAAAAAGCTGTATGTCTTTTTACCGTCATCCTCCTCGATTCCGCTGTCTTTTATCATATTAAAAACGCGAGAATGAGCAGACTGCGCGACCAATGGATTTTCTTTTATGATCTCCAAATAATCAGCGAACGTCCCTTCCCATTTGAGACGCTGCTCTTCCTCTCTGTACTTTTCAATTTTCTTTAATATATCCATAAGAACCTCCTCTATCATGGTTAATGCACTAGAAATAAGGTACTTTGTTACAATCTATGCGGTGACGTGATAATACATGCTTTTCGTTTCTTAAAAATAAAGACGTTATAAGGCCATCATTGACAAGGGTCCGGTGCACCGTTCATAATGAAAGAAATACAGTTTCATCCAGACTCGGACATCAAATGGAAAAGCAAAGAGGAGGAGAAATGATGAAAACGATCATTTTACTTGGGGTCATTCTCACTTTTTTAGTATCCATTTTTACGGCGGGTTACGACAGCAAACCTGAAAACAAATAACGGCAAAAGGGTGCTCTTCATCAAGAGCACCCTTTCCTGTACAACATAACAATGTTTCACATTTGAATATGTTCTTGGACTGTTGATTTTTCATGAGATTTGCAGCTTGTTTGATACTCGATTTTTCCGATTTTGCAGCCCGGGCCGATTTCCACATGCTTTCCTCTGACGATGTCCGCTTCCGTGTATTCGAGGTAAATTGCGTCCCCTTCGATCAATTCAGCAGAAAGCGTGCCGGCTTTCCGTTTAAGAAAACCGGGTTTCCGTCTGACGGTGATCGATGTGCCGCCGATTTCTTTCACGCGGCTTCGGTCATAACGCAAATGGATGTTTACGTCCCCCGCGTTTAACAATCCCGCCACATTGATACATCCTGTTACATGAAGCAGCTCCGTCTCGCAATCGCCGCCGACTGTGAGACTGCCTTTTATATGACACTGCTCTCCCGCGGCCCCGCCGCCAATTTCAGCAAGTCCTTTCAGCCTCATCGTGGCGAAACGCATGGAGCCGCCGACTTTCAATGTGCCCATCACATTTGCTGAACGTGCTGATAAATCTCCTGCAACTTCATGCTCTCCGAAAATTTTCAGCCTGTTGATCTCGGCATCTCCGAGAAAAAGTCCCGTACCGAATATCCGGCAGCGTTCGCTTTGAAGTCCTTCGCCGACAGTTCCTTCCCCTTTAATGCTTACATTTTGGTAGGAGCCGCCGGAGGCGTGTCCGGCTCCGTACATTTTTAAATGACTCAATTTTTTTGTCGTTTCCATCGCAGTTCCTCCTATCGTTTCACGACTTTGTTAACCAAAGCGGAAGGATCACATGTAAAATCGCCGCTGTATTCCACAGTCCCAATGGTGCAGCCTGCGCCGATCCGCACATGATTTCCGCGGACTGTCTTCGCGTTCGTGTCCGCCAATTCAATGATGTCACCTTCAATCAGCTCCGCTGTCAGCACCGGGGCCGGCATCAGCTTAAAACGCGTAAGCACGCTCTTTCTGCTCATCACTTTCAAATGGCGGCAGCCGATTTCTTTCACCCGGCTTTCTCCCGCCGCCAGCTTAATACTGACTTCATCGGCATTCAGCAGGCCGCCGATCTTGCATTTGCCTTCCGAACGGAACGTCTCTGTCTCGCAATCGCCTTCAATCCCGGCTTTCCCGGATATGAAAATATCATCAGCTTTCACACCGCCGCCGAAAGATGAAAATCCCGCGACGTTCAGCCGCTCCGTTTTGACATCACCTTTAATGACACCCGTTCCGTTGATACGGATGGATTCAGCTTCGGCACTGCCGGAAATTTTCCCCGAACCGCTGATCGTCAGTGTTTGCGTCTTGACATGTCCGTCTGTTTTTCCGCTGCCGTTAAACAAAAAGCTCGCGCACTCCACATCACCTGACACCGTGCCGCTTCCGTTGATCTCCACTGTATGAAAACGGCCTCCTTTTGAACTTCCTGAACCGTTGATGATTAATTTATCTGTTACTTCCATTGATGGTCCTCCTGCATCCATTTCGTTTTTAATTCTTCCGATGCCGCAGCAAGCGCCACCCGTTCAACCACTTTGACAGTCGGTTCAAACAAAATATGTTCCGCGTCTGCGATGAAGCACGTCGTTACGCCAAGCTTTCGGAGCATGACAAGCTCCGTATTCGCTTTCAGCTCGGAAGCCTCATACGTTTTCAGCACCCCTGCCGCCAATTTTCCTTCCTCAAGGCTGATATTGCCCGATTGCAAAAGCCCTTCAAGCACATATAAAGACAGCAGCGCGCGGGACGTGAATGTCACGCCGTCTTCGCCATAAACTTGCAGCGCGGCTTTTGAAATCAGTCCCTTTTGAAGCAGTTCCGCAGACGTTATATTGACATCAGTCATTTGCGGAGATAGCATTTCTCTCATTTCATCCAGAGACAGATTTTCTTTCATTTTCTGTATTTTTGAGATGCGTTTTAATATTTCCGCTCTCGGAAAAAATGTTTCCTGGCCTGTAAACGTCGATTTTCGGATAAACCATTCTTCAGGAATTAAATTTTTCCGTTTCCACCGGTACAGCTGCCCGTATGAAATTGATGTTTCTTCCAGCAATTCTTTTTTAGAAATCAGTTGCTCCTCCATGAATCCAGCTCCTTCGATGAATGTATTGTAACATAACACTGTTACGTTGTTAAGCCTGAAAATATAAAAATGCCGTGAACCGCTGCTGCCCGTCTTTTTATTCAATAAAAAAACGCCCGGATGCGGGCGTTTTTTCTCACGTCAAATCTCTGTAATTTTGCTGGCGCAGCGCTTCATATACAAGAATCGCGGCCGTGTTGGACAGGTTTAATGATCTCACATGCTCGGTCATCGGCAGACGCAGGCAGCGGTCCATATTGTTTTCGATCAATTCTTTCGGAAGTCCGCTCGTTTCTCTGCCGAATACGAAGAAAAAGTCTTCCTCCGTATTTGAGTAATCAAATGATGTGTGCGGCTTTTGGCCGAATTTTGTAATGAAGAAAAACTTTCCGTTCTCATATGCCTCAAATAATTCTTCCAATGAATCATGATATACGACGTTGACGAACTCCCAATAATCGAGTCCGGCGCGCTTCAGCATTTTATCATCGGTTGAGAATCCGAGCGGGCGGATCAAATGAAGCGTTGTGTCTGTTGCCGCACAAGTACGTGCGATATTTCCCGTATTGGCCGGGATTTCGGGTTGATATAAAACGACATGTAATGCCACGATGTTCACCTCTGTTTTTTATTCCGCCCACCATTATATCATTAATTACTCTTTTGTCGTATCATCCGTAATATGAAAAAACGCATATCTGATGGAAGGAGTATACGCCGTTGAATCCTCATATGACCAATATCTCATTCTGCTGTCATACGTTTGGGCATTGACGAGCGGCATATTGCTTTTATCTTTTGCGACCACGATCGCCGTATGATTAAAACGGCCGTCTCCTTCAAAATCATAGCAAATGATATCTCCGGGCATCAGTTCTTCAGCTCTTGATACTTGCAATGCGCGGAGCCCTGCCTTGGATTGGGCGAGATACATCTTCATCGAATGCGCGACCGTCCAGCTGTAGCTCCACGAGCTTGCCTTCATCCACCAGCCTGAGCCTCTGTTCGGATGCCCCCGCATCGGTGCTTTTCCGGCATGTAAACATTGGGAAATAAAATTGGTGCAATTATCGCTGAAATTTTTATAAGCGGGATTTCGTTTATTCCAAAACTTCTCCGCGTACTGCACGGCAGCCAGACGGTCGTATTGAAACGCCCGCCCGAAATCTTCCCGTTCACTCCGCTCATATTCAATTACGCTGTTTCCGTCAGAAAATCCAGCCGGTTTTTTCTTTACTTCCCGGTCTTTAATCAAAAGCTCATCATAGAGAAATGCAGTCCGTTCCTCAATCTGCTCTTCTAAGTAAAGGTGTCCGTCATGCTCCTTGCACAAATATTCGAAATGAATCGTGTACATGACACATAACGTGCCGTCGTCCTCAAGACTGCTTTTGACAATGACGGCTTTTGCCTTCGCCTTCACGATATCAACTTTCCGTTTTTCAAACAGCTCTTTTTTTCTCGTCAGGACCTCAAGATCGCCGGCCTGCCCATTCTGCCTCATCTCAGTTCCGTTGATTAAATAATGAAGCCGGGCCTCCGCTAAATCTTCAATAATATGCTTCAAGCGCTCCACCCACCATACGATTTTATAAAGAAAAAACACTTGAACTCCGGCCAAGTGCTTTTTCTCTATACATATGTCAGGACCGGCCGGTTTTAGTCTTATCAGAAACCGATAACAGCTCCAGTCCCTTTTCAATTTCCCGTATGGCGTCCTCATCCTGCTCCTTTTGAAGCGCTTTTTCTAATTCCTCCGCATAATCAGGATCACCGATTTTCCCGATGGCCCAGGCGGCCGTACCCCTGATGACGGGGCGCGGATCTTGGTGCATCAAGGCCGTTAATTCCGGAAGAGACGAGGCATCTTTAAAATGAGCCAAAGCTAAAATCGCATTCCGCTGTATCGGCTTCTTGCCGCGCCATGATCCCGATACATGTCCGAATTTTTCTTTGAATTCGCGGTTGCTTATGGTCAAAAGCGGCTTTAACAGCGGCTTTGCGATTTCCGGATCAGGCTCCATCTGCGGATGAAGATGAAAATCTTTCCCCTTATTAATCGGACAGACCGTCTGGCACGTGTCACAGCCATACAGACGGTTTCCGATTTTCGTGCGGAACTCATCCGGCAAAAATCCCTTTGTCTGGGTCAGGAACGAAATACAGCGCTGGGCGTTAAGCTGTCCGGGATTGACGAGTGCGCCGGTCGGACAAGCGTCTAAACATTTTGTGCACGTACCGCACATATCTTCAATCGGCACATCCGGTTCAAAGGGCAGATTGGTGATCATTTCAGCCAGATAGACGTAAGAACCGTATTCAGGCGTGGTGATCATGCAGTTTTTGGCGCTGAAGCCGATTCCCGCCCGTTCAGCCACGGCCCTGTCGGACAATTCTCCTGTATCCACCATTGACTTTGTGCGGATATCCTCATGTTTGCTTTGGAGAAAATTTTCCAGCAGATCAAGCTTTTCCCGCAGCACATCATGATAATCCTTCCCCCAGGAAGCTCTGCAAAAAATGCCGCGCCGCCCGTCTCTCGTGCTCCTCGGCGCATCTTTCATTTTGGAAGGATAAGCAAGGGCGATGGCGACGATTGATTTGGCTTTCGGGAGAAGCAAAGACGGAGTAACCCGTTTTTCAATATCCGGCTCTTCAAAACCGGATAAATAGCCGAGTGATTCCTGAAGAATCAGCCGGTCCCGCAGACTGTCGAACGTATCAGCCGTCGTAAACCCGATTTTGTCAACTCCGATGCTTTTGGCGTATTCGATTAATTCCTCTTTCAGTTTATGAATATTCATTTTTTGCACAGCCTCCTTTCTTTGTGATCAGGCTCCCGCACGGGTATAATAGAGTTTTATCATCCCGAAATGGAGTGAACACACTTGAACATCAGTTTAGATCCACTTATTGCTGAACGGGTGCCGGGGATCAAAGCGGCAGCCGTCTTATATGAACAGATCGAAGTCGGGCCTGCTCCGCAAATGCTGAAAGGCCGCCTCCGTTTATTTCAAGAATCTCTTTACTTTGATTATGCTGACGGCGGTATAGATGAGCAGCCTTTTGTTAAAGAGTGGGCGCGTATGATGGAACAGCTCAGTCCCGCCTTTTCAGGACAAAAAACGCCGATGGAGCTTATGCTCGGCGATATTTCCCGGGAACGATTCATTGAAAGTGTGAATTCAGCCCATGATACCATACTTTTTTTCTCCTTGAAATATTCATTGCCCATAATGGCGTATGACGCCGCAGAAATAGATGAACCGATTTCGATTACAATCGGAGAAAAAGAACACGTACTTGCTTTCTCCGACTCTGGCGGCATTTTCGGCGGCCTTACCGGACATATCAACACCCGCCCTGTAACAACCGGCACAAAGAAAATGCTGCAGCTGATCTTTTTCCCGCCTTCATTTCATGCCGACGCGGCGGATGAGCTGCTATCATCCTTAACCAAAATGTTTGAACAAATTCACGGAGGCACGCATACCGTCTCTTGGCTTTCATAAAAAGACACGCCTTTCGTGTCTTTTTTCACATAAAAAAACGCAATACTTCGTTTATCAGAGAAACGAAACACTGCGTTAATAACGTATGTATGGAGCGGGTGATGAGAATCGAACTCACGACATCAGCTTGGAAGGCTGAGGTTTTACCACTAAACTACACCCGCATCATAATTCTTTTTTGTCAGTACCGCTTTGACGTTTCTAATATTACATGTTTATTTTTTTTTCGTCAAGGGAATGTTAAAAAATTTGTCGAAAAAAATTCTTTTTTTGTCCACATGTTAAGTTGGGTTTACATTTTGTTAAGAATCTCATACAATATGAAAAGAAGAAAACTTGAGGTATGCCTGATGATGAAAAATAAAGTAAAAGAGCTGAGAGCCAGATTCGGCTATTCTCAGGAAACGCTCGGAAAAGAAGCCGGTGCCACCAGACAGACGATTGCAGCGATTGAAAAAGGAGATTATGTGCCTTCACTTTTATTGGCGCTTAACATCTGCCGGGCTTTCTCCCTGCCGATGGAGGAAGTTTTCTGGCTGGAGGAGGAGAAAAAATGAGTTTGAAAAGAAAAGCTTGTTTTCACCTTGCACTCTACGGGTTGGCCTGCTGGACGCTTATTTCCTTTATGGAAGCGGCGCCGCGGATCGCCCAGTTTTTCCAAACGGAGGGGAGCGGTTCATTTGAGCTGAATATCACGCCGTTTCTGCTGTTTACCGTTTGTGCCGCATTGTATATCTATGCCGAAAAGAAAAAACGAAACGGCAAAAAGCACAGGCTTGTGCCCGATGAATTTGAGGAACAGGATGAAAGAGAACGAATGATGACGGCTAAAGCTTGCCGTTCCTCGTATATCGCCGTTTACTTCTCATTGCCGGCCGCAGCCGTTCTGCTTTTGTTTTATCCGCTGATTCAGCCGCATCTTCCCTTTTTTCCGATTCTTTTAATTTTCATTCTGATGATGATTCAGCATTTGGCTTATGTTTTCACTTTTCATAAGCACGGCAAAAACTCCGGTTCATGACAGATCCGGAGTTTTTTACATTACCAGCTCGCTTTTTTCACCCCGGGAATCCGGCCTTTATGGGCCAGCTCCCTGAATGCGATTCTGGACAATTTAAATTTTCTCATATATCCGCGGGGCCGCCCCGTCACCGTACAGCGGTTATGAAGCCTGGCCGGAGCAGAATCACGCGGCAGTTTGCTCAGCGCTTCCCAGTCTCCTTTTGCCTTTAATTCTCTTCGGATGTCCGCATATTGTTCAACAAGCTTCTGCCGCTTGAGCTCTTTGATCACTTTTGATTTTTTGGCCATTTCAGCACTCCTCTCAAATCGTAATTATTACGTTTTGTATCATATCATCCATATGATCATCGTGCAAGCTAAGCGCTTAAAAAGGCGGGTGAATACCCGCCTTCACTGCCGGCATTTCCCCGGAAATGAATCCGCAGAAAGCGCCCGCCGTCAATTATCCGCCTTGCGACGGCATCAGACTGTCGCTTTATTTCCTCTTGCAAAATGGTCGTTGCCCATTGCTTCACCCAGTCTGCGCTCAAGCTTTTTAGTCCGTTCATTCTGAAACGGCAGAAGCGGAAACACGAGTTCAGCCAGATAATAAGCTTCTTCCAGATGCGGGTAGCCTGAAAAGATAAACGACTCAATGCCGAGTGCCTGATACTCTAAAATTCGAGCAGCGACAGTCTGCGGATCACCGACAAGCGCCGTGCCCGCTCCGCCTCTGACCAGTCCGATGCCGGCCCAGAGATTCGGACTGATCTCAAGCTTCGAGCGGTCACCGTTATGGAGATCGGCCATCCGTTTTTGTCCCGAAGAATCAGCGCGCCGGAGCGCAGCCTGCGCTTTCGCAATCGTCTCTTCGTCTAAATGGCTGATTAATCGTTCAGCCGCTTCCCATGCCTCTTTCTCAGTCTCCCGGACAATCACGTGAAGCCTGATGCCAAAACGCATTGTCCTTCCTTCCTTGGCAGCCTGCTTTTTAACGGTTTCAATCTTTTCTTTTACTTGCTCCGGCGGCTCTCCCCATGTTAAATAGACATCTGTATGTTTCGCCGCAGCCTCAATTCCCGCCTGTGATGAACCGCCGAAATATAATGGCGGATGCGGAGACTGTTTTGGCGGAAACAGCAGATTGCTGTTTTCCACTTTGATATGGTCCCCTTCATATGTCACCGTTTCGCCCCGCATGAGTCCGCGCCAGACGGTTAAAAATTCTTCAGTCGCCTTATAACGTTCATCGTGGCTGATAAACATGCCGTCTCCCGCCAGTTCATAAGGATCTCCGCCCGCTACGACATTTACGAGCAAACGGCCGTCTGACAGCCGGTCCATTGTCGACGCCATTCTCGCGGCGACAGACGGCTGCATCAGTCCCGGACGGACCGCCACTAAAAATTTCAAGTCACTCGTTTCCCCCGCTAAAGCCGCAGCCGTCAGCCACGGGTCTTCACATGATCTCCCCGTCGGCAGCAGAACCCCCGTATACCCGAGTCTGTCCGCCGCCTGTGCCACTTGCTTAAAATAAAGATGATCCGCCGTTCTCCCTCCCGTTTGCGTCCCTAAATACCGGCTGTCACCATGCGTCGGAATAAACCAAAGAATCTCCATATGAATCTCTCCTTTTTTAATAGGTTACCCTTCATAACTGTTCCGCCATTTTAATAGTTTCCGTTCGAGCATTCTGACCAATGCATCTGTCAGCTTGCCGACAGCCGCAAAAATGATAATGCCGACAAACACCTTATTTGTCTGTGAAAATTGTCTGGCATCCATAATCATATAACCGACGCCTTCGCTCGAGCCCATCAGTTCCGCCACCACAAGACCGAGCCACGCAATGCCCAGAGAGAGCCTGATGCCGAGCAGGATATTCGGCAGAGATGCCGGAAGAATTAATTTCGTCATCTGCTGATACCAGCTAAATTCCAGCACCCGCGCGACGTCAAACAGCTTCGCGTCCACACTGCGGATTCCGAGAAACGTATTAATGTACACGGGGAAAAAAGCCCCCAATGCGATCAGCAGAATTTTTGATGTCTCATCAAATCCGAACCACAAAATGAACAGAGGAGTCACGGCCAAGTGCGGAACCGTTCTGAGCATTTGCAGAGACGGATCAAGATATGCTTCCGTCCGCTTTGAGAAACCGACCAGCAGCCCGAAAACAAGTCCGAGGCCCGCGCCAAGCAGAAATCCGGCAGCCGCCCGGTATAAGCTGATCTCTAAATGACCCCAAAGCTCACCTGATAGAAGAAGTTCCTGAAACGTCTGCAAGATGACGACAGGCGACGGGAGCACCGTGGCCGAGACGATACCCAGACTTGCGATAAACTGCCATACTGCGATGACCGCAGCCGGGAGTACAACCCCCTTCATCCATTGGTATGAATACTTCCGGGATCTTGCCAGAGCTTTCTTTTCTGATTGGCTTATTGCGCCGGCAGCCGTTGATGCTTCTGCTTTCATTACTTGCCATCCCCCGTTTCAAGCGCTTTTTTAATAAATGAATTGTCGACAACGTCTTTTACATGAATTTTCTTATGAATCGCTTTTGTTTGATATTGAAAATCAGCGGTTTCCTGCTGGGCTTTGACAATATCATCATTGATCGGTTCATTGAGAGGCTCAGTATTGTTAAGCACGTTTCTGACGACTTTCGGATCAAGATGTTTGATTTTCGCATATAAGGAGACAGCTTCATCTTTGTGTTCCTTTTGCCATGTAACTGCTTTATTGAACACTTTCAGAAAACGGACAACCTCATCCGGGTGTTCTTTGGAAAATCCCGTTCTGACTAACGTGAAACCGGGAGAATATAAATCTGTGCTTTCTCCGTTCGCCAATATTTCCGCCCCGTGCTGCAGCGTTTCAATCGACAAATACGGCTCCCAAATGGACCATGCGTCAACTGATTTGTTTTCAAAAGCGGAAACCGCCTCATCAGGCTGAAGCTGGATGATGGTGACGTCATCGGCGGAAAGCCCCGCTTTATCTAAAGCTTTATAGAGAAAATCAAAGCCGCTGCTGCCTTTGGCTACAGCGATTTTTTTACCTTTCAATTCTTTCAGGCTCTGAATCCCGCTGCCCTTGTTTACGAGAATGCCGTTTGCCTTTAACCCGTCCTGAGACAGCCCGATCTCTTTAAAATCAATTCCAGCCGCCTGACCGGAAATGACCGGTGAATTGCCGACCTGGGAAAAATCAAGCTTATCGGCGGCAAGACCTTCAAATTGCGGAGGACCGCTTTGGAATTCGACCCATTTTACTTTTATTCCGTCTTTTTTGAAGGCCTCTTCAAACCAGCCTTTTTCCTTGGCAATGAGAAGCGGGCTTAAACTCTGCTGGATGCCGATCCGGATTTCTTTCACCGTTTTCCCGCTCCCCCCTGTCCTGTCTGCACTGCATCCGGCTGACATCATGACTGCTGCGGCTAAAAGAATGATGATTTTTTTCACTTCACTTCGTCCCTTCTATATCCCGGACCCATCCGCAAACCGGAGGTCTTCCGTTTTCTCAAACTCAGAAAGCACCTTCTGCCGGACGGCCTGAAAATCCGCTGAGGTCCGATTGCGCGGATGCGGAAGCTGAATCGGCATCAGGCTGTGCAGCCGGCCGGGCTTTGCCCTGAGGATCGCCAGCTTATCGCCTAAATAGACGGATTCATCAATATCATGCGTGACCAGAATCATCGTCGTTTTTTTCTCGCGCCATATATCAAGCAGCACATCCTGCAAATGTTTCCTCGTAAAAGCGTCAAGCGCCCCGAACGGTTCATCTAAAAGCAGCACCTCCGGCTCGCGCAAAAGGGCTCTGGCGATGGCAACCCGCTGCGACATGCCGCCGGATAATTCGCGCGGATAAGCGTTCTCCGCTCCCTGCAGCCTGACAACCTCAATCAGATCATCCACTTTTTTCCGAACGGCCGGGTCGTTCATATTGAGATCGGCAGCGATGTTTTGTTTTACCGTCAGCCAGGGAAACAGCCGGTGCTCCTGAAAGATAAATCCCTGCCGGATGCCCGGTCCCGACACATTGCGGCCGTTTATTGTGACAGAGCCTTTATAATCGGTATCAAGACCGGCAATCAATTTTAAAAGCGTGCTTTTGCCGCATCCGCTCGGCCCGATGACAGTCAAAAATTCTCCCGATGCAATTGACAGCTCAATATCATTCAGCACCGGCGTTTTCCGGCCTTCATGCTCAAAAGCTTTTTCTTGTATGCTGATGGTTACAGCCATCTGTCTTCCCCTCTCTTTCTGCCGCGTGCGATCGAAAAACAAAAAGGCCCCCATCTCCGATTGCTTGCAGAGATGGGAGCCTTCGGCGGTCCGATCGGCAACCCGTTTGTTTTTAAATTTGAATATCATGTTAATTCAAATTATTCCGACTTGTCAACTGTTTTTTATAAGGATTAAAATACGCCCTCCGGTATAACCCTGCCAGAGAGCGCATCGGCTGTATCACGTATTTACTTCCTTTTCTTGGCGGGCGATTTTCAATAATGTCCGCGCGTTGTTGCCGAAAATGTTCTCTATATCTTCTTCCCGCATATTGATTTCCCGGCAGGTCCTCACCTGCTCCTGAAGATATCTGTATACATATCCTCTCGGAAATCCGTTCGAATCCGTCCCGAAGATGATCCGTTCAGCACCGATTAATTCAGATGTCTTCCGAAACAGAATTTCCAAATCAAGCGGGTACGGCATCCACCTCATCCACTGATTTGAGCCGGACGTGTCAATATACACATTCGGGCAGCTCCAGCACAGCTGCAGCAGTTCCTGATAATATCCGGCGCCGAAATGCGGAATGATGAACGGGATATCAGCATACTCTCTCGCGACGCGATAGATGGAGAGCGGGTTGATGTTGCGATGGCTGACAATGCCCCCCGCTCTTCCTAAAAGCCCGAAGTGAATTAATACAGGCAGCCTTTTGTCAGCTAAATACGTCCACAGCTTTTTCAGCGACGGATCATGAAAATCGATGTCTGTCAGCGGCCCGAACAGTTTATATCCTTTCAGACCGAGCTCTTCTACCGCTCTTTTCAGCTCTTCATACGCATCCTCCCGCTCCAAAGGATGATATGCAAATCCGGTAAATCTCGCGGGATTGGCTTGAATAAACGCCGCCATCCGGTCATTGCTCTCTGCTGTTAAAAAATTCAGCACGTCAATGCCATACTTATCTAATTCATTCTCCCATCTTGTCATCAAAGCGATTTCGCCGTCATCGCCCTCAACATCATGCGGATCAGGAAAATCCCAAGTCAGATTCATTCTTTCTGACCGCTCCCGGTTATAATCGGAAAATGTCTTATTGTTTTTGCCGAAATAAAGGCTGTACGGCAGATGACCGTGAATATCGACAGGTTTAAAATGCTGCCGGAAAAGCATACAATCGCCGCCTCCCTTACGGCCTGACAATAAAAAAAGGCCCTTATCCAGTGAAGAATAAGAGCCTCTTGTGTCCAAGTCAGCGGTTTCTATTTTTTCTCATCTTAAACCCATTATTCCCGTCAGTCAAGTATGCTTTCAAACCCAAACCCTTTTTTCGATAATAAAAATAATTATTTTATAATCATTATAAAATAATATTGACTTTTTAATGATAGGTGATATTATGTTTTTATAAATCTAAAGAGGTGATCACATGAGTTCAAATAAATTGACAACCAGCTGGGGCGCTCCTGTCGGAGATAACCAAAACTCAATGACGGCCGGCGATCGCGGTCCTGCTTTAATACAAGACGTCCATCTGCTTGAGAAATTGGCGCACTTTAACAGAGAACGTGTTCCCGAGCGTGTCGTTCACGCAAAAGGCGCGGGCGCACACGGTTATTTTGAAGTCACAAATGACGTTACAAAATATACGAAAGCCGCATTTCTGTCAGAAGTCGGTAAACGCACGCCGCTCTTCATCCGTTTCTCAACCGTTGCGGGCGAACTGGGCTCTAGTGACACAGTGCGCGACCCGCGCGGATTTGCCGTTAAGTTTTATACAGAAGAAGGAAACTACGACATCGTCGGAAACAATACACCCGTGTTCTTCATCCGCGATGCCATCAAGTTCCCTGACTTTATCCATACACAAAAAAGAGATCCGAGAACACATCTGAAAAACCCGACGGCCGTTTGGGATTTCTGGTCTCTGTCACCGGAATCCCTGCACCAGGTAACCATTCTGATGTCAGACCGGGGCATTCCGGCGACTCTTCGCCATATGCACGGATTCGGAAGCCATACATTTAAATGGACAAATGATAAAGGCGAAGGCGTCTGGATCAAATATCACTTTAAAACAGAGCAAGGCGTGAAAAACCTTGATGTTAATACAGCCGCAAAAATCGCGGGCGAAAATCCCGATTACCATACGGAAGATTTGTTCAACGCGATTGAAAACGGCGATTTCCCCGCATGGAAATTATATGTTCAAATCATGCCGTTAGAAGACGCAAACACATATCGCTTTGATCCGTTTGACGTCACAAAAGTATGGTCTCAAAAAGACTATCCGCTGATCGAAGTCGGCCGCATGGTTCTGAACCGTAATCCGGAAAATTACTTTGCGGAAGTAGAACAGGCGACGTTCTCTCCCGGCACATTAGTCCCCGGCGTCGACGTCTCACCTGACAAAATGCTTCAAGGCCGGTTGTTCGCATACCATGACGCGCATCGCTACCGTGTCGGCGCGAACCATCAGGCGCTGCCGATCAACCGTTCCCGCAATGAAGTGAAAAACTATCAGCGTGACGGACAAATGCGTTTTGATGATAACGGCGGCCGCTCCGTCTACTACGAGCCTAACAGCTTCGGCGGCCCGAAAGAGTCACCTGAAGATAAACAGGCGGCATATCCTGTATCAGGTTTCGCAGACAGTGTAAGCTATAATCATCATGATCATTACACACAAGCCGGCGACCTGTACCGCCTGATGAGCGAAGAAGAGCGCGCGCGCCTTGTCGCCAATATCGTCAGTGCGATGAAACCTGTGGAAAAAGAAGAAATTAAGCTGCGCCAGATCGGCCACTTCTACAAAGCTGATCCTGAATACGGCAGACGCGTTGCCGAAGGACTCGGACTGCCATCACCAAAATAACATCAAAAAACCTGCCGGTCTGCCCGGCAGGTTTTTCCTGTTTATTATCAATAAAACCGTTTTTTTCTCAATTACACGAAGTGGCATGCCGCAAAATGATGAAGCCCTTTTTCTGACAGCGCCGGACTTTTCTCAGCACATATCTTCTTGGCTGCCGGGCATCTCGTTCGGAATTTACAGCCTGAAGGCGGATCAGAGGGGCTCGGTATATCACCCTTTAAAATTATCCGCTCCCTTTTCGCTCCGGGATCAGGAACAGGCACGGCTGATAACAGCGCTTTCGTATAAGGGTGAAGCGGCCGTGAAAAGAGCTCCTCCTTTGACGCGTATTCCACAATCGTCCCTAAATACATAATGGCGACCTTCGTACATAAGTGCTCCACCACGCTTAAATCATGAGAAATGAACAAATATGACAGCCCGTGCTGTTTTTGAAGGCTGCTGAACAAATTGATCATCTGCGCCTGGATGGAGACATCTAACGCCGCCACAGGTTCATCCATAATGATAAATTGCGGCTTAAGCGCCATCGCTCTTGCAATCACGATCCGCTGACGCTGCCCTCCGGAAAATTCATGCGGATATCGGTCGATAAAGTTTGCGGAAAGCCCGCAGGCTTCAAGAACCTCCGCCGCTTTATCACGCGCATTCCGCTTCACCGCCAATTGATGCTCGATCATCGCTTCACCGATGGCTTCTCCGATCCGGCGCCGGGGATTTAAAGAACTGAACGGATCTTGAAAGATGAGCTGCGCTTCTGATCTGAAAGTTTTGAGCTCGCGCCGGCTCATCCGAAACACATCACGCCCCTGAAAAAACACCTCTCCCCCTGTTTTCTCATGAAGCCTCAAAATGGTCTTGCCGATTGATGACTTTCCGCTGCCCGATTCTCCCGCTAAGCCGAACACTTCTCCTTTTCCTATCGTAAAACTGACACCGTCGACCGCTTTTACGGGATTTTTGCGGGTCTTTCTCATCCCCCCATGTTCCTCGTAATATTTTTTCAGCCCCTTGACCTCCAGCAACGCATCACTCATCTGCTTTCTCCTCTCTGTAAAGCCAGCACGCCGCCTGATGTCCCTTCCCGAATTCAGTAAAATGCGGGCTCGATCTCCGGCATATTTCCGTGCTGTGTTCACATCGCTCCGCAAAATAACAAGACGATCCCGACAGGTCCGCAAGCTCGGGGACCTGCCCCTGAATGGTGTACAGCATCTCCCTTCTTTGACCGATAACCGGCTTGGCCGCGAGCAGCCCTTTCGTATACGGATGCTTCGGATCAGAAAACAGCTTTGCAACCGGTCCTTCCTCCACAATTTTTCCCGCATACATGACAATCACATAATCAGCCATTTCAGCAACCACGCCCAGGTCATGTGTAATGAATAAAATAGACGTGCGAAATTGCTTTTTCATATCCCGCAATAAATCCAATATCTGCGCCTGAATGGTTACGTCAAGCGCTGTCGTCGGCTCGTCGGCAATGATCAGTTTCGGATCGCAGCTTAGCGCGACAGCCGTCATGATGCGCTGCAGCATGCCGCCGCTCAGCTCATGAGGATATCGGTGCATAACCTGCTCGGCATGCGGGATCTCCACTAACGTGATCAGTTCAACGGCCTTCCGCCATGCTTCTTTCTTACTCAGCAACAAATGTTCGCGAATCGGTTCGGCCAGCTGCTCACCGATTGTAAACACCGGATTCAAAGATGTCATCGGTTCCTGAAATATCATCCCGATTTCGCTGCCGCGGATTTTCTGCATGTCTTTTGGTTTCAATTCCAACAGGTTCCGTCCGGAAAAATGCACCGCTCCCCGTTCGATTCTCCCCGTCTCGGGAAGAAGCTGCATAATGGACAATGACGCCATGCTTTTCCCGCAGCCGGACTCCCCTACAATACAAACCGTTTCCTCCTCATGTATCGTAAAGCTGACATCGTCCACAGCCTTTACCGCCCCCTCCTCTGTATAAAAAGCCGTTTCCAAATGCCTTACTTCTAAAAGCGGTTTTTTCATTTCACTTTCACCTGCCGTTTTACCTTAGGATCAAAAGCGTCTCTTAAACCGTCTCCAAGCAGATGAATCGCCACAACGGTCAGAAAAATGGCCGTTCCCGGCGGAATCCACAGCCACGGGCGGAGTGTAAAATCCATAAAATGATTCGCCGCTTCCATCATGTTTCCCCAAGAAGGTGTGGGCGGAGCAACGCCAAGTCCGAGAAAACTCAGCGCCGATTCACTCAGCATCGCTCCCGCCACATGCAAAGTCGCCGCTACCAGTAATAACGGCAATGTATTGGGAAGCAAATGATAGAGGATTTTCCGTTTATCACTAAGCCCCAAAACTTCCGCGGCCATCATAAACGGCTGCTCCTTCAGCGACAAAATCTGTCCGCGTACAAGCCGCGCCAAACCGGGCCATCCGATCAGGCTTAACATCATCATAATCAGGTACATTCTGTATTCAGAAGGCACTTTCCACTCCGACATCACCGCAGCCAAAATCAAAAGCAGCGGCAGGCCCGGGATGGACATGAGCATATCAGCGATGCGCATAATGATCATATCTGCGGCTCCCCGATAAAATCCGGCCGCAGCCCCGAGTAAAGAACCGATGACAAGCGACATCACCATTGAAGCAAGCCCCACGGTCAGAGAAATCTGCCCCGCCAGCATCAGCCTCGTCAGCACATCTCTCCCGTACTGGTCAGTTCCCAGCCAATGATGGATTCCCGGCTGCTGATTGGCATTTGAAATATCCGTCCGATCTGTTATGTACGGAGAAAAAGACGGCCCGATAAAGCACAATAAAAACATAAAACATAAGAAAAGAAGACTGATGACCGTCAGCTTATGCTGCAGCAGGCGGCGGTACGTCTGCTTCCAAAGAGAAGGCGGCACCCCTTTTTGTTTTTTCATTCCGAACACCCCCTATTTCAGCCTGACCCGCGGATCAACCGCGGCATAAGCGATATCCGCTAAGAAGTTCCCCACAATCGTTAAACAAGACAAAAACAAGGTAAACGCCATCAAAACCGGATAATCACGATAATGCACAGATTCCAGCTGAATACGTCCGACTCCCGGCCACCCGAAAATCTGTTCAATAATGATGGCTCCGGAAAACAGTCCCGGAAGTTCAAAAGCAAGCAGGGTGATGGCCGGAATGAGCGCGTTTTTCAACGCATGTTTCCAGATGACGGTGCGCTCTTTCAATCCTTTCGCTCTCGCCGTTCTGATATAATCCTGTCTGATCACGTCCAGCATGCCGGAGCGGAAATACCTTGTCAGCGAGCCGATGCCGAGCATAGATAAAATCACGACCGGAAGAATCATATGTCTGGCGGCTTCAAGCACGTACGAAAAACCTGTACTCGTGCTTCCGGTATCAATCATCCCGCCGACGGGCAATATTTTCAAATCCACCCCAAACCACTTAATAAACAGAAGGCTGATAAAAAAAGACGGAAACGCCATGGAAGCAAACACAAGAAACGTCACGATCCCGTCAAACCATGAGTATTTCCTGACAGCGGATATGACACCCGTTATCATCGCGGCTGACCATGTGACAAGCAACGCCAAAAACGCGACAAAAAACGAATTCCAGACATATTTCCGAAGCAGTGACAGGACGTTCTCCTGATATTTCAAAGAAAACCCAAAATCTCCGCTGAGCACATTTCCGAGCCACGTCACATAACGCTGCCAAATCGGCTGATCCAGCCCGTAAAGCGCTTTTAACTCCTTCGCTCTTTCAGGAGTCAGGTTTACATTGGAATCGATATAGTCGCCCGGCAGCATGGCGAATAAGAAAAAAATAATAAAAGACGTACCGAATAAGATCACAAGCATTTGAATGAATCGTTCTGCGGCATACCGTTTCATAAAAAGCCCCTCCTTTCCGCTGAAAGGGCAAAATCCCCAGGATGCACCGGGTATTTTGCCCAACCGTTCTATTGAATTGAGACATTTGAGAGACTTGAACTGATTCCAGAATAATTGTCAGGCTCAAGCCCTTTTATTTTTCCGCTGACCGCCCTTGCGCTCTGACGGTAATGAATCAGAATGTAAGGCGGGTTTTCCCCGAGCTCCCGGTACAGCTGGTGATAAATCTCTTTTCTTTTGCTGATATCAAGCGTGCCGGCTCCTTTCTCTATCAGCCGGTCCGCTTTCGGATTGGAATATCCCGTTACATTATTGGGATGGCCGGAAGCCAGCTTTTCCACCGTGTCATTCGGATCAAGAATCTGCGAGGTGGAAACGGCGGCAAGGTCGTATTGTTTGTCATTTATTTTCGCTACTTCTGTATTAAAATCCATGACTTCCGGTTTTAATGAGATTCCGATGTCCGCGTAATTTTCTTTCGCGATCGGGATGAAATCATCATCCGCTTTAGACGTGTAATAGCTGATTTCAAGCTTTTTGCCGTTTTTTTCACGTACACCGTCTTTGCCCGTTTTCCAGCCCGCTTCATCGAGAAGCTTTTTGGCTTTTTCAGGGTTAAACGCGTACCGATTGACACCTTTGTCATCATAAGCCCACGAAACCGGAGACACCGGAACATTCGCGACCTCTCCGTAGCGTTTAAAGCGGACATCGACGATTTTTTGACGGTCAAGTCCGTAAATAAGCGCCTGGGACACTTTCTTATCTTGAAAAGGCGGACGCTTGTGATTGACGTACACAAGCCCGTAATCATTCACGACAGATACGCTTATATTGGCAAAACCGAGACTTTTTAAATGCTGAACCGTATCATCATCAGGTGAGAAAGAAGCGTAATCAAGGTCACCCGTTTCAAACAGCTGAAGAGAAGTTGACGGATCGATAATTTTATAAATCAGCTTTTCCGTTTTCGGTTTTCCGGCATAATAGTGTTCATTAGCCTGATAACGTATTTCCTGTCCCGGAAGGTATTCTGTAAATTGATAAGGTCCCGCTCCGAGCGGTTTGGCATAAAGCTCTTTTAAATAGTCCAGTTTGCCGAATTGATATTTCTTCCCGTAGTAGGCTTCTGACAGCACCTGCCCGCCTAAAAGAAGCAGCGACTTCGCACTGACTTTCTCAGTCGTAATTGAATGGTTCTGTCATCAAGGACGCGTATGCCCTCTATCGTCTTTGCCTTTCCTTCTTTGTAAGCCTTACCGCCTTTAATATAGGCCGTGGTGATATCTTCATAGCCCGCGTATGCAGGATCATGCAGCAGTGTTAAAGTGAATGCGGCATCCTTTGCGGTCAATGGTGAACCGTCGCTGAAAACGAGATTTTTTCTTAAACGGAACGTGTATGTAAGCTGATCTTTGGAAATTTTCCAGCTTTCCGCAAGAGCCGGGGCAGGCTTCCCCGTTTTATCCAGTTTGACTAACGGTTCAAAAATAGGATCTGTCGCATTTCCGTCCCAGCCGTTTTCGTAAAAGTACGGCAGAAACACGCCGCCCGGCGCGGAAATCCCAGCAACAAAAGTGTCAGTTCTGGCTTTCGATTTAGCGGGAATCGCCGCCGGATGAGAAGCTTTAAATTCCTTTGTCTTGACTTGGGCGATACGTGTTTCTTCCTTTTTATCAGCCGCAGATGACGGTTCTTCTCCGGCACTCCCTAACGCGCACCCTGATAACATGATGGATACCGACAGCGCGAGTACCGTTGTTTTTATCCTCCATTTTCTCTCCTTCATCTTTATCGAACCCCCGCATGCTTTTCATCTATCTTTATATAAATCTGCTCCATCTGTTCCTTATTTCTCATAATCTCCCGTTTGTTTTTCTCTACAAGCAGTTCGAAATTCAATGTGTGTTTTCTGTACTTTTTTCGTTTTTTGCTCTTTTTGCGCACATGTGATACCTTTTTTAACGCCACTTTTCATCCCTCCGCTTTTCATTTCATTCAATGACTTTCACGCAAAAAAGGCCCTTATCTGTTTAAAAGATAAGAGCCTTCGGTGATCCGATCAGCCATCGTTTGGAAATATGTAATGATTATGTTAATTCATATAATCCCTACCTGTCAACTATAATTTAAAATATCGTTTCCTTCCGGGGGTTTTCCTCATACACTCTCTCATTTTTCCGCATATGCTAGAAAACATAGCAGAGTACAAGTGAAAGTGAGTGAGAATGTGGAAAAGACAACATTGACCGGTCGCATCGTCAAAAAAGATGACCCGGACTATAATGCTGCAAGAACCAATATCAATTTAAGCCTGCAAAGATATCCAGACATCATTGTGTTTTGTCAAAATAAACATGACGCCCTCAATGCGCTGAGATGGGCGCGTGAGAACAATGTGCCTTTCCGTATCAGAGGCGGAAGACACAGCTACGAAAATTTTTCCCTGTTAAATAACGGACTAGTCATTGATCTCAGTGAAATGAAGAAAATAAGAGTAAATGAGGATACACGGCTGGTCTCGATTGAAGCGGGAGCCGAATTGGGAGAAGTCTACCGGACACTCTGGCGGTACGGCTTGACCCTTCCGGCGGGAACCATTGCGAATGTGGGAATCACGGGGCTGACGCTCGGGGGAGGAATCGGATATTTAACAAGGACAGCCGGACTTACTTGCGATCGTCTCCTCCAGCTCGAAATGATCATAGCGGACGAAAAAGCGGGTGCTGACTTGATCACAGTCAACCGCTCAAAGCACTCTGATCTATTTTGGGCGTCTCAGGGCGGAGGGGGAGGCAACTTCGGCATTGTCACATCCATGATGTTTAAAGCCGTGCCGATCTCGTGCGTGTCTGTTTTTTCTGTCACTTGGGGCTGGGATGATTTTGAGGAAGTATTTAACACATGGCAGCGCTGGGCTCCATTTACAGACAACCGGCTTACCTCATCAATTCAGTTTTGGCCTAAGGAAGTAAACCGCATAGAAGCGCTCGGTCAATTTACCGGGACAAAGGATGAGCTGAAAGAACTGCTGGCTCCGTTAATGAAAGCGGGAAAACCGGCAAGCGGCATGGTCAAGACAGTCCCATTTATTAAAGCGGCAGCCTTTTTTAACAGCCCGGGAGGCAATCAGCCGCAAAAGATGAAGCGGTCAGGATCCTTTATTGAAAAACCATTATCTACACGCGCGATTTCCACTTTAAAGCGCTATTTAGAGCACGCTCCGAACGAAAACGCCAGTGTCTGGCAGCAATCTCTCGGCGGGGCGGCCGGACGGATCGCTCCGGACCAAACGGCATTCTACTATCGCAACGCAATCATTGCCCAAGAATATATTACAACTTGGACATCTGCTGAAGAAGAAAGACAAAATGTCCGCTGGATCGAAGGACTGAGAACGTCTCTATCAAGAGAAACGATGGGAGATTACGTGAATTGGCCTGATAGAGAAATCAGAAACTGGCTGCAAACATATTACGGAGAAAATGTTCACCGCCTCCGTCAAGTCAAAACGAAATACGATCCGGAAAATATATTCCGATTTGAACAGAGCATTCCGCCGCTTCGCCGTTCACCGTTTTTCTAAAAAAGATGAAGATGGGCAAACTCCATCTTCATCTTTTCTTTTATTGATATAAGCGGCTTCCCTTCTCCGCAAACTCTTTTGCTTTTTCTTTCAGCCCTTCATTGACGGCCTCGTCTTCAGTAAGTCCGTTTTCCTTCGCATAATCACGAATATCCTGAGAAATTCTCATGCTGCAGAACTTCGGACCGCACATCGAACAGAAGTGAGCCGTTTTTGCGCCTTCAGCCGGCAGCGTTTCATCATGATATTCGATTGCTCTTTCAGGATCAAGCGACAAATGAAATTGATCACGCCACCGGAATTCAAACCGCGCCTTAGACAGAGCATCGTCACGGATCTGTGCACCCGGATGCCCTTTAGCAAGGTCTGCGGCATGTGCCGCGATTTTGTACGTAATGACGCCTTCTCTTACATCATCACGATTCGGCAGCCCCAAATGCTCCTTCGGCGTGACATAGCAAAGCATCGCCGTCCCGTACCAGCCGATCATCGCCGCGCCGATTGCTGAAGTAATGTGGTCATAACCCGGAGCGATATCCGTCGTTAATGGCCCGAGCGTGTAAAAAGGCGCCTCTTTACAAATTTCCAGCTGCTTGTCCATGTTTTCCTTAATTTTATGCATCGGCACATGACCCGGTCCTTCGATCATCACTTGCACATCGTGCTTCCACGCGATCTCCGTCAATTCTCCGAGAGTCTCCAATTCCGCAAACTGCGCCTCATCATTGGCATCCGCAATCGAACCGGGGCGAAGCCCGTCACCAAGTGAAAAAGCGATATCATAGGTCTTCATGATTTCACAAATTTCTTCAAAATGCGTGTACAGAAAGCTTTCCTGATGATGAGCCAGGCACCATTGCGCCATAATCGCCCCGCCGCGGGATACGATTCCCGTCGTGCGTTTGGCCGTTAACGGGACGTAACGAAGCAGTACGCCGGCATGGATGGTGAAATAATCCACGCCCTGCTCCGCCTGCTCAATCAATGTGTCACGATAAATGTCCCACGTTAAATCCTCGGCAATGCCATTTACTTTTTCAAGCGCCTGATAAATCGGCACCGCCCCCACAGGCACGGGACAGTTGCGGATAATCCATTCACGCGTCGTATGAATGTCTTTTCCCGTGGATAAGTCCATCATCGTATCGGCGCCCCAGCGAATCGCCCACGTCATTTTTTCGACTTCTTCTTCGATAGAAGATGTAACAGCCGAGTTGCCGATATTTGCATTAATTTTCACATGAAAATTCCGGCCGATAATCATCGGCTCGCTTTCCGGGTGGTTGACATTAGAAGGAATAATCGCCCGTCCGCTCGCCACCTCTTCCCTGACAAATTCGGGAGACACATGCTCGCGAATTGCGATAAACTCCATTTCCGGCGTAATGATGCCTTTTCTCGCATAATGCAATTGTGTTACATTTTTCCCCGGCTTGGCCCGAAGCGGTTTTCGCTGTAGGCCGGGGTATTCGGCGGCACGGCCCTCTTTTTTATAACCGTTGTCTTCAGGCTTCACGGTCCGTCCGTTATATTCTTCTACATCTCCGCGCCCGGTAATCCACTTTGTGCGGAGCGCCCCCAGCCCTTCATGAATATCAATTTGTACATCCGGGTCTGTATACGGCCCGCTCGTATCATAAACACGGACCGGCGCATTCTCCTCTTCCCCGAATGCCCCCGTAGTCGCACTCAGGCTGATTTCCCGCATCGGCACTCGTATATCGGGCGAAGAACCTTCTGCATAAACCTTTTTACTGCCGGAAAAACTCGACATAATGGAAATGTTCGCTTGCTGTACTGATTGATTTTGCATACAAATCTCTCCTTTATCATTTGAATAACAGAACCAAGCTCAGCACCAGCACAAAAAAACCGGGTTCAAAGAAGAACCCGGTTTTGCAGTCAGAAAGAAACTATTATTGTTTTCTTCAACAATAATAAAACCTTTACTTCCCCACGCTGGTACGAACCAGATCAGGTCCAAAGGGTTAAGAAGCCGCCGCTTCTCTCTCAGCCCGCTCAGACGGGCACCCCCAGTAACTATTGATTTCGCTCTCATCGTAACATAAGTTGTGTACAAAAAAAAGCATATTATCAAAATTCAGATAACGGGACAGTCATAAGCTCTGCTTCCCGAACGCCTTCTTCGGTATTAAAAACCCGATAACCCTTTGCGGTTTCCCGGGAAGAGACAGCCCGGATCAGCTGACCGTCTTTATAATGAAGCGCAGCGCCGTCATCAGCGGCATAGCCCTCCCTGAGTTTCTTTTCTGAAATCAGACGGTGATACACCGGCCGGCGCCCCGCTTCTCCGTCATAGTGCGGACAAAAGCTGCCCGGCAAAAATCCTAAAGCTCTTAACTCTCTCAAATCTCCAGCTGAATCCGTCAATCCTTCTTCATACCAGCAAATCGCCCCGGCGCTGAGACCCGCCAACATGATGCCGTTTTCCCAAGCCTCACGAAGAATACGGTCAAGCCCCCATTCTTTCCATAAGACAAGCATATTGCGCGTATTTCCGCCGCCGACATATATAATATCTTTCTTCATGAGAAAGGATCTGAGATCAGAACCCGGCGGTTTAAACAACGACAAGTGATCCGGCTCACACCGCAGCTTTTGAAAGGCCTGATAAAACCTGCCGATATAATTCTCCGAATCTCCGCTTGCCGTCGGCAAAAAACAAACTTTCGGCTTTGACCGCGCCGACTGCTCTAAAATATACTGATCCAGCACAAGATGATCCGGCTCCATGGAAAAGCCTCCGCCGCCCATTGCAATAATCTGCTTCACGTCATCACCTCTTTTTTTCTCTAGTATAACAGCTCATAAAAAGGCGTTATCCCATTTTCGGATAACGCCTTCAAAAAGTATTTGTTATCTGAAAAATGAAAACGCACCGTATAACACAACGGAGATCCCTGCGGCGATAAGCGCCGGAACAAGCTTCGAACGGGCATACTTCACAACATCGATCCCCAACACCGTACAGGTTGTCACCGTATTATCACTGAGAGGAGAAGCAAACGCTCCAAATGTTCCGCTCGCAAACACAGCCCCGATCGCTAATAATAAGCTGGTATGTGACTGAACCGCCAGCGTTACGCCGAGCGGCATTAATAGCCCCCAAGTCCCCCAGGATGACCCGATAAAATAGGATATAACAGCCCCCAGTATAAAAAGAGACGGCGCAATAAACATATGAGGGATCCATGACGTTAAATGAGAAGTAACATATTTCGAGAATCCCAGATCTTCAGATACTGCTGTTACGGCCCAAATCAGCGATAACATAATAATAACGTTGACCAATTCGTTTCCGCCCTTAATAAAATGGGTAACAAGCTCGCCTGCATGAAAACGCTGAAACATAAAAAGAGCAAATGCTGCAATAACTGCTGCCAATAATGCGGTTAACATGACGCCAAGCATATCACTTTTGATAAAAGCATTCAAAAACCCTTGTGTTTTTGAATGACCGTCCCACCAGCTGAGAAAGAGTGTTAATAGCAAAAACAGACCGATCGGAATGATTAAATTCCAAGGCCGAATCGGTGTTTCCTTAATATAAGCACGGTGAGCCGAATCCAGCTCCTCCTGCTGGTCAGCATGCTCATCACTTTCGAACATTCCCGTATGTCCACCGTGAATATCTGAGATCGTCCCTGTTTCCATGTTGAATGAACCTGAGCCTTTTGAAAGCAACACACCGCTGTTCCGCGGAATCGGTTCCGTATTTTTGCTATGTTTGCGAGCAGAAGTTTGTCCGCTCTTTTCTGTTTTTTCTAAGCTTTCGTCCGCTTTTTGTTTCTTAAAAAAGCAGTAATAAATTCCGACTACTATAATCACAATGGAGAAAAAATTGAAAGGAATACTTTTCACATACACCGTGTAAGCCGGCTGATCTATTCCTGACGTTTTAAGGGCCTGTCCGATAATGGAAACCATGTAGCCGACAAATGCCGTTGCTATCGGAATCAAGGCAATGACAGGGTTTGCCGTAAATTCAATGGCATACGCAATTTTCTGTTTCGACAGGTCCAGACGCTTGCTTAACGCTTTCATGATCGGTGCAATTGTGACGATGCGAAAGTCCGGTTCACTGAACGTGCCAAATGTCGACAGCCATGCAAGCAGCATCGCACCTTTTTTGGTTTTAACTTTTTTACTGATCAAATGGACGAATCCTTTTATCCCGCCGGTCAGCTTTATAATCCCTACAAGACCGGCAAATGAATATAGAAACACAATGATTCTAATATTATTGGTGACGACAATATTGCTGATTACATATTGAACCATATGTTCAATCCCGCCAAGCAAGCTGGGATGCAAAAGATAGCTTCCGACCAGCAAACCGACAAACAGACCGGACTGCACTTGCTTTGTAATGATTGAAATGGGAATGACCAGAATAAATGGGATAAGACAAGCCCAAGTCCCTTCCACTAAAAACACCTCTTTCAAAGAACTTCTTGTTAGTATCTTTGAAAAAAGCGGATTTATACAATCAGCAGGTATCATGTTTTCACAAGCCTTGGAGGATATTTTCATACAACAAAAAAGGCTTCTACATATTGTAGAAGCCTTTTTATACCGGTGGCCGGGGTCGAACCGGCACTCCAGAAGGAACACGATTTTGAGTCGTGCGCGTCTGCCAATTCCGCCACACCGGCATGTAATGCGTCGTGTTCAACCGACATATATAAATATAACATGTATTTCATAAAACGTCAACGGTTTTAGCAAAGTTTTTTAAATGGTAATGCAGTATATACGATACAAGCAAAAAGCTTATATTGATAGTCATTACGTTTTTATTATATAAAAAGAGTGATCTGCAATATGCAAATCACTCTCATATATGTTTTATAATGTGAAAATTGATGACCAATTTAACATAGTTCGTTCAAAGTTAAATTGGTGCCGAGGGCCGGACTTGAACCGGCACGGTAGTCACCTACCGCAGGATTTTAAGTCCTGTGTGTCTGCCAATTCCACCACCCCGGCAATAGAAAGGCGACACCCGGATTCGAACCGGGGATAAAGGTTTTGCAGACCTCTGCCTTACCACTTGGCTATGCCGCCGTAATTTGGAGCGGAAGACGGGATTCGAACCCGCGACCCCCACCTTGGCAAGGTGATGTTCTACCACTGAACTACTTCCGCAACATGTAAAAGAACTTAATACATCTTATGCTGTTGTTTTTTAAAAAATGCAACTGGGCTAGCTGGATTCGAACCAACGCATGACGGAGTCAAAGTCCGTTGCCTTACCGCTTGGCTATAGCCCAATGATAATATGGGGCGATTGATGGGAATCGAACCCACGAGTGCCAGAGCCACAATCTGGTGCGTTAACCACTTCGCCACAACCGCCATAATCTGAAGATGAATAAATAATATAATGGCAGGGGCAGTAGGAATCGAACCCACACCGGAGGTTTTGGAGACCTCTGTTCTACCGTTAAACTATGCCCCTATTTATAAAATGGTGGAGGGGGGCAGATTCGAACTGCCGAACCCTGAGGGAGCGGATTTACAGTCCGCCGCGTTTAGCCACTTCGCTACCCCTCCATCATTTAGAGTGCCGGCCAGAGGACTTGAACCCCCAACCTACTGATTACAAGTCAGTTGCTCTACCAATTGAGCTAGACCGGC